>NZ_CAJYHX010000008.1 GCF_913774285.1 uncultured Sphingomonas sp. | reverse complement strand
TTTCGTATCAGCGGCAATCCTCGATCACGCGACCGATTTCGGCCCAGGCCGGCACGATCAGAGGTGCCGCGCCCGCCGCCTCCACCGCGATCTTGCCGCGGCTGTAGGCGATCTGATCCCAGGCGGTGTCGGACGCAGTCCGCGCGGCGACTAGGCCAGCGGCGGGATCGATTCCGGCGGGCCAGCTTTGCGCGCCATAGCTTGTGCGGATGGTGAGAGCATTGCCCTGCGCCACGCCCGCCCGCGCGAGCGTGATGCGGCGGCCGGCCCGGTCGCAGCGGAGCGTCAGTTGTGGGCTAGCGGTGGAAGGGCCGAAGCGCGCGACCGATCCGTTCGCCTCTGTGGCATAGCTCCAGTCGCCCGGCGCGGCAGGCCGATACTGCCATTCGACCGGAGCGGGCGGCGGCGGGGTTGCCGCAGGCTCGGGAGTGGGGCGCACCGGGGCTGGCCGGGGCAAAGGCGTTGGCACGGGGCGTTGCGGATCGCCCGGCCCCACACAGCCCGCCAGCAGGGCGAGGCTAGAGAGCGATGCGGCAAGGGAGGGCGAAGGGAACTTTGGAAAAGGCATCGCGGTTTCATGCCGGACTGCACCGTGCCGCTCAAGGGCGAAAAGGGCGAGCCGTCGAGCGCCTGGGTCGGCCCGTCACGCGGGCGCGACGATTGACAGCGATGGGCCGAATCGCTAAGGGCGCTGTTCCCCAACACGCCGGTGAGCGGCGGTGCGTCCTGCACCGGCCGTCTTTTTTGCGTCGTGGGGAACAGGAATTGGCCATCTATCCTCGCCAGGGACCGATGGCCTGACGCTTTGAGATAGGCCGGCCCCGCGCCGCCCTGTGGAGCAGGAGATTTACTTACCATGGCACGTATCGCGGGTGTCAACATCCCGACCAACAAGCGCGTGATCATCGCGCTCACCTACATTCACGGCATCGGCCGTCACACCGCCGTTTCGATCGCCGACAAGCTGGGTATCGACCACAGCCGCCGCGTTCAGGACCTGTCGGACGCCGAAGTCCTCCAGATCCGCGAAGCCATCGACGCCGACCTGACCGTCGAAGGCGATCTGCGTCGCGAAACCGCGATGAACATCAAGCGCCTGATGGACCTCGCCTGCTATCGCGGCCTGCGTCATCGCAAGGGCCTGCCGGTCCGCGGCCAGCGCACGCACACCAATGCGCGCACCCGAAAGGGCAAGGCCAAGCCGATCGCCGGCAAGAAGAAGTAAGCAGCGCTCCCCAGCGCGCACTTCTTCCCCCGAGGCCTTGCGCCTCCAGGCACCAAGCTTCTAGGTCAGGAAATTCCAAATGGCACGTGAACCGCAGCGTATTCGCCGTCGCGAACGCAAGAACATCACCGCCGGCGTCGCGCATGTGAACGCCAGCTTCAACAACACCATGATCACCATCACCGACGCGCAGGGCAACGCGATCAGCTGGTCGTCGGCCGGCATGATGGGCTTCAAGGGCTCGCGCAAGTCGACCCCGTACGCAGCGCAGGTCGCCGCCGAAGACGCCGGCCGCAAGGCCGCCGAGCACGGCGTTCGCACCCTCGAGGTCGAGGTCAAGGGTCCGGGGTCGGGCCGTGAGTCGGCGCTCCGCGCGCTGCAGGCGGTCGGCTTCCAGATCACCTCGATCCGCGACGTGACGGCGATCCCCCATAACGGCGTGCGGCCGTCGAAGCGTCGCCGCGTCTGATACGTCCTGCTTGCACCGCGGGCCCTGAGGCGGGTCTGCGGTCTTGCAGTAAATACCTGGCGGGGAATGCCTCTTCCCCGCCCAACATGAGGAAAGCCCGTGTCGGTCAACGCTAAGAACTGGCAGGAACTCAAGAAGCCCAACGGCCTCGAGAAGAAGCCCGGTGGCGATCCCAAGCGGAAGTCGACCTTCGTCGCCGAGCCGCTGGAGCGGGGCTTCGGCCTCACCCTCGGCAACGCGCTGCGTCGCGTGCTGCTGTCGTCGCTGCAGGGCGCGGCAGTCACCTCGATCAAGATCGAGAACGTGCTGCACGAATTCTCGTCGCTCGCCGGAGTCCGCGAGGACGTGACCGACATCGTCCTCAACGTGAAGCAGATCGCGCTCAAGATGCAGGGCGAAGGCCCGAAGCGTCTCCAGCTGTCGGCCACCGGCCCGGCGGAAGTCAAGGCGGGCGACATCGCGGTTTCGGGTGACATCGAAGTGATGAACCCCGAGCTGGTGATCTGCCACCTCGACGACGGCGCGACGCTGAACATGGAGCTGACTGCGGACGTGGGTAAGGGCTATGTGCCCGCTACCGCGAACCGCCCGGCGGATGCGCCGATCGGCCTGATCCCGGTCGATGCGCTGTTCAGCCCGGTCCGTCAGGTGTCCTACAAGGTCGAGAACACCCGCGTCGGCCAGGAGCTCGACTACGACAAGCTCACGCTGACCGTCGAGACCGACGGCACGGTGACCCCGGAGGACTCGCTGGCCTATGCCGCGCGGATCCTGCAGGACCAGCTGGCGCTGTTCGTCCACTTCGACGATTCGTCGATCACCCGGGCGGCCCCGGTCGGCATGGCGCCGGCAGCGGCACCGGCGGAAGGTGGCGCAGGCGATGCCGCGCAGATCAACCGCTACCTGCTCAAGAAGGTCGACGAGCTCGAACTGTCGGTCCGCTCGGCCAACTGCCTCAAGAACGACAACATCATATATATCGGCGATCTGGTCCAGAAGACCGAAGCCGAGATGCTGCGCACGCCGAACTTCGGCCGCAAGTCGCTCAACGAGATCAAGGAAGTCCTCTCCAGCATGGGCCTGCGCCTGGGCATGGAAATCCCGGGCTGGCCGCCCGAGAATATCGAGGAAATGGCCAAGAAGCTCGAGCAGGAGATCATGGGCTGAGCCTCGCGTCCGGGATTAGCCTTGCTAATCCCGGGCTGATCGCGAGGCCCGGCCGGCGGAGCTCAAGGCTCCGACCGACGACGCGGCGCTGCCGCGGCGGCCAGCAGGAAAGTTTGGCGCGAGCCTAAACTTCCTAACCTTAGGGTTTTGGGCGGTGGCCCTGATCGCACCGCCTGGTCTGGGGTTCCGTCGAACGGCCCCTTAACGAACGAAGGAAAGAACCATGCGCCATCGTGTAGGCGGTCGTAAGCTGCAGCGTACCTCGGCTCACCGTATTGCTCTGTTCCGCAACATGAGCGCCGCGCTCATCAAGCACGAGCAGATCACCACCACCGTCGCCAAGGCGAAGGAACTGCGCCCGTACGTCGAGAAGCTGATCACCCTCGCCAAGAAGGGTGGCCTGTCGAACCGTCGTCTGGCGCACGCGCGCCTGATGGACGACGCCCAGCTGGTGAAGCTGTTCGACGTGCTGGCCGCGCGCTATGCCGATCGCAACGGCGGCTACACCCGCATCATCAAGGCCGGCATCCGCGCCTCGGACGCGTCGCCGATGGCGATCATCGAGTTCGTCGACCGCGACGTCTCGGCCAAGGGCCAGGATTCGGGTCCGGTGATGTCGGACGAGGATTTCGACGAAGCCGCCTGATCGGCGCTTCGTTCGGAACGAACCAGGGAAGGGCGGTCGCGATGCGGCCGCCCTTTTTCTATTCTCCTATCCCCCCTCCCGCCTGCGGGAGGGGCTGGGGGAGGGTGAGTGAGGGTCGCGGGCAATACCGCCGCAGAAAGAGCCTCCACGACACACCCTCCCCTAACCCCTCCCGCAAGCGGGAGGGGGACTAGGAGCGCTTCCACCGCCCCAAGTTTCGTTCCGCTTGCAATCCATCGCACGCTCCCCATCTCCGCGCCCGAACAACAGGGTGCGCCGCCCCGTCTGGCAGCGCCGGAGAACTACCATGTCTCGCAAGTCCAAGCGGGCGCGCAGCGCTGCGCCCATCGATGTCGGCGCGTGGATCGCCGCGCTGCTGGCGCTGTCGCCGCTCGCCGCCTTTGCCTGGGCGATCGAATGGGCCGGCTCTGCTTGAGCCGAAGGGCCGGGCTGCCTAGGGTAGGCGCATTCTTTGGGAGCCCTGGAATGCGCCGTGCATTGATCCTGCCGTTACTCTTCGCCAGCCCCGCCTTCGCCCAGACCCCCAAGCCGGAGACCAATGCGCCGATGACCAAGTTTGTCTATCCCGAAACCCGCCGCGTCGACGTGGTGGACGAGCAGTTCGGGGTGAAGGTCGCCGATCCCTATCGCTGGCTGGAAAACGACGTCCGCAACGACAAGGAAGTCGCGGCCTGGGTGGAAGCCGAGAACAAGGTCACCGACGCCTATCTGGCGACGCTGCCGGGGCGCGAGGCGCTCAAGGCCCGGATCAAGCAGCTGTTCGATTATGAGCGCTTCGGCCTGCCCGAGCAGAAGGGCGGGCGCTATTTCTACGCGCACAACAGCGGGCTGCAGAACCAGGCGGTGCTGTTCGTCCGTGACGGGCTGAACGGCGAAGGCCGCGTGCTGATCGACCCCAATGGCTGGTCGAAGGACGGCGCCACCGCGCTCGCCGAATGGCTGCCGAGCGAGGATGGCAAGCTGCTCGCCTATTCGATCCAGGACGGCGGCACCGACTGGCGCACGATCAAGGTGCTCGACGTCGCTACCGGCAAGGAGACCGGCGATACGGTGAGCTGGGCCAAGTTCACCATGGGCGTGGCTTGGGCCAAGGACGGCAGCGGCTTCTTCTACTCGCGCTATCCCGAGCCGCCTGCGGACGCCAAGTTCCAGGCGCTCAACGAGAACCACCGCATCTATTTCCACAAGCTCGGCACCCAGCAGAGCGCCGACCGGCTGGTCTATGAGACCCCGGCGACGCCCAAGCAGAGCCATTATGCCGGCATCACCGACGATGGCCGCTATCTGGTGATCACCACCAGCGAGGGGACCGACAACAAGAACCTCGTCCACATCGTCGACCTGCAGGATCCCGCCTGGAAGGCGAAGACCGTCATCGGCAAGCTCGAGCATGACTGGTCGGCGATCGGCAATGTCGGCACCAAGTTCTGGTTCGCGACCGACGACGGTGCGCCCCGCCAGCGGATCGTAACCATCGACCTCGCCGACTCGGCGCTCACCCCGCATGAGGTGGTGCCCGAGCAGAAGGAGACGCTGGCCGGCCAGTCGATCGTCGGCGACCGGCTGATCCTCAGCTACATGGTCGATGCCGCCACCGAGGTGCGCCGCTACACGCTGGACGGCAAGACCGACGGCAAGGTGGCGCTGCCCGGCATCGGCACCGCGAGCGGGTTCGGCGGGCATCCGCACGAGGGCGAGACGTTCTTCGCCTTTACCAGCTTCAACTATCCGACGACGATCTTCCGCTACGACGTGAAGACCGGCAAGGCCGAACCCTGGGCGCAGCCGAAGGTAGCGTTCAACCCGCAGGACTATGCGGTCGAGCAGCGCTTCTACGCCTCGAAGGACGGCACCAGGGTGCCGATGTTCATCGTCAAGAAGAAGAGCGTCACCGGCCCGGCGCCGACGATCCTCTACGGCTATGGCGGGTTCAACATCCCGATCACCCCGGGCTTCTCGGCGGGGCGGCTGGCCTGGCTGGAGCAGGGCGGCGTGTTCGTCGTGGCGAACATCCGCGGCGGCGGCGAGTACGGCAAGGCGTGGCACGACGGCGGCCGCCTCGCCAACAAGCAGAACGTGTTCGACGACTTCATCGCCGCGGGCGAGTTCCTGATCAAGGAGGGCATCACCGGCAAGGGCCAGTTGGCGATCCAGGGCGGCTCCAATGGCGGCCTGCTGGTCGGCGCGGTGACCAACCAGCGTCCGGACCTGTTCGCCGCGGCGCTCCCCGCCGTGGGCGTGATGGACATGACCCGCTTCGACCGGTTCACCGCCGGCCGCTACTGGGTCGACGATTACGGCTATCCGTCGAAGGAAGCCGACTTCAAGCGGCTCTACGCCTATTCGCCCTATCACAACATCAAGGGCGGCGCGGACTATCCCGCGATCCTGGTGAGCACGGCGGATACCGACGACCGCGTGGTGCCGGGGCACAGCTTCAAATACACGGCGGCGCTGCAGCACGCCCCGATCGGCGACCGCCCGCACCTGATCCGCATCGAGACGCGCGCCGGCCACGGCTCGGGCAAGCCGACCGACAAGGTGATCGAGGAAACCGCCGACCTCTGGGCGTTCGCCGCCAAGTGGACGGGGCTCGCGATCAAGTAAGCAGGGGAGGGCGGCCATGTCCGGCGACGACGCGCGACAGGGCCGCCCCCTTACCGACGCCGAGCGGGCCTTGGCGCGCGGCATGTTCGGCGATGCCATCGACCTCGATCCGGTGCGGATCTACCGGCGCAAATGGTTTCCCTTCCAGCCGCGCAATGTGACGATGGCGCCGCGCGGGCACCTCCACTTCCACCCGGCGGGGGATGCCTATCGGGACTGCCTCGCCAGCGCGGGGCTGGGGCTGCAGGGGCATCTGATTCACGAGCTGGTGCATGTCTGGCAGCACCAGCAGGGGCTGAACCTCGTGCTGCGGCGGCATCCCTTCTGCCGCTACCACTACAGCATCAAGCCGGGCTGGACGCTGGCGCGCTACGGCATCGAGCAGCAGGCGGAGATCGTCCGGCACGTCTTCCTGTTGCGGCAGGGCGTGGCATTGCCGGGGGCACCGCCGCTGGCGACGCTGGAGAGCATCCTGCCGTTCGGGACGGGGTAGGCGCTTCCAGACAAACCGTCATCCCCGCGAAGGCGGGGATCCATTGGCGCTGAAGTCGCGGTTCCTGCCCCCATCGTCCTGGCAAATGGATTCCCGCCTTCGCGGGAATGACGAAGGGGGTGGGGCGGACGTGTGTCCACCTGCCGGTGCGAAGGACCAGCGCTCGACGAGGGGCGACCTACTCCGCCGGTGCTTCCCAAAGCTCGATTGGATTGCCCTCGGGATCGTGGATACGCGCGAAGCGGCCCGTTTCCGGCGTGTCCCACTCGGCACGCGTCTCGATCGCCACGCCCGCGGCGTTGAGCTGCTCGAGCAGCCCGTCGAGATCGATCACCCGCAGGTTGAGCATCACCTGCTTGTCCGCGGCATAATAGCTGCTGTCCGCCGGGAAGGGCTGGAACACCACGCCGCCGGGTTCGGGATACCAGAACCACGGGCTAGCCTGTCCGCTGGTATCGGTGCCGCAGCCGCCGCCGACGCCCAGCATCTCCTGGTACCACGCTTTCAGCCCCTCCGGATCCTGCGCGCGAAAGAAATAGCCGCCCAGCCCCACTACCGGCATGTTCGTCCCCCGATCAGGCGGCCTGGGCGATCTCCTCGCCGGCCGCGGCCTCCAGCAGACGCCGCTCGATCGTCTTGAGTCGCGACGTCGAGCTGATCTTATCCCCGATCAGGTCGGTCAGATAGAAGGTATCGACCGCGCGCTCACCGTATGTCGCGACATGCGCGGAATGGATCGTCACCTTCGACTGGAACAGCGCATTGGCCAGGCTGTAGAGCAAGGCCGGCCGATCGCGCGCATTGACTTCGATGACGGTGAAGCGGTTCGATGCCTTGTTGTCGATGAACACATTGGGTTCGATCGAGAAGGCATCGGCACGCAGCCGCACCGGCGCCTTGGTCTTGAGCCGTTCGGACAGCCGCGCGCGGTTGGCCAGCGCGTCGGCGATGCCGGTCTTGAGCCGGGTGAGCCGCGCTTCCTCGTCGAAGGGCTGGCCGAACGGATCCTGGACCAGGAAATTGTCGAGCGCCATGCCGTCGCGCGTCGTGTGGATCCGCGCGTCGATGATGTTGCCGCCGGCGACATGGATCGCGCCGGCAATGCGGTAGAACAGGCCGGGATGGTCGGCGGCATAGACCGTCACCAGCGTTGCGCCGCGATCGGGATAGACCTGCGCCTCGACGTGGAGCGTCGCATCGCCCGCGGCGGCGACCATCGCGGCATTGCGCTCCAGCACGTCGCTGGGCTCGGCGATCCAATAGCTTTCGGTGAAGCGCTTCTTGAATGCCTCGAACTTGGGCGCTGGCCAGCCGAGCGCTGCGCCCAGTTCGTCCTGCTTGGCGGCGATCCGCTCGGTGCGACCGCGCTGTTTGTGGCCGAGCCGCAGCACCTCCTCGGCGGCTTCGTACAGCCCGCCGAGCAGCTGGCGCTTCCAGCCGTTCCACACGCCGGGGCCGACCGCGCGGATGTCGACCACGGTCAGTGCCAGCAGCATGCGCAGCCGCTCGGCGCTCTGCACCTGGGCGGTGAAGTCCAGGATCGTCTTGAAGTCGGCCAGGTCGCGCTTGAACGCGGTGGCCGACATCAGCAGGTGCCAGCGCACCAGCCAGGCGACCATCTCGGTCTCGCCGGGGGTGAGGCCCAGCCGCGGGCAGAGCCGCTCGGCCACTTCGGCGCCGAGGATCGAATGATCGCCGCTGCGGCCCTTGGCAATGTCGTGCAGCAGCACCGCCACATAGAGCGCGCGCCGCGAGGCGAGCTGGTGGAGGATGCCGCTGGCGAGCGGATGGTCTTCCTTGAGCTGCCCCTTTTCGATCTTGCTGAGCAGCCCGATGGCGCGGATCGAATGCTCGTCCACCGTATAATGGTGGTACATGTCGAACTGCATCTGCGCGACGACGCGGCCGAAATCGGGCACGAAGCGGCCGAACACGCCGGCCTCGTTCATCCAGCGCAGCACCGTTTCGGGATCGCGCGGCGAGGTCAGCACGTCGAGGAACAGCGCGTTGGCCCGCGCATCGTTGCGGACGTCGTCGACCAGCTTGGCGTCGCGCGCGGCGGCGCGCATGGCGAGCGGGTGGATTTCCACCTCGTGCAGGTCGGCGAGCGCGAACAGTTCGATCAGGCGGACGGGATCCTCGCGGAAGAAGGTGTCGCGGGGCAGCGCCAGTCGGCCACGCTCCAGCACGAAGCCCTTGAGCTTGCGCCGCCCGCGCCACAGCGCCGGGAAGCCGAAGCGGCGGCCGCGCGCGGCGAACTTCTCGTCGAGATGGGCGAGGAACACGCCGGTGAGGTCGCCGACCACCTTCGCCTGGAGGAAATAGTAGCGCATGAAGCGCTCGACCTTGGGCATGCCGGGCCGGTCGGCGAAGCGCATCCGTTCCGCGATCTCGCGCTGGACGTCGAAGGTCAGCCGGTCCTCGGGGCGGTTGGTGATCAGGTGCAGCTGGCAGCGCACCGCCCAGAGGAAATTCTCCGCACGGCGGAACTGGCGATATTCGGCGGGGGTGAGCAGGCCGGCCTCCACCAACTCGGCGGGCTCGCGGACATTGTAGGCAAATTTGCCGATCCAGAAGAGCGTGTGGAGGTCGCGCAGGCCGCCCTTGCCCTCCTTCACATTGGGTTCGACGACATAGCGGCTGTCGCCCATCTTCTTGTGGCGGGCGTTGCGCTCTTCCAGCTTGGCGGTGATGAAGCCGCGGGCGCTGTCGGCCTGGACCTCGGCCTTGAAGCGGCGCGCGGCCTCGTCATAGAGCTCGGTATCGCCCCAGACATAGCGCGCCTCGACCAGCGCGGTGCAGACGGTGACGTCGGCCTTGGCCTGGCGCACCATCTCGTCGAGTGAGCGCGACGAATGGCCTACCTTCAGCCGCATGTCCCACAGCGAATAGAGCATCGATTCGATCACCTGCTCGCTCCAGCCGGTGACCTTCCAGGGGGTGAGGAAGCCGATGTCGATGTCCGAATGCGGCGCCATCTCGCCGCGGCCATAGCCGCCCACCGCGATCAGCGTCATCCGCTCGGCAGCGGTGGGGTTGGCATTGGGGTGGAGCCGCTCGACGGTGAAGTCCCACAGCAGGCGGAGAATCTGGTCGGTGAGGAAGGCGCCGGCGGCGGCGGCTTCCAGGCCGCGCGAGGGGTGTTCGGCGAGGCGGCAAGCGATCTCTGCTTGGCCCGCGGCGAGCGCGGCCTTGAGCTCGGTGGCGCCCGCCTGGCGCAGCGCGGCGGTGTCGCGGGCCTCCAGCGCGGCGAGGCGTTCGGCGACGGCACGGCGATCGATCAGGGCGCGGCGATGCGGGACGGAAGCGAAGCGGGTCGGCATGCGAGTCAGATAGGAGGATTTGGGGGGAAGTTCACGCGGGAAGGGATGGGGGAGGACGATTTAAGCCCCTCCCCTTCAGGGGAGGGGTGGGGGGTGGGGGCTGACCGAGAAGTGCGGCCCTTGCGGATCCGTCATGCCCCACCCCAACCCCTCCCCTGAAGGGGAGGGGCTGTGTGCGCCGAAACGTTCGGGAACAAACCGACGCTGCGCGGGTAGGGCGGGGCAACCTCCGGAGACGCCGTTTGCCCTTGAAAACCTGTTCGATTGCCGCGGCGCTGCTGCTCCTCGTACCGCTGGCGGCCTGCAACAGCCCGCAGGCCGCCGACACCACCGCGACGGCGAACGTCGGCGCTCCGCCCGTCGCAACGCCCAGCCCCACGCCGTTGCCCAGCCCCACGCCGGTCACGAGGGACGAAACCGCACCCCACTCCGCCGCCAAGCAGTGCCGCTTCGCGGTCGACGGCAAGACGCTGCTCGACGGCCGCTGCCAGGTCTATCCGATGGGCGACGGCGGCTACACGCTCAACACCTGGAGCGCCGGCAAGCCCGCCCAGTCGCACTTCGCCGTGGTCACCACGCGCGCCGACGGCAAGGCCGACGCGACCTGGAACAAGGATCCCGACGACGACAAGGCGATGGACCCGCTTGGCACCGTGACGCTGCAGGACGGCTGCTGGGTGAACGCGCGCACCCGCATCTGCGCCCGCTGATCGCGCATCGCTCGGAACACCCGCGCGTCCCGGCCCGTTGACCGTGCCGTAACCGAAAGGAGATTTCGATGGCCACCGCGAGCAAGACGCCCAAGACCCCCACGCCCCGCAAGCGCACCCCGAAGGCCGCGACCACCGCTGCCGCCGCCGATACCAAGGCAGAGCCTGCCGCCGCCAAGCCCGCCCCCAAGGCGCGCCCGAAGCGCACCCCCAAGGCAGCCGCACCGGCAACCAAGGTCCGGAAGCGCGCTACGCTGGGGCGGACCGGCATCGCGGCGATCGCCGCTGCCGGGCTGGGGGCGATCGGCGCGATCGCGCTCGGCACGCTGTGGACCCGCCGCACCGGTTCGAACGAGCCGGGCACGGTGCCGACCGACCTGATGGGCGACAGCCACCCCGACGGCAGCCAGCGCGCGATCGAGCAGTTCCGCCCCGATCCCACCGCATCGATCCCTGCGAACGAGCGCGAGGCGTTCGCGCCGGCACTGGCCGGTGGCTCCGCCCCGACGCTGGTCGCCGGCCAGGCCGACGAGCTTCGTCGGAACGACGCGGCGCCGTCCTGATCCTCCCCGGATCGGCACGGCCGCGCAACCTTCGACGCGGCCGCGCATTCCCCACGCACTTGAACATGGATCAGGAGAGAGACCCGATGCGCATCTTCGCTCTGAGCATAGTCGCTGCGGCGACGCTGGTTTCCGGCTGCGCCGAAGGCGCCTACGGCCCCGGCTATGCCGGCGGCGGCGGCTATCGCCAGTACGACTATAACCGCCCGGACCCGGCGTATAACGGCTATTATGCCGATCGCTATTATCGCGAAAACCCGCGCGCCCGCGAGCGCCGCCTGTCGCAAAACGATCGCGTCTATCGCGGCCAGGACGGGCGCTATTATTGCCGCCGCAACGACGGCACGACCGGCCTGATCGTCGGCGGCGTGGCTGGCGGCCTGCTCGGCAACGTCATCGCGCCGGGCGGATCGCAGACGCTGGGCACGCTGCTGGGTGCCGCGGCGGGTGCTGCTGCGGGTCGTTCGATCGATCGCAACAACGTCACGTGCAAGTGATAGGATCGGGCCGGGGTCGATTACCCGGCCCGATCTTTTCGAGGAGTCTGCCATGACCACCCGCACCGCCACCGCCCGCTACACCGGCTTCGGCAAGGCCGGCAAAGGCCAGCTGACCAGCCCCTCGGGCGTGCTGGAGGCGACGCCCTACAGCTTCAACACGCGTTTCGGGGATGAAAAGGGCACCAATCCGGAAGAGCTGATCGCGGCGGCGCATGCCGGCTGCTTCACCATGGCGCTGAGCTTCGCGCTCGCCCAGGCGGGGTTCAGCGACGGTACGCTGGAGACCACCGCGGCGGTGAAACTGGAGCAGGACGGCGACGGCTTCGCCATCACCCGCTCGGACCTGAAGCTGCGCGCCGAGGTGCCCGGCATCAGCGAGGAGCAGTTCGAGGCGCTCGCCAAGGGCGCCGAGGCGAACTGCCCGGTGTCCAAGCTGCTCAAGGCCCAGATTGCCCTGGAGTGGGAACTGGCCTGAACCTGATCCCCAAAGGGGTGTGGAGAGGGCGGGCGGGTGCAGCAGGCTGCACCCGCCCGTTTTCGTATCAGCGCAAGGGCGCGACGCGCAGCGAGGCCATCGGCGCGTCCTTGGTGCGGGTGTCCACCTTCCAGGCGATCACCTTCTCATTGCCGACGGTCTCGGCACCGGCCTCGTTGTTCTGGCTGATCACCTCGGCATCGGTGGTGAGGGTGAAAGTGCCCTCCATGCGATCGGCCGCCTCTGCGCCTGCGGCCATGCCTCCGCCCATGCCGCCGAGGCCCGCCGCGTCGGTCTTCTGCCGGGCAAAGCCCTGCGCCTTCACGCGCACCGCGTCCTTGCCGCGCAGCTCGATGGCGATCCAGGGGAGGACGATCTCATTGTCCTGATTGTACGGGTAGACGAAGGCGTGATCGAGCACGCCCGAAAGCGCGAAATCGACATAGAAGATGCCGTTCCCGCGATATTCGACGCTGCGATAGCCTGCTTCCTTGGCAAGCTCGACCGCGAGCTTGCGATATGCCTCGTCGCGCTTCGTCTGCTCCGCCGCCTTGACCTTGGCCGGATCGGCCGAGCCGTTCTTGCCCTTCTTGCCGCTCTCTTCCTCGGCGACCTTCATGAAATCGCCGCCCAGCCCCTTGAGGTCGAGCGCGACCACCTCACCCTTGTAGGTGAAGGTGAAGCTGCGATCGCGGTGGATGGTGAGCGCGGAATCGAACTTGCCGGGCACGAACAGGCAACTCGCCAGCACCAACGGGGCGAGCACCACCAGCGCCAGCGCTCGCAGCATCTTGGTCATGCGTGTGCGCCTCAGCCGCGCGTGTTCACCGCGTAGAGCGCCACGGCCGCGGCGTTCGACACGTTCAGGCTTTCCACCTTGGGCGAGATCGGCAGGCGGGCGAGCTGGTCGCAATGCGCCTCGGTATTCTGGCGCATGCCCTCGCCCTCGGCGCCGAGCACCAGTGCGATGCGGCCTTCGCCCATCACTTCGCCCAGCGTCGCCTTGGCGTGGCCGGTGAGGCCGACGCGCCAGAAACCCGCCTCGGCGATCTCGTCGAGCGCGCGCGACAGGTTCACCACGCGGACCCAGGGGACCACCTCCAGCGTGCCGGCCGCCGAGCGGGCGAGGGTGCCGGTTTCGGGCGGGGCGTGCCGGTCCTGCGTGACGATGCCGAGCGCATCGAACGCCGCCGCCGAGCGCAGGATCGCGCCGACATTGTGCGGATCGGTCACCTGGTCGAGCACCAGCAGCGGGCGCTTGTCCTCCGCGCCCTGCTCGAGCAGATCGCCGAGCCAGATCTCCTCGAGCGGATCCACTTCGGCGACCAGCCCCTGGTGCGGCGCGTCGGACGGCACGAGGCGGCCGAGATCGGCCGCGTCGGCATAGGTGATCGGGATGACCGGGGGCAGGTCCAGCGCCGACAGCGCCTCGCGCGTGCCCCAGATCTTGCGCACCGTCCGCTCGGGGTTGGCGAGTGCCGCGAGCACCGCGTGACGGCCGTAGAAACGCGGCCGCGATGCGGATGCCTGGCTGGGACGATGGCCTCGACGTTTCATCAGTGTGCAGACTCCGGGAAGGGATAGAATTGATCGGCCGGGGTCGGCGCGGTCGCAAGCGGCGCGCGCGGCAGCGGCTGATCGCTGTTGGCGGCGTTGATCAGGAATGCGGCGAGGATGGTTGCGCCCTGGCGCATATCGTCGGCCTTCAGATGATCGAACGTATCGACGTCCGTATGATGCACCATGGAGCCATAGTCGAGGGGGTCCTGGATGAACTGGAACGCCGGGATGCCCACCGCGTCGAAGAAGACATGGTCGGTGCTGCCGGTGCGTCGCGCCGAAACCTGGGTCGCGCCCATCGCGTGGAAGGGCGTGAACCACTGTTCGAAGATCGGCATCACCGCGGTGTTGCCCTGCGCGTAGATGCCGCGAATCTTGCCCGAGCCGTTGTCGAGGTTGAAATAGGCGGCGAGCTTGCCGTGGTCCGGGCCGGGCGTGATCGGGAAGGCGCGGCTCCACGTCATGTAGCGGACGGTGCCCGTCGCGCTGGGATCGACCGGGCGCTTGGCGATGTGGGCCTCGACATAGGCCATCGAGCCGAGCAGGCCCTGCTCCTCGCCCGCCCACAGCGCGAAGCGGATCGCGCGCTTGGTCTTGATGCCCGAGGCGCGGATGATGCGCGCGGCTTCCATCACCATCGCGCTGCCGGCGGCATTGTCCGCGGCACCGTCACCCATCGCCCAGCTGTCGAGATGCGCGCCGGCCATCACATAGCCCGCCTTGGGATCGGTGCCGGGGATGTCGGCGAGGATGTTGTAGCCCTTGGTATCGCTGTCGTCGAAGCGGTTGACGGCGTCGATCTCCAGCGTCGGCTTGGCGCCCATCTTGGCGAGGCGGGCGAGGCGGCGATAATCCTCGGCTGCGATCTCGATGCCGGGGAGGGTGCCCGACTGGCCGACCTGGAACTGGCTGTTCTGGCCGTGGACCAGCTTGCCGTTGCGGCTCGACATGATCGCGTAGCCGATCGCGCCTTCTGCCTTGAGGAAGGCGTCGCGCTTGCCGGCGAAGGTGTAGCGGGCCGGGTTGAACGGGCGTTCCCCGTCACCGTTGGGCAGATCGTAAAAGTCGCGCTTGGCCAGTTCCTCGACGCTCCAGCGCTTGAACGGCGCCTCGGTCGCTTCCTCCAGCTCGCGCGGCTCGGTGATCAGCACCAGCTTGCCCTTCAGCTTGCCCTTGTACTGGGCAAAGGCGGCCTCGTCGGCGAGCGGGGCGAGCACGACCTCGCCGGTGATCGCGCCATTGGTGCCGGGCGTCCAGGGCAGGGGGGCGGCGATCAGCTGGAGCGGGCGCGGGGCGACCATGCGCACTGCCAGCTTCTCGTTCGACCAGCCGCGGCCGAACTCGAACCCTTCCTTGTGGACGTTGACAAGGCCCCATTCGCGGAACTTGGCCTGGGTCCAGTCCTCGGCCTTGCGGATGCCGGGCGAGTTGGTGAGCCGCGCGCCGATCACGTCGGTGAGGTATTGCGCGATTCGCATCACCTCCGAATGGTTGGTGCCTTGGTCGATCACGCGATCGGTGGCGTTGGTCTGGATCGTCTGGGCGGCGATCGGTGCGCTGGCGAGCAGCGCGGCGGTGAGAGCAAGCATGGTGCGACGCATTATAATCCCCCCAAAAAGTGACGGCGGGACGCTATGCGGACAAAAGAGTGCACACAAGGCGTTGACAGGTGCGATCCGCTTCGGCATTGGGCCCACCTCGCTCGCAAGCGGCGGTCTCCATGGATAGGTGGCCGAGTGGTTAAAGGCAGCAGACTGTAAATCTGCCGGGCTTCGCCCTACGGTGGTTCGAATCCATCCCTATCCACCACCGCCGCTGCGAGCGATCTTCTTCAAGATCGCTACCGCTGCACCGACGCAGCCGATTCCGCCGGGCGGGGGTCAGCGATTGTCGTGCTGTGCCAGGGTTCGGTCGCGAAACTCGATCAGTTGCAGAAGGTGGTCTAGTTCGCGGATCTGCGGGGCGGGCGCGCCGTCGCGGATGGCCGCTTCGATCTGGTCGAGCAGATAGCGTGCGCTGCCGACGCCGTGGGTGAGGTAGATGGCTTCGGCGCGCTCCAGGAGCGTAGAAAGCGGCGTCACAGGGCTTCCTTGCGGTGAAGCAAGGATAATATCCAAAACGGATGTAGTGACGCAATGCGCATGGGCTTGCGATTGCGTTGAGACGTGCACTAGGTGTGTCCCGTGTCGGGATTATTCCTGACTTGTTCCCGCGTACCGGAAAATCCAATACGGATATAAAGATACGCGAGTTTTCGAAGCAATGGACGAACGGGGTGCAGGTATCGAGGCGGTGTGTACGCACCTGGTGGACGCGATTGCGCTGCTCGACCTTCTGGGCGAGGATGCCGAAGCGGCCAACATCTCCCTATCGCTCGAACGTCTGACGACCAAGTACGGTGTCACGGCGCCGTCGGGTGCGCTGCGCGATCCAGGATGAGGTCGAAATAGCGATCCAGCGCCGCGCCGGTTTTCTCGGTCAATTCCAGATAGGTGAAGCGCCGGTCGGTCGCGAGGCTGCGCTTGTGGATCATGCCGCGCCGGGCGAGCGCGTTGATCCAGCGGAGCGCCGTTGTGGTCGGCACGCCGGAAGCGGTGCAAGCCGCCGAGGTCGATACGTCCTTGCCGTCCGCACGGCTGACGTACAGCGTCAGCAGGATGTTGAACGCCGGGTCGGCGAACAGGTCCTTAGCCACCTCGCGCTCCAATAGCGTGCGGCCCCAGAGAATCATCCGGGCGAGTTGCAGACGTCCAAACGAACCGGCTGGCGATTCGCCGGTGGCCGCGGGGGCATCACCGGCGAATTGCGTGAAAAGCCGCTTGATTTCGCTCAGCCGCGCATCGACTTCATCGAATAGTTCGGTGCCACGCACCCCCAATTTGTCCTCCATCGTCGCCCGTGCTTAGGCAGCGATCGTTACTCGATCAACATATGGACGTCGTTAGGATAGCCTAAACCTTCGATGTCATGAATATCGTTGCAGCCGAAACAGACACGCCTCAGAAGACCGAGGCGACCAATTGGCGAAATGCGTCGGCGCGGTGGCTCATGCCATGTTTTGCGGACGGCTCCATTTCGCCAAACGTTTCCGCATGGCCTAGCGGGACGAACATCGGATCATAGCCGAAGCCCTTTTCACCGCGCGGCGGCCAGACGAGTTCGCCGTGTACTCTGCCTTCGAACCACTCGACATGACCGTCCGGCCATGCCAGCGCGAGCGCGCAGACGAAATGCGCGGCGCGGCTGGTCTCCGGCGGGAGCGCCGCCAGCTTGTCCTGGACGCGCTGCATCGCCAAGCCGAAGTCGCGCCCCTCGAACGGGGCGACGGGCGCGAGCCCGTCCATCCCCGGTGCGGCCACGCCCCACCGCGCGGAGTAGATGCCGGGGGCAAGCCCCAGCGCTTCGACGCACAGCCCCGAATCGTCGGCGAGGGCGGGCAGCCCGGACAGGTCCGCCGCCTGCAGCGCCTTGAGCTCGGCATTGGCGACGAAGCTGGTGCCGGTCTCCTCGGGCTCGGGCAGGTCCAATTCGGCGGCCGAGACCGGCTCGATCCCATAGGGACCGAGCAGCTCGCGGATCTCGCGCACCTTGCCTTCATTGTGGCTGGCGATCACCAGCTTGCCCGGCGCGAGCTTGCGGATCGCCTGGGGGACCTCGCCCTCGCCGCTCATCCGACCGCCTTCAGCTGGGCGTCGAAGATGCGGGCGCAGCCGATGCGGGCGAGGCGGAGCAGGCGCAGCAGGCCTTCCTCGTCATAGGTCGCGCCTTCGGCGGTGGCCTGCGCCTCGGCGATGTTGCCGTTGGCGAGCAGCACGAAGTTCGCGTCCGCATCGGCCGACGAATCCTCGGGATAGTCGAGGTCGAGCACCGGCGTGCCCTGGTAGATGCCGCAGCTCACCGCCGCCACCTGGGTGGTGATCGGATCGGTGGCGATCGCGCCTTCCGCCATCAGCTTGTTGACCGCGAGCCGAAGCGCCACCCAGGCGCCCGAGATCGCCGCGGTGCGGGTGCCGCCATCGGCCTGGAGCACGTCGCAGTCGAGCGTGATCTGGCGCTCGCCGAGCAGCTTGAGGTCGGTCACCGCCCGGAGGGAGCGGCCGATCAGCCGCTGGATTTCCTGCGTGCGGCCCGACTGCTTGCCCTTGGCCGCCTCGCGCTGGCCGCGGGTGTGGGTGGCGCGGGGAAGCATGCCGTACTCGGCGGTTACCCAGCCTTCGCCCTTGCCGCGCAGGAACGGCGGCACGCGCTCTTCGACGCTGGCGGTGACGAGCACGCGGGTGTCGCCGAAGCCGATCAGTACCGATCCTTCGGCGTGGCGGGTGAAGTTCGGCGTGATGGTGATTTCCCGCATTTCGTCGGGGGCGCGGCCGGATGGGCGCATGCGATTCAGTCTCCCTAAAGATCGAGCCGGGCACCTAGACCGTGGCGGCGCGTTCCGCCAGTCTTGCACGATACGGGGAGAAAGACACGCATGCGCCAATTGGTTGCACTGATTTGCGGCGGGGCGCTGCTCGGCGGCTGCATCCCGCAGGTGGCGCCGCCCGAGGGTTCGTCGCGCCCGGCGCCCGCCAGGCCCTCCCGCCCGGCACCACCGCCGCCGGTGAGCAGCGGTGTGCCCGCAGGTCCGTCCGCGCCGATCGTGCGCGGCGAGATGATCCGCTACACGACCAGCCCGTGCGGCGGGGCATGCCCGGTCTATTCGGTCACCGTGCGGCCGGACGGGACCGGCACCTTCGAGGGGCAGCGCTTTACCGCAGTGACCGGTGCACGCGACTTCCGGGTGTCGCCGGCGCAGTACGAGGCGTTCCTCACGCGGCTCGCACCCTATCGCCCGCGCAGCGGCAGCGTGCGCACTGTGCCGGGCACGCCCGCCTGCGGCCAGCATGCCACCGACATGCCGAGCGTCGAGGTCCAGTGGGACGGAAGGGCAGGGCACCGCGCGCTCTCCTATTATTTCGGTTGCGACCGGAGCCGGAGCCCCGGCGTCGCCGATGCGTTGGGGTCGGCACCCGATCTGCTGCCGATCGCCGGCCTGATCGGCGCACGGCCTTGAAGCCGACCCGCCGGACCGCCTAGATAACAGCCACCATGATCACGCCGCCGATCCACGAGCTGACCGACCGCGCGCGCGACGTGTTTCGCATCGTGGTGGAATCCTATCTGGATACCGGCGCGCCGGTGGGCTCGCGCACCATCTCGCGCATCTCGGCGCTCAACCTGTCGCCGGCGTCGATCCGCAACGTGATGCAGGATCTGGAGGAAGCGGGGCTGCTCGCGGCCCCCCATACCAGCGCCGGCCGCATGCCGACCGAAAGCGGGCTGCGGCTGTTCGTCGACGGGATGATGCAGGCGAGCGAACCCTCGGTCGAGGAACGCGCGGCGATCGAGGCGCGCGCTGGCATCGGCGGCCCGGTAGAGGATGCCATCGCCGAGACCACGGCGGCGCTCTCCGGGCTTTCGGCCTGTGCGGGCCTCGTCCTCGTCCCCAAGGCCGAGACCGTGCTGCGCCAATTCGGCTTCGTACCCTTGAGCCAGGATCGCGCGCTCGCCGTGCTGGTCGGTGAGGACGGCTCGGTCGAGAACCGGGTGGTCGAGCTGCCCGGCGGGGTCGACCCGATGTCGCTGCAGCGCGCGGCCAATTACATGAGCGCCACGCTCGCCGGGCTCACGCTCGCCGAGGCGCGCGGCCGGATCGAGCGCGAGCTGCGCCAGCAACAGGCAGCACTCGACGCCGCCGCCTCGGAGCTGGTCGAGCGCGGGCTCGCGGTGTGGAGCGAGGACAGCGGCCGCCGCCCGGTGCTGATCGTCCGCGGCCAGGCCCGGCTGATCGACAATGGCGCCGCCGAGGATCTCGACCGCGTCCGCCAGCTGCTCGACGAGCTGGAGGGCAAGGAGGAGATCGCCCGGCTGCTCGACAGCGCCCGCGAAGGCGAGGCGGCGCGGATCTTCATCGGCTCCGAGAACAAGCTGTTCGCGCTTTCCGGCTCGTCGGTGATCGCCAAGCCGGTGCGATCGCTCGACGGCCGGGTGGTCGGCGTCGTCGGCGTGATCGGCCCGACCCGGTTGAACTATGCCCGCGTCGTGCCCATGGTGGATTTCACGGCGGCCACATTGGCCCGTTTGCTGGCCTGAAGAAAACAGGGAACCATGTCCGAGAATATCGAAAATACCGAACCGACCCAGGGCGAAACGCTGCGGGAAGAGACTGCACAGGCGGCCCCCGAGGTTGCCGAGCAGGACCGTGTCGCCGAGCTGGAGGCGCAGCTGGCCGAGGCCAAGCAGGCGCATCTCTACGTCCAGGCCGACATGCAGAATCTCCGCCGCCGCACCGAGAAGGAAGTGGCGGACGCGCGCGCCTATGCCGCGACCAGCTTCGCCCGCGACATCCTCTCCGTCGCCGACAATCTCGGCCGGGCGCTGCAGGCGATCCCCGCCGAGCTGCGCGAGGACGAGAAGATGAAGGGCCTGGTCACCGGCCTGGAGGCCACCGGCCGCGAGCTGGAGGCGGTCTTCGGCCGCCACGGCATCTCCAAGGTGGTGGCGCTGGGCGAGGTGCTCGACCCCAACAAGCACCAGGCGATGATGGAAATGCCCGTCGCCGACAAGGAGCCCGGCACCGTGGTGCAGGAGATCCAGTCCGGCTACATGATCAAGGACCGGCTGCTCCGCCCGGCGCTCGTCGCCGTCGCCAAGAAGCCCGACTGACCGGCCTTCGCCCCGCTCCGACAACGGGCGGGGCCTTGCCCCTGCGGTTCGTCGCATTGCGGCACGCTTCCCCAAATCCCCTTGGTTGACATGCGACCGGCCCGCGCCCATCTGCGGCTCGGTCGTACGGTTTTGCACGACTCTTTCGCAACGGATCCGAGAAGGAACCATGCCCAGTAGCGATCAAAGTAGACTGACCGGTCCTGTCCAGGCCGCCGCGCTGATCTGATCGTACTGGTCACCTCACGCGCCGGTCCGGATGGGCCGGTCGGCAGTGAGGTGTACCCATGAATGCAGCCATTCGTTTCCTGAACGACCTGCGCCGGATCGGCGCGTCGCGGGACCTCAACGCGGTGTTCGACGAACGCCTGACCTTCGGCGAGCGCCTCGCCGATCGGGTCGCGGCGGTCGGCGGCTCCTGGGGGTTCATCATCGGCTTCGGCCTGTTCCTCGCCGCCTGGGCGGTGCTGAACACGGTTGTGCTCGCCGCGCACGCCTTCGACCCGTTCCCGTTTATTTTCCTGAACCTGATGCTGTCGATGCTCGCCGCGCTGCAGGCGCCGATCATCATGATGAGCCAGAACCGCCAGGCGGCGAAGGACCGGCTCGAGGCGCGGCTCGACTATGAGACCAACCTGCGCGCCGAGGCGCAGATCGAGGAGTTGCACGCCAAGATCGATTCGCTCCACGCGGATATCGCCCGGCTGGTCGAGGTCCGCGCGCCGCGCTGATCGCCTCAGAAGGAGACGGCGCGGGCTTCCTTCTCGGCTTCGTTGAGCGCGCGCTGGGTGGCGACCCGCTCGGCGCGCACGGCCATCGCTTCCCAGGCCGCCTGGGAGCGGAGGTGGCGTTCGCGGACATTGTCGAGATCGCAGTCGGCAGCGGCGGCACCGGCTTCGTCGGCACGGGCGCGGAAGAGTTCGATTTCGGTCATCGGCGCGGTCTCCACCAAGAGTTCAAACGAAAACGGCGGCCCCGGGTGGAGCCGCCGTCTTGGGGGGCAGATCAGTCTGCCGCCTGGAGGTTGACCGCCGCCATCTTGCCGCGGCGATCCTCTTCCAGATCGTAGCTCACGCGCTGGTTCTGCTGCAGCGTGATCATGCCGGCGCGTTCCACCGCCGTGATGTGAACGAAGGCGTCGTTGCCGCCGGTATCCGGCGCGATGAAGCCATAGCCCTTGTCGGCGTTGAAGAACTTGACGGTGCCAGTGATGCTCATGTGTTTTCCTTGCATAATCGGCGCGCCCCGTGCGGGCGGACCTCGCGCTTCAGGGCAGGGATGGAAGGAAAACGGAGCCGCAAAGCACCAGAGACCAACGATTTGCGACTTCAGCACCCCCTATGTGGGCGCTTGCGGCCGCAGATGCAATGGCAAGGGGCCGGATTGCGGCGGGATGCCGGGTGGCGAGGGCAGGGCGCGGGAGCCTCAGCGCGGCCGGTGGGTGGTGCCGACGCCGGGGGTGATGAAGATCGCGGTGCAGGTTGCGCCCGGCGCGACATCGGCGGTGTGCCAGGTGCCCGGCGGGTTGATGGCGTAATCGCCCGGGGCGAGCGTCACGGTCTCGGTGCTGCCGTCGGCATGTTCCTGGTGGAGCGTGCAGGCGCCCTGGGTGCAGATCACGCGTTCCGCGCCGTGCGGGTGCATCTCCCACGAGTCCCAGCTTTCCGAAAAGGCGAACTGCGAGACCAGCCGGCCCTCCTGCCCGTCCGCGGCATGGCGGGCGGCATAGGCCTCGAACCAGTCGGGGCCGGTGAAGTCGGGCTCGACGGTGGCGCTGGCGGCGCGGCCGAGATGGGCGGGGTTGGTGGGGAGGTGGGGCATCATGATGAAGGTTATCGAGACATGTGGAGCTACACTAGCTGTCCCACCTACGCCTGCCATTATGTTGCGTTACACGATGGACGCTCGAACGCCGACTGCCACTTAGAGAGGGGAGTAACGTGAGGGTGGCAAACGCGAATCAGTGCGCTAAACAACCTTTGAACGGTTACCAAGCGGGGCTCCATGCTAGACTCTCTTCACATCTCTAATTTTAAGACGTGGCGGAGCGCATTACTTGACTTCGGCCTACTTACAGGTCTTTTTGGTACTAATTCCTCCGGTAAATCAAGTCTAATTCAGTTTATGCTTATGCTTAAGCAGACGAAAGAGGCTACTGACCGAGGTATTTCACTCGATTTAAATGGGAGGTTGGCCAAGCTCGGATCATTCGAAGATGTGGTTCACAATCATAACACCGAAGATCTGTTGAGTTGGCAGATTGGATTTGAAGTTGATCACCCTTTGACTCTTCAGGATCCCTCTACTAAGCGCAGCGAATATCTTGTCAGGTCCAACGAATTTAGCGTCGGTGCTGAAGTGGGTGGAACGGCTCTGGGACCCCTTGCTAGAGTTTTGCGCTATCAAGTGGATGATCAGGTATTTACTCTGAGTCGAAAAAAGAGTGACGCCAATGCATTCGACTTGAGGGCTTCCGGTAGTGCTTTCAAGTTTGTGAGGACGCCTGGACGTGCATGGCAGCTGCCCGGCCCGATCAAATCGTATGCTTTTCCTGATCAAGCCAGAACATACTTTCAGAACGCTTCATTGCTCGCCGATCTAGAGTCGGCCTATGAGCGAGAAGTCGATCGCATATTTTACTTAGGTCCGCTGCGAGAATATCCTAAGAGAGAATATGTTTGGGGTCGCTCGCGACCGGTCGATGTCGGGGTTCGCGGTGAACTTGTCGTAGATGCGATCCTTGCGGCCACCTTAGACGGTGCAAAATATAACCTTTTCAAGAAGGGGCGTTTGCAGACGTTTCAGGAAATAGTTGCCTATTGGCTCAAGGCGATGGGGCTAATTTCGAATTTTGAGATACGAGAGCTGGCGCCAGGGTCTAGCTATTATCAGGCTGTGGTGAAGGTGCGAGATGATAGCCCACCTGCATTACTTACCGATGTCGGATTTGGTGTTTCTCAAGTTTTGCCGATTATCGTTCTATTGTATTACGTTCCTGCTGGTTCAACTGTAATATTGGAGCAGCCTGAAATACATCTCCATCCCCTTGCTCAATCTGCCCTCGCAGATTTGCTCATTAATGTGGCTACGTATCGAGGAGTACAGATACTCTTTGAGAGCCATTCCGAGCATCTTCTGCTTAGAATGCAAAGAAGGATTGCTGAGGAAGAGGTGGATGCAGAAGATATAAAGCTATACTTTACAGATTATGATGAGGGTAGTTCACATCTGCATGAGCTCGAAATTGACGAGTATGGCCAGATTTTGAATTGGCCCGAAAATTTTATGGGGGATGCATTCGGTGAAACGTTGGCGGCTGAAAAGGCGCGGTTGAAGCGGATGGCTAAGAAATGAACAGGCATGTCGTTGATACGAACGTCCCTATCGCGGCCAACGGCGCAGATGAAAAGCTCTCGTATGAATGTAGGTTTAAGTGCGTGGAGTATCTAGAAGGTTTGGCTGCGCAGGGAGTGCTGGTTGTCGACTTGCAAGGAGAGGTCGAGGCTGAGTATCGGAATCATCTAAATGTTGGGCAGCCGGGGGTTGGTAATCGATTTCTTCAAAAATTCTTTTCGCAGGCTGCGCACAGAATAGAGCGTGTAGATATCGAAAGGAAGAAGGATGGCAGCTTTGTTAGTATGTCATTTGATGGGGCATTGAAGAAATTCGACTTGTCAGATAGAAAGTTTGCTGTTCTTTCTAAAATTGCGAAGGCTCCCGTTTATTGCGCAGTAGACTCAGATTGGGTTATCTTTGAAGAATCCCTCCGCAATGGAGGGGTTACTGTAGAATTTATATGCGGAAGAGATAAAACAAAGTGGTTTGTCAAAGAATAATTACGCCGTCTCGTTCGGTTATGCGCTGCTCCGGCAATTGAGGTGGATGTCGCCATGTGAGGTATTCGTCTCGTTTGCAGCGCCGTCAGGCCCCACCCCAACCCCTCCCCTGAAGGGGAGGGGCTAAGGTTGGGTTACTCCGCCATCACCTTCGCCGCCTTCGCCTTCCGCGGCTTGAGCAACGGCGCCAGATACCGCCCGGTATAGCTGCCCGCCACCTTCGCCACCTGCTCCGGCGTGCCTTCGGCGACGATCTCGCCGCCCTTCACGCCGCCTTCGGGGCCGAGGTCGAGGATCCAGTCGGCGGTCTTGATGACGTCGAGATTGTGCTCGATCACCACCACCGTGTTGCCCTGTTCCACCAGCGCGTGGAGCACTTCCAGGAGCTTCCGCACATCCTCGAAGTGCAGGCCCGTGGTGGGTTCGTCGAGGATGTACAGCGTCTGCCCGGTGGCGCGGCGCGCCAGTTCCTTGGCGAGCTTCACCCGCTGCGCCTCTCCGCCCGACAGCGTCGTCGCCTGTTGCCCCACCTTCACATAGCCGAGGCCCACTTCGGCGAGCATCGCCATGCGGTCGCGGATCGGGGGCACGGCCTTGAAGAACTCGACCGCGTCTTCCACCGTCATGTCGAGCACGTCGGCGATCGACTTGCCCTTGAACTTCACCTCCAGCGTCTCGCGATTGTAGCGCGCGCCGTGGCACACGTCGCAGGTGACATAGACGTCGGGGAGGAAGTGCATCTCGATCTTGAGCACGCCGTCGCCCTGGCACGCCTCGCACCGGCCGCCCTTGACGTTGAAGCTGAACCGGCCGGGCTTGTAGCCGCGCGCCTGCGCCTCGGGGAGACCGGCGAACCAGTCGCGGATGTTGGTGAAGGCGCCGGTATAGGTCGCCGGGTTCGAGCGCGGGGTGCGGCCGATCGGCGACTGGTCGATGTCGATCACCTTGTCGCAATTCTCGAGCCCGGTGATCTTGTCGTGCTTGCCGGCGAGCACGCGCGCGCCGTTGAGCTGGCGCGCGGCCGAGGCATAGAGCGTGTCGAGCGTGAAGCTGGACTTGCCCGAGCCCGAGACGCCGGTGATGCAGGTGAAGGTGCCGAGCGGGATGCTGGCGGTCACGCCCTTGAGGTTGTTGGCGGTGGCGTTGTGCACCGTGATCTTCTTGCCGTTGCCCTTGCGGCGCTTGGCGGGCACGGCGACCTCGCGGGTGCCGTTGAGATAGTCGGCGGTGACGCTGCCTTCGGTCGCCAGCACTTCTTCGAGCGTGCCCTTGGCGACGATCTCGCCGCCATGGACGCCGGCGCCCGGCCCCATGTCGATCACATAATCGGCGGTGCGGATCGCATCCTCGTCATGCTCGACGACGAGCACGGTGTTGCCGAGGTCGCGCAGGCGCTTGAGGGTGGCGAGCAGCATGTCGTTGTCGCGCTGGTGCAGGCCGATCGAGGGCTCGTCGAGCACGTAGAGCACGCCCGACAGCCCGCTGCCGATCTGGCTGGCGAGGCGGATGCGCTGGCTCTCGCCGCCCGAGAGCGTGCCCGAGGTGCGATCGAGGTTGAGATAGTCGAGCCCGACATTGTTGAGGAAGCCGAGCCGCTCGTCGATTTCCTTGAGGATCGCGCGGGCGATCTCGCGCTGCTGTGGCGTGAAGGTCTCGGGCAGGGTCTGGAAAAAGGCGAGTGCGTCGACCACCGAAAGGCGGGTGGCATGGGCGATGTCCTGCCCGGCCACCTTCACCGCCAGCGCCTCGGGCTTGAGGCGGGCGCCGCCGCACACCTCGCAGGGGTGGCTGGCCTGGTACTTGCCCAGCTCCTCGCGCATCCACGCGCTTTCGGTCTGCAGCATGCGGCGGTTGAGGTTGCCGATCACGCCCTCGAACGGCTTCTTGACGTCGTAGCTCTTGCGACCGTCGATGAAGGTGAGGGTGACGGGCTTGCCGCCGGTGCCGTGGAGGATGATCAGTTGCACTTCGCCGGGCAGGTCCTTCCACGGCGTATCGAGGCTGAAGCCGAATTCGCGGGCGAGGCTGCCCAGCACCTGCATGTAATAGGGCGAGGGCGGGTTGGACTTGGCCCAGGGCACCACCGCGCCCTTCTTGATGCTGAGATCATGGTTGGGGACGACGAGGTCCTCGTCGAACTCGAGCTTCTCGCCGAGCCCATCGCACGCCGGGCAGGCGCCCTGGGGGGCGTTGAACGAGAAAAGGCGCGGCTCGATCTCGGGAATGGTGAAGCCGGAGACCGGGCAGGCGAACTTCTCGGAGAAGACGATGCGGTTGTCGGGGATGCCCGCTCCCTTGAGGTTCCCCTCCCGCTTGCGGGAGGGGCTAGGGGAGGGGCTGTCCGGGGCCTCAACGGCGAACGTCTGGGGTGCCTCCCGAACAGCCCCTCCCCCGACCCCTCCCGCAAGCGGGAGGGGAGCGCTGAGCTCGGCCACCGTCGTATCCACCAGGTCCACGTACGCCAGCCCCTCGGCCAGCTTGAGCGCGGTCTCGAAGCTCTCGGCCAGGCGCGTGCCGATATCGTCGCGCACCACCAGGCGATCGACCACCACCTCGATGTCGTGCTTGAACTTCTTGTCGAGCGCCGGGGCTTCCTCGATCAGGTACATCTCGCCGTCGATGCGGACGCGGCTGAAGCCGGCCTTCTGCCATTCGGCGAGCTCCTTGCGATACTCGCCCTTGCGCCCGCGCACCACGGGCGCGAGCAGCAGCAGCCTTGTGCCCTCGGGCAGCGCCAGCACGCGGTCGACCATCTGGCTCACCGTCTGCGCGCTGATCGGCAGGCCGGTGGCGGGCGAGTAGGGGACGCCCACCCGTGCCCACAGCAGGCGCATGTAATCATAGATCTCGGTGACCGTCGCCACCGTCGAGCGCGGGTTGCGGCTGGTGGTCTTCTGCTCGATCGAGATGGCGGGGCTGAGGCCCTCGATATGCTCGACATTGGGCTTCTGCATCAGCTCGAGGAACTGGCGCGCATAGGCCGAGAGCGACTCGACATAGCGGCGCTGCCCCTCGGCATAGATGGTGTCGAACGCGAGGCTCGACTTGCCCGAGCCCGACAGCCCGGTGATCACCGTCAGCGTGTCGCGGGGAATGTCGATGTCGACGCCCTTGAGATTGTGCTCGCGCGCGCCGCGGACGGAGATCGTGGTGAGTGCCATAGGGGAGGGTTCTATCTTTGTTCTGAATGGTTTTCCAGAGCCGAGATAGGAATGCCGTCCGCGCTTCGCCACCTGCCCCTGCGGTCCATGCCGGTAGCCGAGCCGAGGGCAGCGGGAATCCACCGATCGACCGGCGCGGACGCCGCGTTGCCATCGCGACGAGCGCCTGCGCTGCACGATTCATTGCCGAGGCGTGACGACGGTCACATGGTCCCATTTTCGCAATATGGCAGATGCACCGCAGCGCCGGAGCCAGCGGCCCGCGGCGCACCAGGTCTCCCAAGGCGCTGCGATTCGGGGGAAGCGCGGCGCCCATGCGGGCGGGCAGGTTCAGGCCGGGGGGCTGAACCGCCCGCCCGCTGTTCGTTGGGGGCGTCTCCTCGCTCGGCGTGCTTCCTCAAGCACAAGGACTCGAAAGAGGGTCGCTTGCGCCGCCACGGTGCGCGATTTTCGCGGGGCGATGCAGGGGCGGGCGGACAAGGGGCTGATCCTCACCACCGGCAGCTTCACCGCCGATGCCAGGCAGGAGGCGCGGCGCGACGGCGCGCCCGCCATCGACCTGATCGACGGCGAGCGGCTGTGCGAACTGCTGAAGGACAACCAGCTGGGCGTGCGGGTAGAGGACGTGAAGACCGAGAAGGGGGCCGTGCTCCCCGACTTCTTCGCGGCGATCTGACCGCGACAAAGAGGCGGAGGGAACGGACGCCGGGGATCGCGCCATTCCCTCCGCCAGGTGCCGCCGGTGCCCGCGTCCTGACCGAGGCGGGCGGGCGGCGGCAGGGACGTCAATAGGCCATGGCGCCCAGGGCCTGCACGGTCGCCCGTGCCGCCGCGCTGGGCTGGCCGGGAAGCGTCGGGGCCGCGCCCCCGGCCTGGAAGCCGTTCGCCTGGCGGGCCAGCCGGTCGACCTCGCGCGCCAGATTCTGCGCGGCGGCGGAGGTCTGCTCCACCATCGCGGCGTTCTGCTGGGTGGCGCGGTCCATCTCGCCGATCGTCGCCGACACTTCGCTGATCGCGCCGGCCTGGGTCTGGTTGTCGCTCGCCATCCCGGAGACCAGCTGGTTCACGGTCGCCACGTCGCCGGCGATGTTGGAAAGCGCGCCGTCGACCTTCTCGACCATGCCTACCGCTGCGACGATGTCCGCCTGGGTGGCAGTGAGCTGGTCGCGGGCGCGGCCGGCCTCTTCCTCGGCCCGCATCGCCAGCGCCGAGACGAGATCCGCGACGACCGCGAAGCCGCGGCCCGCCTCGCCGGCGCGGCCCGCCTCCACCGCGGCGTTCATCGCGAGGACGCGGGTCTGGAAGGCGATCTTGTCGAGGCCCTCGATGACATTGTCGATGCCCTTGGCGCTTTCGGACACCCGCTCCATCGCGGCGACCGCCTGTTCGGTGATCGTGCGGCCGGTGTCGACGGTGGCTTTGGCACCGTCCGCGCGCTCCACCGTGCGGCTGGCGCTCTGCGCGGTCGCCTTGAGGCGCTGGTCCATTTCCTGCACCGAGGCGGCGGTTTCGGCGAGGCTGGCGGCATTGGCTTCGGTGCGGCGGGCGAGGTCGCCCGAGGCCTGGGCGATTTCCTGCGAGCCGGTCTTGATCGCATCCACCGTCTCGTTGATCGCGGCGAGCAGCGAGGCGAGCGATTTCTCCCGCTCCTGCAGCGCTTCCATCGCCTTTGCGCGTCCCGCCTGTTCCTGTTCGAAATAGATAGAGACCGACATCTCCAGGTCGATCAGCGCGGCGGTGACGATCGCGCGGAGCTGATCGAAGCGCGGGTCTGCCTTGCGGCGCCCGAAGGGCAGGCGAGGGCCGCCGCCGCCCATGGCCGCGAAGCTCTCGATCATCGAATCGAGGATGATCGCGTAGGAGCCGATATACCATTGCGGGGTGAGGCCGATCTGGGCGTGGCGGGCGCCGATGCGCTTCACCCGCTCGACATAATCGGCGTCGAAGGCGGCGCCCGAGAGGTGCGCCCAATGGTCGGCCTGGAGCTGCTTGGCCTTGGTGATGTGGCTGGGGCCGGAGAACATCCGTGCCGTTTCCGGATGCGCGGCGATCTGGGTGTAGAGCCGGTCGAGCGCGGGGGCGAGCGCCGCCTGGATCGTGTCGCGCGCGTCCGCGAGGATGGCGCGCTTGTCCGCGGTATAGCCGACGAAATCGAGGCGGGTGGTGAGTTCGGGGTGCACGATCCTGCTCCTGTAAACCTGCTGGGGCGGTTTACGGGCGTTATAGATCGGGCCGCCCTCGCGAGGCGGCCCGGGCACGTTACAAATGCTTGCTGGACCCCCTGTACATTAGGCCATTCAGGAGGGCCCCGGAGGCGGTTCAGAAAGCCCTGGTGAGCCCGATCGCCGCCGCCTTGCGGGTGAAGTCGTAGATGCCGACCGTCGACTGGTTGCGCTCCCATTCGAGCCGGATCAGCGGTGCGAAGCCGTGGATCTGGAGGCGGCGGAAGGTCGCGCCGGCGCCGAGGCTGATGTTCCAGTCCTTGCGGCGTTCGGGGAACAGGAACAAGCGCGCGTCGCCCTCCAGCCGGCGCAGGCCTGCAGTGGCATAGACGGTGGTGCGGCCGAACTCGCGCCAGCCGAGCAGACTGCCCGCGCCCGAGGCGGTGGCATAGCCGGGATCCTCAGCATTCTGACGGGTGGCGGAAACAGTGATGCTGCCCCCGGCGCGGGCGGAGAAGGCGCGTTCGTAGGACAGTCCGGCGTTGAGCAGCAGGCCGTCCTGTAGCGGGTTACCCCGATACTTGGTGTCGGCGACGGTCACGCTGGTGGTGAGCTGCGCCTTGGTGCCCAGCGGATGTTGCCAGTCGATCGCGGCGGTGGCGGTGCGCGCATAGGGGCTGCCGCCATACCAGCGCTGGGTGCCGCCGATCGAGGGGCGCAGGCGATCGCGGCCGAGGCTCCACTCCAGCCCGACCAGCCCCGAGGCCGAGACGTCGTTGAAACGGCCTTTGCGGTAGAAATCGCCCTGGCCGGAGACGCGTGGGACCAGCGACAGATTGGGCGCAATCGGCACGCGGGCATAGAGCTGGCCGGCGGCGCGGGCGCCGATGCCCGACTGCTCGCGGGCGTCGCGGGAGAGCTGGAGCGGCGCGAGCACGGTGTCGAGCGTCGCCGCGTCGGTGGCGCGGTTGACGTTGCTGTCCGGCACCAGCGCAACCTCGAGGCTGGCGCCCCAGGGCTTGCGCGAGCGCAGCGCCGCGGCGAACTGGTCGACGATCTGCGCCACCTGCGGCGGCAGCCCGCCGGCCTGGGCGGCGCGCAGCTCGCGGCGGGCGGCGCTCTCGTCGCCAAGCTGGGTGAGCAGCCGGGCGAGTTCCAGCCGGACGCGCGCGGCGCCGGGCTTCTCGTCGAGCAGCGCGCGATAGGTGGTCGCCGCCTCGCGCTTGCGGCCGAGCCGATCGAGCAGCTGGCCGAGCCGGAAGCGGGCCTCGGCGCGCACCTCGGAATCGGGATCCTTGGCGAGCGCGCGGTACATCGTCTCCGCTTCGTTCGGCCGGCCGGCGCCCTCCGCCTGCGCGGCGAGCGCGAACAGCTCCACCGCCGAAACCCGACGTTGCCCAGGCTGGGGCTCGGTGGACTGGGCAAGGGCGGGGATCGGCGCGAGCAGGGCCAGCGCCAGGGAAGTCACGATGCGGTGGGTCACGGCGCCTTCTTAGCGAGTGCGGCGCCGTTGAGAACCGCCTTGTCCCCATTGGAGAAGGTTCGAACCGCGTCGAAACGCGCCCCGATCTCCTGTGCCTGGGGGCCGAAGAACCAGCCGGTAAGCGTGCCGCTGCCGCCGGACCCGCCCAGTGCCCCGGTGAAGCCGTTCGCGGAGATGCCGGCGCCGGTGAAGCCCAGGCTGCCGAAATCACGCGTTCCCGCCGCGCCGCTGCCGGTGATGGCGAGGTTGCCGCTGGCGCTCGCCCGGGCGAAGTCGATGGCGAAGCTGCTGGTGCCGCCGAGCGTGTAGGATGCCGTGCCCACCGTGCCGGTACCGAACACCTGGCCCGCATAGCTGGCGGTGCCGGTGCGCGGCAGCTGGTCCGCCGTGGTGCGCTGGCCGAAGGGCAGATACCAGCGCAGCGGATCGCTGCCCGCCGGGGTGTTGTTCGCCAGATAGGCAAGCTCGGCGAAGCTGGCATAGCTGAGCGCCAACGGGCCCTTGCCGGCATCGTAGATCCGCGCCTCCACCGTGCCGGCGGCGAGCGCCCTGCGATAGACCTCGAAGCCCACGTCGCTGGTGATCGCCTCGCGATCGGCGGCGGTGAGGAGCACCAGCGTCTCGGACAGGCCGGGCAGACCGGTCACGCGATAGCCGTTGGCCGCGTCCCCGGCGAAATCGGGCGTGGCGAGCATCTGGCCCGCGGCGAGCGCGCCGCCGGCCTTGCCGCCGACCAGGCTGATGGCGGCGACTTCGCCGCTCGCATCGGTGAGCGCGGCGGCGCCGCCGACCTCGTCGGCTGCCGGGCCGTAGAAATGGCCGGTCAGCGCGCCGTTATAGCCTGCGAACAAGGCGAGGTTGAAATTGCCGGCGAAGCTGTTGGCGCTGCTCGACAGCGTTGCCGATCCGGTGAAGCCGCCATTGGTGGTGCTGGTCGCGTTGGCCGCATCGGTGAAGCTCGCGGTGGCGGTGCCGCTGGTGGCGATCGCCCCGCTGGCGAAATTGGCGGTGAGCGTGCCGCTACCGGTGACCGCGAACGGCCCGGGCTTACTGGCATCGGCGAGGCTGCCCGCCAGCCGCACGGCATAGCTCGCCGACCCGGTGCGCGGTACGCTGCCGGCGGGCGTCATCATGCCGAAGGCGAAAGCATCGGTCGTGCGGGTGGTGATGCCGTTGGCGGCGGTGGTGGTCGTCCAGCGGCCGGCGCGGACATAGCGCATGCCGTTCAGCGCATCGAGCGTCAGCTGGTCGGGCGATCCCGCGACCGGGTTGGCCGGGAAGATGCCGGTGCGTGCGCCCGAAATGACGAGGTAATTGCCCGAGGCGGCATCGTAGCTCACCGTCACCGGCTGGGCGGCGGCGGTAGGCGCGGCGAGTTCGCCGCTGGCATCGACATAGCGCGCGGTCAGCGTCGCGGCCTCGCCGGTGAAGATCTGGCTGGCGGTGAGGCCTGCGAGGCTGGTGTTGCCGGTCTGCGCGCCCGACTGGCGGCCGATCAGCACGCCCGCGGCGGCGCGGCCATCCGGGTTGGACGCGCTCCAGGCGGCGCCGACTTCCTGCGCGGCGGGGCCGTAGAAGCGGCCGTCGAGCGCGCCGGTGAGCGCGCCGCCCGCGAAAGCGAAGATGCCCGCGAACACGTTGTTGCTCGCGCCGAGCTGGGCGAGCCCGACAAATGCCGAGCTGTTCGTGGTCGCGCCGCTGGCGGTGGAGACCTGGCGCACCTCGCCGCTGGTGACGATCTTGCCGCTGGCGAAATCGATCTGCAGCGTGCCGCTGCCGACCAGGCTCTCCAGCATGCCGAAGCCCATCGAGCCGACCAGATCGACCGCATAGGCGCCGTTGCCGATGCGCGGCTGGGCTGCGTCCGGCGTCTCGACGCCATAAGTGAAGGCGTTGAAGCGGAAGGCGCTTTCGCCGCCGGTCGCGATGTCCGCGCGCTGCCAGAAGCCCGCGCCGACATAGCTGTAGCTAAGCGCGCCGCTGGTGCCCGGCAGGCTGAGCGTCAGCGTATAGTCACTGCTTGCGCCGGGGTGGCGATAGACGCGCAGCACCGCATTGGACTGCGCCGCATCGACGTCGCCGGGCAGGAAGGTTTCGGTGTTGGTGCCGTCGCTGACGGTGTAGCCGCCGGTGGTGGGATCGAAGCGAATGGTCAGATCGCGCGATGCCGCGAGGCAGCCGCAGGCCCGCGCATCGGGATAGAAGGTGCCGGCAAAGCCGCTCGCGTAATTGTCGAAGCTCTCGGCCCTGGTCGGCGCGAGCAGGCTGGGGTTGATTTCCGGCGTGGTCGGCTTGGCGACGATCCCCGGCGTGGGCGTGGGGGTCGCGGTGGGCGTCGGGCTTGGGGTAGGGCTCGGGCTCGGGGCAGGGCTCGGGCTCGGGGAGGGACTCGGGGTCGAGCTTGGGCTTGGGCTTGGGCTTGGGGCAGGGCTCGGGCTCGGCGCCGGGGTCGGGTCGGGTGCAGGGCTGGGGGCTGCGGGCGTGGTCGCAACGCCACCGCCGCCGCCGCCACCCCCGCCGCTGCAGGCGGCGACCAGCGCCAGTGCCGAAACCATCGTCGGGAGCAGGACCGCGCGCCGCATGCCGAATCTTCCGAAGTACGCGTTAACCATGGGGCGGCTATGCGGGGCGGGGCGCTAAGTTTTGGTTAATTCAATATTTTTCATATTGTTGCCGGCGCGGCCGATATTGTCATGCTTTGTTCACCGCGACGGGCGGATGGTGCCGGCAGGACGTTGTACAGGACCACGACATGGCACGGATTACCCCATGGCTGCTCGGCACGGCGCTGCTTGCGGCTGGCGCGCACCCCGCTGCCGCGCAGAACGGATCCATCGTCACCGCCGGCTCGGCGGAGGTCGATGCCGAGGGCGAGAGCAGCTATCGCTGGATCGACCGTGCCCATGCGCTGTGGGACACGCTGGGCGATGCGCCGCCCGATTACAGTTTCCGCTTCGACGGCGGCACGCCGGTCGCCTGGGAACTGCGCGACGGCTATTGGGTGGTGGCGGAGGACCGGTCCGAGGGCGCCCGCACCTATTTCTTCGCCCCCGGCGAGCGCGGACCCTTCCTGGTGCGCGAGGTCGATCGCAGCTTCGGCTATCAGGACGGCAATGTCGCAGCGGTCTATGACGGCGGCGGCAAGCTGCTGCCGCACGATCTGGGCGCCCGGTGGATCGACGAAGGCGAGCGGCTCTACCAGCGCGGGCGGCGGCTGCGGAACGCGCTGCTGGACCGCCAATGGGACGCGGTCGACACCACCAGCTGGAGCGACCTCAATCTGTTCTTCGTCGGCATCGATCCCGGCTGGGATTCGGGCTGGCAATATCGCAATTCGGGTTTCGCCTTCGCCGACCAGCAGCGCTGGGCGGCCGAGCGCGCGCGCCGCGCGGCGATGGCAGCGGCGTTCGCCAACTGGCGGAACGGCGGCTTCAACGGCCCGCCGCCGCCGGGGCTGGGCCAGCATTGGCAGCACCGTCCGCCGCGCCCCGGCCGCCCGCCGCACGCCGCGCCGCCGCCGGGCGGAGGACAGCCGGTCCCACCGCCGCCGGGTACCGGGAAGCCCGGGCGCCCATGGATGTGGGGCGGGTTGCCCGGGCAGCGCCCGAACCGGCCAGATCGTCCGCAGGGCGGCACGCGTCCCACCCGGCCGCCCGGCACGGTGACGACCCCGCCGCCGCCCGGTGCCGTCACGCCGAGCCAGCCGCCGGTCACCGGTGCGCCGAGCTGGAGCGCGGGACGCCCGCGTCCGGACGGCTGGATCGCGGGTCCGCCGCGCGGCAACGGCGAGGGACGCCCTGGCTGGCAGGGGCCGCGCCCCGACTGGCGAGGCAGCCGCCCGGGCGCCGGTGCGCCGCAGCCTGCGTCTCCCCCGGCCGCAGCCCCTGTACCGGCCGCGCCCACCCCGGCTGCGCCCACGAACGCAGGCCCGCGCCGCGGCGGCGGCTGGATGTCGCCAGGCTGGATGCGCCAGGCACGTCCCGAAGGCGCCGCCGCCCCGCCGCCGCGCCCTGCCTTCCAGCCGCAGGCGGTCCACCCCGCCGCCGCGCCGAGCCGCCCGAGCCCGCCCCCGGCCGCAACGCCGGCCCCCCGACCGGTGCCAGCCCTCCGCGCGCGAGGGCAGGCACGGCAAGAGTGAACCGGTTGGAAAGACGGTAGCCGACATCGGTGGCTAGCTGCCTTTCGGGCGATCACTGGGAGCGGATCAGCGCTGGAGGCGAACCTCCCCCGATCTCCGCTGCGTGCGCCGTTGCGAACCGCCAGACGGCAGCGGCTGTACCCGACGTGCCAGCCAATATTGTCGCCGAAAGCAGCCGACTGTTCAGGCGAGATGGCAACGCGGCGTAGGGCGCGCAGCCAAGCCCGTTGGTAGAGCGACCAGTACCCCACGCCACCGCGGCGAGATGTCTTTTGCACCTCCCGCCGGTCCGTACCCGGCCGTCTGCCCCGCCCGTTCGGGGGGCGCCCTGACACCCCTTCCGGGATTGCCGCCCGGCGCCTCGTGCGCCACCCCTGTTGCGAAAGGATCGCAACCCATGACCCGCATTGCTCCCGCGCCCGAAGCGCAGCCCGTCGTGCTGGTGGTCGACGACGATCCGCTGGTGCGGGGCGCGCTGGATTCGCTGTTCCGCTCGGTCGATTTCGCGGTGCGCAACTACGGATCGGCGCAGGAATTCCTCGATGCGCCGCTGCCGGAGACGCCCTGCTGCCTCGTCGTCGACGTGCGGATGCCGCACATGGGCGGGTTCGAGTGTCGCAACCGGCTGGCCGAGCGCGGGGTCGACCTGCCGGTGATCTTCCTCACCGGCCATGGCGACATCCCGATGTCCGTCCAGGCGATGAAGGGCGGGGCGGTGGACTTCCTCACCAAGCCGGTCCGCGATCAGGACATGCTCGACGCGGTCAATGCCGGGCTCGCCCGCGCCGCCGAGCGGCACAGCGTCGCACGCGAAAGCGAAGCGCTGCGCCGGCGCTTCGCCACACTCACCGCCCGCGAACGGCAGGTGATGGAGGGCGTGGTGCGGGGCTTGCTCAACAAGCAAATTGCCGGCGAGCTCGGCATCGCCGAGATCACCGTGAAGCTCCACCGCGCCAGCCTGATGCGCAAGATGGGGCTGCGCACCGTGCCCGATCTGGTGCGCGCGGCAGAGTCGCTGGCGCCCCACCAGGCCCCTGCGTAGTTCCCCGAGTAACCGAGCGTATAGCTTACAGCCGCGGCATTGCGCTCTACCCAGGCAACAGTCCCGGATGGCCCGGCGACGTTGGAGCGGTGCGCGTGCCGGACAGCCTGGTTGCGGTGGTGGATGACGATGCCCTGGTGCGCGATGCAGCGGCGAGCCTGATCCGCTCGTTCGGCTATCGCACCGCCCTCTATCCCTCTGCCGATGCCTATCTGGAGGCCGGGGACGGCGAAACGGCAGACTGCGTGCTGACCGACCTGCAGATGCCCGGCCGATCGGGGCTGGAGCTGCGCCAGACGCTGCGGGCGCGGGGCTCGATGGTGCCGGTGATCCTGATGACCGCCTATCCCTCCGCCGAGCTGCGCGCCCGCGCGGCGTCGCTGGACCTGGTGGCGCTGCTGGACAAACCGGTCGATCCCGACCTGCTCGCCGGCGCACTGGCACGGGCGCTCGGCGGGTAGTTCAGGCCGCCAGCGGCAGTTCGATCGCCGCCAGCGCGCCGCCATCGGGGTGGTTGGCGAGCGAGATGCGGCCGTCGTGCAGCTCGACGATCGAGCGGCAGATCGACAGGCCCAGCCCCATGCCGCCCGGCTTGGTCGTGGCGAAGGTCTCGAAGGGCTCGGCCAGGCCGGGGGCGATGCCGGGGCCATGATCGCGCAGCAGCAGCAGGACATGATCGTCCTTGGCGTGGAGCGTCAGGTCCATGCGCTTGTCGGCAACGCCCGCGCTTTCCATCGCCTGCAGCGCGTTGGTGATCAGGTTGAGCAGCAGGTGCTTGAGCAGGATCGGATCGCCCAGTACCCGCGGCTCCCCCAGCGGGGCGACCTGGATGCGCGCGCCGTGGGCGTCGAGGTCGCGGGCGGCGATCGCCAGCGTGTCGGCGACGAGGCTGCCCAGCTGCAGCGGCTGCATCTCGCCCTGCGACCCGCCGACCAGCGAGCGCACCCGCTGGATCACCGCATGGACATTGGCCACCGCCTGGTGAAGCCCCGCCAGCGACAGCCGCACCTCATCCAGGTCCGGCTCCGGCCGGGCGAGCCAGCGCGCGGCCGCATCGGCATAGCTTTGCACGGCGGAGATCGGCTGGTTGATCTCGTGCGCGATCGAGGCGGACATTGCGCCGATCGCCGCGGTGCGCTGGACGCGCTCCAGCTCGATGCGGGTACGCTCGACGGTGGTCTCCAGCCGCTTGCGCTGGCGGATGTCGAGGATGCTGCCCGGCACGTGCGCCAGACAGGTCCCAGGGGCGAGGCTGAAGGCGACGATGATGTCGATCGGCGATCCGTCGGCGGCGATCACCTGGGTCTCGGCCTGGAACATCGGGCGGCGCTCGTCGATCGCGAGGATGCAGTCGGCGAAGCTGGCGTCGGTCTCGGGGAGGAAGTCGCCGAGCTTGCGGAAGAAGGCGGCCTTGCTCGGCACGCCCATCAGATCGAGCGCGGTCCGGTTGACGTCGGTGATGCGCACCTGGCGGCGGACCTCGGCGACGAATTCGGGATGCGCGGCCAGATAGGCGCGCAGATCGGTGACGCCGTCGGCGCGTAGCGCCTGGATCGCGGCGTCGACGCAGCGGAAATCATGTTCCCAGATGGCGATGGCCAAAGTGTCGGTCATCGTCGCATAGCGGCGCTCCTCGTGTGCCACGCGTTCGTCGAGGACGATCCTGTGGAGCAGCAACGCGGTGGTGACGGCGTTGGCCGAGAGGCTGACCACCAGCCGCAGCAGCGCTTCGGTGGCAGGCGCTGCGCGGTGGACCGCGACGAAGCTCGCGATCGTCAGCGCGGCGCAGGCGATGCTCCAGCCGAGCAGCTGCCGCCGATCGAGGCTCGGGCCGGCGAGCAGCAGCACCAGCACGTACAGCGTGGCGATCGCGCTGTGGAAGCTGGTGAAGCTGTCGACTCCGAAGATGCCAAAGGCGAGCAATGCGGCGGCGAGCGCGCGCAGGCGGGCGCCGTCCAGCGCGGTGCCCAGCCGCGTGCCGCCCGACAGCGCGACGTTGCCGCCGCCCCGGGCGCGATCCCCGAAATCCCACATGGCGCGAGGATGCCGCGGCCGCCGCAACGTCGCCAGCCCAAGGCGAGCATCGCGCACCCCCCCATTTGGGGGTTGCATCGGGGGCGTGCGCGACCGGCGCCGGGCATCCCGCCGCGGGACGCCGTTAACCACGCTTGCGGCTGGCCGAAATCGTAAACGGCGCGTTAACCTCGTGCCATGCAGCAGCCGTTCGCCCTACGCGGCACCCGCCGCCATCCGTTCCGCCGCCATGTGCGGCAGGTGATCGCGCGCCAGCGCAAGGCGAGCAAGGACGGCGACGTGAAGCTCTTCGCGCTGAGCTTCACCGCCTTCTTCGTCTGCTTCTACACCTTCCTGCTGTAACCCGGGTTCAGACCTCGGGCGCGTCCCCGCGGCGGGGGACATCGCCTTCCTTGTGCAGCTTGCGGGCGCACCAGGCGGAGGCCAGCGCCAGCGCGACCACCACCCACAGCGCATCCTCGACGTTGATGCCGGGAATGCGGGTGAAGCCGAAGATGCCCACCGAGCCCAGCACCATCGCGCCCGAGTTGACGACGTTGTTCGCCGCCACCGTCCGCGCGGTCTGCGACTTTTCGACGGTGGTGGTGAGGAAGGCGTAGAGCGGCACCACGAACATGCCGCCGGTGGTGGCGATCAGGATCAGGTCGCCCAGCGCATGCCACGCCGCCGGCATCTGGACGAAGTCCATCGTCTTGAGCAGTGGCCCTTCGTGCACCGGCCAGTAGCGGGCGGTGAAGTGGAAATCGATCACGAACACGGTCATCGCCAGCACCGAGGGCACGCAGTAGCGCGCCGAGACATTGCCCTTCAGCAGCTTGTTGATGATCACCGATCCGATCGCGATACCGATCGAGAAGATGCCGAGGAACACGCTCGCCACGTCCTTCTGGGCGTGGAACACGTTCTTGACGAGCGGCGGGAACAGCACGCCCAGCACCGCCGCGATCGACCAGAACACGCTGATCGAAAGGATCGCCAGGAACAGCCGGCGGATGTGCATCGTCGCCGAGATCAGCCGGTGCGAGGCGCGGAAGATGTTGAGGTCGATTTCCAGATGCGTCAGCGGCGGGGCGGGCGGGATCTGCAGCGAGGCGATCCAGCCGACCAGCGCCACGCCGATCACCGCGAAGGCCGCCGCATGCGCGCTGATCAGCCCGCCGGCGATGGTGCCGCACAGGATCGCGACATAGGTGCCCGCCTCGATCATGCCGGTGCCGCCCAGCACGTCGTCTTCGGCCAGATGCTGCGGCAGCACCGCGTACTTGATCGGCCCGAAGAAGGTGGAGTGCACCCCCATGCCGACCAGCGCGACCAGCATCAGCGGCAGGCTCTTGAGGAAGATGCCTGCGGCGCCGACGAGCATGATGCCCACTTCGGCCGCCTTGATGATCCGCATGATCTTCGCCTTGTCATGCGTATCGGCGAGCTGGCCGGCCAGCGCGGAGAAGAGGAAGAAGGGCAGGATGAAGATGCCGGTGGCGATCGCGCTGAACCGTGTCTCTTCCTCCACCGAGTTGAAGATCTGGTAGGTCGCGAAGAAGATCATCGCGTTCTTGAAGAGGTTGTCGTTGAACGCTCCCAGGAACTGCGTGATGAATAGGGGCAGGAAGCGGCGCTCCTTCATAAGCCCGAGCGCACCGATCATTCGACAATAGCTCCCCTCGCTGCGGTGTTCCGCACGGTGAGGGGGCGGCATACCGGGGGGCGCGCGCGGCTTCAATCGATTAATCGGTACGGTGGAGAACGAGGGGTGAACATGAGCAGGGAAGTGGCGATCGAACCGGTTGCGGTGCCGGCAGGCCTGGCGGCGCTGGTCGCGGAGCGGACCTGGTTTCGCGACCAGGTCGGCGAGTCCGGCTGCGCGGTCCATCGGCTGGTGCGGGAGGGCGAGGGCGACCTTTATCTGAAGATGGCGGGGGCGGACACGCTGTCGGATCTGGTGGACGAGATGGCGCGGCTGCGCTGGCTCTCCGGATACCTGCCGGTGCCGCCGCTGCACGGCTTCGGGCTGGAGGCGGGCGGCGGCTGGCTGCTGACCGGCCGGCTGCCCGGGCGCACCGCCTATCAGCTGCTGGAGGAAGATCCTGCCGCCGCCCCGGTGCTGGCCGCATCGCTTGCGCGGTTCCTGCGGCGACTGCACGCTATCCCCGTCGAGCGCTGCCCGTTCAATGCCGATAGCGCGGTGCGGCTCGCCGCGGCGAAGGATCGGATGGAAGCCGGGCTTGTCGAGGAGGATGAATTCGATGCGGCGCGGCTGGGCAAGTCTGCGCGTGCGGTGTGGGACGAGATGCGCGCCGCGATGCCCCCAGCGTTCGACCGGGTGGTGACGCATGGCGACTTCTCGCTCGACAATCTGCTGGTGGTCGACGGCGACGTTACCGGCTGCATCGATCTGGGACGGGTAGGCGTTGCCGACCCATGGCAGGACCTTGCGATCCTCTGGCACAGTCTGGCCGAATTCGGTGAGGAAGCAGCTGCAGCGATGCTGCAAGCCTATGGAATCGCGCTCGATCCGGCGAAGCTCGACTTTCATCTGCGGCTCGACGAATTCTTCTGATCGGACCTGCCTTTGGCTCTCCCGCTGGGCCGGTGCCGGTGCTAGGGCTTTGCCGATGTTGACGTTGCCGAACATTCTCACCCTGTCGCGCATCTTCATGGTGCCGTTGCTGGTGGGGTTCCTGTGGTGGCCGCATTGGGCGCCCGGGTACGCGGTCGCCTTTGCGCTCTACTGCCTGATGGGCATCACCGATTACTTCGACGGCTATCTGGCGCGCGCGCAGGGCACGGTGTCGAAGCTCGGCGTGTTTCTCGATCCCATTGCCGACAAGATCATGGTCGCTGCGGTGATCCTGATCCTGGTGGGCAAGGGCGTGATCGCCGACTGGCACGTTATCGCGGCGCTGGTAATCCTGCTGCGCGAAATCGCCGTATCGGGGTTGCGCGAGTTCCTGGGCGGGATCCAGGTCTCGGTGCCGGTGTCGCGGCTCGCCAAGTGGAAGACGACGCTGCAACTGGTGTCACTGGGAACGCTGATCCTTTCCGGCGCGGTGCCCGAATGGGGCTGGGTGCTGACGGTGGGGATCACCACCCTGTGGGGCGCGGCGGTGCTGACCGCGATCACCGGCTGGGATTATCTCCGCGTCGGCCTGAGCCACATGGACAGCTGATGACCCTTTCGATGCTCTATTTCGCCTGGGTGCGCGAACGGATCGGGACCGGCGAGGAGCAGGTTGATCCGCCCGAGGCGGTGCGCAACGTTGCCGACCTGATCGACTGGCTCGCGCAGCAGAGCGCCGGCCATGCCGCCGCCTTTGCCGAGCCTGCAAAGCTGCGCGCCGCGATCGACCAGCGCTTCGTCCCGCTGGACGCGCTGCTGGGCAATGCGCGCGAAGTGGCGATCTTCCCGCCGGTGACGGGCGGATGATCCGCGTCTCGGTCGATCCCGCGCCGATCGAGCTGGGCGTCGAAGTCGCGGCGCTGGAGGAACGCGGGGCGGGCGGTGTCGCCACCTTTACCGGCGTGGTGCGCACCGACGACGGCGTCGAGGCGCTGGAGCTGGAGCATTATCCCGGGATGACCGAGGCGGCGCTCTGCGCGCTGGCCGAGGCGGCGATCGAGCGCTGGAACCTGCTCGGCGTCACCATCGTACACCGCGTCGGCCGCATGACGGCAGGCGAGCGGATCGTGTTCGTCGGCACCGCTGCGGCGCACCGGCGCGAGGCGCTGGAGGCCTGCGCCTATCTGATCGACCGGCTCAAGACCGACGCGCCCTTCTGGAAGCGCGAATGGCTGGCCGGCGGCATGCGCTGGGTGGAACCTCGCGCTGGCGACACGGAGGCGGCAGCCGGCTGGGCGTAGCTGTACAGGATATTCCATGATATCTGTACAGCCATGACCAAGCCGATGAACCTCAACGTCCGAGTCTCCGGCCCCTTGAGCGACTTCGTTGCCCGCAACGTCGGCGAGGACGGGCTGTACGAGAACGTCAGCGAATATGTCCGCGACCTGATCCGCCGCGACAAGGAGCGCGTCGAGCGCGAGATGTTCGAGACGCTCAAGGCCGAGCTGCAGCGCGCCTTCGCGACGCCGGACGAGGAGTATGTCTACGTCACCGCCGACGAGGTTTTGGAACGCAACCGCGCGCGGCGCGCCGCACGATGAGCGGCTTCTTCATCGAGCCTGCCGCCGACCGTCGGCTCGATGAAATTTACGAGTACACGGCCGATCAATGGGGCGAGGACCAAGCGGACGCCTACATTCGCGCATTGTTCGAGCGACTTGGAGCGATTGCGGCCAAACGGGTTCCATGGCGCCCGCTACCGGCAGAATTCGGCGCTCCGCTATACTTCGCGCGGGCTGAACACCACATCGTCTATTGGCGTGAGCGCGCGGATGGGACGATCGGCATCGTCACCATCCTCCACGAGCGGATGCATCAGCTGGAGCAGCTCCGCGCCGTCTGGGAACCCTAGGTTCGCGCCGCGATCAGCACGTCCGCCAGCAGCCGGAAGTCGCGCTCACGCGGGGAGGCCTTGCGCCATACCAGCGCAATGTTGCGCGAGGCGTTGATGGAATCCAGCGGCCGCGCCTTGACCGACGTATGCTCCAGGATGCCCGCATCCACCGCCATCTCCGGCAGCATCGTGACGCCCAGGCCGTTGTCGACCATCTGCACCATGGTGTGGAGCGAGGTGCCGAGCATCGTCGCCTCGGCGCGCATCTCCGGGCGATTGCAGGCGGCCAGCGCATGGTCCTTCAGGCAGTGGCCGTCCTCGAGCATCAGCAGCCGCGTCTCGTCGATCGCATCGGGGTGGATGGTCGCGGTCGGGTCCATCTCCCCGTCGCGGAAGGCGACGAACAGGCGGTCGTCGAACAGCCGGGCGCTCTCCACGTCGCCGCAGGAGAAGGGGAGTGCCAGCAGCACGCAGTCGGTGCGGCCATGGTTCAGCGCCTCGCAGGCCTGGCCGCTCGTCTCTTCGCGCAGATAGAGCTTGAGGTCGGGATATTGCTGGCGGAGCCGGGGCAGGATGCGCGGCAGCAGGAACGGCGCGATGGTCGGGATCACGCTCATCCGCATCTCGCCCGACAGCGGGCGACCGGCGGCGCGGGCGAGGTCGCCCAGTTCGTCCGCCTCGCGCAGCACGCGGCGGGCCTTCTCCACGATCCGCTCGCCCAGCGGCGTGAAGCGCACCACCCGGCGGGTCCGCTCGACCAGCACGACGCCGATCAGCGTCTCCAGCTCGCGGATGCCCGCCGACAGGGTCGACTGGGTAACGAAGCACGCCTCCGCCGCGCGGCCGAAATGGCCGGCGTCGTTCAGCGCCACCAGATATTGTAGCTGCTTGAGGGTGGGGAGGTAGGTTTGCGCCACTAATCGCCTCTCTCGATGGTCGAGCGGGTATATAGTGGCCGGATCGAACATGGGAAGCGAATAGCGGAAAGTGCTCCCCCTCCCGCAGTGCGGGAGGGGGAGAGGGCTCAGGCGGCAGCAGCCTGAAGTTCTTCTTCCGGCAGGCGGATCATGTAATCGAAGGCCGAGAGCGCCGCGGTCGAACCCGCGCCCATCGCGATCACGATCTGCTTGTACGGCACGGTGGTGCAGTCGCCCGCCGCGAAGATGCCGGGCTGGCTGGTCTCGCCGCGCGCATCGATCTCGATCTCGCCGCGATTGGTGAGCGCCACTGCGTCCTTCAGCCACTCAGTGTTGGGCACCAGGCCGATCTGGACGAAGATGCCTTCCAGCGCGATGTCGTGCTCGGCGCCGGTATTGCGGTCCTTGTAGCTCAGGCCCGACACCTTCTCGCCGTCGCCATTGACCCTCGTGGTCATCGCCGAGGTGAGGATCTTCACGTTCGGCAGGCTGGCGAGCTTGCGCTGCAGCACCGCGTCGGCGCGGAGCTGGCTGTCATACTCGATCAGCGTGACGTGCGCGACGATGCCGGCGAGGTCGATCGCCGCCTCGACGCCCGAGTTGCCGCCGCCGATCACCGCGACGCGCTTGCCCTTGAACAGCGGGCCGTCGCAGTGCGGGCAATAGGCCACGCCCTTGTTCTTGTACTCTTCCTCGCCGGACACGTTCATCTGCCGCCAGCGTGCGCCGGTGGAGAGGATGATGGCCTTGGCCTTCAGGCTGGCGCCGTTGGCCAGCACGACCTCGTGCAGCCCGCCCTCGCGCTTGGCCGGGATCAGCTTCTCGGCGCGCTGCAGGTTCATGACGTCGACGTCATAATCCTTCACATGCTGCTCGAGCTGTGCGACCAGCTTGGGGCCTTCGGTGTGCGAGACCGAGATGAAGTTCTCGATGCCCATGGTGTCGAGCACCTGACCGCCGAACCGCTCCGCCGCGACGCCGACGCGGATGCCCTTGCGCGCGGTGTAGATCGCCGCTGCGGCCCCTGCGGGACCACCGCCGATGATCAGCACCTCGAAGGGGTCCTTCTGCTTGATCTTCTCGGCGGCGCGGGCTTCGGCGCCGGTGTCGATCTTGGCGACGATCTGCTCCAGGTCCATCCGGCCCGAGGCGAAGGGCTCGCCGTTCAGGTACACCGTCGGCACCGCCATGATCTTGCGGCCCTCGACTTCGTCCTTGAACAGCGCGCCGTCGATCGCGACGTGGCGGATATTGGGGTTGAGCACCGCCATCAGGTTCAGCGCCTGCACCACGTCCGGGCAGTTCTGGCACGACAGCGAGAAATAGGTCTCGAAGCTGAACTCGCCCTCGATGTTGCGGACCTGCTCGATCAGCTCCTGCGCCGCCTTGCTGGGGTGGCCGCCGACCTGGAGCAGCGCCAGCACCAGCGAGGTGAACTCATGCCCCATCGGGATGCCGGCGAAGCGCACGCCGATATCGGTGCCCTTGCGGCGGATCATGAAGCTGGGCTTGCGCTTGTCGTCGGCGTGGACGAGGTCGATCTTGTCGGAAAGTGCGGCGATGGCCGCCAGCAGCTCGCCCAGCTCGCGCGACTTGGCGTCCTCGCCCAGGCTGGCAACGAGCTCGATCGGCTCGCGGATGTTCACGAGATAGCCCTTGAGCTGCTGCGTCAGATTGGCGTCGAGCATGGGAAAACTCCTGTATCTTCTACTAAAACGACCCGGAGCGGAGGGGGGATCCGCTCCGGGTCGCAACCGGCGCCCGCAAGGGGGGCAGGGGCGGGCGCCGTATTCTTGGACCCTCCGAAGAGGATCGGGTGTTAGATCTTGCCGACCAGGTCGAGCGACGGCGCGAGGGTCTCGGCGCCTTCTTCCCACTTGGCGGGGCAGACTTCGCCCGGGTGCGCGGCGACATACTGCGCGGCCTTGATCTTGCGGAGCAGTTCCTGGGCGTTACGGCCAACGCCTTCCGAAGTGATCTCCATGATCTGGATCACGCCGTCCGGGTCCACCACGAAGGTGCCGCGATCGGCCAGGCCCTGGCCCGCACGCAGAACGTCGAAGTTGTTCGAGATCACGTGGTTCTGGTCGCCCAGCATGTAATAGTTGATCTTGCCGATCGCGGGCGAGGTGTCGTGCCACGCCTTGTGGCTGAAGTGGGTGTCGGTCGAGACCGAGTAGACTTCTACGCCCATGCCCTGCAGGGTCGGGTAGATATCGGCCAGGTCTTCCAGTTCGGTCGGGCACACGAAGGTGAAGTCGGCCGGGTAGAAGAAGAAGACCGCCCACTTGCCCTTCACGTCGGCGTCGGTGACTTCGACGAACTTGCCTTCCTTGTAGGCCTGTGCGGTGAACGGCTTGATGGTGCTGCCGATAAGAGCCATGATTTTTGTTCCTCCAGAACGGGGGTTGCTGTTGCGAAGCCGGATATAGGCGGCGGAGTCGCCGATGGGAAATTGGAAGACCCGCTTTGGTTGATCGAGTGGGTCACTCAATAGCGCGTTTTTGATCGAAGGTGGCGGGAAGCGCGGCGACTATGGGCCGCGGGGCTGCCGCCGATCGGAAATGAAAGGAACTTCCCTTCGGCGACAGCAAATCCCGCGCGGTGCCCGGGACCGCGACGCTCTACAACGCCATCGTCTGACGGGCGGCGTCAGGCGGGGACGGCCACAATCGTATCACGGTCGGCAAGCGGCGGCGGGTCGCCGGCAAGGGCGGTCTTGCTGCTCGGTCCCTTGCGGGACAGCCATGTGCGCGACGCGTCGCGCGCGGGTGCCTCGATCCAGCGATAGCTCGCCATGGAGACCAGTACCACCACGCCCAGCACGCTGAGCGCCATCAGATCGGGCGCGAAGGTGACGATCTTCACGGTGCCGGCAGTGCCGAAGCGGGTTTCGATCAGCGGGTGGTGCAGCCAGGTGCCGAGAAGCGAGAGCACGTCCAGCGTCCGCGCGACGATCAGCGTGTGGACCATGTAGATCGAATAGGAGAGCGTGCCGAGCAGCACGAAGGGGCGCAGCTTCAGCACGCGACTGACCAGGCCCTGCTCCGCCGCGAACAGCACCACCGTCGCGGCAAACAGCAGGGGCGCGAGTACCGGGACGGCGCCCATTGCGACCATGGCGACACATGCCGCCGTCGCCATCAGCTCCAGCGCCGTGGCCAGGGAGGGGCCCAGTGCGGGCCAGCGCACTGCGGCGACCAGCATCCACGCCAGCACACCCAGCGAGAAGCCCAGGATGCAGCGCGCAAAAGCATAGGCGGTCGCGGGGTCCCAGGCCAGCGGGCCGGCGAGCGCGAGCACCAGCCCGGCGGCGACCGCGAGGCCGGCGGCCATGGGACCCGTCCAGCGGGGCAGCGCGCGGAACAGCAGCGCCATCAGCAGATAGGTCCAGACCTCCGCGGCGATGCTCCAGCTCGGCCCGTTCCAGACGATCGAGGGAAAGCCGCAGAAAATCTGCACGAGCGCGAGCGACCCGGCGAGCTCGCCAAGCGTGCGCGGATCGGAGAAGGGCGTTCGATTGCTAAGGCCCGCGGTGCCCACGAGCGCGCCGGCCACCTCCATCGTGAGGAACAGGGCAAGCACCGCGAGGTGGAGCGGATAGACCCGGCCGAGGCGGAGCAGCATAAACTTGCCGATCGGATAGCCGGTGCGCAGGCGGTCCAGATAGCCGCAAGAAATCACGAAGCCGCTGAGAACGAAGAAGAAGTCCACGAACATCCAGCTGTTGTGCACCAGGTTGGAGTTGGTGATGTTGCCGGTGGAGTGAAGATGAAACAGCACGATCATGCAGGCGCAGATGCCGCGCAGGCTGTCTAGCGCCAGAAAGCGTGGTCGAACCTTATGCGCACCGCTGCTGCTGGAGAACCCCTCCGCCATCGAATGTCGCCCCCTGACGTCCGTGCCCTGTCCGGTTGCTTACCATTCTTGCGGGTTGAGTGGAATAGATACTGTGTCCGCAACGAACCTGCGCTTCGCGAGGGCGGGCCCGCGCCGTCGCGATGGTGTCAGGGCGCGGTCGCGGGGGCAGGGGCGGCGGCGGGGCGAAGCCGCTCGCCCAGCCGCTTGCCGAAGCGCCATGCCGGGCGCTCGATCAGCAGATAGGTCGCCGCCGTCACCAGCACGATCAGCGCGGCCAGCACCGGGATCAGCAGCGGCAGCGCGGCCGGCGGCAATCCCCGCACGATCGGCGTGGCATCGACGAACAGCAGGTTCAGCATGATGCCGTGCAGCAGATAGATGCCGAACGAGATTTCGCCCACCACCGCCGCGCCCGGCAGCGAGAAGACGCCGCCGAAGCGGTTCCCGGCCGCCACGCAGCAGAAGAAGAAGGCGAAGGCGAAGAAGGCGGGGGTAAGCGCATGGTGGGACAGGGTAACCGCGGGGACCATCGCCAGCGTGGCGAGTACCGCGGCGGTGCGCGAGGCGAGCCAGCGCCGGACGGCGTCGCGGGCGCAGAGCTCATAGGCCAGCATCCCCGCGGCGAAGAGCGGCCAGAAGGTCGGCATGTTGCCGCCGACCCGTGCCAGATGGGCGGCGGCGCCGACGATCAGTACCAGCAGCGGCACGGTCCAGCTCGGCAGCCGGACCGCCCTGGCGAGCTGCAGGCCCAGGGCCACCGCGGGCAGCAGGATCAGGTAGAACAGCCATTCCTGCCACAGCGACCACAGCACCAGCGCGTTGACGCGTCCGCTATCGGCATAGCCCATGATCGGCACTTCGCGGTGCGCGCTGATCCATTCGATTGCGGCGCGGGCATAGCTGGCATCGGGGCGCGCGCCGGTCCGCAGGGCGATTACCAGCGAGATCAGCAGGAACGATACCGCGACCAGCGGCACGATGCGGAAGAACCGCCCGATATATATTTTCGGCCAGAAGACATGGCCGATCCCCTTGAGGGCAGTGGGATAGAAGACCAGTCCGGTGATCATGAAGAACAGCGCCACCGCGCCCGCGCCGAGCTGGTTGACGAAGGGCAGGTCGGCGGCCGACCAGGGCTGGCCGTACAGAGCGACCTGGGTCCAGATCCAGAAATGGTGGCTGAGCACCGACAGCGCGAGGAAGCCGCGCAGTCCGTCGATGTTGCCGTATCGCGGGCCCTTGGGCACCGGAAAGCCGCCACGCCGCAGCGCGCCGCCCACCAGCACCGCGCCGACGAGGGAGACGAGGTAGAAGAAGAGGAAGCTGAGCGTGAAGGTGTCGACCGGCAGACTCACGTAGATTACCTCTTGTCACGGTAAAGTTGGGCCGTCGCTATCACGCGTCAAACGGCTTTGCACCTCGACCCGCAGGCGATGCGCTCAGCCGAGTGCCCGGTAGAGGCTGAACGCACTGGTCGCGGTCAGCACGATGCCGACCAGGCTCAGCAGCAGCCGCACCGGCATGCGCTTGGCGAACATCGCGCCGAACGGCGCCGCGACCACGCCCCCGAGCAGCAGCCCCAGCACCGGGTGCCAGAAATCCGGGGTGAAGCCCTGCGCGCCGATATGGAAGAGGAAGGTCGCCGAGATGGTCAGCGTCAGGAAGAATTCGGTGGTGTTGACCGTGCCGATGGTCGTGCGCGGCTGCGCGCCCTGGACCAGCAGGTTGCTCGTCACCACCGGCCCCCAGCCGCCGCCGCCCGCTGCGTCGAGGAAACCGCCGGCAAGCCCCAGCGGCTCGACGATCTTCGGCTCGCGGTGATGGGGGGCGAAGCGGATCGCGCGAAACAGCAGATAGAGCCCGATCGCCGAGAGATAGGCCATCACGAACGGCCGTGTGACCGAGGCATCGAGCGTGGTCAGCACATAGGCACCGAGCACGCCGCCGATAATACCGGGTATCAGCAGCCGCGCGAACAGCCGCCAGTTGACGTTGCGGTGCAGGACATGGCTGAGCCCGGAAACGCCGGTCGTCATCGTCTCGACCAGATGGACGCCGGCTGAGGCGGTGGCAGGCGCGATGCCTAGCACGCTTACCAGCAGCGTGCTCGATATCACTCCGAAGGCCATGCCGAGCGCGCCGTCCACCAGCTGGGCGGCGAAACCGACGGCGACATAGGGCAGCATTTCGGCGAGCGTGATTCCGGCGAACATCCATGCCCCTGTTGCGGCGGTCGGCCTCTCGAAATGGCGGGTTCCGCCAAATCCTACAAGCCCGATAGTGTATGATCGGGACGGGCATATGGCGGGGCGATGCTGGAAATTCCGGGAATGCTCCCCTATTTTGCCTGCTGCAAAGGGGTCCGGCCATGTACCAGCGTCTCAAGCGCTATCTCGATTCAATCCATGCGCGCGATCCCGCGCCACGCAGCCGGCTGGAAATCCTGCTCTATCCGGGCGTCTGGGCGCTCGGCTATCACCGCATCGCGCATGCGCTGTTTCGCCGCCGCTTCTTTTTCCTCGCCCGGCTGGTCAACCACTGGTCGCGCTGGATGACCGCGATCGACATCCATCCCGGTGCGACGATCGGCCATAATTTCTTCATCGACCACGGCTTCGTCGTGATCGGCGAGACCGCGACCATCGGCGACAACGTCACCATCTACCAGTGCGTGACGCTGGGCGGCACCAGCCCGGACAATGGCGTGGGCGGCAAGCGTCACCCCACCTTGCTCGACGGCGTGATCATCGGCTCCGGCGCGCAGGTGCTGGGCCCGATCACGGTCGGCGAGCGCGCGCGGATCGGCGCCAATGCGGTCGTCACCAAGGACGTCGCGCCCGGCGCGGTGATGGTGGGCATCCCGGCCAAGCCGACCTTGGTCGAGGCGGTGACCTGGCAGAAGGATTTCGTGCCCTATGGCACGCCGTGCAGCGACGTGTTCGATCCTTCCAGCCAGAAGCTAGAGCTGATGCGCTGCGAGCTGGACACGCTGCGCAAGCGGCTCGACGCGATGATCGCCGAGCGCGAGGCCGAGGCCGAACGGCGCGACCGGGCCTGATGGGAACCGTTACCCCGCTTCCCCTTGCGCGCGCCGAGCAGGTCGGCTTCGATCGCCTCGAACTCAACCGGATCCTCGATCTCTACGGCCGGATGGTCGCTGCCGGGCACTGGCGCGACTATGCGATGCAGTTCGAGAAGGACTTTGCCGCCTTCGCCGCCTTCCGCCGCGCCGCCGAGCGGCCGGAATATCGCATCGAGAAGCGGCCGTCCCTGCGCAACCGCCAGGGGATGTGGGCGCTGGTCAACGAGAGCGGGGCGGTGCTCAAGCGCGGGCATGAGCTTGGCCCGGTGCTGGCCCCGGTCGAGCGCCGGCTGATGAAGCTGGTCGAAGAATAGGCTAGCCGCACCCCTTCCGGCCCGTCCCTGCAGCGGTCCCCCTCCGGGATTGCTGCGCTGCGGTACGTCAAACGCCCCATGGCGGCGCATGCCGTTTCCCCAAAGTCTGCAGCCCACAAGCCAGCCGCACAGGTGGCGGCCAGGGACCAAAGCAGAAAAAGGGGGCTAGGGTGGCACGATCGATTTCCCGCGCGGCGCTGTTGGGTGCAACCGTTCTCGCAAGCTTCGGTGCGACCCGCGCGGCGGCGCAGACCGAAGGCGCCGGCACCGCGTCGGTCCAGCAAAGCGACGACCAGGGGGGCGGCAGCGGCAACGAAATCGTCGTCACCGGCAGCCGCCGCAGCGTGACGCTGCAGGACGCCCCCATCAACATCAGCGCAGTGTCGCAGGAAACGCTGCAGCGCCAGCGCGTCGACGATATCCGCGGGCTCGCCGCCTTCACCCCCGGCGTCACCATCGTCGATACCGGCCCTGCCAGTTCGGGCAACGTCATCCTGCGCGGCCTCTCCTCGGGCGACACCAGCGCGACGGGCGCCAACGCCAATGACTCGGTGGGCATCTATCTCGGCGAAGTGCCGCTGTACCTCGACTTCAAGCTGATCGACATCGAGCGGGTCGAGACGCTGCTCGGGCCGCAGGGCACGCTGTACGGCCTCGGCACGCTGGCAGGCGCGGTGCGCTACATCCCCAACCGCCCAAATACGAGCCGCTTCTCGGTCGACCTGCACGGCCGCGGCTATGCCCAGTCGCACAGCGACGACTTCGGCCGGATCGGCGACGTGACCGTCAATCTGCCGCTGATCGCCGACCATGTCGCACTGCGCTCGGTCGTCGGCTATTACGACAATCCGGGCTTCATCGATTACGACTATCTGCTGCAGAAGCCCGGCATTTCCGATCCGCAACCGGTGCGCGGCACCAGCGCCGCCGATGCGTCGCTCGGCACCCGCGCCGACTATGCCCAGAACTACAAGCGCGCCGCCGACGTCAATTTCGAGCACACCTTCACCACGCGCAACACGCTGCTGCTCGAATACAATCCCAACGTGAAGGCGTTCCTCACCTACGCGCACCAGGATACCAAGACCAACGGCCGCCAGGCGAACGGGGCGGGCGTGCTCGGCACGGGGAATTACGTCGGCCCGTGGCGCTATCTCGAGCCGTTCCACCGCTCGGCGGACCTGTTCTCGGCCGAGCTCAACATCAACCTGTTCAACGTGGTGAACTTGGTCAGCACCACCGCCTATACCGAACAGAAGATCGAGAATGTCGACGACAATACCGACCTGCTGCTCGACCTGAACTATGGCTATGAGGCGTTCCCCGCCTTCTCGTCTTTCGCCAACAACCATCGCAAGTACAAGCAGCTGAACCAGGAGGTCCGCCTGGTCTCGTCGCATGGCGGGCCGGTGAACTGGGTGATCGGCGGCTTCTACAACCGGCTGAAATATGCCAGCGACCGCCAGGAATATACGCCGGGCTTCGCCGCCTTCGCGGGAATCAACCGGCCCGACGACCTAGAGTACATCTCCTTCGTCGATACCAAGACGGTGGAGAAGGCGGTCTATGGCGAGGCGACGCTGCACGCGACCTCGGCCTGGCAGGTCACCGGCGGCCTGCGCTATTTCAAGTATGACGCGACCGCGACCGGCGGCACCGACACGCCGCTGTTCGGCGGGGGCCTCACCCGCACGCCCTATCCGCTGATCCAGTTCGCGCCGAGCCGCGTCCGCTCGGGCAGCACCGGCGACGACGGCTTCGTGTGGAAGGCCAACACCTCGTACAAGTTCAGCCCCGACCTGCTCGCCTATGCGACCTACAGCACCGGCTACCGGATCGGTGGCGTCAACCGGGTCGCGCCCTGCGTGATCCCGCTGCCGGCGGGGCAGAATGTCTGCGCGCTGCCCAACGAGCTCGCCTACAAGCCCGACAAGACGCGCAACATCGAGGTCGGCGTGCGCGCCTCGCTGTTCGACAAGCGCCTCCAGTTCACCCTCGACGCGTTCCGGGTGAAGTGGGACGACGTGCAGGTGCCCAGCCAGACGGTCAACGGCGCGGTGGGCATCACCACCAATGCCGGCGCGGCGGTCTCCAAGGGCGTGGAGTTCTCGGGCTCGTTCAAGATCGTGCCGCGGCTCACCCTGCAGGGCACCTATGCCTATGTCGACGCCCATCTGAGCGAGGACTTCCCCGATCTCGTGGTCAGCCAGGGCGTCCGCTACGATGCCAAGAACGGCGATCGCCTGCCCGGCTCGGCCAAGCATTCGGGCAGTGCGCAGCTGATCTACACCCAGCCGCTGCCGCATGGCGGCGAGATCGAGGCGACCTGGGCGGCGACCTATACCGGTGACATCTATTCGCGCGTCGGTCTGCGCGGCTTCGGCGAGGCGATCCCCGACTATATGACCCACCGCGCCTCGGTCACCTATCGTGACAAGACCTACGAGGTGAGCCTGTTCGCCGACAACATCTTCGACAAATATGCCTATACCTCGATCAGCAACGACATCAGCTCGTTCAACCAGACGCGCACCGGCGTGGTCGAGCGCTATTATGCGCGATCGGTGCTGACCCCGCGACGGGTCGGCATCGACTTTCGCATCCATTACTGACCGCCATCGCCGCCGCGCTGCGTGGCGGCGTGCACCGACTTGCTCCCGCGGGAGGCGCCCCTCGCGCCTCCCGCACCCCTGGTTCAAGGTGAAGACATGCTGAAATTGCTGGTTACCCCGCCCGCCGGCGCCCAGGCGGTCGTCGAGGCGCAGGAAGGGCGGAGCGTGATGGAGATCCTCCGCGACGCCGGCTTCGAAGCGCTGCCGGCATTCTGCGGCGGCTGCCTGTCGTGCGCGACCTGCCACATCTATGTCGACCCGGCCTTCGCCGAGCGTCTGCCGCCGATGCGCGACGACGAGGACGCGCTGCTCGACAGCGCCGAACAGCGGCGCCCGAGCTCGCGGCTTTCCTGCCAGATCCCGTTCGGCCCGGCGCTCGACGGCCTCGTGGTGGAGATCGCGCCCGATCTGGGGTGACCCCCGCGCGCTTCAGGCCTCCACCGGCCCCAGATCAGCCTCTGCGATCAGCTGGGCGCGATAGGCCTGCATCTTCGCGGCGAGCTGGACCCGGATCCCGTCCAGCGCGTCGGCGGGGATCGAGAGCCGGCCCAGGCTGCGGCGCACCGAGGTGCGGTTCTTGTGGATCTTGAAGAACAATATCTGGGTGATGACCTCGTCGGCCGCCAGCCCGAACGCGGCCATCTCGGCGAGCAGCCCCTGCTCGGGGCTCTGGCGAACATAGGTGAACTGGAAGCGGCCGATCTTCTGGCGCGTGCTGCGCTTGTTGAACAGCGCGATGAAGGGGGCCTTGCCGTTCATCTGGTAGAGCCCGTCGAGCACCGCCAGCACGGCCTGCGCCGCGCCCGCGATCGGCGCAAGGAAGGCGGTGATCACCCCGGTAATGGCCTGGTGCACGTCGAGGCCGTCGCCCTTGACGTCGAGTTCGGAGGTGTCGCGCTGCTGGATCAGCCAGCCGAGCCGCATCATCCAGCGGAAATAGGCGTCGAAGAACAGCATCGGATCTGCGTCCTGCCCGACCTCGTGTAGCGCCATCAGCTGGGCGAACAGCGCACTGTCCGAAATCGCCTGGCGGAACGCCGCCTCGACGCCGGTTCCGAACGAGACGACATCGGCGCCGATCACCAGCGACTGTTCCTTGCCCGGATCGAAGTCGGGCAGCCCGCCGCCGGCGGGCGCGTCGACGGCGAAGGCTTCGGCGGGCGGCAGCTGGGCGGCGGCAATGGCGTCGCGCGCTTCGTGGATGGTCGGCATCGAAAGTCCTCCCTCTTGTCGTCAGAGCACGTGATATTCGAGGTACAGGTCGGTTTCGGTGAGCCGCGCCAGGAAGTCGGCATCGACGGCCCTGAGCTCCGGATCGGCGGCGCGCGAAACTGCGTCATAACGGCGGTCGTTGCGCAGGATGCGGTCCTTGGTGCGTGCCCGCAGCGCGGCCTTCACCCGCGGATTGGGCATCTGCCAGCCGCTGGCGCCCTGCTTCTTGCCCAGTTCCTCGTCGGTAGGGACCGCCGCCACCAGGTCGTCGCGCGTCATCATCGCCAGCCCCTTCTCGTCGAGCGTGGCATTGTGGCTGCCATGATGCCCCACCTTGTAGAAACGGGTGCGGTTGAGGATCTGTTCGGCGCTGTGTTCGGTCCCGGTCTCGTCGCGATAGGATTGTTCGTGCCACGACAGCCAGTTGCCGACCTGCGCATCCCCGGCGAACACCATCGCCGTGCCGTCGGGCAGGTCGAAGGCGAGCGCGAGGCTGGTATTGTTGGTGTCGCTGTCGAGCTTGAGCGCGAGCGGATCGGCGATGCCCAGCCAGTCGGCGTCGATCCTGCGCCGTTCGTTCATTTTGAACAGCGCCCGGTCCTTCGGGCGCTTCTCCGCCGCCTTGTCGCCGAAATAGCGCGCGGCGAGCCACGCGGCGTCGTCCGAATCCAGCCGGCCCTGCGCGACGTCCGCCACCGGTAGCGTGCGATATTGCGGCGCGAACGGCGTGTCCGCGCCGGTGCCGAGATCGCCGCCCTGGGCGAAGCGCAGTATCTCGTCGCTCAGCCGAAGGTCGGCGAGATAGGTTTCCTGCGCCTTGCCCGAAGACGGCTTGTCCTTGAACAGAAACGCCTCGTTGCGCGGTGGCCCCAGCACATAGGCGCGCAGCGCCGGCGCCCCCGGCTTCGCCGCCGGGGTGGGCAGCACCGTACCGGGTTCGAGGAACTGCGGCGGCGCCTTCGACTTGCCCTTGAGCGCGGCCATGATCTCGCGGCCCTGCAGCCGCTTGGCGCCGTTGCTCGTCGCCCCGCGAAAGCCCTGCAATCCCAGTGTCTGCGATGCGACCGCCGCGGCCGGCGAGTTGCCGTCGCGGCGGATCCGCTCGGCCAGCGCGCTGAGCGCCGCCCCGGTCTTGTCGAAGCGTTCGCGCAGCCGCTCGACCTGCGGATCGCCGTCCTTCTCGGTCCAGCCCATCCACAGATTGGCGATCTGCAGCGTCTCCGCGCCCGTTGCCGGATCGGGGCCGGCGAGGAACACGTCGCGTGCCTGCGAGAAGCCGGAGATATGGTCCCAATGCTCGTGCGTCACCACCAGCAGATCGAGCACGCCGCCGGTGGTCTCGACGATATCGGCGGCGATCGCCTGCATCCGCGCATCGGCATCGGCGCTGCCGAGCAGCAGCCCGCAATCGATCAGGATGTGCGATGCCTGGTCGCCCTGGACGATCCGGATCAGGAAACAGTCGCCCAGCATCCCCTTGTACGCGGCGTCCGGAGACAGCGCCCGGTACATGCGGACAAAGACCTGGAGCGGCGCGTTCGCCGTGGTTGCGGTGCTCGTCATCACGACTCCCGATGGATGAAGGCGAAGGGTTCGCGCGGATTGCCGGTGACGGCGGCGGTGGCGGCGAGCATGTCCCCGCTGCGGAAGGCACGCTCGCGCGCAAGCCGCGCGTCATCGTCGATGCGTTTGCGCAGCACACGCAGCAGCCGCCCGTCGCGCAGATCGATGTGCAGCGTCGCGCCGGCGCGGAACCAGAAGTCCGGCGTTTCCCAGCGCAGCGCGCCGATCACATCCTTCTTGCCCGAATCGGCGGCCTTCTGCTCCTCGGGGTCGAAATAGGCGCGGCGGCGCTGGACGACCTGCGCGATCAGCATGTGCATCTCGAACCCGTCGGGGCCCGTGCGCCGCGAGATGCGGGCCGAATGCACCTCGAAATTGGGCAGCGCATCGGCCTTGGTGCCGCCCGCGATCGAGCGCAGCGCCGCGGGATCATCGACGTCCTGCACGCGCGCCGAGGCCGGAGTCAGCTTCAGGCCCAGCAGCCGCTCCCAATCGTGGCGATCGGTGGTGCACCGTGCGAGCCATTCGTGGATCTCGCGCTGGTTGTGCGTGACCACGCGCATCGCCAGGTCGCGCAGGTTGCGACCTCCGCCAGCGCGGGAGCGGTAGTCCCGCCGGGTATAGGTAACCTTACAGCTGCCGTCTGGCTCGTCGCCCTCCGCCCTGCTTCCCGCAAGGACGTCGTCGGCCTGGTCGAACGCTGCGTCGAACTGGAGCCGCTTGAGCATGTCGGCGAACCACCAGGCGAGCGCGTCGTCCGGGTCCATCCCGGCCTGGGGCGGGGCCTCTCCCTCCGGCGTGCCGTTGGCGCGCGCTATCAGCGCCGGATATTCCTCGGCGCGCGGCGGATCCCACAACAGGCTGTCCGGCGCCATCGAGATGCAGCCGGGGACGGTGATGCCCCAGCGCTTGAACGCCTCGACGAAGGCGACACGATAATGGAGCGGGTCGTCGCGCACGAGATCGGTGTCGGCCGTGATGATCGCGCGCAGATATTCGCCGAAAGTCGTCCCGATCGGCGGCAGATAGTCGAGCGCGCGCACGCACATCCGCAGCACCTGGTCGGCAGCGCTGGCCGCCTCCTGCGCCAGTCGTCCGACCAGATCGGGGCTGAGGCCGTTGCCGGGCACCAGCCCCGGGCGGGCGAGCCGCAGCAGGTCCTCGCTGCGGCGCTCGTAGATGGTGACGAACGCGTCGAACACCGCCGCGACCAGGAAGCCGCCGCGGGCATGCGGCTCGGTCGTCTCGCGCAGCTTGGTGACGGCCGCGGCGATGCTCGCGGCCGAACCCTCGCCCGTTCGTGCACGATCGCCCAGCGCCTCGAGCGCGTAGCGGAGCGCCTTGCTGCGCCCGATCGCCCGGCCGAACTGCTCGCCCAGCCCGGTCAGCAGCCCCGGTTCGCGCAGCGAGCCGTGGCTCGCGGCAAGCAGCTGGCGCACCACCGGCGCCATCGAGAAATGCTGGAGCAGCGCGACGATGTCGGCAAAGCCCTCGTGGAAGGCGCGCGCGTCGACATGGCTCGGGTCGATCGAGCGCTGGCGCATGCCGTGCAGGATCGCATGCGCCGTCTCGTGCGCGATGACGTCCTGCGACAGGCAGGTGAACACCCAGCTCGCCTGTACGTCCGCCGCGCTTTCCTGCGGCTTGAAATAGCCGAACAGCAGCGCCCGCTTGTCCGGGCTGTAATAGGCATTGGCCTCGCGCAGGGCGTGCGGATAGATTCGCAGCCGCGGGGTGAAGTTGCGCTCGATCGCATCGCGCGGCAGCTCGCGGGACGAGACCCGGTCGTCGCGGGCCCACAGCACGACGCGGCCAAGCGCGCGTTCGAAGGCGCGGATCGTCCGCATCACCACGGCGAACACCATCTGCTGGTGAAATTGCGGGCGACCTTCGGAGGGTTCCAGCCCGCCGTCGCGCAGCCAGGGATGGTTGAGGTCGACCGGGGCGTAGAACAGCCCCGCGGCGGGATCGATGTCGATCACCTCGACATAGTCGTTGACCGGGCCCTTCTCGAGCGGCGCTTCCCAGCGCTCCTCCCACGGCAGCTCGATGACATAGTCGTTGGCCATCGCCGTCGCCAGCGTGACCGAGGCCTGCGGGTCGAAGGCATAGACCTTCAATCGGCGCACGGCAGGCTTTGGATATTTCGAACTCACACGCCTCTCCCCCTCCGAGAGCAGTGTTTTGCAGTCGATCGATGAAGTTTTTATGGTGCGACCGGCACGTCGCCCTCTGCACGGTGCGGGCCACCCGGCAAGGTGGCGGCGATCGGGACGAGAGTCGACTTCCTATGGCTGCGATAGCAGGTCAGTGTGACGCTGATAAGTCCGCAACCCTGGCTGCGACCTCAGCCGCGCGCGTCTTCCTGTACCATGTCAAATTCGCGCACGCCGCGCAGGCGACGGGCATTGCTTACCAGCTCGCGCAGCTTTTCGCGGCGTTCGCGGGCATATTCGACGTCGCGGATCACCAGCGGGCCGCCGCGCGTCGTCTCGTCCGACGAGGTGATGGTGAGCGTGCCGATGCCCGAGATCTGGTTGACGATCGAATAGTCGAGCCGCACGTCCTTCACCCGGTACAGCTCGATCTCGTCGATCGATTTGCGGACGATGCCGCGATAGAGGACGATGCGATCCTCGGTGACTTCGTAGAGCGTCGCCTTGTTGGCGATCCAGCGCGCCGCCAGGATCACGAAGCCGATCCCGACCAGGCACAGCGCCACCGTCGCCCAGCCGGCGAACGAGCCCTTGAGCCATCCGGCGGTCGAGGATTGGAAGCGATCGATCAGCTGCGCCATGCCACCATCATAGCCAGGCCGGCGGCCGCCGCAACGGGGATGTCAGCCGGCGGTGGGGGTGAGGAAGCGCACCCATTCCTCGCGGCTGATCCTGTCGTCGCGGTTCGCGTCGGCGCCGATGAAGCTGCGGTCGATCCAGGCCTTGGCCTCGGGTGCCTCGGGCTTGAAGTCGGCATCCTTGGCGGTGCGCAGCGCGGCGAGCCAGCTGCCATATTCGGCCTTGTCGAGCACGCCGTCGCCATTGGCGTCGTAGCGGGCGAACTGCGCCTCTACCGGCAGCTTGGCGGGGTCGGGGCGCGGGGTGGGCTGGGCGGCCTCGGCGGCGGGGGGCGGCGTGCCCGTGGTGTCGGCACCCTGCAACGGCTTGTCCGCGGGGGTGGGCTGCGTGCCCGGCATCGCCTGGTTGGCGGCAGGGGCGGCGGACTGTCCGTGCTGCGCCGGCTGCGCAGGTGCCTGCGGCGCGGGGGCACTGACCTGCAGGGCGGCGGCGAGCAACAACGGCGTCAGCATCGGGCGATCTCCTCGGGTGGGACAACGGCCGGGGCGCGGGTTCGGTTGCCGCTGTGGCCGGTTCTTGCTAGGCGCGGCGGCGACCCGCCCGGGGCTGCCGGGCACCCCCATTCCGCACAGAAGGAACGCCATGGTCCCCCGTTATGCCCGCGCCGCGATGACCGACATCTGGTCGCCCGAGACGCGCCTCGCCATCTGGTTCGAGATCGAGGCGCACGCCACGCAGGCGCTCGCCGACCTCGGCGTGGTGCCGCAGAGTGCCGCCAAGGCGCTGTGGGACTGGTGGGCGACCAAGCCGGCGATCGACGTCGCCGCGATCGATGCGATCGAGGCCGTGACCAAGCATGACGTGATCGCCTTCCTCACCTGGGTGGCCGAGCAGGTGGGCGAGGAGGCCCGCTTCATGCACCAGGGCATGACCAGCTCCGACGTGCTCGACACCTGCCTCGCGGTGCAGCTCGCCCGCGCCAGCGACCTGCTGCTCGCCGATATCGACGCGCTCCTGGAAGTGCTGGAGCGCCGCGCCCGCGAGCACAAGATGACCCCGACGATCGGCCGCAGCCACGGCATCCATGCCGAGCCGGTCACCTTCGGCCTCAAGCTCGCCGAGGCGCATGCCGAGTTCCAGCGCAACAAGGCGCGCCTGCTCGCCGCCCGCGCCGACATCGCCACCTGCGCGATCTCGGGCGCGGTCGGCACCTTCGCCAATATCGATCCGCGCGTGGAAGCGCATGTCGCCGAGAAGCTCGGCCTGTCGGTCGAGCCGGTCTCGACCCAGGTGATCCCGCGCGACCGCCATGCGATGTTCTTTGCGACGCTGGGCGTGATCGCCTCGTCGATCGAGCGTCTCGCGGTCGAAATCCGCCACCTGCAGCGCACCGAAGTGCTGGAGGCCGAAGAGTATTTCTCGCCGGGCCAGAAGGGCAGCTCGGCCATGCCGCACAAGCGCAACCCGGTGCTGACCGAGAATCTGACCGGCCTCGCCCGCATGGTGCGCGGCTATGTCACCCCGGCGCTGGAGAATGTCGCGCTGTGGCACGAGCGCGACATCAGCCACTCCTCGGTCGAGCGCTATATCGGTCCCGATGCGACGATCACGCTGGACTTCGCGCTGGCCCGTCTCACCGGCGTGGTCGACAAGCTGCTGGTCTATCCGGTGCGGATGCAGAAGAACCTCGATCGCATGGGCGGCCTGGTCCATTCGCAGCGCGTCCTGCTGGCGCTGACCCAGGCCGGCGTGAGCCGCGAGGACGCCTATCGCCTCGTCCAGCGCAACGCGATGAAGGTGTGGGAATCGGACGGCGAACTTTCGCTGATGGAACTACTTAAGGCGGACTCTGAAGTAACGGCGGCGCTCAGCCCGGAAGTGATCGAGGAGAAGTTCGATCTCGGTTACCACTATCGCCATGTCGACACGATCTTCGCGCGGGTGTTCGGCGCGGCATAAATTGCGGCCATTCCGGCCCTAATGGAACGGATCCACGGCGAGCGATTTCTGCTTGCCGTGGATCTATCCCTCATGAACAATCTGCCCGCATGAACGCCGCGCATCGCCGATTGCGGGAAGCCACCGGTGCCGCGCACGCACGGGTCGACGCACTGTTCAGCCGCTTCGACCTCTCCCGTCGCGACGATTATGCCGGCCTCCTCGCCGCACATGCCGAAGCGCTGCTGCCGGTGGAGGCATTGCTCGACCGGGGCGGTGCCGAGGCGATCACCGAGGACTGGCCGCAGCGCCGCCGCGCCGGCGTGATCCAGGTCGATCTCGACTCGCTCGGCATCGCCATCGATGCTCCTGAAAGCCAGGATTCCGTTACGTCCGATGCCGCGATGGCGGGCATGCTCTATGTGCTGGAAGGCTCACGGTTGGGCGGCCGGTTCCTCGCCCGCAGCGTGCCGGAAAGCTGGCCGCGCGCCTATCTGGGCAGCCACCAGCCGCCGCATATGTGGCCGCAATTGTTGGAAAAACTGGACGCGCTCCTATATGCGCCGGAATCCTTGGAACTTGCCGTAACTGCCGCCAACCAGACCCTCGGGCGGTTCGAGGCCGCCGGCACGAAGTGGCTGGCGAAGGTTGCATAAGTGGACGACGGCGTTTTTCAGGTCGACCTGACCAATTGTGATCGGGAGCCGATCCACCAGCTGGGCGCGATCCAGCCCTTCGGTTTCCTGATCGCCTTCTCGAGCGACTGGCTGATCAAGCGCGCCTCGGCGAATGTCGCGCGGCATTTCGATGTGTCGGCCGAGGACATGCTCGGCACCCATGCCAGCGACTATCTGGAAGACGACGCGATCCACGCGCTGCGCAATCGGCTGACGCTGCTGCGCGGCGACGATGCCCTGGAGCGCATCTTCGGGATCAAGGCGCTGCGAACCCGCGACCGCGCCTACGACCTCGCGCTCCACATGACCGGCGACACGATCGTCGTCGAGGGTGAGGCCTGCACTTCGGACATGCCCGGCGACACCGCCAGCACACTGCGCGCGATGATGGGCCGGCTGGACGAGAAGGAAAAGCTGGCCGACTTCTTCCGTGAGGGCGCGCGCCAGGTGCGGGCGCTGACCGGCTTCGACCGGGTGATGGTCTATCGGTTCGAGCGCGACGGATCGGGCGTGGTGGTAGCGGAAGCCGCGCGCAGCGGCATCGGCAGCTTCATGGACCTGCGCTATCCGGCCAGCGACATTCCGCAGCAGGCGCGCAAGCTCTATCTGCGCACGCCGTTCCGGATCATCGCCGATGTGCACGCCGAGCCCGTCGGAATCGTGCCGCCGCGCGACGAGTTCGGCGCGCCGCTCGACCTGTCACTGTCGGTGCTGCGGTCGGTGTCGCCGATCCACATCGAATATCTGAAGAACATGGGCGTGAAGGCCTCGCTGTCGATCTCGATCATCGTCGAGGGCAAATTGTGGGGCCTGTTCGCCTGCCACCATTATGGCGGCCCGCGCTGCCCGGGCTTCGAGCGCCGCTCGATGGCCGAGCTGTTCGGCCAGATGTTCGCGCTCAAGCTGGAAAGCCGCGAGCGCAAGGAACTCTCCGCCTACGAAGCGGCGGCACGGGCGACCAGCGACCGGCTGCTCGCCGCCGTGGCGAGCGACGGCGGGCTGCTCGACGACCCCGAATGGCTGGGCAGCCGGCTGCGGGAGGTGGTGCCGTGTGACGGCATCGCGATCTGGATCGGCGGCAAGGTCGCGTTCAGCGGCATCACCCCGCCGCCTTCGTCCTTCGCCGCGATCACCCGCCGGCTGAACGCGATGGCGGCGGGCCGCGTCTTCGCGACCGATCATCTGGCGGACGTGCTGCCCCAGGCCGCCGACTATGCCGATGTCGGCGCCGGACTGCTGGCGATCCCGATCAGCCGCTCCCCCCGCGACTATGTGCTGCTGTTCCGCCAGGAACTGGTGCGCACCGTCAATTGGGCGGGCGATCCCCATAAGCCGGTCAATTTGGGCCCGAACGGCGCGCGCCTGACGCCGCGGCAGAGCTTCGAGCTCTGGAGCCAGGAAGTGCGCGGCCGCTCGCTGCCCTTCACCGAGGTCGAGCTGCGCGTTGCCGAGGTCCTGCGCGCCTCGCTGATCGAAGTGGTGCTGCGCCTCTCCGACGATGCACAGGAGGAGCGCCAGCGCGCCTCCGAACGGCAGGAACTGCTGATCGCCGAGCTCAACCACCGGGTGCGCAATATCCTGGGGCTGATCCGCGGGCTGGTGCGGCAGTCGCGGGCGCCGGGGATCGATACCGCGACCTATATCCGGATGCTCGACGGCCGGATCGAGGCGCTGGCCCGCGCGCACGACCAGATCACCGAGGACAATTGGGGGCCGGCGCCGCTCGGCCGGTTGCTGCGCACCGAGGCTGCCGCCTATCTCGGCGGTCGATCGGATCGGCTCGACCAGGATGGACCGATGGTGCTGCTGCGCCCGGCAGCCTTTTCGACGCTGGCGCTGGTGTTCCACGAGCTGATGACCAACTCGGCCAAATACGGCGCCCTGTCGGACAGCGGCACCGTCTCCGTGCGCTGGGAGCTCGATGCGCAGGGCGACTGCCGGATCGAATGGCGCGAGCGAGGCGGACCCGTGGTCCAGCCGCCGACGCGGCAGGGCTTCGGCACCACGATCATCCAGCGCTCGGTGCCCTATGATTTGGGCGGCAAGGCGACGGTGCGCTATCCGCTCACCGGCCTGGAGGCGGAGTTCTGCATCCCGGCGCGGCATGTGGTGCTAGACGGCGACGCTGCCGCGAAGCATGCCCGCGACGTGGAAGAGCCCGTGCCGGCGCCCATGGGCGGCGAGATGCGCCCGGTGCTGCGCGGCCCGGTGCTGCTGGTCGAGGACAGCCTGATCATCGCGATGGACGCCGAGGACATCCTGCTGCGCCTGGGCGCCGAGCGGGTGGTGACGGCGGCATCGATCGGCAGCGCGCTCGAGGAAATCGCGGCGGAGCAGTTCGACGTGGCGATCCTCGACGTCAATCTCGGCGCCGAAACCAGCCTGCCGATCGCCGATCGCCTCCGCGCGAACGGCGTGCCCTATGCTTTTGCGACGGGCTATGGCGAGCAGCTCCAGCTCGACGCCGACCATGCCGGGGTGCCTGTGCTGCAGAAGCCCTACACGGCGGTGAACATGGCGCGGATGCTGGAAGGGTTGCTGGGCCGGTAGGGCCGACGCCCGATGCCCCCACCCGAGGGTGGGGGCAGGTACGCGTACTTAGGCCATCGCCCCCTGCTGGGTGGGCGGCAGCCGCCGGCCGAAGTCGCCGAGCACCCCGACGGCGGCGCTCCGCATCGGGTGCCAGAAGGCGGAGAGCGACAGCAGCGCCGAGCCGATCACCAGCCCGGTGAACGCAGCACTCAGCTCCACCGCGCCGCTCTGGTGGAACAGCGAATACATCGCCCACAACACATAGGCGAGGCTGGAGACGAGCAACGCGCGCCGGTCCACCGCCAGCGCCACGAAGGCGAAGAACAGGTAAAGCGCGAAGACCAGCGCCGCCATCGGTGCGCCGATCTCGCCGTCGAACACGCCGAGCATGTGGAACACCGGATGGGCGATCAGCGGCGCGGCGGCGAGGTGCAGCCAGAAGGCGACGTCGGCACGGCGGGTGCGGCGCTCGAGATCGGTCATGTCCCACCGCATCGCCGCGATGAACGTCGCGATGCCGCCGACCAGCAGGATCGCGTTGACCCAGTCCTTCGCGGCGGGGATCAGCGAGAGGATCAGGCCGACCGAGACGCCGACCACGGCCAGCGCGCCGGCTGCCACCGTGATCGGCACCATGAAGCGCCGCCAATGCACCCAGGCCGCGGCCGCGGTGAGGCTGCCGGCCACGGCGGCGATCGCCCCGCCGAAGCGCTGCTGCGCGACCTGGCTGGTCAGGTGCAGCATATCGGTGAGCCACTGGCCGTTGATCACGAACAGGCCCGCGATGGTCGCGCCCGCGCCGCCGACAAAGCCGAGCAGCAACAGGATCGAGGGGAGCGCCAGTCGGCGCCGCGCGGTGAAATATTCGGCGAGCATCCAGCTGGTCGCGGCCACCGCGGCGCCCCCGCCGATCAGGTTCGCGCCGAGGACGCGCGGCTCGGGGCCGCCGCCGGTCAGCATCTCGACCAGGCTGCCGCCCAGCTTGCCGATTGCCAGCAGGATCAGCGCCGCCGCGATGGTGACGAAGATGTCGTTGAAGCCGCTCAGCAGCCGGAAATGCTCTTCGTCCACCGCGGGCGCAGACCGGCTGGCGGCGACATAGTTGCGGAACGCCGTCGCGGCGTCGGGGGTGAGTGCCCCGGCCTCCACGGCGCTTGCCAGTTCGCTTTCGCTATACATCGGCAATCCTCCTTCGTGCCGGGAGAATGCCACGAGTGTATTGCTGATGCAATACGGTGATGCGCTTAGCTAGCGCTGCAGCTTGCTGAGGATCGCCATGGTCTGCTCGGCGCCCGATCCGGGGACGATCTCGCCGGTGCGGTCGATGATTTGCGCCCATTGCGCGGCGACGGACTCCGGCGTCGGCTCGGCCAGCACTGCACCTTGCGTGAGGGTTACATAGGCGGCCTGCACCACGCCCGCGCCGGCACCTACGATCATGTTGCTCGGCGCCTCCTCCGAGACCAGGAACAGCGCGGCGGGGGCGACATGCTCGGGCGCGAAGGCGGCGAAGGCGGCTTCGGGGAAGAGGCCCTCGGTCATCCGCGTGCCCGCCACCGGGGCGATGGTGTTGACGCGGATGCCGTGCTTGGCGCCTTCCAGGTGCAGCGTCTTGGCGAGCCCGGCGAGGCCGAGCTTGGCCGCGCCGTAATTCGCCTGGCCGAAATTGCCGAACAGGCCGGTTGAGGACGCGGTCATCAGGATGCGGCCATAGCCTTGTTCGCGCATCGTCTCCCACACCGCCTTGGTGGCGTTGGCCGAGCCGATCAGGTGCACGTCGACGACGAAGGCGAAGTCCTCGGGCGTCATCTTGGCGAAGCTCTTGTCGCGGAGCACGCCGGCATTGTTGATCAGGATGTCGATTCGGCCCCAGCGCGCCTTGGCGGCTTCGGCCATCGCGACCATCGCCGCGGCATCGGTGACGCTGCCGCCGTCCGCAATGGCTTCGCCGCCGAACGCTTCGATTTCGGCGACCACCGCACGGGCGGCATCGGAATGGCCCGAGCCGTCGCGGCTCGCGCCCAGATCGTTCACCACCACGCGGGCGCCGCGCCGGGCGAGCTCCAGCGCATAGGCACGGCCGATGCCGCCGCCGGCACCGGTGACGATGGCGACGCGGTCGTCGAAGCGGATGGTCATGGGCGATGCTCTCCAACACAGGTTTTGCGGAGAGCCTAGGGGAGGTTGGCCAGGACGCCAACCTTGGGAGGATGATCACCCCTCCCGCCTGCGGGAGGGGATGGGGGAGGGTGTGGCGTGGAGGCTCTTGCCGCGACGGCGTCGCCTGCGACCCTCACGCACCCTCCCCTAGCCCCTCCCGCAAGCGGAAGGGGGACGAGGCGTTACTTGCCGCCGGGCTGGCGGCAATGGTCCTTCACGGTGCGCGAGCACCGCGGATAGCTGGCCGGATCCGACGGCGGGGGCGGCGGTGCGGCGGCTGCGGCCGGGGCAGGTGCAGCTGCGGGCGCCGGCGGTGCCGCAGCGTCAGCCGGTGCTGGCGGCGCGGGCGGTGCGGGCGGCGCGCCCGGTGCAGTCGTGCCCGGGGGCGGGGGCGGCGACGGGGCCACGCCCGAACCCGGCGGCGGCGGAGGCGGCGGCGGGGGCGAGGCTTCGCCGGCGCCGGTCGTGCCGTTCATCGGAGCAGGCGGCGCTGCCGGATCGGTCTGCGGGGTCGTCTGGCCCTGCATCGGCGGTGCTGGGGGCGGGGCGGGCTGTGCCTGGGTCTGGTCCGGCGTCGTCTGCTGCGCCGGCATATCCTGCGCGATGGCGGTGCCGCTGAGGACCATCGCCGAGGCGAGAAGCATCCACTTCATCTTGTGTCTCCTTCTTCATGAAAGACGAGGGTGCGAACGTCCGCAGGGCGGAATTTGTTGCAACCACGTTTCCGGGAAGCGGGAGCCGGGGCGCGGCAATCGATCGCCGCCGCGCCCCGATTTCGGCTCAGTTGCCCGCGTCGAGCGCGTAGCCGGCGGAGCGGACCGTGCGGATGATGTCCGGCCGATTGCCCTTGTTGATCGCCTTGCGCAGGCGACGGATATGCACGTCGACGGTGCGCGACTCAATATCGCTGTCATGTCCCCACACCGCATCGAGCAGCCGCTCGCGCGAGAACACCCAGCCCGGATGCTCGAGGAAATGCTTGAGCAGGCGGAACTCGGTCGGCCCCAGCTGGATCACTTCGCCGCCGCGGCGAACCTTGTGGCCCACCGTGTCCATCTCGATGTCCGAATAGGTGAGCGCCTCGCCGGCCAGCGCCGGACGCACGCGGCGGAGTACTGCGCCGACGCGGGCGACGAGCTCGCGCGGCGAGAAGGGCTTGGTGACATAATCGTCGGCGCCGGTCTCGAGCCCGCGGACGCGGTCTTCCTCTTCGCCGCGTGCCGTCAGCATGATGATCGGCACGTTCGCCGTCTCCGGCATGCGGCGCAGGCGGCGGCACACCTCGATGCCCGAGAGCCCCTCGACCATCCAGTCGAGCAGCACGATATCGGGCGTCGCCTCCTTGGCGAGCAGCAGCGCTTCCTCGCCATCGGGGGTGTGCTTCACTTCATAGTCTTCGCGCTTGAAATGCCAGGTGACGAGCTCCGCGATCGCGGCATCGTCTTCCACCAGCAGCATCTTGACCCGTGCCATATGTTCCCCTCAGCTCCCGCTGCTTTCGCCGGCTTCCGCATCGGCGAGATAGTGCCCGGTCGCGGCAAAATAGACCATTTCGGCGACGTTGGTTGCATGGTCGCCGATCCTCTCCAGATTCTTGGCGACGAACAGCAGGTGCGCGACCTGGCTGATCGTGCGCGGATTCTCTACCATGAAGGTCACCAGCGTACGGAAGATCGAATCGTAGAAATCGTCGAGCGCGGTATCGCTGGCATGCACCTCGGCCGCCGCCCTGGCGTCGCGCGCCGAAAAGGCGTCGAGCGCGGCGCGCACCATGTCGGCGGCGATCTGGCCCATGGCGGGCAGGATCGAGACCGCCTCGATCCGCTCCTCGCCCTCGGCATGGATCATCGGCACGCGCTTGGCGATGTTCTTGGCATAGTCGCCGATCCGCTCGACCACCGCAGCGATCTTCATCGCGGCAATCACCTCGCGCAGATCGTCCGCCATAGGTGCGCGGAGCGCGATGACGCGGACGACGAGCTTTTCGATCTCGGCCTCCAGCGCGTCGATCTGCTTGTCCTTCTTGCGCACCGTCTTCGCCAGCGCCTCGTCGCCGCGCTGCAGTGCCTTCATCGCGTCGTAGATCGCCTGCTCGGCAAGGCCGCCCATCTGCGAGATCAGCGCGCGCAGCTGGCTGATGTCCTGGTCGAACGCCTTGACCGTATGCTCGTGGCCCGATGCCATCAGCCGTACCTTCCGGTGATATAGTCCTTCGTGCGCTCTTCTCGGGGCGCGGTGAAGAGGTTGTCGGTCTCGCCATATTCGACCAGCTGGCCGAGATGGAAGAAGGCGGTGCGCTGGGAGACGCGGGCGGCCTGCTGCATGTTATGCGTGACGATCACGATCGCGTAGCGGCCGCGCAGCTCGTGGATCAGCTCCTCGATCTTGGCGGTGGCGATCGGATCGAGCGCGCTGGCTGGCTCGTCCATCAGGATCACTTCGGGATCGACGGCGATCGCGCGGGCGATGCAGAGGCGCTGCTGCTGGCCGCCGGAGAGCGCGGTGCCGCTGTCCGAGAGGCGATCCTTCACTTCTTCCCACAGCCCCGCGCGCTTCAGCGAGCGCTCGACGATATCTTCCAGGTCGCTCTTCGACGCGGCCAGGCCGTGGATGCGCGGCCCATAGGCGACATTCTCGAAGATCGATTTCGGGAACGGATTGGGCTTCTGGAACACCATGCCGACGCGGGCGCGCAGCTGCACCACGTCCATGTCGTCGGCGTAGATGTCGGCGCCGTCCAGCGTGATCTCGCCCGACACCCGCGCGCTGGCGATGGTGTCGTTCATCCGGTTGAAGGTGCGCAGGAAGGTCGATTTGCCGCAGCCCGACGGGCCGATAAAGGCGGTGACCTTGTCCATGTCGACGTCGATCGACACGTCCTTCACGGCCTGTTTCTGGCCGTAGAACACGCTGACGCCGCGGGCCGACATCTTGTGGGGAGCGGGGGAGAGGGCGGTCATTACCAGCGGGTCTCGAACTTGTTGCGGAGGTAGATGGCGAGCCCGTTCATCGCGAGCAGCACCGCGAGCAGCACCAGGATCGCGGCGCTCGTCTTCTCGACGAAGCCGCGGCTGACCTCGTCGGACCAGAGGAAGATCTGCACCGGCAGCACGGTCGAGGGATCGGTGAAGCCTCCCGGCGCGGTGACGATGAAGGCACGCATGCCGATCAGCAGCAGCGGCGCGGTCTCGCCCAGCGCCCGTGCCATGCCGATGATCGTGCCGGTTAGGATGCCGGGCATCGCCAGCGGCAGGACATGGTGGAACACCACCTGGATCGGGCTTGCGCCAATGCCGAGCGCGGCGTCGCGGATCGAGGGCGGCACGCCCTTGATCGCGTTGCGGCTGGCGATGACGATCACGGGCATGATCATCAGCGCCAGCGTCACGCCGCCGACCAGCGGCGCCGAGCGCGGCAGCATCGGGCCGAAGCTGTGCCCGCCGATCTGCCAGGTGCCGAGGAACACGGCGAGCCCGAGCAGACCGAAGATGATCGAGGGCACCGCCGCGAGATTGTTGATCGAGACCTCGATCAGATCGGTCCAGCGGTTCTTGGGCGCATATTCCTCGAGATAGATCGCCGAGAGCACGCCCACCGGGAAGGCGATCAGGAAGGTGATCGCCATGGTGAGCAGCGAGCCCTTGAGCGCCCCCCACACGCCGACCGCGACCGGATCGGTGGAGTCGGATTCGCTGAGGAAGGTCCAGTTGAAGCCGCGATGGATCGCGCCCTGCTTGGTCAGCCGGGCGACGCCGGCTTCCATCGCCGGATCGCCGTCCCCGGCCAGCGCACGGTCGAAGCCGGTGGCGGCGGGAACATAGACGGTCGCGCGCCGCTCGAGCAGCGACGGATCGCGCTTCATCGCGCTGCGCACCGCCAGCCAAGCGCTGGGGGCGAGATAGGTCGGCCCATCGGTCCCGAAGGCGCGCGTCGCGGCATTCTCCACCACATCCTCCAGCCCCGCGCTCGCCAGCGCGAGATCGGCGGCGGGGGTGGCGAGCTGGCTGCGCTCGATCTTGAGGCCGTCCGCCTTCAGGTCGATCGGCAGCGCCAGTTCGGTGACGGTGAAGCCGCGCCAGCCCTGCGCCACCATGGTGAGGAGCAGGAAGCCGAGAAACGCCGCAGACAGAATCACCGCGCCCGCGCCGAGCACGCGGAAGCGCCGCTCGGCGGCATAGCGGCGGCGGATGCGCTTCTGCATCGCCGTGCTCTTCCAGTCGGTCGGCCGGCGCTCGGCCTGGGCGGCGGGCTTACTCATAGGCTTCGCGATACTTCTTCACGACGCGCAGCGCGACGATGTTGAGCAGCAGGGTGATGACGAAAAGCGTCAGGCCCAGCGCGAAGGCGGCGAGTGTCTTGGGGCTGTCGAACTCGGCCTCGCCGGTCAGCAGGTCGACGATCTGCTTGGTGACGGTGGTGGCGCTCTGCAGCGGGTTGAGCGTGATCGTCGCCGCGCCCGAGGCTGCCATCACCACGATCATCGTCTCGCCGATCGCGCGGCTGACCGCGAGCAGCACGCCCGCCACCACGCCCGGCAGCGCGGCAGGCACGAGCACGCGCGAGATCGTCTCGCTGGTCGTGGCCCCCATCGCCAGGCTGCCGTCGCGCATCGAGGTCGGCACCGCGGCGAGCGAGTCGTCGGCCATCGAGGAGACGAAGGGGATGATCATCACGCCCATCACCAGACCCGCGGCCAGCGCGCTTTCGGAGGAGGCGAAGGGGTCGCCGAGCAGCACCGCCAGCTTGCGCACGGCAGGGGCGACGGTCAGCGCGGCGAAATAGCCATAGACCACGGTCGGCACGCCCGCGAGCATCTCCAGCGTCGGCTTCATCCAGCGGCGCGTGGTCGGCGAGGCATATTGGGTGAGATACACCGCGCTCATCAGTCCGAAGGGGATAGCTACCAGCATCGCGATCACCGCGCCGATGAAGAAGGTGCCCCAGAACAACGGCACCGCACCGAGCGACGCGCCGGGGTTCTTCGCGTCGATCACCTGCGGGCTCCAATGGGTGCCGAACAGGAACTGGGTGATCGGCACCTGTTGGAAGAAGCGCAGCGATTCCCAGAAGAGCGAGACGAAGATGCCGATGGTGGTGAAGATCGCGATCAGCGAGGCGACCAGCAGCCCCATCATCAGCGTGCGCTCCACCTTGGAGCGGGCGCGGAAATCGGCGCGGATGCGGCTGAGCGCAAAGGCCGCGCCGGCAAAGGCGAGCAGCACGGCGGCGGCGGTGCCGGTCCAGGCGTAACGGCGGCTGGCGTCGCGCACCACGGGAGCGAGCTGGCGGGCGAGCGGGTCGGCCTCGGTCTCATACGGGTTCTTCGCCACCGCGCGCGCCTGGGCGAGCACCGAATCGCGCTCGAAGGCAAAGTCGGAGAGGCCGGCTGCGGCGGGGCTCTGCAGCACGGTCTGGCGAACGAGGCCGGGGCTGATCCCCGACCAGACGACCAGGAACAGCAGCGGCGGCAGGATCGTCCACATGCCGACGAACCAGCCATGCTGCGCCGGCAGCGAATGCAGCCGCTTGGCGCCGCCGCGATCGAAGCGCAGCGCGCGCGCCCGCGCCGTCAGCCAGCCGATCAGCCCCAGGCCGAGGATCAGGAACAGTAACGCGAAGGGGTTCACCGGCGGAGCATTTCAGCAGGTTGGAGGGCGAGGGGAGGGGTCACTTGAGCGCGGCCGGATCGAGCGGGGTGAGATCGGCCACGCGCTTCGCCATCTCCGCGCGCATCGCCTCGGGTGCCGCGATCAGCCCGCGCTTCACCAGCGGGCCGCCCGGGCCCCACAGCGTGGTGTAGAGCGTGAGGAAGTCCTTCAGCCCCGGCACCGCCTTGAGGTGGCGCTTCTTCACATAGAGGTAGAGCGGGCGGGCGCCCGGGTACTGGCCGTCGGCGATCGTCGCATAGGTCGGCGCCACGCCCTCGATCGGCACGCCGTGCAGGCGGTTGCGGTTCTCTTCGAGATAGGAATAGCCGAAGATGCCGAGCGCATTGGGGTTCTGCGCCAGCCCCTGGACGATCAGATTGTCGTTCTCGCCCTTGTCAACATAGGGGCCGTCATCGCGGATGCGGCGGCATTCGGCGTCATAGTGCGAAGGATCGGCTTCGGCCTTGAGTCTGGTGGCGTTCGGATCGGCTTCCAGGCAGCCCGGCGCCAGCATCAGCTCGACGAAGGCGTCGCGGGTGCCGCTGGTCGAGGGCGGGCCCATCACCAGGATCGGGATCGCGGGCAGGCTGGGGTTCACGTCCTGCCAGGTGCGCGTGGTGTTTGGCTTGCCGAGCGGCTTGGCGGCGAGCGCGAGATAGACGTCGCGCTTGCTGAGTTGGAGCTTGGGGCCCTGGTTCGATTCCGCGAGGGCCACACCGTCGAGCCCGATCACGATCTCGAGGATCTCGCCGACCTCATTCTCCTCGCAGCGATCATACTCCTTGCGCGTCATCCGGCGCGAGGCGTTGGCGATGTCCGGGAACTGCGCGCCCACGCCCTCGCAGAAGCGGCGGAGGCCGGCGCCGCTGCCGATCGATTCGACCACCGGCGCCTTGCGGCCGCTGCGCGCGTTGACGAAGGCCTCAGCCACGGCGGTGGTGAAGGGATAGACGGTGGAGGAGCCGACGACGCGGATTTCGCGCGTGGCGCTGCCGTCGCACGCCGAGAGGGCGAGCGTGCCGAAGCCGATCAGCGCTAGACGACCCAGCATCGTCACTTTGTGCTCCCCGAGGATGGCGGTGTTTCGGATCGCGGAGTCTGCGCCTCGCTTCCCACGCATCGCCCATCCGGCAATCGCGTTACGACTTTATGACACTCGCCTCGATCGGCAGCCGCACCGAGACGGTGGTGCCGACCCCCACGGTGGAGGCGATATCGAACCGCCCACGGTGGCGTTCGACCACATGCTTGACGATGGCCAGGCCCAGGCCGGTGCCGCCGAGCGAGCGGCTGCGTCCCGAATCGACGCGATAAAAGCGCTCGGTCAGCCGCGGAATATGCTCGGCCGGGATGCCTTCGCCCTGGTCGGCGACGGCGAAGCGGACCATCGTGTCGCCCTCGCTGCGCAGCGACACGGTGACCGGGGTGCCGGCGCGGCCATATTTCATCGCGTTGCCGATCAGGTTGTGGAGCAGCTGGCTGAGCTGGGTGCGGTCGCCGCGCACCGGCGGCACGCCCTCGATCTCGGTCACCAGATCGGCGGCGCGGGGGCTGCCCGAAAGCTCGGTACAGACCTGGTCGATCAGATCGGCGAGCTGCACCGACTCCGCCGGGGCACGATATTTCTCCGCCTCGATCCGGCTGAGCGAGATCAGGTCGCTGATCAGCCGGTCCATGCGCCGCGCCTCGTCGTGCATGATCTTGAGGAAGCGGGCGCGGATCTCCGGCTCCTCGCCGGCGCCGTCGGCCAGCGTCTCGACATAGCCGAGCAGCGAGGCGAGCGGCGTGCGCAGCTCGTGGCTGGCATTGGCGACGAAGTCGACGCGCATGCGGTCGGCGGTGTAGCTGCCGGTGCGGTCGACGAGGTGGACGACGCGCTCGCCGGTTTCCAGCGTGCGGACGCGCATTTCCCAGCGCTGCTCGCGCGTGCCGAGGCCGACCAGATGAATCGGGGCGCTATGGTCCTCGCCGGGATCGAGCAGCCGCTCGGCGGCAGCGGGGTGGCGGATCGCCAGGCGCACGTCCTCGCCCAGGATATGTTCGCCGAGCAGCGCGCGGGCGGCGGCGTTGGCGGCGATCACGCGGGTAGCGGCGGTTACCAGCACCGGCTCGGCGATCGCTTCGATCACTTCGGCAAAGGCGGGGTCGCGGTCGGCCGTGGCGGCATCGTCGCGCGGCGCGGGGGCGGGGTCGCCGCCGATCGCGACGATCAGCACCGCGGCGATCGCGCCGACCAGCATCACCAGGGTGAGCTGCAGGTCCCCGCCGACCAACAGCCCGACGACCGCCGACAGCGCGGCGACACCCAGTGCGAGGCTGATTCGGAAGCCATGGGCCGAGAGCATGGCGCCTTCTAGCGTGCAATCGTCCCAAGACGAGCCCGTATTTACGATTGCGAAATGGGCCCGGGCGCAGAAGAAGAAGGCGATGGACGATCCCAAATCCGAAGACCAGCCGACCCGTCGGCGCGCGCTGATGCTCGGCGCCGCGAGTGCGGCCGCGATCGTCTCGATCCGCCCGGCGCTGGCGCAGACCAATGCCTCGGTCATGCAGTGCGAAATCCCGGTGACCGATCCCGGCCGTGCGGGCAGCTATATCGCGCCCGACGGCCGCGTCGTGCCTGCGCGCACGCCGGGTGCCTTCCCGGCGCCGGGGCGCAACTTCAAGGCGCAGGACGTCAAGCGCGCGCTCAATGGCGGTACGCTGCCGGGCACCGATCCGCAGGCGAGCCGCGCCTATACCAACTATATCCGCCGCCTGCAGCGCGGGACCAGCGGCTTCACCTGCTTCGCCTCGCTGCAGATGCCGCGCGGCTGAGGGCCGGGCGGTGTTCTATCGCGCCGCCGATCCCGCGACGCTCCGCATCGTCCCGCTCGATGCGCTGACGCTGATCTACCACCGCGCCTCGGGCATCACCCATATCGTCGACGCGCCGGTGCCGGAGATCCTCGAGATCCTCGGCGAAGGCCAGCGCGACGTGGCTGGGCTGCTGGCGGTGCTGAGCGAACGCTTCGACCTCGCCGATCCCGATTCCGTAGCGCTGGCGGTGCGGCTCGACGAACTGGTCGCCGCCGGGCTGGTGGAGCGGACATGCGCCATCTGAAGCTGCTCCGCATCGGGCCGCTGGGCTTTCGCATCGGCAGCCACTGGCGCGCGCCGATCGCCGCACTCGACGACCTCTACCGCGACTATCCGGCGCCGCAGGACGGCATCGCCGACTTCAACGTCCATCTGTTCGCCGCGCGACGGTGGCGGCGGGTGCTGCGCCCGTCGGTGCACATCGCGGGGGACTTCGTGATCCCGGATGCCGCCCCGCTGCCGCTCGCCCAAGGGCTGCTCGCCGCCGAGATGGGGATGAACCTGCAGGTCGCGCTCGGGCTGCGACGCTATCTGCTGCTCCACGCCGCGATGGTCGAGCGGGGCGGCCGCGCGGTGCTGATGACCGGCATCTCCGGCGCGGGCAAGTCGACCCTCGCGGCGCTGCTGATGGCGCGGGGCTGGCGGCTGATGGGCGACGAGTTCGCACTGATCGACTGCGCCACCGGGCTCGCCCACGCCTTTCCGCGGCTGGTGAGCCTCAAGAACGAAGCGATCGACGTGGTCGCGCAGGCGCTGCCGGGCGCGCGCGTCGGTCCGCTGCTGGAGGGCACGCCCAAGGGCGCGATCCGCCACCTAGTGCCCGACGCCCGCGCCATCGCCGCGATGGCGGAACCCGCCGAACCCAGCCTGATCCTGTTCCCGCGCTTCGGCTTCGAGGCGGCGGAGCGGCCGGTGCTGCCGAGCGAGGCGTTCGTCCGGCTGACCCAGGCCTCGACCAACTATGTCACGCTCGCCGAGCGCGGGTTCGAGGCGCTGACCCGGCTGGTGCAGCAAGTGCCCGCGCGGGCGATCGACTATCCCGATGCGGAGACGGCGCTGGCGATGGTGGAGGCGCTGGCATGAACCCGGCGCTGCTGCTCGCCCGCGTGCTGCGCGCGCCCGGCACCATCGAGGGACTGGCGCCTGCCGATTGGAACGCGCTGTGGGCAGTCGCGCGCGCCGAACAGCTGGCGGGTACGCTCGCGCACCGCATCGCCGGGCTGCCGATGCCTCCGGCAGCGGCGCGGCTGGTCGAAGACGCCATCGCTTCGGCCGAGCAGGGCCGCACCGCGGCGCTGTGGGAAGCCGAGATGGCGCGCCGCGCGCTTGCCGGGATCGAGGCGCCGGTCGTGCTGCTCAAGGGCACCGCCTATGCCGCGGCGGGGCTGTCGCCTTCCACGGGCCGCGTGATCGGCGATCTCGACATCCTCGTGCCGCGCGAGGCGATCGAGGAGGTGGAAGCGGCACTGCTCGCGGCGGGGTGGGAATGGGTGAAGCCTGATCCCTATGACGACGCCTATTACCGCCGCTGGATGCACGAGCTGCCGCCGCTGATCCACCGCGACCGCGACAAGATGATCGACGTCCACCACACGATCCTGCCGCTCACCGCGCGCATTCGGCCGGATGCGGCGGCGCTGCTGGCGGACAGCGTGGCGCTGGAGAACGGGCTGCGCATCCTCGGCCGCCAGGACATGCTCTGCCACGCCGCCGCGCATCTGTTCGCCGACGGCGACCTCGCGGGCGGGATGCGCAACCTTTGGGACATCCACTGCCTGCTCGGCGAATTTGGGTTCGACGGGCTGGCCGAACGTGCGGCGCAGCACGGACTGGGTGCCGCCATACGCCGCGCGGTGCGGCAGGCGGTGCGGCTCTACGGCACCGAGGCCCCGCCTGCATGGCAGGGCTGGAATGCGCTTGACCCGCTGTTCCACCGCCGGTTGACCGCGCGCGACGCCTGCGGCCGCTCGACCCGCAAGGCGGTGCAGCTCGGGTTCTACCTCCGCTCCCACGCGCTGCGGATGCCGCCGGCGATGCTCGCCCGGCACCTCTGGACGAAATGGCGCAAGGGGCACCGGCCTGCCTGATCACCTAAGCTTGGTGATTCCGGCGAAAGCCGGAATCCATTGGCTTCAACGCTGCGGCGCTTTCTTCGGACCGAGAGGCGAATGGATCCCGGCTTTCGCCGGGATGACGAGAATAGAGGAAGGCGGGTTGGTGGCATCCACCGAACCCGCCTTCCTCGACCCTCAGAAGGTCGCGATCTTCACCATGAAGCGGATGTTCCGCCCCGGCTGGATCACCAGATCCTTGTTGAGCGACGCCGCGTTGCGCACGATCTCGTCGGTCAGGTTCTGGCCGACGATCGCGAACTCGATCCCCGGCTGCGACTTGAACGGCCGCCAAGCGACATTCGCGTTGATCAGGTTGTAGCCCGGCGTCTCGGTATCGAAGGCGCCGAACTTGGTCTGCTTGGCATTGTGGACGAACTGCACCGCGCCGTCGAACTGCGGCGTGAACAGGTTCATGCCGGCACCCAGCCGATAGGGCGGGATGCGCGGCACGTTGCCGCCATCGTCCAGCGTCGCGCGGGTATAGTCGGCCAGGCCGGTCAGCTGCAGCGTCTGGTCGTGCTGGTGGAACAGGTCCAGGCTCGCCTTGCCTTCCAGCCCGCGGAAATGCGCGCCCTGCTGGCGATAGTTGAGCTCCTTCAGATCGCCGTCGCCGCCCAGCGCACAAGTGCCGTCATCGTCGCAGGTGCGGCCGGTCAGGTCGCCATAGATGTAGTTCTTGAACCAGGTCGAATAGGCGCTGCCGTCGAAGTGGAAGCGATCGACATTCACCCGCAGCGTCGCCTCGATCGAGTTGGCGCGCTCGATCTTCAGGTTCGGGTCGCCGGTCTCGAAGGTGTTGGGGCCGTCATGCCCGCCGCGGGCGAACAGCTCGGTGATTGCCGGCGCACGGCCGGTGCTCGATCCGGTGAAGCCCAGCTTCACATGGCTGCCGACGTCGAGCAGCGCGCCGATCGCGCCGCTGACGGGGGTGAACTCGCGCACCGTGAACACGTCGCCCGCCGGCGTGCCTTCGCTGCGGACATGCTCGACCCGGCCGCTGGCCTGGAGGTGGAGGATGTCGGTCAGCGGTACTTCGGTGAAGAGATAGGCCGCTTCGCTCTGGGTGGTGGTGGGGAACAGGTAGCTGCTGTCGTCGCCGATCGCCGAGAACTTGCGGTTCTGCACCTCGAAGCCGAGTGCCGAGTTGCGGATCGGCCCCAGCGGGTTGAGCAGGAATTCGAGGTGCCCGTCGAATTCCTTGTTGCGGAAGGTGGTGTCGATCGTGCCGTCGGGTTCCTTCTCGTCATGCGTATAGTCGGCATAGCTGGCGTCGAGGTTGATCGACTTGAGGGGGCCGGCGTTCACCGCGAACACGTCGCGCGACATCACCTTGGTCTGGCGCATGTCGATATAGGTGGTGTCGCTGGGGATGCCGTATTTCGAATTATACTGGCTGATCGACAAGCCGACATGGCTCGCATCGTCGCCGCCGAAGAAATAGGATCCGCCAAGCGAGGCGCCGTGGCCGCGGAAAAAGCTGTTCTGCTGGACGCCGAGCGGCGTGTCGTAATCACTCGCGTCGCGGTAGAAGCCGTCGGCGTGGAGCGCGAACTGGCCGAGCTTGGCATCGACCAGCGCGCCGCCTTCGCCGACCTTCGCGGCGCTGCCATAGCTGCCCACCGCTTCGCCGGAGACGGGATCGCTTGGCAGCTTCATCGGCACGCGGTTGTTGATCACGTTGACCACGCCGCCGATCGCCTGGCTGCCATAGCGCAGCGTGCCCGCGCCGCGGACGACCTCGATGCTCTCCGCCGCGAAGGGGTCGACGGGAATGCCATGGTCGGGGCCGATGTCCGACACGTCCGAGCTGCTGGCGCCATTCTCGAGGATGCGGACGCGCGTCGCGTCCATGCCGCGGATGATCGGCCGGCTCGCCCCGCTGGCGAAGCTGGTGGCGGAAATGCCGGGCTCCTGTGCCAGCGCGTCACTGATGCTCGCCCCGCCGCTGCGCAGGATCTGGTCGCGGTCGACATGGGTGACGATGGTCGGCACCTCGTCGCTCGCCACGGCATAAGGCGCGGCCGTGACGATGATCGTGTTCTTGTCGTTGGCCTGCTGCGGATCGGTGTCGGCAAAGGCATGGGGAACGAACGCGACGATCGCCGCGCCCGTGAGAAGGGCAGTACGCATGAAGGAAACTCCGTGAACCTGGGGTGCGCCGCGCGGGCGGCGCAAATTATGGGTCAGGCGCGGAGTTCAGGCGGCGCGCGGCTGCGCCAGGCGTGCGAGCGGACGAGCCGCGGGGCCGGATCGGCAGCGAGCGCTGCGTGCCATTCGGGTGCCGGCAGCGGCGCCGGGACGGCCGGCGACGTGGAGGCGAGATAGGCGCCCGCGGACGCGATCTCGTCGCACAGCGGACAATCCTCGTCGTCGTCATTCTGCTGGGGGGCGTGGTGGGAAGCATGCGTCGCGGCGAGCCAGCCCTGTCCCGCATGCACATGCGCGCGGACGATCCCCGCCTGCCAGCACAGCGCGAACGCCAGCAGCAGCGCCGGCAGCAGCCGGACGAACAGAGCAGGGATGCGGAACATGCGCATGAAAGGATGCCGTACTGCGGCATCGCGCATGTTTCAATATATCATTGGGCGATGGCGGCGATGTCGATCCGGTCAGTCGCCAGGGCCAGCGGGGCGGGGCGGTGGGAGACGAGGACCAGGCCGGTGCCGGTCGACTGTAGCCAGGCGTCGACGCGGCGGACCAGTTCCGCTTCGGTCGCGGCGTCGAGGCCTTCGCTGGGCTCGTCGAGCAGCAGCCAGGGGCGGGCCGCGAGCAGCGCGCGGGCGAGCGACAGCCGCTTGCGCTCGCCGCCCGACAGCGTGCCGCCGGCCTCGGCGAGCGAGGTTTGCAGCCCGGCGGGCATCGCGCGCACGGTCGCATCAAGGCAGGCTGTGTGGAGCGCCTCCCACATCGCCGCCTCGGTGATGCCGGGGCGGGCGACCCGGAGATTGTCGGCGATCGATCCGGCGATCAGCACGGCGTCCTGCGGGGCGAGCGCGAACTGGCGGCGGAGCGCATCGGCGCTGCACTGCGCGACCGGCGTGCCATCGAGCGCAAGGGCATGCACGGGCGTGCGGAGCCCGGCCAGCGCCTCGATCAGCCGGGTCTTGCCGGTGCCCGAGGCGCCGAGGATCGCCACGCGGGCACCCGGCGCGAGGGTATGGTTGCCGAGGCTGATCGGATGGGCCCCGATGTCGTCCGGGGTGCTGGGGGCGAGATCGCCCGGCAGCTCGGCGAGCGTGGCGAGGCGGGCGAGGCCCTGCTCGACGCTCGCCTGGCGGAGCGCGGTGCGGGCAAAGGTGGCCATTGCCTCCACCGATGCGGCGGAGGCGAGCAGCGCCAGTGCGCGGAGTGGGGCACTCGCGTCGGAGAGCGCGAAGACGATCGCTGCGGTCAGCGCGCCATAGCCTGCGAGCAGCCCGGCCACCGCGCCGTCGCCGCGCGCCAGCGCCGCACGGGCGCGGTCGAGCGGGCGGGAGAGTTCGGCGATCGTGTCCGCCACGCGCGGGGCGAGGCCATAGGCGATGATCTCGGGCCGGGCGGCGGCATAGTCGACGAACGCGGTGCGCAGCGCCCCCAGCGCTTCCGCGGCCTCGGCGGCGGGACCGGTGGTGAGGCGGCGGGCGGCGAAGGTGAGCAACAGGGGCAGCGCGGCGAGCAGCAGCGCCAGCGCGACTGCAGCCTTCCAGCCGGCCAGCGCTACCAGCACCACGGCGAACAGCGCGGCGGCGAGGCTGGCGGGGCGGCTCGGGCGGCGGACGACCAGATCCTCCAACGCTTCGATGTCGCCGATCATCCGCGCGCTGGCGTCGCCGCCGGCGAGGTCCGGCGCGGTGCGGCTGTCCTGCGCGGCGAGCTTGCCGAACAGCCGGCCGCGCAGATCGGCCATGGCGGTGAGCGCGGCCTGGTGCGACAGCTGCCGCTCGCCATAGCGGCCGCCGGTTCGCAGGATGGCGAGGCCGCGGATCGCGGCGCTGGGGATCAGATAGTTGAACGCGGCCACCGCGGCCGCGCCGCTCGCGCCTGCGATGGCGGCGCCGGTGAGGAACCAGCCGGACAGCGCCAGCAACAGGATCGCGGCGAGCCCGGCGATGGTCGCGCAGGCCAGCGCCTGGCGGAGCGTGCGGCGTTCGGGGGCGGCGAGGGGGAAGGGGTTCACAGCGTCACCTCGGCATCGGCGGCGGCGATCAGGCGCGGGTCATGGGTGGCGACGATCACTGCGCGTTCCCTGGCGACGGTGCGGAGCAGCGCAGTGATTGCGGCAGCGCTTTCGGCATCGAGGTCGGCGGTGGGTTCGTCGGCCAGCAGCAGCGGGCGGTCCGCCAGCAGCGCGCGGGCGAGGCCGAGGCGCCGCCGCTCGCCGCCGGAGAGGCCGGAGCCGCGATGGTCGAGCAGGAGGTCCAAGCCGGTGCCGCGGCGGGCGAGCATGGGGGCGAGGCCGACGCGGTCGATGGCGGCGAGGAGGTCGGCGTCGGAGGCGTCGGGTGCGGCGAGGGCGAGGTTGTCGCGCAGGGTGCCGGGGAGGATCAGCGGGTGCTGTGCGGCCCAGGCGATGGGGTTGTCCTCACCCGCTGCGCTCTTCCCCCCCTCCCGCCTGCGGGAGGGGATGGGGGAGGGTGCGACGTGGAGGCTTTGCCGCGACGGTGTCGCCCGCTCGCCCGACTCACCCTCCCCTAGCCCCTCCCGCAAGCGGGAGGGGGATTGATGGCTGAGGCGGTCGGGCGCTTCTTCCAGCGATAGGAACCGCAGGCTGCCGGCGCTGGGGACGATCTGTCCTGCAATCGCCGCCAGCAGGCTGGTCTTGCCGCTGCCCGTCGGCCCGGTCAGCGCCACCAGGCCCGTTGTCCCGATCGACAGACTGACCGGCCCAATCGTCCGTCCCGGCCAGGCGATCACCAAGTCCTTTGTCGCCACGCCCGCGAACACCTCCGGTGCAGCGGCAGGCGCCACCACCTCCGGCACCGCCGCGATTGCCCCCCGCGCCGCCTCGCCGAGCTGCTTGTCGTGATACGCCGCCGCCAGTCGCCGCATCGGCAGGTAGAATTCGGGCGCCATCGCCAGCGCGAAAAAGGCTTCGCGCAACGTCAGCGTTTCGGGATCGGGGAAGGGGAGCAAGCCGAGCAGGCTGAACCCGCAATATACCGCGACCAGCGCCACCGCGAGCGCCGAGAAGAACTCCAGTACCGCGCTCGACAGGAAGGCGACGCGCAGCACCGCCACGGTGCGGGCAGCGACTTCGCGCGTAGCGACGCCCACCTGCCGCGCGATCCGGTCCTCGGCACCGAAATGGCGCAGGATCGGTAGGGTGCGGACGCGGTCGACGAACAGGTCGGACAAGTCCCCCAGCGCCTCCAGCTGGCGCTCCGAGGCGCGCTTGGCAGCCGTGCCCGCGAGTATCATGCCGAAGATGAAGGGGACGAGGGTGCCGATCAGGATACCCGCCGCTACCACGCTCGCACAGGCGATGATCGTCACCGCCACCAGCGGCGCGGCGGCCGCCGCCATCCGGGCGGGGACGAAGCGCGTTTCATAGCCTTCGATCGTCGCGACATGGTCGATCGCCAGCACTGCCGATTGCCCGCTCGACGGCGCCGCACCACTGCTCAGCAGTCGCTCGACAAGGCTGCGGCGAAGCGGCGCGGTCGTCGCCTGCGCGCCGCGCACCGCCAGCAGCGGCACACTCCAGGCGGTGGCGGCACGGATCAGCCCGCCGCCCAGCATCGCCGCGAACGCGGCAGCCGGCACGGCATCGCCCGCGGCTGCTGCGGCAACTCCGTCGGCGATGCCCCAGGCGAACAGCGCGGCGCCGCCCAAATCGATGATCCAGGCGAGCCCGGCCTGCTTCTGAAGGGTCATATGCGCCAATGCTAAAGCCGCATTCCGGCTGTGACAGGAATAGGGGATGTTCCGCATAGGCGGCGCCCGTGCCGAAGCCTAGGCCGCGGATCACCGGCTCTTTGCTGAGGACAAACCTATGGATATGGCAGTCGTTGAACTGTCGCGCCTGCAATTCGCGCTGACAGCGATGTACCACTTCCTGTTCGTGCCGTTGACGCTGGGCCTTTCCTTCATCCTCGTGATCATGGAAAGCGTCTATGTCGTCACCGATCGCCCGATCTGGAGGGACATCACCCGTTTCTGGGCCAAGCTATTTGGCATCAACTTCGTCCTCGGTGTCGCCACCGGGCTGACGATGGAATTCGAGTTCGGGACCAACTGGTCCTATTACTCCCATTATGTGGGGGACATCTTCGGGGCACCGCTGGCGATCGAGGGTTTGATGGCCTTCTTCCTCGAAGCCACCTTTGTCGGCCTGATGTTCTTCGGCTGGGATCGCCTGTCGAAGCGCCAGCATTTGATGGTCACCTTCCTCACCGCGCTCGGCACCAATTTGTCGGCGCTGTGGATCCTGGTCGCTAATGGCTGGATGCAGCACCCGGCGGGTGCGGTGTTCAACGCCGACACGATGCGCATGGAAGTCGTCGACTTCATGGCGGTGATCTTCAATCCCGTCGCGCAAGCGAAGTTCGTCCACACCGTCAGCGCCGGCTATGTCTGTGCCAGCGTGTTCGTGCTCGGCATCTCGGCCTATTATCTGCTGCGCGGGCGGCACCTGGAGCTCGCCAAGCGCAGCTTCGCGGTGGCGGCGGCGTTCGGCCTGGCGGCCTCGCTGTCGGTGGTCGTGCTCGGTGACGAGAGCGGCTATGCCCTGACCGACAACCAGAAGATGAAGCTCGCCGCGATCGAGGCCGAATGGCACACCGAAGCGGCACCGGCCGGCATCACCGTGTTCGGTTTCCCCTCCAACTCGGGCCGCGAAACCTATTTCCAGGTCAAGGTGCCCTATGTGCTGGGCCTGATCGGTACGCGTAGCCTTACCGGCCAGGTGGAAGGCATCTACCCGCTGGTCGGCAAGGCCCGGCTGCGCATCGAGAACGGCCTCACCGCCTATGATGCGCTGCAGACGCTGAAGACCGATCGCCAGAACGTCGCCGCACGCGCGAAGTTCGAAGCCGCCAAGGGCGACCTGGGCTATGCCCTGCTGCTCAAGCGCTGGGTCGCCGATCCGCGCCAGGCCACCGAAGCGCAGAAGGATCGGGCCGCCTGGTCGACCGTTCCCAACGTGCCGGCCGTGTTCTGGCTGTTCCGCGGCATGGCAGGCCTCGGCTTCTTCTTCATCGCCTTCTTCGCCGCCGCCCTCTACTACGCCAATACGCGCCGCTTCCACCGCAAGTGGTTCCTGCGCACGGCGATGTGGGCGATCCCGTTGCCCTGGCTCGCGATCGAGTTCGGCTGGGTCGTCGCCGAAGTGGGCCGCCAGCCCTGGGCGGTGGACGGCGTGCTGCCGACCTTCCTCGCCACCTCCAGCCTGACCGTGCCCGCCTTGTGGACCACGATCATCGGCTTCACCGCGCTCTACGGCGTGATGGCGGTGATCGAGTTCCGCCTTATGCTGGCGGCGATCAAGCACGGGCCCGAGACCTACGAGCCCTGGCAACCCCGCCACGATCCGGTGCCGACCACGCCCGAGCCGCGGCCGCTCCACGCCGTTCCTGCGGAATGAGCGCGAGCAAGGAGAAAGAACATGTCCATCCCGCTCGATTATGAAATCCTGCGCCTCATCTGGTGGGCGCTGCTGGGGGTGCTGCTGATCGGCTTCGCGCTGACCGACGGCTTCGACCTGGGGACGGCAGCCTTGCTGCCGTTCGTGGGCCGCACCGATGAAGAGCGCCGCATGGTGATCAACACCGTCGGCCCGACCTGGGAAGGCAACCAGGTGTGGTTCATCCTGGGCGGCGGCGCCATCTTCGCCGCCTGGCCGTTCGTCTATGCGGTCAGCTTCTCGGGCTTCTACCTCGCAATGTTCCTGGTGCTGTCGGCGCTGATCCTGCGTCCGGTCGGCTTCAAATATCGCTCCAAGCGGCCCGACGCCGCCTGGCGTTCGCGCTGGGACTGGGCGCTGTTCGTCGGCGGCTTCGTGCCCGCCCTCGTCTTCGGCGTCGCGGTGGGCAACGTGCTGCTCGGCGCACCCTTCCGGCTCGATAGCGACCTGCGCTCCTTCTACGAAGGCACGCTGCTCGGCCTGTTCACCCCGTTCAGCCTCGTTGCGGGCCTGCTCTCCGTCGCCATGCTGGTGCTGCACGGCGCCGGCTGGCTGAGCCTCAAGGCCGAAGGCGTGGTGGTGGAGCGCGCCCAGCGCTTCGGCACCGTCGCGGCGATCCTCGCGATCGTGCTGTTCGCCGTGGGCGGCATGTTCGTGGCGTACGGGGACATGGGCTACCGCCTGGTCGGCGCGGTCGATCCCAACGGCCCGTCCAACCCGCACCTGATCCAGACGGTGAAGGCGCCGGGCGCGTGGCTCGACAACTACGCCAAGTATCCGTGGATGCTGATCGCTCCGGTGCTCGGCTTCCTGGGCCCGGTGCTGGCGCTGGTCGGGATCCGCGGGCGCAAGAGCGCGCTGGTGTTCGCCGGTTCGTCGATCGCCAATGTGGGCATCATCGCCACCGTCGGCCTGTCGATGTTCCCGTTCATCCTGCCGAGCGCGATCGACCCGGCCTCCAGCCTCACTGCCTGGAACGCCTCGTCGAGCCACCTCACGCTGTTCATCATGCTGGTGTGCACGCTCGTCTTCCTGCCGATCGTGCTGGCCTACACCGCCTGGGTGTACAAGGTGATGTTCGGCCGTGTCAGCGGGGAAGAGCTGCGGCTCAACCCCGACCTCTACTGAGGAGTACGAACCATGTGGTATTTCGCCTGGATCCTGGGGACCTGCCTGGCCGTTGCCGCCGCCGTGTTGAACGGTATCTGGCACGAGTTCCATTCGGACCCCGCCTCGGACCTGACGGTCCTCGACTGACCACTCACGAAAAAGGGGCGGCCGCACCGCGACCGCCCCTGCTTCCCCCAAAGACCGGTGCGATCCTGACAAAGGATCGGCCGGCCTTTTCCGTTTATTCCCTAGACCGGCCCGCCCTCGGCGCGGCGCTCGAAAATCGCCGCGAGCTCCAGATGCAGCCGCTTGTGCCGCTCGTTGGGTGCGCGAGTCGCGCGGTCCCGCTCCTGCTCGGCGCGCAGGCGGAAGTGATTGGTGAGGGGCGCCTGGTGCAGGGAGGACATCGACCCGATCTCTTTTTGGGTTTCGTTCATTGCCTGCCTAATGTCGTATTTATCGCCGTGTTCGGCCATTCCGTAGAAGTCACGGTGTGTGTCGCTACGGGACTGGCCACTTGCGCTGGACGCACGCTCGATCCGCCCTGTCGCGTGAGGCGCACCGCCCGGAACCGAGGGCCGCCGCCTCCCGTTACCCGGGCATCGCCATCACGACAGGAGCATGATTTGGAGCGGTTGATTGCCGACCTTCCCGGCTGGGTGACGAGTACCGTGGTGATCGCGATCGCGATCGCGGTTGCGCTGCTGGTCCATCGCCTGGCTTTTTCGCTGGGTCGCCGGGCGGCGGCGCACAGCAAGGGCCAACTCGACGACATCGTCATCCGGCGGCTGTACCGCCCGGCACGCTGGCTGCTGGTCGCCATCGCCCTGTCCTTTATCCAGCCTGGGCTGGATCTCGGCACGAGCGGCACCCGCGCCTGGGCGCAGGCGGCGGGCCTGCTGGTGCCGGGACTGATCGGCTGGCTGCTCGTCGCGCTGCTCGGCGTGATCTTCGACTGGGTGCTGCTGCGCGCCGACGTTACCGTGGAAAATAATCTCCGCGCCCGACGGCGGCGCACCCGCGCCTCGATCCTCCACCGCGTGATCGTGTTCGTGGTACTCTCGATCACCTTCTGCCTGATGCTGATGAGCATCCCCAGCGTGCGCAGCATCGGCGTGACGCTGATCGCCTCGGCCGGCCTTGCCGCCCTTGCGGTGGGCGCCGCCGCCCAGCCTGCGCTCAAGAACCTGATCGCCGGCATCCAGATGGCCTTTTCCGAGCCGATTCGTCTCGACGACGTGGTGATCGTGGAAGGGGAGTGGGGGCGGATCGAGGATATCCGCCTGACTTATGTCGTGATCCGCCTGTGGGACGAACGGCGGCTGGTGGTGCCGGTGTCGCAGTTCCTCGAAAAGCCCTTCCAGAACTGGACGCGCGAGACCAGCCAGCTGCTCGGCAGCGTCTTCTGGTATCTCGATCCCGCCGCCGACATCCCGCGGCTGCGCGCCAAGCTGGAGGAACTGGTCAAGGCCAATCCGCGCTGGGACGGCCGCTTCTGCAACCTGCAGGTGACCGACACCAAGCCCGAGGCGATCGAGGTGCGCGGACTGATGACGGCCAAGGATGCCTCGACCGCCTTCGACCTGCGCTGCGACATCCGCGAGGGGCTGCTCGCCTATATCCGCGCCGAGATGCCCGAGGCGCTGGTCCGCACCCGCGGGCTGCTCGACTTCACGCCTCGACCGGAAGCCGCGTCTCCGTCTCCATCGGCACGTTCCTGAGCTCGTCGGTGAACTTCTTGAGCCACCACATCACGTCCTGCTCGTCGACGCCCTGCTTCAGCGCTTGCCAGCGCTCGATCCGCTCCTCGAGCGACATGTTGAGCGCTTGGCAGATCGCGTCGGAGACTTCCTCGGCGCTATAGGGGTTCACCAGCAGCGCCTGCTCCATCTGGATCGCGGCGCCGGCGAACTTGGAGAGGATCAGCACACCGGGATCCTTGGGATCCTGCGCGGCGACATATTCCTTCGCCACCAGGTTCATCCCGTCGCGCAACGGCGTGACCAGGCCGATCTTGGCGGCGCGGTACACGCCCGCCAGCACGTCGCGCGGATAGCCTTGGTTGACGTAGCGCAGCGGCACCCAGTCGAGATCGGCATGCGCGCCGTTGATCTTGCCCGACAGGCCTTCCAGCGTGTTGCGGATGCGCTGATAGGTCTCCACCGTCGCCCGCGACGGCGGCGCGATCTGGAGCAGATACACTTCCTTGCGCTGCTCGGGGTACGTCGTGAGGAAGCGCTCGTATCCGAGGAACCGCTCCTCCAGCCCCTTGGAATAATCGAGCCGGTCGACGCCGACGATCAGCGAGCGACCGACCGAGCTGGTGCGCATCTGCTCGAAGGTCTCGCGCGCGGAGTCGCTTTCGGCCAGCGCCGCGAATTCCTTGGCGTCGATGCCGATCGGGCAGGCAACCAGCTTCACGCTCTTCAGGCCGATGCGTAGCACGCCGTCGGGCTGGACCACCGCTTCCATCTCGGCGCGGGCGAAGTCGATGAACGATTCCATCCATTCCTGGGTGTGGAAGCCGATCACGTCATAGGCGAACAGCGTCTCGATCAGCTCGTGCGCCTTGGGCAGGCTGGAGAGCAGGCGGCGCGGCGGCCAGGGGATGTGGAGGAAGAAGCCGATGCGGTTTCGGCAGCCGCGACGGCGCAGCTCCTGCCCGAGCGGGAACATGTGATAGTCCTGCACCCACACGACGTCGTCGGGCTCGATCAGCGGCCGCACAGTCTCGGCGAAGCGCTCGTTGACGCGCTGATAGCCGCCGGCAAAGCCGCGCTCATATTCGGCCAGGTCGATCCGGTAGTGAAACAGCGGCCACAGCGTGCGGTTGGCATAGCCGTTATAATATTCGTCGATGTCCTGCTCTTCGAGGTCGACCGTTGCGGTGGTGACGCCCTCGTTCCGCTGCATGCTGATCTGGCCGGTGAACTGGTCGGTCTGCTCGCCGGACCAGCCGAACCAGATGCCGCCATTTTCGCGCAGGGCTGCGGCGAGGGCGACGGCGAGGCCGCCCTGCGCCCCCGAATTGGAGCCGTTGGGTGCGGTTACGCGGTTCGAGATGACGATAAGGCGGCTCAACGAATCGAACTCCAGGGCTTGCTCAGCAGGACGGCGCAATTGATCATGCCGACCAGCGAGTAGGTCTGGGGATAATTGCCCCACAATTCCCCGGTGACGGGGTCGATATCCTCGGAGAGCAGGCCGGCGGCGGTGCGGCGGCCCAGCATCTCCTCGAACAAGGCGCGCGCCTCATCGGTGCGGCCGGTGATGTGCAGCGCTTCGATCAACCAGAACGTACAGAAGTTGAACGCGGTTTCGGGCAGGCCGAAATCATCCTCGGTATCGTAGCGCAGCATCGTCGAGCCGCGGCGGAGACCCGCTTCCACGGCCTTGAGCGTCGAGACGAAGCGGGGATCGTCGGGTGCCAGGAAGCGCATCTCCAGCAGCTGGAGCAGGCTGGCGTCGAGATCGTCGCCCGAGAAGGTGGCGGAGAAGCGATCGGTCTCCGCGCGCCACGCCTTGTCGAAGATCGTCGTGCGGATCGTGTCGGCGCGGTGCTGCCAGAAGTCGCGGCGCTCGGGGAGATTGAGCACATGCGCGGCGTTGGCGAGCCGGTCGCACGCCGCCCAGCACATCGCCACCGAATAGGTGTGGACGCTCTGGCGCGTGCGCAGCTCCCACAGGCCCGCATCGGGGGAATCGTGATACTGCCAGGCACGCTCGCCGACGCGCTCCAGCGATTCAAAATCCTCGACGCTGGCGATGCGATACAGCCGCTGGTCGAAAAAGGCCTGCACGTTGGACAGGACGATCTGGCCATAGGCGTCGTGCTGGACCTGCTCATAGGCCTGGTTGCCGACGCGCACCGGGCCCATGCCGCGATAGCCGGCGAGATCGGGCGCCTCGCGCTCGACCAGGGTCGGTTCGCCGAGCACGCCATAGAGCGGCTGGATATGGCCGCCGCGCGGCTCGGCGCGGGCATCGTCGACGATGTTGCGCAAGTATCCGAGATAGGTCTCGAGAACGTCGAGCGCGCCCAGCCGGTTGAGCGCCTGGACCGTATAATAGGCGTCGCGAATCCAGCAGTAGCGATAGTCCCAGTTGCGCTGCGAGCCGGCATGCTCTGGGATCGAGGTAGTGAGCGCTGCCACGATCGCACCGGTCTCCTCGTGCTGGCAGAGCTTGAGGGTGATGGCCGAGCGGATCACCACCTCCTGCCATTCGAGCGGAATGGCGAGGCCGCGCACCCAGTGCTGCCACTCCGCGATGGTGTTGAGCAGCATGTCGTCGACCGTCTCGGCGACATCGCCGCTGAAGCTTTCGTCCGGCCCGAGGAAGAAGTGCAGCGGCTTCTCGACGCGGAAGACACGTTCTTCCTCCACCATGCCGACCGGCGCGGTGGTGGTGAGGCGGAGCGTCATCGGCTCGACCAGATAGCGCAGATGATTGGAGCCGCCGATGCGCGTCTTGCAGCCCTTGCCCCAGCCGCAGGTGGGGCGCAGCTTCACCCGGATGCGTGGGCTGCCCGCCACCGGCTTGACGATGCGGGCGAAGGCGACCGGGCGATAGACCCGGCCGAGCCGCGAGAAGCGCGGGCAGAAGTCGGTGACTTCGATCGCGTTGCCGGCGGCATCGGTATGGCGGCTGACCAGGATCGGGGTGTTGCGCAGATAGCGCTGCTCGACCGAGACCACGCCTTCCAGCGCGATGTCCCAATAGCCGGCGTCGGGGTCCTCACCGCCGACAAGGGCGGAGAAGAGCGGATCGCCGTCGACGCGGGGCACGCAGCCCCAGACGAAGCGGCCGGCGCGGTCGATCAGCGCGCTGACCTGGCAATTGCCGATCGGCCAGAGGTCGAGCGTGGTCATGCATGGACTCCGGTTGCAGCGGCCAGCCAGGCGAGCACGCCCGACACGTCGTCGAGGCGGTAGCGCGCATCGGTGGGGCGGGGATCGCCAACCAGCACGCCCGCGCCGCCGAGCAGCGCCACGGCAGAAAAGCCCGGCTCGTCGGTCACGTCGTCGCCGAGGAATACGGGGCGGCCCGCGGCGAAGCGGGGATCGGCCATCAGCGTGCGGATCGCGCTGCCCTTGTCGCCGCCCGCGGTGCGGACCTCGACCATCATCTTGCCGTGCTGGAGATAGAGGCCGTGCTCGGCGGCAAGCCGTTCGCCCAGCGCCATGGCCTCGGCTTCAAGCGCGGGGTTCAGGCGGTAGTGGACGGCGGCGCCCAGCGGCTTGTCTTCGAGGATTGCGCCGTCGTTGCTCTCGGTGAAGGTCCGCATCGCGTCCAGCGCGGCGATCAGCCCGGCGGGGCGCTCCGCCTGTTCGCGGCGGCCGTCAGACCAGTGGAATTCCATGCCGTGGCTGCCCACCAAGGAGGGGGCATGGTCGCCGAACAGCGCTGTCAGGTCGCCCGCGGGACGGCCGCTGACCAGCGCCAGGCGACCGTCGAGCTTTTCCTCCAGCGCACGGATCAGGTCGACCAGCACCGGCGCGACCACCACGCCATCGGGCCGGTCGGCGAGTTCGACCAGGGTCCCGTCGAAATCGAGGAACAGGCTGGCAGTATCGAGCAGATCCGCCGGGGGCGGCATCAGCAGAACGGGGTCCCGGTCGGGCATGCAACTCCTCATCGGGGCGCCAGGAAGGGGCGCCCGCCACAGGATCGTTACGCGCGCGGGCCCGATCCGTTCCCCGCCTCGTCGGATTCATGCTGCACCTGCGTGGTACCGAAGCGCAGCGACAGGCCGTGATAGAGCCGTTCCTTCGAGATGATCTGCGCGGTGAAGTCGGCGATCAGCGCGGCGGCGAGCAGCGGCAGCATCAGGCCGCGGCTGGCGGTGGTCTCGGCGATGATGATCACCGCGGTCAGCGGCGCGCGCACCACCCCGGTGAAATAGGCGACCATGCCGAGCAGCACGATCGTCCCGCCCGGCGCAGTGGGGAAGATCGGGCGGACGAGGTCGCCGACACCCGCACCGACGGAGAGCGACGGCGCGAAGATGCCGCCGGGAATGCTGGCAATCGCGGTGGCGAGCGTCGTCGCGAACTTGGCGGGAGCGTACCACCAGGCGATCTCGCTGCCGGTGATCGCGGCGCGGGCGGCGTCATAGCCGGTGCCCCAAGTCAGCCCCGTCGTCACGCCCAGTACCGCGACGACAAGCCCGCAAACGGCGGCGAAAAGCAGCTTGTGGCGGCGGACGGCGACCAGCGGCCGCCAGTCCGATCCACCTGCGGCAAGCATCAGGCGCGAGAACAGGCCCCCGGCGAGACCACCCACCACGCCCGCGACGGGCGCCGCAAGAACCGCCTGGGCGAGCGGCAGCGTGCTGCGCATCGCACCGAAATAGACATAGTCCCCAGCGATGCCGAGGCTGGTCATGCCCGCGATCAGCACCGCGGCCATCACCAGCACCGCCATGCGCTGCTCATAGGCGGCGGCGAGTTCCTCGATCGCGAAGGCGACCCCGGCGAGCGGCGTGTTGAACGCCGCCGCCACGCCGGCCGCGCCGCCGGCGATGAACACCGAGGCGCGGATCGGCACGCGGGCGAGCCGGTGCGCATAGCCCATGATCGAGGCGGCGACCTGCACCGTCGGCCCCTCGCGCCCGGTGGACGCGCCGACCAGCACCGCGCCGATGGTGAGGATCAGCTTCAGCACCACCGTCCTGGCGGAGGTGAGGCCGTTCATCGCGTCGTCGGGATCGCGCGTCGCCGCCATTACCTGCGGGATGCCCGAGCCGACTGCGTCGGGGGCGAAGCGGCGCGTGGCCCAGGCAAACAGTGCGAAGCCGGCGGGGGTGAGGAGGAGAGGGAGCCACCACCAGGTCCGCTCCAGCGTGGTGAATCGGCGCGCGGCCCAGTCGGCGGCTTCGGCAAAGGCGAAGGCGACGAGGCCGATCACGATCGCACCGCCGAGAAACGCGACGCGGCGGCGCCACGTTTGAGCGGTGGGCCCATGCCGGCGCACGATCGCGCGGACGCGGCGGGTGGTCCGGTGGTGGTCCATGCACTCCCTCAGCCTGCCCCCCGGCGCGGGTGCTGTAGCGGGGGAGGGAGGGGAGCGCCAGCCCAAGATCCTCCCCGGCACGGGGAGGGGGACCGCCGCCGAAGGCGGTGGTGGAGGGGGACTTCCACAAGGGGCGTCCCTCGCGGCGATCCCCCTCCACCAAGCCGCTGCGCGTCTTGGTCCCCCTCCCCTTACAGGGGAGGATCTAGGTCACACGAACGCCGGCATCCCCGGCAGCAGCTTGTCCAGCGTCACCGGATAGTCGCGCACCCGCACCCCGCAGGCATTGTGGATGGCGTTCGCCACCGCCGCGCCGACGCCGCACAGGCCGAGCTCGCCGACACCCTTCGCCTTCATCGGCGACGTCGTGGGATCGGTCTCGTCGAGGAAGATCACCTCCTGGTGCGGGATGTCGGCATGGACCGGTACTTCGTAGCTCGCGAGATCGTGGTTCACGAAATAGCCGAAGCGCTTGTCGACCGCGAGCTCCTCCATCAGCGCCGAGCCGACGCCCATCGTCATCGCGCCGATCACCTGGCTGCGCGCGGACTTCGGGTTCAGGATCCGCCCCGCCGCGCAGACCGCGAGCATCCGCCGCACGCGCACCTCGGCGGTCGCCGCATCGACGGCAACCTCGACGAAATGCGCGCCGAAGGTGGACTGCTGGTACTTCCTGGCGAGGTCGCCATAGTCCATAAAGTCCTCGGCGACGAGCTCGCCGCCCTTGGCCGCATCGGCCAGCGGCACGCTGCGATTGCCCGCACGGACCTTGCCGTCCTCGAACACCACATCGGCCGAGTTGAAGCCAAGCGCCGCGGTCACCTTGTCGCGCAGCATCGCGCAGGCGGCGTACACGCCCGCCGTCGAGCTGTTGGCGCCCCATTGCCCGCCCGAGCCCGACGAGGCCGGGAAGCTGGAATCGCCGAGCCGCACCACCACCGTCTCGAGCGGCACGCCCATCATCTCCGCCGCGGTCTGGGCGATGATGGTGTAGGTGCCGGTGCCGATGTCGGTCATGTCGGTCTCGACCGTCACCACGCCCTTGCCGTCCAGCCGCACCCGCGCGCCGGAGCGGCCGTTGAGGTTGTTGCGGAACGCGGCGGCCATGCCCATGCCGATCAGCCAGCGGCCCTCTCGGATCGCACCGGGCGCCTTGGCGCGCTTGGCCCAGCCGAACTTCTCGGCGCCGATCCGCATGCACTGGACCAGCTGGCGCTGCGAGAAGGGGCGGTTGGCGGCCTCGGGATCGACCTGGGTGTCGTTGAGCGCGCGGAACGCCACCGGGTCCATCCCCAGCTTCTCCGCCATCTCGTCCATCGCGATTTCGAGCGCCATCAGGCCGGGCGCCTCGCCCGGCGCGCGCATCGCATTGCCCTCGGGCAGGTCGAGTACCGCGAGCCGCATCGCGGTCAGCCGGTTCTCGCCCGCGTAGAGAAGGCGGGTCTGGCTCACCGCCGTCTCCGGGCCGCCGCCGGGCAAGTCGCCCGACCAGCTCTCATGGCCGATCGCGGTGATCTTGCCGTCCTTAGTGGTGCCGATGCGGATGCGCTGGATCGTCGCCGGACGGTGGGTTGTGTTGTTGGCGATCAGCGGGCGCTGGAGCGACACCTTGACCGGTCGCCCGGCAGCGCGCGCGCCGAGCGCCGCGAGGATCGCATCGGTGCGGACGAACAGCTTGCCGCCGAACCCGCCGCCGACGAAGGGCGACATCAGCCGCACCTTCTCCTTGGGAATGCCCAGCGTCCGCGCGACATCCCCCTTGCCCCAGTTGATCATCTGGTTGGACGTCCAGAGCAGCAGCTGGTCGCCTTCCCACTTGGCGGTGGAAGCGTGCGGCTCCATCATCGCGTGCGAATGGTCGGGCGTGGTGTAGCGTGCGTCGAGCTGGACGGGGGCGCTGGCGAAGGCGCCCTCGAAATTGCCGACCTTGCTCTCCGCCGGGCCGCCAAAGCCTTCCTTGGGCAGCGTGGCACTCGCCATTTCCGCTTTGAGATCGAACCGCCCCTTGCCGCGCGCATAGTCGACGCGGATCAGCGACGAGGCGGCGCGCGCCTGCTCGAAGGTTTCGGCCACCACCAGCGCGATCGCCTGGTGGTAATGCTCGATCTCGGGCCCGCCGAGCAGGTTGGCGGTGTTGAAATTGCCCTTGGTCAGCTTGCCGGCATTCTCGGCGGTGACGATCGCGAGCACGCCCGGCGCTGCCTTGGCGGCGCTGAGGTCCATGCCGGTGATCCGGCCCTTGGCGATCGCCGAGCCGAGCACATAGCCGTATGCCGCACCCGGCGCTACGTCGTGCCGCTCATAGGCATAGGGCGCGCGGCCGGTGGTCTTGAGCGGACCGTCGATCCGGTCGGTGGCCTTGCCGACCACCTTGAGGCGGTCGATCGGGTTGGTCGTGGCGGGGGTATCGAACTTCATGGCTCAGCCCCTTGCTTCGCTCAGCACCGCGGCGAGCGTGCGCTCGGCCAGCGGCAGCTTGAAGGCATTGTCGTGCGTCGGCGTGGCGCCGGCGAAAGCGATTCTCGCGGTGGCCGCCGCGCCTTTGGGCAGCGCGGCCTCCGCCGCTTCGACGCGCCACGGCTTGTGCGCCATGCCGCCGAAGGCGACGCGGCCGGTGCCGTCCTTCTGCACCACCGCCGCCACCGAGACGAGCGCGAAGGCATAGGACGCACGGTCGCGCACCTTGTGGTAGAAATGCTTGCCGCCCAGCGGCTTGGGCAGGGTAACCGCGGTGATCAGCTCGCCGGTCTGCAGATTGTTGTCGAGGTGCGGGGTGTCGCCTGGCAGGCGGTGGAAGTCGGCGATGGCAATCTTGCGCGTGGCGCCGTCAGGCTTCACCGTCTCCACCGTCGCATCGAGCAGCCGCATCGCGATCGCCATGTCGCCCGGGTAGGTGGCGATGCACGCTTTGCTGGTGCCGATCACCGCGAGCTGGCGGCTGAACCCGCCGATCGCCGCGCAGCCGCTGCCCGGCTTGCGCTTGTTGCAGGGCTGGTTGGGGTCGTAGAAATAGGGGCAGCGGGTGCGCTGGAGCAGGTTGCCCGCGGTCGTCGCCTTGTTGCGCAGCTGGCCGCTCGCGCCCGCGACGATCGCGCGGGTCAGCACCGCATAGTCGCGGCGGACGCGCTTGTCGGCGGCCAGATCGGTGTTGCGCACCAGCGCACCGATGCGCAGCCCGCCTTCCGCAGTCTCCTCGATGCGGTCGAGCGCGAGCTTGTTGACGTCGATCAGATGCGCCGGGGTCTCGATCTCCAGCTTCATCAGGTCGAGCAGATTGGTGCCGCCGGCGATGAACTTGGCGCCGGGCGTCTTGGCGGCGAGCGCTGCGGCGTCGGCTGGGCTGCTCGCGCGGGTGTACTGAAAAGCCTTCATGCCTGCCTCCGCCCCGCGGCCTCGCGGATCGCCTCGACGATGTTGGAATAGGCGCCGCAGCGGCAGATATTGCCGCTCATCCGCTCGCGGATCTCCATCTCGGAAAAGGCGGGACTGGCGGCGACGTCGGCGGCGACATGGCTGGGGATGCCGGCCTTGATTTCGTCGAGCACCGCCACGGCCGAGCAGATCTGGCCGGGCGTGCAATAGCCGCACTGATAGCCGTCATGCTTCACGAAGGCGGCCTGCATCGGGTGCAGATCCTCGGGCGTGCCCAGGCCTTCGATGGTGGTCACGCTGTCGCCGTCGTGCATCACCGCCAGGCTGAGGCAGGAATTGATGCGGCGGCCGTTCACCATCACCGTGCAGGCGCCGCATTGGCCGTGGTCGCAGCCCTTCTTGGTGCCGGTGAGGTGTAGATGCTCGCGCAGCGCGTCGAGCAGCGTGGTGCGCGTGTCGACGGTCAGCGCGGCCGGCTTGCCGTTGACCTTGAGCTGGACGGGCAGGGTGGGGGGCGTCTCCATCGGCGCTACCGGCTCCTTGTTGCTGGCGCTCGCGGGCAAGGCCGTCACCGCAGCGCAGGCTGCGCCGCTCGTCAGCAACCCGCGTCGCGATACGCCGATATCGCTTGGACTTTCCATCTTGGGCATCCCCTGTCTGCACTTCCCCGTGCCCGTAGCGCCTGATTGCCGGGCTAGTTCCGGCGGCGAGGCGGGCAGGGTGCAACTGTTCGACGCGTCTACCGGCTTTCCGTAGCCGCGGCAAATGCCCTCGCGGACACGGCAGGCCCGAGATGCCATTGCAAATGTGCAACAGTTCAGTGACATTTTGTTTCTGTCCGTGTCTGGGGCGTTGCCATTAACGACAGTACGTGCAGACATGCCGCAATGCGAAGGCGCACGAAAGTTGCGCCAGCTGCGGAGAAAATTTCAGACAAGGGGCTTTTAATGACGTCCACCTTCCGATCCTGTCTGCTCGCGTCGACAATGCTGGTCGCGAGCATCGCGGCACCGGCCTATGCGCAGCAACAAAGCGTGCCCGAATCCGAGAGCCAGGCCGAACCGTCCAGCGAGATCGTCGTCACCGGCACCCGCATCTCGCGGCCCGATCTCGAGCTTGCCAGCCCGGTGAACGTGATCAGCCAGCAGGAAATCACCTTCCGTCAGCCCGGCACTGCGGATGATCTGCTGCGCAACCTGCCGGCAATCCGGCCGTCGATCGGCGCGGGCGTCAACAACGGCTCGGACGGTTCGTCCACGCTGAACCTGCGGGGCATTGGCGAGCAGCGCACGCTGGTCCTCCTCGATGGCCGCCGCCTGGTGCCTTACGGCCTCGACGGTCTGACCGACACCAACAACATCCCCGTCGCCCTGCTGCAGCGGGTGGAAGTGTTCACCGGCGGCGCATCCTCGACCTATGGTGCCGACGCGGTTGCCGGCGTCGTCAATTTCATCACCCGGCGTGATTTCTCGGGCATCGACGCCTCGGCGAGCTACCGCGTGTCCGAACGCGGCGACAGCCAGCGCTTCAAGGCTGACCTCGTCGTCGGCGGCAACTTCGCCGATGGCCGCGGCAACGTCGTGCTCAGCATCGGCTACACCAAGGCCGATCCGCTGCTGCACCTAGATCGTCCGATCAGCGCCGTGCCGATCAGCTCGACGACCGGCTTGTTCGCCGGTTCGACCACCGCTGCGGTGACGATCTTCGGCGCGCCGAGCAACGCGGCGCTCGGCCTGCCCGCCAGCAGCTTCGGCGCGGTGGTCAACCCGACGACCGGGCTGCTCCAATCGGCGACCGCCAACGACACCTACAACACCAATATCGGCACCTATTTCCAGACGCCGCTCGACCGGATCAACGTCTATTCGGCCGGCCATTACCAGATCACCGATGGCGTAGAGTTCTACGGCTCGGCGATGTTTACCCGCAACCAGATCGCGACCCAGCTCGCATCGTCGGGCACGTTCAACAACACCTACCAGCTCGGCCTCAACAACCCCTATCTGCCGAGCGGCATCCGCAACCAGCTGTGCACCGCGAGCAGGATCTCGGCGGCGGATTGCGCGACGGCGGCGGCGGTGCAGGGCGGCCCGGGCACGCCCGGCTACCGCGAGATCGCGGTGGTGGCGCAGCGCCGCTTCACCGAGTTCGGTCCGCGCGGCAACATGTTCGAATCGCAGATGTTCCAGGTGCAGGGCGGCTTCCGCGGCGACATCACCACGGGGCTGAAGTACGACGTTTCGGCGCAGTATGGCGAGACGACGCAGAACCAGACGCGCCAGCGCTGGGGCTCGTTCAGCAAGGTCCAGCAGGCCCTGCGCGCCTATCGCGACGCCAGCGGCACCATCCGCTGCGCCGATACCACCAATGGCTGCGTGCCGCTCAACCTGTTCGGGCCGAACGGCTCGATCACCTCGGCACAGGCGGCGTTCATCAATCTCGATGCGATCATCAACCGCAAGGTGCGCCAGACCGTCGTGACCGGCAGCATTTCGGGCGACCTGTTCACTTCGCCGCTCGCCGCCAGCAAGATCGCGTTCGCGGCGGGTGCCGAATATCGCAAGATCAGCGCCGCCAGCCAGCCCGACGGCCCGTCGCAGATCCAGGGCGAGGTGCTCGGCACCGGCGCGCGCACGCCCCCGGACGTGGGCAACTACAGCGTCAAGGAAGTGTTCGGCGAGCTCATCGCCCCGCTGATCGAGAACCAGCCGTTCCTCTACAAGCTGACGGCGGAAGCGGGCATCCGCTATTCGGACTATACGACCACCGGCGGCAGCACGACCTGGAAGGCGGGCGGCACCTGGGAGCCGATCCAGGGCTTCAAGTTCCGCGGCACCTACCAGGTCGCCGTCCGCTCGCCGAACATCCAGGAGCTGTTCCAGTCGCCGGTGCAAGGCCTGGGCAACCTGACGGTCGATCCGTGCGCGGGTGCCTCGGTCGCCGCCAACCTCGCCGCGCTGTGCGTCGCCACCGGGGCGCCGGCCGGCACGATCGGCTCGATCCCGCAGCCGAGCTCGGGCCAGATCAACAACACCACCGCGGGCAATCGCGACCTGGACGTCGAGAAGGCCAAGACCCTCACGCTGGGCGGCGTGTTCACGCCGACGTTCCTCAAGGGCTTCTCGGCGACCGTCGACTATTTCCGGATCAAGGTGTCGAACGCGATCACCCAGCCGGCACAGGCCGACATCCTGAACGGCTGCTATTCGGCGACGCTGAACCCCAGCTTCTCGAACAATGCCTTCTGCGCGCTGATCGGCCGTAACCCGCTGACCGGCACGCTGAACGGCGCAGGCGAGACGCCGGGCGTGATCCTCAGCTACTCGAACCTCGGTCTGATCAAGACTGCGGGCATCGACCTGGGCGTCAACCAGCGCGTGCTGCTCGACGATATCGGCATCAAGGACAGCGGCGCGATCACGATCGGCTTCAACGGCACCTGGCTCGATTATTATCGCTTCCAGGCGAACCCGAACTCGATCAACCGCGACTGCACCGGCCGCTACAGCCCCGGCGGCTGCACCAATCCGCGTGCGAAGACCCGCTGGAATGGTCGCCTGACCTATGATCGCCCGGGCTTCGACGTCTCGCTGCTGTGGACCCACATCAGCAGCGTGAAGCTGGAGGACTCGGTCGCCAACATCCTGCCGGCGTTCCGCAGCATCAAGGCGTACGACTATTTCGACCTGTCGTTCGGCGTGCGCCCGACCAAGAACCTCAGCTTCAACCTGACGGTGAACAACCTGCTCGACAAGGATCCGCCGCTGGTGGGTTCGGGCGTCGGCGGTACGTCGTACAACAGCGGCAACACCTTCCCGACGATCTACGATCCGATCGGCCGGTCCTACACGCTGGGTGCGCGCCTCACCTTCTGATGCGTTCCTAAAAACATAAATGTCTCCCAACACCTGGAGCGGCGGGCCGAAAGGTCCGCCGCTTTTGTGCTGGAGTCCGGTCAGTCCTGGTGGTCGGACAGGTCCATGAAGTTGCGCGCGGCCTCGCGATCCGCCTCGTCCTCGAAGGTCACGTCGAGATCGGGCGCGTTGCCAAGCATGAACAGCAGCGCCCACAGTGCGAAGCGGCGCGGGCGATCGGTCTCGAGGCCGAGATCGACCTTCATCCGCTCGATGCCGGAGGCGAGCGCGGGCGGGGTGAGGGCGCCGAGGTCGGCGGTGCCGAAATAGCGGACTAGCTGGTCGTCGAGTTGCATGCCCCCGCGCCTACGCGCGCCCGGCCCGGGCGGCAAGGATACGGGACATTCCCAAGCGACGCGCCTCCCACGACGGTGCATGCGCCGCACATGTGGACCTATCATCCCGATTTGCTCGCCACCCCGGTGCCGCGCTACACCAGCTATCCCACTGCCGCCGAGTTCCACGAAGGCGTGGGGCCGGCGGAGATGGGCGCGGCGCTGGATCGGGTGGACGCGGATGCCGAGCTGTCGCTCTATCTCCACATCCCATTCTGCCACGAGATCTGCTGGTATTGCGGCTGCAACACGGGTGCTGCCAATCGCACCGCTCGGCTCGACGGCTATCTCGCCCGGTTGTCCGAGGAGATCGAGCAAGTTGCGCGGCGGCTCGGCGGGCGGGGGCGAGTGGGGCGCATCGCGTTCGGCGGCGGCAGCCCCAACGCCATCAGCCCTGAGGCCTTTCTGCGGCTGGTGACGCAGGCCAAGGCGGCGTTTGGAGCCGGCGCTCCCGTGCTGTCGGTGGAGGTCGATCCGCGCGGCTTCGATTCAGCCTGGGCCGACGCGCTGGCAGAAGCGAGCGCGTCGCGGGTCAGCCTGGGCGTGCAGACGTTCGATCCCGCCATCCAGGCCGCAATCGGCCGGGTGCAGCCGCGCGCCGACATCGCCGCGACCGTCGACCTGCTGCGCCACGCCGGGGTCGAGTCGATCAATTTCGACCTGATGTACGGCCTGCCTGGGCAGACCGACGCGGCCGTGGCCGACGCGATCGACGAGAGCGTGACGATGGGCGCCGATCGTCTCGCCGTGTTCGGCTATGCCCATGTGCCGCACCTGATCCCGCGCCAGCGCCGGATCGATGCGACGGCGCTGCCCGATGCCGAAGCGCGCTTCGCCCAGGCCGCGCTGGCGCACGAGACGCTGGTGGGACACGGCTATGCCGCAATCGGCTTCGACCATTTCGCCAGGCCCGGCGACGCCATGGCGCTCGCCGCGCGCGAGGGCCGGCTGCGGCGCAACTTCCAGGGCTTCACCGAGGACGAGGCCGAGGTGCTGATCGGGCTGGGGGCCAGCGCGATCAGCCAGTTCCCGGACCTGCTGGTGCAGAATGAGAAGAATGCCGGTCGCTGGCACATGGCGGTTTCCTCCGGGCGGTTCGCGGCGGCGCGCGGGGTGCGGCGCTCGACCGACGATCAGTGGCGTGCGGCCGCGATCGAGGAACTGCTCTGCCGGGGCCGCGCCGATCTCGGTGGCATCGCCTGTCGCGCAGCGATCGCGTTGCGGCTGGCGCGCTTCGCGGCGCTTAAGCTGGTGCGCTGGGAAGGCAGCGTGCTTCTGCTCGCGCCCGAGGCACTGCCCTACGCGCGGGTGATCGCCGCCGCACTGGACAGCCATCGCGGCCCGGCCGCCACGCGCTTCAGCAGCGCGGTGTGACCCGCATCGCTGCTCCGGGAATCTACCCAAGCTTCGGTGTATAGCTTCGGTTAATTTCGACCCTTATAAGGCGCGGGCCCGCCACGCGCCGGGCAGAGTTTCGCGCGTTTCGAAAGAGCATCGATGTCGCGTCCCGTATTCTTCGATCCCACCGGCAGCCGCAAGCGCTGGACGATGCGCACGGTGTTCGCGCTGATCGGGGGTGTTCTCGTCGCCGCGATCGTGTTCGCCGCCACCATCGTAAACGTGCCGCCCGCGCAGGACCTGCCGGTGCGGTGGGAGAATGCCAAGCCGGCGGCGCTGCGCTCGCTGAGCGCCCGCGGCCAGCCGCGCTCCCAGCGCTGGTTGCCCGGCGGCTCGGCGAAGAAGCCGGGTGCCCCGCTCACCGTTGGCTTCTATGTGCCCTGGGACCCGGCGAGCGCCGACTCGCTCCGCCGCAACATCGGCGATCTCGACTGGGTCGTGCCGGCCTTCGTCTCGGTGACGGGCGCAAACCATGCGATGCAGGTGCTGGACGATCCGAAGTTCGCCAGCATCGTCGCCGCCGCGCCGCGCCGCCCGCGCGTGCTGCCGATGGTGCAGAACGTGTCCGACGAGGCCTGGGACACCGCCGGTTCGGCCAGGCTGATGGCCAGCCCGGCCGCTCGCGCCAAGCTGGCGCGCGACCTCGCCGCCATGGTCAAGGCGCGCAACCTGCCCGGGCTGGTGATGGACTTCGAGAGCCTGCAGCCCGCCTCGCTGCCCGGCTATGCCCAGCTGCTCGACCAGATCAACAAGGCGATGCCCAAGGACAAGCTGCTCGCGGTCACCGTGCCGGCGGGCGACACCAGCTGGGATCTCAAGCGCTTCGCCGCGGTCACCGATCGCGTGATCCTGATGGATTATGACGAGCACTGGCAGGGCGGCACCGCCGGGCCGATCGCCTCGCAGCCCTGGTTCGTCGAGGAACTGCGCAGTGCCGTCGCCAAGGTGGGTGCCAACAAGCTTATCGTCGCGCTGGCCAGCTACGCCTATGACTATCACGGCGACGGCACCGAGGCGATGAGCATCGAAGAGGCCTGGTCGGCCGCGCGCGACAGCGACGCCAAGGTCACCTTCGACAAGACCAGCGGCAACAGCGCCTTCGCCTATGACGAGGACGGCAAGCACCACGAGATCTGGATGGTCGATGCCACCGCGACCTGGAACCAGCTGCAGGCGGTTCGCGCCGCGGGCGTCGGCAGCGTCGCGCTTTGGCGCCTGGGCACCGAGGATGCCGGCGTGTGGACCGCGCTGCTCGCCTATCGCCATGGAGGCCGGCCGGATCTGAGCCGGATCGTGCCGGCGACCAATGTCGACGTCGAAGGGCCGGGCGAGATCCTGCGCGTCACCTCGACGCCGACAGTGGGCGAACGCGCGATCAGCTTCGATGCCGCCAACATGATCCGCGACGTGCAGTATCCGCAGCTGCCGACGCCCTATGTCGTTATGCGCACCGGCGCCTCGAAGCACGAGATCGCGCTGACCTTCGACGATGGCCCCGATCCCACCTACACCCCGCGCATCCTCGACATCCTCAAAGCCGAGCATGTGCCGGCGACCTTCTTCATCATCGGCGAGAACGGGCTGCAGCACCCGCTGCTGCTGCGCCGGCTGGTGGCGGAGGGGCATGAGCTGGGCAACCACACCTATACTCACCCGAACCTCGCCACCACCTCGGCGGCGAGCACCGCGCTGGAGCTGAACGCCACCCAGCGGCTGGTGCAGGCCTATACCGGCCGCGGCATGCGGCTGTTCCGCGCGCCCTATTTCGGAGACGCCGAGCCGACCACGCCGGACGAACTAGATCCCGCCGTGGTCGCGCAGAAGCAGGGCTATACCGTGGTCGGCCTCCACGTCGATCCGGACGACTGGAAGCGGCCGGGCGTCGATGCGATCATTCAGGGCGTGCTGAGCGACGTGGCGGGTGCCTCGCCGGACCATTCCACCAACGTCGTGCTGCTGCACGATGGCGGCGGCAATCGCGAGCAGACCATCCAGGCGCTCCCGGTCATCATCCGCGAGCTGCGGGCGCGGGGTTATACCTTCGTGCCGGTCTCCAAGCTAGCCGGGCTGTCCTACGACGCGGTGATGCCGCCGATCCGCGGCAGCGACCTGCTGGCGGTGCGGGCGGACGTGGCGATCTTCGTCGCGCTGGCGGCGATCGCCTCGGGGCTGCGCTGGATGTTCTTCATTGCGATCACGCTCGGCATCGCCCGCGCGCTGACCCTCGCCGGGCTGGCGCTGCGTCAGCGGCTGCGCGAGCGCGGCGAACCGCCGGTGTTCACGCCGACCGTCTCGGTGATCATCCCCGCCTATAACGAGGAGCGGGTGATCGAATCCTCGGTGCGCCGCGTGCTCGCCAGCGACTATCCGGCGATCGAGCTGATCGTCGCCGATGACGGCTCCAAGGACCGCACCAGCGAAATCGTCGCCGCCGCGTTCGGCGACGACCCGCGGGTGACGCTGCTGACGCTGGTCAATGGCGGCAAGGCGGCGGCGCTTAACCGCGCGCTGCAGCAGGCCAGGGGCGAGGTGACTATCGCGCTCGACGCCGACACCCAGTTCGAGCCCGAGACGATCGGCCGCCTCGCGCGCTGGTTCGCCGACGACAAGATCGGCGCGGTGGCGGGCAGCGCGCAGGTGGGCAACCGGGTCAATCTGGTCACCCGATGGCAGGCGGTGGAATATATCACCGCGCAGAACCTCGAACGCCGCGCGCTCGCCGGGTTCAACGCCATCACCGTGGTGCCGGGCGCGGTCGGCGCGTGGCGGCGGGCGGCGCTCGATGCGGTGGGCGGCTATCCCGAGGATACGCTGGCCGAGGATCAGGATCTCACCATCGCCATCCAGCGCGCCGGCTGGCGGGTCACCTATGATCCCGACGCGGTCGCGTGGACCGAGGCGCCGGAAAGCTTCCGGGCGCTCGCCAAGCAGCGCTATCGCTGGGCGTTCGGCACGCTCCAGTGCCTGTGGAAGCATCGCGGGCTGTATCGCGACAAGCAGGCGCGCGGGCTCGCCTGGATCGGGCTGCCCCAGGCCTGGGTGTTCCAGATCATCTTCGCCGCGATCTCACCGCTGATCGACCTCGCGCTCGTGTCGGCCATCTTCGCCACCGGCGTGCGGATCGCCCAGCATGGCTGGGAGCAGACCCGCGGCGACGTCGGCACCATGGCAATCTACTGGGTGGCCTTCACCGCGATCGACGTAGGCTGCGGCTGGGTCGCCTATCGGCTCAACAGCCGGCGGATCCGCTACCCGGCGCTGCTGCTGGTGGCACAGCGTTTCGTCTATCGCCAGTTGATGTACTGGGTGGTGCTGCGCGCGATCAGCTCCGCGCTGGGTGGCTGGTTCGTCGGCTGGGGCAAGCTGGAACGTACCGGCCGAGTCGGTGCCGCAGGCACGGCGGCGGCCGAATAATTCGACTGCGCTGTAAAGCGGGATTCTCCGATGCGCCCGTCGCGCCGTTCAGGCGAGGCGGGCGCTTTCGATTCTGTCTTGGCGCTGAGGGAATACCCCAGAAAATCCGTGTCCTTTCTGCATCACTTTCGGCTTTTCGAGCGTTGCCCAAAAGTTTTTCGCGGCGTTAACGCTGTCGCATCCGGGCTGCGGTAACCTTCTCGCACCGCGGATTCCCACGTAGAATCCTATACATGAATTGAAAATGAAAATCGCGCGTCATGCGTGCTGCGGCAGGTGTAACAAACCTGCCAAATCGCGTCCCTAGGGCGCCCCCCGAACCACATACCACCTACCTCGGGGAAAGCTTTCATGCTCGATCGTTCCACCTTCCGCCTTGCGCTGCTGGCCGGTGCCACTGCGATGGCGCTTGCCGCCGTCCCGGCCGTGGCGCAGACGGCCGATGCGCCGGCTGCCGATACCGCGCAGCCCGAAGGCCTTGCCGACATCGTCGTCACCGCCACCAAGCGCGAGACCAACCTGCAGAAGACGCCGATCTCGATCAGCGTGCTCAGCACCGAGGCGCTGCAGGACCGCCACGTCCAGAGCCTGTTCAACCTCGCTGATGGCACCGTGCCCTCGCTCCGCGTCGCGACCTTCGAGGCGCGCCAGTCGGCGCTGACGATCGGCATCCGCGGCATCGTCCCCTACGACCAGAACCAGACCGCGCGCGACGGCGGCGTCGGTGTGTACATCGACGGCGTCGCACTGGGTAAGACCCAGGGCCTCAACGCCGCGCTGTTCGACATCGAGCGCATCGAAGTGCTGAAGGGCCCGCAGGGCACGCTGTTCGGCCGCAACACCGAAGGCGGCGCGCTGTCGCTCGTCACCCGCGCGCCCACCGGCGAGTTCGGCGGCCGCATCAATGGCGGCGTCGGCAATTACGGCAGCCGCAGCGTCGATGCGCACCTCGACCTGCCGGCCTTCCACGACATCTCGCTGAAGCTGGACGGTGTCTACCAGCACCAGGATCCGACCGTCGACAACCCGCTCACGGGTTCGACCGGCTGGAACTATTATGATCGCAAGGGCGGCCGCGTCGCTGCGCGCTGGAAGCCGGCCAGCAACTTCACTGCCGATTTCGCCTATGACTATGCGAAGGACGAGAACACCCCGCAGTTCAGCCAGCTGGTCAGCTACAACCCGAACAACTATGCGGTCGGCACGTTCAACAACGGCGCATTGCAGCTGAACGGCGTCGCCTGCGGCGGCACCATCGCCGCCGGCAGCACCAAGCCGATCTGCATCGCCCCGAAGGCACCGCTCGTCGGCGTCCACCCCGATCGCCAGCGCGTGGCCGATGTCGGCGTGCCGCAGCAGCCGAGCGTCGACATCACCCATGGTGTCCTGTCGAACCTGAAGTACACGGCTGCGCCGTGGCTCGAACTGCGCTCGATCACCGCATGGCGCGGTGTCAGCACCGATCAGTGGGATAACTCGGGCGGTCCGCAGCGCAGCTCGTTCGCGCCGTTCGTGCCGAACACGGCCAACCCGACCGCGATCAACACCACCGGCACCTTCAGCCGCTACAGCCTGTCGTTCCTGCGCCAGCACCAGTTCAGCCAGGAGTTCCAGGCGGTCGGCAGCGTGCCGCAGTTCGATTATGTCGTCGGCGCCTATTATTTCACCGAGCACGCCACGGAATATGCCGCGACGCCGCTCACCAACCAGTGGAACACGGACGGCACGGCCTACACCATTCGCAGCCCGATCCCGGGCAATTCCAGCGCGATCACCGGCGCCAACTCGGGCTATCAGCAGTTCGATCCGTCGTGCAACAACACGCTGGCGACCACGGTGCCGCAGTTCGCCAACAGCTGCCAGTTCATCACCCGCGCCAGCCAGGCGACCGACCACAACTATTCGCTGTTCGGCAACCTGACCTACACACCGGACGCGCTGGGCGACGTGGTGCATGTCACCCTGGGCGGCCGCTGGACCAAGGACAAGCGCCACGGCACGCTCTATGTCGTCAACAACCGCGCCGACCTGGTGAAGGCGGGCACGGTGTCGCCGTTCGGCTTCAGCAACAGCGTCAGCAGGTTCGATCCGATGATCAACGTCTCGTTCGACGCGACGCAGGACATCCATCTCTACGCCAAGTACGCGACCGGCTTCCGCGCCGGCGGCGCGAACGACCGTTCGCTCCAGTTCAACGCCTTCGGCCCGGAATCGGTCAAGTCGTATGAAGTCGGCGCCAAGATGGACTTCTGGAACCACAAGGCGCGCCTGAACCTGGCGGGCTACATCATGGACCGCTCGAACACCCAGTTCGACTTCGACTATTTCGACACGAACGGCCAGAGCCCGACCAATGGCAGCCATATCGAGCAGACCACCAACGCCGGTGACAGCAAGATCCGCGGCATCGAGGCGGATCTGACCGTGGCACCGGTGCAGGGCCTGACGCTCACCGCGTCCTACGCCTATACCTACTGGCGTGCGCCGTCGGCGGTGAACCCGCTGACCCCGGGTGCGCCGGCGCAGCAGCTGTACATCGTCTACACGCCGGAGCACGCGGCGTCGGGCGCGATCGACTATGCCCTGCCGATCGGCGGCGGCGATGCGACCCTGCGCTTCCACCTCGACGGCAATTATTCGAGCAGCCAGTACAGCTTCCAGCTCGAGCCGACCAAGACCGATGCCGCCTTCATCATGAACGGCCGCATCGCGATCGCCGACATCGCGGTGTCGGATCACAACAAGGTCACCTTCGCCGTCTGGTCGCGCAACCTGCTCGACAAGACCTATATCTACCGCCGCTCGTCGGCCAACTCGTCGCCGGTGCTCAACTATGGCGCGAACGGCCAGCTGGTCTCGACCAGCTACGGCGGCATCCTGGGCGACTATGCCAACTTCAATCCCCCGCGGACCTGGGGCGTGGAAGCCAGCGTCAAGTTCTGACGCGATGGTCCCGCCGCTCCGGCGGCGGGATGGTCAACCAGTGCGGCCCGGGCGGGGATCCCCGTCCGGGCCGTTCTGAGTCTGGCGCAGGCCCAGCGCAGAGAGCGCACGGAAGGTGATCGACCAGCGCGGTTCGGCCATCGGGGCGATGCTGTGCTCCCAGGCGTGGCGCACCTCACCGGCGAGCAGGTAGATCGAGCGGGGGGCGAGCAACTGCTCGGCGCGATCGAAGGCGCGCGGGCCGGTCCGGCGGCGCAGGCGCAGTGTGGCGGAGGCGCCGAGCGAGATGCCCACCACTTCCTCGAAGACCGGCCGGTCGCGGTGCCAGCCGATTCCGGCGCCGACGGGATAGTGGATCAGCAGCGCCTGGACGAGCGTGCCCGGCGCGAGACCGGCAAAGGCCTCCGCCCGATCGCGCAGCGGCGCCAGCCAGTCGGGGAAGGGCTCGGCGCGCGCGAAGCCGCCGTCCTCGAAGTCGTAGCGCCAGCCGTAACTTGTTGTGTGGCGGTTACCGGTCCAGCCCTGGAAGCGGAAGGGCGCCAGCCCGGACGAGTCGATCGCCGCGACGGCAGCGGATTCCTCGGTGTCGGTCAGGAAGTTGGCTTGCGTTCTCAGACCGGAGGGGCCCGGCACGTCGAACAGATCCGCTTGGTGCGCCGTCATGCTCGCTCAACCTTTGAAACGTTGGTACGCTCCCAAAATGCGCATGCTGCGCGAGACACATGGCCGCAAAAATGCATATATATGATGTCTCATATTGATCCAGGTTTATGAATTTCCTGGATTTTTTGTCGCGTGACGGGTTGCTTGGCATAGGATACACGCATAGCCATGGTCGCCGTGAAGAACGATATGATCGAGGTAATCGACCACGCGTCGCAGTTTTTGAAGGCGCTGTCCGGCCGCAGCCGCCTGCTGCTTCTCTGCCATCTGGTGGATGGCGAGAAATCGGTAGGGGAACTGGCACGGCTGACCGGTGCTCGCGACACGGCGGTCTCCCAGCAACTCGCCCTGCTGCGCCGCGAGGGCATGGTCTCTGCCAGGCGTGCCGGCCAGATGATCTTCTACTCGCTGGCCAGCCCGGAGGCACGCCGCATGCTCGAGGCGCTGAACGACCTGTTCTGCGCCAATGACAGCGTGAACGGCATCCTGCTCAAGCCCGAAGTTCCCGAGAACGCCTGACCCGCACCGGCGGGACAGACCCGCCGGACGCGTTCAGCGCCGCGGTCGCTCGATCGCGGCGCGCGCTGCGGGCACGATCAACTCCATCGCGCGGTTCGCCCGCATCCGGTGCCAGCCGAACAGGTCGCCGACGGGGCGGCGTGCCTGGTCCCGGGCCACCTCTGCCGTGGCATCGGATGCATCGCCGGTGCGCGCGCTGACCCGGGCGATGCGGTCGCGATCCGGTGCCTCCAGCCAGATGCCGGTGAACGGCACCCGCGCCTGCAGCGCCAGCGCCTCGGCCACTTCGCGCTCGCTCCGATTGAGGAACACTGCGTCGAGGATCACCGTCGAGCCGCAGGCGAGGTGGTCGTCGGCCGATTCGAACAGCGCCTCATAGGTTTCGGCATCATTGCGGCGAGTATAGTGCGACGGCGGCAGCCGCGTCTCGGGCGGCAGGCCGGCGAGCCGCTTGCGGAACACGTCGGAGCGCAGAACCCGCGCGCCGGGGCGGCGGCCATAGAGACCGCCGAGCAGCCGTGCCAGGCTCGACTTGCCGGTGCCCGAAAGGCCGCCGATCACGATCAGCTGCGGTGCCGAGGGCTCAAGGAAGCGGTCCGCCGATTCGGGATCGTCCATCTGCAGCGACAGCATCAGCGGCAGCAGCGCCCAGCCGGTGGCGCCCTGGGGCGACAGGTCGAGATAGCGGTTGGCGAGAATGCTGGCGTCGGTCGCCCGCCCCTCGGCGAGCAGCGCTGCCAGCGGCCCGGCGAGATCGAACAGGATGTCGACCGGCGCGCCGTCGTCGATCCTCCGCACCCGGCCCGCGCGTGCGCGCCGCTCGATATCGCCGCCGAGCAGGGCGAGCGCGCTGCGCTGGGCGCTGGTACGGGCGCGCTCCATCAGCATCTGGCGGAAGGCGGCGCCGGCGGGGGTGACGGTGGCGCGACCGTGCGCCCGCACGGTTGCCTCGGCCAGGCGGTGCAGTGCCGCGACGTCGATCGTGCTGGGAAGCGGTATCTCTCCGCCCGATCCTTGCCGTCTCGCGGCCGCTGCGGCCATTGCCCTGCTCCCTGGTTTCGACGGCGACTCAGCCGATCGGACAAGTCTATACTTCCAAAATCTGAACGGGAGCGTACCGAGGTTAGCGCCGTGTGGCGGTTTTCATCAATTTCGTCGCAGTCATTGTGTGGAGCGGCGTGCGCTGAAATTCCCGGTCGTATGGCGCCACCCGCGGTGCGCTGCCGTCCTTGCGCGGCTTGAAGCCGTTCAGCCAGCTATACTTGTCGCACATCCCCCAGAACAGCATGTCGCGCAGCTGCGGATAGCCGAATAGTATGTCGAGATAGACGCCGGCATAGTCGGCCACTTGCCGGTCGCGCGCAGCGATGTCGGTGGGCAGATGCTGGTCGGCGACGTCGAACTCGGTGATCAGCAGCGCATAGCCCATGCCGGTGACCGCATCGAGAAACTGGCGCCACGGCTTCTCCTGCCGCGCCGCGAGCACGCCGGCCGGAGCATCGCTGGCGGGCTCGATATGCGACTGTACGCCCAGTGCATCGACCGGCACGCCGCGCTTGCGGAAGCCTTCGAGCAGGCGGAGCACGCCGTCGCGGTGCGCCTCGTTGCCGGGCTCCCAGCTCATATAGTCGTTGTACACCAGCTGCGCGTGCGGCGCGGCGGCGCGGGCGGTGTGGAAGGCGTGGTCGAGCATCGGCACGGTGCCGCCGAACGCGCGCGACAGGCTTGTCTCGCGTAAGCCGCCGGTTTTCTCATCGACCGTCTCGTTGACCACGTCGTAGCTGCCGATCCGCTTGGCGTAGCGATGGCAGACCGTGTCGACATGGGTGGTGAGCAGCCGTTCGGCCTCGCGCCGCGGCGTGCCGCCGAATTCGTACTCGTTCAGCCAGCGGGGGAAATACTGGCTCTTGTGCCAGAGCAGCGTGTGGCCGCGCATCGCCATGCGGTGCGCCTCGGCCCAGTCGAGCATCGCGTCGAAATGGGCGAAGTCGAACCTGTCCGGGGCAGGGCGGGTGGCCTGCCATTTGAGCTGGTTCTCGGGCACGAGCAGCCCGCAATCGCGCTGGAGCAGCGCGGCATAGCGCGGATTGGCGAACGAGCCGGCATCGGCGCCGGGCGGGCTCCAGGCGAAGGCGGAGCCGATCCGCATGTTCTTCTGGCCCGCCATGGTATTGAGCCCCGGCAGCTGGGAGGTCGCGCGGGCGGCCAGCGGCAGCGCGGCGGTAGCGGCCGCACCGGCGAGCAGCGCGCGGCGGTCGATGGAAACTCCGTTGGCCATGAAACCCTCTCCTGATCGCGCCTTGGGGCGTCGCGTGTTTGGTAGCGATACCATGTTTGGCCTGCTACACGCTTGTCAACAACGCGAACGATCGCGGACGAGAGAGGGCGCAATGCGGGCGGCATATCAGGCGATTTTATGGATTTTGGCGGCATTTGCCTTTGCGAATCAGGCGCATGCCGAAACCGGCTATGATCTGTGGCTGCGCTACCGGCCGCTCGACGCGGGCACCGTGCAGCGGGTGGCACCCAAGCTCCGCTACGTGGTGGCCGACGGCAGCCGCCCGACCGTTCGCGCGGCGCTCGACGAGCTCGATCGCGGTCTTGCCGGGCTGATCGGCACCGCGCCGGCACATGCGAGCGCGGTGCAGGGCGAGGGTGGGGTGGTGCTCGCCACCGTGGGCTCGCCGCTTCTCAAGGGCATGAACCTGCCGCTGGCCGCGCTCGGCCGCGAGGGTTTCCTGCTCCGCACCGTGACGATCGGCGGGGCCAGGGTGACGCTGATCGCCGCGAACAGCGACTCCGGGCTGCTCTATGGCAGCTTCCGCCTGCTCAAATTGCTCCAGCTTCGCGAACCGATCGATGCGCTCGACGTGCAGGATGCCCCCAAGCTGCAGCTGCGCGTGCTCGACCATTGGGACAATCTCGATCGCTATGTCGAGCGCGGCTATGCTGGCCAGTCGCTGTGGGACTGGCAGAAGCTGCCCGGCTACAAGGATCCGCGTTACACCGACTATGCCCGCGCCAATGCCTCGATCGGCATCAACGCGGTGGTGCCCAACAACGTCAATGCCAATGCCGATATCCTGACCGCGCCATACCTCCAGAAGGTGAAGGCGCTGGCGGAGGTGTTCCGCCCCTATGGCATCCGCATCTACCTGACCGCGCGCTTCTCCGCCCCGATCGAGATCGGCGGGCTCAAGACCGCGGACCCGCTCGATCCGGCGGTCCGCGCCTGGTGGAAGGCCAAGGCCGACGAGATCTACGCGGTGATCCCCGATTTCGGCGGCTTCCTGGTCAAGGCCAATTCGGAGGGCCAGCCGGGCCCTTCCGACTACAAGCGCAGCCATGCCGACGGCGCCAACATGCTCGCCGATGCGCTCGCCTCGCACGGCGGCGTGGTGATGTGGCGCGCCTTCGTCTATTCCGAGCATAATGACGCCGATCGCCACAAGCAGGCCAATGACGAGTTCGTGCCGCTCGACGGGAAGTTCCGCGATAACGTCCTGCTCCAGGTGAAGAACGGCGCGATCGACTTCCAGCCGCGCGAGCCGTTCCACCCGCTGTTCGGCGCGATGCCCAAGACGCCGCTGATGCTCGAGGTGCAGATTACCAAGGAGTATCTCGGCTTCGCGACGCATCTCGCCTATCTGGGGACGATGTGGGAGGAGGTGCTGGAAAGCGACACCTTCCGCCCGCGCGCGGGCAGCACCATCGCCAAGGTGCTGGAGACGCCGGTCGCCCCCAAGGCGCTCACCGGCATGGCCGGCGTCGCCAATATCGGGACGGACGTGAACTGGAGCGGATCGCAGTTCGACCAGGCCAACTGGTACGCCTATGGCCGGCTCGCCTGGGATCCGGCCGCCAAGGCCGCTGACATCGCCCGCGACTGGGCACGACTGACCTGGAGCCTCGACCCGGCGGTGGTCGACCCTATCGTCGCGATGATGCTGGAATCGCGCGAGGCGGTGGTGAATTACATGACGCCGCTCGGGCTCGGCCATGTGATGGCGACCGGGCATCATTACGGCCCTGGCCCCTGGGTGTCGAACCTCGCCCGGCCCGAGTGGAACCCGGCCTATTATCACCGTGCCGACGCGAACGGGATCGGCTTCGATCGTACCCCCACCGGCACCAACGCCCTCGGGCAATATGCGCCGCAGCTGGCGAAGCGCTGGGGCGACCTGAAGACGGTGCCGGACAGCCTGCTGCTCTGGTTCCACCACGTTCCCTGGGACTATCGGATGCGCTCGGGCGCAACGCTGTGGGACAGCCTGGTCGTCCATTACGACACCGGCATCGCCACGGTGGAGGACATGCAGCACCGCTGGGCCGGGCTGGAGGGCAAGGTCGACGCCCGCCGCTGGGCCGAGGTGCGCGACTTCCTCGCCATTCAGCGCGGGGAAGCGCAGTGGTGGCGCGATGCCTCGATCGCGTACTGGCAGTCGCTGTCGAAGCGCCCGCTGCCCGCCGGCCATCTGGCTCCGCCGCATCCGCTCAGCTATTACGAGGCGATCCGGACGCCGCATGCGCCCGGTAACGGCAAATAACGAGGGGAGCGGGATGCGGACGCTAGGGATGGGGCTGCTCGCCGGCATGGTGCTGGCGAGCCCGGTGGTGGCGCAGCAGCGCGCCGTGATCGACCTCAACCAGATCGGCTTCGAGCCCGGCGACGTGAAGCTCGCCGTGCTGCGCGGCGCGGGAACGGCCCCGCTGCCCTGGTTGTTGCTGGACGCCGATGGCAACGCTGTCGGCAAGGGCGAGACGTTCGTCTACGGGCCCGATGCAAGCTCGGGCGCGGTGGTGCAGCGGATCGACTTTTCGGGCTTTCGCCGTGCGGGGAAGGGCTATCGGCTGTCGGTCGCCGGGGTGACCAGCGATCCGTTCGCGATCGCGCCGAGCCTCTACCGGCCGCTCGCGCGCGACGCCGCCAACTTCTTCTACCAGCAGCGCGCCGGCACGCCGATCGAGGCCAAGTTCGCCGGTGCCGCCTGGGCCCGACCCGCGGGCCATGCGCACGAGGTAGCGGGCTGCTTCTCCGGCGCCGACGAGCGCGGCACGGTCTGGCCGGGCTGCAGCTACACGCTCGACGTGACGGGCGGCTGGTACGACGCGGGTGACCACGGCAAATATGTCGTCAATGGCGGCATTGCGCTGTGGACGCTGCTCAACGCCTATGAGCGGCGCCCCAAGGCCTTCCCGGACGGGTCGCTGCGCATCCCGGAAAGCGGCAACGGCGTGAGCGACCTGCTCGACGAGGCGCGCTGGGAAATGGAATTCCTGCTGCGGATGCAGATCGCGGACGGGGTGCGGACGCGGGTGCCTTCGGGCCCGCTCGGCGCGCCCAAGCCGGGCCGCCCCGCCTGGGAGCCGAGCTTCCCGCCCTTCGCCGAGATCGACGCCGGCGGCATGGCCCACCAGAAGGTCGCCGAACGCAACTGGACCGCGCTGCCGACCCCGCCGCAGAACGATCGCGAGGAACGGCTGCTCTACCCGCCGACGACCGGCGCAACCCTCAACCTTGCGGCGACGGCAGCGCAGTGCGCGCGGCTGTGGCGCGGGGTGGACGATGCGTTCGCTGCGCGCTGCCTCACCGCCGCGCGACGGGCCTGGGCGGCGGCGCAACGCAACCCGCAGGTTTTTGCCACCAGCAGCTTCACCGGCAGCGGCGGCTATGGCGACACCAGCCTGAGCGACGAGTTCTACTGGGCCGCCGCCGAACTCTACGCGACCACCGGCGAGGAAGCCTTCCGCAAGGCGGTAACCGGCTCGCCGCATTTCGGCGAGGCGGTGCGGGCGCCGGGCTGGAGCTTCACCGCGCCGCTCGGCACGATCACGCTGGCGACGGCGAAGACGGGCCTTAGCGACGCCGAGGTGCAGAGGCTGCGCGCGACGCTGATCGCGGCCGCCGACGGCATCCTCGAGCAGCGCCGCCAGAACGGCTATGCGGCCCCCTATCGCGCCACCGGCTATCCCTGGGGATCGAACGGCGACCTGATGAACCAGGCGATGCTGCTCGGCGTGGCGAGCGACCTGACCGGCGACGCGAAGTATCGCGCGGGCATCGTCTCCGCGCTCGACTATCTGCTGGGGCGCAACCCGATGGGCACCTCCTATGTCAGCGGCTACGGCACGCGGTCGCTCCAGAACCCGCACCACCGTTTCTGGGCGCATTCGCTGGACGCCAAGCTGCCGGGGCCGCCGCCGGGCGTGCTCTCGGGCGGGGCGAACGACACGGCGCTGGCCGATCCGGTGGCAATGCAGCTCAAGGGCAAGTGCGTCGCCCAGACCTGCTGGGCCGACGACATCCACGCCTATGCCCTCAACGAAGTCGCGATCAACTGGAATGCGCCGTTGTTCTGGGTGGCAGCGTGGATGGATGATTAGGGGTCTGTCACGAGCCGCGAGTACCGCGATACCGGACTCTTTGCGCATGGTGATAGGCTTGTGATCATGGCTGAACTGATCTTCGAAATCTGGCGCGATGAGGCCACAGGGGAGCAGGCCATGGCGCGGGTAAGTGAGCAAAGCGACCGAGTACGCGTGGCCACAATGCCGAATGCGGCGCTGATCCATCGCTTTAGCGCCGTTTCCGATTTTGACGCATTCCGAAAAAACCATGATCTGAATGGCTCGGGCATCTGGAGACCGGAGCCGGACTGGACGGAACAATTGTTCACCGACGAAGAGGCCGCTGAGCAGGCAATCTTCATCTCGAAGCGGAACGGCAGCTAGCCACCATTCTTTGCCAAAGCACCGCTTCGCGTGTCGGGACGAAAGAAGCACCCGCATGCAACATCGCAAGTCAGGCTGCAGTCAACGCGCTGAAGGCACGCTTTGACGATTTGGCCTGGGCCGGGCGCAGACAGCTGACACGCGTCTGGGCAGGTAAAGCACGAGATGCGGGAGGACTTCAGCTTGAAGGCAGGATTGGCAGCGATCATGACGGTGCTTGTGGCGAGCGCGCCTGCAAAAGCACAGGAATGGTTCGCGCCTGGTTACTTCGACAACTGGGCGTTCAATAACCATGCTGCTGAGGTGCTGCGACGCTCGCACAAGCAGATCTTCGGCGAGGATGTGGAAGAGACGCTGCGCTCTCGGCATCCTGCGGAAAAGTCCGCCCCGCCGGCACCGATCATCGCCGGCGATGCGGTACAGAGGATCGCCCGGCAGCTATCGAACAGCTTTCCCGCCGGTGATCGCGACAAGGCTAGACGCATGTTCGTCGATCTCTATGGCAAATATGGCCAGCTCGAACGGCAATTGCGCGTTCGTCCGGGGGATCCGGCGGGTGCGACGGCTGCGCTGATCGCCGCAAGCTACATGGCCTTTGCGGACGCCGACCTGGGCGACGCTGCGTTCCGCAGCCTCTATGCCCAGCTGCGCGCGCCTGTTGCTGCGGTGCAAGTCGATGCGTCCGCAGCCGAGGCTCATGTCACCATGGCAATCCTCGCTACCTATCTGGCGGCCATGCGCGAGGCGCTCAAAGCACACCCGGATCCCACGCGTTCCGCAGCGCTGCGGAACGCGGGCGGCAATTACCTGCGCGCGCTGCTGGGTGTTGACCCGGAAAGGGTGCGGCTCGGCCCCAAGGGGCTCGATCTCCTCTAGCGGCTTCTTGCAAGCGGATGCGTCGCCGCAAAAGCGTTCAAGCCGAAGGGTGGCTGGCGGAGCAATAGCGGCGTCGAACGGCCCCTGCAAAATCCGGCAGGGAGGCTGCTGCGCTTCGCAACCTCCCTGCCACGCACCTCACTTCACCGTCAGCGTCGCGCTCTTCAGCGTCGCCGAGTCCGGGCCAGACGAAATCGTGAACGTCCCCGGTTCCACGACATGGCGCATCTGGCTGTTCCACAGCGCCAGATCGTCCGGCGTCAGTTCGAAGCGAACCGTCTTTTTCTCGCCCGGCTTGAGCGTCACCCGCTCGAAGCGCTTGAGCTCGATCACCGGCCGGGTGACCGAGGCCTCGTCGTCATGGACGTAGAGCTGGACGACCTCGTCGCCGGCGACCTTGCCGGTGTTGGTCACGTCCACCTCGACCGTCGCCTTGTCGGCGATGCCGATCGTGGGCGTGCCGAGGCGCGGGGCCGCGATGTCGAAGCTCGTGTAGCTCAGGCCATAGCCGAAGGGATAAAGCGGGCTGGTGTCGCCGAACAGATAGCCGCGCCGCGCGCTCGGCTTCTTGTTGTAGTAGATCGGCAACTGGCCGACGTTGCGCGCGATCGACACCGGCAGCTTGCCGCCCGGATTGTAGCGGCCGAACACCACGTCGGCGATCGCATTGCCGGTCTGCTCGCCGAGATACCAGCCCTCGATCAGCGCCGGTGCCTTTTCCGCCAGATAGTTCACCGCATAGGGGCGGCCGTTGAGCAGGATCACGACGACCGGCTTGCCGAGCGCGATCAGTTCCTTGGCGAGCTGGTCCTGCGGCCCCGGCAGGTCGAGCGTCTCGCTGTCGCCGAGGTGATTGTCGGCCCAGGCCTCGCGGCTCACCGCCTCGTTGCCGCCGAGCACCAGCACCACGACATCGGCATTCTTCGCCGTCTCCACCGCCTGGGCGCGGAGCTGGTCGTTCACCGATGCGGGTACCTGCGCCACCGCATCCTTCGACCATTCGCGATGGTCGGTGATGCGGATGCCCTCGGCATAGTCGACCGCGAACTTGCCCTTGCCCTCGGCCTGCATGCCTTCGAGCACGCTGACGACATGGTTGGGCAGGTCCGAATAGCCGCCGATCGGCGTATCCTTGGCATGGGTGCCGATCACCGCCATGCGCTTGATGCCCCTGGCGTCGAGCGGCAGCAGGCCCTGCGCGTTCTTGAGCAGCACGATCGATTCGCGCGCCGCCTGGCGGGAAAGGGCGATCGCCTCGGGCGTGTTGGTGCGCGCCGCCGCCAGCTTCACTTCGGGATAGGGGTTCTCGAACAGCCCGCCTTCGAACTTCATCCGCAGCACGCGGCGCACGGCATTGTCGATCTCGCCCTGGCTGACCCGGCCTTCCTTCACCAGCTGGAGCAGGTGGGTATAGGCCTCGCCGTCCGGCGTCTCGACATCGACGCCCGCCTCGAGCGCGCGCTGCGCCGCGTCCTTGGGATCCTTGAACATGTGGTGGCGGGTGATCAGCTCGCGGATCGCGAAATAGTCGCTGACCACGGCGCCCTGAAAGCCCCATTCGCCGCGCAGCACATCGGTCAGCAGCCATTTGTTGGCGTGGCTGGGGATGCCGTCGATCTCGTTATAGCTGGCCATCACCGACATCACGGGGAGCGTCTTCACCGCGGCTTCGAACGGCGGGAAGAAATCCTCGCGCAGCGTCCGCTCGCCGAGCGAGGCGGGGCCGACATTGGTGCCGTTCTCGGGCTGGCCATGGCCGGTCATGTGCTTGAGGGTGATGAACACCTTGTCCGACTTGAGCGGCAGCGTGGTGCCCTGGAAGCCGCGGATCGCGGCCAGGCCCATCTGGGTGACGAGATAGGGATCCTCGCCATAGGTTTCCTCGATGCGGCCCCAGCGCGGATCGCGGGCGACATCAACCACGGGGGCGAGGACGAGATTGGCGCCACGCGCGCGGGCCTCCCGGGCGGCCATCGAGAAGATGTTCTCGACCAGCTTGGGGTCCCAGCTGCTGGCAAGGCCGATCGACTGCGGGAAGCTGGTGGCGCCCGGGGCGACCAGGCCGTGCAGCGACTCCTCGTGCATCAGCATCGGGATGCCGAGCCGCGTCTTCTCCATCGCCCATTTCTGGGCGGCATAGACGTAGCGGGCGGTTTCTTCCGGGCTGCGGTTGACCGCGCCCGCCACGGCGCCCGCGGCATCCCCCTGGCCGGCGGCGACGCCGCGGCGGTCATAGGGGCGCGAGATCATGCCCAGGCCGTTGGGGAAGTTGGCGCTCGCCTTGGCCGGATCGAACTCGCCCTTGGCGTCCTGGATCAGCCCCTTGTTGAGCCACAGCGCCTGGAGCTGCTGGACCTTCTCCTCCAGCGTCATGCGGGCGAGGAGGTCGTCGACGCGCGCCTCCACCGGCTGGCTTGCGTCCTTGTAAAGCGGCTTGCCCGCGCGCTCGGTCTGGGCGGCGGCGGGCTGGGCGGCGATGAAGGGCGTGAGAGCGCTCGCAGCGATGGCAAGCGCGGCGACGCGACGAAATGAGCGCATGTTCCTCTCCCTGAAGACGGGCGACTATCGTACCGTCGCCTCTTGCCATGGTGGTAGCGCTATCAGCTATAACGGGGCGTAACGAACCGGGTCAACCGGGGGTGCCGGGGCACGCGAACGATTGCAATCATGATAGCGCGCACTTAAGCGTTCGTGCAGGAGGGGGGATGACCAAACCAAGCCGGCGCAGCCGGGGCAGCATCACCGTACAGGACGTGGCCCGCGAGGCAGGCGTTTCCGCCATGACCGTGTCGCGTGTCGTCAACGGCGGCACCAATGTGCGCGAAGCGACTCGGGAAGCCGTGCTCGCGGCGATCGCCAAGCTCAACTACTCGCCGAACAGCGCCGCGCGCAGCCTGGCCGCAGGGGAAGCGACCCAGATCGGGCTGCTCTACTCCAACCCGTCGGCCGCCTATCTCTCGCAATTCCTGATCGGCGCACTGGCCGCCGCGCGGCGGGCAGGGTGTCATCTCGTGCTCGAAGCCTGCGAAGGCGAACGCGCTGAGGAGCAGGCCGAGGCGACCCGCGGTTTCGTGCAGACGCATGTCCAGGGCGTGATCCTCCCGCCGCCGCTCTCCGAAGTGACGGCGGTGCGCGACGAGCTGGAAGCGGCGGGGATTCCCTGGGTATCGGTGGCGATGGGGCTGCCGCCCGAGGGCAGCCTCAACGTCCGCATCGACGATTTCGCCGCCGCCTGCGCGATGACCCAGCATCTGATCGACATGGGGCATCGGCATATCGGCTTCATCCGCGGCAACCCCAACCAGACCTCCAGCGCCGAGCGCTATCGGGGCTTCTGCGCGGCCATCGAGGAGGCGGGGCTGGACCTCGCCGCGATGCCGGTCGAGCAGGGCTATTTCACCTTCCGCTCGGGCATCGTCGCCAGCGAGGCGTTGCTCGACCTGCCGGAGCCGCCGACTGCGATCTTCGCCAGCAACGACGACATGGCCGCAGCCGCCGTGGGCGTGGCGCACCGGCGAGGCCTGCACGTGCCGCAGGATTTGAGCGTCGTCGGATTCGACGATACCGCGCTCGCCACCACCATGTGGCCCGAGCTGACCACCGTCCGCCAGCCGATCGCGGCGATGGCGGAGGCGGCGCTGACCATGTTGCTCGACGAACTTCGCCCCGGCGGAAAGATCGACGAGCCCGAACAAGTGCTTGCACATCAGCTCATCGTGCGCGAATCCTGCGCGCCGCCACCCCGGCGATAGGACAACGCTGGCAGAATCTTGCGCATCGGCGCCTGCCGGCTTGCTTTTCCAGGTTGCACGCGCCAGCGTTACCGCTAACAAATCGGCCCAACTTCCCGGGCTAGGAGAGGGATCGGATGAATCAGACGGCGGAGCGGGCCAATATCGGCCTGATCGGCGCCATCGTGGCCGTAGCCACGATCGGCGGACTACTTTTCGGCTATGACAGCGGCGCGGTGAACGGCACCCAGCCGGGCCTGCAGGCGGCGTTTGCGCTCGACGAGGCGGGGCTCGGCTTCACCGTCGGCTCGCTGCTGATCGGCTGCGTCGCGGGCGCCTTCTTCGCCGGCACGCTGGCGGACCAGATGGGCCGCCGCAACGTGATGCGGCTCGCCGCGCTGCTGTTCCTCGGTGGCGCGCTCGTCCAGGGCTTCGCGCACGACCACACGATCTTCGTCATCGCCCGTATCGCCGGCGGTATCGCGGTGGGCGCCGCCTCGGTGCTGTCGCCCGCCTATATCTCCGAAGTCGCGCCCGCGAACATTCGCGGCCGGATGACGACGGTGCAGCAGATCATGATTATCTCCGGCCTCACCGCCGCGTTCGTGGTCAACTATTACCTGGCCGGTGCTGCCGGTGCCTCGACCAACAAGTTCTGGGCGGGTCTGGAAGCATGGCGCTGGATGTACCTGATGCAGGCGCTGCCGGCGGCGATCTTCCTTGTCGCGCTGTTCTTCATTCCGGAAAGCCCGCGCTTCCTGGTCGCCAAGGGCCGCACCGAGGAAGCCACCAAGGTGCTGACCGACCTGTTTGGTCCGCATACCGCGCGCACCAAGCTGGAGGAAATCCGGGCCAGCTTCACCGCCGATCACCGCCCGAGCTTCCGCGATCTGATCGATCCGCGCACCGGCAAGATCCGCACCATCCTGTGGGCGGGCCTGGTGATCGCCGTGTTCCAGCAGCTCGTCGGCATCAACGTGATCTTCTATTACGGCTCGACGCTGTGGCAGCTGGCGGGCTTCACCGAAGCGGACTCGCTGCTGATCAACATCGTCTCGGGCGCAGTCTCGATCGCCGCCTGCCTCGTCACCATCGGTCTGGTCGACAAGATCGGCCGCAAGCCGCTGCTGCTGATCGGCTCGGCGGGCATGGCGGTGACGCTGTTCGTGCTCGTCTATGCCTTCGGCCATGGCTCGCTCGACGCGGCCGGCAAGCTCGTCCTTTCGCCTGAACTCGGCAAGATCGCCGTGGTCGCCGCCAATCTGTACGTGATCTTCTTCAACGTCAGCTGGGGCCCGGTGATGTGGGTGATGCTCGGCGAGATGTTCCCGAACCAGATCCGCGGCTCGGCGCTGGCCGTCTGCGGCTTCGCCCAGTGGTTCGCCAACTACCTGATCGCGCAGAGCTTCCCTGTGATGGCGTCCAAGCTCGGCCTGGCCGCCAGCTACACCTTCTACGCCGTCTGCGCGGCGGTCAGCTTCTTCCTCGTCCTGAAGTTCATCAAGGAAACCAAGGGCAAGGAGCTTGAGGCAATGGAGGGGTAAGAGCCTCCAGCCCCTCCTTCTGCGCTCCCCTCCCGCTTGCGGGAGGGGCTGGGGGAGGGGATGATTACAGGCGGGAGGTGCCCATTTCAGCCCCTCCCCCGACCCCTCCCGCAAGCGGAAGGGGAGTTTGGTTTGGGAGATTATCGTGACCCGCACGCCCGTCCGTCCGTTCCGATCGCGCGAATGGTTCGCCGCCCCCGGCCGCGCCGACATGGCCGCGCTCTATCTCGAGCGCTTCATGAACTACGGCATCACGCCGGCGGAGCTGACCTCGGGCAAGCCGATCATCGGCATCGCCCAGTCCGGCAGCGACATCGCGCCGTGCAACCGCATCCACTTGGAGACGGTGAAGCGCGCCCGCGAGGGCATTCTGGCGGCGGGCGGCATCCCGATGGAGTTCCCGCTCCACCCGATCTTCGAGAATTGCCGGCGGCCGACCGCGGCGCTCGATCGCAACCTCGCCTATCTCGGCCTGGTCGAGATCCTCAACGGCTATCCGATCGACGCGGTGATCCTCACCACCGGCTGCGACAAGACCACGCCGTCGTCGCTGATGGCCGCTTCCACCGTCGACATCCCGGCGATCGTCCTGTCGGGCGGGCCGATGCTCGACGGCTGGCACGAAGGCGAGCTGGTCGGCTCGGGCACCGTGATCTGGCGCTCGCGCCGCAAGATGGCGGCGGGCGAGATCGACGAGGCCGAGTTCCTTCGCCGCGCGATGGAAAGCGCGCCCTCCTCGGGCCACTGCAACACCATGGGCACCGCCTCGACGATGAACAGCATGGCCGAGGGGCTGGGCATGTCGCTCCCCGGCTGCGCGATGATCCCGGCGCCCTATCGCGAGCGCGGGCAGATCGCCTATGAGACGGGCAAGCGCATCGTCGAGATGGCCTATGAGGATCTGCGCCCGTCGAAGATCCTGACCAAGCAGAGCTTCCTCAACGCGATCAAGCTGCTCACCGCGATCGGCGGCTCGACCAACGCCCAGCCGCACCTCAACGCGATGGCCGCGCATGCCGGCATCACTATCACGCCCGAGGACTGGCAGACCGGCTATGACCTGCCGCTGATCGTCAACATGCAGCCGGCGGGCCAATATCTGTCCGAGCGCTTCCACCGTGCCGGCGGCATCCCGGCGGTGCTCAAGCTGCTGGTGGACGCGGGCATCCTCGACGGCAGCGTCGCGACCTGCACCGGCCGCACCATGGCGGAGAATGTTGCCGAGGCGCGGGTCCTCGATCCGGACGTCATCTTCCCGCTCGACAAGCCGCTGATGGAGAAGGCCGGGTTCCTGGTGCTCACCGGCAACCTGTTCGACATGGCGATCATGAAGACCAGCGTGATCTCGGAAGCATTCCGCGCGCGCTACCTCTCGACGCCGGGGCAGGAGGGCGTGTTCGAGGTCCGCGCGGTGGTGTTCGACGGGTCGGACGACTATCACCACCGGATCAACGACCCGGCGCTCGCCATCGACGACAATTGCATCCTGGTGATCCGCGGCGCGGGCGTACTGGGCTGGCCGGGCTCCGCCGAGGTGGTCAACATGCAGCCGCCCGACGCATTGCTCCAGAAGGGCATCCAGAGCCTGCCGACGCTGGGCGACGGCCGCCAGTCGGGCACGTCGGACAGCCCGTCGATCCTCAACGCCTCGCCGGAGAGTGCGGCGGGCGGCGGGCTTTCCTGGCTGCGCACCGGCGACGTGATCCGCATCGACCTAAATGCGGGTCGCGTGGACGCGCTGGTCGAGGCAGACGAGATCGCCCGCCGCAAGGGCGAGCCCGCGCCGCCGATCCCGCCGAGCAACACGCCGTGGGAGGAGCTGTACCGTGAGAAGTCGGGCCAGCTGCATGAGGGCGGCGTGCTCGAATTCGCGACCAAATATCGTGGTACCGGGCTGAAGGTGCCGCGGCACAACCATTGAGGACGGTTGGGGTGGGGGCCCGACTCACCCTCACCCTTCCGGCGCTTCGCGCCTCCCTCCCTCTCCCGCCTGCGGGAGAGGGAGGGGCCCGCTGCCGAAGGCAGTGGGAGGGTGAGGGTGACTCGCCACCAGCTACGCATCTCGCACCTCCGGCCCATTCCGGAGATGGAAAGTGTCACTCGCCAGTGATAGTTAACCATCACCAGACAACAGGGGATGGACGGGGTGGACGAGACGGCACCGGCGAAGCGGCCGCGCAATGCGGCGAACACGCGCGGCGTGATCCTGGCGGCGGCGAAGACGCTGCTCGCCGAACAAGGCTTTGCCCGCTGGGGCGTGAACGCGATCGCGCGCGCCTCGGGCTATGACAAGCAGCTGATCTACCGCTATTTCGGCGGGATGGACGGCCTCGCCGAGGCGATCGCCGCCGATGTTTCCGCCTGGATGGAAACCGCGCTGGTGCGCCCCGAGGACGTGCCGCCGCCTGCCAGCTATGCCGAGATGATGGCGCGAGTCGCGGTGGCGCTGCTCGATGCACTGCGCAGCGATCCGCTGGCGCAGAAGATCCTCGCCTGGGAACTTTCCGCCCCCTCCAAGCTCGCCACGGCCTTCACCGAGGCGCGCGGCAAGGCGCTGAGCGCCTGGATCGCCCGCGAGCGCGGCACGCTGCAGCGCCCCACGGGAATCGACGCGCCGGTACTCAATGCGCTGCTGATCGCCGCGATCCAGCAACTGGTGCTGTCGGCCGCCCAGAACGGTCGGTTTCTCGGGCTGGACCTCAGCGAGGAAGCGGGCTGGGAGCGCGTGCGCACCGGCATCGCCGTGCTGACTAAGGCGATGTTCCAGTAAAAGGCGGATCGCGCCTCAGCTCTTCGGCGGGGGCACGATCCCGTATTTGGCGGCGCGGGTGGCGACGCGGGGAGCAATCGCGGTCGCCGCAGCAATGTCTTTCGCGGCGGCCTCGCTCTGGCCCATCCGTGCCTCGATCACCCCGCGCAGGTAGAGCGTCCAGGCCTGTCGCGGCCGGATCGCCAGCGCTGCATTGAGGTCGGCAAGCGCGGCCGCCATATCGCCCTCGCGGAACGCCACCAGGCCCCGGCTATCGAGATAGGCGGCGTTGGAGGGGAGGGCGCGTACCGCCGCATCGCAGTCGCTGCGTGCGCGCTTCAGATCGCGATTGGCGAGTGCGAGCGCCCAGCAGCGGCCGTTCTGCGCCTCCGCGCGACTGCCATCCTCACGATGCGAGGCGAGCCACAGATCATATTGCCCGATTGCCGAATCGAACGCGTCGAGCGCGGTGTAGAGATGGGCGATGCGCAGCCGCTGCATGTCCTCGCGGGGCAGCTGCCCCGCGACCAGATCGAGGTCCTCCATCGCGCCCCGGGCATTGCCCGCGCGCTCCCGCACCGCGGCGCGGGTCATGCGGGTGCTGGTGTCGGCCGGGTCGAGCGCGAGCGAGGCGTCGAGGTCGTCCATCGCCAGGATCGGCCGGCCCGCAGTGAGATAGACCAGCGCGCGCTGCCGGAGATAGCGAGGATCCTTCGGGGCCAGCGTCACCGCCTGCGAATAGGCCTCGATGGCGTGCGGCAGGTCGCGCTGCGTCTGGTACATCGCACCTTGCTGGGCATAACCTTCCGCATTGAGCGTCGCACCGGCTGCAGGAGCGCCCACGGTGCTGAACCCGCTGGCGGTGTCGAGCTTCGCGCTCGCGTCGAACAGGCGGCCGCCCGTATAGGTGAAGTAGATCCGGTGCTGGGCATTCGACACGTAGACCCGGTGGGACACGAAATAGTCGGCGCCGAGCAGCATGTCGGTATCGAGGTCGCCCATATCGGCCATGCGCAGCCGCACATTGTGCAGCTCCTCATTGCCGATCTTGAGCAGCTTGAAGCTGCCGATCCAGCCCTGCTGGGCGCGCTTGCCGATACCGAAGGACCAGCCCGCCTGCTGCACGCCGGGATCGCCGGGCTTCACGCCGGCGCGCGCGGCCGCACGTAGCGAGATCACGGTTCGCTCGGCGCCGGTGTCGAACGTGGCCTTGAGCTTCGCGCCATCCAGTTCCACCGTGCCGACCGTGTGGTTGCGCGCCTCCTCCTTCGACTGGATAGGGATTTCGAAGAACGGCTTGCCCTCGGTCCAGTAGGCGAAGGCGGTCTTGCCGCAATCCTTGGGCCGGAACAGTCGGACGGCGCCGCCCGGAAAATCATATTCGACGTCGGCGAGGCCGAGGACGTTCTGGCCGAGCAGCCCGGTCTGGCCGGTGTCGGACCCGCCGACCAAAAATTCGATGTTGGGCAGGTCGGCGCCGGCAAGGCCGAAATGCGCCACGCGCGCCACTTCGGCGCTGGTGCTTCCGCCGATGCCGCTGAGGTGAAAGCCCGGCGGGGCGGCAGAGCGCGGGAGGTTCAGCGCCTTGGCTACCGGCTGCGGGATCAGGCTGAAAAATGCCCCGCTGTCGAGGAGGAAGGGGGCGGTTTTGCCGTTGATCGTGGTGTCGATGATCGGTTCGAGGCCTTTCATCGTCACCTTGAGCTCGGCGATTTTCGCGAGTTGGCAGTTGCCGGCAAGTGCAGGGCTGGCGCTGCTCGCGCCAAGGAGTGCCGAAATCCACAAATATGCGAGACGGTGGACGTGCATCGACATTCCCCCCTTTGTGCGCACCCGCGCGAATTGCGGATCGTGGCAGGGAATAGCCTAGGCGCGCAAGATGACGCGAGCCTTACGCTGCGCGGGTTTGAACGCCATCGTTGCGAAGGGAACGCTGTCGGCAGACGCCCTCCCCGGAACGATGCCGGGGAGGGGAAGGGCGTTCAGGCGCCGACGCGGATCATCGGTGCGGGCTGGCCCGCCACCGTCACCCGGAAGCTGAACAGGTCGCCCGAGGTCGGCCGCGCGACCTTGTCCTCGGCCGAGAGGTGCTTGTTGGCGGTGGTGGCGTAGACCGTCTTGAGGTCCGAGCCGCCGAACGCGATCTTGGTGATCGCATCGACCGGGAAGGGCACGGTCTCGACCAGTTCGCCGGCCGGCGAGTAGCGGCGCACCGCGGAGCCCGCGTAGAGGCTCACCCACACATAGCCTTCGCTGTCGACGCACGGGCCGTCCGGGAAGCCCTCGCCCTCGGCGATGCGGACGAATTCGCGGGGATTCGCCAGCGTGCCTTCCGCCGCGATGTCGCAGGCATAGATGACCTGGCCGAGCGTATCGACATGGTAGAGGATCTTGCCGTCGGGCGAAACGGCAGGGCCGTTGGTGATCGAGACCTTCGGGGTCGAGGCGATACAGGTTCCGTCGGCGGCGAGGCGGTAGATGGCGCCGCTGGCTTCGCTCTCGCCATCGTCCATCGTGCCGAACCATAGGCGGCCTTCGGAATCGACGGTACCGTCGTTCAGGCGGTTGCCGGGCAGGCCGGGCTCCGGATCGACCAGCGGGGTGAAGCTGCCGTCGGCGGGATCGAACTTGGCGAGGCCGGTCTGCAGCCCTGCGACGAACCCGCCGCTCGCCGCCGGGAGCGCGAAGCCCACCTGGGCCGGCGCATCCCAGCTCTGCTTGTCGCCGGTGGCGGGATCATAGCGGTGGATCTTGTGGCTCTTGATGTCGACGAACCACAGCGCGGCGTCGCGCTCCACCCAGACGGGGCCTTCGAGAAGCGGGGCTGCGAGCCCCCACACGCTCTCCGGCGCCGATACCACCACTGTGTCGGTCATCTTATCTCCAGCCTGCATCCACGAAGAATTCGTGGCTCGTTATCAGGCGTGCATCGTCGGATGCAAGGAACAGCGCTGCCGCTGCGATGTCGTCGGGCACGAGGCGGCCGGGCAGGCACTGCGCCTTGACGATCTCGGCCTCGCCCTCGGGCGTGTACCACTTCATCTGGCGCGGGGTCTTGACGTTGCCGGGGACGATGCAGACTGAACGGATGCCGTCCGGACCCAGCTCGCGCGCCAGGCTGCGGGTGAGGCCCTCGATGGCCGCCTTGGCGGTCTGGTAGAGCGTCAGCTCCTCCAGTGCGAGGTGCCAGGAGATCGAGCCGAGGTTGATGATCACGCCGGCGCGCTTCGCCTTCATCGCCGGGATCACCGCCTGCGCCATGAAGAACTGATGGCGCAGGTTCACGTTCATGCGGTTGTCCCAGTACTCCGGGGTCACCTGCTCGATCGTGTGGCGATCGTCATTTGCGGCGTTGTTGAGCAGCACGTCGAACGCGCCCTCGGCGTCGATCAGCGCCTGCACCTGCGCCTGCGCGGCGCGGATGTCGGTGAGGTCGACCTTGTGGAAACGCGGTGCGATCGGCGCATCCGCAAGGCTGGCGACCAGCGCCTTCGAATCGTCCTCGGCGATGTCGAAGAAGGTCACGTCCGCACCCTGGCGGACGAACCCTTCGACCAGCCCGGCGCCGATCCCCGAGCCACCGCCGGTGATCAGGACCCGCTTGCCCTTCAGGCTCGGATAGACGGCACGCTCAGCGGCCGGAATCGGGCCCTGCTGGAGATCGGCTTGCGACATGAAGTACCTTACGCGTTGGAGAGAAGGCCGCGGGCGGCGAGGTTGCGCATCAGATCGCGGATGCCGAACGTCCAGGGCGCGGCGGCCTTGGAGGTGGTGACGCGGTTGACGAGCGTGCCGAGCTTCGGCGTCGAGATACGGACGACGTCGCCCGGCTTGTGGGTGAAGCCGCGGCCGGGATGGTCGCGATCCTGCACCGGCGCGAACAGCGTGCCGAGGAACAGCGCAAAGCCGTCCGGATACTGGTGCTCGCTCAGCGTCTGGCGGACCAGCTCGGTAGGATCACGGCTGATCTCGGTCATCTTGTTGGTGCCCGAGAGGCGATAGCCCTCCGGTCCGTCGATGGTGAGGTCGACCACGGCGCTGCGCACATCGTCCATGGTGAAGCTGTCGTCGAACAGGCGGATGAACGGGCCGATCGAGGTCGAGGCGTTGTTGTCCTTCGCCTTGCCGAGCAGCAGCGCGCTGCGGCCTTCGAAATCGCGCAGGTTGACGTCGTTGCCGAGCGCCGCACCCTTTATATTGCCGTTGCGGTCGACGACCAGCACCACTTCCGGTTCCGGATTGTTCCAGTCGCTGTCCGAGCGGATGCCGATCTCCGCACCCCAGCCCATCGCCGACAGCACCGGGGCCTTGGTGAACACTTCCGCGTCCGGGCCGATCGCCACTTCCAGGTACTGCGACCACATGCCGGCATCGATCAGCGCGGCCTTGAGGCTGGCGGCTTCCGCCGTGCCGGGGACGACCGAGCGGATGCCCGAGCCGACCTTGGCTTCGAGATCGCCGCGGATCTCGGCGGCTTTGGCGGAATCGCCGCGGGCGCGCTCTTCGATCACCCGCTCCAGTGCCGAGACGGCGAAGGTGACGCCGGCGGCCTTCACGCATTGCAGGTCGACAGGGGCCAGGATCTGCGGCGCCGACTCGGTGCCGAGCGCCTCGACGCTGCACAGCACCTCACCGCTGAGCGTAGCGATGTCGTCGCGCTCCAGCAGGTCGGCGACGGTGGGCGCAGCGGCCGACACGTCGATCACCTGGCCGTCGCGGAGGATTACGGGGCTGGGGCCGGCAGCCGTCTGCACGCGACCGACCAGAATCGCCTGCGCATGATCGGCAGGCAGCATGTCTCTAAGCGCTTCCAAGGGACCTCTCACCAACTCGTTTCGGATTGTGATAGCGCTACCATTGGCGCTCCGGCAAAGCAAATGTCAAGCCGGGCATAGCCGGGTTCAGCGCGGTTTCAAATATAAGATAAAATTTCGCCGACGATCGCCTCGGGCGCCCGCATCGCGCCGTCCTCGCTGGCGCGGACGACCTTCCACGGGCCGAGCAGGTCGGCCGCGACGATCGCCTCGTAATTGCCGCGCACGCGCTGCTGGAGCGCGATGTCCGCCTCATATTCGTCGAAGCTGCGGGTCGTGTAGCTGCGCTGCGCCTTTTGCAGGATCAGCGCGCGGGCAAGGTCCCAGGGCGTATCCAAGTAGATCGAAAGGCGCGGGCGGGGCAGGGCGAACTGGCCGGCTTCGAGTGCCAGGATCCAGTCCATCAGCGCACGGCCTTCGTCACCGCCCAGCTTGGCGCCCTGGTACGCCATGTTCGAGGCGATGTAGCGATCGAGCACGACCACGTCATGGGTCGCCTGCGCCTCCAGCAGCGCATCGCGCCACTCGAACCGGTCGAGCGCGTAGAGCACGGCGGCGGCATGCGGGGTGACGGGGACGGGCAGTTCGCCGGCGAGCATCTTGCCGATCGTCACGCCGGCGACGGTCTCGCCATAGCGCGGGAAGCCGAGCACGGTGGCGGTGCGGCCCGAGGCCTGCAGCGCCGCGCACAGCCCGCGCGACGCGGTGTTCTTGCCGACGCCGTCGGCGCCCTCGATCGCGATGAGTTCACCCATAAGGGCGCCATAGCATGCTGCGGCAGGTTGTCATCAAGACTCCCCGGCGCCTGAAAACTCCCCTCCCGCAAGCGGGAGGGGGAATTGGCGTGGGAGTATCTATCGGGTCAATGAAACGACGCCGTCTCGGGAGGCGCGCACAGCAGCGCGCAGGGGCCTTCGCCGTCGAGCGGCAGGATCGCGGTGAGCGCGCCCTGTCCGCCGGCATGGTGCATCAGCCAGCCCGGCTCGGCCACGGCAGGACGTTCGGGCGAGAAGGCGACGCCGATGCCGTCGGTGATCACGCCCAGCCGACGCGGTGGGGTCGGCCAGCGGCCGGAAAGATAGGTGATGCAGGCACTCGCGGCGTCCTGGAGCGCGCCCTCGTCGCTATCCTCGGGGCAGAAGCCTTCGGGGGTGGCGTCGATCTCGGCGACCAGGCGGAAATCGTCGCCGCGCCACCAGATCATTCGCAGCGAGCCATCGGTTTCCTGCTGCAGACCCAGAAAAAGCCGACCGCCGGCCGGGAGCAACGGTTGCGCGCAGCGCACCATTTCCTCGGCCAGTTCGGTCAGCTTGTAGTTCGACCGGGGTAGCATCTGCATCGCACCTCGGCCGATCGTCTGGGAGTTTCGGGGCATCGGGTTGTTCCGAAGGAAAGGTTACCCTTCCCTTATAGAACGCTTTTGCCCCGATCGGGTATCAATGCAGCGCAGCGCGGTTCGCAAGCGGGGCGGCGGCGATCGCAATCGCTTCGACGGTCTCGCGGTTCGCCTCGGCGGCGACCACCGTGTCGATGCTCGCGGCGTCGATCGCGACGACGCTGGAGAGCAGGTTGTGCGGCTGGCTGGCGTCCGGCAGGATCGGCGTGGCGTTGCGGGCAGCGGCCGGCTGGCGACGCTTGGCGGTGGCGGGCTCGCCATATTCGGCCATCACCGAGAAGCGCGGATCGGCGGCGGCGATCTCCGCGATCACCTTGGCGGCGCGCTTGGTGATCTGGCGGACGCGTTCCTTGGTCACGCCCGTTTCGAGCGACAGGTCGTCGAGCGTGGCGGTCTGGAACACGCGGCGGGCGACGATCTCGCGGTCGCGCTCCAGCTTGGCTTCCAGCTTTTCCAGCTCGGCCGGATCGATGCCATGGGTGGCGGTGCGGAGACGCGGACCTTCGCGGCGCAGCGCTGCCTCTTCCCGCTTCGGGCGGGGACGGCGGCGGAGCTGCTCGATGCCCACCTTGCGGAGGTGATCGACATAGGCCTCGATCAGCGAGGAGATCGCGCCATCGGCGAGATAGTCCGACGCGGCGCTCTCGGTGCGCTCCAGCGCGTCCTCGTCCTCGATCATCGCTTCGGGCGACATTTCGTCGCCATCGGCGGAGCTGACCATCGCGCTCAGCGAAACGGTGGTGGCTTCGACCTTCTTCGCCGAGGGGCGCTGGTCGGTCATCAGGCGGAAGCGCAGGCTCTGCAGCTCGCCGCGGATCTGCCAGTTGACGAAGGTGGTGAACTGGGCCTTTTCCGGCTCATAGGCCTGGATGGCGCGGTGCACGGCAATGGCGCAGCACTGCTCGGCGTCGTCCCAGTGCGCGGTCAGGCCGTACTGGCGGATGAAGTGACGGATGCGGGGAGCGATCAGCTTCAGGATGCGGGCAAAGGCGCGATCGATTTCTGCGCGCTGACGGTTGGTCTGCTTGCCGTCCTTCGGCGCGTTCTCGATGACGGTTTGGACTGCGGCCTCGAGAGCGATCGTGATCTTCGACATACGTATTCCCCTGGTTCAGCGCCGGTCCGATCGTTTCGGCGCCGTCGACAGGAGACACATTTCGTCTGAAACCTTTAAAGGAGTGCTAATCGCGGGCTTAGGTAGTTTTCCGCAAACGCACTCCCAAGCTTTATAGCAACGCCGATTCGCTTGGCGAGCCAAGTGCCTGAAAAAATGATGGTTAATCACTGTTCAACAGGAGTGTGAACAGGCGAAAAAACGACCTAAGTCGCTGTTTTACGAGGAGAATTTGTCCGGCTGGACGTGGCGATCGATGAAATCGAGCAACCATTGCCGATGCGCGCGGGTGGCGTCGCCGGCATGGGCGATGCGCTGGTCGGCCGCCGATCCGCCGACCTGGGCGGCCAGCAACGTGCGCGCACGCTCTGCATCAATGTTGCCGGCAAGAAACTTCTTTGCATCGCCGAGGCCTAAATGGTGGCCGAGATAAGCCGCCTTGGCGAGGGTTTCCGAATCGGCGCGGACATTGAGGCCAGCCGATTCGAATTGTTGCAGATTGTTCTTCGCCATGTCGGCGATGCTGAGAATCGACGCATGCGGATCGTAGCGGAGCGCGAGCAGTTCGCTGCGACGGGAAGGATCCACCTTGCCCTTTTCATTCAGCCAGCCGCGCGCCTTGGCGACGTCGTTCAGCCACGTCCCGCCCTGTTCGGCGAGCGTCTGCCAGGTGCCGCTGAGGAACTGGCCGAGCCCCGCCGCGCTGGAGCGTGGGTTGCGCGACAGCGGGTTCCAGCTGCCGTCCTGCCCCTTGCCGGCTTCGGCATCGACGATCGCGGCGATGGCGGAACGCGGGATACCGCTGCGCGCTTCGGCGGCGGCAAGCGTATCGGCGTAGCGGGCGTTGTTGCCGAGCGCGAGCGGGCCCGAGGCCTCGCCCGGCTTGGCAGACGTGCCGCCGGAAAGCGCACTGACGATCGAACCCGCGCCCGGCAGGCTGCCCCGGTCCACTGCTGCCGCGGCATGTGCGCCCGTCAGGGCACGCTTGGCGAGTGCGGCGATGTCGTCGGGCGAATCCTCGTCGTCATGGCACGAGCAGGAACACTGGCATTTGCACTTCCCCTTGGCCGATTTCGGCGCCTGGGTGCCGAGCAGTTCGAGCAGCGAATCCATCGCCATGTCCGATCCGCCGCCCAGCGGCGAACGGGTCTTGTCGTTGTCGCGGTCGCCATCGCCGATCGCGGCGCGCCACAGGCGGGTCGAGAGTTCGGACTGGGCCTGCGCGTAGATCACATTGGCGCGCTGCGCGGGCGTGAGCGCGGCAAGGTCGGTACGGTGGATCATGCGGCCTTCACCAGCATCCGCTTGCGCTCGCGCAGGAAGCGCGCCGCTGCAATGTCATCGATCGCCGCCTGTTCGGCGGCTTCGGCTTCGCGTTCGGCATCGGCGCGGAAACGCTCGGCGGCGCTTTCGATCGCGCGGAAGGTGCCATAGGCTTCGCGTGCCAGTTCGCGCAGGTTGAGCAGGCGTGCCTGTTCGGCCGCGACTTCCTCGGCGATGCGCGCCTGGGCGTGCTTGGCGGTGGCGAGCCACGCGTCCGATGCGAAGGGCAGGGCGTGCGCCAGCACACGCTCCTCGCGGATGCGTACCACGAGGTCGCGGCCCTGCTGTTCCAGCTCGGTGATGCGTTCGATCGCGGCGCCGATCTTGACCTTGAGGTCATCGACGGTGCGCTGCTGCATGCGCAGCGCGGTATCCAACGGCGTCTTCATGCGGCGAGACCCACGTCATGGCCGTGGCCATGGTCGGGATCGCCCGCGGCCTCGCCGGAAAGGATCGCGGCCAGCTCGGCGAACGCCGCTTCGGCATGGCCCTGGTCGTTCTTGCCCTGGTTGAGCAGCGCCTCGATACGGGGCGCCAGCGCCACGGCGCGGTCGACATCGGGGGAGGACCCCGCCTTGTACGCGCCTAGCCGCACCATCTCTTCCATATCGGCATAGGTCGACAGCAGCTTGCGCGCGGCGAGGCGGACCTCGTTCTGCTCGTGCTCGAGGCAATGGGGCAGGGTACGCGATACCGACTTGAGGATGTCGATCGCCGGATAGCGGCCGCGCTCGGCGATCGCGCGGCGCATCACGACGTGGCCGTCGAGGATGCCGCGCACCGCATCGGCGACCGGCTCGTTATGGTCGTCGCCATCGACGAGGACGGTGAACAGGCCGGTGATCATGCCCTGGCCAGGCGCGCCCGGGCCGGCGCGCTCGAGCAGCCGCGGCAGCTCGGCGAAGACGGTGGGGGTATAGCCCTTGGTCGCCGGCGGCTCGCCCGAGGCGAGGCCGATCTCGCGCTGCGCCATCGCGAAGCGGGTGACCGAGTCCATCAGGCACAGCACGTTGAGGCCCTGGTCGCGGAAATGCTCCGCGACGGCGAGGGTGGTCCACGCGGCCTGACGGCGCATCAGCGCCGGCTCATCCGAGGTGGCGACGACGACGACCGAGCGGGCCATGCCCTCGGGTCCCAGATCGTCCTCGATGAATTCCTGCACTTCGCGGCCGCGTTCGCCGATCAGCCCGATCACCGCGACGTCGCACTGCGTCCAGCGCGCGAGCATCGAGAGAAGGACCGACTTGCCGACGCCCGAGCCGGCGAACAGGCCGAGACGCTGGCCGCGGCAGAGCGGCACGAAGGTATCGAGGCAGCGCACCCCGGTCTCGATCCGCTCGGCAACGCGCGAGCGGCCGGCGGCGGCGGGCGGGGAGGCCTTGATCGGCTGCGGATCGGCGCCGTTGACCAGCGGGCCGAGCCCGTCGACCGGGCGTCCCAGGCCGTTGATCATGCGGCCGAGCCAGGCCTTGGAGGGGCGGACGGTGAACTGGCCGGCGCCGAGCTCGGCGATCGCGCCCAGGCCGACGCCCTGCGGGTCGACGAAGGGCAGGCACAGCGCCACGCCGCGATCGAGTGCGGTGACTTCGGCTTCCACCTTGCCGGTGGGGGACTGGATCTCGACGCGGCTGCCGATCTGGGCGACGCCGGTCAGGCCTTCCACTTCGATGAGCGCGCCGCGCACCGCCACCACGCGCCCGAAGCGACGGTCGGGGACCATCTCCTTGATGGCGCGGGCGGCACTGGCGAGCGTCTGCATCGCGCGGACTCCCTCAGGCGGCCTGCGTCGTGGCGGTTTCGGCCGCGGCGGCGTCTTCCATGGCGATCAGCTCGCGGGCGACCGAGAGTGCCTTGTAATATTCCGCCTGGGCGAGATCGTTGGCGAAAAGGATGCAGCGCTCGCGCGCCTCGGCGGTGCCGAGGCTGGCGATCAGCAGGCTGAGCAGCTGGACCACGGCATCATGGTGCGCGTCGCGGCCTGCGGGATCGATATAGGCCAGCATCGTTGCGAAATAGAGCTGGCGGGCAGGCGTGGTCGCCTCTTCGGGCCGCATCACTTCGCGGCCGCGCAGGATCGATACCATATTCTCGACGGCGATCTGGGTCCGGCCGACAGCGCGCAGCACCGCACCGTTGACGATCGCCTTTTCACCGTCCCGGAGCGTAATGCGAAGCATGGAACTGGCCTTTCAATAAGCGTTCCTAAACTTATAGCGAGGTTTTGCTTGCGCAGGGGCAAACACCCGGCAAATTTTGCCGCCCCGTTCACGAATGCGGCAAAAATCGCCCCTCCGATTTGGGCCAAGTGCTTACCCCTCTACAATGAGGATGTCGCCGGCGTGGGGATCGCGCGGGCATCTCGAGGAGTTTTGAACTTGAGCCTCTATTCCGCTCTTTACGCTGGCGTTTCCGGGCTGAGCGCGCAGTCGAGTGCCATGGCCACCGTCGCCGACAACATCACCAACATCAACACCGTCGCCTATAAGGGCGTCGAAGCCCAGTTCCGCACGTTGGTGACCGATGGTCGCACTTCGGCGAGCTACTCGGCAGGTGGTGTCGCGGCCGCGCCGCTCGCACAGGTTTCCAAGCAGGGCCTGCTCCAGGCTTCGGGCAGCAGCACCGATCTCGCAATCGACGGCGGCGGGTTCTTCATCACCCGCAACGGCCTGAACGAAAGCGACCCGGTCGCCTATACCCGCGCGGGTTCGTTCAAGCCGGACGAAGAAGGCTATCTGCGCAATTCTTCCGGTCTGTATCTCTATGGCTGGCGCCTGGACGCCAGCGGCGGCTACACCAACACCGGCAATCTCGACACGCTGACGCCGGTGCGTCTGACCGATCTGGTCGGCACCGCGGCGCCGACCAACAAGCTGCAGGCGCACATCAACCTGCAGTCGGACGCAGCCGTCTATTCCGGAACGCCCGCCTACACCACCGGATCGCTCGCGAGCGGTGCGGTCACGCCGAACTTCACCCGCTCCTTCACGGTCTATGACTCGCAGGGCGGCAGCCACGAGCTGAAGATGTCGTTCCTCAAGACTGGTTCCAACCAGTGGGCGATGGAAACGTACATGAACCCGGCGAGCGCCGTCGGTGCTCCGGCCGTCGGCGGCCTGGTGCGCAGCGGCACCGTGGCGTTCAATGGCGACGGCAGCCTGAACACGACGGCGTCGACCGCCGGCCTGTTCGACCCGCTGACCGTCAACTACACCAACGGCGCCAGCTCGGTTCCGATTAACCTGGACCTCGGCAAGAACGGCGCGACCAACGGCCTTACCCAGTTCGGCCAGCCTTCGTCGCTGGTCTCGGGCGGCACCAATGGCGGCGTGCTCGGCAATATCGCGGCGACCGAAGTCTCGAAGGAAGGCATCGTCAGCGCGATCTTCGACGACGGCTCGAGCCGTCAGGTGTTCCAGCTGCCGATCGCCACCTTCCCGAACCCGAACGGCCTCACCCGCCTGTCCGGCAATGCCTATTCGTCGACGCGCGCCTCGGGCTCGATGACGATGAACCCGCCGGGCCAGCTCGGCGCGGGCAAGATTTCGTCGAACACGCTGGAGGCCTCCACGGTCGATCTGGCGGGCGAGTTCACCAACATGATCCGCTTCCAGCGCGCCTACAGCGCATCGTCGAAGATCATCACGACCGTCGACGACATGCTGCGCGAAGTCAGCGACCTGAAGCGCTGACGACGACTGAGGCCGGGGGACGCACGACATGGCGCTGAACGATATCCTAGGAACCGCCGCTTCCGGCCTGGCAGCTGCCCAGGCCGGGTTGAAGGCGGTATCGAACAACATCGCCAATGTCGGCGTCACCGGATATGCCCGCGAGAAGGTCAATCTGTCGACCTCGGTGCTGGGCGGCACCGTCACCGGCGTCACCGTCGGCGAATTCGAGCGCGTGGCGGATCGCTTCCTGGAAGCGACCGTCTACCGCCGGGCGGGCGATTATGGGAAGGCCGAGGTGACGTCGAGTTACCTCGATCGGCTTCAGTCGCTGCTCGGCGAGCCCGGCGCCAAGTCGGGCCTGCCGGCGCGCCTCGATGCGATCAACGCCTCGGCGATCTCCATGACAGGCTCGCAGTCCTCGGCACAGACCAGTGCCGTGTTCATCGGCAACGTCTCCGACACGCTGTCGTCGATGCAGCAGATCACCAAGGACGTCGAAGGGCTGCGCGGCGACGTGGAGTCCGAGGTCGGCTATTCGGTCGACAAGATCAACACGCTGCTCCAGCGCATCTACGACCTGAACGGCACCGTCTCCCAAGCGACGGGCCTAGGCCGCAACGCCAGCGGCGCCGCCGATCAGCGAATGAGCGCGATCGAAGAACTGAGCGGCATGCTCTCGGTCAACGTCCGCGACCAGCCGGACGGCCGGGTGATCATCGAGACGACCTCCGGCCAGATGCTGCTCGACTCGCGGCTCCGCCAGCTCGACTATCCGAACAAGAACAGCGGCACCGGCAGCGCCCAGGCGACCTATCCGGACATCTCGATCCGCTTCTCCGACAAGAACGGGAACATGGGCGCGCTGACCGGCGAGAAGCTGGATTCGGCGGCGGTGGGCGGCAAGCTCGGCGGCCTGCTCGACCTGCGCGATCGCGCGCTGCCCTCCTTCTCGGAGCAGCTCGGCGTCACGTTCAGCGGCCTGTCCGAAGCGCTCAATGCGGTTTCCAACGAAGGCACCACGGTGCCGCCGCCGGCCAGCCTCACCGGGCGGCAGAGCGGTCTGGTCGGCACCGATCGGCTGGGCTTCACCGGCAAGGCGACCTTCGCGGTGGCCAGCGCCTCCGGCACGCTCGTCGCCAAGACCGAAATCGATTTCGACGCGCTCGGGCCCGGCGCCACCGTGAACGACATGGTCAACGCGATCAACGCCGGCTTGGGCGGCGCGGCGACCGCCAGCTTTACCAACGGCGTGCTGAGCCTGAACGCCGCGGGCGCCGGCAATGGCGTGGCTATCTCGCAGTCCTCGACCGCGCCGAGCAGCCGCGCAGGAGTCGGCGTGTCGCAATATTTCGGCATGAACGACCTCATCCAGAGCGGCAGCAGCACGCTGGTGCCGACCGGCTTCAATGCGTCGGATCCGCACGGCTTCACGACCGGCCAGACCGCGCAGGTGATCCTGCGCGACTCCTCCGGCCTGGCGCTGACCAGCTATACGCTGCAGCCGACCACCGGCGGCACGATGGGCGATATCGTCACCGAACTCAACGGCAGCGATCTTGGCAAGTTCGGTTCCTTCTCGCTCGACAGCCGCGGTCGCGTCCGCTTCGATCCGGCAAGCGGCCTGTCCGGCGCTACGCTGACGATGGCATCGGATTCCACCGACCGCTTCGGCAGCGGCCGGAGCTTCTCGTCGCTGTCGGGCCTGAGCGGCATCAACAGCGGGCTGGACGTCGCCAAGGTCCGCAACGACATCGCCAACAATCCAACGAAGCTGCCGCTGGTGCGGATCGACACCAGCGTCGCGGTAGGCGCCAAGGCGATGGGCGCCGGCGATACCCGTGGCGCCACCGCCTTTGCCGATAAGCTGGCGAGCACGCTCGACCTCGGCAAGGACGGCGTCGTCACCGTCGGCCGCTTCTCGACCCAGCTGCTCGGCCGCGCGGGCTTGGAGGCCAGCCAGGCGCAGAACCGCTTCGACGATGCCAACGCGCGCAAGTCTGACGCGGTCAACCGCCGCGACAGCTATTCGGGTGTCAACATCGACGAGGAGCTTTCGCAGATGGTCGTCCTGCAGAACAGCTACTCGGCGTCGGCGCGGGTGATGAGCACCGCCACGCAGATGTACGACACCCTTCTCCAGATGGTCCGTTAAGGGGAGCCGACCCATGACCCGTGTTGCCACCATTCCGCTCCAGCGCACCATGGCCAGCGCCATCTCCGGCGCGCAGGAAAAGCTCGCGATCACGCAGAAGCAGCTGTCCACCGGCAAGAAGGCGACCGACTTTGCGTCGCTCGGCACCGAAGCGGTGCGCAACCTTTCGGCGCACACGCTGCTCGAGCAGCAGAAGGCGCAGTCGAACGTCTCCAAGCGCGTCGGCACCACCATGTCGCTGTACCAGGGGCATATCGAAGGCGTGCAGACCGCCAACACGGCGCTGCGCCAGCAGATCCTGAGCGCCATCGGCACCGGCCAGTCTTCCGGCCTGCAGCAAGCGATGGAAAGTGCCTTCTCGCAGATGCGCTCCTCGCTGAACGCGAACGAAGGCGGCGTGCCGCTGTTCGGCGGTTCGCAGACCGACAGCGCGCCCTTCTCGGTCTCGACGCTCGCCGATGCTGCGACGGTACCGGCAGATCAGGCCTTTCATGACGACAATGTGCTCGCCAGCGCCCGCGTCGCCGACGGCCTCGACGTCCAGTACGGCGTCAATGCGAGCTCGTTCGGCTCCGGCCTGTACGAGGCCTATCGGGCGATGGCGCAGATCGGCCCGATCGGCGACAAGCTTACCGACGCGCAGGTGACCGCGCTGCAGGGCGTCGTCACCAAGATGGATGCCGGCCTGAAGCAGCTCAACGCCGTCAATGCCGACAACGGCCGCAAGCAGAGTCAGATCGACGATCTGACCAAGCGCGGCGAAGAGCGCTCGCTGCTGCTGCAGCAGGTGATCCAAGACAATGAGGACGCCGATCTCGGCCAGGTCGCGATCGACCTGTCGCAGCAAAAGACCGTGCTCGAGGCGAGCTATTCGGTATTCTCGCAGCTCTCCAGCCTGAGCCTCGTCAAGTATCTCTGAGCGCGATCGCGCGCTCGAACACTGCGCTCAGCATCGGCTCGGTCAGCCGGCCGATGCTCTGATTGTACCGCGACACGTGATAGCTATCGAGCACCGTCTGCCCCTTGGGCAGGCGGTGCTCGGCGCCATGTGCGAAGCGCGCCTTGGGCAGCTTGCCGCCCAGCGCCTTCACCGCCGACTGGTGCGCGATCTCCCCCAGCGCCACGACGATCGGCGCGTGCAGCTGACCGGCGAGGAACGGGCGGCAGGCATGGATCTCGGCCGGGGTGGGGCGGTTCTCCGGCGGCAGGCAGCGCACGGCGTTGAGGATCTGCACGCCCGTCGGCTCGCCCGCTTGTGCCAGCCCCAGCTTCTCCAGCACCGCGAAGAGCATCGTTCCCGAATCGTCGCCGGTGAAGGCGCGGCCGGTGCGGTTTGACCCCAGCCGTCCGGGCGCGAGGCCGACGATCGCGATCGGCGCGTGCTGGTCGCCGAGCATCGGAACAGGTGCGTTCCACCAATCGGGCTGTTCGGCGCGCAGCTGCGTGCGCAGCGCGACGAGACGGGGGCAGAGCGGGCAGTCGCGATCGGGTTCGGGGCTTGGCGTGGACATCAGGGGGCGATAGGCGCGGGGACGTGTCCGTCACAAGCTACATCATCGCCCTTGGCTCTAACCGTCGCGGCCGCCACGGCAGCCCGCGCGCGGAGGTGCGGTCGGCGCTGGCGGCGATCGGCGGGGTATGCGCGGTCTCGCGCATCCACGAAACGGCCCCGCTGGGGCCTTCGATCCGGCGCTTCGCCAACGCCGTTGCGTGGATCGAGACCGAGGAAACGCCCGAGGCGCTGCTGCGCCGGCTGAAGGCGGTCGAGCGCGCCTTCGGCCGGCGGCGGGGGCAGCGCTGGGGTGCGCGGGTAATCGATCTGGACATCGTGCTCTGGTCTGGCGGCTGCTGGGCGAGCCCCACCCTTACCGTGCCGCACCCCCAGTATCGTGCGCGTCGCTTCGTCCTGGCCCCGCTGGCGGAGGTGGCCCCGCATTGGCGCGATCCGGTGACGGGGCGCACGACGCTTCCGTTGCTCCACGCGGTTGACCGGCGGCGCCCCTGCGCCTAGGTGGCGGGATGTGGGTCCGTAGCTCAGTCGGTAGAGCAAGCGACTTTTAATCGAGAGGTCCCGGGTTCGAATCCCGGCGGACCCACCACCGCCTCTCGGGAAGCCTATCAATGCCGCAGAACGGCGCATTGGGGCGCCGCGCGATGGTCCGCCGGCAGCGACAGGATCGGCCGCGGCGGGAGTTGCGCGCGACTTGCTTGTCCAGATGCCGCATCCCTCGCCCGAATATCGATGATTCTGCCCCGGTCGCGACGCGTGCCGTCGAGATCGTAGCCGGCGCGCTGCGTCGGTATTGGGCTTGTTCAGGTACGATGCAGTAATAACCGATTCATAACCTGAGGGAGTGTGTCATGTTCCTGCCCGTCGCCGCGACCATCGCTGTTGCCACGCCATCCGCTCTCCCTGCCGCGATAAAGCGCGCCAAGCCCGGCGACGTGATCCAGCTGGCAAGCGGGAACTACGGTGCGGTTGTTCTGGATGACGCGCAGGTAACGATCACCAGCGCCGACCCGAACCGACGCGCGCTGATCTCGCGCATCACCTTGAACAACGTGCGCAACACCACCCTTTCGGAGCTGGAATTCTCCCATGTGCCCGCGCCGGGAGAGGGCAACGGCCAGGCGGCGATCCGGATCAACAACGGATCGAACATCAAGCTCGACAATCTCTATGTGCACGGCGTGATCGACGGGCAGGTCGCGGGCGATGCTAATGGCATTTCCGCGATCAATGTCGACGGGCTTACCGTCACGAACTCGCGGTTCCTCGAGGTCAATGCCGGCATTTCAGTAGTCGGCAGCCGTCGCGTCTCGATCGACCACAACGACATCGGCTTCATCGGTTCGGACGCAATCGAGATCCCCGGCGCCAACACCGTCACGATTTCCTGGAACAAGATCCACGATTTTCGTACCAACCCCGGGATCCATCCCGACGGGATCCAGTGCTGGACAACGCGCCAGCCGTCGGGCTGCAAGAACGTCCGCATCTTCCGTAACGAGATCACCGGCAGCCCGGGGCACGAACCCCAGGGGATCTTTTTCGGCGACGAGGACAGGGTGGGCGGCTACGAGAACATAGAAATCACCGGGAACCGCTTCGTCTGCACCATGTGGCATGCGATCAATCTGTACGGCGGCCCCAGGAATGTCGTGATCCGCTTCAACAGGGTGATCGCCGGGCCCAACTTCATCCCCTGGATTCGTGTCGATGCCCCGGCGAAGCTGGAGGGCAACTCCGCGCCCGCCTATTTCATCGTCAATATGAAGATGCCCATCCTTCCTCCCGGAAACGCCATCGGCGGCCGACTCGGTCAATAGCCGGCCACGTTCCAAGGCGAAAATCCCATGCCGCCGGCGTGATGCGCAACGTCGAGTCTGGCACACAGGGATTGCCGGCGCTGCTGCTCGCGTCGGCCTTTGCACGTTTTGATCGTGCCCCCGTGCGGCCATCGCTGAGAAATAAAACGAAGCTCGGCAATTTCGTCTTGATACCATATATCATCCCCGATACATCCCCGCGTCACGCTCCCTTCAGAAAGCAGAATTTGATGTCGCGTCGCGCCCTTCTCCTGTCCTCTTCGCTCGTGCTGTTGCCGGTCTCGGCGTTCGCGGATCCCGATCGCGCAGCGCCTGCGCCCGCCGAGACCGAACAGGCGAAGGATGCGGTGGCCCAGCAGCCGCCGGCGATCATCGTCACCGCGCCCTATCGGCTGAGCGAGACCGACGTGCTGTCCGGTACCTCGGTGGTGACCGGCGAGGAGCTGACCCGTAACCTGCGGCCGACGATCGGCGAGACGCTGGCGCGCCAGCCGGGCGTGTCGGCCAGCTCGTTCGGCCCGAACGCCTCGCGGCCGATCCTGCGCGGCTTCCAGGGCGAACGGGTGCGCGTGCTGACTGACGGGATCGGCTCGATCGACGTGTCGAACACCTCGGCCGATCACGCGGTGATCATCGATCCGCTGCTCGCCGAGCGCGTCGAGGTGCTGCGCGGTCCCTCGGCGCTGCTGTTCGGCTCGTCGGCAATGGGCGGCGTGGTCAATGTGATTGACAGCCGCATCCCGCGCAGCGTGCCCGAGAAGGGCTATCGGCTGAGCGGCATCGGCACCTATGGCTCGGCCGCGGAGGAGCGTTCGGTCGGCGGGGCGGGGGATGTCGCGGTGGGCAGCCACCTCGTGCTGCACGCCGACGGCTCCTATGCCAAGACCAGCGACCTCAAGATCGGCGGCTATGCACTCGCCGCCGACAAGCGGCGCCAGGCGCTGGCGAGCGCGGCGCTGCCCGCCGATCCGGACGCGGAAGAGCCGATCGACTTCGCGGCCAACGCCGCGGTGAAGAACCGCCTGCCCAACAGCGCTGCCAAGACCTGGACGGCGGGTGCGGGGGCGGCGATCATCACCGATACCGGCACGCTCGGCATTGCCTACAGCCATTATGACAGCCTCTACGGCGTGCCGATCCGCTTCGCGACCCAGCCCGGGGAAGGGCAGGAAGCGCCGCGGCTGAGCGTCGTCCAGAACCGGCTCGACCTGCGCGCCGAGGCGGAGACCGGCGGCGGCTTCCTCCAGAAGGTGCGGCTGCGCGCGGGCTATGCCGCCTATCGCCATTTCGAGCTGGAGCCCGATGGCGGTGTCGGCACCGCCTTCTACAACAAGGGGCTGGAGGGCCGGCTGGAACTGGTCCAGGCCGATCACGGCGCCTGGAAGGGCGCGAGCGGCATGCAATATTTCGCGCGCGACTTCGACGTGCAGGGCGACGAAGCCTTCCTGCCGAAGAACAAGACCCAGCAGGTCGGGCTGTTCACCCTCCAGCAGCTCGACCTGGGCGCACTCAAGGCCGAGGCGGGGCTGCGCTACGAGTTCACTGATCTCTCGGCCAATCCGGTGCTGGACGATACCCGCTTCTTCAACGGCAAGCGCAGCTTCCAGGCGCTGTCGGGCTCGGTCGGTGCATCCTACGGCGTCAGCCGCGACGTGCGGATCGGCTTGAACCTGTCGCACACCGAGCGTGCGCCGTCGGCTGAGGAACTGTTCGCCAATGGCGCGCATGCCGGCACCGAGGCCTATGAGCTAGGGAACCCCGATTTCCGGCTCGAGAAGAGCTGGGGGCTGGAAGCCACCGTGCACGCGCATGGCGACGGCTACAGCTTCGACGCCTCGGCCTATTACAACTGGTTCTCCAACTATATCAGCGACAACCAGGCGCCGCAGGCAGTCTGCCAGGCGGCGGCGGCACCCAGTGGGCGCACGGTCGACCTGCCCTGCTTCCAGTTCACCCAGCGCGACGCGCGCTATTATGGCTTCGAGGCCGAAGGCTCGGTGCGGCTGGCGCAGCTCGGCGACTATACGGTCAACCTCGACGCGCTGGGCGACTATGTCCATGCCAACATCGTCGACGAGGGGCCTGCGCCGCGCATTCCGGCGCCGCGCGTGCTGGGCGGCATCGAGGCGCAGTCGGAGCGGATTACCGGCCGGCTGGAGGCCGAGCATGTCTTCGTGCAGAACCGCATCGCCGCGTTCGAGACGCGCACCGCGCCCTATACGATGGTCAACGCGACGCTCAGCCTGAAGCCGTTCCCGACCATGCCGGGAACCACGCTGACGCTGTCCGCCAACAATCTGTTCGATGTCGAGGCGCGGCGCGCGAGCAGCTATCTGAAGGACTATGCGCCGCTCGCAGGCCGCGACCTGCGCGCGACGCTGCGCTTCAGCCTGTAGTCGAGCTCGTCGCGTCGAGCAGGTCCCCGATCGCGCCCGTCGGGCTCGCTTCGGGGATTGCCGCCATCGCCGCGCTGATCCGGGCCGGGTCCACGTTCGGGGTCGGCTGGGTCAGCAGGTCGAAAGCCTGGGCACTGGGGAGTGCCTTGAACGCGGCGCCGTAACGCGCGCGCAGCGCCTGCAGCTTGGCTTCCTGGTTGAGCATCGCCAGCGCCACCGCTTGGCGGAGCACGATCGCCTGGGCGGGCGGGGTCATCGCGCCGGGCGCGGGCAGCGTGGCCTCGTTCTCGGTGATGAACGAGCCCCAGTTGCGCGTGCGCCAGTGGATCTCGCTGCGCACGCCGCTGCCGCCGGGTACGCCGTCGAGCGCGGCCATCGCCGCATCCTCGCGGCCCAGCTTGTAGAGCGCCACCGCCTCGATCCGCTTGCGATCGAAGCGCATCGCGTCCGAATAGCTGGCCTGCTCGGTGGCGTGGAGCGTGTCGAGCGCCTTCACCGGATCGCCGGAAAGGATGAACAGCGACGCCACCTTCACGGAAAGCGGGCCCTGCGCCACGTCCTGGCGACGCTGCATCAGCTGGTACTGGAGCAGCTCGGCCGCGCGCGGATAGAGCCCGGCATCCTGCAGCCGCTGGGCGAGGCGCAGCGCGAGCGCGTCGCCTTCGGCACCGGCGGGCCCTAGTTCCTTATAGTCCCAGTAGAGGCCGGCCGCCTCGGGCAGCGGGGTGCCGCTGTCGGGGGCGAGCATCTCGGCAAGCCAGGTCTGGATCTGCTTGAGCATCGGGCCGGAATCGCCGTCCGGGCGATAGAAGCGGAACAGCGTGGCGGCGCTGCGCAGCGCGGCGCGGCGATTGTTCGTCTCCAGCGCGAGCTGATATTCAAGCCGGAGCGCGCCCGCCTCGATCTCGTCTCCGCGCCAGCCATAGCGCAGCGCCTCGAGCTGCTTGACACCTTCGGCCGGATCGATGCGGTGAAGCTTCAGATCGCCTTCGATATGCGCAAGCTTGGCCTCGGCCTGGATCTCGGGCGAACCGCTCAGTTCGGCGCGCGACAGGCGGAACAGCCCCTCGGCGGGATCTCCCGAGGCGAGCAGCGCCTTGCCGCGCAGCAGATTGGCCTGCGGGTCCTGTTCGCCGAACAGCTTGAGCCAGGCAATCGCCGGCTGGCCCTGGCCGATCGCGATCGCACCACGCGCGGCGGCGAGGGTGAAGGGCTTGCGCTCCTGTGGCGCGCGCCCGTTGATCGCGGGCACCGCGCAGTTGATCTGGCGGGCGGCGGCCTTGGCGTCGCCGGTGCCGGCCAGCGCGCGGACACGCCAGGCACAGGCCTCGGCATTGCCTTCCAGTTCTGGCAGCGACAGCGCCTCTACCGCGTCGCGGTTATGGCCGATCATCACCAGCGCGGCGCCGGTGGCGAGCTGGAACGGCGCGACGAGCGCGAGATCCTCGTCGTCGGCCTCCATCGTCTCCAGCACGCCCAGCGCCTCGGCGCCCATGCCGCGGCGGATCAGCGAGCCGACATAATGCCAGCGGGCGAGCTGGCGGGTTTCGGGCTTGGCGTGGATGATCTCGTCCCATGCCGCTTCCTCGCTCAGTTCGGGCCAGTCGCGGCTGTCGGTGACGATCGGCATCTGCGCGAGCGTGGCGGCGAAGGGCGGCAGCACCGGGCGGCCGGCAGCCGGCGCTGCGGGTGCGCTAGCCTCAGCGGTCGGCGCGGCTGGGGCAGCACCATGATCGGCCGGCGCATGTGCCGGATCGCTGGGCGGGGCGGCGGCGGTGCTGGCGAGCAGCGCGACGATCAGCAAACGGCGCATCAATGGGCTCCGGCCATGAGGTAGGTGACGACCGCGCCGCCGAGGATGCAGGCGATGATGAAGATCATGGCAGGCACGATCGGCAGTCCATCCGCGCCGGCGGCTTCTGCCGGCCCGGCCTGGCCGTTTTGCGTCTCGCTGGTGTCGACGGCATTGCCGCGGGCGCCCGCATCGGCGACGACGCGCATCCGGGCGGGGCGTTGATCGTGGCTCATTTGTAATCCGTTAAGTGCTTGTCCCTTATTTATAGGACGTGCGTGGCCGCAGCGGCGGCCGCACCCATACGATTAGCAGGAGAAATTTGGTGCGCGGCAAGCAGACGCTGGCGATGCTCGGACTGGTGGCAATTGCGGTTTCGCCGCTGCCGGCGGGGCGTGCGCTGGCCTCCGGCGGCGGTGGCGAGGGCGAGGGTCTGCATCTGGTGAAGATGGAGCCGATCGCGGTGCCGATCGTCGATTCGGACCGCGTCGCGGGCACGCTCAATTTCCAGCTGGTACTCGAGGTGCACGACGCCGCCAGCGCTGAAAAGCTTGCTGCGGCGATGCCGAACCTGCGCATGGCGGCGATCGCCGGCGGCGTGGAATTCGCGCGACTCGACGCCTCGGCACTCCGCGCGGTGAACGTCGCGGATCTCGACAAGACGCTCACCGGCGCCCTCAAGACCGTGGCGCCGGACCTTGGCCGCGTGCTGATCGTCGAAGTAGGCGCCTCGCAGAACTGAGCACTTCGGGGGGCGCCACGCGGTGCGTCGGCCTTCAATTCCACCCGCCTAGACTCGTAGCGCCGGCGTCAATGGGTGGATGTCGATTAACCTGCGCGTGGAACGGCGGGTGCGAGCATGCCCGGCGCCGCCGCCGTCGCGCGTCGGCCATGGCCGGTGGTCCGGCGCCCTAGCCAATTGGCGATATGGTGGCCCGGCCACGCGAGCAGGATCGCTTCGGCTGCGAATGCGGCCTGTCCGTTCGCCCCAACGAACGGACGAGCGGCTATCCGTAGATAGGCGGGCCCCGGCCTTGGCCGGGACCCGCGATATGCATCGGCGTGCCGAGCCTCAGCGCGGGCGCGGCGTGCCGCCGAAGGGCATCGGCGTGGCCGGGCGACGGTCGCGGCGGGGAAGCTGCGCCTGATAGGCGTGGCCGCAATGGTCGACGCAATAGGGGAAACCCGGGTTCACCTTCTCGCCGCAGAAGTGGAAGTCCGGCTCGCCCGGATGGCCGAGCGGCCATTTGCAGATCTTGTCGTTCAGATCGAGCAGCGTCGTCTTGCCGGCGATCGCCTCGCTCGGCTTGGCGGGGACGAGGCGGCGCGGCGGGGCGGGGGTGCTCGGCGGGGCCTGCTCGCCCGGGTTCTGGCGGATGAAGCCGCCCGGGCCGACCGAGCGGAGCACCGGCTGCGGCGCGCGCGGTGCGGCGGGCTCGGCAGCGTCGGAGTCGCCGTCGTCGGCAGCATCGAAGGGCGCGGGTGCGGCGGGCGCGGGCGGCGCCGCGCGCGGGGCAGGGGCCGGCGCGGCCGCCTGCGGGCGCGGCGCGGCGGGGGCCGGCGCGGGCTTGGGCGCGGGCGCCGGCTTGGGCTCGGCCGGTGCAGCAGCAGCAGCAGGTGCCGCCGCGGCAGCCTTGGCTTCGTTGGACTTCACCGGCGACGGGCGCGAGGGCAGGCCGAGGCGGTGGGCCTTGCCGATCACCGCGTTGCGCGACACGCCGCCCAGTTCCTCGGCGATCTGCGTCGCGGTCAGGCCGCTGTCCCACATCTTCTTCAGCGTCTCGATACGCTCGTCGGTCCAGCTCACTTCGGTTCCTTCGTCTTGCGGGCGGCGGCGTCAGCGGGTACGCGATCGCGTCATGAGCAGCCACCCCGAAATCGGTTCACAGCTTCCCGAGCCGGGCGTTCCGGTGATTCGCAACGTCAACTGGGGAGGCTTGCGCACCCTCTATATCAAGGAGGTGCGCCGTTTCTTCAAGGTGCAGCTCCAGACGGTGTGGGCGCCGGCCGTCACCACGCTCCTTTATCTGGTGATCTTCACGGTCGCACTGGGGGGCGGCGGGCGGACCGTCACGCTGGACGGTGTCTCGATTCATTACGCCGATTTCATCGCCCCCGGCCTGATCGTGATGGGCATGCTGCAGAACGCCTTCGCCAATGCCAGCTTCTCGCTGCTGGTCGGCAAGATCCAAGGGACGATCGTCGACTATCTGATGCCGCCGCTGTCCACCGGCGAGATGCTGGCGGCGCTGGCCGGCGGATCGGTGACGCGGGCCTTCTGCGTCGGCGGCACGGTATGGCTGGCGATGGCCTTGTGGGGCGTCCACGTCTTTCCGGCGCATCTTTGGGCCGTTCTCTGGTTCGGTTTCCTCGGCTCGCTGTTCCTCGCGCTGATGGGCGTGCTGACCTCGATCTGGGCGGAGAAGTTCGATCACGCCGCCGCGATCACCAACTTCGTCGTCGCGCCGCTGTCGCTGCTCTCGGGCACCTTCTACTCGGTCGAGAACCTGTCGCCGGTGTTCCGCGCGATCAGCCATGCCAACCCGTTCTTCTACATCATCTCGGGCTTCCGCTATGGCTTCCTCGGTGTCGCCGATTCGCCGGTGCTGCTCGGCACGGCGGTGATCCTGGGGCTCGACGTGGTGCTGGGGCTGTTCTGCTACGGGCTGCTGCGCCGCGGGTGGAAGATCAAGAGCTGAGCGAAACCCGGTCTTAAGCCGACTCCCGCTATGGCTGCGTCCCCCGATGGACGCCGCCCATGCTGCACTATGATTCCGCCCATTTCGACGCCCGGTCCGACGACACCACCTCGCTGGCCGAGATACTGGGTGCCTTTTCCTACGCGCTAGACCTGACCGAGGGGCAGCCCGCCGGCCATTCGCTGCGCGCCTGCTGGATCGCCAGCCGGATGGCGGTGGCGTTGCGGTTGTCGGCGGCGGACCGGCGGACCGTCTATTATGCGACGCTGCTCAAGGACCTGGGCTGCAGCAGCAACGCCGCGCGGATCGCCGAACTCTATCTCGCCGACGACCGCAAGGTGAAGCAGGAGCACAAGCTGCTGGCGGTCGGGCTCGGGCCGACGCTACGCTATGTCTTCACCCGCACCGGCCAGGGCGAGCGGCTGGGCGCGCGGGCCAAAGCGATCCTCGCCATCCTGCGCGACGGCAACGCCATCGTCACCGATCTGATCCAGACCCGCTGCACCCGCGGCGCCGACATCGCCCGCCAGCTCCGCTTCCCCGAGCCGGTGGCGCAGGCGATCGCCGCGCTCGACGAGCACTGGGACGGCAGCGGCAAGCCGCTGGGCCTGCGCGGCGACGCGATCCCGCTGGCGGCGCAGCTGGCGCTCCTCGCCCAGATCGCGGACGTGTTCCATGCCGCGGGCGGCCCGCAGGCGGCGAGCGAGGAAGTCGCGGCGCGCGCGGGCAGCTGGTTCGATCCGGCGCTCGCGCGGTGCTTCGCGGTGCTCGTTGCGCGCGAGCCTGGCTTCTGGGCGGACCTTGCCCATCCCGCGCTCGAGGCCCGGGTCCGCGCCTTCGAGCCGAAGGAGCAACGCGTCGCGATCGACGAAGACTATCTCGATGACATTGCCGCCGCCTTCGGCGCGGTGATCGACGCCAAGAGCCCCTATACCGGCGGCCATTCGGGTCGGGTGGGCGCCTATACCGAAACGCTCGGGCAGATGCTGGGCGTGGAAGGTGCCAAGCTGCGCACGCTCAAGCGCAGCGCGATGCTCCATGATGTCGGCAAGCTGGCGGTGAGCAGCCGCGTGCTGGAGAAGCCGGGCAAGCTCGACGAGATCGAATGGGAGGAGATGCGCAGCCATGCCGCGCATACCACTGCGATCCTATCGCGCATCGCGCCGCTGCGTGACATGGCGGCGGTGGCAGGCGCCCATCACGAGCGGCTGGACGGGCGCGGCTATCCGCTGGGGCTCGACGCGATGCTGATCGCGCGCGAGGCGCGGATCATCACCGTGTGCGACTTCTACGACGCGCTCACCGCCGATCGCCCCTATCGCGCGGCGCTGCCGGTGGAGCAGGCGCTGGGCATCATGGCGGCCGAAGTCGGCAAGGCGATAGACGGCGAGGTGTTCGCGGCATTGCGCGATATCGTTACGAAGGAATAACTTCTATCCGATAGCGAAGAAGGATCGGCGCGCGGGGGCGGGCCGGAGGACGGGGGTCGCGATGAAATCTTGGGGCTGGGTGCTGCTGCTGGTCGCGGCAGGATGGTCGCTGGCGGGGTGCAGCCAGCCGCGGCCGAAGCCGATTCTGGGCTGCGCCTATCAGCTGGTGCCGCTTACCGTGCAGACGCCTGGCGGCCCTGCGCCGATGCGGCTCCAGGCGATGCCCGATGCCGAGCGCTGGGGCGAGGTGCTGCGCGAGCGCCGGCGCCTGCGGTCGGGCGCGGTGCAGGCCAAGCGGGGCACGCCGCCCGCCGACCAGTTCCTCGCGCTGAGCGGCGGCGGCCAGCACGGCGCATTCGGCGCGGGCTTCTTCTACGCGATGGGCACGCTGCCGAGCTGGGACATCGTCACCGGGGTCAGCACCGGTTCGCTTCAGAGCACCCTGCTGTTCCTCGCCAACCAGCCGGTGCCCGAGGACCGCACCGATTACAGCTGGGTCGACGGCCCGCTGTCCGGCCAGGGAGGCGATGGCCGGTTCGTGGTGCGGCCGCATGTTTCCAATGTCGGCGACCTGGTGCTTGCCTATTCGATCGCGCGCGAAGGCGATCTGCTGCAGGTTCGCAAGGGCGGGGCGGCGCTGGGCACGGTGTTCCGCGGCTCGGCGGCGCAGTTCGGGCCGCTGCGCGCGCGGCTGCTGAAGATCATGACGATCGGCACGCTGCGCGCGGTCGGCCGCGAATGGCGCGACCAGAACCGCCAGCTGTTCGTCGGGGTGAGCAACCTCGACGACGGCGAAGGCTATGCCATCGACATGACCGAGCTCGCCGCGCGGGCGCTGACCACCGAGGCACCGGCCGAGCTGTCGCGGATCCAGGGCTGCTATGTCGATGCCCTGCTCGCCTCGTCCTCGGTGGCACCGGGCGTGCCGCCGCTCACGCTCGACACCCGCCGCGGCACCGAGATGTACATGGACGGCGGCGCGCGCTTCGGCGTGTTCCTCGAGCCCATGCTGCGCGCCTTCCAGGATGCGGGCGGGGGGCGCGCGCAGGTGACGCTGATGGTCAACACCACCATGGAGGCGCCGCGCTGGAGCGGCGGGGAGGGGCCGCGCCAGCGCTGGTCCGCCGCCGATGCCGCGGCGCGCGTGGTGAAGCTGCTGGAGACTCAGGTCTATCGCTTCTCGGCCGCGAGCGTGGAGACGGTCAGTGCGATGAACGGCGGGGTCGACATGGCCTATCTCGGCACTGCCGGCATCGCCGGCGGCGAAGCGCCGCTCGATCACCAATATAACGGCAAGAGTTGCGCCGCGTGGCTGGCGCTCGACGCTGCTGCCAAGCCGCTGCAATTCTCGCCGCGCTACATGGCGTGCATCGCCGATTACGGCCGGTCGCGCGGCGCAATCGCGCAGTGGAATCGCCGCCTGCCAGCACAGCCATAAAGGCAGGTTGACCTGCGGCCCCCTGCGGCCCTAGATATGCGCGAGGGCGGCCCGGATAGGTCGCCCTTTTGCGTTTCTGGAGTTTCCCCAACCTTTTTTCGTCAAGGAGTATCGTTCCCATGACCATCACCCCGCTCATGCCCGTCTACCCGCGGTGCGGTGTGCGGCCGGTGCGAGGCGAGGGCTGCTACCTGATCGGGGAACGAGGGGAACGCTATCTCGATTTCGCCGCCGGTATCGCCGTCAACGCGCTGGGCCATGGGCACCCGCATCTGGTCAAGGCGATCGCCGACCAGGCGGCCACGCTGATGCACGTGTCGAACCTCTACGGCAGCCCGCAGGGCGAGGCGCTGGCCGAGCGTCTGCTCAAGCACAGCTTCGCCGACACGGTGTTCTTCACCAATTCGGGCGTCGAGGCGATCGAGTGCGCGATCAAGACCGCGCGCCGCTACCACTATGCCAACGGCAACCCGCAGCGGCACAAGCTGATCACCTTCAAGAACGCCTTCCATGGCCGTTCGCTGGGCGCGATCTCGGCAACCGACCAGGGCAAGATGCGCGACGGGTTCGAGCCGCTGCTGCCGGGCTTCGACTATGTGCCGTTCAACGATCTCGAAGGTGCGATCGCCAAGATCGACGACGAGACCGCCGGCTTCCTGGTCGAGACGATCCAGGGCGAGGGCGGGATGACCGCCGGCAAGCCCGAGTTCATCCAGGGCCTGCGCAAGGCGGCGGACGAGCACGGACTGCTGCTGATCCTCGACGAGATCCAGTGCGGCTATGGCCGGACCGGCAAGATGTGGGCCTATGAGCATTACGGCATCACGCCCGACATCATGACCTCGGCCAAGGGCATCGGCGCCGGCTTCCCGCTCGGCGCCTGCCTCGCCACCGAGGAAGCGGCCAAGGGCATGGTCGCCGGCACCCACGGCTCCACCTATGGCGGCAACCCGCTGGCGATGGCGGCCGGCATGGCGGTGCTCGACGTGATGGAGGAGCCCGGCTTCCTCGAGCATGTCACCCGGATGGGCGAGCGCCTTCGCCAGGCGTTCGAGCAGCTGATCCCCAACCATGATCACCTGTTCGAGGAGATCCGCGGCAAGGGCCTGATGCTCGGCATCAAGATGAAGGACACGGTGGTCAGCCGCGACTTCGTCGCTCATCTGCGCGACCATCACGGGCTGCTGACCGTGGCCGCGGGCGAGAATGTGTTCCGCGTGCTGCCGCCGCTGGTGATCGACGAGAGCCACATCGCCGAGGCGGTGGACAAGCTGAGCGCCGGTGCGCGCAGCTTCGCGCCCGCGGCTGCGGCCTGAGGACTGAACCGATCCTCCCCGGGACGGGGAGGGGGACCATGCGAAGCATGGTGGAGGGGGTTCTCCGCAAAGGGCGTCGCTGGTGGAGGGCCCCCTCCACCCCGACGCTCCGCGTCGCGGTCCCCCTTCCCGTGCCGGGGAGGATGTTATGACCCGCCACTTTATCGATCTCACCGATGCCGGCCCGGATGCCATTGCGGCGATGCTGAACGACGCGATGGCGCGCAAGCAGGCCCGCGCCGGCTGGCCCAAGGGCAAGCCCGACGCCGATGCCCCGCTCGCCGGCCACACCCTTGCGATGATCTTCGAGAAGAACTCCACCCGCACCCGCGTGTCGTTCGACATGGCGATCCGCCAGCTCGGCGGCACCAGCATCGTGATGGACGCCGGCTCGATGCAGCTCGGCCGCGGCGAGAGCATCGCCGATACCGCGCGCGTGCTCTCGGGCTATGTCGACGCGATCATGATCCGCACCGACGACCACCAGAAGGTGATCGACATGGCGAAATACGCCAGCGTGCCGGTGATCAACGGCCTCACCGACGCCTCGCATCCCTGCCAGATCATGGCCGACCTGCTGACCATCCTGGAAAACGGCAAGGCGCTGCCGGGTCTCAAGGTCGCCTGGCTGGGCGACGGCAACAACGTGCTCGCCTCGATCATGGAAGCGGGCGGGCTGATGCAGTTCGACGTCGTCGCCGCCTGCCCGCAGGGCTATCAGCCGAGCGACGCCGACGTGGCGAAGGGCAAGGGCCGCGCGCGCGTCGTCGGCACCGCGCGCGAGGCGGTGGAGGGCGCCGACATCATCGTCACCGATACCTGGATCTCGATGGGCCAGGCCCATGCCGAGACCAAGCTCAAGGCGATGATGCCCTTCCAGGTCACGCAAGCGCTGATGGCCGCCGCCAAGCCCGACGCCCGCTTCCTCCATTGCCTGCCCGCGCATCGCGGCGAGGAAGTCACCGACGCGGTGATAGACGGGCCGCAATCGCTGATCTGGCCGGAAGCGGAGAACCGTCTCCACGCGCAGAAGTCGGTCCTGCGCTGGTGCTTCGGCCAGCTCTGAGGAAAGACCTTTGAGCCTGTGTTCCCCTCCCGCTTGCGGGAGGGGCTAGGGGAGGGGAGAACGGTCTAGCATGTGGTGGCGCTGGAGACGGCGCCGCAACGTCAGGCCCTCCCCCAATCCCTCCAGCAAGCGGGAGGGGCTTTAGATCCCCGCCAGCGCGCTCACTGCGACGACATCGGCCATCGGCAGCGCGCCGATCGCCTGCTCGACCGAGGCCAGTGCCTGCTCCGCCGATTGCTTGTCGCTGCCGTCGCGGGGGTCCTCGTCGCGATGCTTGTGGTCCTTGCGGCGTAAGGCGGCCTTGAGCTCGCGGGCCAGGGCGCGGGCTTCGTTCTTGAAATCGTCGTCGGCCCTGGCACGCGCGGCATCGGCGGCGCGCTTCTCGTCCGCCGCCTTGTTCGTGCCGAGCGCGGCCGCGTCGGGCTTGGTCGGGTCGGCCTCGTCGGGGGCCTTGTCCTTTTCGGCGGTCTCGGCAGCGGGCGTCGCTTCATTCGCACCTGCGGCAGGCGCGTCGGGCTTGGCCTCGGCCGCCGGCGACGCTGCGCCGGCCGAGGCATCGCCGCTATCCGCGCCCGCCAGCTCGACCGTGCTGCCGCCGGCACTGGTATAGCTCTTCACCGCCGCGGCGAGCTCGCGCGCGATCTGCGCGGCGGCACGGGCGAGCTTCTTGGGGTCGCCGGCATAGATCATCTTGAGCGCCTGCAGCCGCGCCTTCAGCTCCTGCACCTTCTGCGCGGCGCGTGCCTTCTGGTCGTCCTTGGTCTTGGTCTTGATCGTCGCCAGCGTCTGGACCGCCTGCTTGGCCTCCTCCAGCTTGCGCGCGGCCATCTCGTCTTTCTTGGAGAGCGGCGCGGTGGTGGCGGCGTTCGCCCCGGTGCTGCGCGGCCGCGCAGCGGGGGCGAGGGCGGCAAAAGGCGCGAGCGAGAGCTTCATATCTACTTCATAGAAGAAATAGGTGTCGCAAGACGCAACGGGTTGCGTAACAAATTGAACAGGACGCCTAACAATCCCGGCCGGACACCCCATTATAGATAGCGCTGACGTCGCATGCGACGGATATCGGGCCGCCTCGGCTCCTCCCTTTGTCCCTTTCTAGCCTCACCGAAGCCGGGATGCGCCGCTGTTGGCGCATGCCCGTCATGCCTGGGACAAAGGATGCCCAATATGATCACCGGAACCGTGAAATTCTTTAATAACGACAAGGGCTATGGCTTCATCGCGCCGGAAACCGGCGGCGGCGACGCGTTTGTCCACATCTCGGCTGTCGAGCGCGCCGGCATGCACACGCTCGATAAGGACCAGCGCGTTTCCTACGAGCTGGAGACTGATCGTCGGGGCAAGACCTCGGCAGTGAACCTTCAGTCCGCCTGAAGCACGGCCGTTCGGGCGGGCGCTGTCGTGCTCGCCCGAATTCATGAAGATCCGGCGGGGGAGACCCCGCTTCCGGGAAGGTAGAACGGCATGTCCAGAGCAATCAATGTGCGCGCGGAGAAGGACCACGTCGTGGCGACCTGCGCCAAGCGCAAGATCGCGATCAGCGCGATCGAGACGCTGCAGTCGGGCGGTACGCGCGTCGTGATGAACAGCGCGGCCGATACGGCGATCATCGCCAAAGCCTATGGCAGCAAGGTAATCGCCGGTGCCGTGACGCGCGTGCCGACGAGAATGGGGAGACTGTAAGAGATGGCGGCATATAGAGCCCCGAATTTCCAGGAACGCGCCACGGCGGCGTCTGAGGCCAAGCGCAAGGCGCTGGCCCAGCTGCGGGCAAGGCCCGTGGCGGATGCCGCTACCCTGGCGGCGGCCAGGGAGCGGCGCCTGGCCGCCGAACGTGCCGACGCCGAGAAGCGCGCCGCGGTCTTGGCCGAGCGCGAGCAACACGCCGAAGCCGAGCGTGCGAGCGAGGCCGAGGCCGCGCGTGCGGCAGAGGCTGCTGCAGCAGCAGCGGCAGCAGCGGCAGCAGCGGCGATGCCGGTGCTGACCGAGGCCGACCGCAAGGCGGCGCGGGATGCCAGATATGCGGCGCGCAAGAACAACAAGCGCGCGCGTTGACCCGATCGCGGCCGCAAGGTCGTGACGGTGCAGGGGACAGGAGCAGCGATGGCCAAGGGTCAGAAAAAGTCGAACAAGGAAGTGCGCAAGCCGAAGGCCGAGAAGCCTCCGAAGCAGAATGCCTCCAACCCTAGCACCAAGGGCAAGCCGGTCGAGATGACCACGCTGAAGTCCTGACAGGGAGGGGGCGGCTTCGGCGGTCCCCTTCGATCGCAGTTCGCCTTCCTGCCTCAGAAAATTGGTGGTGCCTCCTGCGGCACGCCTCTTGGCGTCGATGCGATAGCATGTACCTTCCGTCTCGTTCAGCCAGATCCGTCGATGCGCGGGTCCGGTAAACCGGGGGCAAGGTTTGTCGTATCTTCGATCAGGCAGGCGACGACATTTTGCGGTGGTCATCCTTTTGGGCGTTGTCGCGTCTTTGGCCGCGGGCAGCTACTCGGGCAGGGCGAAGGAAGCGTATTTCGATCATGTCTTTGCCACGTGCTACGGCGGCAAGGTTCGCGCAGGCACCTGGACCGACCCGCTGGACCGCGGCCTCGGCACGCTCGACGCGACGTCCCGAGAGTTCGTGGCGCGCAGCGAAACCGATAAAGCGATAATCGCCTGCACGAAGCGCTGGGCCGGCTGGATCATCGAGGACGCGCCGCCACGGGACGACAGAAGTCCTTGTGCGCTGAGAGTCACCGTGGGGGGGCAGAATGTGCGACCGCTCGGCTACGACGTCACGATCCATCACGAGAGATGCGTTCGATCGTTGCATGCCGACTGCATGCCAAGCAGATCCTCGCAGCGCCTAAACTTCCTAAGCTTCGCGCCGCCGCCGCCGCCGCTGCTCCGCATTGTTTCCCGCCGCAAAGCCCCTATTTACACCTCCGAACCCAGAAAATGCGTTCGTCGGAACGCGCGGAGTCACCCCGACTTCTCGCGGCCGCAAACGAATGCCGGAGACGTATCGTGACTCACCCCGTTCCCGCCGCCGATCTCGATCGCGTGACCGGCTTTGCCATCCCCGAGCGCCATGTCCGCGGCCGCGTCGCGCGGCTGGGGCCGGTGCTGAACGAGATCCTCTCGGCCCATGCCTATCCCGCGCCGATCGAGAAGCTGCTGGCCGAGGCGCTGACTCTCACCGCGCTGCTCGGCAGCACGCTCAAGGATGCCGAGGGGCAGATGACGCTGCAGGCGCAGACCCAGCGCGGCATCGTCAGCCTGATGGTGTGCGACTACAAGAATGGCGAGCTGCGCGGCTATGTGCAGTTCGATGCCAAGCGGCTGAGCCAGCTCGGCAAGAACCCGTCGCTCAGCGCGCTGTTCAACGGCGGCTATCTGGCGGTGACCTTCGACCAGGCGCTCACCAACGAACGCTATCAGGGCATCGTGCCGCTGGAAGGCGCCTCGATCGCCGAGGCGGCGCAGAGCTATTTCTTCCAGTCGGAACAGATTCCCACGCTGGTGCGCCTCGGCGTGCACAAGGACAAGACGACCGGCAAGGTGATCGCCGGCGGCCTGTTCCTCCAGCATCTGCCGGAAGGCGAAGTGGGGCGCGAGCGGCTGCACGTGCGGCTCGACCATCCCGAATGGCAGCACGTCGAGGCGCTGGGCGGCACGATGGGCGCCGACGAACTGGCCGATCCGGCGATCCCGCTGGAAGGGCTGGTGTGGCGGCTGTTCAACGAGGAGAGCGAGGTGCGCATGCTCGCCGGGCATGATCTGTCGCGCGGCTGCCGCTGCGGGGCGGACTATATCCAGCAGGTGCTCGCCAAGTTTCCCGAGGAAGAGCGCGCCGCGATGGCCGACGAGGGCGGCGTGATCAAGGTCGATTGCGCCTTCTGCTCAAAGCAGTTCCCGGTGGCGCTCGCCGATTTCGTTCCGCCGTCGTTGTAAAGCCGTAATCCTCCTATGATATGTGACTCGGCGGACGGTGCCGTGGGAGCGGCGCCGTCCCCGACAAGGAGTTTGAACGGGTGAACAAAGGCGTGCTGTGGGCGGCGGTGGTCGGGTTGGCGCTGGTGACGGCGAGTGCATCGGCGCAGCAGCGTCCGGGTGCGGCGGCGGCGACGGCGCGGCCGGTGGACGTGCCGGCGATCAACCTGATCCAGAAGGGCAAGTGGTCGGCCCGCGACAGCGAGGGCAACGAGCGCGTGATGTGCGTGCGCGACCCCTATCAGATCCTCCGGCCCGAGAAGATCACCACGCCCTGCCAGAATGTGGTGATGGAAAGCGCCGCCAGCCGCGCAACGGTGCGCAGCGTCTGCACCGGCCATGGCACGATGCTCACCCGCATCACCACCGACACGCCGCGCCAGGTGACCGTGGAGATGCAGGGCGTGATCGACGGCCAGCCCTTCTCCGAAACCTATGACGCAAAGCGCATCGGGGACTGTTCCTGAGCGCGTTGGTTACCATTCATTAACCGGTTGAGGATAGAAGGATGAGGTCCCCAGGGAGGTGTCTCTCCCTGGTTTGGTTTTCCCATTTCTATCCTTTCCGGCCGTCCCTTCGGGGGCGGCCATTTTTTTGCCGGCGAAAGCGCCTACATGCCGCCGATGACTCAAAGCATTGCCATCGCCCTGGTATCGGGCGGACTCGATTCCATGGTCTCCGCCGCGCGTGCCCGCGAGGACGGCCACCGCCTGCTCGCCCTGTCGATCGACTATAATCAGCGCCACAAGGTCGAGCTGGACGCGGCGGCAAAGATCGCCGCCATGCTCGGCGCCGAGCGCCATGTCGTGCTGCCGCTGGACCTGCGCGCCTTTGGCGGCTCCGCGCTGACCGCCGACATCGACGTGCCCAAGACCGGCGTCGGCAGCGACATTCCGGTCACCTATGTTCCGGCGCGCAACACCATCTTCCTCAGCCTCGCGCTGGGCTGGGCCGAGGCGGCGGGCGCGCGCGATCTGTATATCGGCGTCAATGCGCTCGATTATTCGGGCTATCCCGATTGCCGGCCCGAGTTCATCGCCGGGTTCGAGAAGCTGGCCGAGCTGGCGACCAAGGCGGGTGTGGAGGGCGAGCCCTTCCGCATCCAGGCGCCGCTGCAGAACATGAGCAAGGCCGATATCGTCCGCGAGGCGGCCCGGCTGGGGCTCGACGCGGGGCTCAGCTGGTCCTGTTACGATCCGACGCCCGAAGAGCTGCACTGCGGGCTGTGCGACAGCTGCCGGCTGCGGTCGCGCGGGTTCGAGGAAGCCGGGCTGCCCGATCCGACCCGCTACGCCACCCACCCATGAGCTACGCCGTCAAGGAGATGTTCCTCACCCTGCAGGGGGAGGGCGTCAACGCCGGCGCGAGGGCGGTGTTCGTCCGCTTCGCCGGCTGCAACCTGTGGTCAGGGCGCGAGGAAGATCGCGCGACGGCGGTCTGCCGCTTCTGCGACACCGATTTCGTCGGGATCGACGGGCTGGGCGGTGGCCGGTTCGCGGATGCGGCGGCGCTGGTCGCGGCGGTGGAGGGCCACTGGGGTCCCGGCCACAACAAGCGCTTCGTGGTGCTGACCGGCGGGGAGCCGATGCTCCAGATCGACGATGCGCTGGTCGAGGCACTCCACGCCCGCGGCTTCCGCATCGCGATCGAGAGCAACGGCACGCTGCCGGTGCATCCCGGCATCGACTGGGTGTGCATTAGCCCAAAGGCGGGGAGCGAGGTGGTGCAGCGGCGCGGCGACGAGCTCAAGCTGGTCTGGCCGCAGCCGGGCACCGACCTGGAAGCGATCGAGGGCTGGGACTTCGCCCATTTCCTGATCCAGCCGATGGACAGCGCCGAGGCCGAGGCGAACACCCGCGCGGCCATTGCAGTCGCCATGGAGCGGCCGCGCTGGCGGCTCACGCTCCAAACCCACAAGCTGCTGGGCCTGCGCTAACGAAAAAGGGGTGGCGCGACGGCCACCCCTTTTTGTTTCGGCTTGGGCTTGATTCAGCCCAGGGAGCCGCACTTGCGTACCTGGTACTCGCCGTTCCGCCAGCACTTGTCGTTGCCGAACTGCGGCAGCGGGCGCAGGACCGGCCAGACGAAGGTCACGCGGCGGGTGCGGAAATGCTGCTCGCCCCAGGCCTTGAGGCTCTCGCGCAACTCGCGCATCCGGCGTTGCGCCACATCACCCACCGTCCCGCGCGGCGCGTACACCACCTCCTGGCCGATTGAGGCGGCCGTCTGGCAGAAAGACAGCTGACCAGAGACGGTGGAAAAGCTCGAATAGACGCGGGTCGAGAACACGTCGAGCGCGTTCTGTGCGGCCTTCTTCGTCTTCGCGGTTTTTAGGAAATATTTCTCGAGCGTATCATATGCTTTATTGAACTCGTCATCATGATCTTTGCGGGCGGCGACATAGTTGTCGTCGGCCAGCAGCGTCGGCTCGAACTTGCATTGCAGTGCAGCAACGTTGAGCCCGGCGCGCAGGCTCCATACCAGCGCTGCCCGTAGCTCTGCCGGGGACGCGCCCGGCATTGCCTGGGCGATCATGCCCGGCTCGGTGCCGGTGACCGGCGGACCCGAAAGATCCACCGACTTGAAGAAGAATTGCGCCGAAGCAGGCGCCGAAACGCACATTGCCGCGAGGGCAGCCATGCCCAAAGTGATACGCCGACCGAGCATCCCATCCTCTTGATACCGCTATGAGAGATGTTCGTTAGGGCGTTTCGATTCGTCGCCCAAGCCCCTTTTTTCCAAACACGACGATCTGTGGTGCGCGGGGCGGGGCCGACCCCGAAACGAGAAGGGCCGCCCGGTTGCCCGGACGGCCCTTTCGTAACGTACGCCGAAGCGCGATGATTACATCGCGTTCGAAGCGTTCATCGTGCCGTTGTCGACGACGGCGTTGTCAACCGGCGCAGCGACGTCAACGTTGGTGACTGAAGCGTCGGTGGTGTTTTCCGGAGCAACGACTTCGGTGGTGTTGTTGACGTTGGTTTCGGTGTTGCTGCTGCAAGCCGAGGCCAGGAGGGCCGCACCGGCGATCATCGAGCCAGCAACGATCTTCGAAAGGACTGCACGCATGTAATAGCTCCCTAGATAATGGATTTGGACGACGCTTGTACGCCGTTAATACCCAAACCGTGCTGGACATTAGACGGTTCGGGGGACACCCTCAAGACTCGAATTTATCCCGCGCGATCCAGAGCGTCCAAAAATGGCAAAAATGTGGCCTGCAGCGCCTGATCGAAGCGGTCCGTCGCAATCGGTTTGCCCAGCCTGGCGGCGCTGGTGACGGGGAATTCGGCGATTCCGCAGGGCACGATTCCAGTGAAATGGGTCAGATCGGGATCGAGGTTGATCGCGAATCCGTGCAGCGTCACCCATTGCCGGATTCGTACGCCGATGGCGCCGATCTTCGCCTCGACGCCCTGATCGAGCGTCCAGATGCCGATGCGGCCGGGCGCGCGGAACGCCTCGATGCCGCAGTCGCCCAGCGCAGCGATCACCCAGCCTTCGATCGCGTGGACATAGTTGCGTACGTCGCGCAGCCGCTCGCGCAGGTCGAGCACGACATAGCCGATCCGCTGGCCGGGGCCATGATAGGTATAGCGCCCGCCGCGCCCGGTGCGGTGGACGGGGAAGCGAGGATCGAGCATTTCGGCGGGATCGGCGCTGGTGCCGGCGGTGTAGACGGGCGGGTGCTCGAGCAGCCAGACCAGTTCCTGCGCACTGTGCGCGGTGACGGCGGCGGCGCGCGCCTCCATCGCGGCATGGGCTTCGGCATAGTCGATCGGCCGGGGCTCGACCCGCCATTCGATGGTTTCGTGCATGATCGTCGCCGCTTGCGCCCTTCCGGCCGCCAAGGCAAGCATTGGCAAGGCGGTGCCCCCCGGCTAACACCCCGGGTCCCTCACGCAAGGACTTCGCCGCATGGCAAAAATGAGCATCGTCTGGGATCGCACCACGGCGTTTGTCGGGGAGAATCTGGGCACGCTGGTGCCGCTGGCGCTGGCGGCGTTCGTAGCACCTGGCGTGATCAACAGCTGCGCCTCGGCCGCGGCGGCGACGGCGAGCCCGGGCGTGCGGTTGGCGGTCGGCGCCCTGGTGGTGCTGGTGTCGATCGTTTCCTTCTGGGGTTCGCTCACCGTGATCGCGCTGGCGACCGGCGCGGGCGCCCGTGCCGATGCGGGGCGGCTGGCGGTACGGCGGCTGCCGGCGGCGCTGCTCGTCTCGATCGGCATCGGGCTTGCCGCGGCCGTGGCGATGCTGCCCCTGCCCGTGCTCCTCGCGGCGCGCGGCTATGACGTGCTGACGATCGCCACGGGGCAGGCGAGCGGCATGACCATCGATCCGCAGACGTCGAGCATGGTCGCGCTCTGGGTGCTGGTGCTGGTCCTGGCCTTCTTCTTCCTCTTCACCCGGCTGCTGCTGGTCAGCACGGTGGTGCTGCGCGAGGGCTTGCTGTTCGGTGCGGTCGGTCGTTCCTGGGCGCTCACCCGCGGGCATGGCTGGCGGATCTTCGGCCTGCTGCTGCTGTTCACGCTGATCGGCGGGGTCGCGCAGCTCGCCGCGCAGCTGGTGTTCGGCAGCGTATTCGCCCTGCTCTTCGGCAACGCCCCGGGCCTGACGACGGCGATGCTGCTTACGACGATCGTCACCGCGAGCGTGCAGGCGGTGGTGATGCTGCTGCTCGCGGCATTCCAGGGCAAGCTCTACGTGGCGCTGACCACGACCGATTCGGTGTGGCCCGCATGACGCTGCGCCTGGCTGGCCTGTTCGCCGACGCAAAGACCCTTTGGCAGCGCGAGCGTGCACTGGTGCTGCCCGTCGCGGGGCTGTTCTTCCTGCTGCCGAGCCTCGGCATGCTGCTTCTGATGGTGCAGGGTGCCCCCGATCTGGAATCGCTTTCCGATCAGGCGGTGCTGCTCGCCTTCTACCAGAAGTTCGTCGAGGCGAACGTCGTGCCCATCGCGCTGGCCTATCTGGCCGTCGATTACGGCATCTTCGCGCTGTTCAGCCTGTATCTGCGCGGGCAGGGGCAGACGCTGGGGCAGGTGATGAAGGCGGCGCTGCGGCGGCTGTTTCCGTTCCTGGTACTGGAAGTGGCGGTGAGCATCGGCTTCCAGCTAGGCTTCTCGCTATTCATCGCGCCGGGGCTGTTCGTCTTCGCGCGGACCTGGCTGGCGGCGCCCGCCTATGCCGCCCGGCCCGAGGCGGGGCTGATCGAGGCGTTCAAGCAGGGCTGGGTGCGCAGCAGCGGCGTAACCGGGCTGCTCTTCCTGCTGGTCGCGGCGATGGTGTTCGTCGGCGGCATCGGCGCGATGGCGGTATCGAGCATCTTCACCGGGCTGATCGCGACCGCGGCGGGCGGGGGCGTGGTGCCGGAGTTCCTCGGCTATCTGCTGCTGTCGATGATCGGTGCGGGCGTGTGGACCGCGCTGGTGATCCTGCGCGTCGCTGCCTATCGCGCGACCGAGCCCAGGCAGGGAATGTGAGGCGCCGCGTCCGGCGGTAGCACGCCGAGCAGGCGCGGGTCGGGAAAGGTTTCGATTGTGCGCTTGTACGGCACGAAGCCGTGGCGGCGATAGAAGCCGAGCGCGGCGGGGTGGTCGAGCGTGCAGGTATGGACCCAGACGCGCGTCACCTCCTTGCGCCAGGCGAAGGCCAGCGCTTGCGCCATCAGCCAGGCGCCATGGCCCTTGCCGGTGATCTCCGGCACCAGCCCGACATAGGCGAGTTCGCAGGTGGCAGCGGTGCGGAAATCGAGCTCGAGCATGCCGACCTCGACGCCCGCCCGGTCCACCACCGCGTAGACCGCGACCTGCGGATCATCGAGAATCGCCCGCAGCCGCGCCTCCTCCATCACCAGCCGCGAGAACCACAGCCACGGCCCGCCCACCCGGCGGAACAGCGCGCGATATTTATCGCTGTCGGGCGCGGGCCAGTGGACCAGCCGGAACGGGGAGGGGGCCATCGGTCGCGGCCTGGGCCGTTCGCGCATCTCCAGCGCGGTGACGATGGTGGCGATATGGTCGTTTGCGACGGGCAGCAGGCCCATGGGCTCAGCTCCAGGCGGCCATCGGCGGCAGGCTCATCAGGATTGCATCGACATTGCCGCCGGTCTTGAGGCCGAACAGCGTGCCGCGATCGTAGATCAGGTTGAACTCGGCATAGCGGCCGCGCCATTCGAGCTGGCGCTGGCGATCGGCATCGTCGAACGGCTGGTCCATCCGCCGCCGCACCAGCTTCGGGTACACGTCGAGAAAGGCGCGGCCGACATCCTGGGTCAGCGCGAAATCCGCCTCCCAGTCGTTTTCGAGATGATCGTAGAAGATGCCGCCGACGCCGCGATGCACCTTGCGGTGGGGGATGTAGAAATAGTCGTCCGCCCATGCCTTGAAACGCGGATAATAAGACGGGTCGTGCGCGTCGCAGGCGGCCTGTAGCCGGGCGTGAAAATCGGCGGTGTCCTCCTCGTACGGCAGCGGCGGGTTGAGATCGGCGCCGCCGCCGAACCAGCGCTTGGTGGTGGTAAGGAAGCGCGTGTTCATATGGACCGCGGGCACGTGCGGATTGGCCATGTGCGCGACCAGGCTGATGCCGGTGGCGAAGAAGCTGGGGTCCTCGCCCGCGCCGTGGATGGTCTTGGCGAAATCGCCCTCGAACGCGCCGCCGACGGTGGAGACGTTGACGCCCACCTTTTCGAACACCCGGCCCTTCATCACCCCGCGCACGCCGCCGCCGCCGGGCGCGCCGCTGGCGTCGACACGGTCCCAGGCGAGGTATTCGAACGAAGCGTCCGATCCGGCCTCGCGCTCGATCGCCTCGAATTCGGCGCAGATCGAATCGCGCAGGCCCTCGAACCAGGTGCGGGCGCGTTGCTGCTGGTCGTCGAGCGTGATCATTGCGGGAATCCTTCGGTCTGGCGTAGCGCCTCGGCCAGCCCGATGCCCGTTGCGACCGCGAGGTTCAAGGAGCGCAGCTCCGGTCGCAGCGGTATTCGCACTGCAGCATCGGCCCGGTCGTGCACGAAGTCCGGCACACCGCTGCTCTCCGCACCGAACAGCAGCGTGTCACCGGCCTCGAAGCGGGCCTCGGGCAGGCGAATGCCGCCACGGGTGGTGAAGAGCACCAGCCGCGCAGGCAGCCGCGCTTCGAAGGCGCTCCAGTCGGCATGCCGCACCGTTTCGGGTTCATAGTCCATCGCCGCGCGCTTGCGGGCGCGATCGCCCCAGGGAAAACCCATAGGTTCGATCAGGTCCACCGCCACCCCCATGCACGCCGCCAACCGCAAGATGGTGCCGACATTTCCTGCAATTTCAGGCTGGAACAACGCGACGCGAATTGTGGAGGGCGAAGTCATTTTGCAGTGCAACATTAAGGCCTTGGAGACGAGAAGATGAAAAACCCTGTTGGCAAAGCTGCATCGCGCCGTCTATCAAACTTAGGATAGCCACCGGAAACCCGGCCGGCACTGAGCTTCGTTTCGTCCGCGTTCCTCTCTCCGCGGTTCTCATGCGGAAGAGTTCCCGAAGTGCAAGGGCTAGAGCATGGCAACGTTTGAAGAAGGCGTTACTCCCGATCAGACCGTAGGCCCAGGCGGCGAAATCCTCGAGAATCCCCGTCGTCGCGATTATCTTCTCTATGCCGCACCTGCGGTTGCCGCGGTCGGTGCCGGCGTGGTGGTGCTGCCGCTCGTCAATTCGATGAATCCGTCGGCCGACGTGCTGGCGCAGTCGACCACCGAGGTCAATCTCGCGGCGATCGAGCCGGGGCAGGCGATCAAGGCCAGCTTCCGCAAACAGCCCTTGTTCGTCCGCAACCTCACGCCGCAGGAAATCGCCCAGGCCGAAGCGGTGCCGATCTCGAGCCTGCGCGATCCGCAGACGCTCGATCAGCGCACCAAGGAAGGCCACAAGAACTGGCTGATCACGCTGGGCGTGTGCACCCATCTCGGCTGCGTGCCGCTGGGGGCGGGCGAGGGCGAGAGCCGGGGGCCGTTCGGCGGCTATTTCTGCCCGTGCCATGGCTCGGCCTATGATACGGCCGGCCGTATCCGGCAGGGGCCGGCACCGAAGAATCTCGAAGTACCAAAATATAATTTCACGTCCGACACGGTTGTCACAGTCGGGTGAGGAGAGACCTGGATGAGCTTTCCCTGGGCGCGCCATTACGAGCCGAAAAACCCGGTGATGAAATGGGTGGACGATCGGCTGCCGCTGCCGCGGTTTGTCTATAACGCGATCGGCGCCGGCTATCCGGTGCCGCGCAACCTGAATTACTTCTGGAACTTCGGCATTCTGGCCGGGCTTTCGCTGGTGATCCAGATCGTCACCGGCATCGTGCTGGCGATGCACTTCCACAGCTCGGCGACCGGCGCGTTCGAATCGGTCAACGGCACGATCATGCGCGACGTGAACGCAGGCTGGTTCCTGCGCTTCGCCCACGCCAACGGCGCCAGCATGTTCTTCATCGTGGTGTACATCCACATCTTCCGCGGCCTCCATTACGGATCGTACAAGGCGCCGCGCGAGATGGTGTGGCTGCTCGGCGTGGTGATCTTCCTGCTGATGATGGCCACCGCCTTCATGGGCTATGTGCTCCCCTGGGGGCAGATGAGCTTCTGGGGCGCGCAGGTGATCACCGGCTTCTTCTCGGCGATCCCCGTGGTCGGCGACTGGATCCGCGTGTGGCTGCTCGGCGGCTATGCGCCGGACGATGCCGCGCTCAACCGCTTCTTCTCGCTCCACTATCTGCTGCCCTTCGTGATCGCGGGCGTGATCATCCTGCACATTTGGGCGCTGCACATTCCCGGCTCCAACAACCCGACCGGCTTGGAGGTGAAGGGCGAGCAGGATACGGTGCCGTTCCACCCCTATTATACCGCCAAGGACGGCTTCGGGGTCGGCATCTTCCTGATCCTGTTCTCGATCCTGATCTTCTTCTATCCGGACTATCTCGGCCACCCGGACAATTACATCCCGGCCAACCCGCTCTCGACGCCTGCGCACATCGTGCCCGAATGGTATTTCTGGCCCTTCTACGCGATCCTGCGCGCCTTCACCGCGGACTTCATCCTGCCGGCGAAGCTGTGGGGCGTGCTGGCGATGTTCGGCTCGATCCTGCTCCTGTTCTTCCTGCCCTGGCTGGATCGCTCGCCGGTGCGCTCGGCCAATTACCGGCCGATGTACCGCGTCGCCTTCTGGGTGCTGGTTGCCGACGTGCTGATCCTCGGCTGGTGCGGCGGTTCGCCTGCGGAGCCGGTCTATGTGATCACCAGCCAGATCGCCGCCGCCTATTATTTCGCGCACTTCCTGATCATCGTGCCGATCATCTCGCGGATCGAGACGCCGCGCCCGCTGCCCAATTCGATCACCGAAGCGGTGCTCAAGGGTGAAGGCGGATCGCGCATCACCGCCACCGCGGCGACGGCATAAGGGGGCCGGGAACCATGACGTCGATCTTCTTCCGCTCGATCAAGTTCCTGATCGGTGCCGGCTTCGTCTTCGTGCTGCTGCTCGCCCTGCTGGGCAGTATCACCGGCCTGATCAAGGAACCGCCGAAGCAGACCGCCGAACAGGCGCTGCACAAGCATCCGAAGGAGCTGGACCTCCCCTCGAACGGGCCGCTCGGCAAGTTCGACACCGCCCAGCTCCAGCGCGGCTTCAAGGTGTACAAGGAAGTCTGCGCGGCGTGCCACTCGCTGCACATGATCGCCTTCCGCAACCTCAAGGACCTGGGATATAGCGACGCCCAGGTGAAGAAGATCGCGAAGGAATGGGCGAACAAGCAGCCGGCGTTCGACGAGAAGGCCGGCACCTGGGGCGAGCGCGACAACATTCCCTCGGACCATATCCCCAAGGTCTATTATGCCGGCACCGGCAACCCGCCGGACCTCAGCCTGATCACCAAGGCGCGGCATGACGGCGCCGCCTATGTCCATTCGCTGCTGACCGGCTATGGCGAGAAGCCCGATCCGGCGAAGGCAGCGCAGTTCCCCGAGGCGACGAAGACGCCCGACGGCATGTACTTCAACCCGTATTTCGCCAATCTCAACATCGCGATGCCGCCGCCGCTGACCAGCGAGGGCCAGGTGCAATATGACGACGGCACCCGCGCCACCGTCGACCAGATGGCGAAGGACGTCTCCGCCTTCCTCGTCTGGACCGCCGAGCCGACGCTGCAGACGCGCCACCAGGCGGGCGTGGCGGTCGTGATCTTCTTGCTGTTTGCCACCGGGCTCGCCTATGGCGCGTACCTCACGGTTTGGCGCGGCATGAAGCATTGATGGACACCCAGCAGAACGAAGACATCCGCAGTCGCATTCGCACCATCCCTGACTTTCCGAAGCCGGGGATCCTGTTTCGCGACATCACCACGCTGCTGCTCGATCCCGAGGGGCTGCGGCTGACGATCGAGAAGATGGCGGCGCAGGTTGACGGGAAGATCGATCTCGTTGCCGGCGTCGAGGCGCGCGGCTTCGTGTTCGGCGCGGCGCTGGCGGTGCGGCTCGGCACCGGCGTGCTGCTGATCCGCAAGGACGGCAAGCTGCCGGGTGCAACGATCGCCGAGGATTACGCCCTCGAATATGGCACCGACCGGATCGCCATCCATGCCGATGCGCTGGTGCCCGGCGCCCGCGTGCTGCTGGTCGACGACCTGATCGCCACCGGCGGCACGGCGCGCGCGGCGGTGCGGCTGCTGCGCAAGGCGGGGGCGGAGGTGGTCCAGGCCTCGTTCGTTGTCGACCTGCCCGATCTGGGCGGCGCGGATGCGCTGCGCAGTGACGGGATCGCCGTCGCGGCGCTCGTCGCGTTCGAGGGCCACTGACGGAACTCCGGCGGGCATCCGTGCGCTTCTCCGCCCGAGGGGCGCGGCCGGGGGCACTGCCCCGCCGCGCCCCTCCGGCACAGGAGCGTGACTCATGCATATCGGCTTGAAATCCATCCTCGGCGCGGCGCTGCTTGGCAGTGCGGCGGCACTCGGCGGCTGCATGGATGACGGCTATGGCTATGGCGGGTCACGTGTGGCGGTGGGCTACGGCGCAGGCTATGGCAGCCCCTATTGGGGCTGGTACGACGACTATTATTATCCCGGCACCGGTGTCTATGTGTACGACCGGTATCGCCATCGTCGCGCCTGGAACGATGGCCAGCGCGCCTATTGGGAGCAGCGCCGCGGTGCCTGGCGCGGCGAGCAGCGCTGGCGGAACAACTGGCGCGACTTCCGCGGGCGCCCAGGCGGGTGGCACCGGCGTTGAGTGCCGCCTGTACCATCGCGTGATGCACCTTCGCGTGCCTAATCCTCTCATTTACTAGATATGCATCGGCTGTGGTATTCGAAGGACCCCGATCATCGCCCGGCATTATCGAGATGCAGATCGGAAGGTAAATGTGTTGCTAGTACAATGATATTTCGCTCGTGCCTACGTAACTTTCCTCTATCTGCAAATCCGTAACCGCAACCTTCCAATCTCCTATGATATCTTTGACAGAGATCAAGGACTGGGGTGCGGTATGGAGTGGTTCAAGGCGAATGCACCGATTCGACTGAAGCTGTTGATCGCCTTCGGTCTGTTCGTCGGCTTCATGGTGGCGGTTACCGCCGTGGACGCGATTCTGCCTTGGGCGCTGTCGCTGGAGGTCGATGCCGGGCTTACCTTGTGCGCGCTGATCTGCGCCTGGTGGCTGCGCGAAGCGATCGCCGTACCCTATGTCACTACCGTCGTTCGCATGGAGGCACTGGCCGCCGGCGACCTCAAGAGCCCGGTCGCCTATACCGACTTCACCGATTGCGTCGGCCGCCTGACGCGCGCCATGGCCAGTTTCAAACAGGCCGCCGAGGCGCAGATCGAGCAGAATGCGCTCGCCAAGGAGCATGCGGCGGTGGTCCGCGGTATGGCCGTGTACTTCCAGCGCCTCGCGGACGGCGACCTCAGCGCCAAGATCACCGAGCACTATCCGCAGGAATTCGGCGATCTCAAGGATGGCTACAACGGCGCGATCGATCGCCTGCGCGACCTGATCGACGCGCTGATGGACAGCACCCAGTCGATCGAGACCGGCAGCCGCGAAATCGCGCAGGCCTCGGGCAATCTTGCGCGCCGCACCGAGCACGCCGCCGGCGAGCTCAGCCAGACCGCGGTGGCGGTGAAGCAGATCACCGGTAGCGTGCGCGAAACCGCGGCCGCAGCAGACCAGTCGCTCGCCGCCAGCCACTCGGCGCGCTCCGCGGTAACCGAAGGCCGCAATCGTACCACTGCCGCCACCGTAGCCATGGAGGCGGTGACCGAAAGCTCGCGCGCCATCGACGGCGTGATCGAGGGGCTGGAGAAGATTGCCTTCCAGACCCGGGTGCTCGCGATGAACGCCGCGGTCGAGGCAGGCCGCGCTGGTGAAGCGGGCCGCGGCTTCGCGGTCGTCGCCGACCTGGTGAGCGCGCTGGCCCTGCGGGCCGAAACCGAATCGGCGAGCGCCAAGGAACAGCTCACCCGCGCCCGAGACGAGATCGGCACCGCCGTCGCCGCGGTCGGCCTGATCGACGAGGCCTTCCAGACCATCGAGGCCTCGACCGAGGACAGCGCGCGCCGGGCCGACGAGATCGCCCGCGCCAGCCGCGAGCAGGCCGATGCGACCAAGGCAGTGTCCGGGGCGCTCAGCTCGATCGAATCGGGCATTCAGCAGAATGCCGCGATGGTCGAGGAAACCTCGGCGGCGACCACGCACCTGCTCCGCGAAGTGGAAGTGCTGAGCGGCCAGACCGGCGCGTTCAAGCTCGAGCGCGGTGCCGCCAAGCGGCGCGCGGCCATGCTGGAGGCGGCCTGAGGTATTGCGCGACAGGTGCCGGACGTAGCCGTCGGAGCGATCCCTACCGCACTCGGCCATGCGCGTGCGCGAACAGCTGCTAGGCGAGGCCGATGCCGCCGGGCGGGCCCAGTGGTCGCTGGTGGTGCTTCATCGGTAAGGGGGGCGCAGAAATCGGCCGCCCACATCACCGATGCTTATCATCACGCCGGCATCGATTCCAGATGCGCCGGACGCCGGATCACGCCGTCGTGCGGCGCGCGATCAGGGCGTTGGCGATAAAGGTGAGGACCGCTTCGCCCTGCTGGTTGAAGCTGGTCAGCCGGCTGCGGACGATGCCCATGTCCGGGCGGCTCTGCGAGGCGCGGGCTTCCAGCACTTCGGTTTCGCAGCGGAGCACGTCGCCGGGGTAGACCGGCTTCAGCCAGCGCAGTTCGTCCACGCCTGCCGCGCCCAGGCTGGCGATCGGGTCCGCTTCGTAGTGCGCGACCAGCATTGCCATCGTCATCGCGTTGGTGTGCCAGCCGCTCGCCGCCAGCCGCCCGAAATGGGTCTTGGCTGCCGCCTCGTCGGAGAGGTGGAACGGTTGAGGATCATATTTGCGCGCGAACTCCAGCACTTCCTCGCGGGTGACCTCGTAGCGGCCGAAGCTGGCGCGATCGCCCGGGCGGATATCGTCGAAGAAGCGCATGGCAACGAGTTTCATTCAGAAACCCGACGCTGGCAAGCGGATTCAACGGGGCTGGAGCAGGCCCCGAAACGGCACGTCGTCGCCGTCGAGCCCTGCCTTGGGCGGCAGCCCGAGCAGGTCGCGGAGCAGCGGGGCGACGTCGACATTGTCGAATGCTGGCAGCGTGCCGTGGCGGAAGGCGGGGCCGGCGGCGACGAACAGCGCGGCCATGTCCGGGCTGCGATTGTCATAGCCGTGCTCGCCGCGGGTGAAGGGCGCGCCGGGCAGCGTCTCAACGATCATCCAGCGCGGCTCGGCGAGGCAGAAGAGCGCGGGTACGCGCGCGTTGGTGCCGAAGCGGAACCGCGCCGGGATGTCCGCCTTGCGCCAGCATTCCATGTGGGGATGCGGCCGGAGCAGCGCCTGCTCGACCAGCGCTTCCTTGCCGGGCAGTGGGTTCAGCGCGGCGAAGGGGCCGCCTTCGATCAGGTGGTAGCTGTCCTTGGGCAGGCCGAGCGGGATGACGCGGGTGTCGCTGGTCTCCGACATGCCATGGTCGGAGACGACGATCAGGTTTGCAGGCTGGTGTAGCGCCGCCAGCCCCTCGATCAGCGCGCCAATCTGCGCGTCGACCTGCGCCGCCGCCTGCGTGACTTCAGGCGAGTCCGGACCATGACCGTGGCCCACGGTGTCGACGCGGTCGAAATAGAGGGTGACGAAGCGCGGGCGGTTGGCGGCCGGGCGGCGGAGCCAGTCGAGCACGGTGTCGACGCGCTGCGTGTCGTTGATCGCCTGGTTGTACTGGAGCCAGTCGCGCGGACGGGTGCCGCCGGCATAGTCGCCGTGGTCGGGCCTGGTGACACTGCTGCCCCAGGCGACGTTCGCGCCGGGCCAGAACACGGTGCCGGTCCGGATGCCGGCCTTCTCCGCCTCCACCCAGATCGGCGCGGCGGCGTTCCACCAATAGGGCGCGTCGCTGGCGGTGGTGAAGGTTTCGTTCGGGTGGGCGGGATCCTCCATCCGGTTGCCGACGATGCCATGGTGATCGGGCACCAGCCCGGTGACCAGCGTCCAATGGTTGGGGAAGGTCTTGCTCGGGAAGCTTGGGCGCATCGACCCGGTGATGCCCTGCGCGGCTAGGCGGGTGAGGTTGGGCGTGACGCCGCGCTGGAGGTAATCGGCGCGGAAGCCGTCGATCGAGATCAGGATCGTGACGGCCGGGCGGGCTTCCACCGCCGCGGGGGGCGGGGGAGGCGCCTGGACCGGCGGAGTGGCACAAGCCTGGAGGACCGCGATCAGCGCGGCGGCGGCGATTCTGGTGGTCCAGCGCATGCGGGGCTGCATGCGCCGTAATTGTTGCGGGGGGAAGACCGGGCGTTTCCCCCTCCACCATCGCCTTCGGCGGCGCGGTGGAGGAGGCGCCCCGCGCTTACCGCCCCAGCGCCAGTCGCGCGAACAGCGTATAGCTCACCGGCGCCTTGCCATAGGCCGCATCGAGCACGCTCGGCTTGGCGTAGGCGGCGACTGACCCGCCCAGCGCCAGCTCGGTCTGGTGCGCAAGCGGGATGCGATAGGCATAGCCGCCCTCGAACCGCGTCACCCGGAACTTGGTGTCGTGCAGCGGATCGTCATGATCCGGGAAGAGCTCGTCGTTTGCGACATTCTCAACCCGGCCGAATAGGCTGTGCCGACTGGTCAGGTCCCAGTTCGCCTCGGCGGTGAACGCGCTCAGCACCGGCCCGGGCAGGCGGTGCTTGGCGGCATAGGCGACCATCGCCGAGACTTTGCCGCTGCTATAGTGGAGGCTGGCGGTGGTGCGCTGCTCGTCCTCGCCCTGATGGGTGACTTCGGGGCTCTTGAGGTGCCCGGTCGAGACCTGCGCTACCCAATTGTCCGAAGGCGACCAGCTGGCGCGGACGCTCCAGCTGTCTAGCTTGATGCGATCCACGTCCCAGCGATGCTCGTCGGGCTCGCGGCCGTTGAACCAGGAGCCTTCCAGCTGCACGCGGCCCGCCTGCACGCCGCCGGTAACGACCCCATAGGTGATGTGGCTGCTGTCGAGCCAGTGATGCGCGATCGGCGACAGCGCGAAATAGCGCGCCGAGCGGCGGTGCATGAACGCGCTCGGCCCGAGCGCGGGCTCCGCGACGGGACCGCCATAGACGAACAGCTTGGTGCCCGGCGCGACCTGGGTATCGACGCGCGCGCTCAGTTCCATGAACAGGTCGTGCGGGTGCTGGCGATCGACCAGCGGCTGGCCGTTGGCGGTCTCGCCGCTGGCGAAGAGATTGGGATAGCCGCCCTGGCCCATGGCGGGCTCGAGACTGCCCATCGCGCGGAGCTGCACCGAGGTGCCGCCCCAATCGCGGCTGGCGCTGAGCATCGCCATCGATTCGACGAACGCCTCGTCCTTGCCGCGCGGCCCGCCCTGATCGGTATAGACGCCCCAAAGGTACCCGTGCGCCATCACCATCCAGTCGCCATCGCCGAGCATCACGCCGCGCATCGGCCCGTCGGCCTGGGGCAGCAGCGATGTGCCCGAGCCGCCGGCGGCATGGTCGGAGCCGCCCATCCGCATGGCCGACATCGGTTGGGACATGTCCATGCCGGCCATGTTGTGACCCATGGCGGCGTGGTCCTGCGGCGTGGGCTCGGCGGGCATGGCACCCATGTCGTGCATGCTGTGATCCTCCTGCGCGAGCGCGGGCAGGGGCGCGAGCAGGGCAAGGGCGGCGAGGGTGGTACGCAAGGTTCAGACTCCGAGCAGGGGGCGCGCGAGCATCCAAAGGCCCATCGCGATCATCATCAGGTTTTCGGTGAGCGACACGAAGCCCAGCGGCACGTTGCTGTCGCCGCCGACACAGGCGCATTTCAGCTCGCGGCGATCGACATAGACCGCCTTGAACACCGAGACGGCGCCGATCCCGCCGATGAACAGCGCGAGTGGGGCGGAGAACCAGGTCAGCACGTTCGCGGTCATCAGCAGCCCGGCCGCGGCCTCGGCGAAGGGATAGAGGGTGGCATAGGGCACCCAGCGGCGGGCGAGCAGGTCGTAGCCGAGGAACATCGTCGCGAAGCCGGACACGTCGCGCAGCTTGAGCATCGCCAGCAGGCACATCGAGAAGCTGACGAACCACTCGCCCGCGCGCATCGTGAGCGGCGTCGCATAGGCGGCCTGGCTGGTGGCGAGCGCCATCAGCGCAGCGATGGCGAACAGCGCGAGTACCGGACGATAGGTCTTCGCCTTGGGATCGCGGACCTTCAGGCCGAGGAACTGGCGGAGATCGTCATGCCCGCCGATCCGCCGCTCGCCGATGAAAACCTGCGGCGTGCTCGTCACGCCGTGGCGGGCCTTGAACGCGTCGGTCTCCTCGCGGGTGGTGAGGTGGCGGTCGTCGACCGTGTACCCGTGGCTTTTGAGCAGGTGCAGGGCGCGCAGGCCCCAGGGGCAGACATGCGTGCCCATCACCATGCGATAGAGAATTGCGTGCTTTTCCGAGGCGGATGACATGGGCTTTCCTTCACTCCGCACCCCATATAGGCTCCGTACCATGGTACGGAGTCAAGCCATGTCGCAACTGACGATCGGAAAGCTGGCGGACGCCGGCGGGGTGGGGGTGGAAACGGTGCGCTATTACCAGCGGCGCGGGCTGCTGCCGACGCCCGAGCGTGGCGGCGGGCCCGATGCGGGCGTGCGTCGCTATGGCGAGAAGGAAGTGCGGCGGCTGCGCTTCATCCGCTCGGCGCAGGCAGCGGGATTCACGCTGGAGGAAATCGGCGAGCTGCTCGAGCTCGACGCAACCGACGACCGCACCCGGGCGCGGGAACTGGCTCGGACGCGGATTGCGGCGCTCGACGTGAAGATCGCCGAGCTGGTCCAGGCGCGCGAGGGGCTTGCCCGGCTGGCGCGGGAGTGCGGATCGGGCAGCGCGGGGCCGTGCCCGATATTGGCGGCGTTCGAGGGGTAGGGGGGCAGGTAGGTCCTCTCCCCGCAGGGGGAGGATCGGAGGTTCAGTACGCCATCTCGAATGCGGGCTCGGCGGCCGCGCCGCTGCGATACCCCACCACCTCTTCGTCCACCCGGAACGCCTCGGCGTTGCCGAGCAGCGTCGCCGCCTCGCGGTCGAGCGAGCGGGCGGCGGCGGAGGTCTGCTCCACCATCGCGGCGTTCTGCTGGGTGGCCGCTTCCATTTCGACCACCGACCGGGTGATGTCGGAAATCGCGCCGGCCTGCGAGCGATTGTCCTCGCGCAGCGCCTGGAGCAGTTGCTGGACACTGTCGAAATTCTCGACGATCTCGACCAGCGCCGTGTCCACCGCGCGGACCTCGCTGGCGGCGGTGGCGACGTCGATCTGCGTCTCGTTGATCAGCTCGCGGCCGCGCTTCGCCTCTTCCTCGGCACGCAGCGCAAGCGCAGAGACGAGGTCGGCGACCACCGCGAAGCCGCGCCCGGCCTCCCCGGCACGACCGGCCTCGACGGCGGCGTTCATCGCCAGCACGCGCGTCTGGAAGGCGATCTTGTCGAGCCCCTCCACCACCGTATCGATCGCGTTGGCGCGTTCGGAGACGCTGTTCATCGCGGTCGCGGCGTTCTGCGCGGTGCTGCGGCCCGAATGCACCATCGCCCCGGCCTGTTCGGCGCGCTGCATCGTGATTTCCGCCGATTGGCTGCTGCTCTTCAGCCGGTTCTCGATCAGCTGGATTGCTGCGCTGGTTTCCTGGAGTGTGTTCGCGGTCATTTCGGTGCGGCGGGCGAGATCCTCCGAGGCGGTGGCGATTTCGCTGGAGCCGGTGCCGATGTTGCGCGCGCTGTGGATGGCGGTGCGGAGCATCGCGGAAAGTGCTCCGGCCGCGCGGTTGAAGCTCAGCCGCACGGGCTCGTAGACGCCGGGGAAGGGGGTGGCGATGCGGTGGCGCAGATCGCCTTTCTCCAGCGCGGCAAGCGCGGCGCCCAGCATCTCGCCAACATTTTCCTGCTCGGCGAGATGCGCCGCATCCATCTCGGCGCGGCTGCGCGCGGCAGCGTGGAAGCGGGCGACAGCCTGGGCGATGTCACCCAGCTCGTCGGTGCGGTCACGATAGGGAATGGCGGTGTCCTGGCCGCGCGACAGCATCGTGGTCGCCTGGGCGACCTGCGACAGCGGCTGGGCGACGCGGCGAGTGAGCCACCAGGCGAACCAGCCGATCGTGCCGAACAGCGACAGCGCGAGCAAGGTCAGCACGCCGATTGAGGCCCAGAGCGACTGGGACGAGCGGCCGCCGAACGCCGCCTGTTCCTCGGCGGTGGCGCTGACCAGCGCGTCGATCGCCTTGCGGTGCGCATCATAGGCTTGCGTGAGTACGGCGTAACGGGCGCGGGCGGTGACCATGTCCTTCGCGGCGATCGCGTCGAGAAACGCGCCCTGAGCCTCCTGCCAGAAGCGCATCGCCGGGGTATGCGTGTCGGCGAGGATCGCGCGCTTCAGATGGTCGGGCAGAGCGGACTGTTCCCACACCGCATGGCGCTCATCATAGGCCTTGCGCAGCTCGGCAAGCCGGGCGCGGGTCGCTTCGATCCGCTCGGGATGGTCGAGCAGCAGCGTCGCTTCCAGATAGGGCTCGATGATATATTCGGGCGGGGGCAGAATATCGGCGTTGAGATCGGCGATCTCCATCGATGCGCGGTGCATCGGCCCGCCCATCCGGATCGCATGGATCCGCCACGCCGATACGGCGAAGGCGATAGCCAGAAGCAGGATCAGCGCAATCGCGCCGCTGCGAACCCGCGCGGTAATTGTCATGGAAATCCCCCCGAGGGCCGATGCCCCCGTACCGGACCCATTGTAGAAACATTTCCAGCGCGTTGCCGGTCCGAGCGAAGATTTGTTGCGCATCCGCTCTATTCCGGTCGACGACCGGCGCCAAACGCGGACTAAGTTCACATAGGTTATCGTCGCACGCCGCGGAATGAACGATCGCGGAGGAGAAACATTCTGCCAGCCGCGGCGGCAGACGTGATACCTTGCGTGGAGGAATGGATGGGCGAATCAGGCTACCCGATCGGTGGGGGGCAGCTCGGGCAGCTCATCCGGGATTTCAACTGGGCGGCCACGTCGATCGGGCCGCTGGCGCAGTGGCCGCAAAGCCTGAAGTCGGTTACCCAGATGCTGCTGCTGTCGCCCGTGCCGATCGTGCTGCTGTGGGGCGACGACGGCGTGATGATCTACAACGACGCCTATTCGGAATTCGCCGGCAGCCGGCACCCGGCGCTGCTGGGATCCAAGGTGCGCGAGGGTTGGTCGGAGATCGCCGACTTCAACGACAATGTCATGCGGGTGGGCCTCAGCGGGCAGACGCTTGCCTATCGCGACCAGGAGCTGGCGCTGCAGCGGCGCGGCAAGCTGGAGCCGGTGTGGATGGACCTGGATTATTCCCCCGTTCTCGATGAATCGGGCACGCCGGCAGGGGTGATCGCGATCGTCGTCGAGACGACGCAGAAAGTACTCGCCCAGCGCCAGTTGCGCGAAAGCGAGCGGCGGCTGCGCGCGTTCGTAGAGGCGACTTCGGACGCGATCTACCGGATGAGTCCCGACTGGTCCGAACTCCTCCACATGGACGGCGGCACCTTCCTCACCCACGCCAGCGCCGCCCAGAGTGACTGGAAGGAGACCTATCTCCATCCCGAGGATTTTCCACGGGTGCAGGCTGCGATCGCCGAGGCGGTGGCGACGCGCCGGCCGCTCGAGCTCGAACACCGCGTTCGCCAGGCGGACGGCAGCATCGGCTGGGTGGCGTCGCGCGCGGTGCCGCTCGCCGACGAGGCGGGGACGCTGGTGGAGTGGTTCGGCGCGGCTTCCGACATTACCGAGCAGCGCCGCACCAACGAGCATCTGCGGCTGGTGATCAACGAGCTCAACCACCGGGTGAAGAACACGCTGGCGATGGTGCAGGCGATCGCGATGCGCACCTTCCGCGCCGCGCCCGATCTGGCGGTGGCGCAGGAACAATTTGCCGCGCGTCTGGTGGCGCTGGCCCAGGCCAACGATTTGCTGACCGGCGAGCGCTGGGCAGGCGCGTCGCTGCGCGAGGCGGTCGATCAGGCGGTGCGCCCGCACCAGCATGATCCGGCGCGCTGCACGCTTGTGGGCGCGGACGTACGCATCTCGCCCAAGACTGCGCTGGCCATGGCGCTGGCGATGCACGAACTTTCCACCAATGCCGTCAAATACGGCGCCTGGTCGAACGAAACGGGCCAGGTGGCGATCGCCTGGTCGGTGACGAACGGCCAGCTGCGCCTGGAGTGGCGGGAACGCGGCGGGCCTGCTGTGTTGGCGCCGGCGCGCCGCGGCTTCGGTTCGCGGTTGATCGAGCGTGGCCTGGCGGGGGAACTTGGCGGCACGGTGACGCTTTACTTCGAGCCCGAGGGGCTGCGCTGCACCGTCGAGGCGCCGCTCGCCGCCGTTACCGTAGAGTAGGATTTTTTGCCGTGCGTGTCCTGATCGTCGAAGATGAAATGACGATCGCCTTCCTGATCGAGGACATGCTGGCGGATCTCGGTCACGAGGTGGTGGAGATCGCCATGCGGCTGCCCGAGGCGCTGGAGGCGGCGCGGCGGGTGGAGGCCGATCTGGCGATCCTCGACGTCAATCTCGACGGCCACCATTCCTTCCCAGTCGCGGACATCCTTGCCGAGCGCGCGATCCCCTACGCCTTCGCCACCGGTTATGGCGCGCTGGGGCTGGAGGGCGCCTATTGCGAGCGGCCGGTGCTGGCCAAGCCGTTCCTGCGCGAGCATCTCGCCGCGCTGATCGCGAAGGCGTGCGGATAGCGGAGCTTCTTAGCCCCTCCTTCCTCTATTCTCCCCTCCCGCTTGCGGGAGGGGCAGGGGGAGGGTGTGTGCGGGTAGCGGGCGACACCGTGTCAGCAAGCGCCTCCACGTCGCAACCTCCCCTAACCTCTCCCGCAAGCGGGAGGGGGAAATATTCTCAGCTGTGCAGGAAGTGCATCACGTCGCCGTCCTGGACGACATAGGCCTTGCCTTCCGCACGCAGCTTGCCGGCTTCGCGCGCCTTGGCTTCGCCGCCGAGCGCCACGAAGTCGTCGTACGCGATCGTCTCTGCGCGGATGAAGCCCTTCTCGAAATCGCTGTGGATCTCGCCCGCGGCGTTGGGCGCGGTGGCGCCGCGATGGACGGTCCAGGCGCGCGCTTCCTTGGGGCCGACGGTGAAGAAGGTCAGCAGGTCGAGCAGCTTGTAGCCGGCACGGATCACGCGGGCGAGGCCGGTCTCCTCCAGCCCGAGCTCGCCGAGAAACTCGCCGCGCTCCTCCACCGGCATCGTCGCGATCTCGGCCTCGATCGCCGCCGAGACGACAACCGCCTGCGCGCCTTCGGCCGCCGCCTTGGCGAAGACCTTGGCGGACAGTTCATTGCCGTTGGCCGCGTCTTCCTCGTTGACGTTGCAGACGTAGAGGATCGGCTTGCCGGTTAGCAGCTGGGCGAGCCGCAGGTGGCGGGCCTCGTCCTCGTCCTTGGGCACGGTCAGCCGCGCGGGCTTGCCGTCGCGCAGCAGGTCGAGCGCCTGGCCGAGCACCGATGCGGCGGCTTTCGCTTCCTTGTCGCCCTGTGCCGCCTTCTTGGCGAGGTTGGGCACACGCTTCTCAAGGCTCTCGAGGTCGGAGAGCATCAGCTCGGTCTCGACCGTCTCGGCATCGGCGATCGGATCGACGCGGTTGTCGACATGCTGGATGTCGTCATTTTCGAAGCAGCGCAGGACGTGGACAACCGCGTCCACTTCGCGGATGTTGCCGAGGAACTGGTTGCCCAGGCCTTCGCCCTTGCTGGCGCCGCGCACCAGGCCGGCGATGTCGACGAAGCCGAGCTGCGTCTCGATGATCTTCTGCGAGCCGGCGATTTCCGCCAGCTTGTTCAGCCGCGGATCGGGCACGGCGACATTGCCGACGTTCGGCTCGATCGTGCAGAATGGATAGTTGGCCGCCTGCGCTGCGGCCGTCTCGGTCAGCGCATTGAAAAGCGTGGACTTGCCGACATTGGGCAGGCCGACGATGCCGCAACGGAAACCCATGGTAGTTCGATCCTGTCGTGAAGGGGGCCGGCGGGCGCGCCGGCGATATGCGGCGCTCGATACGCGCAGGCGACGGCTTTTTCCAGTGTAACGCGTCCAGCCTTGACGCAGGGCCGTTCATCTGGGGTACAGGGGGCCAAGGCATTTCCTGTGGTGCGCCAGGTTCTCGAGGAGTTTTCGTATGATTCGCCGTTATGTCATTTTGGGCAGCGCCGCGGCTGCGGCCGCGCTGGCAAGCTGCAGCGGCGGTGGGAACTCCTCGCCCACGCCGACGCCGACCCCCACCTCAAGCGGCTCGGCGACGCCAACTCCGACGCCCACCGCTACCTACACTGCCTTCCCGCTCACCGCCGCCGCCGAATTCAGCACGCTGAACGCGACGACCAACTATACCGGCGATCCCGCCGCGGGCGCCGTGACGCTGGGCGTGACCGCGACCGAGACCTTCACCAGCCGCGTCAAGCTGGCCGCGACCACCGACCTCACCAACGGCACCTTCGTGATGGACGAGGCGACCGAGGAGTCGCGCTTCACCGGCACCAACGTCACCGCCACGGCGGCACCGACGGTGACTGAATTCGTCTATCGCAGCGTCAGCACCGCGACCGGCGCGGCGGCGGGCAATTTCAGCCAGCTCGAAGTGCTCAACAACATCGGCGCAGCGACCGTGACGACCAGCGACAGCCTGCTCAAGCAGCTGACCGTGCTGAGCTATGCCAACTGGTGGCGCGGCGATTCGACCACCGGCCAGAAGCGCCTGACCTATGCGATCTGGGGCTATCCGACGCTGAGCTACGACATGCTCACCACCGGCACGGCGAGCTACAATGCGCGGATCGTCGGCCGCGCGGTCAGCGTCGCCAACAACGCGACGACGATCGTCCGCGTCGGGGGCACCGCGACCGTCTCGGTCAACTTCGCTACCGGTCTCGTCACCACGGCGATGAACCTGACGACGCTGCCGAGCGGCGGCGCCGAGACCGCCTATGTCACGCTGAATGCCCAGGGCGCGATCCCGATCGGGCAGAACCAGTTCAGCGGCAGCCTCGTCAGCGGTGGTCCGGCGACCGGCACGATCACCGGCGCCTTCTACGGCTCGAAGGGCGTGAACCTAGGCATCGTCTTCGGCGCCTCGGGCACGATCAACGGTGCGGACACCCGCATCGTCGGCGAAGTGGTCGGCGTGAAGCAGCAATAAGCGACGCCGGTGTCTGAAACGAAAAAGGGGGCCCGGGAAACCGGGCCCCCTTTTCGTCTGTCCGTTGATCAGCCGCGCTGGACTTGCGCGGTGCGAAGCTTGCCCGCGGCGTCATATTCGATCCGGTAGATCTCGAAGCTCGGCCCCGTTGCGCTGCGGCCGAGATAATAGATATCGGCTGACGGACCGCTGGAATCGGGTTCGCCAAGCAGTTCCCGCACCGCCTCGCGAGATGCCCCTGCCACGACGCCTGCACCACCTAGTTGCGACACCATTGCGCCACGGCGGTTCTCGCCGTCATAATTGCCGCGCTCCGCTGCCCAGGCACTCTTGTCGAACTGCATCTGCGCGCCTCCACAGCCGGCCAGCGCCAGCGCCACGATCGTCCCCAATGCCGTACCCGCCTTCACGACCCGTTCGCGCTGGCATCGCCCTTGGGCGTCTGCATGACCCCATCCGCCGGGCGGGGATCGGCCATGCCGTGCTGCCCGCGGGCAACGGTGTCGCTGGGCGCCAGGTGCCCGCTGCGATCGACCACCATCAGCTCGCCGTCGTCCAGGGCCTTCTGGACGAGGTCCGCCAATGCCTCGGGGGATGCCCCGGGGTGTTCGACCGCAATGCGGCGACCGACTTCGTTGTTGTACAAATCCATCGCCTCCCGCACCGCGCCGTTGCCAGGCAGCCCTTCATGCGCCGTGGTGAACTGCTTCGTCCAGTTCTCGCCGAACTCGGCGGTGAGGCGGGCGTTCCAATAGGCGTGCCGGAACGCATCGGTATGGCCGTCATTCTTGGGATAGGCGCGGGCGGCGAGCGCTTGCTTCTCGGCAGGCAGCGCCGCGATCTGTTGCCGCGCGCCTGCGGGAATCGTGGTGGGCGGCGGCACCCGCTTTTCCGATACCGAGAATGCTTCGTCGGCGATGTTCTTGAAACTGTTGAGGCCCAGGATTCCGCGATCGCGGGTAAGATTGTCGAGCAGCTTGCCTTCGGTCTGGGTGATCGTGCGAGTGCCGCCGATCCCACCGAGGGGGATCGCGCCGAACAGGCTCGGGCTCCAGGCGATCGTCTTGTCGTCGGGCACCTGATAGTCGCGCTCGATCTGCCGCGGATCCGGTCCATGGCCGATCGGCGTTAGCGGCCGTGCATAGGGTGCGCCCGCGGCGCCGCTTCGGTCGATGGCCAGCATATCGGTCCTCCATTGCCAAGTGCGTGGCAGGGTCGCCGATGCTGCGCCGCTGCGCCATCAACGGATCGACTAGATGGCCCTGCGCCTACCGCGCGCCTGCGAGCGGCGGGGAATAGTCCGCCATGGTCATGAAGATGCTCTCGACCTTGGTGACGATCTTGCCGTTCGCCTCGGACTCGGCGACCACCTTCTGCCAGTCGGGATCGGCGCCGAACGCCTTCCAGTCCGCCTCGCGGGCTTCGCGACTGGGATAGGCGAGGATGTAGACCACGCGGCCCTCGGGCGCATCCGGCCGGGGCAGTTCGTTCCAATAGGCGACGTTGCGCATGCCGTGCCTGGCGAACAGCTTGAGCGTGTGGTTGCGGAAGCGGGCGTTGAGCGCCTCGGCCTTGCCCGGCGCCGGATAATAGATGCGCAGCTCGTAGACCGGCTGCGGCGCCGGGGCGGGGGCGGTCTGGGCCGCGGCGGGCGCGGCGAGCGGCAGCAGCGCGAGCAGGGCGGGCAGGACGAGGCGCATGGGGCATCCCTTCATCGACAGTTGCCCCAGGATGGCACGGGCGGTGCTACCGTTCCATCGCAACCTCATTGATTCAGGGTAAGAACCCGAAGCGCCCGGCGCTCAGTCCTGCATGCGTCGCGCGACTTCGTTCATGAAGCGCACATCGTCGCCCGCCGCCAGCCAGGGCGCCTCGGCGGCGATCGCACCGAGCATGTCGGACAAGGGCTCGATCTCGGCCTTGGCATAGTTGCCGAGCACATAGCCGGTCACCCGGTCCTTGTGTCCCGGATGGCCGATGCCGAGGCGCACTCGGCGGAAGTCGGGCCCGAGATGCGCGTCGGTCGAGCGCAGGCCGTTGTGGCCCGCCGTGCCGCCGCCGCGCTTCACCTTCACCTTCATCGGCAACAGGTCGAGCTCGTCGTGGAAGACGGTGACGTCTTTCGGCGCCAGCTTGTAGAAATCCAGGGCGGACCGCACCGCCCGTCCGCTCTCGTTCATGAAGGTGCCGGGCTTGAGCAGCACGACCTTGTCGGTGCCGATTCGGCCTTCCTGGGTCCAGCCCTGGAACTGCTTCTTCGGCGCCGAGAAGCCGTGCACCTCGGCCAGCGCATCGAGCGCCATGAAGCCGACATTGTGGCGGTGCATCGCATATTGCGGCCCCGGATTGCCGAGACCTACCCATAGCTGCATCACCTACACTCCCGAAAAGAAAATCGCCCCCGCACCTAGGGTGCGGAGGCGATCTTTTGAACCCGTGAAGGGAAGGCCGATCAGCCCTCGGCCGACTCGGCTTCCGCTTCGCCGTCCGCCGACTTCAGCGCCGACGGCGCGACGACGGTGGCGATGGTGAAGTCGCGATCGGTGATCGACGGGGTCGCGCCCTTGGGCAGGGTCACGGCCGAGATGTGCAGCGAGTCGCCGACTTCGAGGCCCTTGACCGAGATCTCGATCTGGTCGGGGATCTCTGCCGCGTCGACCACCAGCTCCAGCTCGTGGCGGACGATGTTGAGCACGCCGCCGCGCTTCAGGCCGGGAGCCAGCTCTTCGTCGACGAACACGATCGGCACTTCGACGGTGACGGTCGCGTGCTCGGAGATGCGCAGGAAGTCGACATGCAGCGGACGATCGGTGACGACGTCGAAGGCGACGTCCTTGGCCAGCGTGCGCTCGCCGTTGACCATGATCACCGAGTTGAAGAAGTGGCCGGTGTTCAGCAGCTTCTGCAGCTCACGCTCGTTGACGTGGATGCTGGCGGGATCCTGCTTGTTGCCATAGATCACGGCGGGGACGCGGCCTTCACGACGCAGCGCCCGGGAGGCTCCCTTGCCAGCCCGGTCGCGCGTTTCGGCCGACAGCGTAAGCGTGTCGCTCATGTGTCGATTTCCAATGCGCTAAATGTTTCAACGTGCATGCAGCGGCAGGCCTCCAGGGATGACCCTGCCACGGCAAGCGCGCGCCTATAGGCGAAGCGCAGCGGAATCGCAAGGCAGGTGTTCGGCCCCCGAAAGTTCCGAAAGTTCCGGCAAAACGACATCTGCGCTCTCTGCCCCCGCACCGGCATGGGCCGATCTGCCGAGACATACACCCGAAGTGCAGCTGTAGGGAAGTAAAAGTTCCGCTTTCGTTCTCGTCGGTGCTGTTATTGCAGCCGCTCCACCTTCAACCCGGCCTTGGCCAGCAACGCCAGCACGCTCGCATCCCCCGCCAGATGGCCGGCGCCGACCGCGACGAACACTGTCCCCGGCGCCTGCATCCGCTTGGCGATCCAATCCGCCCAAGCCCGGTTGCGGCGGAGCAGCAGCGTGTCGCGCAGCTCGGAATTGCCGGCGAGATCGGCGTTGAGCATCCGGGCCAGCGTGTCCGCATCGCCCTTGCTCCAGGCGGCGACGGCGGCGTCGATGTTGGCACCGGTCTCGGGCAGGCCGTTCAGCGTGTCGCCGAGCAGACGCCCCTGCGCGGCGGCGGAGAGACCGTCGAAATAGCCGAACTGCTGAGCGGCGGTCTCCAGTCCGGCCAGCCGCTTGCCGGCTTTCTGCGCGGCGGCCTGCAGCACCTGCTCGACGCCGTTCGCATCGTCATAGCCCAGCTTCTGTAGCGGTAGCAGCGAGAGGGTGAGTGCGGCCAGCCATGGCTCGTCGCGGTCTAGCGACTGCGGCGCGAGCCCGGCGGCATGGAGCGCGGCTTCGAGCTTGGCGTGTTCGGGCGCGGGCAGGGCGGCGACGGTCGGGTCGCCGGGCGTGCGGCCCAGCTTGTCGAGCAGCGCCTGCGTCTCCGCCTCGGGCGGCATCACCAGTTCGAGGACGAGCGTGTCCGAGCGCTCGAACGCGGTGCGCACCGGGCCCTCGAACCAGCGCAGGTCGGGGCGGAGCAGATGGACGGTGCCGAACAGATAGAGGGTCGTGTCGCCGTCGCGCACCGCCCACAGCGCAGGCTTGGCCTCGCGCGGCGCGGCGCCGCAGCTGCCGAGGAGGAACAGGGCGGCGAGGAGGAGTGCGCGGAACATGGGGGCGGGCTTGGCGAGATGGGGGCAGGGGAGTCAACGGGTCCCGCCACTCCCACGCCCGTCATCCCGACGAAAGTCGGGATCCATTCGCCCCTCCGCCGGGGATGAAGCCGCGCCGGAAACCCCAATGGATCCCGGCTTCCGCCGAGATGACGGCTGAGGGAGAGGGCACGGCCCCCCCCCTCCCGGTTGACCCCCTCGGCGCCCTGCGCCAAAGCGCTCTCCAAACCTTACAGGGTGACCAACTTGTCCGAACCTCTCAGCTTCCAGCGCATGATCCTGACGCTCCACGACTATTGGAGCACGCGCGGCTGCCTGATCCTGCAGCCCTATGACATGCGGATGGGCGCCGGCACCTTCCACCCCGCCACCACGCTGCGCGCGCTGGGGCCGGACTCGTGGAACGCCGCCTTCGTCCAGCCCTGCCGCCGCCCGACCGACGGCCGCTATGGCGAAAACCCCAACCGGCTGCAGCATTACTACCAGTATCAGGTGATCCTGAAGCCGAGCCCGCCCGACCTGCAGGAACTGTATCTCGGCAGCCTCGCCGCGATCGGCATCGACTTCACCAAGCACGATATCCGCTTCGTCGAGGACGACTGGGAATCGCCCACGCTCGGCGCCTGGGGCCTGGGCTGGGAAGTCTGGTGCGACGGGATGGAAGTCACCCAGTTCACCTATTTCCAGCAGATGGGCGGGTTCGACTGCAAGCCGGTGGCGGGCGAGCTGACCTACGGGCTCGAACGCCTCGCCATGTACATCCAGAACAAGGACAGCGTGTACGATCTCGCCTTCAACGACGCGGGCGTGACGTACGGCGACGTGTTCCTGGAGAATGAGCGCGAGATGTCGACGTGGAACTTCGAGGTCGCCGATACCGACGCGCTGTTCGACCTGTTCCGCAAGGCCGCGGCCGAGTGCGAGCGCTCGCTGGAGGCGAAGCTGCCGATCCCGGCCTATGAGCAGGCGATCGAGGCGAGCCACATCTTCAACCTGCTGAATGCGCGCGGCGTGATCTCGGTGGCGGAGCGCCAGGCCTATATCGGCCGGGTGCGCGATCTGGCGAAGGGCGCCTGCACGGCGTGGATGGAAAAGAACGGGTGGGCAGCGTGACGGACTTTCTTCTCGAACTCCGCTCGGAGGAAATCCCGGCGCGCATGCAGGAAAAGGCGCGGGAGGATCTCGCCCGCCTGTTCGCGGCCGAGCTGGAAAAGGCCGGGCTCAAGGCCGCCGAGGTCGTGTCCTACGCGACGCCGCGCCGGCTGGCGCTGATCCTGAAGGGCCTGCCCGAGCAGACCGCCGCCGTCTCCGAGGAGACCAAGGGCCCGCGCGTCGGCGCGCCGCCTCAGGCGCTCGAAGGCTTCCTCCGCAAGACCGGCCTGACCGCCGACCAGTTGGTCGAGCGCGACGGCGTGCTGTTCGCGATCGTCGACAAGCCGGGTCGCGCAACCGCCGAGGTGCTGGCTGCCGCGATCCCCGCCGTGATCCGCGCCTTCCCCTGGCCCAAGTCGATGCGCTGGGGGGCGGATTCGCTCTCTACCGAGAGTTTGCGCTGGGTGCGTCCGTTGCAGGGCATCGTCGCGCTGTTCGGCAGCGACGTGGTGCCGTGCGACATCGCCGGGGTGACCAGCGGCGCGGCGACGGTTGGACATCGCTTCCACCATCCGGGCACGATCACCATCGGTTCGGCCGACGACTATGTCGAGAAGCTGCGCGCCTGCCATGTCATCGTCGACGGCGCCGAGCGGCGGGGCATCATCGCGCTGGGGGCGAAGATGGCCGCGCAGAAGGCCGGGCTCAGCCTGATCGAGGACGAGGGCCTGCTGTTCGAGAATGCCGGGCTGACCGAATGGCCGATGCCGCTGCTCGGCCGCTTCGAGGAGGCCTTCCTGGCGGTGCCGCCCGAGGTGATCCAGCTCACCGCGCGCGTGAACCAGAAGTATTTCGTCTGCCGCGATGCTGCGGGGAAGCTGGCCAACGCGTTCGTCTGCGTGGCGAATATCGACGCGGCCGATGGCGGCGAGAAGATCGTCGCGGGCAACCAGAAGGTGCTGGCGGCGCGGCTGAGCGACGCGCGCTTCTTCTACGAGACGGACCTGAAGGTGCCGCTCGAAGCGCAGGTGGGGAAACTCGAGAAGATCGTCTTCCACGAGAAGCTGGGCACGGTGGCCGAGAAGGTCGAGCGCGTGGCCAAGCTGGCCGAGTGGCTGGCGGCCGAGAAGATCGTGCCGAACTGCGATCCGGCACTGGCACGGCGTGTGGCAGAACTGGCCAAGGCGGACCTCGTCACCGGCATGGTCGGCGAGTTCCCCGAGCTACAGGGCCTGATGGGCGGCTATTACGCCGCCGCGCAAGGGGAAGACCCGGCGGTCGCGACGGCGATCCGCGATCACTACAAGCCGGTCGGGCAGGGCGATGACGTCCCCGCCGATCCCGTGACGGTGGCGGTGGCGCTGGCGGACAAGCTGGATACGATCAACTCGTTCTTTGAGATTGAAGAGTTTCCGACCGGGTCAAAGGATCCTTTCGCACTTCGTCGTGCGGCGATTGGTATTGGACGGCTTATTCTTGAGAATGGCCTTCGCGCTGATCTCGGCCAAGTCATTCGCCTTGGCTGGCTTGGGCACGCCGCGGACAAGACGCTCAGCGACGAAGACGTCGCGCGTCGGAAGGTGGCAATCTCTGTGGTCGACTTCGTAGTCGACCGCCTCAAGGTCCAGCAGCGTGAGGCGGGTGTCCGCCACGACCTAATCGACGCGGTGTTCGCGCTCGGCGGCGAGGACGATCTCGTCCGGCTGCTCGCGCGGGTGAAGGCGCTGCAGGCGTTCGTCACCACCGAGGACGGCGCCAACCTGCTCGCCGGCTACAAGCGCGCGGCGAACATCCTCAAGAAGGAGGAATGGGGAGCCGGCGCCGTGAACGCCGCGCCCGAACCCGCCGAGGCGGCGCTTGCCGCAGCGCTCGACGCGGCCGAGCCCAAGGCGACCGCCGCGATCGAAGCCGAGCAGTTCGAGGATGCCATGGCCGCGCTCGCGATTCTGCGCGCCCCGATCGACGCCTTCTTCGATCAGGTGACGGTCAACGATACCGATCCGGTAAAGCGCGCCGCGCGCCTCGGCCTGCTCGCGCGGATGCGTGATGCAGTGCACAAGGTGGCGGACTTCGCCAGGATCGAAGGTTGAGGGGCTTAATTGTACGATTAATATCCGTAAATTGGCCTGAAACTGCCATCGTCCCGAAATAATCGGATACCGACAACGTAGTCAGCGGTTCCGCCTTCTTCGCACCTGCGATAGCGCCCTTTCTGTCTTGAAAGGGCGCTTCGATCGGAAGGGGATCAGAATGACGCAATATGTGTACCGCTTCGGCGGTGGTGTTTCGGACGGTGGTGCGGGCGACAAGAATCTGCTCGGCGGCAAGGGCGCGAACCTTGCCGAGATGGCCTCGATCGGGCTGCCGGTGCCGCCGGGCTTCACCATCTCCACCGCGATGTGCACGCGTTATTATGAGGAAGGCGAGACTTTCCCCGAGAGCGTGAAGGCCGAGGTGGCGAACGGCATCGCGCATATCGCCGCGATCACCGGCAAGCAGTTCGGGGACGCCGCCGATCCGCTGCTCGTCTCGGTCCGCTCGGGCGCGCGCGTCTCGATGCCGGGGATGATGGACACCGTCCTCAACCTCGGCCTCAACGACCAGACGGTGCAGGGGCTGGCCGCGACCAGCGGCGACGATCGCTTCGCCTGGGACAGCTATCGCCGCTTCATCCAGATGTATGCCGATGTGGTGCTGGGCCTCGACCATGGCCGGTTCGAGGAAGCGCTGGAGATCGCCAAGGAAGATCGCGGCTTCACGCTCGACACCGAGCTGTCGGCCACCGACCTCCAGGCGCTGGTCGCCGAATACAAGAGCATCGTCCAGGAGCTGTGGAACAAGCAGTTCCCGCAGGACGTGCACGACCAGCTCTGGGGTGCGATCGGCGCGGTGTTCGGATCCTGGCAGTCGGAGCGCGCCAAGGTCTATCGCCGGTTGAACGACATTCCCGCGGACTGGGGCACGGCGGTGAACGTGCAGGCGATGGTGTTCGGCAATATGGGCGACACCTCGGCGACGGGCGTCGCCTTCACCCGCGACCCTTCCACCGGCGAGCGCGCCTACTACGGCGAGTTCCTGATCAACGCGCAGGGCGAGGACGTCGTCGCCGGCATCCGCACGCCGCAATATCTGACCCGGACCGCCCGCGAGGCCGCAGGCGCCAAGCCCGCCTCGATGGAAGAGGCGATGCCCGAGGTCTATGGCGAGCTGGCGGCGGTATTCGACCGGCTCGAGACGCACTATCGCGACATGCAGGACATCGAGTTCACCGTCGAGCGCGCCAAATTGTGGATGCTGCAGACCCGCAGCGGCAAGCGCACTGCCAAGGCGGCGCTCAAGATCGCGGTCGACATGGCGAATGAGGGGCTGATCACGCGCGAGGAGGCGATCCTGCGGGTCGATCCGGCGGCGCTCGACCAGCTGCTCCACCCGACGCTCGACCCCAAGGCGCCGCGCGACGTGCTGACCAAGGGCCTGCCCGCCAGCCCCGGCGCGGCCTCGGGCCTCGCGGTGTTCGACAGCGACACGGCGGAGAAGCGCGCCAATGCCGGCGACTCGGTGATCCTGATCCGCGTCGAGACCAGCCCCGAGGACATTCACGGCATGCACGCGGCGCGCGGCATCCTCACCGCACGCGGCGGCATGACCAGCCATGCGGCGGTCGTCGCGCGCGGCATGGGGCGCCCCTGCGTCTCGGGTGCCGGCAGCCTGTCGATCAACGCGCGCGAGAAGGTGATGCGCGTCGGCAGCCGTGAGGTCCGCGAGGGCGACATGGTCACCATCGACGGCGCCACCGGCGAGGTGATGGCCGGCCAGGTGCCGACGGTGCAGCCCGAGCTGTCGGGCGATTTCGGCACGCTGATGACCTGGGCCGACGAAGTCCGCCGCCTCAAGGTTCGCGCCAATGCCGAGACGCCGCTCGACTGCCGCATCGCGCGCGAGTTCGGCGCCGAGGGCATCGGCCTGTGCCGCACCGAGCACATGTTCTTCGATTCGGCCCGCATCACCGCGGTGCGCCAGATGATCCTCGCCGAGAACGAGGCGGGCCGTCGCGCTGCGTTGGATAAGCTGCTGCCCGAACAGCGCAGCGACTTCCTCGAGATCTTCGAGGTGATGGCGGGGCTGCCGGTGACGATCCGCCTGCTCGATCCGCCGCTGCACGAGTTCCTGCCGCACGAAGAGGCGGAGTTCACCGAAGTCGCCACGGCGGCCGGGGTGGATGTGGACACGCTCAAGCGCCGCGCGGCCGAGCTGCACGAGTTCAACCCGATGCTCGGCCATCGCGGCTGTCGCCTGGGCGTGACCTATCCCGAAATCTACGAAATGCAGGCGCGCGCCATCTTCGAGGCCGCGATTGCCGTGGCGGAGAAGTCGGGTGCGGCGCCGGTGCCCGAAGTCATGATCCCGCTCGTCGCCACCCGGCGCGAGCTGGAGCTGATGAAGGCGGTCGTCGACAAGGCAGCGCAGGCGGTGTTCGCCGAAAAGGGCCGCACGCTCGACTATCTGGTCGGCACGATGATCGAACTGCCGCGCGCCGCGCTGATGGCGGGCGAGATCGCCGAAGTGGGCGCCTTCTTCTCGTTCGGCACCAACGACCTCACCCAGACCACGCTGGGCGTGAGCCGCGACGACGCTTCGCGCTTCCTCACCACCTATGTCGAGAAGGGCATTTACGCCAAGGATCCGTTCGTGAGCCTCGACGTCGAGGGCGTCGGCCAGCTGATTGCGCTCGCCGCCGAGCGCGGCCGCGCGACCCGGCCCGACATCAAGCTAGGCATCTGCGGCGAACATGGCGGCGATCCGGCGTCGATCGCCTTCTGCGAAAAGACAGGGCTCGATTATGTCTCGGCTTCGCCCTATCGCGTACCGATCGCGCGGCTCGCGGCAGCGCAGGCGGCAATTCGAGGAAAGTGATGCTGGTAGTGGCGGTAGCGGTAGCGACGGACGATGCGGCGGCCCTCAGCCGCGAGCTTCTCGCCAGTCCCACCGCCACCGCCGTGCTGGAACGCCGCTGCGGGGGGCCGATTCGGGCGGAGGTCGACCGGACGGCACACAAGGATCCGACGCCCGAGCAGCGGATGCGGCTGGGCGTGGGGCCGGGCGAGCGGGTGGTCTATCGCGGCGTGGTGCTGAGCTGCGCAGGCGTGGCCTTTTCGGTCGCTGAGAACTGGTATGTGCCCTCGCGCCTGACGCCGGCGATGAACGCCGCGCTGGAGCAGGGGGATACGCCGTTCGGCGCGGTGATCCGGCCGCTCAAGCCCCATCGCAAGCCGTTGGAGCAGGTGCTGACCGGGATTGCGCCCTATGTGCTCCGCCACCGCGCGCTGGTGCTGGACGGCGAAGGGCGAGCGCTGGCCGAGGTGGTGGAGAACTACACGGCAGCGGTGCTGCGATAGACGCAGCAGCCTGCACGGCCCCCCTCCAGGGGAGGGGCTATTGTGTGCCTGCTACAGCTTCACCGCGGCATTCCCGCCGTCCGCCCAAAGCGCGGAGCCCGTCACGAAGCTCGCCATGTCGCTGGCGAGGAACAGCGCGGCCTGTGCGATTTCCTCCGGTGCTGCGATCCGCTTCATTGCGTGCAGGCCGGCGGCCCACTCGCGTTGCATATCGTCCCCCGCCATTTCGGTGGCCGTACCGCCGGGGAGGAGCGCGTTGGCACGGATCCCGGCGGCGCCATAGTCGGCGGTGATGCCCCGGACGAGGCCGAGCAGCCCCGCCTTGGCCGCGGCATAGGCGCTCATCCCCGGCAACCCCACGCTCGCGCCGACAAAGCTTCCGGTGAACACCAGCGCGCCGCCGCCGCTTGCCAGCATCGCCGGAATCTGCGCGCGTGCGCCGAGGAACGCGGCGGTGAGGTTTGTCGCCAGAACCGCCGACCAGTCGGCCGGATCGATCGTGGCGAGCGGCTGCATCGCGCCGACCACGCCGGCATTGTTGAAGCCAATGTGCAGCCCGCCGAACCGCGCTCGCGCAGCAGCGACGGCAGCTTCGTGGGTCGCCATGTCGGTAACGTCGCCTGCGACGGTGATGGCGCGCCCGCCTGCTGCTTCGATTGCCGCAGCGACGGAATCGAGCCGATCCTGGCGACGCGCGACGAGGATCAGCGATGCGCCGTGCGCGGCAAACAACTGGGCGGCGGCCCGCCCGATCCCCGAACTCGCCCCCGTGACGATCGCAACCTTACCGGCAAGCAACTGCATCTTCGAACTCCTTCTTTGGAGCCGGCCGGATAGCGGGAGCGGCAAGACGGGGCGTCCCGTTGCTTGTCGTTAAATCGCGGTGGCGGAGATTCCCCAAAGAAAATGCCCTCCTTCCACAGGGGAAGGAGGGCAGGTGGGGATTATCCGGTTTGGACGATCAGAACTTGGCGGTCGCCGACAGGTAGAAGGTGCGGCCGGTAAGGCTCGTCATCTGGAAGGTGTTGGCGTTCGTCTGATACGCCTCCTCCCGCGTGTTGTTCAGGTTGATGATGCCGCCGGTGAAGCCCAGCCACTTGGTCGGCGTGAAGCCGAGGGCGAGGTCGAGCTGGGTGCGGCTGCGCACCGTGTGGATCTGGCCGCCGTCGACGAAGAAGCTGCTGGCCGCATCCTGCTTGTACGAACTGCGATGGTTCACCGAGAGGCGGACGCTGAACATCTGGTTTTCCCAGTACGGCGTCAGATTCCAGGTGAGCTTCGACAGATCGCGCAGGTTGAAGCCGGTGCCGAGCGCGGGCGAGTCCGCATCGACCACGGTGACGTTGCCGGTCGCGCCGAAACCCTTGACCGGCAGGAATTCGTCGAAGCTCTGCGACGCGGCGACTTCCACGCCCTTGATGTGGATGACGCTGTTGTCATTCAGCTTCCGGCTGAAGTTATAGTCGACCTTGCCGTCCGCCGACTGGCAGTTGCCGACCTGGCCGTTCAGCGTCACCCCGTTGAACGCGGTCGGGCAGTAGAACTGGGTGAAGGTGCCGTTCTTCACCGCCTTGTAGAAGCCGGCGATGCTGATCGAGTTGCCGCGGCCATAATAATATTCGAGGCTGATATCGGCCTGGTTGGCGGTCAGCGGCTTCAGGCGCGATTCACCGTTCGATACGGACACGCTGGGGCGGATGCCGGTATTGTCGGTGACGAAGGTGTCGGCCATCTGCGTCTGGCTGTTGAGCAGCGGGCGCACCAGCACCTTGGCGGCCGCGACGCGCGCCACCAGCCGGTTGGTGAGGTCCAGCGCGAAGGAGGCGCTGGGCAGGACGTTGCCGTAATCCTGCACCACATGCTGCGTGCCCAGTAGCGGCGAGCTGCTGTCGGTGCCGGCGGTGAGGTTCGAGGCGACATTCTGGTGGGTATGCTCATAGCGTACGCCCAGGTTGCCGCGTAGCGCCTTGTCGCCGAGCATCGTGTCGATATTGGCCATCGCATAGACCGCCGGGATGTAGCGATCGACGCGGTAGCTGTTCGCCCAGTCGCGCACGTCGGGCACGGTGATGCCCTTCGAGGCGAGGACCGACTGCCAGAGCGGCGCATTGGTCTCGCGGAAGTTGGTCGGGATCGCCATCCGCCCGTCGAGGAAGTTGGTGATCTGCTTGCCGGTGGTGCTGAGATCCGGGATGAACGCATATTCCGGATAGAGGTCCGGCCGGGTCACGTCCGCGTCGCGATCATGGCGGAAGGCGTCCGTCTGGAAGCTCTCGTGGTGATACTTCACACCGAAGGCCAGCGACTTGATGCCGAAGGCGCCGATATCCTTGGTGACGTCCAGCTGTGCTGCCTTGTCCTTGGCGCTCTGGATGTGCGTCGCACCGTCGACAAAGGCGAAGAAGGTGCGATTGGCCGGCGTGAACAGCGAGCCGTTGAGCACGCCGGCTGCGGTGGTGAACTTGACGTTGCTGGGATTGCTGATGTCCAGCGTACCGCCGCTTGCGACGTCGATCGAGTCGATCGAGGCATATTCCTGGAGGTTCGCATCGCCCTTGGTGTAGTGGGCCACGGCGTGCACGTTCCAGCCTTCGCCCGGCTGCCAGTTGATCGTGCCGGTATAGGCCTGCGTCTTGAGGTTGCGGATTTCGGGCTGGTTGTTGTTGCCGACGCCGAACTTGCTGATCGTGATCTGGTCGGCCACGCCGTTGGCGGTGTGGTTGACCTTGATCGCGCTCGTGTCCCAGCGGCCGAACACCAGCTGCTGCGTGTCGTAGCGGGTATCGTCCTTCGAATATTCACCCTGCAGCAGCACTTCGAAATTGGACTGCGGCTTCCACTGGATCGCGCCGCTGGCCATCAGCTGCTTGCTGTCGCGGTCGATACGACGCAGGCGGAAATTGCCCGGCACATAGTTGGTGGGATCGACAACGCCCGGGTTGTACCAGTTCTTGATGAAGGCGTAGTCGCCGCGATCCTTCAGCTTCTGGTAGCTGACGTTGGCCATTACGCCCAGCGTGCCGCCGGCGAAGCTGTCGATATACGCCCCGCTGACCTTGGGCGTGACTTCCTTGCCGCGATAATCGGAATTGTAGCCCTTCACGCCGACGATGAAGCGCGGGCCCTTATAGGCGAGCGGCTTCACGGTATCGATGTTGACGGTGCCCGACAGGCCGCCGGTGTCCATGTCCGCGGTCGGCGACTTCACCACCTGGATCGCGCTGGCGAGATCGGTCTGGATGATGTCGTAGCGGAAGCCGTCCTTGAAGTCGGCGCTGGCGAAGGTCTGGCCGTTGATCGTGGTGCGGGCATATTGCGCGCCGAGGCCACGGATGCTGATCGTCGAGCCGCGGCCGTTGATGTTGGACATCTGGACGCCGGCGATGCGCTGGATCGCTTCCGTGATGTTCTGCGCCGGGAACTTGCCGATATCCTCGGCCGAGATGCCGTCGGTGATGCGGATGTCCTTGCGCTTCGCGTCAAGCGCGGAGGCGAGGCTGGAGCGGAAGCCGGTGACGACGATGTCGCCGCCGGTATCGTCCTGGCCCTGCGCGGCGGGGGCGGCGTCGGTCTGGGCGAAGGCGGGGTCGCCGAGCGCCAAGGCTGCGACACAGCCTGCGGAAAGCAATACCAACTTGGTACCGGAAACGGCGCGACGCGCCTTGGTCGTCGAAGGACTCAACATCAAACCACCCCTCATCAAAAACGGCGAACCCTGCTGCGGTGCTCTGTTTTTTGTGTCCCGAGCTTGCTGCCCGTGGTCCGACAAATGTCCTAGAGGCCTGACCAGTTGTCAAGCCAGTATAAGACAAAGGCATGACCTATTCGGGGCGTGGTTATGAATCGTTCGCGATCGGATATGGCGGAGGTAAAAATTTTATAGGCGTTGAGCAGTTTTCACAAGTGCAAAAGGTTGTGCCTAACGTACGGGAAAGCGGGCACTATCGTACCTTCTCCGCCAGAGGTGCCGCGGCGGTTCCCCATTTGGCGCGCCCACAAAAAAAGCGCCCGGGCGTTGCGCCCGGGCGACAGTCAATCTCTGTTGTAAGGCAGGATCAGGCGTGGTGGCCGAACCTGCGGGCATGTTCGTCGGTCTCGCCTGCACGGAGCAATGCCGCCTGCTCGCGCCAGCGTTCCTCCACGATCGTGCCCTGCGGCAGCCCGAGTCGTTCCTCCAGTGGCCGCTCATCGCCACGCGGCAGTTCCTCGATGTCGCGGAAATGCTGGATGCCCAGCTGGTTGAGCTGGCGCTCGCGATGTTCGTCGATGCCGCGGATCCGGGCAAGCACGTCGGTGCCGCCGTAGAACCAGCTTCGGATCGCGGAATCACGCTTGGTCGGGGCAGGGTCGGCGACCGGCGCCGCAGCCGGGCGGCGATCGGCGATGGTACGCTCCAGCCGCGAATTGGCGGCTTCGAGATCGCGGACGCGGGTGTGGGCGGTGGCGAGTTCCTCACGCAGCGCCTGGTGCGCGTCGCGTTCCGCTTCATAGCGTTCGCGCCAGCGGCGGCCGGCGCTGCTGCTTGCCATGCCGAGCAGCCAGCCGGCGACCAGCGCGAGCGCGAGGCCGAGGAACTGCAAGGGGGTGGTATAGGGCAAGTCGGTCATCAGTCGGGCTCCCGGCAACCCGCCAACAACCTGTCACCCCGCGTTCGGTTCCGTAAGCGTCAATGCATCAGCGAGTCGTTGATCGAGCAGGCAGCGGGCCCGAGGATCACGATGAACAGCACCGGCAGGATGAACAGGATCAATGGAACGGTCATGATCGCAGGCAAGCGCGCGGCCTTTTCTTCCGCCCGCATCATTCTTTCATTGCGGAATTCTGCAGAGAGGACGCGGAGTGCCGAGGCGAGGGGGGTGCCGTATTTCTCCGTTTGGATCATGGTTGTAACGACACCGCGAATTGCATCCAGATTGATGCGCATCGCCATGTTCTCGAAGGCGGCGCGGCGATCGGTGAGGAAGCCCAGCTCGATCGCGGTCAGCGAGAATTCCTCGCCCAGCTCAGGATAGGCGCGGCCCAGTTCCTTGGCGACCCTGCCGAAGGCGGCGTCGACGGTGAGGCCGGCCTCGGCGCAGATCACCAGCAGGTCGAGCGCGTCGGGCAGGCCCTTTCGGATCGCGTCGGTGCGCTTCTGGATGCGGTTCTTGAGGTAGAGGTCGGGCGCCTTGTAGCTGAGCAGGAAGCTGCCCGCGACCAGGCCATAGGCCTTGAGCGGCTCCCAGTCGGCGAACATGTCGGTGCCGTAGACGAAGTAGAGCATCGGTCCGCCGATCACGATCGGCAGCACCAGCCGGCCGAGGATCACGCCCACTGCCCATTCGCGCCTGCGAATGCCGGCCTGGAGCAGCTTGACCTGCGCGGCCTTGACCTGCTCGTCCTGCAGCACCTTGAGCGAGCTGAGGAAGCTGCGGATCCGGTCGGTGGTGTCGCTGCGCTGGACCAGCTTGGCGCGGCGCTTGGACGGGGTGGCGACGATGCCGGCCTTGAGCTGCTCGCGGCGTTCGTTGAGCATCTTCACCCGGCGGCCCATCGGGTTGCGCACCGTGGTGGCGGCATAGATGGCGACGAGCACCGCAAAGGCGGCGATCGCCGACAGGATCGTCGCGACCCAGAGGACGTCGATGCCGAGCAGGGTGGGGCCTGGGGTGGGTGCCATCGCCGTCAGATCTCGAAATTGACCATCTTGGCCATGATGAAGGTGCCGATCGCCATCCACACCAGCCCGCCGCCGCCGGTCACGATCAGCCGCTGATCGGTGAAGAAGTGCATCATATATTCGTTGTTGATCGACCAGATCAGCCCGAAGACGATGAAGGGCAGCGCGCCGACGATGATCGCCGAGGCCTTGGCTTCCGACGACATCGCCTTGATCTTCAGCTTCATCTGCGCGCGCTTGCGCAGCACGTCGGAGAGATTGTTCAGCGTCTCGGCCAGGTTGCCGCCGGTCTCGCGCTGGATCTGGATGGTGATGGTGAAGAACTGGAACTCGGGGGTGCCGAGCCGGTCGGCGGTCTCCTGCAGCGCCGCGTCGAGGGTGCGGCCGATCTTCATCTTGTCGCTGATCGCGCGGAATTCCTCGCCCACCGGCCCCGGCATCTCGAAACCGACCACGCCGATCGTCTCGGTGATCGGCAGGCCCGAGCGCAGGCCGCGGACCAGCAGGTCGATCGCGTCGGGGAAGGTGGCGGTGAACTTGCCGACACGCCGCTTGATCAGGAAGCCGACGACGAAATGGGGGAGGCCCAGCCCGACGAACAGCCCGAACACGAGGGACAGCAGCAGCGGCGCGCCCTTGAGGAACAGCAGCAGCGCCACCGCCAGCGCCAGCCCCAGCGTGGCAAGGCCGTACTGGCCGAGCGTCCAGCTCTTGCCGGTCATCGCCAGCCGCTTTTCGAGCTGTTCCTGGTTGGGCAGCAGCCGCGCGAAGGTGAGGTCGAAGCTGCTGGCCTGCGTCGTCGAGATGCGACGCAGCTGCGCTTCCATCGCATTGGCGCCGGTGGCGCTCACCATGTGCCGGTCGCGCAGCGAGGTCAGCCGCCGCGCGCTCGCCCGCTGCGCCGAGGGGCCGGACAGCGCCAGCACCAGCAGCACCAGCACCGCGGCGACGCCCAGGCCCAGCATCAGGAGGGGCAGCAGCGGCATCGCCCGATTACTTCTTCTTGCTCGCCATCAGCGCCTTGAGGTCGCCGAGCTTGCTGAGCAGCGAGCCGCCCTTGGCCGCTGCCTTGCGCTCGCCTTCGGCGCCGGCATCGGTGATCTCGAGAATGCGGCCAGCGAGCTCGCCGATCGGGGCGAGCCCGCGGTTGGTGCGGCCCACCTCCGCCATCGGCTTGCCGAGCTTGGCGGCTTGGGCGGCCAGCTTCGGATCGAACGGAACGACGAAGTCGATCGGGCGCTCGATCGAGCCCTCGAATTCCTTGCGGCTGATCTCGAGCAGCGCGGGCTGCGGCATCTTGTTGGCGAGGAGGAAGATCTGGGTCTGTGGCGCGTTGGACTTGAACCAGCTGAGGATGCGGATCGTGTCGCGCGCGGCGGCGAGGGTGAGCTCGGTGACCAGCACCGCGACCTGCATGTCGGCGATCAAATGGGGGTGCTGCACCAGCATCTGCCGCGGCAGATCGGTGATCGTGCACTCGAAGGCGCTGCGGATCTCTTCCTGGAGCTGGTAGAAGGCGGCGCCGTCGCCGGTCATCGGCGCGTTGATCGGCGCCTCGGCCGAGAGCACCGCGAGCCGTTCGGAGGCGCGGACCATCGCGCGTTCGATGAACAGCCCGTCGATGCGGCTCGGATTCTCGATCGCGTCGGTCAGGCCGCGGCCGGGCTCGAGGTCGAGCGCCAGCGCGCCGGTGCCGAAATGGACGTCGAGATCGAGCAGCGCGGTGGTGCGGCCCTGTCGCTCGCCCATCAGCCAGGCGATCGACGTCGCGATGCTGGTCGCGCCGCAGCCGCCGCGGGTGCCGATTACGGCGGTCGCCGAGTGGGGCCGGCCGGCGCTTGCGTCGCTATGCTTGGGCGCCGCCAGCGCGGTCTGCGCCTGGAGGAAGGCATCGCGCAGCATGTCCGGGTTGATCGGCTTGAGCAGATAATCCTGGATGCCGCTGGAAATCAGGTCGCGGTATAGCCGCACGTCGTTCACCGCGCCGGCGGTGAGCACGATCGTGCCCGGCTCGCACACTTCGGCGAGCGCGTTGATATCGTTGAGCGGGTCGCCCGATTCGGAGAGGTCGACGAACAGCACGTGCGGGCTGGCCGAGACGGCGAGCGTCTGCACCGCGTTGCGCAGCCCACCCTTGTTGACCTTCTCCGGCGACCAGCCGAGTTCGACCGCGATCGGCCGCATCAGCTCGGCCGTGGCCTCGTCGCAGACGAACGCGGTGAACGGATCGCGGCTAGCTGCGCGGCCGGGGTTGAAGGGGGCGTTCACTTCGGACCCCCGCTCGATTCGGCCTTTACCGTGCCGCCGCCACCGCCGCTGGGCGCGGCCGCGCGATAGGCGCCGATCGCCTTGCTGACGGTCAGCGGGTCGGCGGTGGGGGCGCCTGGGGCGCCGCGCACCAGATCGGCCGGGTCGGCGACCATCGCGGCGAGGTTCGCGGCAGTCGCGCAGCCGAAATTGGAGCTGGTGCTGGCATCGGCGGTCGCGCCGCTGAAATGGCGATAGTCGGGGCAGCCCGGCACCGCGGCGCTGGTGCGGGTGAGCACCACGCGGACGGTGCCCGGCGAGTCCGGGCGGCCCGTGGCGGGCGCGCGATCGGCGAGCAGCAGGCCGTAGCGCCCGGCGGCGGCGGCGATGTCGCTGCGGCCGGTGCTGCCGTCGGCGCCGTCGTCGATCGCGATGCGGTCGCCATAGCGCAGGTTCATCGCGCCCATCCATTCGGCGAGGCGACGGTCTTCGCCGGGGGCGAGCCGGCTGCCGTCGGCCTGGAGGTCGAGCGTCAGGTCTTGGCGGCTGACGATCGGCTGGTGCACCGAATCGAGGCCGCCATTATAGCCCGCGCAACCGGCGAGCAGCAGCGCGGGGGCGAGCAGGGCGAGAGCAGGGCGCGGCAACAAGGCGGTTCTCCTCGACGGGCGCATCACAGGCCGAAGCCCGGCGCGGCGGCGGCGTTCTTGGATTTGCGGGGTGGGCTGGCCGGCGCGATCGGGGCGGGGACCAGCGCGCCGGTGGCGGGGGCCGCGCTTTGCGGCGCCATGCTCGGCATCGGCCGCTCGCCGCCTGACTTGCCCTCGCCCAGCGAGCCCAGGAAGATACGGTCGAAATCGTTGGGTGCCTTGTAGCCGTCGGTCGGCAGGCGGATCTGGTTCGCGTTGACCGGGCGGACGAGGTACGGCGTGATCACGATCACCAGCTCGGTCTCGTTGCGCTGGAACGCATTCGAGCGGAACAGCGCGCCGAGGATCGGCATGTCGCCCAGGCCCGGCGTCTTAGTAATCGAGTTGTTGTGGCTGTTCTGCAGCAGCCCGCCGATCACCATGCTCTCGCCCGAGCCCATCTCCACCGTCGTCTCGCTGCGCCGCGTGGTGAGCGCGGGGATGGTCGTGTTGGCCAGCGTTACCGCCCCCGAGGAGGAGAGCTGCGAAACCTCGGGGCGGACGTGCAGCGAGATCCGCCCGTCCGCCAGCACGGTGGGAGTGAAGGCGAGGCTGACGCCGTATTGCTTGTATTCCACCGTCGTCGTGCCGAGTGCCTGCGCGATCGGGATCGGGATTTCGCCGCCCGCGAGGAAATTGGCGGTCTCGCCCGACAGCGCGACGAGGCTGGGCGAGGCGAGGGTGGAGACCTGGCCGATCGTCTCGCCGAAATCGAGGCTGGCGAGCAGATCGGTGCCGAGGAAGCGGCCGGCCGCACCGAGCATCGTGTTGCCGGTGCTGGGCGCGGGGAAGGAGAAGATGCTGGCCCCCGGCGGCGCGCCCGTGGCGGGGTCCGCGGTGGTGCCGGTGTTAGTGGTGATCGTCCCCGCCTTGCCCTGGCTGATGCCGAACAGGAAGCTGCCGCGATCGCGATTGGTCAGGTTGACGTTGAGGTTCTTGACGAAGCTGCGGCTCACCTCGGCGAAGCGGACCTGCAGCTGCACCTGCAGCGGCGTCGCCGTGCGCAGCCGGTTGACCACGCCGATCTTGAGCGACGCGTTGGGGTCGCTGAGCTTGACGCCCGGGTTGAGCATCGTGGTGAGCAGCCGTTCCGCCTGCTCGCTGTCCTGCGGCGAGCGGACGGTGCCGTTGAGCACCGCGAGCTGACCGACGGTGGTGACGGTGATGTCCGCATCGGGCATCGCCGCCTTCATCATCGCATCGATGCTGCTGATGTTCTGGCTGACGCGGATGTTCGCCGAATAGACGACCGCCCCGGCGGCATTGGTGGCGAACACCGTCGCCTCGCCGAACGCCTTGCCGTAGAGGTGGATCTGTCGGCTGCTCGCGACATAGACGTCGGCGACGCTTGGGTTTGAGGTCCAGACATTGGCCGCGGCGGCGGGAAGGGTGACGAGCTCGCCCTCGCCGATCGACAGCAGCACCTCGCGCACCGGGCGCTGGCTGCCGGCGGGCAGCTGCGCCATTCGGGCGACGGGCTTGGCGCTGCGGTTCTGCGCGAGCGCATGCGGAGCGGCGAGCAGCGCGACGAGGGTCGCGGCGCCGAGGAGGGGGGAGCGCTGCATCTCAGTTCTTTCCGCCGACGGGGACGAGGCTGGCATCGCTGCCGCGCACGACGCGCACCACCGGGCCGATCGGTTGTGCCGCTACCGGCGCGCTGTTCACCGCCGCAGCGGCGGGCGCAGCCGTGCCGGGGGGCGGGCCCTGCGTGGCCGGCACGGTACGACGCTGGAAGCGCGACACATCGGCGCCGGTGACATAGGAATCGCCATCGTCCTGCGGACGGCTGGTCGCGCGGGCGAGGAACGCCTTTTCCTTCTTGGGATCGTCGGGCACGCTCACCGCACCGCTGGCGATCGCCTCGTCGAGGTCGGTCTGCGTATCGGCGAGCGAGCGCAGCGACAGCGACAGGGTGCCGACGGTCTGGGCGACGGCGATCTTCTCGGCGATCTTCGGCGTCGCCTCGACGGTGACGGTCGAATAGGCGGTCACCACGGTCTTGCCCTTGTCGTCGGTCTGCTTGTCGGTGCGCTGGTCGGTGGCGAGAACGCGCAGGTTGCGCAGCACGGTTTCCGAGGCGCGCAGCGGCGCGCCTTCGCCGCTCACCGTCTGGGTGAGGATCAGGTCGATATGATCGCCCGGGAAGACGAAGCCCGCGACGGCGCTCTGGGCGGAAACGGGAACGGTGACGGCGCGCATGCCGGGGCCGAGTGCTGCGGCAAGGAAGCCGCGGTCGCCGGGCTTGACCAGCGCGCCCTGCGTCACCGGCTGGCCGGCAGGCACCGCGAAGCGGACAACAGCGCCCTGCAGCTTGGCGGGCTCACTCTCGCCGCGGACATAGTACGCACCTTCCACGAGGTCCTTGGGCCAGGGGCGGAATTCGAGCGCGGTGGCGTCGAGGATCGTGCCCACCGGGAGTGCGCGCTTGGCGACCAGCACTTCGGTGGTGTTGACCGGCGCGGCAGCAGCTGCGGGCGCTCCCGGCGCCATCGCCCCGGCAGCGGGTGCGGCCGAGCCGAGCACCAGCGTGCGCGCCATGAACGCGGTGATGCCGGCGACCAGCAACGCGCCGACGAGCAGCAATAGCCTACGTGCGTCCATGTTGAACTACGCCTTTTCGTATTCTTTGGCCGACCCGGTTGTGGCGGCGTTAAGCATCACCCAATCCGGTTAAGAATCGGTTCGTAGAGGACAAATCCGGCGCCGAGCGTGATCGCGACGCCGTACGGCACCTCGATCGCGCCGGTGCTGCCGCGGCGGCGCAGCCGCTGGTGGAGCAGCATCCCCAGCGTCAGCGCGCCGCCCAGCAGCGACATCAGCACCAGCATGCGCAACAACGGCACCAGCGGCAGCCACAGCGCGAGCGCGCCGATCAGCTTGACGTCGCCACCGCCCATCGCGCCGATGGCGAACACGCCGATGAACAGCGCGAAGACGATCGCGGCGCAGCCGATCTGCAGCGCGACGTCGGGCCACAGCGCCATGCCGCTCGCCCACCACCAGAGCGGCGCGGCGAGCGCGATCGCGGCGTTCTTGGCATTGGCGATGGTGCGGAAGCGCACGTCCTCGATCCCGGCGGAGAGCAGGAGCAGCGCCAGCGCGCCGAGCAGACAGGCCTGGAAGATCGCCCCCATGGGCCAAATGGGTAGACGGACCGGCTTACGAAACCGTAACCACGCGGCATGGCAGTTTCCCGGAATTTTGCGCGTGCGATCCCCGAGGGCGCGGTGATCGACCGCTGGAGTGCCCCCGATGGCTGGCCGCTCCGCCGCTTCCACTGGCCGGCCGAGGGTACCCCGCGCGGCAGCATCCTGTTCCAGACCGGCCGCGGTGACGTGTTCGAGAAGTATCTGGAAAGCTTCGCGCATTGGCACGGGCAGGGCTGGACGATCACCGCCTTAGACTGGCGCGGGCAGGGCGGATCCGGGCGGCTGACGCCCAAGGGCGATTGCGGCCATATCGACGATTTCGTGACCTATATCGACGACCTCCGCGCTTTTGCCGCGCAGTGGCAGGCGGAGACGCCAGGGCCGCACGTCGTGATGGGCCATTCGATGGGCGGGCATCTGGTGCTGCGCGGGCTGGCCGAGGGAGCCATCGCGCCCGACGCCGCAGTGCTGGTCGCGCCGATGCTGGGGGTACGCAGCGCGCTGGGCAAGCTGGCGCCGCCGATCGCGCGGGTGCTGGCGCGGCTCGGCGATCCGCGACGGTCGGCATGGAAGGGCAACGAGAAGCCCTATACCACCGAGACCCGCGCCAACCTGCTCACCCACGACCCCGCGCGCTATGCTGACGAGCTGTGGTGGCAGGCCAAGGACCGCACGCTGCTGACCGGCGCCCCGAGCTGGCAATGGCTGGTCGCGGCGTTCCGCTCAATGGCGGCGCTGGAAGCGGCGCCGCTGGAGTCGGTGCGCACGCCGCTGTTGTTCGTGATCGCTGAGGCGGACGGGCTGGTCGACGCGCGCGCCGCGCTGCGCATCGCGCCGCGGCTGCCGCAAGCGGAGATGCTGCGCTTCGGGCCGGAAAGCGCGCACGAGATCCTTCGCGAAGCCGATCCGGTGCGCGATCGCGCGCTGGCGACGATCGACGGCTTTATCGCCGCGAGGGCGCCGCGCGCATGACCAAGTTCGACGTCGCGATCGTCGGGGCGGGCATCGCAGGGGCGAGCCTCGCCGCCGAACTCGCGCCGCATGCGCGCGTGCTGCTGCTCGAGGCGGAAGAGCGGCCCGGCTATCACGCGACAGGGCGCTCCGCCGCCTTCTGGTCCGAAACCTATGGCGGGCCGGACATCCAGCCGCTCACCACCGCCTCGGGCCCGATGCTGCGCGAGGGCGGGTTTCTCGATCCGCTGGGGGAACTTCATCTGGCGCGGGCCGGCGACCAGGGGCGAGTCGATGCCTTCCTCGCGGCGTTCGAGGGCAGCGGCGTGGCGCTCCACGCGGTCGACCCGCGCAGCATCGTGCCCGGCCTGCGCGACGACTGGGCGCTCGGCGTGCACGAGCCCGGCTGCGCCTATATCGACGTCGCCGCGCTGCATCAGCATTTCCTCGCCCGCGCGAAGGCGGCAGGCGCGGTGCTGCACTGCTCGGCCGGGCTGGCCGGGACGGTGCGCGAGGGCGGCACCTGGCGGCTGGACACACGGGCCGGCACGTTCGCCGCAGACCTGCTGGTCAATGCCGCCGGCGCATGGGCGGACGAGGTCGCCGCGCTGGCGGGGGCCGCGCCGATCGGCATCCGCGCCTATCGCCGCACCATGGTCCAGCTGCGCACCGATCCGGCCCCACCCGCCGGCTGCCCGCTGGTCAGCGACCTTGGCGGCAGCTTCTACTTCAAGCCCGAGGCGGGCGGGCGCCTGTGGCTCACGCCGCATGACGAAGTGGACAGCCCACCTTGCGACGCCGCGCCCGAGGAAATCGACATCGCCACCGCCATCCACCGCTTCGAGCAAGTGGTCGACTGGCGCGTCGCGGCGCTGGAGCATCGCTGGGCAGGCCTGCGCAGCTTCGCGCCCGATCGGCGGCCGGTCTATGGCCTGGATCCCGCGACGCCCGGCTTCTTCTGGTGCGCCGGGCAGGGGGGCTTCGGCATCCAGACCGCGCCCGCGGCAAGCCGATTGGCCTGCCAGCTGTTGCTGGGGCAGATCCCCGCGCTTGATCCCGACCGTTACTTGCCCGATCGTTTTCGGGATTGATTGGTAAGGCCAAAGGCTTTGCGAAAACCCGTCGCTCGCCTATGAGAGTCGGTGATGAAACTGAACCGAAGCAAACTCTACCAGCGCGTGGCCGCGTCGATCGCCGACGGAATTGAAGGCGGCCGCTGGGCGCCCGGCACGCGTCTGCCCGGCGAGCGTGATCTGGCAGAAGAGTACAAGGTCAGCCGGCCGACGATCCGCGAGGCGATGATCGCGCTGGAGATGAAGGGCTGGATCGAGGCACGCCACGGCTCGGGCCTCTACGTCACCCACCGCGACAGCTCGGGCGGGCTGCGCGAGGATGCGCTCAACCTCGACATCGGCGCGTTCGACCTCACCGAAGCACGGATCCTGTTCGAGGGCGAGGCGGCGGCGCTCGCCGCAGTGTCGATCACCGCCGAACAGCTGGCCGAGCTCGATCACATTGCCGAGGAAATGGCCGACCCCGCCACCGGCAACGCGACGCTGTTCGACGCCGATCACCGCTTCCACATCGCGGTGGCCAATGCGACAGGCAATGCGGCGATCCGCAGCGTGGTGGAATATCTGTGGGAGCTGCGCACCCGCTCGCCGCTCTGCGCCAACATGTTCGATCGCGCGCGCCGCAACGGCGTCAACCCGCGCTATGACGAGCATCGCCCGATTCTCGACGCGCTTCATGCCCGCGATCCGCACGGGGCGCGCGCGGCGATGCGCAAGCACCTGCGCGGCGTGGTCGACGACCTGCTCGAAGCGACCGAGCTGGAACTGCTCGAACGCGCCCGTCACGAACTCGACGCACGTCGGGATACGCTGGCCAAGCGGCTGGAAATCGGCCCGGCCTGATCGCCTGCCGCTACGGCATGCGTGCCCGGCGCAAGATCGTGCCATCCGCGGCAATTTAAGCGTGCGCAGGGTCGCTTGTTCGCCTGTGCTGGTCTATGATGCAGGGGTGAGCAACGCTGCGATTCCCTTCGAATTCCGGGTCGACGTCGAACAGGACGATATCGACTTCATGGGACACGTGAACAACGCGTCCTATCTGAAGTGGGTGCAGGCGGCGGTGGTGAGCCACTGGCAGGCGCTCGCCCCGGTAGAGGCGGTGGCCGAGCATCTGTGGGTCGCGCTCAAGCACGAGATCACCTATCGCCGCCCGGCCTTTCTCGAGGACGACGTGGTCGCCACGGTGCTGCTGGAGAAGGTGCAGGGCGCCCGCGCCTTTTACGAGACGATCATTCGCCGCGGGTCCGAGGTGCTGGCCGAGGTGAAGTCGAGCTGGTGCTGCCTCGACGCCGAAACCAAGCGTCCGGCGCGGCTCGCCAAGGACGTGATCGACCATTTCTTCGTCAAGAGCGCCGATTGACGGAAACATGGCGGACGCATAGCGTCCCGCAATGTTGCCCGCGTTCCGTCGCCGCTATCTCGACCTCTTGGGGTCGATCTACATTTACAATGAGCATCGCGGCTATACGAGCATCGACCGGGTGCTCGAGGCGGTGCGGGTGCGCGCGCCGGACGACCATGCGCTGATCGCCGCGATCGAGAAGCACCGCGCCGACGAGCGCAAGCATTACCATATGTTCAAGCGCTGGTTCGAGCTGCAGGGGCGCATGCCGCTCGCGGTCGACCGGACCTGCGGGCATATCGACCGTTTCGTCGAGATCATGTTCCGCCGCACGATCGACACGCTCGATACCCAGGCGGTGATCGACGACGACGCGCAGTTCGAGAAGCTCTGCCGGGTGATCTCGCTCACCGAACAGCGCGGGCACAAGCAGGTCCACATTTTGCTGAATCATCCGGCGGTGCTGAGCGACAAGGTGCTGACCCGCATCTTCCGCATCATCGAGAAGGACGAGCCGAGCCACTGGGCGCCTTATGACGGCTGGCTGCGCGCAAACGGCAAGCGTGAACCCCGCTGGTGGGAGCGGGCGGTCGACACGTTCATCCACTCCGAACTGCTGTTCGTGAAGCTGCCCTTCCTGTTCCTCAACCCCTTTGTCCGTCGCCGCACCGACTGGGCGGATGACGGCGAGAGGTTGCGTCCGGTGCAGGTGCCGGTGGCCGCCTGAGCGCTTGCGCGGGACTGCGGGCGCGCGCATGGGCCACCGCAGTTTCCATGATGCGAGTACCCGCATGGCCGCCCTTCGTCGTTGGATCGATCCCTATCTGCTGATGCTGCTCGGCACGGTCGGATTGGCCGCGCTGTTCCCTGCTCGAGGCATGTGGGCGAGCATTTCGGACGAGGCCGTGACGATCGCGGTGGCGCTGCTGTTCTTCCTCTACGGCGCCCGACTGGCCCCTTCGGCGATCTGGGCAGGGCTCACCAACTGGCGGCTGCAGCTGACCGTCTTCCTCAGCACCTTCCTGCTCTTCCCGATCCTCGGGCTCGGCGCCTACGCGGTGGCCGGACAGGTGCTGCCGGGCGGAATCGCGCTCGGCATCCTGTTCCTCTGCCTGCTGCCGTCGACGGTGCAGTCGTCGATCGCCTTCACCTCGATCGCGCGCGGCAACGTGCCGGCTGCCTTGTGCAGCGCCTCGCTCTCCAATCTGATCGGTGTGATCATCACCCCGCTGCTCGTGGCGTTGCTATTGCCTAGCAACAGCGGCGCAGGCTTCTCGCTCTCCCAGCTGGAATCGATCGCGATGCAGATCCTGCTGCCCTTTGCGGCGGGGCAGGCGGCGCGGCCCTTGATCGGCGGGTTCATCCTCAAGCACAAGCTGCTGACCATGGTGGTGGATCGCGGCTCGATCCTGCTCGTCGTCTATGCCGCGTTCAGCGAGGGCATGGTGGCGGGGGTGTGGAGCAGGGTGTCGCTCGCTGATCTCGCGCTGGTGCTGGCGTTCAACGCGGTGCTGCTCGGCATCGTGATCGCGGCGACGATGGTCGGCAGCCGCAAGCTGGGCTTCAGCAAGGAGGACGAGATCGCCATCGTCTTCTGCGGGTCGAAGAAGAGCATGGCCAGCGGCATCCCGATGGCGACGATCCTGTTTCCCGGCGGCGCGGTGAGCCTGATCGTGCTGCCGCTGATGATCTTCCACCAGCTCCAGCTGTTCGTCTGCGCGGTGCTGGCGCGCAAATATGGGGCGCGCGACTGATGCGGGTGCTGCTCACCGGATCGTCGGGCTGGCTGGGGCGCTTCCTGGCGCCGATGCTGCGGGGGGCGGGGCACCAGGTGGTCGGGCTCGACGTCGCGCCCGGCGTGGATACGGACGTGCTGGGCTCGGTTGCCGATCGTGCGCTGGTCGAGCAGGTCTTTGCCGAACATGGCGTCGAGGCGGTGATCCATGCCGGCGGGCTGCACAAGCCGGACATCGTGCGATACCCGGCGCAGACCTTCGTCGACGTGAACGTGACCGGCACGCTCAATCTGCTGGAGTGCGCCAAGGCCGCGGGACACGACCGGTTCGTCTTCACCTCCACCACCTCGTTGATGATCAGCCAGGCGATCCGCGACGAGGCGGGCGAGGCGGCGGTGTGGCTCGACGAGGCGAGCGGCCCGCTCGCGCCGCGCAACATCTACGGTGTCACCAAACTGGCCGCCGAGGGGCTGTGCCGGATCGCTTGGGCAGAGCAGGGGCTCGCCACCATCGTGCTGCGCACCAGCCGCTTCTTCCCCGAGGACGACGACACCCACGCCACGCCGTCGGGCGAGAATCTCAAGGCCAATGAGCTGCTCCACCGCCGATTGACGGTGGAGGATGCCGCGCGGGCGCATCTGGTGGCGCTGGAGCGGGCGCCGGCGATCGGCCACGGCGTGTTCGTGATTTCCGCGCCGACGCCGTTCGCCCGCGCAGACTGTGCCGCGCTCAAGCAGGATGCCGCCGCGGTGATCGCGCGCGCCTTCCCGGATGCACCGGCGCTCTACGCCGCGCGCGGCTGGACGCTGCCGGCCCGCATCGGTCGCGTCTATGATTCGAGCCTCGCCGAGCGCGTGCTCGGCTTCCGCTGCGAGACCGACTTTGCCGCAGTGCTCGCCGCGCTGCGCCAAGGGGCGTCGCTGCCGTTCGCGCACGACCCCGCCTATGTCTCGCCGAAGGAAGTCGTCGGCTGAACGCTGGCGAAGACCACGAGCCGCTGGTCTGAGTTTTCGGCGCCTCCCAAACGGGGCAACTGCAATGTACACGGACTATTGACTTCCCCGACCGGCAACAATAGCGTTGCCATGTTAACGTGAACATCGCTCGACGGGAGCGAGGCGGTGGTGCGCTCTAGCGTACCATGGCCGGGTGTTTCGCGCGACTGGTACGATAACCAAGGCGTTGAACTGGAGAGGAGCCGATCGGTAGCCGTGATGCACTTGCTGCATCGCGACAGGAATGATGCGTCCTGACGTTGTCGGCATGCTCGGCGCGTCCCGCCGCGCATTCGCCGCCGCTTCCCCGCCGGTCCGAAGATCGGACGCCGAAAAAGGGAGGTGAGGATGTTCTACGATAAGAGGGATCGCCGCCGCTTGTTGCTGCGGACCACGTCGCTTGCCCTGAGCGTCGCCGGGCTCGGCTTCGTGGCGCTGCCGGCGCTCGCGCAGACCGCGCCCGCGCCGCAAGCCCAAGCGAACGAGGACACGGTCCCCCAGACGCGGGCGGATGCGCAGGATAGCGAGATCATCGTCACCGGCTCGCGCATCGCAGTGAGCGGCTTCAACGCGCCGACGCCGACCACGGTGCTGGGCGAGGAGCAGATCGCCGCGAACGCCCAGCCCAACGTCTTCACCACCATATCGCAGCTGCCGTCGCTGCAGGGCTCGTCGGGCACGCAGGTCAACACCTTCAGCACCTCGAGCGGCCAGCAGGGGCTCAGCTCCTTCTCGCTACGCGGCCTCGGCACGATCCGTACGCTGACGCTGCTCGACGGGCAGCGGGTGGTCGGCGCCAACGTCACGGGCGTGCCGGACGTGAGTCTCTTCCCGCAGCTGCTGGTCAAGCGAGTCGACATCGTCAACGGCGGCGCCTCGGCCTCCTATGGCTCGGACGCGGTAGGCGGCGTGGTGAACTTCATCACCGATACCCGCTTCAAAGGCATCCGCGGCAACATTCAGGGCGGCATCACCACCTATGGCGACGACGCCACCGGGCTGGTGCAGTTGGCGGCAGGCACCAGCGCGCTGGGCGACCGGCTCCACCTCGTCGGCAGCGCCGAATATGACAAGGAGGAAGGCATCGGCGGCGGCGAGTTCGGCACAAGGCTCGCCAACGGCCGCACCTGGTTTACCCAGCGCACCTTGGTCAATCGCGGCGTGCTCAACGACGGGACACCGCAATATCTGGTGCGCGACTGGGCGCAATCGACCACCTTCACCAAATACGGCCTGATCACCGCCGGACCGCTGCAGGGCATCGCCTTCGACCAGAGCGGCCAGCCCTTCCAGTTCCGCTACGGCTCGAACGGCGTACCCGCGAAGAATGCCGCCGGCACCATCCTCGGCTGTTTCCCCGGTTTCTGCGAGGGCGGCGACTTGTCGGGCAATGTCGATGCGGGCCGCTCGCTCAAATCGGCGATCGAGCGGATCAACGGCTATGGGCGCGCCGGCTTCGACATCGCGCCGGACAACGAACTCTACTTCACCATCAACATCGGCCAGGTGAAAACCAACAACCAGCCCGTCAACGGGCAGAACCGGCCGGGCCTGACGCTGCAATGCGCCAATCCCTATGTGCCCGCCCTGGTGCAGCAGGCCTGCGCGACCGCAGGGATCACCAGCTTCCAGTACGGCACCAGCAATGCGGCACTGGGCAATACCCGCGTCTATACCGATCGCCGGCAATATCGCTTCGTGCTGGGCGGCAAGGGGAAGCTGGAGGTCGCCGGCACGCCCTGGAGCTACGACATCTATGGCGAGCACGGCACCAACTATACCGATATCGACGTGCGCAACATCCTGCTGTCGCGTCGTTTCAACCAGGCGATCGACGCGACCACGCTGAACGGCGCGATCGTCTGCCGCGACGCTACCGCGCGCGCCAATGGCTGTCAGCCGCTCAACATCATTGGCGGCAATCCTTCTGCGGCGGCGCTCGCGTACATCATGCCCGAACACGGGCCGTTCCAGCGCACTCGCCAGACCCAGGACGTGGCGAGCATCAACATCTCCGGCTCGCCGATAGACCTTTGGGCCGGGCCGCTGTCGATCGCGTTCGGCGGCGAGTTCCGTCACGAATATTACAAGGTCCGTGCCGACGCTTACGGCGCGGGTTTCGACGCCACCGCACCGGGCGGCGATTATCCGAACGATCCGGTACTGCTCGCCACCGGCAACAACTGGTATGCCGGCAACTACAAGAACGGGCAGGGCGCCTACAGCGTCAAGGAAGCGTTCTTCGAGGCCAACCTGCCGTTGCTCAAATCGGAGAGGCTCGGGCGCGCCAACCTCAACGGCGCGGTGCGCGTGACCGACTACAGCACCTCGGGCACCGTCTGGGCGTGGAAGATCGGCGGGACCTGGGAGCTGCCGATCGACGGTCTCCGCATCCGCGGCGTCACCTCGCGCGACGTGCGTGCGCCCAACCTGTCCGAGCTGTTCGCCGCGCCGGTGACCACGACGCTGCCCAATTTCTTCGACCCCTTCACCAACACCAACGTGCTGGTGATCCAGAACGCGATCGGCAACACCGCGCTCAAGCCGGAGATCGCGCGCAACACCACCGCCGGCATCACGCTTGCCAACCCGGGCTGGCTGCCGGGGCTGAACCTCTCGTTCGACTGGTACAAGATCAAGGTCGACGAGGTGATCTCGAGCCTCGCGGCAGCGGACATCGTCCAGCTCTGCTTCCAGAAGGTGCTGCCGGAGACCTGCGGCGCGTTCAACCTGAGCAACACCGCCGGCCCCAATTTCATCAATGTCCAGGCGTTCAACCTCGCCTCGATCCGCACCGAGGGCTTCGACATCGAGGCGAGCTATCGCTGGGCCCGGCCGCTGGGTCTGCCCGGCAACTTCACGCTGCGCGCGCTGGCGACGCATGTGATCAACAACATCACCGATACCGGGCTGCCGGGCACGATTCCGGTCGACAATGCCGGCAACAACCTAGGCGCAACGCCGAAGTGGAAGTGGCTCGCGGTGCAGACCTATGACAGCGGCCGCTTCTCGCTGCTGGTGCAGGAGCGCTGGTTCAGTTCGGGCACGATCGGCAACCAATATGTCGTCTGCCAGAGCGGCTGCCCGGCCTCGACCGCGGCGCGGCCGACGATCGACAACGCCTATATGCCGGGATCCTTCTACCTCGATGTCGGCGCGACCTTCGATGTGATCAAGGACGTGACGCTCTACGGCAAGATCGACAATCTGTTCGATCGCGACCCGGCCCGCTCGACGATCTTCAACAATCCGGCGCTCTACGACCAGATCGGCCGGGTGTACCGGGCAGGCGTGCGGTTCAAGTTCTGAGCTGCGCTGGCGAACCTCGCCCCGCTTTGGCATAGCCCTTTTTGTCCCCCTCCCGCTTGCGGGAGGGGTTAGGGGAGGTGAGTCAGGCGAGCGGGCGACAGCTTGATGTTGGATGCGTGCGGCGCAGCCCCGCTTCTTCGATCGCAGACTCGGCTTCCCGCACACACCCTCCCCCAGCCCCTCCCGCAATCGAGAGGGGAATTTTAGTTTGGGGGATGGCGATGCGGATCTTGGTACGACTGGGCTTGGGCGCGGCAGCGTTCGCGGTGGTGGCCGCGGGCGGGCTGTACGGCGCGTCCGAATGGGTCATCCGCCGCAGCCATGCCGTGCCGCTCACGCCCATCGCGGTGCCGCACGACACACGGCGTCGCTGGCGGAGGGATCCCGGCTGGCGACGCTCACCGGCTGCAAGAGCTGCCATGGCGACGGCAAGGGCGCGGTGTGGACCCCGGTTGACTGGCGCGAGGGGCAGGTCGCCCCGCCGCCGATCGCCCGTAGCGCCGCGCGCTATTCGGATGCCGAACTCGCCCGGCTGATCCGCCAAGGGGTGACCAAGGAGGGCCGTACGGTCTTCCTCATGCCCGCCTGGTCGATGACGTACCTCGCGGACGACGATGTCGGCCGGATCATCGCCTGGGTCCGAAGCCTCAAGCCCGGGCCCGACGACGTGCAGGCGACGACCTGGTTCGGCCCGGTCGGGCGCTGGAAGATCCTGACCGGCGCGACCCTGCCGAGCTTGGTGGTGGCGCCGCACGGGGTGGCGAAGCGGCCGGCCGATCCGGGGCGGTACCTGACGCGGGTGCTCTGCTCCGAGTGCCACGCGCTCACCGAGCCGCGTGCGCATGACGGCAAGGTGGTACCGCCGCTCGCGCCGATGGCGGCGGGCTATGCACCGGCGGACTTCCAGCGGCTGCTGCATCAGGGCGTTGGGGCAGGGGGGCGCGATGTCGGCTTCATGGGGACGATCGTGAAGGAAAACCTCCACGCGCTGCGGCCGGACGAGGTGGCGGTGGTGCAGCGCTATTTACGTGGGGTGGCGGCTGGGCGGTGATTGGCTGGAAGTGATGGGAAGCTGCCGTCCGTTACGCTTTTCGAGTGCGCGCTTTTCTATCAGCCCACAGCTCAACAACGTTCATAGCAAAGAGAGTAGCACAGAAGCAGACCATGAAACCTTTTTCTAGCGTTGGGTTGATGTGAATGAGTTTCCAATAAGATGCAGCAAACAGCGCGCCACAGATCATACCCGCCCCGCCGATAACCTGCCGAAGTGCGGCCATCCCCTTCTTCTCCACCTGGAGTTGAATAGCAGCGAAATGGGCGGTTGTGCGAACGTCCGCAAGTAGGCGGAATCCGCCCTTCTTGAACCTCGTGCGCCTCACCTCTCCTCTCCCGCCAGGGCGGGGCAACGCATTAGGTCAAAATAGCCGTCATCCCCGCGAAGGCGGGGATCCATTGGCGCTGTTGCCGAGGCTCTTTCCCCAGCGCTCATGGCAATGGATTCCCGCCTTCGGGGGAATGACGAAGGATTTTTGGTGCTGCCGGTCCTTCGATCCACATCCTAAGCTTCCCGCCCAGGTGAGAATTAGGCGAGGCAGAAAATGTCCCCGAACCTTGCATCCACGCACGATTCGATTAAAGCGCCCGCCATGTCGAGTGAACCGCGCACCCTGTACGAGAAGATCTGGGCCGACCATGTCGTCGAGCGCCGGGACGATGGCACCTGCCTGATCTATATCGATCGGCACCTCGTCCACGAAGTCACCAGCCCGCAGGCCTTTGCCGGCCTCCGTGCGGCCGATCGCACGGTGCGCCGCCCCGACCTTACCCTCGCGGTGCCCGATCACAACCTGCCGACCACCCCGCGCGTCGATGCCGCCGGCAACCCGCTGCCGATCGCTGATCCGGCCAGCGCCGGCCAGCTCTCCGCGTTGCGCGGCAATGTCGCCGAGTTCGGCGTGCCCTATATCGATGCGCTCGATGCGCGGCAGGGGATCGTCCATGTCGTCGGGCCCGAACAGGGCTTCACGCTCCCCGGCACCACGCTGGTGTGCGGCGACAGCCACACCTCGGCGCACGGCGCGCTCGGCGCGCTGGCCTTCGGCATCGGCACCAGCGAGGTGGAGCATGTGCTCGCCACGCAGACGCTGCTGCTCAAGCAATCGAAGACGATGGAAGTCCGCGTCGACGGCACGCTCGGCCACGGGGTCAGCGCCAAGGACGTGGTGCTGGCGATCATCGGCAAGATCGGCGCGGCCGGCGGCACCGGCTATGTCATCGAATTCACCGGCGAGGTGATCCGCAACCTCTCGATCGAGGGGCGGCTGACCGTCTCCAACATGTCGATCGAGGGCGGCGCGCGTTCGGGCCTGATCGCGCCGGACGAGAAGACCTTCGCCTATCTCAAGGGCCGCCCGCTTGCCCCGACCGGCGAAGCCTGGGACCGCGCGGTCGCCTATTGGAAGACGCTGCCGACCGACAAGGGCGCGGTGTACGACAAGGTGGTGACGCTGGACGCGGCCGATATCGCGCCGTCGCTCACCTGGGGCACCAGCCCCGAGGACGTGGTGCCGATCACCGGCGTCGTGCCCGATCCGGAGAGCTTCGCCGATCCCTCGAAGCGCGCCGCCGCGCAGCGCTCGCTCGACTATATGGGTCTCACCCCCGGCACTGCGATGCAGGACATTCCGGTGGAGCACATCTTCATCGGATCGTGCACCAACAGCCGGATCGAGGATCTGCGCGCCGCTGCCGCGGTGGTGCAGGGCCGCAAGGTGGCCGACCGCATCCGCCAGGCGCTGATCGTGCCGGGCTCGGGGCTGGTTAAGCGCCAGGCCGAGGAGGAAGGGCTCGACCGGATCTTCCTGGAAGCGGGCTTCCAGTGGCGCGAGCCGGGCTGCTCGATGTGCCTGGCGATGAACCCGGACAAGGTTCCCGCTGGAGAACGTTGTGCTTCCACTTCGAATCGCAATTTCGTAGGACGCCAGGGCCCGGGATCGCGCACGCACCTCGTCTCGCCCGCAATGGCGGCGGCGGCGGCGGTGACCGGGCACCTGACGGACGTTCGCGAGTTGATGGCGGACCAGGCGTAATAGTGAAGGGGAGAGACGCCGTGAAAAAGGCGCTCGTCGCATTGATTGCCGGAACGATCCTGAGCGGTGTCGCCGCTGCCTATGCGGGTGCGTACCCGCGGCCGGAAACGCCGATCAAGACCATCCCGGCGCTCGAGCGGACTGTCGTCGCACCGCGCTGACGCGGGCGGCCGATTGCCGGAAATTCGGGATGGCCGCCGGCCATTCGTTAGGGAAGCTGTGTCCATGCATCTGAACACCGTGTCGGCGGAGCGCCGCTGATGGAGCCGATCCAGCAGGTTTCGGGTCGCGCCTATCCTTGGGGCGCCAAGAACATCGATACGGATATCATCATCCCCGCGCACTGGCTGAAGACCACGACGCGCGAGGGGCTGGGCAAGGGCGCCTTCGAAAGCGTGCGCGCGGAGCCGGGCAATCTGTTCGACGATCCGCGCTATGCGGGTGCGCCGATCCTGGTGGCGGGCGAGAATTTCGGCTGCGGCTCCAGCCGCGAGCATGCCGCCTGGGCGCTGGCCGACATGGGCATCAAGGCGGTGATCGCGCCGAGCTTCTCGGACATCTTCTCGGGCAACGCCTTCAAGAACGGCATCGTCACCGTGGTGTTGCCGCAGGAGGCGATCGACCGGCTGGTGCAGGTGGCGACCGTCAACAACATCACCGTCGACCTGGAGACGATGACCGTCACGACCGACTTCCAGGACCGCTTCGCCTTCGAGCTCGACCCGTTCCGCCGCGACTGCCTGATGCAGGGGCTGGACGAGATCGGCATGACGCTGGCACAAGATACCGCGATTTCGAAATTCGAATCCGCGGCTGCGCAGGAACGTCCGTGGATCGCTGTAGGAGGCGGACATGAAGGCGTTGCTGTCGAAGGCATCGGGCGGACCTGATACTCTAAGCCTGGAGGATGTGGCTGATCCCGTAGTGGGGAAAGGCCAGGTACTGGTCGGCGTGCACGCCTGCGCGATCAACTATCCCGACGTGCTGATCATCGAGGACAAGTACCAGTTCAAGCCGCCCCGGCCGTTCGCGCCGGGCGGCGAGATCGCCGGCGTGGTGGAAGCCGTCGGCGAAGGCGTGACCGACTGGGCGCCCGGCGACCGGGTGATCGCGGTGCCGGGCCATGGCGGGCTGGTCGAGAAGCTGGTGCTGAGCCCGGCGCAGCTCTACCGCCTGCCCGAGGGCCGCAGCTTCGAGGACGGCGCGGCGCTGCTGCTCACCTATGCGACGACGATCCATGCGCTGCTCGATCGCGGCAGGCTGACGGCGGGCCAGACGCTGCTGGTGCTGGGCGCGGCGGGCGGGGTCGGGCTCGCGGCGATCGAGCTGGGCAAGGCGTTCGGCGCGACGGTGGTGGCGGCGGTCTCCTCCGAGGAGAAGGCCGAGGCCGCGCGGGCGGCGGGGGCGGATGCGACGCTCGTCTATCCGCGCGGGGCCCTCGACAAGGAAGCGTCGAAGGCGCTGGCCGAGGCGTTCAAGGCGGCGGTCGGCCCCAGGGGCGCGGACGTGATCTACGATCCGGTCGGCGGCGACTATGCCGAGCCGGCGCTGCGCGCGATCGGCTGGGAGGGGCGCTATCTCGTGGTGGGCTTTCCGGCGGGTATTCCCAAGCTGCCGCTGAACCTCACGCTGCTCAAGAGCTGCGACGTGTGCGGCGTGTTCTGGGGCGCCTTCGCCGCGCGCGACCCGCAAGCCAACCGCGCGCATGTCGACACGCTGTTCCGGCTGTGGAGCGAGGGCAGGATCGCGCCGCGGGTGACGGAGGTGTTTCCGTTTGCGGAGGGCGGTGCGGCGATCGCCAAGATGGCGGCGCGGGCGGTAATCGGGAAGGTGGTGGTGCGGATCGGAGACTAGCCGGCGATGCGCTTTTCCCGAGGCTGCGACAGTGTTAAAAGGGCGCATGTCCTCGCCGGCCGTTGCTGATCGACCTCGCCGCGTCGGCGCTCAAATAACGCTCGGCGTGTTGCTGGGTCTATGGGCAAATGCGTTCGTTGCCGTTGTCACGGCGTCCGAGCGCTACGCACCGCAGCTTCATAGCTGGGCAGTATATTTTGTGCTTGCCGCGCTGTGTCTTGTTTCCGCGTTTCGTTGTGCGCGAGGCTGGAAACGCTGGCTCGCGTTGTTTTTCCTGGTCTTGCTGGCATGGTCTGCCGAGATTCCGCTCGAACGCAGTTTCTATTATGGTCAGTGGTGGGACTCTTAAGCGAGGCGCCAACTGCGGATTGGCGGTGACAGAAAGCTCCGTCGCCATCCGGAACCTCCCCCGTTGCCAGCGCCGCCCCGTCCTCCTATCTCGGGCCGGAGTTTTGCTAAGGGGCATGTAATGAGCACATTCGACGATCGCGAACGGGCGTTCGAGGCGAAGTTCGCGCGCGACGAGGATATGGCGTTCCGCATCACGGCGCGCCGCAACAAGCTGCTCGGCCAGTGGGCCGCCGCCAAGATGGGCCTCACGCCCGAAGAGACCGACGCCTATGCCAAGGCCGTCGTCCAGGCCGATTTCGAGGAAGCCGGCGACGAGGACGTGATCCGCAAGCTGCTCGGCGACATGCTCGCGGCGAATGTCGAGATCGACGACGCCACCGTGCGCCGCGCGATCGAGGAGCAGACCGTCGAGGCGCGCCGCCAGCTGATGGAATCCAAGTAACATGCCGATGGCCGCTGCCGAGATCGAGGCGCTGATCCGCGCCGGCATCCCCGACGCCCAGATCGAGATCACCGATCTCGCCGGCGACGGCGACCACTATGCAGCGCGGGTTGTCGCCCCCATGTTCCGGGGCATGCCGCGCGTGCGGCAACACCAGGCCGTCTATGCGGCGCTGGGTGGACGGATGGGCGGCGTGCTCCACGCGCTCCAGCTGACCACCGAAGCGACGCCCGAGGAGTAAGCAATGACCGACGATACCCAGGCCCGCATCCAGCAGCTGGTCGATGGCAGCGACGTGCTGCTGTTCATGAAGGGCAGCCCCCTGTTCCCCCAGTGCGGCTTTTCCAGCCGCGCCGTGGCGATCCTCAACCATCTCGGCGTCGAGTTCGACAGCGTCGACGTGCTGCAGGACCAGGGCGTCCGCCAGGGCATCAAGGCCTTTTCCGATTGGCCGACCATCCCCCAGCTCTATGTAAAGGGCGAGTTCGTCGGCGGTTCGGACATCATGATGGAAATGTACGAAAGCGGCGAGCTGACCCAGCTGATGGCCGACAAGGGCGTCGCGGCTTCGGCCTGACGCACCGGCTCGTACGGGTAATAGGGAAGGGCTCTCGCCGGCGGCGGGGGCCCTTTTCGTTTGTGGGGCACGCTCTCCGCCACCCGGTCGTCATTCCCGCGGAGGCGGGAATCCATTTGCCAGGACGCTTGGGACACGAGCCGGGACGGGCCCACCAATGGATCCCCGCCTTCGCGGGGATGACGATGGTGTGCGAGGTCGGCGCGGGATGAGGGTGGGCGTGGGCGCTGTGAAGGCGTGGACCCGGAAGAACCCCGGTGCGGGCGGGTCGATGGCCATGCCGGTGAACCATCGACCCGCCCTGAAGCGTCTTTGGGGGACGCTGGAGCATTTTTGGGGAATGCTCTGGGTGTCTCATGCTTTGCAGGGTGCGTGCCAGATTCCGGCCTGCACGGCGTTCCGCGGATTGCGATGGTGAAGCGCTGTTAACCGCGCTTCGCGGGTGTAAACTCTCCCGACGGTTTGGGGGCGACGACCTCCGGTTCATTCCGTATTCAGCGCCTTGACTACAGACGTAATCGAAGCGATTACACGCGTAGTCAGAGAGGGCGTATGACCGAACGAATCAGCGAAGCCGAACATGCGGTGATGGAAGTGCTCTGGGAAGAGTCGCCGCTCACCGCGCAGGAAGTGGCCGAGCGCGTGCCCGCCGACCGCGACTGGAGCGCCAACACGGTCAAGACGCTGCTCGGGCGGCTGCTCGCCAAGAACGTGATCGCGCATGAGGAGGAAGGGCGACGCTATCGCTACCGCCCGCTCGTCGCGCGCGGCGATTATGTCGTGGGCGAGTCGCGCAAGCTGATCGACCGGCTGTTCGGCGGCCGGCTGACGCCGCTGGTGGCGCATCTGGCGGAACGCGACGCCATCACCGACCAGGACATCGCTGAGATCGAAGCACTGCTCAAGGAGCTGAAGCAATGATCGGCTGGTGGATCGAGACGCTGTTGGCGAGCACGCTGCTGATGCTGCTCGCGCTCATGCTCCGTGGACCCGTGCGCCGCGCCTTCGGGCCGCAGTTCGCCTATGCATTGTGGGTGCTGCCCGCCGCGCGGATGCTGCTGCCGCCGCTGCCGGGGCAGTGGCATCTGAGCCAATGGCTCGCGCCGCTCACCCGCAGGATGGCCGAGGCGCCGGCAGTAGCGACGGGCGTGCTCAATCCCGAGAGGCTGCCGGCGGGAGTCGACCAGGGCGCGGTGCTCACCATCGATCTGAGCGCCGGCGGGCATCACATCCCCGCCGCGCTGGTCGCGCCGACGCCGGTGGCCGAGGGGCTCAACCTTACGCTGCTGGTGCTCGCGCTGTGGGCCGCCGGTGCGCTGCTGTTCCTCGCCTATCATCTCGTCGCGCACCGCCGCTTCTGTCGGCATCTGTTGTCGCGGGCGCGGGTGGATCGCACGGTGGCGCAGGGCCGCGTGCGGGTGATCGAAACCGATGCGGCGCACGGGCCGCTCGCCTTCGGCATCTTCCGCAAATATGTCGCCTTTCCGCGCGACTTTGCCGAGCGCTATGACGAGGTCGAACGCGATCTCGCGCTCGCCCACGAGCTTGGCCACCATCTGCGCGGCGACCTGATCGCCAATTGGGTCGCGCTGATCGTGCTGGCCGCCCATTGGTTCAATCCGGTCGCATGGCGGGCGTTCCGCGCCTTCCGCGCCGACCAGGAAATGGCCTGCGACGCCCTGGTGCTCGCCGGCCGCGCCCAGGCACTGCGCCATGCCTATGGCCGTGCGATCGTCAAGTCCGCGCATGGGGGCGCGGTCTCGGCGGCTTGTCACCTTCACACCATCAACGACGTCAAAGGGAGATTACGCATGCTCTCGATCCACCGGAAGCTTTCCCCCATCCGCATCGGCGCGGGGCTGGCCGGTATCACCACCGTCTCGCTTGCCGCGCTGGCGCTGACCGCCTCGGGCAGCCAGGCCGCCGAGCGTATCCGCAACAGCGTGGATGCCGCCGTGCATGGCCAGGACGTGCCGGTCGCCCCCGCTGCACCGGCGGCGCCGGCGGCACCACAGGCGGCGATCGCCCCGCATGCGCCCGTCGCGCCGCAGGCCGCGCCCGCACCGGTTGCGCCGCCGGCTCCGGCCGCGCCGGCGATGACCGGAGAGCCCGCGGGCAGGCATCATAGCCTGCGGACCGATCAGACGCTCGGCGACGGCAAGGGCATCAAGAAGATGGTGATCATCCAGCGCGACGGAAAGCGCCAGGAAATCACCATGCCCGACATGGCGGCGATCCAGGCAAGCATCCCGGAAATCCGCAGCGGCAAGTGCGGCAAGGGCACTGCGCCCACCGTCGAGCACCGTAGCGAGGGCAACAAGCAGGTGATGATCATCTGCAGCGACCGCATGGCCGCGATGCAAATGAACGCGAGCAAGATGGCCGCGTTCGACGCCGACCACGCCGCCGCGATGGCCGAGAACAGCAAGAAGATGGCGATGAACAGCGCGCTGATGAGCCTGCAGCATGCCCGCCGCACGATCGAGATCCAGTCGAGCCTGAGCCCTCAGCAGCGCGCCGAAGCGCTGAAGGGCATCGATGAGGCGCTCGCCGAACTGCGCGATGACGCCAAGGACGACGACTGAGTGTAGCACGCCGCCGCAACGTCTCACGGCGGCGTGCTCGGCGGGGCCGGCCTACTCCTTCGGGGCCGGTCCCGCTCCCCTGCGTCTTGCGTCCGGCGCCTTGCGCGAGCGCCTTGTCGTTGCGCGCCGAATGCCCAAATGGCGTGCCATGACCGATGACGCGCCCACGGGCCTCGCGATGACGCTCGAACGGCTGGTGACGCGGGTGCTTGCGAACAATCCTTCGCCCTTCACCAATACCGGCACGCAGACCTATCTGGTGGGCACCACCGACCTGGCGGTGATCGATCCCGGTCCCGACGACGCCGAGCATCTCGCCGCGCTGCTGGCGGCGATCCGCGGGCGCCCGGTGCGGGCGATCCTGTGCACCCACACCCATCGCGACCACAGCCCGGCCGCCCCGGCGCTGAAGGCGGCGACGAACGCGCCGATCATCGGCTGCGCACCGCTGGTGCTCGACGATGCCGGTCCGCGCGCGGATGCCGCGTTCGACACCGGCTATGCCCCCGATCGCGTGCTGGGTGACGGCGAGCAGGTGGCGGGGCAGGGCTGGACGCTCACCGCGGTGGCGACGCCCGGCCACACCTCCAACCATCTCTGCTTTGCGCTCGAGGAAAGCGGCGCGCTGTTCACCGGCGACCATGTGATGGGCTGGTCGACCACCGTGGTGGCGCCGCCCGACGGCAACATGGCGGCCTATATGGCCAGCCTCGAGACGCTGATGCTGCGCGCGCAGGACCGGATATATTATCCCGCGCACGGCGACCCGATCGAACGGCCGCAGCGCTTCGTGCGCGGGCTGGCCGGGCATCGCAAGCAGCGCGAGGGGCAGATCCTGCGGCTGCTGGCTGAGGGCGTCGACGCGGTGCCGGCGATGGTCGCGCGCATGTATGTCGGGCTCGATCCGCAGCTGCATGGCGCGGCGGGGCGATCGGTGCTGGCCCATCTGCTCGACCTCCAGGCGCGCGGCAGGGTGGCGTGCGCGGCAGATGCCTGGCGGCTGCTGCCCGAGTAACGATCCGAAGTGGGTATAGTAGAATTGCCCGTTATTGTGGAATGGTGGAAGTAGAGCTATTCTGCACCCAAATTGGAGGGGTGGGGAAATGGCAACGATTGCGCAGGCGCCGCCGCGGGTGCGCGCCGGGGATACGCGTTTCTTTCTGGTGATGGCGCTCGTGATGGGCGCGATCGATGTCGCCGGATTCTCGCTCAACCTGGCGGCGGGGCGATCGAGCTTCGCGGTGCCGCTGATCTTCCATGTCCATGCCTTCGTGTTTTTCGGCTGGATCGCGCTGTACATCGCGCAGACTCTGCTGGCCGATGGCGGAACGGTGGCGCTGCATCGCCGGCTGGGCTGGGTGGCGCTGTTCTGGGTGCCGCTGATGGTGCTGCTGGGCACGGTGATGACGGTGCTGTCGGTACAGCGCGGCGCGCCCTTCTTCTTCGATGTCCGCGAGTTCCTGATCAGCAACCCGCTGCAATTGCTGCTGTTCGCCGGTTTCGTCGGGGCGGCGCTGGTGCTGCGGCGGCAGACCAGCTGGCACCGCCGGCTGATGTTCTGCGGCATGGCGATCCTTACCGGTCCCGGTCTCGGGCGGCTGCTGCCGATGCCCCTGTTCATGCCCTATGCCTGGTGGGTGACGGTGGTCGCGGTGCTGGTGCTGCCGGTGATCGGCGCGATCGCCGACCACCGGCGCGCGGGACGTGTCCACCCTGCCTGGCTGTGGGGTATCGGGCTGACGCTGGCGGTGCAGCTGACCGCCGACGCGATCGCATTCAGCCCGGCGGGCACCGCTCTCGCCCGCAGCGTGATGGCCGGCACCGCTGGCGCGCATCGCCCGATACTGCCTGCCTTCCCTTGATCCCGCGGCCCGACCGGGCCATGTGGCGGGCGCACAACGGGAGTTTAGGGAATGGACGCGCGCAACGGCATCGGCGGCAGCCTGGCGGGACTCGATCTCCGCGCCGAGATCGAGCGGCTGCGCAAGGAGCGCAACGCGGTGATCCTCGCGCACTACTACCAGAAGCCCGAGCTGCAGGACCTGGCCGACTTCGTCGGCGACAGCCTCGACCTCAGCCGCAAGGCGGCGGAGACCGATGCGGACGTGATCGCGTTCTGTGGTGTGCGCTTCATGGCGGAGACCGCCAAGATCCTCTCGCCCGACAAGGTCGTCGTGCTGCCGGACATGGACGCCGGCTGCAGCCTGGAAGACAGCTGCCCGCCCGACCAGTTCGCGGCGTTCCGTGCGCAGCACCCCGATCACATCGCGCTGACCTATATCAACTGCTCGACCGAGGTGAAGGCGCTGAGCGACATCATTGTCACCAGCTCCTCCGCCGAGAAGATCCTCGCGCAGATCCCGGCGGACCAGAAGATCATTTTCGGCCCCGACCGCAACCTGGGCGGCTATCTCCAGCGCAAGACCGGGCGCGAGCTGCTGCTGTGGCCGGGCGTGTGCATCGTCCACGAGGCGTTCAGCGAGACCGAACTGCTCAAGCTCAAGGCCGAGCATCCCGGCGCGCCGATCGCCGCACACCCGGAATGTCCGGCCTATATCCTCGATCACGCCGATTATGTCGGCTCGACCAAGGGCATTCTCGATTTCTCCAAGACGATGCCCGGCGACACGCTGATCGTCGCGACCGAGCCGCATATCATCCACCAGATGCAGAAGGCGATGCCGGAGAAGAACTTCATCGGCGCGCCCGGTGCCGACGGCAACTGCAACTGCAACATCTGCCCGTACATGGCGCTCAACACGATGGAGAAGCTGTACCTCGCGCTGCGCGACCTCAGCCCCAAGATCGAGATCGAGGAAGGGCTGCGGGTGCGCGCGAAGAAAAGCCTCGACCGGATGCTCGAGCTGGCGAGCGGCACGGTGGGACAGGGCGACCTGGGACCGGTGCCGGCCTGATCGCCTAGGCCCGTCCGTCGGAAAGCAGCGCGGCGAGCCGCGCGGCCGTGCTCGCAATCCCGAGGTTGGGGATGCGCCGCCGCCGCGCCGAGGCCGCCGCCGGCGCTGCCCCGTGCTGGCGTTCGGCATGGCCGTCGCGGATCGCGACGAGGATCGGAGCTTCCGCGAGGTCTATCGCCCGCGCGACCGAGCGGGCAAAGCCGATTGCGTAGATCGGCGCCCCGCAGCGATCGAAGCGGGCGGATTCGAGCGCAATCAGATGGTTGCGGCCGATGCAGGTGCGATCGGCGAGCTGTTCGAGCGACCAGCCCAGCGCCTCGCGCCGGTCGCGTAGTGCGGCTGCGGCTTCCGTCCAGCGCTCTGGCCAGAGGCCCGGCCCATTTTCCGGCAGCATTCCCTGTTTCATTTTGATACAGCGACCTCAGCTACGTCGACCAGCCCATTGATCTGGGCTAGTAACGATTCGCTACTTTCGGCGTACTCATTCTGAGTGGGGCGAATGAGGACTTGTGTTATCTTTGCCGCTGGGGCCGATTTTGCCGATGCAGGATATGATCCGATCCGCGCCTGTCGTCGATCGCAAGCACATGGCGATGCCACATGGTCGGCTGATCGTGCGGTTGATCGCGGCGCTGGAAACGACGATGATCGCGGCCGGCGTCCGCGCGCTCGACGGCGATCTGGATCGGGCGATCATCTTCATGGTGGTGGCACGCGCGAGTGAAATGCTGTCGCCGCACGGCGCCGGCCATGCCCGCCGCGACGGGCGCGGCGCCAAGGCGATCAGCATCAATGCGCTCGCCGCGTCGCTCGGCCGCCCGTTCGAGACGATGCGGCGGCATATCCACGCGCTCTGCGCGGCGGGCCTGTGCGTGCGCGGCCCGGCCGGAGTGACGGTGCCCGAGGCGGTGCATGCCCGCCCCGAAATCGTCGCGCTGTTCCGCGGCAACCACGATGCGCTGGTCGCGATGGTCGAGGAGATGCGCAGCTTTGGCGTCGCCCTGCCGGAGACGCGCGCGCATCTCGGCTATGACTGGCATACCGGACTCGCCGCCGCGCATGACGTGCTGCTGACCGGCATCGAATTCCACGCCCACCGCTTCCAGTCCTGGACCGATCTGGTGCTGGCCAACGCGATCCTGTGCGCCAATGCGCGACCGCTCAGCGAAAATCGCGATCTCGCGCTCGCCTATGCCGAATTCGGCACGCCGCCGCCGGATGGTCTGTGCCAGCCGGTCTCGACCGGATCGGTGGCACGGGCGCTGGGCCTGCCGCCGTCGACTGCCCACCGCCGCGTGGCCGCGATGATCGAAGCCGGCTTCCTTGCCCGCCGCGCGCGCGGCGTGGTGCTCACCGAAAAGGCGCTGACCGATCCCGAGCGGATCGAGGAACACCGGACGAGCATGCTCCACGTCCGCCAGATCCTGATCCGCCTGGCAGCCGGCGGCTTCCGCTTCGACCAGCCCGCCGCCAACTATCTCGACGGACGTCCGGCGCCGCTACAGATCGCGTAGACGCGCGCGGCCGGGGATTCTACAGCCCGGCCATGACCTTCGCGCTTCCTGGTTTCGATTGCGACTCGTTCGTCCGCGCCACGCTGGCCGAGGATCTCGGCAGCGGCGGCGACATCACCGCTGCGGCGGTGATCCCCGCCGAGGCGCGCTTCGAAGGCGTGATGGACAGCCGCGATCCGATCACCGTAGCCGGGCTGCCGATCGCCGAAGCCTTTTTCCGTGCGCTCGACCCCGAGGTGGAACTGGAACGCCTGGTCGAGGACGGCGCGCAGGTCGCTTCCGGCACCGCGCTGCTCCGGCTGCGGGGCAAGGCCCGGGCGATGCTCACCGCCGAGCGCTCGGCGCTCAACACCGTCCAGCATCTCAGCGGCATCGCGACGATGACGCGCAGCTATGTCGATGCGATCGCCGGCACCGGTGCGACGCTGCTCGACACCCGCAAGACGCTGCCCGGCCTGCGCGTGCTCGAAAAATACGCAACCCGCATGGGCGGTGCGACCAACCACCGCATGGGCCTGTGGGATGCGGCGATGATCAAGGACAACCATGTCGCGGTTGCCGGATCGGTCGAGGCTGCGGTGGCGCGCGCGGTGGCGGCAGGGATCGAACGGATCATCGTCGAGGTCGATCGGATCGACCAGATCGAACCCGCGCTCGACGCCGGGGCGACGCATCTGTTGCTCGACAATATGGGCCCGGCGCTGCTCCGCGAGGCGGTGGCGCTGGTCGCCGGGCGTGTGCCGACCGAGGCTTCGGGCGGGGTGCGGCTCGATACGATCCGCCCGATCGCCGAGAGCGGCGTCACCTATGTCAGCGTCGGCCGGCTGACCCAGTCGGCCCCGGCGGCCGATGTCGGCCTCGATTTCGCACATATTTGAGGGAGACGGCGATGAAGGCGATTCTGGCAGGCTTGGGCGTCATTGCAGCGCTGTTGCCGGGAGCGGCGCTCGCGCAGGCGCAGATGTGCATGGCACCGAACAAGGTCGAGCGGCCGCTGCCCGATCTGCCCAGCGCCAAGGAGCCGCAGCGCATCCTGCCGATCGGCAGCTACACGCTGGCGCTGACCTGGGCGCCGGGCTTCTGCCGTGCGCATGGCGACGAGCCCGGCAAGACCTTCCAGTGCGGCGGCCAGAACCGCTTCGGCTTCACCCTGCACGGGCTTTGGCCGGATGGGCGCGGCAAGCTGTGGCCGCAATATTGCAAGGCGACGCCGATCCTGCCGCCCGCGTTGATCCGCAAGACGATGTGCGCGACGCCTTCCGAGCAGCTGATCCAGCACGAATGGGCGAAGCACGGCACCTGCATGAAAACGACGCCCGAGGCCTATTTCCAGCGCTCGACGAGCATGTATCGGGCGATCCGCTACCCCGACATGGAGGCACTGTCGCGCGATCCGCTGACGGTGGGTGCGTTCAAGCAGGCCTTTGCCGCGAAGAACCGCGCGATCCCGGCGAGTGCGATCCGGGTGACCACGACGCGCGAGGGCTGGCTCGACGAGCTCTGGCTCTGTCTCGACACCCGCTTCCGCTACCGCCGTTGCGAGGCGGGAACGGGCGGCGCTGCGGACGACGCCGCGCTGAAGATCTGGCGGGGTCGGTGAAGCAAACCTTCTAAGCCCCTCCTCTTCAGGGGAGGGGTTTGGGATGGGGTAGTGTTTCGCAAAGACCAACCTCTGTTCTGGAATCCCTGCACCCCAACCCCTCCTCCAAGGAGGAGGGGCTTATTGCTGCAGACGTCACCCGTCGATCACCACGCTCGCCGGGTGGTGCTTGTCGAGATAGCGCTTGATCAGCCGCACGTTGCGAGTGTTCGAGCGGAAAAAGAAGTCCGGCACCGCGCCGACGAACGGGATCATCCCCAGCGCCCAGTCGACGCCGATATTGCCCGCCATCCGCGCGATGGTGCGCTTGGGCATGCCGAGGTTGCGCGCCTCCCAGGCGAGATAGGCGCCCATCGCCGCGGCGACGCTGGGACCCACCGCAGGGACGAAATCGAGCAGCACGTCCAGACCCACCTTGCGGCGGGTGCCGGGGATCGTCACCATACCTTCCAGCAAATGCTCCATCGCCTCGATCCGCTGGCGCACCGCCGCGGCATCGGTGCCGATCGGCAGCCTCTGTGCGAAACCCTCGTTCAACCGTGTCGCCCGTGCCATCCTGCCCTCACTGCTTGCGCAGATGGTTCAACGGGTGCCAGGCGCGCGCGTTCCCCTGCCAGCTGGACAGCCGCAGCGCGACGATCGACCAGCGCAGCGGCTGGGCAATCGGCAGGAAGGCAACGTCGCTGGCGAGCATCGCATCCGCCTCGGCGATGCGATGGGTGCGGTTGTACAGATCGGGCGCGTCGCGCGCTGCTGCGATCAGCGTCGCGGTGTCATCCGAACAGGCGCGGCAGGCTTTCGCCAGATACCAGCGGCCGCTGTCATAGGGCGCCACCTCGTCGACCAGCTCCAGATCCGCGCGTGGGTCGCCCAGCCCCACGCGGTGCGGGGTAAGCCCGATCGCGATCATCGAGGCGGCGAGATGGCCCCAGAGCAGGGTGCCGCCCGCGCCGGAGGGGAGGGCGAGGATGATGTCGACCGGCCCGCGATGCACCGCCTGCCATTCGCGCACACGCTGGCTGGCGAGCGTGCGGCGCTGGTCCGGCGCGATCGTCATCCAGCTGCCGGGGGCGGGCGGCGCGGCCGAATCCATCTGCGCGGGCAGGACCGTCTCGGCCGGGGACCAATCGGACGCGATCGCTTTGGTCAGCGCGCCGCGATCGATCGCCATCGCGATGGCCGCGCGGTTCTGCGGCGTGGAGAGGAAGCCGTCGCGGTGCAGCACTGCCAGCCCGAACAGCCCGACCGCGGAATCGATTCGGACATTCTCCGGCGCGATGCCCGCCGCGTCGACGATCGGCCAGTCGACCAGCGACCCGCCGAGCACCAGATCGGACGCGCCGGCGCGGAAGCGGGCGATGGCGGCCGCCGCACGTTCGCCGCGCAGGCGGACATATTCCTGCGGGGCGGGGGTGGCCTTGGGGTCGTCGCCCGGCTCCTCGGCGGGGCGGAGCAGCAGCCCGTCGCGCTTGCCCGCCACGATGCGGAACGGCCCCGATCCGGCGAAATTGCGCCCGCGGAAGACCGCCATTTCCGGTTGTGCGAACAAGTTGAGCAGATCGGGGCGGGGGCTCTTCAGCCGTACTTCGATCACCTGCGGCGTCATCTCGACGATCTCGTCGATCACGGCAAGATAAGGCTCGAGACGGCTCCGGCTGTTCGCCGCCACCGCGCGGCGCAGCACCCGCACGATCTCGCCCGCCGTGACCGGCTGGCCATCGGGCCAGGTCGCTTCGCCCAGGCGGAAGATATAGCTGCGCGCATCGTCGAACACCGCCCAGCGTTCGGCGAGCGCCGGCTCGATCTGACCGGCGCGATCGAAGCGGACCAGCCCCTGCGCCGTCGCCGAGAGCGCAACCGCCTGTGCGGTGTCGATCGCGATAGCGCTGGGATCGACCAGCAGCGTCTCGTTGCCGATCGCACTGACCACCACCGGCGTCGTGTCCTTGCGCTGCCCCGTCTGCCCGCCGCACGCAGTGGCGGTGAGCAGCAGGGCGATCACGGGCAGGCGCAGGCGTGGCATCGGCGGGTCCCTGGCGACGAAACCCAAGCTCTATGGGAGCGAGCCCTTGCTGCCAACCCCGGTGGGTTCCGCGAGCGCGTTCGGGCGCCTATCAGACTGATATGGCATCGAATCGGCTCCGCTCGCATCCGGCCGTGGCGTCGGCGATCGCGCTGGCGCTGCGCGGCTATCTGGCGGCGCGGACGGTGGGCTGGTTCGTCACTCGGCCGCAGACACGCGGGGTGCGGGCGATCGCGCTGACGCCCGCGGGGCAGGTGATCCTCGTCCGCCACAGCTATATCCAGGGCTGGCACCTGCCGGGCGGCGGGCATGAGAGCGGCGAGACCGCCGAGCAGGCGGTGCTGCGCGAACTCCGCGAAGAGGCCGGCATGGTATCGCATGGGGCGTTGCGCGTGCTCGGCACGCTGCAACATCGCCCCAATTTCCGCCGCGACACGGTGACGCTGGCGCTGGTCGAGCAGGTCGACTTCGCCTTTCGCCCGTCGCTCGAGATCGTCGAGGCGCGCGCCTTCGATCTCGATGCACTGCCCGCAGACGTCGCTGCCGGCACCGTTCGTCGACTGGTCGAATGGCGCGAGGGGCGCCCTGTGGCGAGGGACTGGTAGCGCGGGCGTTCGCCCCGCAACAGGGATGCGACAAGGCCCGGGCGCCGGCTGCGATGCCGGTACCCGGGCCTTGTCAGCATCGGCTCACCGCCATGCTGGTGCGGACGGCGGGACTCGAACCCGCACGCCTCGAAAGGCAGAAGATTTTAAGTCTCCGGCGTCTACCGGTTCCGCCACGTCCGCGTGGGCGGCAGGCAAGACGCTGCCGCACGCCGCGTGTCAAGCGCGCATCACATGTTGAGGCGGATGCGCATCTCTTTGCCGGGCTTGAAATAGGGGACGCGCTTGGCGTCCACTTCCACGGACTCGCCGGTCCGCGGGTTGCGACCGACGCGTGCATCGCGCGCGCGGGTCGAAAATGCACCGAAGCCGCGCAGTTCCACGCGACCATCTTCGCTCAGCCGGCCGACAATCTCGTCGAAGAAGATCGACACGATCTTTTCGACTTCCCGGACAGAAAGGCCGGGATTTTCCTGCACCAGCAATTGAACCAACTCAGACCGGATCATCCGGGCCCCTCCCTTGGCGAAACGCGCCCCCCAATGGCCGCGCAACGGCTATCCCCAAGGAAACCTTAGCGCTTTTTCCCAATCTGCAGCAACCAGAAGATGTGGTTGACGCTGTCCTAAAATCAAAAAAGAAGGGCCCGGGAGCCGCTTGCACGGCGCCCGAGCCCCTCTTCAGGTCGCAAAATTAGTTGTTCTGGCTGCGGGCCTTGAGGGCCTCACCCAGAATGTCGCCCAGCGACGCGCCCGAGTCGGACGAGCCATACTGCTGCACGGCCTGCTTCTCTTCGGCGATCTGCATCGCCTTGACCGAGAAGGTCGGCTTCTTCGAACGGTCGAAGCCGGTGACCATCGCGTCGAACTTCTGGCCGACCTGGAAGCGCTCCGGACGCTGCTCGTCGCGGTCGCGGCCGAGGTCGGTGCGCTTGATGAAGCCGGTCGCGCCATCGTCGCCAACCTGCACCTCGAGGCCCGCGTCGCGGACTTCGAGAACGGTGACGGTGACGATCGAGTTCTTGCCGAGGCGATCCGCACCACCGGTCGAACCGGCAGCGGCGACGCCGCCACGCTCGAGCTGCTTCATGCCGAGCGAGATGCGCTCCTTGTCGGCTTCGACGGCCAGAACGATCGCGGTGACGGTCTCGCCCTTGCGGTGCAGGGCCAGCGCGTCTTCACCCGAGATGCCCCAGGCGATGTCGGACATGTGGACCATGCCGTCGACGTCGTTGTCCAGGCCGATGAACAGGCCGAACTCGGTGGCGTTCTTGACTTCGCCCTCGACGGTCGAACCGACCGGGTGCTCTTCGGCGAACTTTTCCCACGGGTTCTGCTGGGCCTGCTTGAGGCCGAGCGAGATGCGGCGCTTTTCCTGATCGACCTCGAGGACGACCACATCGACTTCCTGCGAGGTCGACACGATCTTGCCCGGGTGGACGTTCTTCTTGGTCCAGCTCATTTCCGAGACGTGGACCAGGCCTTCGATGCCCGGCTCCAGCTCGACGAACGCGCCGTATTCGGTGATGTTGGTCACGCGGCCCGAGAGCTTCGCGCCGACCGGGTACTTCACGCTCGCGCCATCCCACGGATCGCTCTCGAGCTGCTTCATGCCCAGCGAGATGCGCTGCGTGTCACGGTTGATGCGGATGATCTGAACGCGGACGGTGTCGCCGATGTTCAGCACTTCCGACGGGTGGTTGACGCGCTTGTAGCTCAGGTCGGTGACGTGCAGCAGGCCGTCGATGCCGCCCAGGTCGACGAACGCACCGTAATCGGTGATGTTCTTGACGACGCCGTCGATCACCTGGCCCTCGGCGAGGCTCTGGATCAGGCCCGAGCGCTGCTCGGCGCGGGTTTCCTCGAGCACCGCGCGACGCGACACGACGATGTTGCCGCGCTTGCGGTCCATCTTGAGGATCTGGAAGGGCTGGGCGATGTCCATCAGCGGGGTGACGTCGCGCACCGGACGGATGTCGACCTGGCTGCCCGGCAGGAAGGCCACAGCGCCGTTGAGGTCGACGGTGAAGCCGCCCTTGACGCGGCCGAAGATGACGCCTTCGACGCGGGTGTTCTGGGCGAATTCCGCCTCGAGCTTGTCCCAGGCGGCTTCGCGGCGGGCGCGGTCGCGGCTGAGCATCGCTTCGCCGTTCGCGTTCTCGACGCGATCGACATAAACTTCGACTTCGTCGCCGACCTTGAGGTCCGCCTTCTGGCCGGGGGCTGCGAACTCGCGCAGCGGCACGCGGCCTTCGGACTTGAGACCCACGTCGATGACGGCGAGGTCGTTCTCGATGCCGGTGACGGTGCCGATCACAACGCGGCCTTCAAAGCCGTCCGCCTGACCGAAGGTTTCGTCGAGCAGTGCCGCGAAATCGTCGCGGGATGGGGTTGCCGTAGTGGCCATAAAAAAGTGGTTCCTAACGTTCGTTTTTTCCGGCCAACCGGTTGGATCCGGCGGTCTTGTGGGCCAGAAATGCCGCGGCGGCCGAATGCCGGTCGCGACATCCTTTGCACGGGTGCAGGCAGGGGACGGCCAGACGCGCCGAAACGCGAAAAGGGCGCATGGAAGCAAGGCTCCCAGCGCCGTCCCCCACGAGCACCCGCCCGCAGGATGCGCGCGCCATACTGCGGATGGGGCGGAAAGGCAAGGTTTTCGGGGGGGCGGGCCTACTTAGCCCCTCCTCCATGGAGGAGGGGTTGGGGGTGGAGGGATTCCAGAACCTGCGTTGGCCTCTATCGAGACACAGCCCCACCCCAACCCCTCCCCCCCGAGGGGGAGGCGCTTAAGCGGTCGCCACCCGCTTCTTCTCGACGATCTCGATCGCCCGCTGCACCGCCGCGTCGATCGAAAGGAAGCTGGTATCCAGCGTCACAGCGTCGGGGGCTTGTACCAGCGGCGCCTCGCTGCGCTTCGAGTCGCGCTCGTCGCGGGCGCGGATGTCGGCGAGCACCTTGTCGAGGCTGACGTTGATGCCGTTCTTGCGCAGCTCCAGATGCCGGCGCTGGGCGCGGATCATCGGGGTCGCCTTCACGAACAGCTTCACCTCCGCGTCGGGCGCGATCACCGTGCCGATGTCGCGGCCATCGAGCAGCGCACCGCCGGGTTGCTGGGCGAAGCGTTTCTGCCGGGCGAGCAGCGCCGCGCGCACCATCGGATGCGCGGAGACGATCGAGGCGGTCTGGCCGACCTCGTCGGTGCGCAGGAAGGGATCGGCGAGCAGCGCGTCGTCGAACCCGCAGGCGGCGACGGCATCGGCTTCCTTGGTGGGATCCAGCCCTTCGCGCAGTACCGTTGCGGCGACGGCACGATAGAGCAGGCCGGTATCAAGATGCGGCAAGTTGTACTGGCGGGCGAGGGCGCGCGCGATGGTGCCCTTGCCCGAAGCTGCCGGGCCGTCGACTGCGATAATCATGCGGTTTCCTTGCGAGGCGTGCGCCGTGCGTCAAGGGACTTGCCGTGAACTTGTCGCATTAGCTGTGAGTCAGTGCGTCCAGTGTGGCGAAGAAGTTCGGATAGCTGGTTGCCACCGGCGCGACGTCGTCGATCGCGGTCGGCTGTTCGGCGGCGAGCGCGGCGACGGTCATGCTCATCGCGATGCGATGATCGAGCAGCGTCGCGACCTTGCCCCCGCCGGCCAGCGGTGCGCCGGCCGAACCCTGGATGGCGAGTCCGTCCTCAAACTCCTCGGTCACGACGCCGCAGGCTTCGAGCGCGGTGCGCATCGCGGCGATCCGGTCCGATTCCTTGACGCGCAGTTCGTGCGCGCCCCGGGCGACGGTGCGACCTTCGGCAAGCGCGGCGGCGACGAACAGCACCGGATATTCGTCGATCATGCTCGGCGCGAGATCGGCGGGCACTTCGATCGCCTTGAGCGGCGCGTGGCGGACGACCAAATCCGCGACCGGCTCGCCGCCAACGGTGCGGGCGTTGGTTTCGGCGATGTCGGCGCCCATCATTCGCAGCGCCGTGATCAGCCCGGTGCGCGTCGGGTTCATGCAGACGTTGGCGATGGTGATTTCCGATCCCGGCACGATCGAGGCGGCGACCATCCAGAAGCCGGCGGAGGAGGGGTCGCCCGGCACGACGATGTGTTGGGGCTTGAGTTCGGCCTCGCCCCTGATCGAGATGATCTTGCCGTCGGGGCCGTCCTCGACGGTTAGCTCGGCGCCGAAGCCGCGCAGCATCCGCTCGCTATGGTCGCGGGTGGGGACGGGCTCGATCACACGCGTGATGCCGGGCGTGTTGAGGCCGGCGAGCAGGACCGCCGACTTCACCTGCGCCGAGGCGACCGGCAGGGTATATTCGATCGGCACCGCCGGGCACATGCCGCGGAGCATCAGCGGCAGGCGGCCGCCGGGGCTGGCGGTGATCTCGGCACCCATCTGGCTCAGCGGCTCGATGACGCGGCCCATCGGGCGGCCCGATAGTGACGCGTCGCCGGTGAAGGTGGCGGTGATGCCGTGGCTGGCGACCAGGCCCATTAGCAGGCGGGTCGAGGTGCCGCTATTGCCCATGTCGAGCGCCTGGGCGGGCTGCTGCAGCCCGCCGACGCCGACGCCCTGGACCCGCCACGTACCGTCGGCGCCGCGCTCCACCTGCGCGCCCATCGCCCGCATCGCCGCAGCGGTGGCGAGCACGTCCTCGCCCTCCAGCAGGCCTTCGATCCGGCTTTCACCGACGGCGAGCGCGGAAAACATGATCGCGCGGTGGCTGATCGACTTGTCGCCGGGAACGGTAACGGTGCCGCGCAGCGGACCACGGGCGGCGAGGGTGAGAGGGCGGGGATCGGTGTTCGACATGGGCGCGGCTTTGACAGGCGGCTTGCAGCATGGCAAGGCGCGCCCCACTTTCCGGGATCACATCCCGAAATCTCCGAACACAGCGAAAGGCGAAGAGGCAACACATGGTGAAGCCGGAATGGGGCACCAAGCGCAGCTGCCCGAAGTGCGGTACGCGCTTCTATGATCTGACCAAGGACGAGCCGGTCACCTGCATCAACTGCGGTTTCGCCTGGGAGCCTGAGCCCATCCTGAAGTCGAAGCAGCCGCTGCCGTTCGAGGCAGTGAAGGCCAATGCCGACAAGCCGGAAGCCGAGGATTCGGATCTGGTGGGCGATGACGATCTGGACATCGGGGCGGACGACGAGGAGCCCTCGCCGGACGACGACGTTGATCTGGGCGGCGACGACGACCTGGGCGTCGAGACCGTCAGCGACGACGACGAGCAGTAAGCTCGAAAAAATTTGGCAAGCGCGAAAAAGGCGCTTGCCAACCCCGCAAGGCCCTTATAGAGGGGCCGCCTTCCCGGGGAATGGGGCCGTAGCTCAGCTGGGAGAGCGTCGCAATGGCATTGCGAAGGTCAGGGGTTCGATCCCCCTCGGCTCCACCATTTCCCCGGAATTTCCGATCTGAAAACCGCCCTTCGGGGCCCCGCCGCCGCCTTGGCCGCGTTGTTTTGCTCGGGACTGCATGCGTCGATCGAGGCGCTTGCTACATCCAGATTCTTCCGAGTATTTGGGCTGAAAAGCCGGCGGGCGAGCCATAGGCTGCACCCGCCTTTCCCTTCATCCTGCGTCGAGCGTCGGATAGTCCGTATACCCCTCCGCACCGCCGCCCGCGTAGAATAGCGCCGGGCGTACCGAATTGAACGCATCCCCGCGCTTCAACCGCTCGACCAGGTCCGGATTGGCCAGCGCCAGCACGCCCAATGCTTCCACGTCGGCGAGTCCGGCCGCCACATCCGCCCCGATTCGGTCGCGCTGCCGACCGGGGCGGTTGAGCACCAGCGTGCCGCGGAACCGCTCGCGCAGCGCGGCGAGCAGCGGATCCTCGCCGCGGACGAACAGCAGGTGCAGATAGGCGAGGCCCATCGTGTCAAACTCGGTCGCCAGATAGCGGTAGAGATCGTCGTTGCCGGCCCCCTCCGCGATGCCGCCGGTCGGGACGCCGGGCGACAGCCGGATCGCGGTGCGTTCGGGGCCGATCGCATCGGCGACGGCGCGCACCACCTCGATCGCGAAGCGCGCGCGATTCTCCATCGATCCACCATATCGGTCGCTGCGCCGGTTGGCGTCGGTGGCAAGGAACTGGTGCACCAGATAGCCATTGGCGCCGTGAATCTCGACGCCGTCGGCACCGGCTTGGATCGCGCGTTTCGCGGCGTGTGCGAAGTCGGCGACGGTCTGCTCCACTTCTGTAGTGGTCAGCGCGCGCGGTTCGGGGATCGGCCGCATGCCGCCCAGGGTGAACATGTCCTCGCCCGGCGCGATCGCCGAGGGGGCGACCGGCTGGCGATGGTGCGGTGTATTGTCGGGATGCGCGCGGCGGCCGACATGCATCAGCTGGAGGAAGATCCGCGCGCCGGCGGCGTGGGCGGCATCGGTCACCGTCCGCCAGCCGGCAACATGGGCATCGGTGTAGATGCCGGGCGTGGCGAGATAGCCTTGGCCATCGTCCGAAGGCTGGGTGCCTTCGGTGATCAGCAGCCCCAAGCCGGCGCGCTGGGTGTAATAGAGCGGCGCGAGGTCGCCGGGGGTGCCGTCGGGCTTGGCGCGGCTGCGCGTCATCGGCGCCATGGCCAGCCGGTGCGGGAGCTGCAGCGTGCTGGTGGCGAGCGGGGTCCAGATGTCGGTCACGTGGTGTCTCCTTGCGGGCGAAGAGGTGATCAGAGGCGGCCGTCGGCCAGCAGTTCGCGGGTGCGCTCGAGCGTGGAGAGCAGGGCGGCCTTGTAGCCGCGCTCGCTGTCGAAGCTGGCCTGCTCGGCCTGTTCCTCGGGGCCGCCAGGTGCGCGGTCGCGCAGGCCGAGGTGGCAATAGAAGCGCAGCTGGAGCGCGCCGTCCGGGTCCTCGAACAGTTCGTTGACGATCGCGCCTTCCCGCGGGCCGGTCGCCTGGAAGAAGGTGATCTTGCGCTTCGGCTCCAGCACGATGATCTCGCGCAGATCGGCGCCGGCGATGGTCGCCTCGCGGACGAAATGGGTGGCGCTCTCCTCGGTCACGTCGCAGCCGGTGCACAGACCTTCGGGGAGGAACAGGCGGGCGTCGCGCGCCTTGGCTTCCAGACCCTTCCACACCTGATCGCGGGTGAGTGGGGTTTCGCCGGCGGGGTTCACCGGGACGGTGGCGGTCGAATAGATCATGGCGGAGGTCCTTTGCTGGCCGTTGCTTGGCTGACCCCAAAATTAGTGATCCGCAGGCGATCCAATAGACGCTATATATGGACGCAGTGTCTCGTAGGTGGAACGATATGGATCTGTTGGCGCTCGCCGATTTCAACCTCGTTGCCCGGCATGGCGGCTTCGGCAAGGCGGCGCGGGCGACTGGCCGGCCCAAGGCGACGCTGTCGCGGCGTGTTGCCGAGCTGGAGGCGGCGCTGGCTCTGCGATTGTTCGAGCGCGGCGCCCGCAACCTCCAGCTGACCGAGGAAGGCAGGGCGTTGTTCGCGCGCACCGGCCAACTGCTCACCGAACTGGAGGAAACGACGGCGGCAATTGCCTCGGGTGGCGATCGTCCGCGCGGGCGCCTGCGGATCAGCGCGCCGTTGCTGTTCTCCCAGGCGGCGATGGGCAAGATCGCAGCCGGCTTTGCGCTGACCTATCCCGAGGTGCGGCCGGAAATCATCGTCGAGGATCGCGCTGTCGACATGGTCGAAGAATCCTATGACCTCGTGATCCGCGTCAATCCGCAGCCGGATGTTGCTCTGGTCGGCCGCGCCTTCCTTCACGATCGGCAGGTGGTGGTTGCAGCGCCCGGGTTGGCGCGGCCGGCGTCGGGAGAGACGGTACCGGCGCTGGTGCGCGGGGCGCTGGGCGGCTCAGAGGTGTGGAAGCTGGCAACGCCCGACGGCCCCGTTGAACTGCCGGTGGCACCGGTGCTGGCCATGTCGTCGAACATGATGCTGCGCGACGCGGTGCGGATGGGAGTCGGCGCGGCACGGCTGCCGCTGTCGCTGGTAAGCGGCGACATCGCCAGCGGCCGTCTCGTCCATTGGGGCGATCTTGCCGGCGCGGCGGTGGCGTTATGGGCGCTGTATCCGTCGCGGCGACTGCTGAGCGCGCGAGTGTCGGCGTTCCTCGACTATCTGAAGGCGGCCTTCCCCAACGGTACGCCGGAGGAACTGGCCGCGTTCCTCGAGGGCTGACCTGCGACAAAACGCACCGGCCATTCCGCAGCCGATCGTGCATGCTGCGTGCGCTACAGGATCGCCAAGGGTCCGGAGCGGGCGCGGCAGCTGTGGCTGTTGTTGAGTCTGCGGGCAGTTAAGCATGTTCGGCAACCGCTCGTTCACATACTGCTGCGACACTGGCGCATCGGAGTAGCGCCATGATCGCCACCAACATTGCCCTATCGGGGGTCCAGGCCAGCGTTACGCGCATCAACGTCAGCGCGCAGAACGTCGCCAACGCCAATACCACTGGCGAGACCGCCAAGGCGGTGACGGCGGCGAATGCGATCGGCAAGACGATCAACCATGCCTATCAGCCGATCGCGATCTACCAGGCCGCGGCCGCGGCGGGCGGCGTCAATGCCAAGCCGGTGCCGACGGTGCCGGGCACGGGGCCCCGCTACGATCCGGAATCGCAGGATGCCGATGAGGATGGGAACATCGAGGCGCCAGACGTCGATTTCGCCAGCGAGGATGTCGAGCAGCGCAAGGCGCTGTTCTCGTTTCGCGCGAACCTTTCGGTGATCAAGACCGAGGACCGGATGATGGGCTCGCTGCTGGACATGCGGGTCTAAGGAGGGGCGGCCCGCTTCTCAATCGTCCTTCCCGCGAAAGCGGGAACGACGGAGTAGAGTGCCCTGGGGGATAACCCTCTCCCCGGAGGGAGAGGGCATCGCGTGATCACGCCAGCGTCAGTCCGACATTCACATTGCCGCGGGTCGCGTTGGAATACGGGCACACCTGGTGCGCGGCGTCGACCAGCTTCTGCGCTTCCTCGCGGTCGAGGCCGGGCAGGGTGACCAGCAGATCGGCGGTGATGCCGAAGCCGCCTTCCGAACGCGGGCCGATGCCGACCGTCGCGGTCACCGTCGTCTCCGCCGGGACCTTGATCTTCATGCCTGCGCCGACCGCCTTGAGCGCGCCGATGAAGCAGGCCGAATAGCCCGCCGCGAACAGCTGCTCCGGATTGGTGCCGTCGCCGCCCGCGCCGCCCAGTTCCTTCGGGGTGGAGAGCTTTACGTTGAGAACGCCGTCCTCCGACCGTGCGCTGCCGTCACGACCGCCGGTTGCAGTAGCCTTGGTGGTGTACTTCACATCGACCGACATCGGATGTCTCCTTATTAATGTAGCGACAATCGTTATCGCGATAATGGATAGATAGGCGAGGTTGTCCCTCTTGTCCAGAGAATTATTTATCGCGATATATGTTTCGTCCCGCCACAGTTCGGCGGGGAGGAGTTTCTGCCCATGCCTGCCCCGCTTCCGCTCGACGGCCAGCTCTGCTTCTCGCTGTACAGCGCGAGCATGGCGATCACGCGCGTCTACAAGCCGATCCTCGATCGGCTGGGGATCACCTATCCGCAATATCTGGTGCTCCACGCGCTGTGGGAGAAGGACGGCCGCACCGTCGGCGCGATCGGTGCGCGGCTCGCGCTCGAATCGAGCACGATCACCCCGCTGGTGAAGCGGCTGGAGGCTGCCAGGCTGGTCGAACGAAAGCGCAATCCGGAGGACGAGCGGCAGGTGCAGGTGTTCCTCACCGGCCAGGGCCAGGCGATCCGCGAGGAATGCGGCTGCTTGGGCGAGGCAGTGCTGGAGAAGACCGACCTGACGCTGGAGCGGCTGGCGCAGCTCAATCGCGAGGCGCAGGCGCTGCGCGACTCGCTCGCCCGCGACTGAGCGCTACGCACCAATCCCCGGTTTGCCGCGCGCGCCCATGCGGCTAAGGGGAGCAATCAATCCCCGAAATCTGTTGGAACCCCCGTTTCGATGCTGCGCCTGTCCGGACTTTCCCTGCCCCTCGATCATCCCGCCGATGCGCTCGCGCCTGCGATCGCGCAGCGGCTGAGCGTGGCGCCGGCGGACGTGCGCGGTTTCACCGTGTTCAAGCGCGGCAACGATGCACGGCGGCGCAACGCGATCCTGCTGGTGTATACGGTCGACGTCGATCTGACCGACGAGGCCGAGGTGCTGGCGCGGCTCGCCGGTGACAAGGACGTGCGGCCGACGCCCGACATGACCTATCGCCCGCCGGTGCACGCGCCCGAGGGCTGGAATGGCTTGCGTCCGGTGGTGATCGGCGCGGGGCCGTGCGGTCTGTTCGCCGGGCTGATCCTTGCGCAGATGGGGTTCCGCCCGATCATCGTCGATCGCGGCAAGATCGTGCGCGAGCGGACCAAGGACACCTGGGGCCTGTGGCGTCGCTCCGAGCTCAACCCGGATTCGAACGTCCAGTTCGGCGAAGGCGGGGCGGGCACCTTCTCCGACGGCAAGCTCTATTGCCGGGTCAAGGACCCGCGCTTCCTCGGCCGCAAGGTGCTCGAGGAGTTCGTGCAGGCCGGGGCGCCCGACGACATCCTGTGGCAGGCCCATCCGCATATCGGCACCTTCCGCCTCGTGACGATGGTGGAGAGCATGCGTCGCACGATCGAGGAACTGGGCGGCGAATATCGCTGGCAGACCCGCGTCGACCGGATCGAGCTCGACGGCGAGCGCAAGATGCGTGGCCTGCACCTCCACGACGGCAGCTTCCTCGATGCGGACCATGTCGTGCTGGCAGTCGGCCATAGCGCACGCCCGACCTTCGAGATGCTCCACCAGGCGGGCGTGCACCTGGAGGCCAAGCCCTTTTCGATCGGCGTACGGATCGAGCATCCGCAGAGCTGGATCGACCAGGCGCGCTTCGGCAACTGCGCCAAGCATCCCGATCTGGGCGCGGCTGCCTATGCGCTGTCACACCACTGCGCCAATGGCCGCACCGTCTACAGTTTCTGCATGTGCCCAGGCGGGCGGGTGGTGGCGGCGACCTCCGAAGAGGGTCGCGTCGTCACCAACGGCATGAGCCAGTACTCGCGCGCCGAGTTCAACGCCAATTCGGGCCTCGTCGTGGCGATCGATCCCGCGCGCGATTATCCCGGCGGTCCGCTCGCGGGCATCGAGCTGCAGCGCAAATGGGAGGACGCGGCCTTTATCGCGGGCGGCTCCAACTACAACGCGCCGGGTCAGCTGGTCGGCGACCTGCTCGCCGGGCGCCCCTCGACTGCGCTGGGCCAGGTGGTGCCGAGCTACAAGCCGGGGGTGACACCCACCGATCTCGCGCAGTGCCTTCCCGACTTCGTGATCGAGGCATTCCGCGAGGCGCTGCCGGTGTTCGGTCGCCAGATCGCGCGCTATGATCATCCCGAGGCGGTGATGACCGGGGTGGAGACGCGCACCTCCTCGCCGCTGCGGATCACCCGAGGACCGGACTTCCAGAGCCTGAACACGCCGCGGCTGTTCCCGGCGGGCGAGGGGGCGGGCTATGCCGGCGGCATCCTTTCGGCGGCGATCGACGGCATCAAGGTTGCCGAGGCGGTCGCGGCCAGCATCATGGCCGATTAACCACCACAATACAGTGCTGTGCGGAATCGTTCGTTCGCGGCGTCTATAATGGACGGCGAAGGGAACGATTGTGCAGGATTACCGGGAAGCGGCGCGGCTCGACGCGCTGCATCAGCTGAAGCTGCTCGACACGCCCCCGAGCGAGCATTTCGATCGCATCACGCGGATGGCCGCGCACGTCTTCGGGCTGCCCATCGCGGCGGTGTCGCTGACCGACAAGGACCGGCAATGGTTCAAGTCGCGCGTCGGTGTCGACCATTGCAGTATCCCGCGCGAAAAGGCGCCCTGCTCCGAGGTCGCCGAAGTGCGTGACGTGGTCGTGATCGAGGATTTCGCGACGCACCCCTTCTACGCCGACAGCCTGCTCGCGGCCCATGGCACGCGCTTCTACGCCGGCGCACCGCTGGTGACCAAGGAAGGCTATGGGCTCGGCGCGCTCTGCGTGCTGGGCACCGAACCGCGCGTCGCCACGCCCGGGGAACTTGCGGCGCTGGCCGATCTCGCCGCGATGGTAATGGAGCAGATCGAGCTGCAGCATTCCTTCGGGCGGATCGATCCGATCAGCGGCCTGCCGACGCGCGCGCAGTTCCGGGACGATCTCGCCGATCTTGCCCTCGACTGTCCCGGCCAGGCGCGGATCGCGGTGGTGGCCGATCTCGCCCGCGACGATCAGATCGCCAAGATCGTCGGGGCGATGGGTGCTGCGCGATTGGACGAGATGGTGCGCGAGGCGGCGCATGCGATCCAGGGCGCGCTTGGCGCGAACCGCACGGCCTATCATGTCGGCACCACTCAATTCGCCTTCCTTTCGCCGCCGGAGGTCGATGTCGAGGGCTATGTCGCGGTGCTCCAGCGCGGCTTCGAGGCGATCCGCGCCACATCGAGCGTGCGCTTCGTGACCAGCGTCGCGATCGGCGTGCGGCCGTTCCGCCTCGGCGAGGTGGCGCCGGAAGACGTGTTGCGTGGGGCCGCCAGTGCGGCGCAGGACGCGCGGCGGAACGATGGCGCGATCGCGCTCTATTCAGAAACGCGCGACAGCGAGATGCGCCGGCATTACGACCTGCTGCAGGATTTCGGCGAAGCGCTGGAGGCGGGGGACCAGCTGCGGCTGGTTTTCCAGCCGCGCGTGGATCTCGCCACCCGCCGGTGCCTGGGCGCGGAGACGCTGCTGCGCTGGTGCCATCCCACGCTGGGCGAAGTGTCGCCTGCCGAGTTCATCCCGATCATCGAGCAGACCGCCCTGGCGCGGCCGGCGACACAATGGGTGCTGGAGCATGCGCTCGACCAGCTCGCGTCGTGGAGCGCGGCGGGACTCGACCTGACGCTGTCGATCAACATCTCGGCCGCCAATCTGATGGAGGCCGATCTGATCCAGCGCATCCAGCTGGCGCTGATCGCGCGGCCGCTGCGGCCGTCGCAGCTGGAGATCGAGCTCACCGAAAGCGCGATGATGGCGCAGCCGGAAAAGGCGCTGGCGATGCTGCGCGAGCTGGCTGAGGCGGGCATTGCGCTGGCGATCGACGATTTCGGCACCGGGCATAGCAGTCTCGCCTATCTTCAGCAGGTGCCGGCGCATGTCGTGAAGATCGATCAGGCGTTCGTGCGCGGCCTGTCGGCCCCGCAGGGCGCCGATTACGTGCTCGTCGAGACGATGGTCGGCCTGCTCCATAAGCTCGGCCGCCGTGTAGTGGCCGAGGGAGTCGAGACCGAGACCGCCGCCGCGATCCTCGCCGGCATGGGTTGCGAGGAAGCGCAGGGCTATTGGTTTGCGCGGCCGCTGGAAGTGGCGGCGTTCGCGGAGTGGATCGAAGCGCGCAAGGCGCTGGCCGCCTAGGCGCTTTCGCTGAACTGCAGCGCGGCCAGGCGGGCATAGAGCCCGCCCTGCGCCACCAACTCGGCATGGGTGCCGGTCTCGACGATCCGCCCGCCGTCCATCACGATGATCCGTCCCGCCGCGCGCACGGTGGCGAGGCGGTGGGCGATCACCAGCGTGGTGCGGCCCTGCATGAGGTGCTCGAGCGCATCCTGCACCAGCTTCTCGCTCTCGGCGTCGAGTGCGCTGGTCGCCTCGTCGAGCAGCAGGATCGGCGCGTCGCGGAGCAGCGCGCGGGCGATGGCGAGCCGCTGGCGCTGACCGCCGGAAAGCCGCGCGCCGCCCTCACCGAGGAAGGTGTCGAGCCCGTCCGGCAGGCTGCGGAGGAACTCGGCGGCGTTGGCTGCCTCGGCGGCGGCCCAGATGGCCGCGTCGCTGGCGTCCCAGGCGCCGTAGCGCAAATTGTCGCGCGCGCTGGCGGCGAAGATCACCGTCTCCTGCGGCACCATCGCGATGCGGGCGCGGACCTCCGCCGGATCGGCCTTGGGGATGGCGACGCCGTCGATCCGGATCTCGCCGCTTTCGGGATCGTAGAAGCGCTGGAGCAGCTGGAACAGCGTCGACTTGCCGGCGCCCGAGGGACCGACCACTGCCACCGTCTCGCCGGGGGCGACGAACAGCGAGAAGTCCTGCAGCGCCGAGACTTCGGGCCGCGTCGGGTAGCGGAAGGTCACCGCGTCGAACGCGATCGCCCCTTCGGCCGGGCTGGGCAGCGCCACCGGATTGGCGGGCGGGGCGATGTCCGGCTCCTGTTGGAGCAGCTCGGCAAGCCGGCTGGCGGCGCCCGAGGCGCGCAGCAGGTCGCCATACACTTCGGTCAGCGCGCCGAACGAGCCGGTGACGAGGCCGGCGGTGATCACGAAGGCGGTGATCGCGCCGCCGCTGATCTGCCCGGCGGCGACGCCCGATACTGCATCCCACATGATCAGCGTGATCGCGGTGAACAGCAGGCCGATGACCAGCGCGGTCATCACCGCGCGCAGGGCGAAGCGCTTCTGCGCGGCGGCGAAGCTGCGCACCACCGCGTCCTGGAAGCGCTGTCCCTCGCGGCGCTCCTGCCCGAAGGCCTGGACGATCCGCATTGCGCCGAGCGTCTCGGAGGCGATCGCGCCAATATCGGCAACCCGATCCTGGCTCGCCCGCGAATATTGCCGCACGCGCCCGCCCAGCCACACGATCGGCAGCACGGTGAGCGGCATGCCGACAATGAGATAGGCGGCGATCTTGGGCGACAGCACGAACAGGTAGATCACCCCGCCGATGCCGGTCAGCAGGTTCCTGAGCGCGATCGAGACGGTCGATCCCACCACCTGCTCGACCAGCGCGGTATCCGAGGTGAGTCGCGAGGCGATCTCCGACGGGCGGTTTTCCTCGAACCATTTCGGCGGCAGGCGCAGCAGATTGCGGTGCACCGCGACGCGCAGGTCCGCCACGGTCCGCTCCGCCACCCAGGAGATGAAGAAGAAACGGACCGCCGTCGCGATCGAAAGCACGAGGATCACCGCCAGCAGGCCCTCGAAATAGACGCCGATCCTGCTGGTGTCGGCGCCCGCGGCAAAGCCGTTGTCGACGATCTGCTTGAAAGTGCGCGGGATCCACAATGTCGCGGCGGACGAGGTCAGCAGCGAAACCATCGCAATGGCGATCTGCAGCGGATAGCGGCGGGTGAACTGCCAGATGACGAGCAGGCTGCTGAGCTTGCGGCGCGGCGCCGGCGGCGGGGTCGTGTCGGCCATGCCGGACCGCGTAGCGCGGTTCGCAGGGCAGGGGAACCACCTCCGGTTCTCTCTGTTCCGCATAGCTACGACGTTGCGGCGCACAAGGCGCGCGTCTATATAAGTGGTAAGACAACCCCCGCTGCAGGGATCGGGGCACGGGGAAGGAATTTTATGCTGTACGACGCTTACGAATTCCAACGTTCAATGCTCGCCGGTGCGAGTGCTCTGGCCAATTTCGGGGCGGGCCTGCTCAACAATCCGGCCAACCCGTTCGCCTATTTCGGCGGCGGCCCGGTGATGGCCTCGGCGCTGGAGGTGTTCGCGCACGCCTCGGCGCCGCGTGGCAAGCCAGCCTTCGCGCTCGACTTCACCGAGATCGACGGCCGCAAGGTCGAGGTTCGCGAGGAGATCGTGCTGCGCAAGCCGTTCGGCCAGCTTAAGCGCTTCGTGCGCCAGGGTGTCGAGGGCGGGCCGAAGCTGCTGATCGTCGCGCCGATGTCCGGCCATTATGCCACGCTGCTGCGCGGCACAGTGCAGCGGATGCTGCCGGTGGCCGATGTCTACATCACCGACTGGCGTGACGCCAAGCTGGTGCCGACCAGCGAGGGCAAGTTCGACCTCGACGACTATGTCGATTACGTGATCGATTTCCTGGCGCATATCGGCGCCGAGGGCGATCCCCGGCCGCACATGCTGGCGGTGTGCCAGCCCTCGGTGCCCTGCTACGCCGCTGCGGCGGTGATGAGCGCGGACAACCATCCCAACCGGCCGGCGACGCTCACCATGATGGGCGGCCCGATCGACACGCGCGAAGCCCCGACGGCAGTGAACACGCTGGCGACCGAGCGGCCGTACAGCTGGTTCGAGCACAACGTCATCGCCACCGTGCCGATGACCTATGCGGGCGCGGGCCGGAAGGTGTACCCCGGCTTCCTGCAGCTCGCCGGCTTCATGACGATGAACCTCGGCAACCACCTCATCTCGCACTGGGAGATGTTCAAGCATCTCGTCCAGGGCGACGACGAGAGCGCCGATGCGACGATGAAGTTCTACGAGGAATATCGCTCGGTCTGCGACATGACCGCGGAGTTCTACCTCCAGACGATCGAAGTGGTATTCCAGACGCATGCGCTGCCCAAGGGCGAAATGCTGCACCGGGGCCGCAAGGTCGATCCGGGTGCGATCACGGACATCGGCATCCTCGCGATCGAGGGCGAGCGCGACGACATTTCGGGCATCGGCCAGACCAAGGCGGCGCTGACCATCGCGACCAACCTGCCGGAATCGCACAAGCAGTACCATCTGGCCGAAGGCGTCGGCCATTACGGCATCTTCAACGGCTCGAAATGGCGCAACCGCATCGCGCCGGTCGTCGAGCAGTGGATGGCCACGCACGGCGGTTGAGCCGATTGCCACCCCCTCTCCCCACCGGGGAGAGGGAGGGGCCCGCTGCCGAAGGCAGTGGGAGGGAGAGGGGCACTTCGACGATCGAGCAGCCAAGCGGCGCTTGCGCGCCGCTCACCCTCTCCAAGCTTCGCTAGGCGGCAAGCCGCCAAGCTTCGCTATCCTCTCCCTCAAGGGAGAGGATAGATAGGTCCAATCAAATCCCCCCTTCGTCCAGGCTGAGCAGCGTCGCGTTGCCGCCGGCGCTGGTCGTATCCACCGACACCGCCCGCTCCGCGCAGAAGCGGTGCAGATAGTGCGGGCCGCCCGCCTTCGGGCCGGTGCCCGACAGGCCCTCGCCGCCGAAGGGCTGCGAGCCCACCACCGCGCCGATCATCGAGCGGTTGATGTAGAGATTGCCGACGCGCGCTTCCGCCTCGACCAGCTCGGCCGAGCGGGCGATACGGCTGTGCAGGCCCATCGTCAGGCCGAAGCCCTTGGCGTTCACCCGCGCCACCGTCTCGGCGAGCTGGCCCGCCTTCCAGGTGGCGACGTGGAGGATCGGGCCGAACCATTCGCGGGTCAGGTCCTCCGGCCGGTCGATGCGGATCATCGTCGGCGGCACGAACAGGCCGGTCGCGGGGACCGGCACGGTCTTGATCCACTGGGCCTTGGCGCTGTCGCGATAGGCCATCAGCTTGTCATAGGCCGCCTGGTCGATCACCGGGCCGATATCGGTGCGCGGATCGGCGGGGTCGCCCAAGATCAGCAGCTCCATCGCGCCGCGCAGCATCTCGATCACGCCCTCGGCGATCTCTTCCTGCAGCAGCAGCAGGCGCAGCGCCGAGCAGCGCTGGCCGGCCGAGCGGAAGGCCGAGGTGAGCACGTCGGCCACCACCTGCTCGGGCAAGGCCGTTGAATCGACGATCATCGCGTTGATGCCGCCGGTCTCGGCGATCAGCGGCACCAGCGGGCGGTCGTCGCCTTCGAGGAGCGACGCGGCGATCTTCTTGGCGGTCGGCGTCGAGCCGGTGAAGGCCACGCCGGCGATGCGCGGGTCCGAGGTGAGCGCGGCGCCCACCTCCGGGCCGCCGGTCACCAGCACCAGCGCATCCTCGGGCACGCCCGCCTGATGGGCGAGGCGAACGGCCGCACGGGCGATCTCGGGCGTCTGCGGCGCGGGCTTGGCGACGACGGCGTTGCCCGCGACCAGCGCCGCGGCGGTCTGGCCGAGGAAGATCGCGAGCGGGAAGTTCCAAGGCGCGATCGTCGCCCACACGCCGCGGCCGTCCATGCGCAGCTCGTTGCGCTCGCCCGTCGGCCCGGGGAGGGTGATCGGCGCGAGGCCGGTGCGCGCCTGGAGCGCGTAATAGCGGCAGAAATCGGCCGCCTCGCGGACCTCGCCGAGCGCATCGGGGATGGTCTTGAAGGCTTCCTTGACGGCGAGCGCCATCAGCTCGATGCGATTCTCCTCGAGCAAGTCGGCAAGGCGCTCGAGGATCGCGGCGCGGGTAGCGAGCGGCGTCGCGGCCCAGCCGGGGAAGGCGGCCGTGGCGCGGTCGATGGCGGACCGAACCTCGCCGCCTGCGCTCCCCTCCCGCTTGCGGGAGGGGGCGGGGGAGGGGATGCTTGCAGCGGAATCCGCCCTCGCCACGTCAGTCCCTCCCCTAGCCCCTCCCGCAAGCGGGAGGGGAACGTTCGGGACGGGCGTTGCGGCAATCGCCGCCGCGGTATCCGCAAGGATCGTCCGCTCAGCCAGGTCGATGCCGCTCGAATTCTTCCATGCGCCGAACAGCTCGACGGGCAGGGGGATGCTCGGGTGCCGCGTACCGCCCACCGCCGCGATCTTCTCCACCGGATCGGCGAGCAGCTCGGCCTCGCTCAGCTGCTCGTCGGCGAGCTGGTGGACGAAGCTGGAGTTTGCGCCGTTCTCGAGCAAGCGACGGACCAGATAGGCCAGCAAGTCGCGGTGCCCGCCCACCGGCGCGTAGATGCGGCAGTGATAGCCCTGTTCGTTGACCAGCCGCTCGTACAGCCCTTCGCCCATCCCGTGGAGGCGCTGGAACTCGAAGTCGCGATTGTCGCCCGCCCAGTCGAGGATGGTGGCGACGGTCAGCGCGTTGTGGCTGGCGAAGGCCGGCACGATGTTCCGGGCCGCAAGCATGTCGCGCGCGCAGGCGAGGTACGACACGTCCGTCGCCGCCTTGCGGGTGAACAGCGGGTAGTCCGACAGGCCTTCCACCTGCGTGCGCTTGATCTCGCTGTCCCAATAGGCGCCCTTGACCAGGCGGACGTGCATCGGCCGGCCGAGATCGTCGGCCCAGCCGATCACCGCGCGGGCGCGCTTGCCATAGGCCTGCACCGCCATGCCGAAGCCGTTCCAGCCCTTGAGCTCCGGCCGCCGCGCGACCGAGCCGATGATGTCGAGGCTCATTTCCAGCCGCTCGCTCTCCTCGGCGTCGACGGTGAGCGGGATGCCTTGCGCGGCGGACTCCGAGGCGAGCTGCGCCAGCATGTCGGTCAGCTCGGGCACGCAGCGGTCATATTGCGCGACTTCGTAGCGGGGGTGGAGCGCCGAGAGCTTCACCGAGATCGAATGCCCCGCCTTGGGATCGCGGCCGACGGCGCGGATCGCTTCGAAATAGGCCTGGAAATAGCGTTCGGCATCGGCCTTGGTCCGCGCCGCCTCGCCCAGCATGTCGAAGCTGGCGGTGAAGCCCTTGTTCTCTGGCTTCTTCATCCGCTTCATCGCCTCGTCGATGGTGCGGCCCATCACGAAGACCTCGCCCATCCGCTTCATCGCGGCGCCCACTGCCTGGCGGACGAAGGGCTCGCCGGCGCGCGAGATCAGCCGGCGGAGCGCCCCCGTCTTCTCGTCGCCGACCAGCGCGCGGCCGAGCATCAGGCCCCAGGTGGCGGAATTGACCAGCACCGAATTGGACTTGCCCGAATGCGCCTTCCAGTCGGCATCGCCGATCTTGTCGGCGATCAGCAGGTCGGCCGTTTCGGGATCGGGCACGCGCAGGAACGCCTCGGCGAGGCTGAGCAGCGCGACGCCCTCGGACGAGTTGAGCCGGTATTCCTGGAGGAACTGGTTCACCCAGCCGCGGGTCTGCGCCGCGCGCAGGTCCGCCAGCAGCGCCAGCGCATGATCCATCACCCGCTCGCGCGAATCGGGCGTGAGTCGCGCGCGCTCCAGAAGCGGTTTTAGAACATCGGGTTCGGCCGCACGATGCAGCTTGGCCATCAATTCGCGGTGGTGTGACGGTACGGCAGTCGGCATTTTCCAGTTTCCGGTCGGCTAAAGCTTGCAGGGAGGCCGGTGGCCCCACTAGATATGGCGTGCCTATGAAAGATAATTACGCGAGAGGATAGTCTTGGCGGCGACCGTCACCCCGCAGGAGATGGCCGAACGGATCGGCGCCGAGCATGTCTCGGACTGGGTGGAGGTCACCCAGGCGATGATCGACCAGTTCGCGGAAGCGACCGGCGACCACCAGTTCATCCATGTCGATCCGGTGCGCGCGGCGGAGACGCCGTTCGGCGGCACGATCGCCCATGGTTTCCTCTCGCTGTCGCTGATGCCGATGCTCGCCGCGCGCACCGATGCGCCGGCGATCGCGGGCGCGCGGATGGGCGTGAACTATGGGGGGAACAAGGTGCGGTTCCTCACCCCGGTGCGCTCGGGCAAGCGGGTGCGCGGGCGGTTCACGCTCAGGAAGTTCGTCGAGCGGCAGCCCGGCGTCTGGGAACAGTTGCAGGAATATCAGCTCGAGATCGAAGGCGAGGAGAAGCCGGCGGTGATCGCCGAGTGGATCGCGCTGGTTTACGTCTAATTTCCCCTCCCGCTTGCGGGAGGGGTTAGGGGAGGGGCTGGTCTAGCCTCGAAACAACGGAACCGGAGGGGCTCAGCCCCTCCCCCAGCCCCTCCCGCAAGCGGGAGGGGAGCGAAGAAGGAAGGACAGGAAATGCGCTCCGCAGTCATCGTTTCCACCGCCCGTACGGGCATCGGCCGGGCCTATCGCGGGGCGTTCAACGCCACCCCGGCGCCGACGCTGGGCGCGCACGCGATCCGCGCGGCGGTCGAGCGGGCCGGCATCGAGCCGGGCCAGGTCGACGACGTGGTGTTCGGCGCCGCGCTCCAGCAGGGCAGCCAGGCGCCCAACATCGCCCGCCTCGCGCTGCTCCGCGCCGGGCTGCCGGTGGACGTGCCGGGCATGTCGATCGACCGCCAGTGCGCGTCGGGCCTGATGGCGATCGCGACGGCGGCCAAGCAGATCGTCGTCGACAATATGGACATCACCCTCGGCGGTGGCGTCGAGTCGATCAGCATCGTGCAGACCCCGCAGATGCGCGTCGAGCCCGATCGCGAACTGATCGCGATGCACAACGACACCTATATGCCGATGCTCCAGACCGCCGAAGTGGTCGCCGCGCGCTATGGCATCGGGCGCGATGCGTGCGACGCCTATGCCTTCCAGTCGCAGCAGCGCACCGCCGCCGCGCAGGCCGCCGGCAAGTTCGACGACGAGATCGTCCCCGTCACCGCGACGATGAACCTGGTCAACAAGGAGACCAAGGAAGTCTCGCAGAAGGAAATCACGCTTTCCAAGGACGAGGGCAACCGCCCCGAGACGACGCTGGAGGGCCTGCAGGCGCTGCAGCCGGTGGTACCGAACGGCACCGTCACCGCGGGCAATGCCAGCCAGCTGTCCGACGGCTCCTCGGCGTGCGTGCTGATGGAGGAGAAGCTGGCTTCGCAGCGCGGCTTCACCCCGCTCGGCCGTTATGTCGGCATGGCGGTGGCGGGTACCAAGCCCGACGAGATGGGCATCGGCCCGGTCTATGCCATCCCCAAGCTGCTCGAGCGCTTCAACCTGAAGATGGACGATATCGGTCTTTGGGAGCTCAACGAGGCCTTCGCGGTGCAGGTGCTCTACTGCCGCGACAAGCTCGGCATTCCCAATGAGCTGCTCAACGTCAACGGCGGCGCGATTTCAATCGGCCACCCATACGGCATGTCGGGCGCGCGGATGACCGGCCATGCGCTGATCGAAGGCAAGCGCCGCGGTGCCAAGTACGTCGTCGTGACGATGTGCATCGGCGGCGGCATGGGTGCTGCGGGTCTTTTCGAGACGCTGTAACCACTTGACCGGAGGGTGCGGCGCGCTGCACCCTCCACGCCATGACAGCAGCCAGCTATCGCGACGGGGTGTCGCTGCGGAACGGCCTCCGCGCCATCGGCCAGAGCTTCGTGTTTCAGGGCCGCTCGACGCGCAGCGAGCTGACCAGCGCGCTGATCCTGATCGCGATCGGCGAACTGCTGCTGTTCCTCGGCTTCCACTTCTTCCATCCGCCGACGGCGCTGAGCGTCACCGTCTTCTGGCGCCGTGTCGCGGTGGAAGAGGCGCTGGCGCTGCTGCTGTTCGTGCCGCTGATCGGGCTGATCGTGCGCCGGCTGCACGATGTCGGCCTGCCGGCGATCCCCGGGCTGCTGCTCGCCGCAATCGGCGTGGCGGGCGATCTCGACCGCACCCGGGTGGCTATCGGACTACATCCCGGCGTTCCGATGTTGCCGCTGGCCGGGCAAGTCGCGCTCGCGATCCTGGCAGTCGCGCTCTACTGGTCGCCGGCGATCGGTGCCAATCGTTTCGGCAGCGACCCGCGCACCGCATGAAATAAGAGCAGCGTTCGCTGGTTATTTATTGCTCCCGTAACCATTGTTAGCGATATCGCCTGTCCGAGGCTCGAGAAGAAGCCGGCAGGGGAGAGAGGGCTCGATGGAACATGGCGTAGCGCTGGTGGCCGATATTGGCCGACAATCTGTCCGCTTCGGCCTCACCGGGGGCGTGGAGGGCGACGAGCCGCGCGAGGTCAAGCGCTTTTCCAACAGCGATCATCAGACCTTCACCAGTGCCCTGGTGGCGTATCTTTGCAGCGTAGGCCTGCGCGACGCGCGGCTGCCGAGCGTGCTCGCCGTGGCCGGTGCGGTGCGCGGCGACCTGATCAACTTGACCGGCAGCCGCTGGTACATTTCGCTCGCGGGCGTCGAAGCGGTGCTGCGCGAGAAGCCGGTGGCGCTCAACGAGTGCGCCGCCAATGCGCTGGCGCTCACCCGATTGCCGCCGACAACGTTTACCGCGCTCCCCGGCCCGGCGCCCAAACCGATCGCGCCGGGCGGCAATTATGCGGTGATCGGCGTGGGCACCGGCCTGGGCGTCGCCGCGCTGATCAGCGCCGATGGCCGCCATGTGCCGGTGCAGAGCGAGGCGGGGCATATCGGCTTCGCCCCGCAGACCGGCGACGAGGAGCGGTTCGCCACCTTCTGCAAGACGCGCGGCGGGCTGGTCGAGGTCGAGACGCTGCTCAGCGCCAACGGGCTGCTGCTTGCCTATGAGGCGTTGTCCGGCGGCAAGCGGCTGCCCGCGCCGGAGGACGTGACCCGTAATGCGGGGCGCGATCCGATCGCCGCCGCGGTCGTGCGGATGTTCGTCGAGCATCTCGGTGCGTTCGTCGGCGATCTCGTCCTGACCTTCGATGCCTGGGACGGCGTGTTCCTCACCGGCGCGATCGCGCGTGCGCTGGAGACGCAGCTGAAGCAGCCCGGTTTCCGCCGGAGGATGGAGGCGCGCGCCGCCTTTCGCCGCCAGCTCGCCGAAACGCCGGTCGCGCTGGTCAACCGCGCCGACCTCGAACTGATCGGCGCCGCCGCCGCGATCCGGAACGCCTGAGCGGACCTGCACGTTACCCGACAGTATCCAAACTCGGGAGACGATCATGGCCGACAAGGTCGAACTGAAGAAGCATTTCTGGTCCAAGCTGGCGGACAGCCCCTTCATGATGGCGGGCCTGCAGGACGGCCAGCACAGCGAGCCGCTGACCGCGCAGCTCGACGAGGACCAGGTCGACACGATCTTCTTCTTCATCGGCAAGGACAATCGCATGGCCAAGGGTGGTCCGGCGATGCTGCAGTTCGTGTCCAAGGGGCATGATTTCTTCGCCTGCCTCTCGGGCACCGCGCGCGTCGACAACGACTTCGCGATGATCGACAAGCTGTGGAACAGCCAGGTCGAAGCCTGGTTTCCGGGCGGCAAGCAGGACCCGAACCTCGCGCTGCTCCGCGTCGACATCGATGATGCCGAGCTGTGGGAGACGGACATGTCGCTCACCGGCAAGGTGAAGATGCTGTTCGGCGGCACGATCAAGTCGGACGAGACCGGCAGCCACGCCAAGGTGGAGACGACCGCGGAGCGATGAGCCGAGATTGACGGCGGCACGCGGTCGCGCGATTCAGGGCCATGGGTCCTTCGCTCGCACACCGCGTCCGCACCGAGGCGCATGCCGTATGGCTCGCCATCCGCGATCCGCGTACGCCGATGGCTGCGCGGATCGTTGGCATCCTGGTCGCAGCCTATGCGCTGTCACCGATCGACCTCATTCCCGATTTCATCCCCGTGCTGGGACTGGTGGACGACGCCATCCTGATCCCGCTCGGCGTGTGGCTGTTCGAGCGGCTGATCCCGGCCGAGCAGTTTGCCGAGCACCGCGCGGCGGCGGAGGAAGCCAGCCACCGGCCGGTGAGCTGGGGCGGGATCGCGATCGTGCTGGGAGTGTGGGCGCTGCTCGCCTGGGGCGTGTGGAGCTGGCTGGTGACGAAGTATGATTGAGGCTTGCGTCCTCCACCCCACCTTCGTCATTCCGGCGAAAGCCGGAATCCATTGGGGTCGCCGGATCGGCTCCTGCTACGCTCGAGTGGCGAATGGATCCCGACTTTCGTCGGGATGACGGCTGAAAGGGCGTGGCGCCTTCTCAGCGCTCGCCTTCTTCCTTGTCCACGCGCATCACTGGCGTCACGTCCGGATAGGGCATGATGATCTTGCCATCCGGGGCTGCGGTGTAGGTGGTCTGCGTCGGGTAGGGCATGCTGATGCCTTCTTCCGCCAGCTTGCGGACGATCGCGATCAGGATGCGATCGCGGGTCGGGTGGCCGACATCCCAGCTGCCGGTCGCCACCTCGGCGATCAGCTCATAGTCGAGCGAGCTCGCGCCGAAGCCCGAAAAGCCGTTGCGCACCGCGGTTGCGCCGTTCGCCTCGACGATCTCCTTGAAGATGTCGTGCAGTCGCTCGAGCTTTTCCGGCGGCGTCTCGTACGCCACGCCGATCTTGAACGGCAGCCGGATGCGCGTGCGATCGGTGAGGTTCTGCAGTTCCTTGTCGAGCAGCTGGCGGTTCGAGATGATGTGCATCTCGCCGTCGAACGACCGGACGCGGGTCGATTTGAGGCCGATTTCGGCCACCGTGCCGCTGGTCTGGTCGAACTTGATGTTGTCGCCGACGCGGAAGGGGCGGGTGAACAGGATTGAGAGCGCCGCGATCAGGTCGCCGAAGATGCCTTGCGCGGCAAGACCGATGGCGATGCCGCCGACGCCCAGACCGGCGATCAGGCCGGTCACGTTCACCCCGACATTGCCGAGCACCATCACCAGCGCGATGGCGAACAGCGCGATCGAGATGAGCAGCCGGATGATGCCGACGGCGCTCGCCAGACTCTCGCTGGGATTGTCGCTGCGGGTGCGGTGCTCGATCAGCCCGAAGATCACCTCGCGGATCCAGATCGCGACCTGGAAGGTCACCGCGATGGTGAACAGGAAGGTGATCGTCTTGTCGAGCAGCGGCGGGGTCTCCGCCACGTTCACCACCAGCCGGATCGCCGTCATTACGATGAAGAAGTTGTTGGTACGTGCGATCGTGCGGCCGAAGATCGTGTACCAGTTGGCGCCATTGCCGTCGCTGTTCCGACACAGCCGCATCCCCCAGGAGCGCAGCGTGTGGAGGAACAGCGCGATGCCGATCGCGATGCCGGTGGCGACGAGGATGCTCAGCCAATGGTCGGCGATCCAGTCCGGCGTGTCGCCGATGAATGCCTTGAGTTGGCTTTCGAAATGGGTGGGCTTGGTGCGGGCGGTGATCAGCATCGGGTCTCGTCAGGCTGCCTTGACGGGCTGTTCGGCCGGATCGGTCTCCAGGAAGACGATCAGGCCGCGTTCGTAGCGGTCGAGGTACTGCGTCGTACGGGGCAGGCGCAAGCCGGCGCGGAACAGCGCCTGCCCCGGCTTGTCGCGCGCCAGCTCGATCAGCCGCGGATGGACATAGGATTTGCGGGCGATGGCGGGGGTGTTGCCCAGCGCCTCGGTGACCGGTTCCAGCAGCGTCTTCAGGCCGACATAGTCCTCGGCCTGCGCCAGCGTGCGGAAGGCGATCACGCTCGCCCCCCAGGTGCGAAAATGCTTGGCGCTGAAATGCTCGCCCATCGCCTCGCGGATATAGGCGTTGACGTCGCTGGAGGTGACGGGGTGCGCCTCGCCGGAATCGTCGATCCAGCGGAACAGGTTCTGGCCGGGCAAGTCCTGGCAGCGCTTGACGAAGCGGCTGAGCGACTTGTCGGTCACCGTCATCACCCGCAGCTTGCCGGATTTGGCGCGGAACTGGAGCTTGAGGGTACCTCCGGCGACCTTCACATGGCGCTTGCGCAGCGTGGTGGCGCCGAAGCTCTTGTTCTCCTGCGCATAGGTCTCGTTGCCGACGCGGATCGAGCCGAGGTCGAGCAGCCGGACCACCGCGGCCACCGCCTTGTCCTTGCAAAGGCCGCGCAGACGCAGATCGGCCTCCACCTTGCGGCGCAGGCGGGGCAGGCGTTCGCCGAACATGCCGCAGCGATCATATTTCGCCGCCTCCTGCGCCTCGCGGAAGCCGGTGTGGTAGCGATACTGCTTGCGGCCCTTCACGTCGTAGCCGGTCGCCTGGATGTGACCGTTCGGGTCCGGGCAGAACCACGCATTCTCATAGGCGGGCGGCAGGCCGATCGCGTTCAGCCGGTCGATTTCGTCGCGGTCGGTGATGCGATTGCCGTCCGCGTCGAAATAGCCCCAGCCGTGGCGCATCTTGCGCCGGGTGATGCCGGGGGCCTGGTCTTCGACATAGACGATGTCGGCGCTGTCCATCGCGGTTCCTTGGGGCAGAGCCTAGGCAAATGCGCCGCAGCAACAATTCGTTCCGGAACAAGGGGCAGGGGCTCCGGGTTGGCCCGGCATCTTCCGAAACGGGAAAGGATGCCCCATGGCCAATCTGCAGAATGCGCGCGTGCTGATGCTCGCCACCGACGGTTTCGAGGAATCGGAGCTGTTCGAGCCGCGTCAGGCGCTGCTCGACGCCGGCGCGCAGGTGACGCTCGCCTCGATCAAGACCGACCCGATCACCGGCGAAAGCGGCGGCGAGAAGGGCAAGAGCATCACGCCGGACACGACGCTCGACCAGGTCGAGCTCGATCAGTTCGACGCGCTGGTGTTGCCGGGCGGCGTCGGCAATCCGGACAAGCTGCGGATGAACGAGAAGGCGGTCGAGATCGCGCGCACTTTCATGGATTCGAAGCGGCTGGTCGCGGCGATCTGCCATGCGCCGTGGCTGCTCGCCGAGGCCGATGTGGTCGCCGGGCGCCGGCTGACCAGCTGGCCGTCGATCCGCACCGATCTCGCCAACGCGGGTGCCGATGTGGTGGATCAGGAAGTCGTCACCGACGGCAACCTGATCACCAGCCGCAAGCCCGACGACATTCCCGCGTTCAACCGCGCGGTGATCGCCGCGCTGGAAGACGTGACCGCCCCGGCCTGAACCCGAGGCGGTTGATCCAGCGCTGCGCGGGGCGCTCCACCCAGCGGTGGAGCGCCACCGACGCGGCGAGGACCAGCGCCAAGTACAATGCCGCGAGCGGCCAGCCGATGGTCGCGGTGCGGACAAAGGCGAGCTTGAAGGCGAACCACAGCAGGAAGTGGCTGAGATAGGTCGCGTAGCTGATCTCGCCGAGGCGGTGGAGCAGCGTGCCTTCGAGCGGATTGCCCGGGCGGCCGGCGGTCAGCGCCAGTCCCAACAGCAGCGCGGCTAGGGCTGCAGGAACACTCAGCGCTTCCGGTGCGCCCAGCCGCCACGCGATGCCGAACAGTGCGGCGATGCTGAAGCTGGCAAGGACGGCGCGGCGTTCTCGCCATCGCTGCCAAAGGGCATGGACGAGCGTGCCGGTCGCAAACTCCAGCAGGCAGCGTACGACGCCGAGATGCGGGATATCCTGCCCCAATGTATCGGCACCCCGCAGTGCGAACGCCGCGCCTAGCGTCAGCAGCAGTGCCCCGATCGCGCGCAGAAGGGCGGGCGTGGCCCGGCGGTGCCAGTCGATCGCCATCGCCCAGAGCGGGAACAGCAGATAGGCCGCCAGCTCGCACGAGATCGACCATGCGGGATCGTTCCAGCGCAGCGGTTCGGCGAACCCCCACGCCTGGACGAGCAGCAGATGGGCCGGCAGCGCGGCCAGGGGAAATTCCGGCGCCGCTCGGGCGCTGGCGCGCAGTACGACCAGCAGCAGGACCGCAACGCCGAGCATGACCGCGTGCAGCGGCCAAATCCGCGCGATCCGTCGGCGCAGGAAGTCGGGCACCGCCGCCAGCCCAGCGGCACGCAATCGCTCGCCATGGCTGAGCGCCAGCACAAAGCCGGACAGCAGGAAGAAGAAGTCGACCGCGAGATAGCCCTTGGCGAGGACGGCCTCAACTGCCGTGGGCAGGGCCGCGAGCGCGCCGCGCAGGTGGTAGAGCACCACCCACCACGCCGCGACTCCGCGCGCCGAGGTAAGCGCACGCAGCTCTGCCCGCCCGCTCATGCGGCGGCGGGGCGCGCCTTGCGCAGCGGCCGCCAGTCCGCCGCCGCGCGCTTGCGGGCGCAATAGGTGTCGAGCCCGATCTGCGCGCCGATTAGCATGTAGATGAAGGGCTGGAAGGCGATTGCCACGAACGCCGCGCCGAGCAGGTACACGATATGGCCGTTCTGCAGCGCAGCGGCGAGCGGCGCGATCCAGGCCTCACCCCCCTCGGCCCGCGCGTAGCGGCGGCGCAGTACCTCCATGCGGAGCAGCCCTGCCAGGTTGATAAGCAGCCACATCGCGAGCCCAGGATAGCCCTGTTCGCCGAGCATCTCGAAATAGGCGCTGTGATAGGCCCGCGCCTTGTCGACCTCCAGCGAGCGGTCGACCACCGCCACGCCGCCCTGGTCCTCCACCGCCACCTTCTCGTAGCGGATCTGGTTCTGGCGATAGGCTTCGAACCCGCCTCCCAGCGGGTGCTCGCGGGCATAGTCCATCGTCCATTGCCACACGGCGAGGCGGGTGGAGGCGGAGGCGTCGCCCTGATAGGTCTTGATCGTCCCCATCCGCTCGGTGAAGGCGGAAGGCAGGAAGGGCAGGGCGGCCAGGCCCATCGCCGCCACGCAGCCGAGATAGAGCAGCTTCTTCTGGCTGTCCCGCAGCATCAGCAGCGCGACCAGCCCGATGCACAGCAGTCCGGTGCGGGTCGAGGTGCCGATCGGGATGAGCAGGCAGGCGAAGCACAGCGCATAGGCGAAGGCCTTCATCCGCCAGTCGGGCGCGAAGATCGTGCCGTGGCGGGTGAACCACAGGATCAGCGGCAGGATCGCGATCGCGACCGTCGAGATGGTGCTGCCCTCGTACAGCCCCGAATTGTTCGAGACCATCAAGTTCAGCTCGCCATAGCCGCCCCCCGAAAGGATGGTCTTGATCGCGCCGACGATGATGATCGAGCTGGCCGACAGCACCATGAACAGCAGCAGCGCCTCGATGCGCAGCCGCGTGCGCAGGGTGAGCGGCAGGAAGGCGGCGAAGGCCAGCGCCTTCCACGCCCAGTCCCATTTGTCCTTGGCCTCGACCGGAAAGTCGGCGTGGAGCGTGGTGAACCAGCAATAGCCGATCAGCGCGACGATCAGCAGCTGGCGCGGCGCCACGCGCACGTCGCGCTTGTCGTCGAACAGCAGGAAGCCGCCCAGCGCCAGCGCCGCCGCCATCGCCGAGATCGGTAGGGCGTTGAGCAGCAGATAGGTCAGCCGCTGCGGCGCGACGATGTCGATATAGGCATAGACCAGCACGAACAGGAACGGCTTGCGAAAGCCGCTGCCGAACAGTGCCGCCAGGAACAGGACGAAGACATAGTCACGCACCGCGCTTGCCCCAGCGTCTGTGCGTCTTTTCCCTAAGCGCGGCGTCCTCGCGATCGAGATCGGGCCGGCGGAGCAGCAGGAAGGCCGCGAGCAGCATCAGCCCATGGGTGAGCGCGAGCGAGAGATTGTCGATCATCGGGCGGGCCGTTCCTTCCGCGTCCTCCCTAGCGCAGGCGCAGTTGACGTGCCGTTAAGCGCGCCGTGGCATGCAGGCGGGCATGCGAGTCCTCCATCTTCTGGATCATGGCCTGCCGCTCCACAGCGGCTATGCGTTTCGCACCCGGGCGATCCTGAAGGCCGAGCTGGCCCGCGGCTGGGACGTGGCGGCGGTCACCGGCCCGCGGCACGGGCCCGCGCCCGCCGGCGAGGAGATCGTCGACGGCCTGCGCTTCTTCCGCACCGGTCCGGTCGCAGCCAAGCTGCCCGGCTTGAGCGAATGGCGCGAGATCGACGCCTTTGCGCAGCGCATTCACCAGGTGGTGAAAAACTTTCGCCCCGACGTGCTCCATGCGCACTCGCCGGTGCTCTGCGCCCTGGCCGGGCTGCGGGTGCGGCGCTGGAGCGGGGTGCCCCTGCTCTACGAGATCCGCGCTTTCTGGGAGGATGCCGCCGTCGGCAACGGCACCGGGCGGGAGGGGAGCCTGCGCTACCGCGTGACCAAGGCGCTGGAGACGCACGCCGTCCGCCAGGCCGATGCGGTGGCGGTGATCTGCGAGGGGTTGCGCGGTGACCTGATCGCGCGGGGCATCGACCCGGCCAAGATCGCGGTCTCGCCCAACGGCGTCGATATGGACCTGTTCGGCGAGCCCGTGCCGCAGGATGCCGCGCTTGCTGCGCAACTGGAACTGTCGGGGGCAGAGACGATCGGCTTCATCGGCAGCTTCTACGACTATGAGGGGCTCGACGTGCTGATCGCCGCGATGCCTGCGCTCGTTGCGGCACGCCCGGCGATGCAGTTGCTGCTCATCGGCGGCGGCCCGGCCGAGCCGGCCTTGCGCGCCCAGGCGGCGGCGTCCCCCGTCGCTGACCGCATCCATTTCCTCGGCCGCGTGCCCCACGAGGCGGTCGAGCGCTACTACAGCCTGATCGATGTGCTGGTCTATCCGCGCAAGAAGATGCGGCTCACCGACCTCGTCACCCCGCTCAAGCCGTTGGAAGCAATGGCGCAGCAGCGGCTGGTCGCGGCGTCGGACGTGGGCGGGCACCGCGAGCTGATCGAGGACGGCGTCACCGGCACCTTGTTTCCCGCCGATGACCCGGCGGCGCTGGCAAAGGCGCTTGAAAATCTATTTTGTATGCGCGATCAATGGGATGTGCGCAAAATACGGGCCCGCGCGTATATCGAGGCCGAGCGCAACTGGTTTGTAAATATTGCCGTCTATGACGGTTTGTATGAAAACCTTGCCATAAAGATGGCATGAGAACCACGTGGTCGCACACGTATCGGGTGAACGCATGAAGGTGCCGCTCGTCCCCTTTGCCGCCCTCTTGCTGGGCGGCGTATCGGCTCTGGCCGTGGCCGCCCTGCCGGCGGCGGACCTGAATCTACTGACGGTCGAGGCGATCGGCACGCCCGCTCCGTCCGGCAGCGTTTTCACGTTTTTGTTTGCGGTCGCCGCCGGCACGATCGGGGCGGGTGCGGGAGCGCTGGCCGCACACTGGTTCACGCGACGCACTCCCGTCGCCGCCGCGCCGATTGATCTGGATGACCTGCCGGCGCCGATTATCCGCCGCGCCGATGCCCATCCCGACGCGCGGCCGCGCCCGCCGCTGCGGGCTAGCCACGACCTCGACATGCCCGCCTGGGCGCTGCCGAAAGTACCGGTGGAGCAGGAAACCGCCGCTGCCGAACGCGATTTGCCCGCCGATCTCGATCAGCCGCTCGCCGCGTTCGACCCCAAGGCGATCCCGGCGGTGCCGCTGCCACCCCCTGTTCCGCCGCGTCGCGAGCGCGCCGCGAGCGCCGCGCTGCGGACGCCGGCGAGCCGCGACCCCGGCGACCGGCTGGTGCGCCCCGAAACTGACGCCACGGTGCACGCCCTTCTCGAACGGCTGGAGCGGGGCGTGGTCCGCCGCAACCAGGCGTCCCAAGGGCGCGGACGCGTGCGGACCGATCGCGGGCTGGACGACGCACTCGCCGCACTGCGCAGTCTCGCCCGCCAAGCCTGAGCGGCGCGTCAGCACTCCTCGACGGTAAGCGCCTCGATCGCGGCGTGCAGCACCCCGTCGGCCGTCTCCAGCGTCGCTACGTGCAGATCGGCGAGGAGATGACCGCCGAGCGGCAGCTCCAGCTCGGGTAATGCGACGAACCAGGCATGGGCCACGACGCTCTCGTCCAGCGCCAGCCGCAATCGATGCCGGGCACCGCTGAACGTGATGCTCGCCCACGGCACCCAGCTTGCCTCGATGATCCGCAGCACACAGCCTTCCGCCGCCGCGGCGGCGATCAGCGCGCGTTCGAGTCGCGCGCCGACGTCGCGCCGCCGCGCCGCCCGGGCTTCCAGGCCGGCGGGGCGGCGAGGAAGGCGCGCAGCCGCGCCGTCAGCTCCGGTCCCGGTACGCGGCCCTGCCGCAGATCGCCGACCAGTCGCGGATCGTGCGCCGCCAAGCGCCCGAACCGCGTCGCCGGCATCTGCGTCTGTTCCAGGAACGCTTCGATTTCCCCTTGCAAGGACACCCATGTCCTCCTCCTTCGACTCGGATGATCACGATATGTTCTCATCTGAGTCTTGCCTAGGAAAAATCCTATGTGTAGGAAAGAGGGTATGGAAGCCGATGTTCAACGGGCGAATTTTGCGAAGCTGGTGGCCGCCAAGGGAGTGCGTCTTGCCACGTTGTCGCGCGTGCTCGGCCGCAACCCGGCCTATCTGCAGCAATATCTGATGCGCGGTTCGCCGCGTGAACTGCCCGAGCGCGACCGGGCGCGGCTGGCCGAATATCTGGGTGTCGACGAGACGCTGCTGGGCGGCCGGCCGCAGGCGGCGCTGGTGACGGTGCCGCGGATTGACCTGGGCGCGTCGGCGGGGCCGGGTGGCTGGGCGGAAGACGAGACGCTTCAGGCGCCCTTCGCCTTTCCGCCGTTGCTGCTGCGCCAGCTCGGCGTTCGCCCGGAGGCGGCCTCGATGGTGCGCGTAGCGGGCGATTCGATGGCGCCGACGCTGAACGACAGCGACGAGATTCTGGTCGATCGCGATCGCTGCCGGATCGATCCCCGCAGCATCTTCGTGCTGCGGGTAGAGGGCGAGCTGCTGGTCAAGCGGCTGCGGCCGGCGGTGGGGGGCGTGGAGCTGGTGAGCGACAATCCGGCCTATCCGGTGCGGCTGGCGCGTGCGGGGCGTTTTCAGCTGATCGGACGGGTCGCCTGGCTCGGGCGCGCGCTGTGAGCGCGGACGCGCACGTCGCCGCGTTCATCCGGGAGCATCTGCCGGTCGTGCCGGTTCCGGGCGTGCCGGAGCTGCGGCTGCACAAGGCAGGGCCCGCGAGCGGTGTCGGCCGGCTGGGCGATGCGGCACCCTATTGGGCTTATTGGTGGGGCGGTGGGCTGGCGCTCGCGCGGTACGTGCTGGACCATCCGGCGCAGGTCGCAGGGCGCCGTGTGGTCGATCTCGGCGCGGGGTCGGGGCTGGTCGGGATCGCCGCTGCGCGCGGCGGAGCGGCGCGGGTCACGGCTTCGGAGGAGGATCCCGACGCTCGCGTTGCGATCGGGCTCAATGCCGCGCTGAACGACGTGTCGATGGCAGAAATCGTCGGGGACGTCACCGGCGGCCCGGCGCCCCACGCCGATCTGCTGCTCGTCGGCGACGTGTTCTACGCGCCGGAGGTGGCGGCGCGGGTCACCGCCTTCCTCGATCGCTGCGTGGCCGCGGGCGTGGCGGTGCTGGTCGGCGATCCGTGGCGGTCGCCGCTGCCGGTCGATCGGCTGACGCTGTTGGCGCGCTACGACGTTACCGAAACCGGCGTCACCAAGCCCGCCGGGATATTCGCCTATCGCGCCGGGTGAGGCCGGGGGCAGACTGCCCCCGGCTGCCGTTTACCAGACGTGCACGCGCGCTTCGGGGGCGAGGTACAGCGCGTCGCCCGGCTTCACGCCAAACGCCTTGTACCACGCGTCCATGTTCCGGACGATGCCGTTGACGCGGTACTTGTCCGGGCTGTGCGGATCGGACAGCAGCTGCGCCCGCACGGCGCCTTCGCGTGCCTTGCCCTGCCAGCTGGCGGCATAGGCAAGGAAGAAGCGCTGGTCGCCGGTCAGGCCGTCCAGCACCTTGGGTTCGCCGTGGCGGGCGACATAGCGGCGATAAGCGGCATAGGCGACTTCGAGCCCGCCGAGATCGGCCAGGTTCTCGCCTAGGGTCAGCTGGCCCTTGATGTGCACGCCGGGGATCGGCTCATAGGCGTCGAACTGCTTTACCAGCGCCTGGGCGTGCGCGGTGTAGCGCTCGGCCGACTGCGCCGTCCACCAGTCGCGCAGCTTGCCGCCGGCGTCGAACTGGCGGCCCTCGTCGTCGAAGCCATGACCCATTTCGTGGCCGATCGTGGCACCCGTCTCGCCATAGTTCACCGCCGGATCGGCGGCGGGATCGAAGAAGGGCGGCTGGAGCTGCGCGGCCGGGAAGGTCACCTGGTTCATCACCGGATCGTAATAGGCGTTCACCGTCTGCGGGGTCATGTCCCACAAGGTGCGATCGACCGGCTTGCCGAGCCGCGACAGCTGCAGCTTCCACTCGAATTCATCCGAGGCGAGATCGTTGGCCAGCGGATCGGTCGCGCTGACCGGCATCGACGCATAATCGATATACTTGTCCGGATGGCCGATGCGCGGATCGAAGGCGGCGAGCTTGGCAAGCGCTTCCTTGCGGGTCGGCGCGTCCATCCAGGCGGCAGCCTTGATCTTGTCCGCATAGGATGCGCGCAGATCCTCGACCAGCTCCTTCGACAGCGCTTCCGCCGCCGGTCCCCAGTGGCGCTCGGCATAGATCTTGCCGATCGCCTCGCCCAGCGCGCCGTTGACGACGCGGACGCCGCGCTTCCAGCGCTCCGACTGCGCCTGCACGTCGCGCAGGGTATGGCCGTAGAAATCGAACTGTGCGGCATCGAACGCCTTGGGCAGCACCGCGGCATGATCGCTGATGAAGCGGAAGCGCAGCCAGTCCTTCCAGGTGGCGAGCGGCACGTCGCCGAGCCGCTTGGCGGCCGCGGTGACGGCGGTCGTCTCGCGCACGACGACGGTCGGCATCTTGCCCAGGCCTTGATGCGCGAGCACGGCGTCCCAGTCGAACTCGGGTGCCAGCTTGGCGAGCTGGGCGCGGTCCATCGGGTTGTAGGTCTTCTGCGGGTCGCGGCGCGCCTCGGGCGTCCACTGGTCCTTGGCGAGGCTGGTCTCGAGCGCGAGGATCGCATCGGCCTTGGCTTCGGCGTCGGGGATGTCGGCCAGCTGCTGGATCTTGACGATATAGGCGCGGTACGCCTTGCGGATCGTCTCGTACTTCTCGCCGGGCAGCAGATAATAATCGCGGGTCGGCAGGCCGAGTCCGGCCTGACCGGCCATCACCGTGTAGCGGGTCGGATCCTTCTCGTCGGCCGAGATGCCGATGCCGATCGGGCTGGCATAGCCGTGATCGGCCATCAGCAGCTCCAGCGCCCGGCGGTCCTGCACCGCGTCGATGCGAGCGAGATAGGGCTTCAGCGGCGCGGTGCCGCGCGCCTCGATCCCGGCCTCGTCCATATAGGCATGGTAGTAGGTCGCGACCTGGCGGAGCACCGGATCGCTGGGCGCGGCGCCGGCATCCTCGATCAGCTTGCGCACCTCGACTTCGGTCTCGTCGGGGAGGTCGTAGTTGTAGCCGATCCGCGCCTTGTCGGGCGCGATCGGCGCGTCGCGCAGCCAGCTGCCCAGCGCATAGGCGTAGAAGTCATCGCCCGGCTTCACGGTTCGATCCATCGTCGCGAGATCGACGCCCCATGGGCCGTACTTGGCTTTGTCGGCGGTCTGGGCGAGGGCGGGGGAAGCGAGCAGGGAAGTGCCGAGCAGCAGCGCTGCGAGACGCGGAAGACGCATGGAGGCGGAGTCCTTCTGGGTGATGTAGCTGGCTAGCACGGTGACGGGGCGCGCTCAATCGCTTCCCGGCACCTGCGTGGTGCCAAAAGAAAAGGCGCCCGGATCGCTCCGGACGCCCCTTCTTCAGCGGATCGCGGAAGGATCAGCTCGAATAGTACATGTCGTACTCGACCGGGCTCGGGGTCATTTCCCAACGGGCCACGTCGGCGCGCTTGATCTCGATATAGGCCTCGATCTGGTCCTTCGAGAACACGTCGCCCTTCAGCAGGAAGTCGAAATCGGCTTCCAGGCTGTCCAGCGCCTCGCGGAGCGAACCGCACACGGTCGGCACTTCGGCCAGCTCGGCCGGGGGCAGATCGTACAGGTTCTTGTCCATCGGGTCGCCCGGATGGATCTTGTTCTGGATGCCGTCCAGGCCCGCCATCAGCAGCGCCGAATAGCAGAGATACGGGTTGGCCAGCGCGTCCGGGAAGCGGAACTCGACGCGCTTCGCCTTGCTGCCGGTACCGTACGGGATGCGGCACGAAGCCGAACGGTTGCGGCTCGAATAGGCGAGCAGCACCGGCGCCTCATAGCCCGGGACCAGGCGCTTGTAGCTGTTGGTCGACGGGTTGGTGAAGGCGTTGAGCGCCTTGGCGTGCTTGATCACGCCGCCGATGAAGTAGAGGCAGGTGTCCGACAGACCCGCATAACCGTTGCCGGCGAACAGCGGATTGCCCTTCTCCCAGATCGACATGTGGGTGTGCATGCCCGAGCCGTTATCTTCCTTGATCGGCTTCGGCATGAAGGTCGCGGTCTTGCCATAGGCCTGGGCGACCTGGTGCACGACATACTTGTAGATCTGCATGCGATCGGCGGTGGTCACCAGCGTGCCGAAGGTCAGGCCCAGCTCGTGCTGCGCGGCGGCGACTTCGTGGTGGTGCTTGTCGCAGGGCAGGCCCATCTCCAGCATGGTCGAAACCATTTCGCCGCGGATGTCGACGGCGCTGTCGACCGGCGCGACGGGGAAATAGCCGCCCTTGGCGCGCGGACGGTGGCCGAGGTTGCCGGCTTCATATTCGCGGCCCGAATTGCCCGGCAGCTCGATGTCGTCGATCTTGTAGTAGCTGGTCGAGTAGCTGTTCTCGAAGCGCACGTCGTCGAACATGAAGAATTCGGCTTCGGGGCCGACATAGATGGTGTCGCCGATGCCGGTGGTCTTCAGATACGCCTCGGCGCGCTTTGCGGTCGAGCGCGGGTCGCGGGCATAGAGCTCGCCGGTCGAGGGCTCCACGATGTCGCACACCAGGATCAGCATCGGGGTGGCCGAGAACGGATCGATCCACACCGCGTCCAGATCCGGCTTCAGGATCATGTCGGACTCGTTGATCGCCTTCCAGCCCTCGATCGACGAACCGTCGAACATCAGTCCGTCGGTCAGCTCGTCCTCCCCCAGGATCGACGCGACCATGGTCAGGTGCTGCCACTTGCCCTTGGGGTCGGTGAAGCGCAGGTCGATCCACTCGATCTCCTGGTCCTTCACCATCTTCAGGATGTCACTGGCCGAATTCGCCATCGTAGTTGCCCTTTCGCTCTCTTTCGTCTGCCCGACGAATCGGGCAATAAAATTGCTCGTGCGCCGGCCTCATCGCCGTCGCTTGAACCTTCGTCAAACGGCGTTTTCGTTGCGCTCACCCGTGCGGATGCGCAGCGCGGTCTCGACCGGGATCACGAAGATCTTGCCATCGCCGATCCGGCCGGTCTGCGCGGCTGCGGCGATCGCTTCCACGACGCGCTCGGCCAGCGTGTCTTCCACCACCACTTCCAGCTTCACCTTGGGGAGGAAGTCCACGACATACTCGGCGCCGCGATAGAGCTCGGTATGGCCCTTCTGGCGGCCGAAGCCCTTGGCTTCGGTGACGGTGATCCCCGAGACGCCCACTTCGTGCAGCGCCTCCTTCACTTCATCCAGCTTGAACGGCTTGATGATGGCTTCGATCTTTTTCACATGGTCCCCCAGGCAGCGGTTTCGGGCCGCGACAGGAATGATTCCTGGGTGTTTAGCAACCTGCATGCCAGAACGGGAATAGCCAGCGTGTCCCCACGCGCCGAACGGATTTCGGCGCAGGAATTTGCCTGATAATCAGGCAACGCCTGCCCAATCGCGCGGCAGATCAGGCCGCGCGGACCTCGGCGAGGAACCGGTCGATCCCGTCGGATAGCGCTTCGGCCTTGGTGCGCAGGCCGGTCGAGAGATCGGCGATCGCACTGGCATTGCCCGATGCCGCCTGTGCGGCGGCGCGGACCTGTTCGATATCCGCCTGCACACCGCGCGTTCCGCACACGCTCTCATTGACGTTGCGGGCGATGTTGTGGGTCGCGTGGTGCTGGTCGCGCACCGCAGCTTCGATGCTGGAGGAGAGGCCCGCAATGCCCGTGATTGCCTGCTCGACCCGTGCATGGTTGGTGGTGACGCGGTCCACCACCGCTCGGATGCCGGCGACCTTGGTGCCGACGCTCTGCGCGGCGTGGCGGACCTGGCCCGCCAGCGCCTTGATCTCGTTCGCCACCACGGTGAAGCCGCGCCCGGCCTCGCCCGCGCGCGCCGCCTCGATCGCGGCGTTGAGCGCGAGCAGGTTCACCTGCCCGGCGATTTCACCGATCGTGGCGGTGACCGCGCCGACATTCTGGGCGAAGGCGTCCAGCTCCGCCGTTCCCAGCCGACTGTCGTCGACCAGTGCGACAGCTTCGGCTGCCGAAGCACGCGCCGTAACCGTGTCGCGGCCGATCGCATCGAGCGTGGCGGCCAGCGCTTCCGATTCCCGCGCGATTGCGGCGAGATTGTCGTGGCTCTGCGCAACCGCGGCGGCGAGCGCGGTGGCCGAGGCGCTGTTGGCGCTCGCGCGCTCGACGGTGGCGGCGGCACCTGCGCGCAGTGTGCCGGCGAGATCACGCAACTGCCCGGCCATCGCGCCGACTTCGGCCTCGATCCGCTCGCTCGCGGTTTCGATACGGCGGGCGCGGGCGGTCTGCTCGGCGGCCTCGCGAACGCGGTCCTCGGCGGCGAGCTGGATGATGCGGCGGTTACTGATCGCGGCGAACAGCTCCCCCCCGCGGGTGAGGATCATGCCTTCCTGCCCGTCGGCGGCCGAATAGGCGTCGACCAGCGCGCGTGCCGACTGGGCATAATCGGCGACGGGGCAGGGCCGCACCATCGATTCCAGCCGCCGCCCATAGGCGGGGTTGCGCAGCAGCGCATGACCATAAGGGTTGAGCAGCAGCCGGCGCACGTCCTTTTCGAACACCGCGCCCAGCGGCCGGTGCCGGGCGTCGAGCACCGGCAGGAGCCGCAGCGTCGGATCATCCTGGAAGCAGCGCACCGCCTCGCCGAGCGGGGTTTCCAGCGTCAGCCAGGGCGGCGCGCGTTCGGCCTCGGTAAGCCACGCGAAGAGGAAGCGGAGATGGGCGGGCATGTCGAGCATCGCCGCCTCGGTAGGGCACGGCGGTAAACGAGCGATTAGTGTTTGATGACAGGTTTACGACATTCCCCCATGAAATCTTCGCATATTTGCGGCTGAAGCTGCCCGTGAACGTTAACCGGCAAACGATCACGCGCTGGACAAGGGAAGCTTCGATGCGGTCGCCGCCGATGAATGCGCCAGCCGAGCTGCGACGGCGGATCGTCGATGGCGTCGCGTCGGCGAGCGCGCGCTCGGTGGTGGTGGCGCGGGGCTCGCTGGTGCTGCTGGCGCATGGCCTTTCCGCGGTGCAGCCGGAGCAGCGCGGCGACTGCTGGATCGAGACGAATGGCGAGACGCTGACCGCCGAGGATACCATGGCGCTGCTGCGGCACTGGACGACCGGCGCGCCCTTCGCACACGGCGTTTAGCGGCCCGAAGCGCTACTTTCTGGACGCGGGCGGCTTCTGGTGGCAGAGGGCCGCCTTCATTTATTTCAATCCCGGTACCGCCATGCGGGCGGCCGGGCCGACCAGAGCGTTACGAGGACCCGCTTTCATGACCGTCGACACGCGCGCGCCCGCGCTGCTTCCCGAACATCCCGCCTTCGCCACCGCCAAGGTGCTGTGGGTCCGCCACTGGAACGAGCACCTGTTCAGCTTCGCGATCGAGCGGCCGGCCAGCTTCCGCTTCCGCTCCGGCGAGTTCGTGATGATCGGGCTGGAAGGCGAGGGCGGCAAGCCGCTGATGCGCGCCTATTCGGTCGCCAGCCCCTCTTGGGCGGAAGAGCTCGAATTCCTCTCGATCAAGGTGCAGGACGGTCCGCTGACCTCGAAGCTGCAGAAGATCGTGCCGGGCGACGACATCTATCTCGGCAAGAAGTCGACCGGCACGCTGGTGGCCGATGCGCTGCTGCCGGGCCGCCGGCTGTTCCTGCTTTCCACCGGTACGGGCCTGGCGCCGTTCCTCAGCGTGGCGCGCGACCCCGAGATCTATGAGCGGTTCGAGCAGGTGATCGCGGTGCACAGCGTGCGCCGGGTGAGCGATCTCGCCTATCATGACGAGCTCGCCGCCAAGCTGGCCGACGATCCCTTGATCGGTGAGCAGGCCGCACACCAGTTCCACTATGTGCCGACCGTCACCCGCGAGCCGTTTCATACCAGCGAGCGGATCGGCGCGCTGCTCGAGAACGGCAAGCTGTTCGAAGGCGTGCCGGGCGATCCGGTGCTGCACCCGGAAACCGACCGCGTGATGCTGTGCGGATCGATGGACATGATCCGCGACTTCGCCACGCTGCTCGAAGGCAAGGGCTTCAAGGAAGGCTCGAACAACGCACCCGGCGATTTCGTGATCGAGCGCGCCTTCGTCGGCTGAGGTCTAATTCACCCACTAGCGTCTCCTCCACCGCGAAGCGGGGGAGGGGACCGTCGCTGAAGGCGGTGGTGGAGGGAGAATTCCCTCCGCCGCCGGCAAACCCCCTCCGCCATTTGCTTCGCAAATGGTCCTCTCCCCCGGAGCTGCGCTCCGAAGGAGGAAACACTCAGGCCGCCAGCGCCGTCGTCCCGCTCACGGCGCGGATGTCCGCCGCCAGTTCGTCCACCCGCGCCGGATCGGCATCCCAGGCGAACATGAACCGCGCGCCGCCGCCGATGAAGGTGTAGAAGCGCCAGCCGCGCGCGCGCAGGCCTTCCAGCACCGGTTCGGGCGCGCGAACGAAGACGCCGTTGGCTTCCACCGGGAACATCAGCTCGATACCCGGAAGCCCGTCGATCTGCCCTGCCAGACGCTGCGCACAGCCATTGGCGTGGCGTGCATTGCGCAGCCAGGCACCATTCTCCAGCATCCCAACCCAGGGCGCCGCCAGGAACCGCATCTTGGAGGCGAGCTGCCCGGCCTGTTTGCAGCGATAGTCGAAGTCCTGCGCCAGCGCGCGATCGAAGAAGAGGACCGCTTCGCCCACCGCCATGCCGTTCTTGGTGCCGCCGAAGCAGAGCACGTCGACACCGGCGCGCCAGGTAATGTCGGCCGGATCGCAGCCCAGCGTCGCCACGGCATGGGCGAAGCGGGCGCCGTCCATGTGCAGCTTGAGGCCCAGCTCGCGGCACACGGCTGAAAGCGCCTTCACTTCGTCCACCGTATAGACTTGGCCGGTCTCGGTCGGCTGGGTGATCGTCACCACGCGCGGCTTGGGGAAGTGGATGTCGGAGCGGCTGGTCGCTACCGCGCGTACTGCGGCCGGGGTCAGCTTGCCGTCCTCGCTCTGCGCGACGAGCAGCTTGGAGCCATTGGAGAAGAATTCCGGCGCGCCGCATTCGTCGGTTTCGACATGCGCGGCGGCCGAGCAGATCACGCTGTGATAGGACTGGCAGAGGGCCGCCAGCGCCAGCGAATTGGCCGCCGTGCCGTTGAACGCGAAGAACACTTCGCAATCGGTATCGAACAGCGTGCGGAAGGCATCCGCGGCGGTGTGGGTCCAGCGATCGTCGCCATAAGCGGGGGCGTGGCCCGTGTTGGCTGCTTCCATCGCTGCCCATGCCTCGGGGCAGATTCCGGCATAATTGTCGCTGGCGAATTGCTGGGCTTCGGTCGTCACGCTCTACTGCCTTCTTCCTGTTCCAGGAGGCGGGGCAACGACAGGAGATGTGGCGTGGACACCGTGTTGCCGGGTTCGGCCACATCCCTCCACTTGGTCATGGAGGCACCACCTTGCACGGGGCAGGTTGGTGCCGGGCGTCGGCCCGACTCTTGATGCTGGCGGCGCGGATAGCGGAAGTTGCGAGGGGGCGCAAGATTGTTGCGGAGCGCCATTTGCAGTTGGGCGCGCCCGCGTCACATTATCACCGTCATCCCCGCGAAGGCGGGGATCCATTGGCGCTGAACCCGCGGTTCTTGCCCCCGGCGCACAGGCGAATGGATTCCCGCCTTCGCGGGAATGACGAGGTTTTGGTCTGGGTCAGCCGACCTCAGTACGGCGGCTGATGCAGGCCCTTGGGGCTGGTGGTGAAGATCTCGCAGCCTGTCTCGGTGATGCCGATCGAATGCTCGAACTGCGCCGAAAGCGAGCGGTCGCGCGTTACCGCCGTCCAGCCGTCGTCGAGCAGCTTCACGTCCGGGCGGCCGATATTGATCATCGGCTCGATCGTGAAGAACATGCCCGGGCGCAGCTCGGGGCCGGTGCCGGGGCGGCCGACATGCACCACCTCGGGCGCATCGTGGAACACCTGGCCGAGGCCGTGCCCGCAGAAATCGCGGACCACGCCGTACCGATGCTTCTCGGCATGGCGCTGGATCGCATGGCTGATGTCGCCGAGATGGTTGCCGGGCTTGGCCTGCTCGATGCCGAGCATCAGGCACTCGTAGGTCACGTCGACCAGCCGGCGCGCCTTGATCGGCACGTCACCGACGAGATACATGCGGCTGGTATCGCCGTGCCAGCCGCCGAGCAGCGGGGTCACGTCGATATTGACGATGTCGCCGTCCTTGAGGACGCGGTCGCCGGGGATGCCGTGGCAGACGACATGGTTGATCGAGATGCAGCAGCTATGGGTGTAGCCGCGATAGCCGAGCGTCGCGGGCACGCCGCCGCCAGCCACGGTCATCGCGCGGACGATGTCGTCCAGCTCCTGCGTCGTCACGCCGGGGACGACGTGCGGCACCAGCGCATCGAGGATCTCGGCGGCGAGGCGGCCGGCCCTGCGCATGCCTTCGAAGCCTCCCGGGCCATGGAGCTTGATCGCATGGCTGCGCGCCTGCGGCATGTCCGCCGTCACGTTCACATATTCGGTCATGCTTGCGATATAGGCGCCCCGGGCGCAAAGGGCGAGGGGGCATGGGAGGAATGCGGATGCAGGAATCGAGCGCGGCGTGGCTGGAAGGCGGATGTGCCTGCGGCGAGGTGCGCTACCGCGTTGCCGCCGATCCGATCCTGGTCAACAATTGCTACTGCACCCTCTGCCAGCGCCAGACCGGCTCGACCAGCGTGGTCAACCTGTTCATCGAAAGCGAGAAGCTGGAACTGCTCGCGGGCGAGACCAGCAGCCATGTCGTGAAGGCAGGCTCCGGCGGCCCGCACGAGATCGTCCGCTGCGCGACGTGCAGCACGGCGCTGTGGAGCTTCTACCCGCGGCTGGGTCGACTGGGTGCCGGCGTGCGCGTAGCGACGCTGGACGAACCCGCGCGCATCCGGCCGGACGCGGCCATCTACACCGCCGATCGCATGCCGTGGGTGACGCTGCCCGAAGGCGTGCCGCAGTTCGAGGGCGCTTATGATCCGGCCGCGATCCTGCCGGCCGATCGGCTGGCCCGGATGCGCGCCCTGGCCGAGCGCAAGCGGGCGGAGGGCCTTTGATGGCGCCGCGGATCTGGACCGCCGCCCTGGTGGTGATCGGCGACGAAATCCTGTCGGGTCGCACCCAGGACAAGAATATCGCGCAGCTCGCAACCTGGCTGAATGCGCAAGGCATCCGACTCGCCGAGGTGCGGGTGGTTCCCGACCAGCAGGCGGCGATCGTCGAGGCGGTCAACACGCTGCGCGGCCGCAACGATTACTGCTTCACGACCGGCGGCATCGGGCCGACCCATGACGACATCACGGTGGATGCCATCGCCGCGGCGCTGTCGGTGCCGGTGGTGGTGCATGCCGGTGCACGCGCGGCGCTCGCCGACTATTATGCCAGCAAGGGCGGGCTCACCGAGGCGCGGCTGCGGATGGCGCGGGTGCCGGAGGGCGCCGAGCTGATCGTCAACCGCATGTCGGGCGCACCGGGAATCCGCTGGGGCAACATCTTCATCCTCGCGGGCGTGCCGCACATCGCCGCGGGCATGCTTGATGCGCTGACCGGCACGCTGGAGGGCGGCCTGCCGGTCGTCTCGCGCACGATCGGCTGCTGGGTGGCGGAGAGCGAGATCGCCGATCTGCTGGGCGAAACCGAGCGTGCGCACGAGGGGGTGTCGATCGGCAGCTACCCGTTCTTCCGCGAAGGGTGCGTCGGCGCGAATTTCGTGGTGCGCGCAACAGATTCGACGCTCGTCGACCAGGTCATCGCAGTGCTCGCCGATGGACTGGAAGCGCGCGGCTTCGAATCAGTCGACGGCGGGATCTAAGGAAGGCGCCTTAGCCGCCCGGCGTCAGTAATGCCCGCGCCCGCGCCGCATCCTCGTCCATCTGGGCGGTCAGCGCTTCCAGGCTGTCGAACTTGGCCTCGGGGCGCAGATAGTCGATCAGCCCCACTTCCAGCGTCTGGCCGTACAGGTCGCCGCTGAAATCGAAGAAGAAGCTCTCCAGCAGTTCGATTGGGGGATCGAAGCTCGGGCGGATGCCCAGGTTCGCCACCCCGTCCAGCAGGCGCCCGTCGGGCAGGCGCCCGCGGACGGCGTAGATGCCGTATTTCGGGCGAAGATATTTGCCGAGCCGCATGTTGGCGGTCGGGTAGCCGAGCTGGCGCCCCAGCTTGGCGCCAGCTTCCACCTCGGCTGCGATCACGAAAGGCCGCGTGAGCAGCGTGGCCGCCCCGCGGGGGTTGCCGGCCTTCAGATCGTCGCGGATGCGACTGGACGAGACGATCTGGCCGTCCAGTGCTACCGCGCCCACCGCCTCGGCGGCGAAACCGAGCTCCTCGCCGAGCGTGGCGAGCGTCGCGACACTGCCCTCGCGGCCCTTGCCGAAGGTGAAGTCCTCGCCGGTCACCACACCGGCGGCACCGACCGTGTCGACCAGCTGCTCGGCGAACTGCCGCGCGGTAAGGCGGGCAAGGGTGGCGTCGAAGTGGAAGACCAGCATGCCGTCGGCGCCCGCGGCGGCGAACAGGCGCTCGCGCTGGTCGAGCGTGGTCAGCCGGAAGGGCGGGGCGTCGGGCTGGAAGAAGCGGCGCGGATGCGGGTCGAAGGTGGCGACGATCGCCGGGCGCCCCTCGGCACGCGCACGCGCTACCGCGCGGCCGACCACCGCCTGGTGCCCAAGATGGAAGCCATCGAAATTCCCGAGCGCGACGATCGCGCCCCGGAGAGGAGGCGGAACCGCCGAGCCGCCGTCCAGCCGCTGCATGGCGTGGCTATAGGGATTGGCCGGGGCGATGCCAATGGGGTGGGGGAGCGCGCAAACACTTAAGCCCCTCTTCGAAGTAGGAGGGGCTAAGAGCTCTTCATCCCCGCCCGCAGCACGCGCAATACATTCCCGCCCATCACCTTGGCGATCTCCTGCTCGGAAAATCCGCGATCGACCAGCGCCTGGGTGACCACCACCAGCTGCGACGCATCGAACCCCGTGGTCACCGCACCGTCGAAGTCCGAGCCCAGCCCGACATGATCAATCCCCACCAGATCGCGGACATGCGCGATCGCCGCCGCGACTGCCTTGGGGCTGGTCGAGCAGACCGCGGCCTCCCAATAGCCGATCCCGACAACCCCGCCGGTGCGGGCGATGCCGCGGATCTCGTCGTCGGTGAGGTTGCGGTTGACCTTGCACGTCGCCTGCACGCCGCCATGGCTGGAGACCACCGGCCGCCGCGCCATGGCGAGGATGTCCGCCACCGCCGCATGGCTGGCATGGGCGACGTCGACCACCATGCCCAGCACCTCCATCCGCCGCAGCACCTGCCGGCCGAGCGGCGTCAGCCCGCCTTTGGCCTGCCCATGCATCGAGCCCGCCGCTGCGTTGTCGAAGAAATGCGCGAACCCGGCCATGCGGAACCCGGCCGCGTAGAGGCGATCGAGATTGGCGGGGTTGCCCTCCAGGTCCTGGAGCCCCTCGATCGAGAGCAACCCGCCGGTCACCTTGTGCCCAGCGGCGCGATCCGCGAGCAACCGGTCGAGCTCGGCGGGGGTGCGGATCACGCGCAGCGCGCCGTTCGAGGCCGCCGCCGCGCGCTCCAGCTTCTCCGCATGCCAGAGCGAGCGCTGGAGCAGCGATCCCCAGGTGCGGGGCGGCTGCAACTGGGCGATGGCGAGCAGCGTGATGTTGTCGCTGTCCGCGCCATTGGCATCATAATTCTGGTGCCGCGGCGTCTTGGTGACCGAGGAGAAGACCTGGAGCGCGACATTGCCCGCCTGCAGCCGCGGCAGGTCGACTTGGCCGCGATTGGCGCGATCGAGCAGGTTGCGCCGCCAGAGCAGCGTATCGGCATGCATGTCGGCGATGGCGAGGCTGGTATGCAGCGCGCGGGTCTGCGGCGTGACATGGGGGAGGGACACCGGCACGACGCGGTTCATGCCCGCCTCCACCGCCGCCGGGGCGATCCCGAAAAAGCCGAACGCCGCGATGGCCAGTACCGCCGCGACGCCGATCAGGATCGGGCGCTTCATCGCCGCCGGAGGAGCGTCACGAAGTCATAGGCGGGGCGGTCGCCGTCCGCCGGATGCGGCTCGCGTGCGGTTTCCTCCCAATCCGCGGGGGCGAAGGCAGGGACATGCGCGTCGCCCCCGGCTTCGAGGTGCACCTCGGTCAGCTCGATCCGATCGGCCCGATCCAGGAACAGCGCGAAAACCTCCGCGCCGCCGATCACCGCCACGTCCTCGCCTGCCAGCGCCAACGCCTGCTCCACGTCATGCGCCACCTCTGCGCCCTCTGCCTGCCAGCCAGTATCGCGGGTCAGGACAATGTGGCGCCGGCCGGGCAGGGGGGCGGGGAAGGACTCGAAGGTTTTGCGGCCCATGATCATCGGCCGGCCCACCGTCTGCGCCTTGAAACGCTTCAGGTCAGCAGGCAGCCGCCAGGGCAGCTGGCCGTCGCGGCCGATCACGCCATTGTCCGCGCGCGCGAGGTGGAAGCTGATCATACCGCGACGGGTGCCTTGATGTGCGGCTGCGCGACATAGTCGTGGATCGCGAAATCCTCATATTCATAGGCGTCGATCGACGGCGCCTTGCGGAGGATCTCCAGCCGCGGCAGCGGGCCGGGCGTGCGGCGGAGCTGTTCCTGCGCCTGCTCGAGATGGTTGAGATAGAGGTGGCAGTCGCCGCCGGTCCAAATGAAGTCGCCGACCTCGAGCCCCGCCTGCTGCGCGAGCAGATGGGAGAGAAGCGCATAGCTGGCGATGTTGAACGGCACGCCGAGGAAGATGTCGGCCGAGCGCTGGTAGAGCTGCAGGCTCAGCCGGCCGTTGGCGACATGGCATTGGAACAGGCAATGGCACGGCGCCAGCGCCATCGCGCCCAGCTCGCCCGGGTTCCAGGCGGAGACCACCATCCGGCGTGAGGCGGGATTGGTCTTCAGCGTCTCGATCAGCTCGGCGATCTGGTCGATGTGGCGGCCATCGGTGGCCTCCCAGTCGCGCCACTGCTTGCCGTAGACCGGGCCGAGATCGCCGTTCTCATCGGCCCATTCGTCCCAGATGCTGACCTTGCGCTCCTGCAGCCAGCGGACATTGGTGTCGCCGCGTAGGAACCACAAAAGCTCGATCAGGATCGAGCGGAGGTGGAGCTTCTTGGTGGTCAGCAGCGGGAAGCCCTTGCGCAGGTCGAAGCGCATCTGCGCGCCGAACACGCTGCGCGTGCCGGTGCCGGTGCGGTCCATCACCTCCACGCCGTCGTTCAGTGCGCGGGCCATCAGGTCGAGATACTGGTGCATCGTCCGGAACCTAGCGGGCAGCGCCGCGCGAGTCATCCGGCTTCGCGCCGTTTCGGAGAACCGAACTGGATCGGGTTGCGGTTCGCGTTGGCGGCACGGGGTGGCAAGCCGGGACATGTCGGTTGTTTCTCCGGAACCGTATATCCTGGACTTCGGCGCCGCGCGTGCGCTGTTTGGCGGCCTGGCAGAAGCACGCAGCGAAATCGCCGCCTTCGCCTATCTGGCGCGCGATGGCCGCCTGCTCGGCATGCGGCACATGCACGGCGGCGAGGTGGATGCTGTCGATGTCCCGGTGCGGCAGGTGGTGGCGGACGCGCTGGCCTTCGACGCCGCCGGCGTGGTGATGGCGCATAATCATCCGAGTGGCGATCCGCAGCCGAGCGCGGCCGACCGCGCGACGACCCGGCGGCTGCTCGTGGCACTGGATCCGGTGGATGTTCGCCTGCTCGACCATTTGGTGATCGGCAGCGATCACGTCGTCAGCTTCCGCGCACTCGGGTGGCTGTGATCGAACGTCGATCGCGCCTCGATGTTCGCGTCGGCATCGCCCGCCCAGCCCGAGGAAGCCGCCGCAGCGATCGCCCTCCCTGTTCGGCTGATCCTCACGATCCAGCGGGGAGGGGGCGCAAGCGCTGAAGCCTCCTGCGGACCCGGCCTTCGCAGGCGCCTGGGTGATGACATCCTGTGGGGAAGAACGGGCGATGAGTACGCGCCCCGCAACGCCGAAATTACCGCGACTTACAAAAGGCTATGGGATTCCTTGGGATCGCGAAATGGAGCGGTGAAGGGAATCGAAACGCGATTGCAACCTATTGAAACAGCGAGAAATACTGCGCTGCAGCGAAAAATTTGGCCCTAGCGGGTGGCCCCACTCCCTTTCTGTAAATCGGGTTCGAAGCACAAGCGTGGAAAATGCCTTCCTGGAAGAATAGCCGGAATGCGGTTTCATTGCGGCACGGAAATTTTCAGAAGCGTGTGCCGCAGTTCTGCACCGCCGCGACCGACCAGCTCAAGACATCCAGCGTCATTGACGTGAGTGCCGGCTCTCGCTGAAATCCGCCATTCGTATTGCGCGAACCAGCCGGTCGGCTTTGCGTTTCAACATCGGCCGTTCGCGCCGTTCGGCGGAAGCTCAAAAGCTGCCGCCGTGTCGTTTCGAGCCAGAATGCGCCAAAGCGCAACCTGACGGCATCGAGGCGCTGAACGGGGCCAACAAGCCGACCTATGAAGTTTGGCATGGGGAGTCGGTTGCAGGACATCTTGGCTGAGCCGGGCTTATGGCGGATCGGCACGATGCTTGCGAGATCTCACCAGCGTCCGTCCGCGACGCGCTGCAGTTCCTTCCAGTGGTCATCTTCCTCCGCTCGAGTCACTCGCGCAAGAACGCGAGCGGGTGGATCCGCTGTGGATCCAGAGTCTAAAATCGGCAGCCCGCAATAGCTTGTACGCAATCGATGACGCAGAAGCTTAACTAGAATATCCCAATTTGGTGGAAATTTGACGTCCTGTCTGGTCACCACGCGCGAAGATGTTAGGTTGTGACGGAGTTGGGGAAACAGAGCAGTGCAGAGTGAAAGGAAGAGGCGCAACGACGCCCGATTGAACACGGCGGTGCGCGCCCACGTCAATGGTTACGCTTGCCCAAAAAGGCGGTTGCCGAGATGATAAGTGACGCTGTTCCCATCGCCCGACATTTCACGCCCGTTCCATCACCTTATCAAGCAGAGGATGTGCCGATCGAGGAACTGTGGCCGGGCTTGTCGCGGGGAGAGCGCAAGCGTTGGGCTAATTTGCTCGGCGAGTACCGCGTGATAATCTTGGCCGACGCCGGCGCGGGCAAGACGCACGAGCTGCGCGGCGCGGCGATACAGCAGTTGAGCCTGGGAAAATTGGCCTTTTTCCTAAGGCTGGAGGATATCAATGCGGCATTCGGCGAAGCGTTCGAGATCGGCTCGACGGACGCGTTCGAGACTTGGTTGACCGGCTCGGGCGAAGCATGGTTCTTCCTCGATTCCGTCGACGAATTACGCCTGTCTGAGCCTCGCGCGTTCGAAGCTGCGATACGGGCGTTCGCTAACCGGCTGGCAGGCGCGCTCCAGCGGGCGCACATCTACATCACCAGTCGGCCCTATGCGTGGCGAACGTCTCTGGACCGTGCTCTCGTCAACGAGATACTGCCGCACCAGCCGCTCGTCGAGCAGAAGCTTGGCGGTACTAGCGACGACGAGGACGACGGCGGTTTCGACGGAGTGGCTGGCGCGGTCGATGTCGTTGAGCGCGGTGTAGAAGCGCCTGAAGAGGACAATCAGGGCGACGACCATCCCCTTCAGACCAGCGGAGACGGGAACAGTGACAGCGGCGACGCGCCCAAAGGCGAATTGTCGGTCTATATCCTGGCACCACTTAGCGATGACGATATCCGCCAGTTTGCTGCGGCCGCTGGGATCCCCGACCTTGATGCGTTCTTGGCAGCGTTGGAGCATCGCAATCTGCTCGCGCTGGCACGTTCGCCATTCGATTTGCGCGATCTGATTGAGGCGTGGGCCACCGATGGAGCTCTTGGCAATCGTCTTGATGTGTTGCGCGGAAGCGTACGGCGTCTGCTGAGGGATGCCAGTTTAGGTGACCAGCAGCACGAAGCGGCGCTTGCTGCCGCACGACTATTGGCGATCGCAACTAGCCTGACTGGCAAATCCAACATCCGTTTGCCAGGGCTAGGCGGCCAGGGAGCAATAGACGCTGAACCCTTGCTGTCGCGGTGGGACAAACCGAGGATCAGCCTGCTGCTGGGGAGCGGTGTGTTCGGCGATCCGGTTTTCGGTGAGGTGCGTTTTCGTCACCGCGAAGTCCGCGATCTGTTAGCCGCCGAGTGGGCCAGCACGCAATTCAGCAACGATGTTGGGCGTGCAGAGATCGAAAGACTGATTTACGCTGCGCCCTATGGTGTAGACACGCTCACGCCGCGCCTCCGCCCGTTGTTACCGTGGCTGATCCTGTTCGATGCCATCGTCCGCGAGCGTGTTTTGAAAATGCATCCCGAAGTCGCGATCGAGGGCGGCGACGCCGCGAGCCTCGAGCTTGCGCCGCGTGAAGCCCTGCTGGCGACGCTCATGCAACATGTAGTCGACCCGGCCTCGCTGATGCACGGCCTCGACAATGCTGCCATCGCGCGCATTGCGCAGACTGACCTGGAAGGGTTCGTCCTGACTCTGATAGAAAGGTATCGCGAAAACGACGATGCGATCTTCGTGCTCGGCCGGCTCGTCTGGCAAGGTGAACTAGCTTCTTGCCTGCCCCCGCTGATTGCTGTCGCGGCGGACTCGACGCGTGGTATTTACGCGCGCCTTGTATCGGTTCGCGCAGTTGCCACGATTGGCAGCGCCGATCAAATTCATGCGCTCTGGGCTGCGGTGAATGCGAACAGGGGGGCGATGCCGCGCCGGTTGCTAGCCGAGTTCGCCGAATATGCCGTAGTCGATCGAGAGTCGGTCGACCTGTTGCTTGCATCAATCGAACGTCTGGAAGCCCGGGAGCAGTTCGAAGCGACAGGCCTCACGCACGCGATCAACCACTTCATCGAGCGCGCTCAGATGGATGGCGGAGAGGCGACCGGCGGAGTGATCGGACAACTGGCAGACGGCTTTCGCAGGTTGTTCGAGCGACCCCCATATGTCGAGCGCGGCGAATGTCACGTGTCTGAAGAATTCCAGTGGCTTATGAGCCCCGCGCTCCACATCGTCGAACGGCTCATTACGCTTCGCTCTGCATATGCGATGTCCGAGTCAGCTTTGTTCATTCTTGCGTCGGTGCCGGCGCTGCGGTTCTGGCGCGCAGACGATTATCAGGAACGCAAATCCACCGTCGATGTTTTGGTGCCGGCATGGACCGCACTAAACGATGCGCTCTTCTGGCATACCGTCGCCGCCTATCGGGCGGCGAAGAGCGCGACTGGCGGTCAACTTACCGATGACTGGCCGATCAACTTTATCGGCCATTTCTGGTTTTTCGATGGCCCCAGCTTCGACCGCACGCTCGCTTGGGTGACCTCGCGCGAACTTCCCGACGACCGGCAGGTTGCCCTGGCACGCTCGTTTACGACTTACGTGCAGAACGGTCGGCCTGACACTTGGCTGGCAGCGATGAAGGCCGTAGTCAGCGGCGACCCAGTGCTTGAGGCTGCGCTGGCAGCGAAAGTCGCCCCGCCGGAGACGGAATCGAGCCGGCAGCATGCGGCTTGGGAGCGCCGGCATCAGCGGGAGCGCGCAAAGCGAGAGCGCCGCGAGAAACGCAATCGCGCGATGTTCGTTGCTGAACTCACCGCCGATTCCGGTCGGGTGCGCAACCCCCCGGGTATCAAACAAGGGCAATTCGCGCGGATCCACTATAATCTGCTGCGCTTGGTGGAGGGCGAGGGGCTGCGTGAAAGTCGCGCGCAAGGCTCCAACTGGACTTCGCTGATTCCAGAGTTTGGTCGCGACGTCGCCGAAGCTTATCGTGACGCAGCGATCGCATTTTGGCGTGGGTACAAGCCCGGACTGCGCTCGGAAGGCGCCGACACCAATCAAATTCCCTATGCGTTGATCTTCGCCATGGCGGGCCTCGATATCGAACTGTCGATCAAGGGCGCCGCGGCCAACCTTAGCGTCCCGCATGTTCGTCGCGCATTGCGCTATGCGATGTGGGAGCTAAACGGATTTCCACGCTGGTTTCAGACGCTTTATCGGTCTCGGCCCAAACTTGGGTTCGAATTCATCTGGACAGAGATTGCGTGGGAACTTTCTAACACGCCTGCCAACGAAGCGCTCCACTATGTGCTGAGCAAACTCGTCTATTACGCGCCGTGGCTCCATGCCGATTTGGCAGCGCCTCTGTTCGACTGGCTGAAGGTAAGTCAGGCACCAAGCCTCGGCACGCTGCGCTATCTGCGCACTATCGTCATGAGCGGAAAGGGTGCTACATCCTTCGATGTCGCCTTGCTCGCCCGTCAAAAATTGGCGGATAGCGCGACACCTGATGACCAACGGCCGACTTGGTACGCAATATGGGTCGACAGCGAGCCGGGGGCGGCCGTTGCGTCGCTCGATCGCCTCCTCGCGGGTGGTACGCTTGCCGACAACCTTCGGTTCGCAATGGCGTTCGTGAATGCGCTGCTGGGGGGGCGGAGCGATACCAGTCCGACGCATAGCTTCGGGCTTTTCAAGACGCCGACATATCTCAAGCAGCTTTACCTGCTGATGCACCGCGAAATCCCGGTAGCGGACGACCTGCATCGCGCCGGCACCGGAGTCTACTCACCCAATGCTCGAGATGACGCTCAGGATGCGCGCGAGCGTCTGTTCCAGCTGCTAGACCAGATTCCCGGCCCGATGGCCTATGATGCGATCCGTGAACTTGCCGAGACGCACCCCGTACCGCGCTACCGGGATACGATGGCAGGTTATGCCTACTCGCACGCGGTCGCCGACGGCGATCTTGCGGCATGGAGTGTAGATAATGTGGCTGCGCTGGCGCGACGTTTAGGCTCGCGTGACGATTGAATGGGAGGGGCAGGTGCAACAGATTGAACGTCCTGACAACGTCCCGACCGTTCTCCGTTCAAAGGCTGCAATCGCGGGGCGCGAACGCATGCGGGCGTTCTTCGCTTTGCCGCCCTCGCAGCGTGCCCAGTCACCGGTTCCTCCGCCCGGCCTGCGGAGTGATGACAGTGAACTCGTTGACGCGCTGGCTGACATGTCGGCGGCGAAATGCGCGTTCTGCGAGGCCCGAGACGATCTGATCGCACACCGCTTTCGCCCGTCCGGCAATGCGCTACCGCTGTCCGACAACAAGAACATCGCGCATCTCTATTACTTATGGCTGTCCGATGCATGGCAGAACCTTTATCCGATCTGCCGAGGCTGTCTGCCGTTGGAAACGCAGTTTCCGATTGCAGGTGAGCGCACACAGCTCCCGCAAAAACGCCAGATCAACAACTATCTCGAGCGCGGCGACGGATTGTGGCCATCGTTTCCGCCCAAGGAAGAACCGCTCCTCCTCGATCCCGTGCAAGACTGGGGGTTTGAGCGGCATCTCATTCCTAAGCTCAACGGCGAGATCGTAGGCGAATCCCGCCGTGGTGAGATCACCACGGCGGTCTATGACCTCAACCGCGAAGAGCGCAGAGGTCAGCGCTACCAGATCTACGCGGAGCGGATCGATCGGCTGCTGACCCTGGTCGCCGAAGAGGCGCCAAACGCCGATGCCGAGGACTGGCAGGCTTTGTTCGATTTCAATGCGATGGAATTCGGCGGCAGTTGGTTCCTGATGCTGCGCCGGATCGCGCGTTGGGTCGGCGGGTCGAGGGGGGTGCGCTGGCGCACGTCTCGCAAATTTATCCGCGCTTTCTTCATACGGCTCAGCGCCACCGACGACGCAACCGATGTTGTGCAAAATGCCCTCGCCGCCATGGCTCGAGAGGACGAAGGCCTGCGCTCCGGTCGCTGGAGACTTGCGTCGATTTACTCGCTGCGCACGCCGATCTCAGAAGTCGAACTGACTAACTTCAAGGCAATTGAGAAGCTTCACCTGAAGTTCACGGCACCCCGGCAGCCGAACCCTGAGGCACCGGGACCAAATGCGCCATCGCTCGTCATTCTCGGCGAGAACGCCACCGGCAAAAGCTCGATCCTAGAAGGGATCGCGCTCGCGCTCGCGAGCGGGCCAGCGCGTACCGCGCTTGATATTCCATGGTCGAGCCTGGTGCTCGATGCATCGCAAATGGGCGGGGAACGACGCGACAGTCCAAAGCGCGCTGAGGTGAGGGTCACGCTGGTCAACGATCAGTCAGTTAGACTAATGATCGATCAGGGCTCGCCCATTGTCCGCAGTGAATTCGGAAATCAGCAAGTGCCGGTATTCGCCTATGGTGCGTTTCGGCGCTATCTGACGCAGACGCGTCGTGCGGCGCCGCACAAGCATATCCGCAATCTGTTCGACGGTAGCACGCTCTCCAATCCCGAACCATGGCTGAAGAGCCTGCCTGCCGACACATTCAATCTGGTGATCCGCACTCTCCATGATCTGCTTTCGATCGAGGGCAAGTTCGATGTGATTCAGAAGGTCGGCAGCCAGCTGCGCATGGTCACGTCGATTACCGATCCGGATGGCGAAGTGAGGTTCAACAGGGCGCCGCTGCAGTCGGTCTCGTCGGGCTACCGCTCGATGCTGGCGATGGTGTGTGACATCATGCGCGGGCTTCTAGATCCGCAGGTCTATGAAAAGTTCGAGAGCTTCGAGACCGCGCAGGGCATTGTGCTGATCGACGAGATTGAGGCGCACCTCCATCCGCGCTGGAAAGTGCAGGTGATGACCAGCTTGCGCAGCGCATTGCCAGGCATGACATTCATCGTCACGACCCATGATCCGCTCTGCTTGCGTGGAATGGGAGAAGGCGAGGTTTGCGTGCTTCAGCGCGTTGCTGCGTCCGACAGCGATCAGGCGAGCAACCTGCCGATCCTGGTCGAACAAATCCCGGACCTGCCCGAGGTCGCTACCCTGCGTATCGAGCAGTTGCTAACCTCTGACTTCTTTCAACTGCTGTCGAGTGATGATGCCGATTCCGACCGTCGGCTCGCGCATATCGCCGAGCTGATCCGCGACAAGCGTGCCAACGCTTTGAGCGGCAGCGACGCAGCTGTGTTGAAGAAATTCGAGGAAGATATCGCCAGCGCACTACCGGTCGGCTCGAGTGAAATCCACCAACTCGTTCAAAGCGCAGTGGCGGATTATCTAAAGAACCGCCGCGACGCGAGCAGCAAGACCTTGGCGAAACTGCGTGCCGAAGCCAAGGCCGACATCCTGCGCGCCCTGGAGACTATTTAACAATGCGCAAGGTTGAACGCGACACGGTCGATACTCCCAAATCGATGCTGCCGGGTGCAGCCGGACCGAAAGAACTCGCGGATGCGATCGCGCATCGCAACGAACCGTCCCCCAAGAAGGCGTTCGAATATAAGGCGTACAAGCGCGCCGATGTCCGCCTTGCGCTGGAGCTCCTGTTTCACGGCAAATGCGCCTATTGCGAAACATCCTATGCGGCGACGGCGCCAGTGGACATCGAACACTATCGTCCCAAGGGCGCCGTTGCTGAAGACGCCGCGCATGGCGGTTATTGGTGGTTAGCGATGGACTGGGCAAATCTCCTCCCCAGTTGCATCGATTGTAATCGGAAACGCGGGCAGCAGGTCTTCGTGGTCTCGACCAACCTGGAAGAACTTGCCCGTACCTCGAAGCCGATCAGCAGACAGGCCGGTAAGAAGGATAGCTTCCCGCTTGCAGGAACCGGCGCACGGGCGATTTACGATGCGACCGATTTCAGCGGCGAACATGCGCTCTTGCTCAATCCGTGCATTGACGATCCAGCGGCTAGCCTCGCCTACAGCTTCGACCCCAATCATCCCGCCGGGCTGATTTTGCCAACGGGGCCGCAAGCCCAGGCCGAACGCGGAGCCGTGTCTATTCAAGTCTACGGTCTTAATCGCCAGAAGCTCGTCGAGGATCGAACCCGGTTACTGCGTCGTCTCGAATACCTCGGTGACATGGTGATTGATCTTGCCGCATCGATCCAAGAGCTCGAAGAGCCTGCGGTCGCGGTCAAGCTCGCAGGAACACCGGCGGCGGGCGTCGCGACACGGCTGCGCCTGCTGCGCGACCGCACTCTTGCGGAGATAAAGGCTGCCAAAGCTGATGATGCGCCTTACTCATCAATGGCAGCGGCATGGTTCAACCAATTTGTCGTCCAGTTCGCGGGAACCTTGCCCGTTGCTGGCGGCGCCGGAGTGTCCTAGATATCCCACAATGCGCTCGATCTACCATTACGCCGCGCCATCGAGACCATAGGCGTTGCTTCGTGGGACGCCTCCGCGCGAGTATTGGAGCAGCAGAGATTATGGCAGCTTTCGCAAAACGATTGCCCAAAACGTGACAGTCCGCAACCTGCCCAGCGTCGGTCGTTCTCAGCCAACCGTCGGGTGGTCGCAAACCTTAGGTTTAACCGAAACCCGACCTTCACGGCCACCCTCACGAACGACGGCTTCGTCCCAATGCACGTCCTCCCACTTCCGGCAGCAGTCGACCAATATACGCCGCTCCGGTGCTGCGCCCGGAAGGTCGGTTTATATCATCCCTTATTATGGATTATCTTTATGGCGTAGTCGTGCAGAAAGCGTCGAGGCATGCGCCACGGTTAGCCGTACCAGCTCGCGATGGAGAATATCTTCACCGGAACTTAACGGAACAGTGTAGAGGCCATAATCATGGTCTCTAGGCGGCGCGTCTAACCCTGCCGTATAGCCGGCTTGGCTGAGATTGTTGACGGCACGATTTAAAAAATTGGCGTCTTCAGAGCCAATGTATTCAAGAGCAGCATCGCGGATACAAAATGCTAGCCAGTCAGATCGTGTCCTTAGCTCAGCAATGGTAACTGCCCTGCCCAGGTAATCATCAGGGAAATTACGCTTCGCCGAGTCTCGAATTTTAGCAAAGAAATCGGACGGAAGTGAATTAATTATTCTGCGATGCATTTCTTCAGCCACATGGGGTAAAACCATCCATTGTGCACCATTTACATCCTCACTCCAAATATGTTTGTGCAGGAAGTCTCTCGCTTCGCTATGCCCAGCTCGACCAAGTTCTTTGCTAATGGCTTCGAATCGATCGATCATATAAAATAGGAGATTGATCTTCTTTTTTCCTGCGGCGTGCCCGGCGTCTCCCCATGCCAAAGGAGTGCTAAGCAAAGCTGGCAAGTGACTGTCTATGTTAAATAGAGGCATGTCAGGAAGAACTTCTACACCGAATGGCATGCCGATTTCATTGGCCCATCGCTTTATCTTAGTAAGATCTCGGACATGTCTAGTCTCGCGCACGGCGCTAGCGTTCATGCGGACGCGCAGGGCAATCGCTCCAAATCTTGACGCGCCGATTTCCCTGCGAAGGGCTTCAGCCATTTTGCTGAAGCGACTTCCTGTGATAGCATCGTCGATGTAAACGACGAACGAGGCTTCTTTGATCAAATCGATTGTCGCTAGGTCTTTAGCCGAAATCGCTACTGTATTCCCAAGAAGAGCGCGATCATTGCGCGGGCATCCCCATTCTACGACATCGACAATGACCCCCTTTGTACGAAGTACACTTGCAAGGACGGCAACGGGCACCGTATTCCCAAGTGGAGCCTCAATAAGAACCACCTTGCCGTATCGGCTGTGGCAAATCCACTCAGCGATATCAACGGCGACCTGCGCCAGTGACTCGAACTGCGCGCATCCGAGCTGGTAGAGGCCGTGAGCGCCAAGCTGCATGACCTTGTGCACCAGGGGAACCGAGATAGCGCCTCCTGCTTCAAAGTTATCGATGTCAAACAGTAGTGAGAAACTCTGCGCCGCCATAAAGTTGGCTGCCGATTGACCTAGGGAATCCCGTGCTGGGCTGGGAGCGAAGTATTCTTTGCGATTTTCAAGGAACTTCACAAGATTGCTGTGGAATACTTTGTTTTCTTCCATTAGGGCGATGGAAATTGGTTCATCTATGTCAAGGTCGATGCAGAATTGATATAGTACCTTCCTCAATTCTTCTGGTTTAGCAAACCTGTAACGGGCTGCAATCGCGGCCGACGTTCCAAATGACACGTCTGGCTTGAGCATGTCAAACTCGCCTTTCAATAATTGGCTGGCCCCGATCAAGTTCGAGCTCAAAAGAAGGCTTCGCCTGTAAAATTTTATCCTGCTCCTAAAACTAGATTTGGTTACAGTTTCACTGAACAAGGGTAATGTTGATCGCATATAGGAGAACCTTTCTTAATCACCCTAATGCGCCAAACACTTGGATTTGCCAACCATGCAGGCAGAGCGTCCGTTTAAGCCGCACCAATTTCGCCAGGTAGCGTTAAAGGGTGGTTTTCTTAAGGTCTCGCGGAGTGGGGCATGGCTAACGGCTTCGGTCCATGGTGCACGATCGCCTGCCTGGTCCCCAACAGAGCGGGAAGCTTTCGTTTCGGCTTCAACGTGTCGGGCAGAGCCGGTCGCAAGCGAGGGTGGCTAGGTGTTTGGTCCCAGAGGCAGTCAATTTTTCTCAGGTATGTGGTCATTGTCGGCGACGCGATTATCGCGAGTGGCGTGTTCCGTCCCCAGCGTCCGCGCCGCCATCCACTGCGGTACATGCCAGCTGCCGGGAAGAGACCGCGCCACCACCCCTGGCAAGAAAGACCAAAGCAGAATCCCGAAGAGGAATGCGCCGAGCATCATCCGTAGCTCGCGCTTACGCTGGAGATCGGTCGACCGCGCCCGAACGACTAGCCCATCCATCCGTCCGATCACTTTATGTAGGTCGGCACGCGCGTCATCCATCTGACGCTTATCATCCGCCCTCGCATCGGCCGCCGCCTTCGCCAGCTGCTGGACCATCATGGATGGGGTAAGTTTCACGGCCGGTGCCTGCTCGATGCGGGCGATGCCTTCGGTCACTGCGGCGAGCTGCCGACTGATGGCGCCCAGCGTCGGGCTGTAATCCGGTATTTTCTCGCGCGCGGCGGTCAGTCCCTGGATGGCTGTGTGGAGGAGCGAAATCTCCTGCCGCAGGCTTTCGAAGGCCTGGGTGGGATCATCGGCGATGCCATATTGGCGGGAAATATCGTTCATGCGCGCGAGCCTACATCCCAATGTTGAGGCCGCGCGAGCGGCCGAGCCATTCGTGGAGGTCGTGAGACATCGACGCGCCACCCTGAGACTTCAAACCCAGCTCCAGTGCGCGATTGCGCAGCAGCGACTCGAGCTGGGGGTCGCGGTGGAGCGCTTTGGCCATCGTGGTCATGGCATCCCTGGTGGACCGCGCGGCATCGTAATCGCCGCTCCGCTCCAGAGTTTTCAGCTGCTGCGCCTTGTTCTGCCAATCGGCGACGAAGCGGTCGGCGCGGTTGGCGGCATCGATGCGGATTTCGCCCTCGGCGATCATCGCCTGGATAGCGCGACAGGTGCGGCCATTCGCGGCTTCGCTGATAAGGGCAGGGTCCTTGTTCATCGCGACGCGCATGTCTTCGCCGCCGCCGGGGCGAAGTGCCTCGATCTCCTTGCGGGCGCTGCCAAAGGCTTCGCGCTGGTGGGGCAGGGGCTCGAAGCCCTGACGCTTCATGCCGACGATGTCCTGCGCCGCCCGGCCAAATCGCTGCACCGCCTGTTCGAGCGGACTGGGCCGGGTCGGCATGCGGATTGGCGCGCTGCTGAGCTTCAGCCCGTCGAACATCCCGCGACGGGGCGGGGTCGGCGCTGGCGATAGCGCCGGCTGCACGTCGGGCGCGCGGGTATAGTCCGACGCCATGTCCTTCCCGCGTTCGCGCGCCAGCGTGCGGGCCAGCCGCCCGGCATCGGCGAAATCATCCCGGCCATAATGCAGATCGACACGCTCCCGATGACGCGACAGCGCGACATAGGCAGCGTGACGGTCCAGCCCCGGCGTTGCGAGCACATGGACACGGTCGACGGTCATACCCTGCGCCTTGTGGATGGTCGCGGCATAGCCGTGATCGACATGGGCATAATCCTTGAGGTCGAAGGCGACACTTCGCCCGTCATCGGTGCGCACGCGCATCGCGATTCCGCTGACCTGTTCGATCGTGCCCAGCGTGCCGTTCTTCACCTCCAGGCTGCGCTCATTCTTGAGGAACATGATGCGGTCGCCCGCCGCAAACGATCGGCGTCCCCGTTCGACGACGAGATCAACGTCGCTGCCCAGCATCTGCGCCGCCCGCATCCGGTCACGCGCTGCCGTGTTCAACTCGCGCACTTCGTCATTGGTGTGGATGAGGATGATGCGGCTGGTCTCCGGGGCAGCCTGCCGGTCGTTGTCCCAGCGTTCGATCAGCACCTCACGAGCAGCTTCGCGCGTCTCGGCGGCATGGACATGGCCAGCCTCCGTATAGGCGGCCAGCGCTTCGGCGGTGCGGCCGGTCGCGAGCTGTCGTGTTGCATCGCGCTGCCAGTCTTCGGACTGGCGGCGGATGGTGGTGATTTCCACAGCGCCATGCCGCTCGGCAATCGAGCGGAACGCAGCACCCGCTTCGATCGCCTGGAGCTGTTGCGGATCGCCGACCAGCACGACCTTCGCGCCGCGCTTCTCTGCTTCGCGGATAATGCGCTCCATCTGCCGCGTGCCGATCATCCCGGCCTCGTCGATGACGAGGACGGATTTGTCGGTCAGCAACTCGCGACCCTGGCCCCATTGATGCTCCAGACTGGCGATGGTGCGCGACGCGATGCCCGAGCCGCTTTCCAGATTCTCCGCGGCGATGCCGGACAACGCCGCGCCGTGAATAAAATAGCCCGCCTTTTCCCACGCCTCACGTGCGACGCCGAGCATCGCGCTCTTGCCGGTGCCGGCATAGCCGATGACGCTGCTGATGCCCCTCGCGGCGGTCACCTGCTCCAGCGCGCCACGCTGTTCGGGCGAGAGGCGAAGCCCGCGCTGTTCGGCGACGCCGAGCGCGCGTTCCAGATGGCGCTCGGCAACCGCATGGTGACGGCGCGCATCGAGCGTCGCAGTGGCGTGTTGGAGCCGCTGTTCGGTTTCCAGCATCGCGCGTGAGGTAAAGCGATCGTCGCCGCGCCCGTCCTTGCCCAGGTTCACCAGCTCGGGCGATGCTCGCACCGCCGCCATCACCTGGTCGAACTGGTCCTTCCCCTCGCTATGCCGGTGCACGAACATCGCCAGATCGCGGGTGGTGAAGGTTGCCTGGTTGTGGGTGATCGCGTCGAGCGCGATGCTGGGATTGCCAAGGATCTTCTCGCCATTGGTGAGGGCGATGGCGTGATGTTCTTCGAGCCGCTCGCTGAAACGCCCCTGCGTCACCATGCGCGACGCGGCGGGGCCGATCTTGTGCTGGGGCTCCAGATCGATGCCCTGCGCTTCCAGGCTGCGGTGATCGACCCGCGCGTCGATATCGAGTTCGGCGAGGCGCTGATTGACGTGCTCCGCCCAGGCTCCGCGCCAGTGGGTCAGCAGCTCGGTCCGGTTCCAGTCGCGGACCTTCGCGCCGAACCCATTTTCGCTGACACCGCGAAGTCCCAGCATCACATGCGCATGGGGCTTCACCAGTCCATCGGCGCCGATATCCCAATGGACATTGAGATCGGCGACCATGCCGCGATCGACGAATTCGCGCTGGACGAACGACCGAGCTAGTCCAATACCATCGGCCTGCTGCATCTCGCGTGGAAGGGCGAACTCGATTTCGCGGGCCAGCTGCGCGTCCTTGCGCAGCTCGGCGGCCTCGACAGCGTTCCACAGCGGCTCGCGGTCGCGCCACGCCTCGGGCGCGTTCTCGGGCAGCAGCACTTCGCTGTGCACGACGCCGGCCTTGTTGGAGAAGTCATGGTCCCGGCCTAGCCGCTGATCGTGCAGCCGTGATGCCGACCGATAGGCCGCAGCCGCCACTGCGCTCGATCCGGCAGCGCGGGACATGACTTTGGCCGAGAAGTGGTAGATCGCCATGACGACGCACCAGATACGCCTAAAAGTGCACGTCGGCACGACGTATAAGCGCGCCCTCGAACGATTTCATCGCTCTCTGGACCGCGAGATCTCACGAAGTTTCAGGCTATTGGCGTGTTCTGGCTGTAGCGATATCTGGTCTGTCCGACCGACACAAGGGAAGGACCGGACGATGCGAAAGCCCCGAGACTATGATGTGGACCTGAAAGCGCTCGCCGACAAGGCGCGCCAACTGAAAACGCGCAAACAGAACCAGCTCGGCGAACTGGTGATGGCGACCGGCGCGGATACGCTGGGCGTAGAGGAACTGGCCGGCGCGTTGCTCCATGCAGCAGGCATCGATGCAGCGACGCGGGAGGCGTGGCGCAAACGGGGCGCCGCTTTCTTTCAGCGTAAACAGCAAGGCGCTGGCGGCCGCACTGGCCGCGAGCCGGGCGGCGCTGCGGCGAGTGACTGAGGCGCGGAATCGACTCCAGGCGAAGCAGGCGCGGCATGTCGCCGTAAATGGCAGGTGAAACGGCGCGAACGCACGCGGCAGCTGATTGAGCTGGGCGGGCTTGTGGCTAAGGCGGGGCTGGTCGAGCTGACCGACGACGACCGTGCGGCAATCCTCGGGATCTTGATCGAAGCGGCGGCGAAACTTCGCGCGAGGGACGGCGCCGACCGCGAGCAATTGGTCGCCATCTGGCGCAGGCGGGGACGCCGCGCGTTCAGCGAAGATGAGGTGGGCCCGCGCTGACCGTTGCTGGCGCTACGCCTTCAGTTCCGATTGAGGCCCATCTCGCGACTTTGCAGCTTCCGCTTCCATAGGCTTTCGAGGAAAAGAACCTGTTCGTAGCTCGCAGCCGACCCGGCACATTCGAGAATGGCGATCTGATAATCGCTTGGATCGGCGCTTTTCAGGCCGATGTTGCCGCCATGCCCGTCCGATGCATAGTTGAGCCAACGGGCGTAGAATCCTCCTTCGCCGGTAGCCGATCCAACATACTGTTCTTTCGTACGTGCCGATGTCAGCAGATAGACACCGCGTGCCGCCCGCAGCGCCTCGACCCAGCCGAGCGGAAGCGTGGCAACGTCCGAGACGTTTGCGATGAACCGATCGTATCCCGGGAATGCATCTTCGCGGAATTCCCGTGTGAGCTGAACGATTGCCTTGTCCTGGTTGTCGGCTCGCTGGATCCAACTCCGAGTGCCGGCGCCCCATTCGATCCAAAGCTTGCCGACGTAACTGACGAGCAACGGCGAAGGCGTCACGCGATATCGATCGAGTTGGCTTGTCGTCAGTTCGCTACCGGGTCTCTCGTACAGCGGGTCGACCCAGTCGCTCGCCGCTGGCCCGATCCGCTCGGCGAGGTAGAGCCCGGAAAACAGGGTGCCACCATTTGCCGGGACCACGAAGCTTGCCCAGAACGGGGCCGCGAGTTTCGCGCGGTTCGCGTCGCTCTGCACGGACTGATATTCGTCAAAGGCGGTCCGCTGATCGCGCCAGAGGAGATAGGGCGTGCGGCCCGAAGGCGATTTGGCCTGGTGACGCAATAGGCGCACATCGGAACGCGCCAAGCCGCATTTCGCCAAGGCATCACCGAAGGTCAGGCTCATGGCTAGCCCCGCATCATCCTGCATTCCGTGCGGTCGCCTCCAGCTGGGCGATGCGCTCCGAGCAAATTTCTTGCACGACGCGGCCCAGTTCCTCGACCCGCTCTACGAGCCAAGTCAGCTCCTCGATGCTGATCCGGTAATGCTTCGAATATCGCGCCTTCACATAGGCTTCCTTGAGCTTCTCGAACATGCCACGCTGCTTGCGGTTGTCGCCGGGCCAGACATGCGTCAGGCGCGCGTCAAGTCGTTCGGCTTGGGTACGCAGGAAGGCCAGATTGTGAACGTGCGGCGTGTAGAAGGTCACCACCAATAGGACGCAGTGATATAGGCGCTCGGCGGACTGGTGAAGGATGAACGCCGGCTCTTTGGTTCGTCCTTGGGCGACGAGATCGCGAGCAGTTGCCAAATAGACCAGCGCGCTGGGAAACCACTCGTCGTAATACTCCTTCGCCAAGGTGAGCGCCGCATGCGGCGACTTCGGCTTGGGCTGGTGCAGCTCGCTCTTGTCGCTCTGGTAGAGCGCGATGCCGTCGCGGGCGACGTCCATGAAGAAATAGCGGCCATGGGCGAGCCCGTCGTTCACCTCCTGCAGGCTGTGAACGATGAAATTGACGGGGGTCTTGATGCTGCCGGTGATGCCAAATTCGCGCATCAGCCGATCATCGACATTCGCCCAATATTTGATGCGGTCGGTCAGGCGCTTGTCGTTGACGATGATCAGCAGGTCATAATCGGACTTGTAGCCTTTGGCGGTATGCGGCTCGTCGATCCAGTTGCCGCGCGCGTAGCTGCCGTACAGGATGACCTTGAGGATGCGGCCCTTCTTCTTCCACTCGTGGCTGGCGAGGGCGAAGGCGTCATCGAATTCCTCGAAGACGATCTGCACCACGCGCTCCAGCTCGCGCTGCTTGGCAGGCGGAAGATGATCGAGATTGCTGCGCATGGCGGAAGCTACCCTGTCGGGCTTGCCGCCCGATGGCAAGCCACCCGGCGGCAAGCGGTCTGTTCGAATGCCGGCGATCACCAAGGCCAAAGCCGGCGCCACCACGGTTCCGGCGTATCGATGATCCGCATGAAAAGGGTGAGGGCGGCAGCAAATTCCGCCTCCACTTCCTCCGCGCTGATGCCGTGGCGTCGCCCAAGCGTCGGATAGTCGATCTCCTCGAACCGCATCGCCCAGAAGATCGCGCGCTGCCGCTCGGTCATCCGACGAAGGGCACGAAAGCCCCGGCGTCGGAAGACATGGGGTGGAAGCCGCCCGGTCATGACCGTGCCTCCCCACCGGAAAGGAGGAAGTCCGCCGCCTTGCTCGCCGCACTGGCAGCCCGGAAGATCGCCTTCTCGTCACCGCGCAGCACCGCGAGCCACGACCCGATATAGTCGCTGTGCCGGACGCTGGGCACAATGCCGAGAGACGCGCAGGTGAACGCGGCCGACATTTCCGCGACGAGTTCCTCTTTTGCGTACGACGCCGATCCGAAGGCACCGGACTGGTCGCGGTCCAAGCGGCTCCGATGGCCGGTGAAATGGCCAAGCTCGTGCAGCGCCGTCCGGTACCAGTTCACTGGATCATGGAAGGCGGCCTGCGGCGGCACCTGCACGACGTCCTGCAATGGCGAATAATAGGCCTCGCTCCCGCCGATCCGGAAATCCGCGCCGCTGGCTGCAATCACCCGATCCGCCTCGGCAATCGCCAAAACGGGATCGGGCAGAACCGGAATGCTGGTCATCGCCTCGGGCAGGCCGTCGCACTGGTCGACATTGAACACGGTGAAGCGCTTCAGAAAGGCAATGGTCCGCGCCTCCCGGTCTTCGCCTTGGGCCTTCTCGGCCTCGTCCTTCGGGGTGAAGCGGTCCGCATAGCAGACCACCGTGCCCTTTTCGCCGCGCCGAACGTGCCCGCCCGCCGCTTCGGCCTGCCGGTAGGTCAGCCAGCGCTGGCCAGCATAGCCGCCATCGATCGCCGCCGCCCACAGGATCAGCACATTGATCCCCGAATAGGCTCGGGCCGATACGGCGTTCCTCGGCATGGTACAGGGGCACCGCGCCGCATCCCAGGGCTGTACCCACGGCAACCGGCCTTGCTCCAGCTCCGCGATGATCCGGGCGGTCACCTCGCCGTAGAGGCTCTGACGTTCGTTGCTCTGCATCTCCTTGCTCCTTCCTAAAACCGCCATCGACCGGCGCCGGGGTGGCGAGGGGCGGCAGGAGCGGACCGACAGCCCCGCCGGACGAAGGCGGGGCGCACCCGAAGGGCAGGAACGAACGTGGATGACCCGGCAGCAAGGCTGCCGGGTTGCGCCGCGCCGAGGCGGGGCTACAGGGCCGTGACGCCCCCTGCCACCATGACGCCGAAGGCACCGCGCCGCCGCGCCACCGGCGCGGCGACCGCCAGAGGCATGGCGCCCATGCCGACCGGTCAGCGACGCGGACCGGTCAGCGTCATGCGATCGTCACGGCGAAGCCGCCGAGACGCCGCAAGGCGGCTCGGCTGGAGCGGCACGCGGAAGTAGAGCGCGGTCAGGCTGGAACAGCCTGAGGCGCCACGTCATCCGCCCTCAAAGTAATTTTCCCGCACTTTTGGAACGGTAGCGGACGAATGGGAACGTCTAGGGACAAACTCCCGTAAAACAGCCAATTTTCATGCCATTGACGACGGCGATCGTCACCCCAACTCTGTCTCCGACAAGCACAAAAGGACCCCGCAAGACACAGGAGACTGAACCATGATCCAACAGCAACCTGACCGCTTCCTTCGCCTCAAGGAGGTGCTCCGCAGGACCAGCCTGTCTCGCGCGACGCTCTACCGGAAGATCCAGAAGGGGACCTTCCCCAAGCAGGTGCGCATCGCCACCCGCTGCGCCGGCTGGCGGGAATCCGCCGTCAACGAGTGGATGCACAATCCCATCTTCTACCATGTAGACGACGTTCGCTGATCGCCTGCCATATTGCTACTCGTGGCAGAGAAGCCGATTCACAGTCCGCCGCTTCCGCGCGAGGTTGCCTGCGCTCTGCGTTCGCGCCAAAAGAACTTCCAAGCGATGATTACAGAAGCCGATACCTGCCGGAAGTTGATCGTTCCTCGGTTGCAAGCAGCCGGATGGGAGGATGCGCCTTGCGCGATTCAGGAGCAGCGCACCTTCACCGATGGGCGGGTGATGTTCGTCGGCGGAACCCCGCGCCGCGGACAGAAGAAACGCGCCGACTACATCCTGCGCTATCGTCCAGATTATCCGATCGCGGTCATCGAGGCCAAGGCTGGGTATCGATCGGCGCAGGATGGGGTTCAACAGGCGCGGGACTATGCCGAAGTGCTGGGATTGCGCTTCGCCTATGCCAGCAACGGGCATGAGATCATCGAGATCGACATGGTCGCGGGCACCGAAGCGGTGCGCGCCGACTTCCCATCGCCGGACGAACTGTGGCAGCGGCTCCGGGAGCGGCTGGACCTTCCTGAACCCGTAGCCGACCGTGTGCTCGAGCCCGGCTTCCCGGATGCCGAGCGACCGCTGCGTTACTATCAGGAGATTTCGGTCAACCGCTCGCTGGAGGCGATCCATGGTGGCCAGCGACGCCTCCTGCTCAACCTGTGCACTGGCGCCGGAAAGACCGCCGTTGCGTTCCAGATCTGCTGGCGGCTTTGGTCCGCCAGCTGGAACAAGCGCGGGGACCACCGGCGGCCGAAGATCCTGTTTCTCGCCGATCGCAACATTCTGGTCGACGATCCCAAGGACAAGACCTTCATCCCGTTCGGCGATGCCCGGTGGAAGCTCGGCGCAGGCGCGGTCAGTCATGGCCGCGACATCTATTTTTCCACCTACCAAGCCATCGCCGCAGACGAGCGGCGCCCCGGCCTCTACCACGAGTTCGCCCGCGACTTCTTCGACCTGATCGTCATCGACGAATGCCACCGCGGCAGCGCCCGATCCGACAGCAGCTGGCGCGAGATCCTCGAATGGTTCGAACCAGCCTATCAGCTCGGCATGACGGCGACGCCGCTGCGCGAAGAGAGCCGCGACACCTACCGCTATTTCGGCGACGCGCTCTATACCTACAGCCTGGCGCAGGGCATCGCCGACGGCTTCCTGGCCCCATACCGCGTGCACCGGATCGTAACCGATCTCGACGCCGTTGGCTGGCGACCCAGCGCGGGCGAGTTGGACCGGTTCGGCCGCGCGGTGCCGGACGAGGAATATCAGACCCGCGATTTCGAGCGCACCGTTGCGCTCCGTGCGCGCACCGAAGCCATCGCCCGGCACCTCACCGATTTCCTGAGGAACACCGATCGCTACGCGAAGACGATCGTCTTCTGCGTCGATCAGGATCATGCCAGCGAGATGCGTGCCGCCCTGGTGCGGCTGAACGCGGACATGGTCGCGCGTCACCCCGATTATGTCGCCCGTGTCACCGCCGACGAAGGCGACATCGGCAAAGCGATGCTCGGCCGCTTTCAGGACGTCGAGGCGGAAACGCCGGTCATCCTGACGACCTCGCAATTGCTCACCACCGGCGTAGATGCGCCGACCTGCAAAAACGTCGTCCTGGCGCGGGTCGTCGGCTCGATGGCCGAGTTTAAGCAGATCATCGGCCGCGGCACCCGGATGCGGGAGGATTACGGCAAGCTGTGGTTCTCGATCCTCGACTATACCGGCACCGCCACCGAGAAGTTCGCCGACCCGTCTTTCGACGGGGAGCCGAGCGCCGAAACCACGACTGAAATCGACGAAACCGGCGAGACCGTCACGACGGAAACCGTCGAAGACGAGGCGCCGGATAATGCGGCACCCGATCAACAACCGAGCGGTCCCACCGATGTGCCGCCGGACGACGAAGACGACGGCCTTCCCCGCAAATTCTATGTCGACGGCGGCGAGGTCGAAGTCGTCGCGCACATGGTCTACGACCTTGACGCGGACGGCAAACGCCTGACCTGCCGCAAGCTCACCGACTGGACTGGCGAAAAGGTCCGCACCCTGTTCGCCACCCCGGCCGCATTCCGTGCGGAATGGGCGATGCCGGACAAGCGCGGCGCCGTCATCGATGCCCTGGCCGAACGCGGCATTGATCTCCACGCGCTCGCACAGGAAGCGGGGCGCCCGGAAGACGATCCGTTCGACCTGATCTGCCACCTTGCCTGGAACGCACCGCTTACCACTCGGGCCGAGCGGGCACGCAGGGTGCGCGACACTGATCTCTTCAGCAAATATGGCGACGATGCCCGCGCGATCCTCGACGCGCTGCTCGATCGCTATGCCGGCGGCGGTGCCGAGGAACTGGTGCTGCCGCAGGCGCTGAAGGTGCAGCCGGTCTCCGATTTCGGCAATCCCAGCGAGATCGCGCGCCGATTTGGCGGCCCGCAGGCGATGCGGCAGGCGGTGGACGCGCTCCATCAGGCACTTTACGCGGCTTGACTTTCGCTGCTTCGCTGCCAATGTAGCAACATATCGTCAAGCGCTAGGAGGGCGTCATGGGCATCACCAGCGTTACCAGCCGAGAGTTCAATCAGGACGCCGCCCGCGCCAAGAAAGCGGCCCTGAACGGCCCCGTTTTCATTACCGATCGCGGTCGTCCCGCACATGTCCTGCTGTCGATTGAGGAATATCAGCGGCTGACCGGCAAAGGCCGAACGCTGGCCGATGCGCTGGCCGATTGGAACGGCGGCGATTTCGACTTCGATCCGCCCAAGATGGATTTCGTATCGCGTCCGGCCGAATTCGACTGATGTTCCTGCTCGATACCAACGCGATCTCTGCGCTGCGCCGTCCGAACCAGGGGAATCCAAATGTCCTCGCCTGGGCCGCGCGGATCAACCTGGCCGATTTCTTTCTCTCCACGATCACGGTGTTCGAGATTGAACGCGGCATCCTGCTTCTGAATCGCCGCGATCCCGCCCAAGCCGCCAAGTTGCGCGCGTGGATGGACGATCGCGTAATGGCCGATTTTGCCGACCGCATCCTGCCGGTCGATATTCCCGTCGCGCGCCGTTGCGCCGCGCTGCACGTGCCAGATCCGCGTCCCGAGCGCGACGCGATGATCGCTGCCACCGCCCTTGTCCACGGCCTCACCGTCGTCACCCGTAACACCGCCGATTTCCTTGCGACCGGCGTTCCGCTCCTCAATCCTTGGGAAGACCCCGCCTGATGGCCCGCGCGCCGCGTACCACGACCCCGCAGACCACCGCCCAACGCCTCGACACCATCGTGAAATCCGCGCGCAAGATCATGCGCAAGGACAAGGGGTTGAACGGCGACCTCGATCGGCTGCCGGTGCTCACCTGGGTGATGTTCCTGAAGTTTCTCGACGATCTGGAGCGCGTCCACGCCGATGAAGCCGAATTGGCGGGCCAGCCGTTCCATGCGGCCATCGACGCACCGTATCGCTGGCGCGACTGGGCAGCGGACAAGGAGGGCATTACCGGCCCGGACCTGCTCAACTTCATCACCGCCGAGGAAGCGACCCGACCCGATGGCTCCACCGGACCGGGCCTGTTCGCTTATCTGCGGTCCCTGCGCGGCACCAATGGCGGACGTGATCGGCGCGACGTGATCGCGACCGTCTTCCGCGGTGTGCAGAACCGCATGGAAAGCGGCTATCTGCTGCGCGACGTGATCAATCTGATCCACGGCATCCATTTCGACAGCTCGGAAGAGATGCACACGCTCGGCCGCCTGTACGAAACGCTGCTGCGTGAAATGCGCGACGTGGCCGGCGATAGCGGCGAATTCTACACGCCCCGCGCCGTCGTGCGCTTCATGGTCGAGCGGATCGACCCGAAGATCGGCGAAACCGTGCTCGATCCCGCCTGCGGCACCGGCGGCTTCCTCACCGAATCCTATGCCCATATGGCCGCCCAGGCGAACAGCGTGGAGAAGCGCCGCCAGTTGCAGGCCGGTTCGCTGCTCGGCGGCGAAGCCAAGCCGCTGCCCTATTTGCTCGCGCAGATGAACCTGCTGCTCCACGGGCTGGAGGCACCGGACATCGACGCGGGTAACGCGCTGCGTTTCCGCCTGACCGACATTGGCGAGCGCGAGCGCGTGGACGTGATCCTCTCCAACCCGCCCTTTGGCGGCGAGGAAGAGGCGGGCATTCTCGGCAACTTCCCCGCCGATCGCCGTACCTCGGAAACCGCGTTGCTGTTCCTCCAGCTCATCATGCGGCGACTGAAGCGCAAGTGCAAAGGCCGGGCGGCGGTGGTCGTGCCGCATGGCGTGCTGTTCGGTGACGGTGTCGCTGCGCGGATCAAGGCCGATCTGCTCGAACAGTTCAATCTGCACACCGTGGTGCGCCTGCCTGAGGGCGTGTTCGCTCCCTATACCGACATCGCCTCGAACCTGCTGTTCTTCGACACCACCGGGCCGACTAGCGATATCTGGTTTTGGGAACAGCCCGCGCCGGAGGGTCGCAAGAAATACAGCAAGACCGCGCCGCTCCAATCGGCCGACCTCGCCGATCTCGCCGCCTGGTGGGACGTGCGCGGCGAAGACCCTCGCGCCTGGAAGGTCAGCGCCCCGGCGCTGATCGAGCGCGACGAGGCCGGCGCGGTGCGAGCCGTCAATCTTGACCAGAAGAACCCTAACACCAAGGCGGTCGAGGACCACCGAACGCCTGCCCAGATCGTGGCGGCGGCGCTGGAAAAGGAAGCCGAGGTGTTGGCGATCCTCGAAGATCTGCGCGGCCTGGTGGCGGAGCGGGGCGCGGCATGACCTGGCCGATAGTGGCTCTGGGGGAGGTCGCGCGACAGCGTAAGTCCTTCATCACGATTGATAACGAGGCGATGTACAAGCGTTGTCGGGTTCAGACCGGAGCCCGTGGGGTCGTGCTTCGCGACGCTGTCCCTGGTAGCGAGATCAAAACGAAGAAGCAGCAGGTTTGCAGATCTGGTGACTTTATTGTTGCGGAGATTGACGCCAAGGCGGGTGGCTATGGGCTGGTTCCGGCTGCTTTGGAGGGTGCGGTCGTCAGTAGCCACTATTTCCTTTTTGAGGTTGATGAGGATCGTCTAGACCGAGAATTTCTTGGCTGGTACTCAAGATCGAACCAATTTTTCAATCAGGTCCGTGCGGTCGGCTCGACGAACTACGCGGCGATCCGACCTGCAAACGTCCTGAGCTATAGAGTCCCTCTTCCTTCGATCCCGGAACAGCGCCGGATCGTGGAAAGGCTGGACGCGGCAGCGACCGCAATCGACGCGCGGTCGCGCACGGCGACCTGTGTCGATGCTGAAATCGACGCGATGCTGGCTGCCGCGTTCGCCCGTATCATCGCCGATGCACCACCTCGTCCCATGGCCGAGGTAGCCCCGCTGGTCCGCCGTTCTGTAGCCATAGATAGCCAGGCTGAGTATGGCGAAATTGGCGTTCGGAGCTTCTACCGGGGCATCTTCCTTCGCAGGACGATGACAGGCGAAGAATTTTCGTGGCAGAAGCTGTTCAGAATTGAAGAGAATGATCTTGTCTTCAGCAACCTCATGGCATGGGAAAGGGCAGTCGCTTTGGCCGGCAGTGAGCATGCGGGCGCAGTGGGGAATCATAGAATGTTGACGTGCGAGGTTGATCAATCGATTTGCCTCCCTCACTTTATTTATTATTTCTTCAAGACTGAAGAAGGTTATAGGAAAATACTTGCTGCCTCGCCGGGAACAATGGTTCGGAACAAGACGCTCTCAAATAAGCTGTTGCCGAAGATTGAGGTGCCGATCCCGTCACTCGATGCGCAGCACTGGTTTGACGGCCTTCAGGCCAAGGCTCGATCGGCCCGGCTGGCCCAAGCCGCGGCCGCGACCGAACTTGCGGGCCTTTTGCCCTCGATGCTTCATAAGGCATTCGGCGACAGCGCGCGCACCGTCTGAACTGGGGAACAGCATTGGCAAAACTCAGCAGCAAGCAAATTCATGGCGAGGTCCGCCAAATACTCGATCAGCACCCCGGCGGGCTGCGCTGGGCCGAGGTGCTCAAGCTGATCGCTGCGACGCACCCAGAGACGCCGTGGAACACTCTGCGCGGGGCGACGCATGCGCTGTTCCAGAGCGGCGACGGCATCGTCAAGATCGCGCGCGGCACCTACCAGCTCGCCAAATATGCCGAGGCCGAGGCCGCCGACGCTGTGGCGCAGGACGAGGCCGTCGCCGCCACCCCCGTGGCGATCGACACCCCCGATCGCGGCACTGCATCGGTTTCCGAACAGGACTTCTACGCCAGCTTCGCCGAATGGCTGGAGGAGAATGACGAGGTCACCGTAGCGGGAGCGCTGGGCGGCAGCAGCCTGGGCGGTAAATGGGGCACGCCCGATGTGATCGGCGTGCTGAAGCCGCGCGCGCAGGACATCTTTAAGTTCGAACCGCAGATCGTCACCGCCGAGATCAAGGCGACGCCCGCCCAGCCGGTCGTTGCCTTCGGTCAAGCAGTTGCCTATCGCCTGTTCTCGCATAAAAGCTACATCGTCGTGCCGCGCACCACGAGCAGCGACGATATGAGCCGCCTGAAATCGCTGTGCAGCATCCACGGTGTCGGCCTGGTGGTCTTCACACTCGACAAGGATCTGCCCGATTATAACGTCGTCGTTCTGCCGGCGATCGCCAGCCCGGACATGTTCTACGTCAACAACATGCTCGATCGCTTGAAGAACAGCGAACCGCACTTGCTGAACCGCCTGTTCTAGGCTTGATGAGCCGCTTCACGACGACGGAAGATCTTTCGGCGGGGGCGGTCATCGATGGGGAAGCGTAGCATTACCGATGAGGAGATCGCCCTTATCAAGGCGATGCTCCACCGCGGCATGCGGAACGCGGCCATTCAATTCTATTTCAATCGCCCGGATCGGCCGGTCAACTCAGGCAGGATCACCAATATCGGTGACGGCACCTACAGCGACTCCGCACTCATACCGATGGCGGACGACGCAACACTGGATGCCTTTCTCGCCGGTTTCGGGCAGGCTTCCCTTGTCGTCCCGCCGGCACCAGGTGTTCAGGTTGCGCCCGCGCCGTGGGGGCCGCTCGACCGGGAGACACTGCTGGCGATGTTCCAGCAGGATGCGGACGGCACTTGGCGTTTTCGGCCTGGCGAAACCGACGCGCATGAATGCAAGGCCAGCTTTCGGCTGCGCAACGCGCATGTCTGGCTTCGTGCGGTGGCGGCGTTGGCGAACAATCGCGGCGGCTATATCCTCTTCGGGGTGCACGACAAGGACGCCGCCTGCGCCGATGGCCTTGACAAGAGCTTCGCCGTCATCGGCCTGACCGGCTCCGATTTTGCGAATCTCGATCCGGCTGATCTCACCTCGCACATCAAGGCGAAGCTCGATCCCACCCCTCGTGTCGGAACGGCGACGATCGAACTGGGCGGGAAGACCGTAGGCGTCCTGCACGTCGAACAGCACCCAAGCCGGCCCGTGATCGCCACCCGGCAAGAGGGGGACATCCGCGAAGGTGATATCTTCTTTCGCTATCCAGGGCAGTCTTCCCGGATCAAATATGGCGATCTGCGCACGATGCTGGACGAGCGGGACGCAATTGCCCGCCAGCAGATCCTTCCGATGGTTGAGAAGCTGCTGCAGCGCGGTCCCGATCGCGTGCTGCTGGCCGATTTGGAGGAGGGGGTTCTTGATGACGGCAAGCGGCCGATCACGATCGACAAGTCGCTGCTCGACCAGTTGAGCTTCATCCGCGAAGGCGAGTTCAACGAGGTGGTGGGCGCGCCGGCGCTCCGCCTGATCGGAGAGGTTCGGGCGGCGGGCGAAGAACGTATCGGAAGCCGCGGCGTGGTGACCGACGTCAATCTTCTGACGAACTTTCTCAACCGAGAGACGCTGTTCCGGCCAGTCGAGTATATTCGTTTCGCGGTGGAGGCATCGCACGCCGAGTGGTTGCCGATCTTCTATTTCGCGCAGGAGTCGCAGCTGGATCGCGCAGATCTCGCCGCCTTCATCGGCGGGTTGGGTGGGTCCGCGAAGCGTCGGGAGATGTTCGCGAGCCGCGCCATGGGAACCAAGGCGGCGTTCAAGAAGCCGGTCGGAACGCCCGCCACAATGCTGCAGGAGATCGAACTCGGCTTGCTGCCCGAACCTGCGAACAGCAAGGATGCGAACAACGTCGCAATGGCGATTTGCGGCTTGGTATCTCCGGAAGGCTTCGAGCCAGCGACGCTGCTCGACCTGCTGTCGCGCTGCGTCGCCCTGGCCAGCACCGATTCGAAGGGTGGCATCATGAGCAACATCAGGCGAGCGGCCTGCCGCCTAGACGAACTACTATTCGCCCCCGTTGGCAAAGGATGATGGTTCACCTCGCTTGTTTCAGGCGGTTATTTGACGGCTGTGCCCATGATGCTCGGTGACCGAAGGTGTTCAGCCGAGCATCACTCCCGGAAAGGGCAAAATCGTGGCTCCGCTGCGCAGGCTATCGAGCAGGTTCGACCACCACTGCGCCATCGCTACTCGCTCCTTCCAGTGCGTGCCGCGATGATAGGCAGCGCGTACCTTGTCGGTATCGCCATGGGCCAGCGCGCGCTCGATCGCGTCGTAGGACCACTTGCCGGATTCGTTCAGCAGGGTGCTCGCCATGGCGCGGAAGCCATGGGCTGTCATTTCATTGGTTGAATAGCCCAAGCGGCGGAGCGCGGCGTTGAGGGTGTTGTCTGACATCGGCCGCGTGCGCGATCGCATCGATGGGAAGACATAGCCGTTGGACCCGGTGATTGACCGGATCTCCAGCAGAATGGCGATGGATTGGGTCGAGAGCGGGACGTGATGCGGCTTGCGCATCTTCATCTTCTCGGCTGGGATGGTCCACACGGCGGCGTCGAGGTCGATCTCATCCCATCGCGCATGGCGCAGTTCTCCGGGGCGCACGAACACATGCGGTGCCAGTTGCAGCGCCCATTTGGTCATGCCCTGGCCCTCGTAGGCGTCAATCGCGCGCAGCAGTTTGCCGACTTCCTCGGCCTCTGTGACAGCGCCATAGTGCGTGACCGTCGGGGTCATCAGGGCGCCGCGTAGATCCCTCGTCGGGTCGGATTTCAGCCGGGCAGTGGCAACTGCGTAGCGGAACACCGCGCTGGCCAATTGCAGGGTACGGCGGGCGCTCTCCAGCTTGCCTCGCTTCTCGATCTTCCGAATCGCGGCAAGAGCGTCGATAGGCTCGATCTCATGGATCGGCATTTTGCCGATAGAGTTGTCGAGCAGGCTGAGGAGATGTTCGCAGCGCGCGGCTGTGGAGGGCGCCCAGGCTCGGTCGCCGTCGCGACGACGCTTCCGACAATATTCGTTCGCGATGCTAGTGAACGTGTTTTCTGCCAGCGCCCCGGCACGAAGCTTCTCGCGCTGCTTCTCCAGGCCGGGGTCCTTGCCCTCGGCTAATAGATCTCGGGCCTCATCCCGCTTCTTCCGGGCGTCGCGCAGGCTGACCTGGGGGTATGTGCCCAGGCCCAGCTTCTTCTCAACACCGCCCACGCGGTACTTCATCCGCCAGAGCTTGCCCCCTGAGGGTTGGACCAGAACAAATAGGCCCTGCATGTCGCAAAGCTTATAGGCCTTCTCGCGCGGCTTGGCCTTACGAATAGCTATATCTGTCAAAGGCATAGTGGAGCCCTTTCCGAGGCGTGGCCCCCACGTTGGGGGCCACGGGCGTTTTTCGGCCCGCTTTTCTCGCAAAGTGGCCCCCACCTTCGGGAGCTTTCCTGAAATCTTGCGCGATCCAGTGAGCCGGACAACGCCAAAAATACCGCAGATTTCCGCGGTTTACAAAGCTCTGTGGGATGTCGTGAGATAGAGAATTGGAGCGGGTGAAGGGAATCGAACCCTCGTCGTAAGCTTGGGAAGCTTCTGCTCTACCATTGAGCTACACCCGCGTACGCGTCACATGGCTGCGGCCTGGCAGCGTCGCTGTCGGGCGGAATAGCGTCGCTTCGGCGTAGTGGCAATGGGATAGTTGTCGCTATTGGCGGGGCCGCGCGGCGGCAATATGGCGCGGGAGGCAGGCGCTGCGCTTGGCAGGATCCGTTATGCAGGATAACGATCCGGTCATGAGGTCCTATGGGAGTGGGTTCTTGGAAAGCTACGATATTCTGGTCGTCGGCAGTGGTCATGGTGGTGCGCAGTGTGCGGTGGCGCTGCGGCAGGCAGGGTTCGCGGGTACGCTCGCGGTGATCGGCGAGGATCCCGAGTTGCCCTATGAGCGGCCGCCGCTCTCCAAGGACTATCTGAAGGGCGAGAAGAGCTTCGAGCGCATCCTGATTCGCGCGTCCGGCTTCTGGGAGGAGCGGGCGGTGACGATGCTGACCGGCCGCCGCGTGGTCGCGGTCGATCCCGCGGCGAAGACCGTCACCGACGCGGCGGGTGCGAAGATCGGATATGGCGCGCTGGTCTGGTCAGCAGGGGGCAGCGCACGGCGGCTGGCGTGCAGCGGGCATGACCTTGCCGGCGTCCATGCGATCCGTACCCGCCGCGATGTCGACCAGCTACTCGCCGAACTGCCTGCCACCAAGCGGATCGTCGTGATCGGCGGCGGCTATATCGGGCTGGAGGCGGCGGCCGCGCTGATCCAGGCCGACAAGCAGGTGGTGGTGCTGGAGGCGATGGACCGGGTGCTCGCCCGCGTCGCCGGGGAGCCGCTGTCGCGCTTCTATGAGGCCGAGCACCGCGCCCACGACGTAGAGATCCGCACCGGCGCGATGGTCGAGTGCCTGGAGGAGCAGGAGGGGCGCGTATGCGGCGTGCGGCTGGCGGGGGGCGAGGTGCTGCCGGCCGACATGGTGATCGTCGGCATCGGTATCGTCCCCGAAGTCGCGCCGCTGATCGAGGCGGGCGCGGCTGGCGGCAATGGCGTTCGGGTGGACGCGCAGTGCCGCACCAGCCTACCGGACATCTATGCGATCGGCGACTGCGCGCTGCACGTCAACGCCTATGCCGACGGCGCCGAGATCCGGCTGGAATCGGTGCAGAACGCCAACGACCAGGCCAACGTCGTCGCCAAACTGCTCACCGGCCAGGACGCGCACTATGACGCGGTGCCGTGGTTCTGGTCGAATCAATATGACCTCAAGCTGCAGACCGTCGGCCTGTCGATCGGTCATGACGAAACGGTGCTGCGCGGCGATCCGGCGGTGCGATCCTTCTCGGTACTCTACCTCAAGCAGGGGCGGGTGATCGCGCTCGACTGCGTCAACGCCATGCGCGACTATGTCCAGGGCAAGCGGCTGGTGGCCGAGCGGATGACAGTTGATCCCGCGGTGCTCGCCGATCCGGCGACGGTCCTCAAGGAGCTTTGAGTTGCGCAAGCCCGCCCGCGCGGGCATCCCGTCTCCCAACCAGAAGGAGAAATGAGGATGTCCGACGCGCCGGTGCTGCTTGCGATGGAAGGCGATGTCGCGGTGGTGCACCTGAACCGCCCCGACCGGCTCAATGCGCTCACCCCTGACATGCTCGATCTGCTCGCGGCGACGCTACGGCGTGCGGCGGAGGACGGCGCCCGCGCGGTGCTGCTCACCGGCGAGGGGCGGGCGTTCTGCGCGGGCGCGGATCTTACCGCCAGCGTCGGCATGCGCGATTCGGGCGAGGCGCTGCGGCGGCACTATAATCCGGTGATCGCGACCATGGCGGAGCTGCCGATTCCGATCGTCGCCGCGGTCAACGGTGCGGCGGCGGGGGCGGGGGCCTCGATCGCGCTGGCGGCGGACATCGTGGTGATGGCGCAGTCCGCCTATCTGCTGCTCGCCTTCGCCAATATCGGGCTGGTGCCCGATGCCGGCGCGACCTGGCTGATCGGCAAGGCGGCGGGCCGGGCGCGGCTGCTCGAGATGGCGCTGCTCGGCGAGCGGATGCTGGCCGAGGAGGCGCTGGCCAACGGGCTCGTCACGCGCGTGGTGGAGGATGGCGGGCTGCTGCAGGTGTCGCACGGGCTGGCGGCGAAGCTGGCGGGGATGCCCACGGTCGCGCTGGGACTGATCCGCAAGCAGGTGAGCGTGGCGCTTTCCGGCACGCTTGCCGAGACGATGGAGATCGAGGCCGACCACCAGAGCATCGCCGCCAAGACCGACGATTGCCGCGAGGCGATCGCGGCGTTCCTCGAAAAGCGCGAGGCGCATTTCACCGGCCACTGAGCGACGCCACGAAATCGGTTCTCGGGCGTTACGAGGGCCATGCAGACGCTCTGGTTCATCACCAATCCCAATTCCGGCACCACGTCGCAGGCCAAATGCGATGCGATGGAAGCGGTGTTCGAGGAACGCGGCCTCACGCTTGCCGGCCGTACCAATTTCCCGCAGGACGCCCTGCCCGAAGGCGCGGCGCTCGATGCGGCGGGGGTGGATACGGTGGTGCTGTTCGCCGGCGACGGCACGATCAACGCGGCGCTGCGTGCGCTGGCCGCATGGGAAGGCGCGTTCCTGATCCTTCCCGGCGGGACGATGAACCTGCTCGCCAAGGCGCTGCACGACGAGACGGACCCGCACAAGATCATCCACGCGGCGCATGGCTGCGACCGGCGCGTGGCGCTGCCCTATATCGTCGCGGGCGAGCATCGCGCGTTCGTCGGGCTGATCCTCGGTCCGGCGGCGAGCTGGTTCCGTGCCCGCGAGGTGGTCCGCAAGGGCCGGTTCGGCCGGCTGGCCGCGGCGGTACGCGGGGCGTGGCGCGCGACCTTCCACCGCCGCGGCGTGCGCGTGGAAGGTGCACGCGCGCTTGGCGACCGCTACCAGGCGGTATTCGTCACGCCGACGCTGGAGGGACTGGAGGTCGCCGCGGTCGATGCCCGCGACTGGCGCTCGATCGCGCAGCTCGGCTGGGAGTGGGTCACCGGTGACTGGGTCGCCGCGCGGGCGGTGACCGAAGGCCGTACCGAGCAGCTCAACCTCGCCGAGCGCAAGCCGGTGCTGGCGCTGTTCGACGGCGAGCCCGAGACGCTCGATCCCGGCACGACGATCCGCGCCGGGCGCAGTCTGGAAACCTTCATCGCCACCCGCGCGGAGGTGAAGGCCGCATGACCCGTTTCTTCCATGTCAGCGACGTGCATTTCGGCCGCGAGAACCGCGAAGCTGTCGACTGGTTCAACGCCAAGGTGCGCGACGAGAAGCCGGCCGCGGTGATCATGACCGGCGATCTCACCATGCGCGCCCGCGCAAGGGAGTTCGCCGCCGCCGCCGAATGGCTGGAGAGCCTGGCAGTGCCGATCACGGTGGAGGTGGGCAATCACGACCTGCCCTATTTCAATCCCTTCGCGCGGCTGGCGATGCCGTACCGCCGCTACCGCGCACTGGAGCGGATGATCGAGCGGCCGCTCGATATTCGCGGCGTGTCGATCGTCCCGCTCAAGACCACCGCGCGCTTCCAGTTCCGCACCAACTGGTCGAAGGGCCATGTCAGCCGCCACGCGCTGCAGAAGTCGCTGGCGCTGGCAGAGGCGGTGCCGGCGGGCGGGCTGGTGTTCGTCGCTGCGCACCATCCGCTGATCGAGGCCGGCACCCGCGCCACCTCCCGCACCCGCGGCGGGCGGCGGGCGCTCGAGGCGCTGGCCCAGGCGGGCGCGAATGCGGTGCTGACCGGGCATGTCCATGACCCGTTCGACATCGAGCATTCGGTCGGCGACCGCACGGTGCGGCTGATCGGAGCTGGCACGCTTTCCGAACGCACCCGCGACCAGCCGCCTTCGTTCAACGAGATCACCGTGGACGGCGCAAGCTTCTCCACCCGCGCCCGCTTCCTCGGTGAGCCGAGCGTCGCGCTCTAGCGGAACAGCGAAATCGGTCCTCGGCCAGCGGTCGACCAGGTCTGCCAGTTGGGGAAGACATAAGGCAGGTCTGCATTGCTCACCCCGTGCCACCGGGCAATCGCGCCGAGATACTCCTCTTGCGCGATACCGGGGATGAAGCGGCCTTCGTTGGTGATGTCGTCGGCGCCGCCCAGTACCGGGTCGGGATAGGTGCCGAAGATGCCGCCCTTCGTCACGTCGCCGCCCATCACCAGATGGTTGTTGCCCCAGGCGTGATCGGTGCCGTTCTGCGCGTTGCTTGCATAGGTCCGGCCGAAATCGCTCATCGTGAAGGTGGTGACATTGGCGCCTACGCCCAGCGCCTTCATCGCGCGGTGGAACGCGGCCATCGCCTCGGCTAGGGCCCCCAGCTGGCCCGCGTGGTCGCCTCCGGTGGCGCTCCCCTGGATCTGGTTGGCATGGTAGTCGAACCCGGCCATGCTGAGCAGGAACGTCTGGCGGTTATGCCCCAGCGTGCCGCGCGCCTCGATCATCTTGGCGGTCGCGAGCAGCTGCGCCGCGATGTCGCTGGTGAGCGCCCGGCCGTTCGCATCGACGAAATAGCGAGAGACGCTGTTCGCGCCCGTCAAGAGGCTGTTGGCGAGATCGGCCTGGTCGAGCGTGTCGCGCAGGGTCGTCTTGACGCCGTCCATGATCGGCCCGCCTTCGCTCGCAGCGAGCAGGGAGGTGGCGAGGTTCTTCGCGGTATCGCGAGCGCTGTAGCCTGCGCGCGCGGGCAGGCCCGAGGCGGGCAGTACCAGCGGCACCGCGGTCTTGCCGATCAGGGCCAGCGTCGATCCGCTGAGCGAGATCAGCGGGGGCAGGCGACCGCCCGGCATGCGATCGGCCATGCGGCCAAGAAAGCCGTCGGTGGCGGCGTCGCGGGCGCGCAGGCCCTGCCAGTGCGCCTGCTCGTCCGAATGGCTCATCAGGTTGCTGGGACGCAGGTCGGGGCGCGACAGGTAGGTCGCCTTGGTGAGGGGGGCGAACAACGTGCCGGTATTGAGCACGAGCGACAGGGCACCCTCGTCCCAGATCGGGCGGAGCGCGGCCATGGCCGGGTGCAGCGCGTAGCTTGCGTTGGTCAGCGGCGTCAGCGTGTTGCGGGGCAGGGCGACGACACCGCGCGCTGCCTGATAGGCGGCATGCCGGTCGTCGGTGGGCACCACCATGTTCCAGCCGTCATTACCGCCATAGAGGAAGATCCCTACCATCGCACGGTAGCTGCCGCTGGGGGCGGCGACGGCCGAGGTACGGCCGAGCTGGCCCATGGCCGCCAAGGCCCCGGTACCGGCGGTGAGGCGAACGAAATCGCGTCGGGAAAGCGTCATCGGAACGGTTCCTTACCGGTCGACCAGGAATTGCGGGCTGGTTGCGGCGATATAGAGCAGCATCTGCGCACGCTTGCGGGCGCGTACTTGCGAATTCTTGTCATTAATGGCGAGGGCGGCGGTGCGGAGCGCGGCGCGCTGGCCTGGTGTAATGCTATTGCCTAGCAATAACACATCGACCGCGGCTACCATCGCGTCGACATTGTCGCCGAACGACGCCCAGGTAGACCAGGCGAACTGCGTGCCGGAGGCGGCGCCATAGCCGGTCGGCGCCTTGAACTCGACCTTCGAGACCTCGGTGCGCACCGTCCATTCGTACATCATGTTATGCAGGCGCAGCACCGTGCTGCTGTTGAGCAGCTTCGATGCCGGATTGTAGAGCGTTGCGCTGCCCTGCAGCGGATAGTCGATCGGATAGAAGTTGAAGACCGAAGGCGCGTGCATCACCGGCTGACCCAAGCCGGTATCGCGCATCACGAAGGCATAGCCGTCGGTGGTCATGCCGATCGCGCGGGCCAGCGAGACCATTGCGAGCACCGGTTCCTTCAGCTTGCCGCGATCGTCGCGCGGGGCGGTGCGCGCCTCGGGATCGGTGAGGATCGCATGGACCACGGCCTTAAGGTCGCCGCGGACGCCCTGACCGTTGTTGGCGAACACCGCCGCCACCCGGCCGATATAATTGGGGCTCGGGTTGGCGGTCACCAGGTGGACGATCAGGTGGCGTGACACGAAGGGCGCGGTGGAGGGGTGGTTGAACGCGGCATCCACTACCGCATCGACGCTTGCTTCCTGGCTGGCGCCGGCAGGCACGCGGGTGCCGAGGAACTGCTTCTCGCCCGCGTCGTAGCGATCGGGCACCGGGATCATCGGCTTCACGTCGTCGCCGGCGAGCCCGTTGGTGATCGGAGCATTGCCGATCCGCGCGCGATCCCAGCCGGTAAGCGCCCGGGCGACGCCGCGAATATCGTCGGGCCCGTAATTGGGCACGGTACCGCCGGTTGCGTCACGGCGCGGCGAGCCGTTCTGATTGAGCATGTTCGGGCCCATCGAGAACAGCTGAAGCAGCTCACGCGCGTAATTCTCCGACGGGGCTGCCTTGCTGCTCCCCGCCATGTTCAAGTAGCGGCCCATATAGGGGTTGAGCGTCACCGCCTTGAGCAGCGTACGGTAATTGCCGAAGGCGTTGTCGAGAAACAGCTGGTTGAAGGCCGCGATGCCGGCGGCGGAGCGCACTTCCTGCTCGGAAGCCACGATCATCTGCGAAAGTGCGAAGGCGACGCGCTGGCGCAATTGGTCGGGTGCCGAGACAGCGTTCGCATAGAAGCGCATCGCAACCGGGGTACGGCTGAAGAAGCGGCGATTGCAGGGAACGTCCTTGCAGTAATCGATCCGCCGCGCCACGGCGAGATCGGCATAGGTGCTGCCGCGCGCGGCAAATTGCTGGTTGAGCCAGCCCTCGGTCCCCAGCTTGGAGATCTGCTCCAGCACCTGCGGCGTCGGGCCGAAGGTCGTCTGCCGCGCCAGGCGAATGCCATCGGTCACTTGAGATTGCGCCGGCGAGAGGCCGGCATTGGCAGCGGACAGATCGACCAGTCCGCTGGTCATCCGGCTGTCCGCCAGGTTGATGTTGTCGCTGCTGCCGTCGCAAGCCGACAGCAGGCCCGCCGCGCCTAGCGCAGCCGCCGTCCATATCCGTCGCATGTCTGAATTCCCCGCCCGCAGGTTTGCCGCGTTGCACCCAAGCTGTACGGCGTCGCGATTTTTTAAGGAAGGCCTGTCCCAGACTGGGATCGGCTGCACGGATGTGAAGAAGGGCGATTTTCAGGGCAACGATACGGACTCGTATCGAAATGCGATGCGATCGGCCGTTGCGGTACAGCGGCGGCTGCGCGGGAACGGATGCATCCGATCAGCGTGTCGACACGTAGCAACGCGAATCTGATGCTGCCGGCGAGCGTGGCTGCGTCTCTTCGATGCGCGCGCTACCGGTTGAATTGCACCAATTTGAGTAGGGTGGCCGCGGTCGGGGTGGCGTGTCTTCCACGAAAAAGGGCGGCCCGTTGCCGGACCGCCCCCATTTCCTTGGCCGAAGCCGAGACGCTTAGCGCTTCGAGAACTGGAAGCTGCGGCGGGCCTTCGCCTTACCGTACTTCTTACGCTCGACGGCGCGGCTGTCACGGGTCAGGAAGCCGGCCTTCTTCACCGGGGCGCGCAGCACCGGCTCATACTTGGTCAGCGCCTGCGAGATGCCGTGCTTGACCGCACCGGCCTGGCCCGAGAGACCGCCGCCCTTGACGGTGCAGATCACGTCATACTGGCCCTCACGCTCGGCGACACCGAACGGCTGGTTGATGACGAGACGCAGCGTCGGGCGCGCGAAATAGATTTCCTGATCGCGACCGTTGATCGTGATCTTGCCGGTGCCCGGCTTCAGCCACACGCGGGCCACGGCGTCCTTACGACGGCCGGTGGCGTAGGCGCGGCCATACTGGTCCAGCTCCTGCGCACGCAGCGGCGTGGTCGGGGCGGCCGGCTCATCGATCTGGCCGGCGAGATAGGCGTCGGCAGCGGCGGCAGCCGGAGCGGCGGCCTGGCCCTCGGTCAGCGCGGCGGGCTGCTGGCCCAGCGCTGCGCCCAGGTCGGAAAGCGACTGGCGGTTGTCAGACATTATGCACCCACCTTGTTCTTGCGGCTCATGCCGGCGATGTCGAGAACCTCGGGGTTCTGAGCTTCATGCGGATGCTCCGAACCGGCGAAGATGCGCAGGTTGCGCATCTGCTGGCGACCGAGCGGACCGCGCGGGATCATGCGCTCCACGGCCTTCTCCAGAACGCGCTCCGGGAAGCGGCCCTCGAGAACCTTGGCGGCGGTGATGCCCTTGATGCCGCCCGCATAGCCGGTGTGCTTGTAGTACACCTTCTGGCCGAGCTTCTTGCCGGTGAAACGGATCTTGTCCGCGTTGATCACGATGACATTGTCACCGCAATCGACGTGCGGGGTGAAGCTGGTCTTGTGCTTGCCGCGCAGGACGTTCGCGATCACCACCGCTGCACGACCGACGACGAGCCCTTCGGCGTCGACGATGTGCCACTTCTTCTCCACCTCGGCCGGCTTGGCCGACTTGGTGGTCTTCATCAGCGCCTTCATGGCCTGTGACCTTTCGCGTAGGAAATGCATGCGCGCCACCGTTACCGGCAGCGCGATCCACGCCCCAATGCCGATAGAGGGGCTGAAAGTCAAGAAATGCGTGGGTTTGCTGACGGGTAAAATAATACCTGTCGGTTCAGCGCGTCTCTTCGGCGATCCAGCGGGTGGCGGCATTGCCCGCTTCGACCGGCCATTGTTCGATCACCGGCAGGTCATAGCCATGGATTGCCGCGATCCGCTCACGCAGGCGGAGCGCCAGGGCAGGGCGGGTCTTGAACAGCGCAGGCACTTCCTCGCCGCGCTCGATGCCGCCCTGCCAGCGATAGATCGAGGTGCAGGGCGCGAGAATGTTGACGCAGGCCGCCAGCTGCTCCGCGAGCACCGTCTCCGCCACGCGCTCGGCGTCGGCGCGGCTGGCGAAGGTGACATAGAGCAGGGCGGTGTCGCTCACCGCGTGCGGCCGATGGCGTGGACGCCCCAGACGGTCGCGCAGACCAGCAGCGCGCCGACCAGCTGGTGGGTGGCGGCGAGGTGGAGGTTCACGCCGGTCATCACTGTGGCGATCCCGAGCAGGATCTGGATGCCGAACGCCGAGTGGATCGCGATCGAGGCGCGGCGATCGCCGGCTGCCTTGGCCTTGCGGGCAAGCACGATCAGCCCGGCCACCACGACCCAGGCCCACCAGCGGTGGATGAAGTGGACGATCGCCGGATCGTAGAGCGCGGCGTGCAGCGGGCTCTCGCCGATCTGGCTGAGGCCGGGGAAGAAATGGTCGTTCATCAGCGGCCACTGATCGGTGACCAGCCCCGCATCGAGGCCTGCTACCAGCGCACCGTAGAAGAGCTGGATCGCCAGCAGCGCGAGCACGCCCGCGCCGAGCCCGGTCAGCCGGGCGGGGCGCTCGGCATGGTTGGCGGCGAGCGCGCGCAGGTCTAGCATCGTCCAGACGATGCCGCCCAGCGTGAACAGCGCGGTCATCAGGTGGGTCGCCAGCCAGAAATGGCTGACCGAGGTGCGGGTGTGGTTGAGGCCCGACTTCACCATCCACCAGCCGAACGCGCCCTGCAGCCCGCCGAGCGCCAGCAGCGCCACCAGCCGCCAGCCATAGCCCTGGGGGATCTGCTTGCGGATGGCGAACCACAGCAGCGGCAGCGCGAACACCATGCCGATCAGCCGGCCGAGCAGGCGGTGGATATATTCCCAGAAGAAGATCGACTTGAAGCCAGCCAGCGTCATGCCCTGGTTGAGCTGTTCATACTGGCCGATCTGCTTGTAATGCTCGAACTCGGCCTGCCACTGCGCATCGTTGAGCGGCGGGACGATGCCGGAGATCGGCTTCCATTCGGTGATCGACAGGCCCGACTCGGTCAGCCGGGTAATGCCCCCGACCACGACCATCGCGACGATCATCGCGGCAACGACGAACAGCCAGTGCGCGAGCGCGCGGGGGCGGGCGGTGAGGGGAAGGATGGTCATTTTCAGCACGTACCGCGATGTACGCGCTCGGGGAAGCGGGCGCTAGCTGCCCGCCTGTGGACTTTCGGGAAGCGCGGGCGGCGCCGGCGGGGCTGGGGGCTGCCGCTTCATGGCGATGTCGATCAGCGTTTCGAGCCGGATCACCCGTTCGCGCGTCTCGATCGAGTGGCGGCGCGTCTCCTCGGCGGTGGTCAGCGCCTGATCCACCTTGTGCTGGAGGAGTGCGACCTGCTGGAGAGCGCGCAGCGCATCGGTCCAGAAGCTCACTGCCGGGCCCAGCCGGACAGGGCAGTGGAGAGCGCATCCCAGTCGATCGAGGAGTCGGTCAGCAACTGTTCGCGCACCTCGGCGCGATACGCCTCCTCGTCGAACGCGGCGGCGGCGGTGCGGGCCGCTTCGAGCTGGGCAAACGCCTCGTCCGTGCGGGCATTGGCCTGTTCAAGCTGGGCGAGCAGGTCGCGCATCAGCGCCATCTCAGCCTCGGTCGGTTCGGTATAGCGTTCGGCGGCGGTGCGCATAAAGTCGCTCACCGTCATGTCCGCCGCTTCCGCATTGGCGGAGATGCGCCGCTTTTCCTCGGGCGATACCAGCACGACGACACGGCTGGAGCGAGTCTGGGGAAGCTGCGTTGCCATGTGCATGTACATGGCATGTGCATGTTGGAGATTCAAGGTGGGGGTAGTCCAAAATCCTCCCCGGCACGGGGAGGGGGACCAAGGCCCGAAGCGGCTTGGTGGAGGGGGAGCGCAGCGGGCGAGTCCCTCGTGGAGATCCCCCTCCACCACCGCCTGCGGCGGCGGTCCCCCTCCCCGTGCCAGGGGGGGGGATCGAAAATCAGGCCCGCACGCCGTCTGCCAGCTCGGCCTCGTTGTAGCGCAGCGCCTTCAGTACCGTGTCGACGATGTTGGCGGCGTTGAGCCCCGCTTCGTCATACTGCTTCTCGGGCTTGTCCTGGTCCTGGAATATGTCGGGCAGGCGCATAGTGCGCAGCTTGAGGCCGGCATCGATCAGGCCGGTGTCGCTGGCGAGCGTCAGCACATGCGCGCCGAGGCCGCCGATCGCGCCTTCCTCGATCGTCACGGCCACTTCGTGGGTGGTGAGCAGGCGACGGATCAGCTCCTCGTCGAGCGGCTTGGCGAAGCGCAGATCGGCAACCGTGGTCGAAAGCCCCTTGGCCTCGAGCGTGTCGGCGGCCTTGAGCGCTTCCGAAAGCCGGGTGCCGAGCGACAGGATCGCCACCTTCTTGCCTTCGCGTACCACGCGGCCCTTGCCGATCTCCAGCCGCTCGGGAACCTTGGGCAGTTCCAGCCCGACGCCGTTGCCGCGCGGATAGCGCAGCGCGATCGGTCCGCTGTCGTGCAGCGCCGCCGTGTGGGTCATGTGGACGAGCTCGACCTCGTCCGCCGCCGCCATCACCACAAAATTGGGCAGGCTCGCGAGATAGGTGACGTCGAAGCTGCCGGCATGGGTCGCGCCGTCCGCACCGACCAGCCCGGCACGGTCGATCGCGAAGCGCACCGGCAGGTTCTGGATCGCGACGTCGTGGACCACCTGGTCATAGGCGCGCTGCAGGAAGGTCGAATAGATCGCGCAGAAGGGCCGCATGCCCTGCGCGGCGAGACCCGCCGCGAAGGTGACGGCGTGCTGCTCGGCGATACCCACGTCGAAGGTGCGATCGGGGAACATCGCCTGGAACTTGTCAAGCCCGGTGCCCGAAGGCATCGCCGCGGTGATCGCGCAGACGGCAGGGTCGCGCTCGCCCTCGGCGATCAACGCATCGGCGAAAACCTTGGTATAGGCCGGCGGGCCCGGAGGCGCCTTGGCCTGGGCGCCGGTGATCACGTCGAACTTCTGGACGCCGTGATATTTGTCCGCCGCCGCCTCGGCCGGGGCGTAGCCCTTGCCCTTCTTGGTCACGACATGGATCAGGATCGGGCCCTGCTCGCTGTCGCGGACATTCTCCAGCACCGGGATCAGATGCTCGAGATTATGGCCGTCGATCGGGCCGACATAATAGAAGCCGAGCTCTTCGAACAGCGTGCCGCCGGTCGCCATGCCTCGGGCGAATTCCTCCGCCTTGCCCGCCGCCGCGGTGAGGCGGCGCGAGAGCTTGCGGGTGAAGCGCTTGGCCAGCTCGCGCAGCCCGAGATATTCGGACGAGGAGATCAGCCGCGCCAGATAGGCCGAAAGCCCGCCCACCGGCGGTGCGATCGACATGTCGTTGTCGTTGAGGATCACCACCAGCCGGTTGCCCGCGGCCTCGGCGTTGTTCATCGCCTCATAGGCCATGCCGGCGCTCATCGCGCCGTCGCCGATCACCGCGATCGCCTTGCCCGGCGCCTCGTTCAGCTTGTTGGCGATCGCGAAGCCGAGCGCCGCCGAGATCGACGTCGACGAGTGCGCGGCGCCGAACGGATCGTACTCGCTTTCGCTGCGCTTGGTGAAGCCGGAGAGGCCGCCGCCCTGGCGGATCGTGCGGATCCGGTCGCGGCGACCGGTGAGGATCTTGTGCGGGTAGCATTGGTGCCCGACGTCCCAGATCAGCCGATCGTCGGGGGTGTTGAACACATAGTGGATAGCCACCGTCAGTTCGACGACGCCCAGGCCGGAGCCGAGATGTCCGCCGGTGGAGCCCACCGCACTGATGGTTTCGGCACGAAGCTCGTCGGCCAGCTGGCGCAGCTGGGCGGGGGCGAGCTTCCGGAGGTCCTGCGGCGTGTCGACCGTGTCGAGCAGCGGCGTCTTGGGTAGGTCAGCCATGGTGTTTGTTAGCGCAACGTTACACTCAAGTCGAACGATCAAATGGGCAGGTCAGTCACACTTGCCGCACTTGCCGCGCACCTCGATCACCGGGCGTACCGGCGAAAAACCCGCATGCTGTGCGGCCGACCGTACGTTCTTGGTGATCGAATCGTCGTCGATATGCGTGGTCTGGCCACAGCTGTCGCACACCAGGAAGATGCAGTCGTGCAGGCATTCCGGATGGGCATTGGCGACATAGGCGTTCGCGCTCTCCACCCGGCGTGCCAGATTGGAACCGACAAACAGATCGAGGATGCGATAGACGCTGTTGGCCGCGACACGGCGCCCTTCGGCCTTCGACACCGCCTCGGCAATGTCATAGGCCGAGGCAGGCTTGTCGAAGCCGGCCAGTGCCTCAAACACGCGCTCGCGCATCGCCGTCCACTGCTCCCCGGCCGCTTCCAGCCGGGTGCGGGCTGCCTTGGTTAGATCGGCCCCGTGGTGCTCGTGATGATTGTGCGCGGACATGCAGGGGATTTAGGCGTTGCGAGCGCTTCCGGCAAGCAGCGGCCGGGGGCGACTCAATAGGTCGCGCGACGGTTGAGGTCGTGGCCGAGCGCCACCAGCGACACGCCGATCAGCGTCCACAGCGTCTCGAACCCACCATGCGGCAGCGTCAGCGCGCCGCCCATGATGCCGAGCCCGAACGCACCTACGGCGGCCGGCGCCATATAGCCGTGATGGACGATACCGCGACCGAGCGCGTAGATGCCGAAACCGATCGCCAGCACCAGCCCATATTCATGGATGTGCGGGTTGAGCAGGCCGCCTGCGGTCGACACGATCGTCAGAAGCACGGTCGTTGCGATGCAATGAATGAGGCACAAGCCGCTGATCCCGATCGCAATGCGATCGAAAGCGCCATCCAGGCCCGCCCACCAGCGGGCTAGAGGGGTACTCAACGACATGGGCGCCATATAGACCTGCGGTAGAGGCGGTACAATATATCATGGCGCAATTTCGCGGTTAATCCGCATGAGGCTGCGGACAGGGCGCGCGAGAGCCTGCTGCTCAGCTGGATTGGTACCGACGATGCAATCGCGGTGAACAAAGTTCGGCGAGGCAGTTGCAAGGAGTGCAACTGCTGTTTGCCAAATCATGTTACAATTTGGTGAAGTATACCATCGGCTGCGAAGGGTAGGCCGGATGACGCTCTAGGGTACGTCACCCGACCATGCCCATGGCGAGTATTATAGGTTATCCTCCTTGTGTTTACCAGTGTGCTTGCGTCGATTTGATCGCGTTTTGAGGGGCGTTAGCCGGCCTGTTGCCGAGATAATGCGCCTGCGCCGCATCGGTGGCGTTGATCGCAAGGAGCGACCGCGCCTCGGCAGTGGTCCGCACCGATCCGCTGCGCTCGGCGGCGGTGTCGAGCAGGCGGTCGAGCAGCGCCTGGCCTTCCTCCCACCAGCCGATACCGCTGGCGGCGTTGAGATGCCCCTGCGGCCCGGCATCGACGAACAGGCTGCCCCAGCTGCGGGCGAGATCCTCGGACCGCGCGATCGACATCCAGGGATCGTCGCTGCTTGCCACCACCACGCTGGGGAAGGGAAGGATCGTCGCGGGCGTCGGCCGGAAGGCGTGAAGCTCGGCGGGGGCGGACTCGCGATCAACATCGGCGGGCGCCACCAGCAGCGCGCCGGCAACCGGGGCGCCGAAGGTCTGGCCGGCAAGCGCCGCCCACCAGGCGACGGCAAGGCAGCCCAGGCTGTGCGCGGCGAGCACCACCGGTGCCTGCGCCTGCCGGATCGCCTGGTCGAGCTTGGTCACCCAGGCGTTGCGGTGGGGTGTATCCCACATACCGAGTTCGACGCGGTGGGTGTCGGGCCGGGATTGCTCCCACAGCGTCTGCCAGTGCGACGGCCCGGAGCCGCCGAGGCCGGGGACGGTGAGGATGATCGGCGAGCGATCATCGATCGGCGAAAAGATCGTCATTGCGTTCCTCTCCTTGTGTCCTGGGAGGGACTGGCCGGACCTCTTCTATAATCCCTATCAGATTAGTGGGCAATAAGCCTTGCGCTGAATGGAGGAGCGGTTGCGCCGGGGCGTTGGCCGCGCCTAAAGGGTGGGCATGGCAAAGCTTCGCGCCGATCAACTGCTCGTCGACCGCGGGCTCGCCGAGAGCCGCACGCGGGCACAGGCACTCATCATGGCGGGGCTCGCCTTCACCGGCGAGCGCAAGATTGAGAAGGCGGGCCAGATGCTGGCCGCGGACGCCGCGATCGAGGTGCGCGGACGCGACCATCCCTGGGTGTCGCGCGGCGGCATCAAGCTGGCCCACGCGCTCGAGCATTTCGGCTGGGACGTGACCGGCGCAGTGGCGATCGACGTCGGTTCCTCCACCGGCGGCTTTACCGACGTGCTGCTGACGAACGGCGCGGCGCGCGTCTATGCGGTGGACAGCGGGACCAACCAGCTCGCCTGGAAGCTGCGCCAGGACGAGCGTGTCGTGGTCCACGAACAGACCAGCGCGCGCATCCTCACGCCCGCGCACATCCCCGAGCCGATCGACCTGGTGGTATGCGACGCGAGCTTCATCGGGCTGGCCAAGGTCCTCGACGTGCCTTTGGGCTTCGTGCGGCCCGGCGGACGGCTGGCGGCGCTGATCAAGCCGCAGTTCGAGGCGGGGCGCGATGAAGTCGGCAAGGGCGGAGTGGTGCGCGATCCTGCCGTGCACGAGCGGGTCTGCGCCGAGGTGGCCGCATGGCTGGAAGGCAAGGGCTGGCAGGTGCTGGGCGTGACGCGCAGCCCGATCACCGGGCCCGAAGGGAATGTGGAGTTCCTGATCGGGGCGGTTCGCGGTTAGGGGGTGGGCAAGCTGAAAACGATCGGCCTTATACTGGCAGGACTCGCGATGCTTGCTGCCTGTGGCGCCGCTGCGGTCGAATCGACGCCCAAGAACGGCGCATGTCAGGACGTGCAGGATCGGGATCGGATCGTCGACGCGCTCGGGTATTTTCCTAATCGCCTGTCGCCGCTCGGTGCCGCCGTGCTGTGCAATGACGCGGCGGGTGTCGAGAGGGCGCTGAAGGGCGGCGCGAGTCCCAATGCGCGAGAGCCGGGCGGGGAAACGCCGCTGCTGATTGCCGCGGCCATTCCGCGCACCGATCTGCTCAAGCGATTGCTCGCGTCAGGCGGCGATCCGAACAGCTGGGAAAAGGACGCGCGGACACTCGCGCTGCACTACGCTCTCTCCGCCGGCGTCCAGCGGGACGATTGGAGTGCTTGGGACGTGCTGCTGGCCAGTCATGCCGACATCAATTTCCGGCCACCCGGCGGCGCGACGATCGCCGAGGATGCGGTGAGTTTGGGTGCGGTCGACAAGCTCCTGCAGTTGCTGGACCGTGGCTATCACGTCGATCCCGCACGGCTCGTCCGCGAGTTGGAAGCGGTGCGCTATGATGCCAACACCGAGCCCCTGCGGCTGCAGGCAATAGAGCGGGTGCGCGCACTGATGCGATAGGCGCATGTCTTTGCAGTTCCCGCGCGATCGCCTAGGCGTACGGCAACTGCAATGGGGAGACGGGCGTGAACGCACTGGCATCGAAGGCGCAACTGCGGCGTGGTTTCTGGCGGCGCGCGCTGGTGACGGTGCCGATCGTGGTGCTGCTCGGCTTCGGGTCGGCGATGGTCGCGCCCGCCGGGGATCAGAACCCCTGGTTCACCGCGCTCGCCAAGCCTGCGATCCAGCCGCCCAACATTGCCTTCCCGGTCGTCTGGACGATCCTCTACGTGCTGATGGGGCTCGCCCTCGCGCTGGTGCTGAGCGCGCGCGGGGCGCGGGGGCGGGCGGCGGCGGTCGTGCTGTTCGTGATCCAGCTCGCGGTGAACCTCGCATGGTCGCCGATCTTCTTCCGCTTCCATATGCTCGATCTCGCGCTGATCGTGATCGTGGCGCTGGCGGTGCTGGTGGCAGTGACGATGGTCGCCTTCTGGCGCATCCGCACGCTCGCCGGGCTGATGCTGCTGCCTTATCTCGCCTGGGTGTGCTTCGCGAGCGTGCTGTTTTCGCAGGTCCGCGATCTCAATCCGGATGCGGAAAAGATTGCGTCGGCGGCCCCGAACGCCCACATCCACCCCGAAACGCTTTGAGTGGGGTTTTTTGACATGCAGACCGACAATCGCCTGTTCGACGATCTGGTGAAGATGGTGAACGGCGCCGCCGGCACCTTCGCCGGGGTGGCCCGCGAAGCCGAGGCCGGCGCCCGCGAGCGCGCCCGCGAATGGATCGGCGGGCTCGATTTCGTCAGCCGCGACGAGTTCGAAGCCGTGAAGGCGATGGCCGCCGCCGCGCGCGACGAGGCCGATGCGCTGAAGGCGCGCCTCGATGCGCTCGAGGCGAAGCTGAACCCGCAAGGGAATGCGTGACGCTGGCTGAAACTTCCTTGTCCACAGTTTTGAGCGGCGGGGCGCAGGCGCAAGCTTGTGCCCCGTCCGCGCGCTTGGCACTAGCGGGCATGGCTACACGACCGGGGGCGACATGGGCATGCTAGACGAAGCGGAATTCGACCGCGACGCCGCGGCACCCATCGACATGCTCGAGACCTATTTCGCCGCGCATGGCTGGACCCATGAGCGCGAGGACGACGAGATCGTCGCCAAGGTGAAGGGCAGCTGGACCCAGTACGAGCTTCGCGCGATCTGGCGCGAGGACGACGGCGTGCTGCAGTTCATGGGCTTTCCCGACGTGCGCGTCCCCGAGGAGCGGCGCGGGCTGGTCTACGAGACGATCGGGCTGGTCAACGAACAGCTCTGGATCGGCCATTTCGAGCTCTGGTCGTCGACCGGCATCCTGCTGTTCCGCCACGCCGCGCTGATCGACGGCGACGAGGGCGCGTCGCTGACGCTCGCCCAGGCCGAGCTGCTGGTGGAAAGCGCGATCGACGAGTGTGAGCGCTTCTATCCCGTCTTCCAGTTCGTCCTGTGGGGCGGCAAGACGCCGAGCGAGGCGATCGCCGCCGCATTGATCGAGACCCAGGGCGAGGCCTGACATGGCGCTGCTGTCGCGGATCTGGCTGGTCGGTGCCGGCAACATGGGCGGGGCGATGCTCCGCCGCTGGGCCGGCGCGGGGATCGATCCCGCCGCGATTACCGTCATCGATCCGGGCAGCCCGGCCATTCCCGAGGGCGTACGGCATCTGACTGCGCCGCCCGAGGGCGAGCGGCCGACCGCGCTGGTGCTGGCGGTGAAGCCGCAGCAACTCCACACCGTCGCGCCGGTTCTGGCGCCGTTCGTCAGCGGCGTGCCACTGCTGGTTTCTATCCTGGCGGGCGTGGAGGTTGCGACGCTGGCGGACGCGCTCGGCGCGAAGACCGTGGTGCGCGCGATGCCCAACCTGCCGGTCGCAATCGGCAAGGGCGTCGTCGGCCTCACTACGCCGAGCAACGATGCCGAGGCGCGTGCCGCTGCCGAGACGCTGATGGCGCCGCTTGGGCTGGTCGAATGGGTGCCTAGCGAGACGATGCTCGACGCGCTGACCGCGCTCGCCGGTTGCGGCCCGGGCTTTGTCTTTCGCTTTGTCGACGCGCTGGCCGAAGCCGGGACGGCGTTGGGACTGCCCGCCGATCAGGCGCAGCGACTGGCGCTCGCCATCGTCGAGGGGTCCGGCCTGATGGCCGCGGCTGCCAGCGAAAGCCCGGCCGTGCTCGCGGACCGTGTCGCGAGCCCCGGCGGTTCCACCCGCGAAGGGCTGAACGTCCTCGACCGTGACGATGCGCTCAAGACGCTGCTGCGCGATACGCTCGCCGCTTCCGCCCGACGCAATGCCGAGATGGCCGCCGAAGCGCGCAAATAGCGCGGTACGCTACGGAACGCCTGGTATTCCTGATGGTTACCCTCCCGATCCCACGTATCGACGGAGGCTATCATGGCTACGACGACCGAATCGAAGCGTAACACCAAGACCAACGCGAACAACACCGCCAAGACCAGCAGCAACGGCGCCAGCCTGGGCGTGATCGCCGGCGCAGCGGCGGGCGGTGCGGCGCTGGGTCTGCTCGCGATGCTCGGCCGCAAGGCGGCGGTACAGGCGCCGAGCGCGCTCGCGGGCAACTGGGACGATGCATTGAAGGCCGAGCACAAGGCAGTGCTCAAGGCGTTCGACACGCTCGAAGCGACCGACGACAAGGCGACGATCCGCCGCAACATGCTGCTTGCGCACATCAAGCATGCGCTGGTGAAGCATGCGATCGAGGAAGAGAATGTCATCTACCCGGCGCTCCGCGAAGCGGGGAAGACCGAACAGGCCGACGAGCTCAACGCCGAGCATGGCTATGTGAAGCAGTTCCTCTACGAGCTCGAGAACATGCCGAGCACCTCGCCCAAGTGGCTGGAGAAGGTGAAGGAATTCCGCGCCGCGCTCGAAAAGCACATCCGTGAGGAAGAGGACCAGCTGTTCCCCGAGCTCCGCGCCCAGCTGAGCGAGGAAAAAAACAAGGCACTCACCCTTGCGATGAACAAGGAAGGCTTCAAGGTCGCCTGATCGACCTTCCGTCATTCCGGCGAAAGCCGGAATCCATTGGGGCCTCCGTCTCGGCTCTTGCCTTGAAAGAGTGGCGTCTGGATCCCGGCTTCCGCCGGGATGACGGTTTTCGGAGTGCTGCGGCCTAGCGCCCCAGCGTCGCCACCCGGCCGCGCTCGTCCTCCGGCATCAACCCTTCGAGCACGGCCCAGAATCCCCCGACGGCTCCCTGGCCGGCGCTCGAATAGGCGCCGGCCATTTTTTCGCGCAGCGCTTCGAACAGTTCGGATTCGAGCTTCGCGCCCGCCTCGGTGAGCCGCAGCAGCCGCTGACGCCGGTCGCGGGTGCCCGCGCGCGTCTCGACCAGCCCGCGCTCGGCCAGCTCGCCAAGCACCCGCCCCAGCGACTGTTTGGTGATCGCCAGCAGCGAGAGCAGCTCGCTCACCGTCAGGTCGGGCTTGCGGGCGATGAAATAGAGCGCGCGGTGGTGCGCGCGGCCCAGCCCCTGGCGTGCCAGCCCGTCGTCGATCGAGCGGGTGAGGTGCGAATAGCCGAAATAGAGCAGCTCGATGCCGCGCCGGATTTCGGGTTCGCGCAGGAAGAGGGGAGAGGCAGGAATTGGGGCAGCCATGTTGACCGTTTCTGCCACCGCGCCTAGTCCTGCGCAACCCGAGGCTCTGGGGACGAGAAAGACCGAGTGATGGAAGACGCGACGATCCTGGATTTCGAATTCGAAGCCCACACCAACCCGCGTGAGCGCGACGAGCGCGCGACGATCCTCGCGAACCCCGGCTTCGGCAAGGTATTTACCGATCACATGGCGGTGATCCGCTATTCGGCCGACAAGGGCTGGCACGATGCGCGCATCCAGCCCTATGCGCCGCTCCAGATCGACCCCGCTTGCGCGGTGCTCCATTATGCGCAGGAGATTTTCGAAGGCCTCAAGGCCTATCGCCTGCCCGATGGCGGCGCGGGGCTCTTCCGCCCCCGCGAGAATGCCCGCCGCTTCCGCGAATCCGCCGAGCGCATGGCGATGACGCCGCTGCCGGAGGACCTGTTCCTCAGCTCCATCCGCGCGCTGGTGAAGGCCGATCGCGACTGGATCCCCGAAGGCGAGGGCGCCTCGCTGTATCTCCGCCCCTTCATGTTCGCGAGCGAGACCTTTCTCGGCGTCAAGCCGGCGAGCGAGTATCTTTACCTCGTCATTGCCTCGCCCGCGGGCGCCTATTTCAAGGGCGGCGCGCCCTCGGTGACCCTGTGGGTGTCCGACCATTACACCCGCGCGGCACCGGGCGGCACGGGTGCAGCCAAGTGTGGCGGCAACTATGCCGGCAGCCTGGTCGCCCAGGCCGAGGCGATCCGCCAGGGCTGCGACCAGGTGGTGTTCCTCGACGCGGTGGAGAACCGATATGTCGAGGAGCTGGGCGGCATGAACGTGTTCTTCGTGTTCGATGATGGGTCAATCGCGACCCCGCCGCTCTCGGGCACGATCCTGCCGGGCATCACGCGCGAATCGCTGATCACGCTGGCGCGCGGGGCGGGCGTCGATGTGCGCGAGGAGCGCTATTCGATCGACAAGTGGCGCGAGGACGCCAAGAGCGGCCGCCTGCGCGAGGCCTTCGCCTGTGGTACCGCCGCGGTGGTGACGCCGATCGGCGCGGTGCGGGGGCAGGGCTTCGAGTTCCAGATCGGCAATGGCGGCCCGGGCCTGCTCACCGAGCGGCTGCGCGAGCAGCTCGTGGGAATCCAGCGCGGCGTGGCACCGGATCCGCACGGGTGGCTTGAACGTCTGTTCTGAAGCTTTATAAGCCCGCTTCCCGTTGGGGCGTCGCCAAGTGGTAAGGCAACGGTTTTTGGTACCGTCATTCGGAGGTTCGAATCCTCCCGCCCCAGCCAGTTTCTTGAAATTCTGATCCGAAGCGGAGCGCGCCCTCACGGGCGCGCTCCCTTGGTTCACCCGCGCAGCTGCTTCACCGCATGGTCCGCGGCGCGCATCGTCAGCGCCATGAAGGTCAGCGACGGATTGACGCAGGAGGCCGAGGCCATCTGGGCGCCGTCGGTGACGTAGAGGTTGGGGGCGTCGTGCGCCTGGCTGAAGCCGTTGAGCACCGAAGTGCGCGGGTCCGCGCCCATGCGCGCGCCGCCCATTTCGTGGATGGCGTCGCCGGGGACATGCTCGCCCTCGTTGCTCGTCACGTTCTGCAAGCCGGCTGCGCGCAGCATCGCCTCGCCCTGCACCTTGGCGTCGGCGATCAGCTTCAGCTCGTTCTCGCGGAAGGTCACGTCGAAGCGCATCAGCGGCACCCCGAAGCGATCGACCTTGCTGGGGTGGAGCGAGACGCGGTTGTCCTTGTAGGGCAGGCACTCGCCGAACGCGCCCATGCTGAACCGCCAGGGGCCGTAGCGGCGCATGCCGTGCTTCATCTCGGCACCGAAGCCGACCGGGCCCGCCGGCTGGCGCCAGGCGCTGCCCTGATAGCCATAGCCGCGCTTGAAGCCGACGCCTTCCTCGCCGCCGATGTTGCGGAAGCGGGGGATATAGACGCCGCCGGGGCGCCGGCCATATTCGATCAGGTCGGTCATGCCCGGAATCTCCCCGTCGATGCCGACGCGGAAGATATGGTCCATGACATAGCGGCCCAGCGTGCCGCTGCTGTCGAAATGGCTGCGCTCGCTGCCCGGCGCGCGCGAGTTGAGCAGGATTTGGTTCGATCCCATCGCCGAGGCGCAGAGGAAGACGAGATCGGCGTTCACCACCTGCGCCTGGCCGGTCTTGGCATCGACATAGCGCACGCCGGTGACGCGCTTCTTGGCCGCGTCATATTCGATGTTGGTCACCACCGCGTCCGACTGGAGCGTCAGCTTGCCTGTCGCGCGCGCAGCGGGGAGGGTGACCGCCTGGGTCGAGAAATAGGCGCCGAACGAGCAGCCATTGCCGCACTGGTTGCGGAACTGGCACTTGGTGCGGCCCTGGTCCGGCTTGTCCTCGGTCATGTTGGACAGACGGGTGTTGATCAGCTTGCGGCCGGGGAACTTGGACTCCAGCCGTTCCTTCAGCCACTTCTCGGCGACGTTCATCGGCATCGGCGGCTGGAAGTTGCTGTCGGGTAGATAGGGCAGGTTCTCGCGCGAGCCCGAGACGCCGATATAATCCTCGACCTTGGCGTACCACGGCGCGATGTCGTCATAGCCGATCGGCCAGGCGCCATCCACGCCCTCGCGCTTGTTCGCCTCGAAATCCTCGGGCGCCCAGCGGAAGCTCCACCGGCCCCAGATCAGCGACTTGCCGCCGACCGCGCCGGGGCGGATCCAGTAGAATTTGCTGCCCTCGTCGAAGGCATAGGGGTTCATGCGGTCGTTATTGTAGAAGCCCATGCTGCTGGGCTGCACATAGCCGCGCTTGGCGATGAAATAATCGCGCTCCTGCAGCGGCTTGGGCATGATGTTGTGCGCGGGCACCTCATAGGCGGGCTTGCCGTCATACGGATAGTCCTCGCCATGCTCGACCATGCGGCCGCGATCGAGCATCAGCACGCGGAGGCCCTTTTGGGTCAGTTCCTTGGCAGCGAAGCCGCCGCTTACGCCGGAGCCGATGACGATCGCATCGAACCTGTTGGTTGCAGCCATTTTGTGTCCCTCTCCCAGGGAGTGTTGTTGGTTTAGAAGCGCAGCGCCTGCAGCGTCTTGAAGCTGGTGGTGATGTCCGGAAGATAGGGCGCGGGCGCCTCGTCATTCTCGACATAGAAGTGGCGGACATGCGCGCTGGACGGACGCTTGAACAGCGCTGCGAAGTCGATCGTGCCGGTGCCCACCGCGGTCATCTTGCCATCGGGGCGCATGTCCTTGACGTGGTAGGAATAGAGCCGGTTGCCGAGCCGGTCGATCAGCGCGCCCAGATCCTGGCCTGCACGCTTGGCCCAGTAGAGGTCGAGCTCCACCTTCACCAGCGCGGGGTCGGTTTCCTTGAGGAACCGGTCGTATAGGCTCACGCCGCCAGGCTTGTTGGTGAACTCGAAATCATGGTTGTGATAGGCGAAGTCGAAGCCGGCCTTCTTGAGGTCGCGGGCGAACTTGCTGAAATTCGGCAGCGCGGCGTTCCAGCCCGCCTCGGTGCGGTGCTCGTCGGTCATGTAGGGCAGGATTACCGTCTTGGCGCCGAGGGTGCGGGCCATCGCCACCGACTTGTCGAACTGGCCGAGCAGCGCGTCATAGCCGATGTGGAGCGACGGGCAGCGAAGCCCTGCCTTGTCCATCGTGGCGCGCAGCATCGCCGGGTCCATGCTGTCATAGCCGCCCCCGCCGAACTCGATCTCGCGATAACCGATCTTGGCGATCGCATTGAGTGTGCCGACCGGATCCTTCTGGAAGATGTCGCGGACGGTGTAGAGCTGGATGCCGACCGCGGGGATCTGCGCGGCGAAGGCCTGCGGGATCAGGCGATCCATCAGCGCGAGGGCGGTGACGCCGCCGGCACCGGCGAGCAGGGTACGACGGGTGATCATCATGCGCTGTACACCTTGTTGACCTGGGAATAGGGGAAGGCGCCGTTATATTCGCCCGGCACCGGCAGATATTCGCGTTCCTGGGTGATGCCGATCTCCGAGGTATAGTACCCCGTGATCACCAGCTGGCGGAACGCCTCGAAGAAGGTCTTGCCGCCCGCGATCTGGCCGTTCATCGCCAGGGTGAGCAGCGCGTCCTGCTGCGCCGGCGTCGCCTTGGCGGCCGAGACCTTGTAATCCTGCTGCGAGCGCGCCTCGATCGCGTCGAGCCCGGCGACGATCGGCACGCGATCGTCTGGCATCGCCCAATCTGCGAGCAGCTTTTCGATGAAGGCGGGCACGCCCGCGGCGATCGCGCCCGGCGTGTCAGTCGTGGGGATCACCCGCTCGCTGAGCGCGGTCATCAGCGCGCGCTGGGCGGGGCTGAACACGGCGACGCTGGGCGGTCCCTCCTGGATCATCTGCGTCGCGGTCATCTGCGCGGCGCGGGCGATGGGGGCGAACACGCCCGCCCCGAACAGGGCGAGCACGCCGGTGAGCGCGGCGCGACGGTCGATGTTCATTTGCGGTCTCCCGGAAGGTCCTGCGCGATTGCGCTTTCTGGCAGCGGGCGCACCCAGATGTTGCGGAATGACACCGGCGAGTCATGGTCCTGCAGCTGAATCGGCAGGGCATCGGCATGCGCGGTATATTCGGCGACATGACGCCAGTTGGTGGTGCCGAGCATCGCCTGGTGGTTCTGCACCAGCACGCCGTTGAGGAAGGCGGTGATATAGGCCGGGCGCAGCAGCTTGCCGTCGGCGGCGAAGCGGGGGCGCTCGAAGACGATGTCGTAGCTCTGCCACTCGCCGGGCTTGCGCGACGGGTTCACCAGCGGGGGCTTCCAGCCATAGACCCCGCCCACCGTGCCGTCGGCATAAGTGGGGTTCTGATAGCCGTCGAGAATCTGGATCTCGTAGCGCTGCATGAACCAGATGCCGCTGTTGCCGCGATCCTGCGAGCTCTTGGTCGGCGGATTGGGCGAGCGGAACTCCAGGTGGAGCTGGACGTCGCCGAAATTCTGCTTGGTGATCAGCGCATTCTCGCCGCCGCTGCTCGCGCGGGTCGGCACGGTGAGCACGCCGTTCGCCACCGGCCACAGCTTGCGCTGCGCGGTCCAGGCGTCGAGCGAGCGGCCGTCGAACAGCACGATGGCGTCCGAGGGCGCGCCGCCGGGCTGCGCTGCGGGGGTGACGACGGTCGGGTAGGGGCGGTCTGAATCATGGACGTGCCAGTTCCCGCCGCCCGGCAGGATCGGGGTATCCTTGAACCCCGGCTTTTCCTGTGCCGCGGCGGGCGTGGCGGCAAGCACCGCCAGACCCGCGAGCAGCACCTGTGTGCGTCTCGACATGCTTCTCTCTCCCCTCAGACGGCGTCGATCGTGCGATAGGCGGCGATCAGCCGCTCCTCGCCCGCGCGCCCTTTGACCGAATTGCCATGTTCCATGCCGATCGTGCCGGCATATTTCCGCTCGCGCAGCCAGCGGACGATATTGGTGAAATTGATTTCGCCGGTGCCCGGCTCGTTGCGGCCGGGATTGTCGCCGAACTGGATATAGCCGATCTCGCTCCAGCAGGTGTCGAGCGCCGGGATCAGGTTTCCGGACTGGATCTGCTCGTGATAGAGATCGGCGAGGATCTTCACCCCGGGGCTATTCGCCCCGCGCGCCACTGCATAGCCCTGCGCGATGCTCTGCATGTAGACGCCCGGATGGTTGGTGCGGGTGTTGAGCGGCTCCATCACCAGCGCCATCCCGTGCGGCGCGACGAGATCGCCTGCGCGGCGCATCAGGTCGATCACGCGCGCGGTCTGGATGTCGAGCGGCACCTTGGGATCCAGGAAGCCGGTCACCACCGTCATTCGCGTGGCGTTCAGCCGCTTGGCGACGTCGATTGACGCGCGGATATCGGCCAGGAACGCCTCGCGCTCGGCACCGTCGTTCGCGCCCAGGATCGGGCGCGACTTCCCCCATTTGGGCATCGAGGCGACGAACACGCCCATCGTCATGCCGCGGCTGGACAGCGCCTTGGCCATCGCTACCTGCTCGTCGACCGGGCGGGTGGCGGCCTCGTTATCCTCCCAGGCGGTGAAACCCTGGTCGGCGGCGAAGGCGATCTGCTCCAGCCGGTTGCCCCGGCTGGCGAAGCTGCCCTCGTGCGGCGCGAAATGGAGCGAGAAACGCGCCGCATTCGACTGACCCCGCGCCGAGGATGCCACCAGGGGCATCGCCGTCGCGCCGGCCAATACGGTGCGGCGCGTCACGCTCATTTGCCGCTCATCGCCTTGAGGTACGCGATGATCTGCTGGCGCTTGGCGGGATCGGCCATGCCGATCGGCATGCGGGTGCCCGGCACCTTCTTCATCGGCGCGGCGATGAACTGGTCGAGCGTCGCCGGGTCCCAGGTCAGCTTGGAATTCTTGAGCGCCGTCGAATAGTTGAAGCCGGGCGCCGAGGCCGCCGGGCGGCCGACCACGCCGTTGAGGTTGGGGCCGACGCCGTTCTTGCCGCCCTTCTCCACGGTGTGGCACGCCTTGCACGCGGCAAAGGCGGGCGGGGCGGCGGTCTGCGCCCAGGCGGGCGCGCTCGCCGTCAGCGCCGCGGTTGCGGCAAGTGCCATCCAGAACTTCATCTACGCTCTCCGGTTACGATCTCGGTCCATTTGGTGTCGGCCTTGGCATTGGCGATCATCGCCTCGACAAAGGCCATCGTCCGCAGCCCGTCCGCGACGCCCGGCACTTGGGCCGAATCGCCGCGAACAATGCGCGCGAATCCACGATAAAGGTTTGCAAACGCTTCGATATAGCCTTCCGGATGTCCGGCAGGTGTACGCAGCAAAGGCGTGGTGCTCGGGCCAAGGCCGGGGCCACCTGCACGCAGAATCTCCGCCGGCCGATCGAGCCAGCGCAAGGTGAGCGTGTTGGGCTCCATCTGCGCCCATTCGAGGCCGCCGCGTTCGCCATGGATGCGCAGGCGGAGGCCGTTTTCCTCGCCGGCGGCAACTTGGGTCGCCTTGAGCGTGCCGCGTGCGCCGCCCTCGAAGCGGAGCAGCGCGCTGACGTCGTCATCCAGGCGCCGGCCCGGGACATGGGTGGCGAGTTCGGCGGAAAGCGTCTCGACGCGCAGGCCGGAGACCAGCTCGGCCAGGTGGAAAGCGTGGGTGCCGATGTCGCCGAGGCAGCCGCCGAGACCGGCGCGCGCAGGATCGGTGCGCCACTCGGCCTGCTTGTTGCCTTCGGTGTCGAGCGAACCGCTCAGCCAGCCCTGGATATATTCCACCTGCACCAGCCGGATCGCGCCGAAATCGCCGCGGGCCACGCGAGCCCGCGCCTCCTCGACCAGCGGATAGCCGCTATAGGTGAAGGCGAGGGCGAACTGCTTGCCGCTGTCTCGCGCAGCGGCGGCGATGGCGCGGGCCTCGTCGCTGTTCATCGCCATCGGCTTCTCGCAGAAAACGTGGAAGGCCGCGTTCAGCGCGGCGATGGCGACGGGGGCGTGGAGGTGGTTCGGGGTGACGATCGCCACCGCGTCGATGCGCTCGTTTTCCGGCAGCGCGGCCTCGCAAGCGAGCATCGCATCATAGGTCGCATAGACCCGCGCCGGATCGAGCCCGAGCAGGTCGCCGGTGCGCGCGTTCTTGCCGGCATCGGTGCTGAACGCGCCGGCGGTCAGCCGCCAGTCGCCGTCGAGCGCTGCCGCCATGCGGTGCACGGCACCGATGAACGCGCCTTCGCCGCCGCCGACCATGCCGAGTTTCAGCGGGTGCCGGATCATGCGTCGCGGCTTCCCAACCCGAGCAGATTGCGGATCGCCGCCTTGTCGACGCCGCTCGAGGCGAAGTCGTCAAAGGCGCGCTCAGTGACGCGGATGATATGGTCGCGGATGAAGGGCGCGCCTTCGCGGGCGCCGTCCTCGCTGTTCTTCAGCGCGCATTCCCACTCGATCACGGCCCAGCCGCGATAGCCATACTGGGCGAGCTTGCTGAAGATGCCGACGAAATCGACCTGGCCGTCGCCGGTCGAGCGGAAGCGGCCGGCGCGGTTCACCCAGCTCTCGTATCCGCCATAGACACCGCTGCGCCCGGTCGGGTTGAACTCGGCGTCCTTCACATGGAAGCACGAGATCCGATCGTGATAGCGATCGATGAAGTCGAGATAGTCGAGCTGCTGCAGCACATAATGCGACGGATCGAACAGGATGCGCGCGCGGGGGTGATGGTTCACCGCCTCGAGGAAACGCTCCCACGTAGCGCCGTCATGAATGTCCTCGCCGGGATGGATCTCATAGGCGCAGTCGACGCCGGCTTCCTCGAACACGTCGAGGATCGGCAGCCAGCGGCGGGCGAGTTCGGCGAAGGCTTCCTCGACGAGGCCCGCGGGGCGCTGCGGCCAGGGATAGACATAGGGCCAGGCCAGCGCGCCGGAGAAGGTGGCATGTGCCTTCAGCCCCAGCCGGCCGCTCGCGCGCGCGGCGAGCTTGACCTGCTCGACCGCCCAGGCCTGGCGCTCGGCGGGCTTGCCGTGCAGCTCTGCCGGCGCGAAGCCGTCGAACAGCGTGTCGTAGGCCGGGTGCACCGCGACCAGCTGGCCCTGCAGGTGGGTCGAAAGCTCGGTCGGCTGGATGCCGAACTTGTCGAGCCGGGCGCGGAGATCGTCGCAATAGGCTTGGCTTTCGGCCGCCTGTTTCAGATCGATCAGCCGCGGATCGCACGGGATCTGCACCCCGACATAGCCGAGCCCCGCGGCCCACTCCGCCATATGGTCGAGCGTGTCGAACGGCGCGGTGTCGCCGAGAAACTGGGCGAGGAAGATGCCCGGACCCTGCATCGCGGTCATGCCTGCACCTCGTTACGGTTGTTCTTGAAGGTGAACTGGAAGAGGAGCGCAATCACCGCCGCGGCGATCGCAGGATACCACCAGAGATGGTGCCAGTCGGCGACGGTCGCATTGGCCGGCAGCTGCGCATAGAGTAGGCCGCCGATCTGCGAGCCGAGCAGCATGCCCACGCCGTAGGTGAACAGCGTCAGCATGCCCTGCGCCTGCGCGTTGACGCCCTTGGGCGTCGCGATGGTGCCGGTGTAGATGGCGCCGGCGACGAAGAAGAAGTCGTAGCACACGCCGTGCAGCGCGACGCCGAGATAGATCGCCCAGATCCCCGCGCCGCCATCGCCGATCGCGAACAGCGCGTAGCGTAGCGCCCAGGCGACCATGCCGACCAGCAGCAGCGGCTTCACCCCGAAGCGGCGATAGAGCCAGGGCATCGAGAACATGAAGACGAGCTCGGACATCTGCCCGATCGCCAGCGTGCCGCCGACATTCTCGATCCCCGCCGCGCCCACGTACGGCGAGGCATAGGCGTAGTACATCGCCAGCGGGATCGAGATCAGCGTCGCGCAGAGGATGAAGATCAGGAAGGAGCGGTTGCGCATCAGCCCGAAGGCTTCGGTGCAGAACACCTCGGCGACCAGGCTCTTGCCCTGCGGCGCATCGGGCTGAACATTGGGCAGGGTGATGCTGTAGAGACCCAGCGCGAGCGAGACGACGCCCGCCACCTGGAAGATCTGCGGGCTGGCGGAGAGGTGCGCCCAGCCGATGATCAGCCCGGCGACGATCCAGCCCAGCGTGCCGAAGGCGCGGACGAAGGGAAAGCGGTCGACGCGCTCGCCGAAGCTCTTGAGCGCGATGGTGTTCGCGAGGCCCACGGTCGGCATGTAGAGGATCATGTAGCCGAGCAGCAGCCAGACGAAGCTGGCGCCGTGCTCCGGGGTGAGCAGCGTCGGCAGGATGAAGAGCAGCACGCCGCCGACCAGGTGGAGCACCACCATCAGCATCTTGGGGCTGAGGAATCGCGCAGCCGCCATGCCGAGCAGGAACGAGCCGACGATCGAGGCGATCGGGCCGACCGAAAAGGCATTGGCGATCAGGCTGCCGACGCCGACGGTCTGCATCACCAGACCCAGCGTGACGTTCCATGCACCCCAGACGAAGAACTGCATGAACATCAAGGCGCTGAGCCGCCCCGTGAGCAATCCCGATACCGGCTGCGTGCTGTTCATGGTGATCCCTCCAGCAGCGACCATGCGCTTCCTCTCCCCCGCGCGGCTGTGCCGCTCTTCGACCAATGCGGCTTTGCCGCTGTTCGAATCGCAGCCTATGCAGAGCCGGATACGATGTAAAGGATTACATTCGCGGGGCTCGACACGGCGCGTCGCACGCTACAAAGATATCTGCATGGCTACGATTATCGAAGTCGCCGCGGCCGCGGGCGTTTCCACCGCCACGGTGTCGCGCGTGCTCAGCCAGCCGGGGCGGGTGGCGGAAGCGACGCGGGCGCGGGTGATGGAGGTGGTCGAGGCGCTCGACTATCGGCCCAATGTCGCGGCGCGGACGCTGCGTACGCTGCGCGCCGCCAAGATCCTGCTGACCGTGCCGGATATCTCCAACCCCTTCTTCGCCAGCGTCATCCGCGGCGCGGAGGAAGCGGCGCGCGACGCCGGCTATGCGGTGGTGCTGGGGGATACCCGGCACGATCCCGAGGTCGAGGACCAATATGCCGAGATGCTGTCGCGCCGCGAGGTCGACGGGCTGGTGTTCCTCGGGCACCGACTGCCGGCGAGTTTAGAGGCGCTGGTCGCCCGGGAAGGGGCCTCGGCCCCGATCGTCAACGGCTGCGAGTACAGCCCCGAGATCGGCGTTCCGAGCGTGCATATCGACAATGCGGCCGGGAGTGCCGACGCGATCGAGCATCTGGTCGAGCTCGGCCACCGCGCGATCGGCATCATCACCGGACCGCCGATCAGCCCGATCAGCCGCGACCGCTTGGCTGGCGTGCTGCGCGCGGCCGATCGCCACGGCCTCAAGGACCGGCTGCACCTGCGCGAAGGCGACTATGGCGCCGACTCCGCCCACCGCGCTGCCCGCGCGCTGATCGCGGAAGGCGTGACCGCGCTGTTCTGCTTCAGCGACGAGATGGCGCTTGGCGCGATCAGCGCGGTGGGGGCGGCGGGGCTGTCCTGCCCGGGAGACGTCTCGGTGATCGGTTTCGACGACCTGCCGCTCGCGCGCTTCTTCCATCCGGCGCTCACCACCATCGCGCAGCCCAAGGGAATGATCGGCGGGCGCGCGGTCGAGGTGCTGGTCGGCATCCTGCGCGGCATCGAGCCGATCGAGCGGCAGCTGACGCTCGCCCATGAACTGATCCGCCGCGCCAGCACCGGGCCCGCGCCGAACCCCCGGTGACACGCGGCACGGGCGTGCTATGCTCCTGGAAAGGCGATCGAAAGCATCGCCGCCCGGGAGAGACACGATGCCGATGTTCCGCAAGCTGACCGCGCTCGGCCTGGTTGCCGCGACGATGATCGGCGCAGCGCCGCCGGACGCGGGCCGGCCGCCGATCACCGGCATTTCGCACCTTGCGGTCTATGCGACCGACATGGCGGCGAGCGATCATTTCTACCGCGTCGTGCTCGGCGCGCGGAAGGGGGCCGACCCGGAAGATCCGGCGGGCGTCCGCTATTATTTCAGCCCGCGCCAGTTCGTCGAGGTGCTGCCCGCGCCCAAGGATCATGGCCCGAGCATGCTCGCCCATGTCGGCTACGTCACCGCCGATGCCGCGCGGCTCCGAACCTGGCTCAGTGCCCACGGCGTCCGTGACCTTACACCGGTGCAGCGCGGGGCAGGCGGCGACCAATGGTTCAGCGGCCACGATCCCGAGGGCAACCCGGTCCAGTTCGTCCAGCCGGGCAGCAGCGCCACCACGGCGGAGAACGGCGCAATCAGCGGCCGGATCATCCATGTCGGCCATGCGGTGCACGATCGCGCGAAGCAGGACGGCTTCTACCGCACGCTGCTCGGCTTCCGCCCCTATTGGTTCGGCGCCTTCCACGACGACAAGGTCGACTGGGTCTCGCAGCAGCTGCCCGACGGGCGTGACTGGCTCGAATATATGATGGTGGGCGAAGGCTCGGACGTGTCGGCCGACAAGGTCGATGCGCGGCAGCTGGGCGTGCTCAATCATCTGTCGCTCGGCGTGGTCAACATGCAGGCGGCGGTAACCATGCTCTACCGCGAGAACCGGCTGAGCTCGCGGCATGACGGCCCGCAAATGGGCCTGGATGGCAAGTGGCAAGCCAACTTCTACGATCCCGACGGGACGCGGGTGGAATTGATGGAGTTCAAGCCCGCGACGAAGCCGTGCTGCTCGCCCTTCACGGCCGAAAGTCCGGACCCGTAACGCACCCTGTCCTCGGCTGGGACGGCAATCCTGTGGAAAACGCAACGCTTGCGTTACAAAAACGGGGTAGATGGGGGTGGTGCAGGAACAGCGGAACTTGCGGGTGCGGGCGGAGGCGCCAGGCGTACCATATTTCAACGTCTCGAACGCGCCGCCCGAATTGCGCTTCGACGCCTATGCCGAATCGGTCGATCCGATCTTCGACACGCGGCGTGAGGCGGTGTCCGGCGACTTCAGCGTAGGGCTCGACGGGTTCAACGCCGGGCCGGTGCTGATCGGCCGCTCGCGCATGTGGGGCGCCGGGTTCCACTATGACCGCGACATCCGCAAGGTGGCCCGGACCGGCGTCGAGGCGGTGCTGGTTCAGATCATCACCCGCGGCGGCGACGTGCGGCTGCACGACGGCGAGGCCACGGTAACCCGACCCGGCGACATCTGCATCGCCGACATGACCCGCCCCTTCGCCACCCGCACCGATGGCTGCGAGAATATCAGCATGGTGGTGCACCACGGTGCGTTGGGGCTGGACGAGCCGCGCCTTGACGGGCTGCACGGGGTGGTGCTCCGCCGCGAGACGTTGGCGGCGCAGCTGCTGGGCGAACATGCCCGGATGCTGGTGGAGCGGCTGCCCCAGGCGGGCGCGGACGATGCGCTGGCGGTGGCGCGCGCGACGGGGTTGATGATGGGCGGGCTGATCGCGCCCACCACCCAGGAGGGCGGCCCCCGCGCTTCGGGTGCGGTGGCGGCGCTGTTCCGGATCAAGCGCTTCATCCGGGCCAACCTCGCGCATCCGGAGCTTGGGCCGGACATGGTGGCGCGGGCGATGGGCATGTCGCGCGCGTCGCTCTACCGTGCCTTCGCGCCGCTGGGCAGCATCGGCGACTTCATTCGGCGGCAGCGGCTGGAACGGGTGCTGAGCGACCTGGCCGATCCGGCACAGCGCGGCAAGTCGATCGCCGAGATCGCCTATGGCTGGGGTTTTGGCGACTGGTCTACCTTCTCGCGCGCGTTCAAGGCGGCGTTCGGAATCACGCCCAGCGAGGCGCGGGCAGGTGCGGACATTCCGCTCGCGGCACCCCAAGCCGGGGCGGGCGACGTGCTGCTGCCGCACTGGATCCGCACCATGGAGACGCTACGCCTCCCGGGCTGACGCCGCGCCACTAGCCGTTCGTATGGTTCTGCGCGAGGGGGCTAGGCGCTGGAGGGTTGCCTCCCTATTCGGCGGGGAACGCGGGTCCTGTTGGCCGGGCCTGCAATGCCACGCAACCAAATGGCCCCTCGGCGCTTGGTGCGGCGCGACATAAAAGGATATGCAATGAAGCGTGGGAGTTGGCGCGTAGGGCAGGGGGCCCTGCTCGCAATCATGGCGTTCGGCACGGTAGCGCCGGCGGTTGCACAGCAGGTGGACGTCGGCGCTCCGCCGCCGCCAGCGGACGAACTCAACAAGCCCAAGCCCGACGCGACGCAGGAAGATGCCGGTTCCGGCCCGCGCGCCGATACCCAGCGCCGCGCCCGCAGCCACGCGCTGCATCCGCGCGATCCGTCGCCTTCGTCTCTTGCCGGTGATACGCAGAGTTCGCCGCCGCCGGGGCTGATCGGCGACTGGCAGGAGATCCGCACCCGCATGGGCGAGCGTGGCATCGGCCTGTCGGCGCGCTATGCCTCGGAAACCGCCTACAACTTCACCGGCGGCGATCGCAGCCTGGTGGCCGAGACCGGCCAGTTCGACGTCGGCGCGCTGCTCGACCTCGACAAGCTGGTCGGCTGGGGTGGGGCGGCGCTGCAGGGCACCGTCACCTGGCGGCGCGGCATCGACCTGACCACCACCGCCGGCCTCGGCGCGCTGCAGCAGGTGCAGGAAGTCTATGGCCGCGGCCAGACCGTACGCGTGACCCAGCTCTGGCTTCAGCAGAAGCTGGGCGACAAGGTGGAAGTGAAGCTGGGCCGCACCAATCCGGGCGAGGATTTCGCGGTCTTCTCCTGCCATTTCCAGAATCTGAGCTTCTGCGGCGCGCAGTCGGGCAATCTCGTCGGCGATTACTGGTACAACTGGCCGGTCAGCCAATGGGGCGCGAACGTCCATGTCGACGTGGCGCCCGGCATCTACGTCCAGGGCGGCGCCTATGAGGTGAACCCGCGCAACCTGGAGAGCAGCTTCTTCATCGGCCATTTCAAGGGCGCGACCGGCGTGCTGGTGCCCGCCGAGATCGGCTGGACGCGTGGTGGCGACGAGGGGCGCGTCGGTTCGTACAAGCTGGGCGGCTGGGTCTCGACCGCGGACGGCGACGATCTGGTGCTCGACATCAACCGCCAGCCGCGCGCGGTGACCGGCCTCGCGCCGCTCCAGCATTCGAGCCGCTACGGCGTATTCGCCAGCGTCCAGCAGCAGCTGACCGGCACCTCGAAGGATGGGCGCTCGCTGACCGGCTTCAGCATGTTCGCCAATGTCACCTTCGCAGATCGCGCGACGTCGCTGACCGACAACCAGGTGTCGGTCGGGCTATTCTACAAGGGGCTCGCGCCGAGCCTGCCGGGCGACGTGATCGGGCTTGCGGTCGCGCGGACCAATGTGAATGGTCGGATCGACACTGCGGATCGCCTGGCGGGCAAGCCGGCGCGCGATGCGGAATATGCGGCGGAGCTCTACTACAGCGTCTCGCCGACCGAATGGCTGGTAGTGCAGCCCAATGTCCAGTGGATCCACCAGCCGGGCGGCGTGAAGAACGCCAAGGATGTCGGCGTGCTCGGGCTGAAGTTCGCGCTGACGCTGTAGGGTACGCGTCTAAGCCCCTCCCCTTCAGGGGAGGGGTTTGGGGTGGGGCAGTGTCTCACCGAGCCCAACGGACGTTCTGGAATCCCTTCACCCCCAACCCCTCCTCCAAGGAGGAGGGGCTTAAGTCCTGTCACCCCTCGACCACCGTCGCGAGTTGGTCGAACTGTTCGAAGATTCCGCCTTCCATCCCCTCGAACGCGTCGTCGAGCGACTCCTTCGATCCGTGCCGGTCATGATAGGTGACCAGCGTCTTGCCGTCGGTCTCCTCGAAGGTGACCGTAGTCAGCGCGCCATCGTCGCTTTCCTCGTTGGTCCAGACGATCTTCTCGTTCGCCACGACCTCGACATAGCGGCCGAAAAACGCGTGCACCGGCCCTTCGTCGGCGCCGAATTCGAGCCGGTAGCTGCCGCCGGTCCGCACATCCATCTCGCAGGTCCGCAGGCGGACGGGCGCGGACGCGGGCACCCACCAGCGGCGGAACAGCGTCGCATCGCTCCAGGCCTGGAAGACGAGGTGGGCAGGGGCGTCGAAGGTCCGTCGGACGACCAGGTCCACGTCCGAGGTACGCTCCACCTTGGTCCGCGGCGAGGCGGTGTCATGCATGCTCAGGCCCATCCGACTGCTCCTTGCGTTTGAGTTGCTCTACGACTCCGTCCAGCGCGTCGAACCGCGCATCCCAAAGCTGCTGTACGCCGTCGATCCAGGCGGCTTCGGCCCACAGGCCCCGGCCGCCCAGCCGGCAGGTCCGGACCCGTCCGACCTTTTCGGTGGTGACGAGACCCGCCTGCTCCAGCACGGCGATATGCTTCTTCATGCCGGTAAGGGTCATGTCGAACGCATCGGCGAGCGCAGAGACCGAGCTTTCCTGCTGCCCGAGCCGCTCCAATATGCCGCGACGCGTGGCATCGGAGAGCGCGGCGAACGACGCATCCAGCGCGGCGCTGCTATACTGAACCATGTGGTTCAGTGTTAGGTGGAGTCGTCGGGAAATGCAAGGGGGGCGAGCACTAGCCCCTCCCGCTTCAGGGGAGGGGCTAAGGAAGACGGATTACCCCAGCGTCCGCCGTAGGGCGTCGTGCCATCCGGCCAGCAGCGTCGTGCGATGCCCGGCCTCCATCGCCGGCTCGAAACAGGCCTGCCGCGACCAGATCGCCGAGAGCTCGTCCAGCCCCGACCACAGCCCTACCGCGAGGCCGGCATGGAAGGCGGCGCCGCGTGCGGTTGTTTCCAGATCGTCCGGCCGCTCGACCGCGACGTCGAGGATGTCCGCCAGGAACCGACATAGCCAGTCGTTCGCCGCCATGCCGCCGTCGACCCGCAGCATCGCCGGTCGCACGCCGCCGTCCTGCACCATCGCCGCGACGAGATCGTAGGTCTGGTAGGCGACCGCCTCGAGGGCCGCGCGGGCGAGATGGGCCTGGGTGGCGCTGAGCGTCAGCCCGAAGATCGCGCCGCGCGCCTCGGGGTCCCAGTGCGGCGCACCGAGGCCGACGAACGCCGGGACCATGTAGACGCCGTGGCTGTCGGACACGCGCGTCGCCATGTCGTTGGTCTGGCGGGCATGGGTAATCACGCCGATCCCGTCGCGCAGCCACTTGATCGCCGCCCCCGCCACGAAGATCGAGCCTTCCAGCGCGTAGGATGTCCGGCCGTTGATCCGATAGGCGGGGGTGGTGAGCATCCGATGCTCCGAGGCGACGGCCTTGTCGCCGGTGTTCAGCAGCAGGAAGCAGCCGGTACCATAGGTCGACTTGGCGGTGCCCGGCGCGAAGCAGCACTGGCCGAACAGCGCCGCCTGCTGGTCCCCCGCCATCCCGGCGATCGGGATGGGCAGGCCGAACCATTCGGGATCGGTCGTCCCATAGACATGGGCGTTGTCATGCACTTCGGGCAGCAGCGCCATCGGGATGCCGAATAGCCGGCACAGCTCGGGGTCCCACGCGCCCGTATGGATGTTGAACAGCGAGGTGCGGGACGCATTGGTCACGTCGGTCGCGTGCACCGCCCCCTTGGTCAGCCGCCAGAGCAGGAAGCTGTCGATCGTGCCGAAAGCCAGTTCGCCGCGCTCGGCCCGTGCCCGCGCGCCGGGCACATGGTCGAGGATCCAGCCGAGCTTGGTCGCCGAGAAATAGGGGTCGACCAACAGTCCGGTGCGGGCCCGTACCTCGCGTTCGGCGCCCTCTGCCTTCAGCTCGTGGCAGCGCTCGGCGGTGCGGCGATCCTGCCAGACGATGGCGCGGTGGATCGGCGCGCCGGTGACGCGGTCCCAGACCAGCGTCGTCTCGCGCTGGTTGGTGATGCCGATCGCGGCGATGCTCGCCACCCCGACGCTGCTCTTTAGCAGCGCCTCGCGCGCGGTGGTCAGCGCATCGCGCCAGATCGTCTCGGGATCATGCTCGACCCAGCCCTGGTCGGGATAGTGCTGCTCGAACTCGGTCTGCGCGGTGGCGACGCGGCGGCCGGCGGAATCGAAGATCACGCTGCGCGTCGAGGTCGTGCCCTGATCGATCGCGAGAATGTGATTCCGGTCCACCAAAGCCTCTCCCATGTTCGTTCGGACGCTCGTAGATTTTCGTTCGCGCGTCAACGCTTTCGTTTGTGTTCGCTTGCTGCTATAAACGAAAAATAGCGAACATGAGGCGAAAGATGACGGCGGCACAACCCGACGCGCATATCGATCTTCTGGTGGTGGGTGGCGGCATCAACGGTGCCGGTATCGCGCGCGACGCGGCCGGGCGAGGCCTGTCGGTGCTGCTGGTCGAGAAGGAAGACCTGGCCAGCCACACCTCCTCGGCTTCGACCAAGCTGATCCATGGCGGTCTGCGCTATCTCGAATATGGCGAGTTCCGGCTGGTGCGCGAGGCGCTGATCGAGCGCGAACGTCTGTGGGGCATGGCGCCGCACATCATCTGGCCGCTGCGTTTCGTCCTGCCGCAGACCCAGTCGCCGCGCCCGGCCTGGATGGTGCGGCTGGGGCTGTTTCTCTACGACCATCTCGGCGGGCGCAAGAAGCTGCCGGGCACCGACACGATCAATCTTGCCCGCACGCCTTTCGGACGGGGCCTGAAGACCGCCAAGGGCAAGGCCTTCGTCTATTCGGACTGCTGGGTGGAAGACAGCCGGTTGGTGGTGCTCAACGCGATGGATGCGGCGGAACGGGGTGCGGACATCCGCACCCGCACCGCGCTGGTGGGCGCGCGTCGCGAGGGGCGCGAATGGATCGCGACCATCGCCGACGAGGCCGGCGAGCGGACGGTGTGCGCCAAGGCGCTGGTCAATGCGGCGGGCCCCTGGGTGGCGGACGTTCTGGGCCGCGTGCCCGACGTGGTCGCCGATCGCGGGCTGCGGCTGGTCAAGGGCAGCCACCTCGTCGTGCCGAAGCTCTATCCGGGCGACCATGCCTTCATGTTGCAGAACCCCGATCGCCGCATCGTGTTCACCGTCCCTTATGAGGGTAAGTGCACGCTGATCGGGACGACCGACCAGGTTTGGGACGGCCCGCCGGGCAAGGCGCATATCAGTGCCGAGGAAACCCGCTACCTGCTCGATACCGCCGCGCGCTACTTCGCCGATCCGCCGTCCGAGAAGGACGTGGTGTGGAGCTATGCCGGTATCCGCCCGCTCTATGACGACAAGGCGGGCAATGCCTCTGCCGTGACGCGCGACTATGTGCTCGATCTCGACGGCGATGAGGCGCGTGCACCGATGCTCAGTATCTTCGGCGGCAAGATCACGACGTACCGCAAACTCGCCGAGCACGCGATGGCCGAGCTGGCGCGCTTCTTCCCGCAGGCGACGGGTGCCTGGACCGCAGGCGCGGTCCTGACCGGCGGCGACCTGCCCGAGGGCGATTTCGATCACTTCGTGGCCAATCTCCAGCACGCGCGGCCGAGCATGCCCGCGGAGCTGCTGCGGCGGCTGGCGCGGGCCTATGGCACGCGGGTGGAGGCGCTGCTCGGCAATGCGATGACGCCGTTCGATCTGGGCGCCGATCTCGGCGGTGGGCTGACGCTGCGCGAAGTCGATTATCTGCGCGCCAACGAATGGGCGGTGACCGCCGAGGACATCCTCTATCGCCGCAGCAAGCTGGGCCTGCACGTGCCGCCAGGCACTGCGGAGCGGCTTGCCGACTATCTCGGCGGCGAGCCCCGGCGGATGGCGCGATCGGCCTGATGGCCGAGGACCTGCCCGATCTGGTCGCGGGGCGCCATGCGCGGATCCTCGAACTCGCCCGCCGCACCGGCAGCGTGAGCGTCGAGGCGCTGGCGACGGCGCTGGAAGTGACCCCGCAGACAATCCGTCGCGATCTCAACCAGCTCGCCAAGCAGGCGATGCTGTCGCGCGTCCATGGCGGCGCGGTGGTCACCTCGGGGGTCGACAATCTCGATCGCGAGGCCCGGCGCCAGGTGGCGGCCGATGCCAAGGCGGCGATCGGCATCGCGGCGGCGGCGCTGGTGCCCGACGGTGCCAGCCTGTTCATCAATATCGGCACGACAACCGAGGCGATTGCCCGCGCGCTGGTCCAGCACCGCCACCTGCTGGTGGTAACCAACAACCTCAACGTCGCCGACATCTTGGGCGGCGTGCCGACGATCGAAGTGGTGGTGGCGGGTGGCCGGGTGCGCGCGAGCGACCGTGCGGTGGTGGGCGCGCTGGCGATGGATTTCCTGCGCGGCTTCAAACTCGATTATGCGCTGATCGGCGCCTCGGCGATCGACGAGGAGGGGACGCTGCTCGACTTCGACATGGACGAGGTTCGCGTTTCCCAGACGATCATCGAGCAGGCCCGCACCGTGATCCTCGCAACCGACCAGACCAAGTTCGGCAGGCCCGCGCCGGTGCGGATCGCCGAGATCGACGTCGTTGATCATTTGGTCACCGATCGCCTCCTACACCTCGGTGTCGCCGCCGCCTGCGCGGCGGGGCACGTGCAGGTCACGCAGACGGATGCCTGATTGGTCAGGCCAATCCGTGCAGGATTGCCGAAACCAAAGAACAGAATGGCCGCGGCGCCGTTCAGAGGGGGCAGTGAAAGGTTTATGCGGCGTATTGCCCATCTTCGCTGGTGGATCGTCGGGCTGATCTGCGCCGGCACCATTGCCAATTATCTCGCGCGCAACTCGCTCGGTGTCCTCGCGCCCGAGCTGAAGACCGTGATGCACATGACGACCGAGCAGTACAGCTATGTCGTCGGTGGCTTCCAGCTCGCCTATACGGTGATGCAGCCGATCGCGGGCATGATCGTCGACCGCATTGGCCTGCGCGCGGGCTTTGCGCTGTTCGGCGCGGCCTGGTCGGTCGCCAACATGCTGCACGCGCTGGCGGCAGGGTGGCTGGGACTGGTGTTCTTCCGCGGCCTGCTCGGCATGTTCGAATCCGCCGCCATCCCCTCGGGCATCAAGGCGATCGCCGAATGGTTTCCGGCGCGCGAGCGTTCGGTTGCGGTGGGCTGGTTCAACGCCGGCACGTCGCTCGGCGCGCTGCTGGCGCCGCCGGTGGTGGCGATCGTGATGATCTATACCGACTGGCGGATGGCCTTCGTCGTCACCGGCGCGGTGGGGCTGCTCTGGTCGCTCGCCTGGTGGGTGTTCTATCGCAGCCCCGGCAGCCATCCCAAAATCACCCATCACGAACGCATGCTGATCGCCGAAGGAAGGCCGGCTCCGCTCGACCGTCGTGCCTCGGCGCGCGAGATCCTGGGCACCGCGCGCTTCTGGATCATCGCGGTGCCGCGCTTTCTTGCGGAGCCTGCGTGGCAGACCTTCAGCTTCTGGATCCCGCTCTACCTCGCCACCGAGCGGGGCATGGACCTCAAGCAGATCGCGTTGTTCGCTTGGCTGCCCTTCCTCGCCGCCGATCTGGGGGGCGTGCTGGGCGGCTATCTCTCGCCCTTCCTGGTGACGCGCTTCCGCCTGCCGCTGATCGCCTCGCGCGTGGCGGGCGTCGCGCTGGCGGCGGTGATGATGATCGCGCCAGGCTGCATCGGGCTGGTGTCGAGCCCCTACAGCGCGATCGCGCTGTTCTGCATCGGCGGTTTTGCCCACCAGATGATCTCGGTGCTGATCAACACGCTTTCCGCCGACGTGTTCACCGCTGAGGAAGTCGGCGCCGCCAACGGCTTTATCGGCCAGGCCGGCTGGGTCGGCGGGCTGCTCTTCTCGCTGCTGATCGGGCAGTTGGCCGATACCGTCGGCTATGCGCCGCTGTTCGGCATGCTTTCCGTGTTCGACATCATCGGCGCGGTCGTGCTGATCGCCGGCCTGCGCCATCTTCGCCTTCCGGAGCCTGTGAAATGAGACGCGCCACGCTTTCCAATCCCCCGCGGTTCACGGTTGCCGAGGAGGGGCAGGGGCGGATCACGCTGGAATCCGATACCGGCGCGGTCGCGCACCTGTTCGTGCTCGAGCAGGATATCGTGCGGCTGTTGCTGCTCGCCGGGGGTACTGTCACCAGCCCGCCGAGCTGGGCGATCGCGCCGGGCCAGGAGGACATTGCCGAGCCGGGCCGCAACCGCATGGACGTGTCGGGCTTCACCTGTCCGGACTATCGCCTGTCCCACGATGCCGAGCAGCTGGTGCTGGAGACCGATCGCATCCGCCTCACCGCGCTGCTGCACGGGCTCCACTGCCGCTGGGAGCAGCGCGACGGCGATGCCTGGGTGCCGATGGCCGAGGATCGTCCGACCCATGCCTATGATTTCGGCTGGTGGGACGGCAAGGCGCACCATTATGTCGCGCGCCGTCCGGGCGAGCGCTTCTACGGCCTGGGCGATCGCACCGGCGATGCCAATCGCGCGGGGCGCAGCTTCCGCCTGACCAATCTCGATCCGATGGGCTATGACGCGGAGACGAGCGATCCGCAGTACAAGTCGATCCCCTATGTGCTGGGCGCCGACGAGGTCGGCCGCTGCCACGGCGCCTTCTACGACACGGTGGCTGATGTCGCGTTCGATTTCGGGCGCGAGCTCGACAATTACCACGGCTTCTACCGGCACATGGTCGCCGAGCACGGCGATGTCGATCTGTGGATGATCGCTGGCCCCGATCCGCTGGCGGTGACCAAGCGCTTCACCTGGCTGACCGGTCGACCAGCGCTGATGCCGCGCTGGTCGCTCGGCTATTCGGGCTCGACCATGACCTATACCGACGCGCCGGACGCGGCGGCGCAGATGGGCGGGTTCCTGGAGAAGCTGGCCGAGCACGACATCGGCTGCACCTCGTTCCATTTGTCCTCGGGCTACACCTCGATCGGCGACAAGCGCTATGTGTTCCACTGGAACCGCGACAAGTTCCCCGATCCCAAGGCCTTTGTGCACAGCTATGCGGACGCGGGCGTCGAGCTGGTGCCGAACATCAAGCCGGCGCTGCTGCGCAGCCATCCGCGCTATGACGAGATCGCGGCGGCGGGTTATTTCGTCAGCGACGCCGAAGGCCAGCCGGTCGAGGCGCAGTTCTGGGACGAGGTCGGCAGCTATATCGATTTCACCAACCCCGACGCCGCCGCCTGGTGGCGCGCGCAGGTGAAGTCGGCGCTGCTCGACCAGGGCATCCGCTCGACCTGGAACGACAACAACGAATATGAGGTGTGGGACGCCCGCGCGCGCTTCGCCGGCTTCGGCACGTCGGTGCCTGCCGCGGCGATGCGCCCGGTGCAGCCGCTGCTGATGATGCGCGCCTCGCGCCGTGCGCAGATCGAGGCGCGGCCGGACGAACTGCCCTATGTCGTCACCCGTGCGGGCATGGCCGGGCTGCAGCGCTACGCCCAGACCTGGACGGGCGACAACCGCACCGAGTGGAAGACGCTGCGCTACAATGCGCGGATGGCGATCGGCCTGGCGCTGTCGGGCGTGTCCAACAGCGGGCACGACGTGGGCGGCTTTGCCGGTCCGGCGCCCGATGCCGAGCTGCTGGTCCGCTGGGTGCAGGCGGGCGTGCTGATGCCGCGCTTCAGCATCCATAGCTGGAACGACGATCGCAGCGTCAACGAACCCTGGATGTATCCGGAGGCGCTGCCCGCGATTCAGGCGCTGATGCGGCTGCGCCAGCGGCTGGTGCCCTTCTTCCACGATCTGCTGCACCGTTATCACTCCGACTATATGCCGATGGTGCTGCCGACCTGGGCGGTGTTCCCCCACGATCCGCAATGCTGGGCGGAAAGCGACGAGCATCTGCTCGGCATTGATGTGCTCGCCGCCCCCGTGGTGGAACAGAGCGCGACCGAGCGCCGGCTGTATCTGCCGGCCGGTACCGACTGGACCCATGTGTGGACCGGCGAGACCTTCACCGGCGGAGCATGGGTAACGGTCGCGGCGCCACTCGATGGCCCGCCGCCGCTGTTCGCCCGGGTGGGCTCGGCGATGCTGGTCGACCTCGCAGAAGGCGGCTGGCGCCCGGGTGCGCAGCGCCCCGGCATGTGGCTGTTCCCACCCCGCGCAGGCGCCTTTGCGTGCGAAGCGAGGGACGGGGACGGGGATGCCCTCGTGCGCTGGTATATTCAGGGTGAGGCGCAGGAGGACCGGGTCGTGGTTCATGTCACGTCGAAAGGTAGGCAATTGGACAGCTCAGATATAACCTTGTTGCTACCAAGTAACGATCGCCGTACGCTAGTCGTGGAGGTTGCCAGCGTTGTCAGTGTGGCGTCGCTGCAACAGAATGCGCGTGATCTGAAGTAAAAAACGATTGCACACCGTGTTTCCCCGATATTTCCCGGAGTGTCGGGGAACCTGTTGTCCGGCTGTCTAAAAAAGAACTGCGGGTAGAACCCTGCCGGACAAGGGGAGTATTAATGAGAGGTTACCAAGTATCGGTCGCGCATGCCGCTCTGGTTGCGGCGTGCATGGCGGGCAGTGCGCAGGCGCAGGCGCAGACGGTGGACACCGCCGCCGCTACGACGGTTGCCGCTGGTGCTGCCGCGGCCCAGTCGGCAGGCAAGATGGCGCAGGACGACGGCGAGATCGTCGTCACCACGACCGCGCAGAAGCGCTTTGAAAACATCCAGAACGTGCCGCTCGCGGTGCAGGTGGTGACGCCCGCACAGCTCGAAGCCCAGGGCGTTCGTAACTTCCAGGATCTCGGCAAAGTTGCCCCGTCGCTGACGATCCGCCCGGCGGAGCATCCGGTCAACGCCAACGTCTCGCTGCGCGGCGTCGGCACCTTCGCCTTCGGCATCGGTGTGGAATCGAGCGTCGCCGTCACCGTGGACGGGGCGGCGCTGGCCTTCCAGGCGCGCGCCTTCACCGATCTGCCCGATGTGGCGCAGATCGAAGTGCTGCGCGGTCCGCAGAGCACGCTGTACGGCAAGGCCGCCTCGGCCGGTCTGATCAAGATCATGACCACCCAGCCGACCAATGATTTCCACATCAAGGTCAACACCACCGTCACCGACGACAATGAATATGGTGGCAACTTCAGCGTCAGCGGCCCGCTGAACGACAAGCTGGGCTATGTCTTCTCGGCCAGCTATTCGAACTGGGACGGCAACGTTCTCAACGCCTTCAACGGCAAGAAGGTCAACGGTCGCGAGACGCTGAATACGCGCGGCAAGCTCAAGTGGAAGGCGTCGCCAGATGTCGTGTTCACGCTGTCGGGCAATTATTTGAACGGCAACACCACGGTCGGCCGTCCGTTTATCCGCGTCGCGCCGAACGCCAACTTGCGCGGCACTCCCGGTCAAACCACCAACGTGGTGCTGCCCGGCGTGGTGATCAGCCCGGGCAACCAGACCGTCAGCAATGATTATAACTCGCGCACCAAATATTGGGGCGCAGGTGGCCTGCTGCGGACCGACATCAACATCGGCAAGCTGCAGCTGCTCGGCCTGACCAACTACGACCGCTTCCGTCTGGACGACTATCTCGACCATGACGATACGTCGTCGACCACGATCAAGAACCTCCAGATCGGCGCGTTCAAGTCGAAGATGTTCACCCAGGAAATCCGGCTGCTGTCGCCGGGTACCGATGCGTTCCGCTACGCCCTCGGGCTCTACTACGCCAACACGCAGTTCCAGCGCCCGTTCCTGCGTGGCCCGGCCTATTCGCCGGCCGACTGGTACGCAACGGCGGGCTCGCGGCAGATCGCCGGGTTCGGCCAGATCGACTGGGAGTTCATCAAGAACCTGACCGCGACCGTCGGCGGCCGTGCGCAGAATGAGCGTGTGGAATACACCTTCCGCGACAATCTTGCGAAGACCAACTTCGCGGGCCACGCCAGCGATAACGCAACCACCTACCGCCTGGGCCTGAACTGGCAGGCCACGCCGGACGTGATGCTGTTCGGCAGCTACGCCACCGGCTACAAGGGCCAGACCTACGATCTGACCACCGGCTTCAACCAGAACCGCGCCAATGCGGGGCCGATCAAGCCGGAAACGTCGAAGGACAAGGAGTTTGGTGTCCGCACCCAGTTCTTCGATCGCCACGTGACGTTCAACGTCACCTATTTCGACACGAACTACACCAATCTGCAGGCGCAGACGATCGAACCGCTGCCGGACGGCACGTCGAACTTCCGTCTCACCAACGTCGGCGGGATGAACACCAAGGGTCTGGAGTTCGAACTGGCCGCGCGGCCGACGCGGGAACTGACCTTCACGGGCTCGGCGACCTATCTCGATGCCACCTACACGTCGTTCCCGGCCGCCCAATGCTACCCGACGCAGACCCTCGCACAGGGCTGTCTGCAGACCACGCCGAACGGGCCCAAATTCCAGAACCTGAACGGCACGCGCGCCGTCCAGTCGCCGGAATGGAAGACGTCCGCCGCACTCGACTTCGCGCCCGCGCTGACCGAGACGCTGAACGGCGTTGCACAGCTCAGCTGGCAATATCAGTCGAGCGTCTATTATGCAGCGCGCGATCCGCAGCAGTTCCAGCCGGTGTTCAGCATCTTCAACCTGGGCGTGGGCGTGCGCGATCACAAGCGTCGTTGGGAAGCCACGGTCTTCGTGAGCAACCTGTTCGACAAGCAATATTATCCGTCGCTGGTCAACTCGGCGGGCAACTGGGGAAACCAGCTTGCCACCCAGGTTATCCTGCCGCGTGATTTCCGGCGCTATGCCGGAATCCGCATCGGTGTGAACTACTGACACACCTCCCCGGAGGGAGAAAATCAAAAGGCGGGAGCGATGCTTCCGCCTTTTTTGTGCGATACATAGCAAACGTTTGCGCAACTGTTGCGGATACAGCACACTGCCCTGCGTTGTGTGGCAAACCTCTCAGATAATCATCAAGCAAATTTGGGAATTCTCCCGCTGGTCCTACAATTGTCAGGACAGAGCGACCGGTGGCCAGAGCGTATACCGGCGCGGGGGAGAGGAGGGATGAGGTTCACCTTCCAAAGGGGCATGACACATGAGGGGTTACCAGTTTCCGCTGTGCACGCTTGCGCTCGCCGCATCGTTCATCGGCAGCGCCGCGCACGCGAATGCGGCGGAAGAGCATCGTGAGCCGGCCGCAGCGCCTGCGCCGGTGCAGGCCAAGGCGCCGGTAAAGGACGACGGCGAGATCATCGTCACCACCACCGCGCAAAAGCGGTTCGAGAACATCCAGAACGTGCCGCTCGCGGTGCAGGTCGTCACGCCCGCCCAGCTCGAGGCGCAGGGCGTCCGCCACTTCCAGGATCTCGGCAAGGTCGCGCCGTCGCTGGTGATCCGCACCGCCGAGAACCCGGTCAACTCGAACGTCTCGCTGCGTGGTGTCGGCACCTACGCCTTCGGCATCGGCGTCGAGTCCTCGGTCGCGGTGACGGTCGACGGCGTGCCGCTCGCCTTCCAGGCACGCGCCTTCACCGATCTGCCCGACGTGGCGATGATCGAAGTGCTGCGCGGTCCGCAGAGCACGCTGTACGGCAAGGCCGCCTCGGCCGGTCTGATCAAGATCATGACGACCCAGCCGACCAACGACTTCCACGTCAAGGCCAACCTGACGGCCACGGACGACCGTGAATATGGCGGCAATTTCAGCGTCACCGGCCCGATCAGCGAGACGCTCGGCTATGTCTTCTCGGCCAGCTATTCCAACTGGGCCGGCAATGTCCGCAACGTCGTCGACGGCAAGGACGTCAACGGCCGCGAGACGCTGAGCACCCGCGGCAAGCTGAAGTGGAAGGCGAGCCCGGACGTCGTCTTCACCGCCTCGGCCAACTATCTCAACGGCAACACCACGGTCGGTCGTCCGTTCATCCGCATGGCGCCGGGCGCGCTGCTGCGCGGCCAGGCGGGGCTCACCGCCGACGTCGTGCTGCCGGGCATCACCATCAGCCCGCTGAACCAGAAGGTCGCGAACAACGATCGCGCCGGCACCAAGTACTGGGGCTGGGGCAGCATGCTGCGCACCGACGTCAATGTCGGCAAGATGCAGGTGCTGGGCCTGACCTCCTACGACAAGTTCCGCATGGACGATTACATCGACCATGACGACACGGCGGCACCCGGGCCCTTTGGCCGCAACATCCAGGTCGGCGCGTTCAAGTCGCGGCTGTTCACGCAGGAAATTCGCCTGCTGTCGCCCGGCACCGATGCGTTCCGCTACGCGCTGGGCCTCTACTACGCCAATACCGGCTTCCAGCGTCCGTTCATGCGCGGGCCGATGTTCGCGCAGCAGAACTGGTACGCCACGTCCGGCTCGCGCCAGGTCGCCGCGTTTGGCCAGATCGACTGGGAGTTCGTGAAGAACCTGACCGCGACCGTCGGCGGGCGCGCGCAGAACGAGCGGGTGAAGTACACCTTCCGCGACAACAACGCGAAGGGCAGCTGGGCAGGCCATGCCAGCGACAACGCCACCACCTATCGCCTTGGCCTGCAATACCAAGCGACCCGCGACGTGATGCTCTTCGGCAGCTACGCCACCGGCTACAAGGGCCAGACCTACGACCTGACCAGTAACTTCAACCAGGCGCGCGCCGATGCCGGCCCGATCCGGCCGGAGACGTCGAAGGACAAGGAGTTCGGTGTCCGCACCCAGTTCTTCGGGCGCCGGATGACGTTCAACGTCACCTATTTCGACACCAACTACAAGGACCTGCAGGCGCAGTCGATCGAGACGGTCAACGGCTCCAGCAACTATCGCCTGACGAACGTGGGCGGGATGAACACCAAGGGCCTGGAGTTCGAGAGCGCAGCGCGCATCACCCATGATCTGACGATCAGCGGTGCGGCGACCTATCTCGACGCCACCTACACCTCGTTCCCGGCGGCGCAATGCTATCCGCTGCAGACCCAGGCGCAGGGCTGCAATCCGGGCAAGCCGGCGTTCCAGAACCTCACCGGCACCCGTGCGATCCAGGCGCCCGAGTGGAAGAGCAACGCGAGCATCGAATATGCGCCCGCGCTGACCGAGAAGCTGACCGGCGTGTTCCAGGGCAGCTGGCAGTACCAGTCGAGCGTCTATTATGTGGCGCACGATCCGGAGACCTTCCAGCCGGCCTACAGCATCTTCAACGTCAGCGTCGGCGTGCGCGATCACAAGCGCCGCTGGGAAGCGACGCTGTTCGTCAACAACCTGTTCGACAAGCAGTATTTCCAGTCGCTGGTGAACACCTCGTCAAACTTCATGAGCGCCGGGGCGAATGCGTCGAACGTCATCGCCACCCAGGCGCTGCTGGCGCGCGACTTCCGCCGCTATGCGGGCGTTCGCTTCGGGCTCAACTACTGATCCTTCGCCTGCGAACGGAACCCGGGGAGGGGCGGAAGCGATGCTTCCGCCCCTTTTTCATGCGCCGACGCGCGAGCGCGCAACATGTGGAAACAGGTCGGACCAAAAACATTTTCGGGTGATTTTCCGGTCTGGCCACAACACTTATCCTATAATTCTCACAAAATCAGTGTCGGCGCGCGCGTGCGCAGCAGGCCGTTTCCAGCTCGGGAGAGGCAAACGATAGCATCACGCAAGGGGTTCAAGTTTCATGAGGGGTTTCCCATTCTCGGCACGCGCCGTTGCGCTCGCCGCCACGTTCCTCGCCGGCAGCGCCTATGCCGCGACGCCCGAGGACGCTGACAATGGTGCGGGGGCACCCGCCCAGGCCGCACCGGCTGCCGGCCAGGATGACGGCGAGATCATCGTCACGACGACCGCGCAGAAGCGGTTCGAGAACATCCAGAACGTTCCCCTCGCGGTGCAGGTGGTGACGCCCGCCGATCTCGAGGCGCAGGGTGTCCGCCACTTCCAGGATCTCGGCAAGGTCTCGCCCTCGCTGGTGATCCGTCCCTCGGAAAACCCGGTCAACGCCAACGTCTCGCTGCGCGGCATCGGCACCTTTGCCTATGCGATCGGCGTCGAATCCTCGGTCGCCGTGACGGTCGACGGCGTGCCGCTCGCCTTCCAGGCGCGCGCCTTCTCCGACCTGCCCGACGTGGCCATGATCGAAGTGCTGCGCGGGCCGCAGAGCACGCTGTACGGCAAGGCGGCCTCGGCCGGCCTGATCAAGATCATGACCACCCAGCCGACCAAGGACTTCCACGTGAAGGCCAATGTGCTGGCGACCGACGACCGCGAATATAGCGGAAATTTCAGCGTCACCGGTCCGATCAACGACAATCTCGGCTATGTCGTCTCGGCGAGCTATTCGAACTGGGACGGCAACGTCCTCAACGTGTTCGACGGCAAGCGCGTCAACGGCCGCGAGACGCTGAACACCCGTGCCAAGCTGAAGTGGAAGGCGACGCCGGACGTGACCTTCACCCTCTCCGGCAACTATGTCGACGGCAAGACCGATTTCGGCCGCCCGTTCATCCGGATGACTCCCGGTGTGACGCTGCTCAACCGGCCCGGCCTGACCACCGACGTGGTGCTGCCGGGGATCACGATCGATCCGCAGAATCAGAAGATCGCCAACAATGATCGCGCCGGCACCAAGTTCGCCGGCGGCGGCGGCATCCTGCGCACCGACATCGCCATCGGCAAGATGCAGGTGCTGGGCCTGACGTCGTACGACAAGTTCCACATGAACGACTATATCGACCAGGACGACACCGTCGCACCGGGTGCGGTCGGTCGCAACATCCAGGACGGCCGCTTCCAGTCGCGCCTGTTCACCCAGGAAATTCGCCTGCTGTCGCCGGGCGAGGACGCGTTCCGCTATGCGCTGGGCGTCTACTTCGCCGACGCCGCGTTCGAGCGCCGCTTCTATCGCGGCCCCGCCACCTCGGCACGTAGCTGGTCCGCTACCTCGGGCTCGCGCCAGATCGCCGCGTTCGGCCAGATCGACTGGGAATTCGTCAAGCACCTGACCGCCACCGTCGGCGGTCGTGCGCAGAACGAGCGGGTGGAGTACACCTTCAACGACAAGCTGCTTGCCACCAACTATGGCAACCATGCCAGCGACAACGCCACCACCTACCGACTGGGGCTGAACTGGCAGGCGACCCGCGACATCCTGGCCTTCGGCAGCTACGCCACCGGTTATAAGGGCCAGACCTACGACATCAGCAGCGGCTTCGACCAGAACCGCGCCGACGCCGGTCCGATCCGTCCGGAGGCCTCGAAGGATTGGGAATTCGGCCTCCGTACCCAGTTCTTCGACCGGCACCTGACCTTCAACGTCACCTACTTCAACACCGAGTACACCGATCTGCAGGCGCAGACGATCGAGCCGCTGGCGGACGGTACCTCCAACTTCCGTCTTACCAATGTCGGCAAGATGAAGACGCAGGGTCTCGAGTTCGAGGCGGCGGCGCGCGTGATGCGGGACCTGACCATCAACGGCGGGCTCACCTATCTCGATGCAACCTACACCTCCTGGCCGGCCGCACCATGCTATACCCAGCAGACGCTCGCGACGGGCTGCATTCCGCAGGGGAAGCTGAAATATCAGGTGCTTACCGGCACCCGCGCGGTGCAAGCACCGGAGTGGAAGGGCTCGATGTCGTTCGACTACACCCCGGCGCTTACCGACAAGCTGAACGGCGTCGTGGTGGGCAGCTGGCAGTACCAGACCAGCGTCTATTATGCGGCGCGCGATCCTGAGACCTTCCAGCCCGCCTTCAGCATCTTCAACCTGAGCGTCGGCGTGCGCGAGCATAGCCGCCGCTGGGAAGCGACGCTGTTCGTCAGCAACCTGTTCGACAAGCAGTATTTCCCCGCGCTGGTGAACTCGGGCGGCAATTTCGGCCCCGCAGGCGTCACCATCGCCACCCAGTCGGTGCTGCCGCGCGATTTCCGTCGCTATGCAGGCCTGCGCTTCGGTGTAAATTACTGATGCAGACACGGGAGGGCGGGGGCGATGCCTCCGCCCTCTCCATCAGGAGAGGAGGCCGGATGATCGGCAGAATTGGAATCGCGGCCGCAGCATGCGCAGCCGCGATTTTTGCGTTTGAGGGGCAGGCGCAGCAGGCGCCCGCCAAGCCCAGCGTCGACGCGCCGGAACTGGCCGCGCTTGGCAGCTACGGCGTCGGCGTCGCCGATCTCGAGTTCGTGGAAGCGGGCCGCGCCGATCCGCTCCAGGGCGCCGACAAGCCGGCGGTCGTCGACCGGCACATCCCCATCAAGCTCTGGTATCCGGCCGCGGCGAAGGGGGCGGGCACAAGCTATCGCACCGCGCTGCCGGGGGAGAAGGGCAGCGACGTGCCGTTCGAGGTGCCGGGGCTCGCCACGCCCGGCGCGGCGGCGGCCAAGGGGCGCTTCCCGCTGGTGATCCTCGCCCATGGCTATAGCAACACCCCCGAGGTGCTGTCCTGGCTCGGCGAGAATCTGGCGAGCAAGGGCTATGTCGTGGTCGCGCCCGCGTTCCGCGATCCGCCGATCACCATCCGCACTCCGGCTGCCCGCGCCGGCCCGCTGACCAGCCGCCCGCTCGACATCGCCTTCGTCGCGGCCGAGGCGCAGCGCCGGGCACGGGCCGGGCAGGGGGCATTTGCGGTGGCGGATGCGGCCAGTACCGCGCTGATCGGCTATTCGATGGGCGGCTACGGCGTTCTCACCGCCGCCGGGGCGCCGCTCGATCCCGCGGTGGCGGCTGCGACCCGCGGTGCGCTGGCCCCGTTTGTGGCGGGGGCGGAGAAGGCGGAGACGCTCAAGGTCGCCGCCCTCAAGGCGGTGGTGGCGATCTCGCCCGCGAGCAACCTCTACGGCACCCCGCTCTGGGCGGCGCCCGGCGTGGCCGCGATCCGCGCACCGACGCTGTTCGTCGTCGGCAGCCAGGACCATGTCGTCGGCTATGATCCCGGCGTGCGCACGCTGTTCGACCAGGAAATCCACGCGCCGCGCTATCTGCTCACCTTCCGCGAGGCGGCGCACAGCATCGCGCTGATCGGCGCCCCGCCCGCGATGCGCGAGAGCTTCTGGGACCTCGATTGGTTCGAGGATGCGGTGTGGCGCAAGGACCGGCTGATGGCGGTGCAGGCGCATTTCATCACCGCCTTCCTCGATCGCTATGTGAAGGGCGAGGAAGCCAAGGCCGCCTATATCGACGGGCTGGTGCCGAACTCGAACGACGGCAAGTGGCAGGGCGCCCCGGGCGGCCGCTATGCGGGGTTCAGCCCCGGCGCGCCGGCCTCGACGATCTGGAAGGGCTTCCAGCCCAGCCGCGTCTCGGGAATGAACTTCGAGTTCAAGCCCGCCCAGCCCTGAGCCGGCTCAGCACTCGACGACGTTGACCGCCAGGCCGCCGAGGCTTGTCTCCTTGTATTTGGAGCGCATGTCGAGGCCGGTCTGGCGCATCGTCTCGATCACCGCGTCGAGCGAAACCTTATGCGTGCCGTCGCCGTGGAGCGCGAGCATCGCGGCGTTGATCGCCTTCACCGCGCCCATTGTGTTGCGCTCGATACAGGGGATCTGCACCAGCCCGCCGATCGGATCGCAGGTGAGGCCGAGATTATGCTCCATGCCGATCTCTGCGGCATTTTCGATCTGGCCGTTGGTGCCACCCAGCACGGTGGCCAACCCCGCCGCCGCCATGGAACAGGCGACGCCGACTTCGCCCTGGCATCCCATCTCGGCAGCGGAAATGGAGGCACGCTTCTTGTAGAGGAAGCCGATCGCGGCGGCGGTCAGCAGGAAACGGCGCTCGCCGTCGCGATCCGCGCCGGGCACGAAACAGCGGTAGTAATGCAACACCGCAGGGATAACGCCCGCCGCACCATTAGTGGGCGCTGTGACGACCCGACCGCCAGCGGCATTCTCTTCGTTCACCGCGAGCGCGAACAGGCTGACCCATTCGAAAATCTGCGCCGGTCCAAGCGCGTCCTTTTGCAAGCGCAAGCGCTGATGGATGGCTCGCGCACGGCGACGGACCTTGAGGCCGCCGGGCAGAAGCCCCTCCTGCTCCAGCCCCCGGTCGATCGAGGCCGACATGGCATCAATGACATTGTCGAGAAATGTTTCGGTTTCACCCTGCGTGCGCCACGCGCCTTCGTTGCGCAGCACCAACGTCGCGATCGACAGGCCGTTCGCTTCGCCCTGCGCCAGCATTTCCTCGCCGGAGGAGAAGGGATGCGGCTGGACGACATTATGGCCAAGCGGCGTGTCCGCATCCGGTACCGAGCCGGGCAGAACCGCGCCGCCGCCGATCGAGTAATAATCCTGCACGATCGGTTCGGCCTGCCCGTCGAACCACGCGGAAAAGCGCATGCCATTGCTGTGCGCCTCCAGAAAATCACCCATGCGAAAAAGGAGGTCTCGGGCTTCCTCGAACGGGACGAAGGCGTCGTGCGCGCTGCCCGCGCGGATGCGGCCGTCATCGCGGATGGCGCAAAGGATCGCGGGAATTTGATCGGGATCGACGCTTTCGGGCCGATAACCGGACAGGCCGAGCAGGATGGCGCTGTCCGTGGCGTGGCCCCTGCCCGTCAGCGCGAGTGAGCCGAACAGTTCGCACTGGACGCGGATCGGCGAGCCGGAAAGCGAGTCCATGAACATCAACGCTGCGCGCATGGGTCCTACGGTATGCGAGCTGGATGGCCCTATC
>NZ_CAJYHX010000007.1 GCF_913774285.1 uncultured Sphingomonas sp. | reverse complement strand
TGCGGGAGGGGCTATTTTCTGCCGGTTGCGTTGGACTGAACACACCCCTCCCGCTTGCGGCGGGGGTTTTTATGCCGGGTGCGTCGGGCTGGGCACGCCCCTCCCGCAGGCGGGAGGGGACCGAGGGGAGGGAAGGTGTCTCACCGAGACCGTCCCGAAACCGTCTACACCTTACAGCGCGCCTTCGAGCCAGGCCTTGATCCGGCCCTTGGGCTCCGCGCCGACCTTGGTCGCGGCGGCGGCACCGCCCTTGAACAGAATCATCGTCGGGATACCGCGCACACCGTAACGGCCGGGCGCGTCGGGATTGTCGTCGATGTTCAGCTTGGCGATCGTCACCTGCTCGCCCAGTTCCTCGGACAGTTCCTCCAGCGACGGGCCGATCATCTTGCACGGTCCGCACCACTCGGCCCAGAAATCGACCAGCACCGGCTTGTCGGAGTTCAGGACGTCCGCTTCGAAGCTGGCGTCGGTGATCTGCTTGGTTGCCATAGTCTCAATACTCCTTGGATTGTCATCCATCTAGGACGCCCGGGTCGGTCGCTCAACCACCGAGCGCCAAGCTTTGCTCCCGGTCGCGATAGCCGGGCTTGTGCGCCGCCAGCAGTGCGTCGGGCACGGTGATCAGGCGCGGCCCGGCCGTATAAAGCAACGAGACCGACACCCGCCGTCCCGGGAAGATCACCTCCAGCGCGGCGGCATAACCCGCCATTTGCGCCAGATGGAATGCGGGCACATCGTCGATCTTGCCGGGGGCGCGGCGCCCCGTCTTATAGTCGATCAGACGGATTTCGTCCGCGCCGATCAGCAGCCGGTCGACCCGACCCGAAACGACAAGCCCATTGGCCAGCGTCGCGGCGATCGGCGCTTCGGCGAGCGAACCGGGCCCGAACAGCGGCGCAAAGGCCGGATCGTCGAGGATCGCAAACACGGCACCCGTCACGTCGGAGCGCAGGGCGGCATCCTCGACACCTGCGGCTTGGGAAAGCCAGCGCTCGGCCGCCCCCCGCCGCTGCTCCGGCACCACCGGTGGCAGGCGTTCGAGCAAGCAGTGGATCAACCGTCCCCGCTCGGCCGCGGCGCGCATGGCGGGTGTGGGGGGCGGATCGGCGACCATGTCCTCGCCCAGCTGCGACGGTGCGAGCGGGCGCGGCGGTCGCGACTCCTGCGGCGCGGGAGTATGAACCCAGTCGGGCAGCCGCGTTTCCTCACGCGCCGTCGACACGATCACGGTGCCGGTGCGAGCCGCGACCGGCGGTTGTGGCAAGATGCCGAGGAACTGGCGCGACCGGCCGTCACCCGGCTCGACCTCGGGCACGCCCAGCGCGGTCATCGCGCGGGCGCAGGTCGCGTACCAGCTATGCATCGGCGGCACGCCCGCCGCCCGCTTGCCAAGCGCCCCGCCGACCACCAACTGCTCCTCCGCCCGCGTCGCCGCGACGTAGAAGAGCCGCCAATGCTCGGCCAGTTCGCGCGCGGCGATCTCGGCGGCCACGGCATCCAGCGGCCCGCCCCGTTCGTCGGCGCGCGGCGGGAAGACCGGGATCGGCAAGGCCCCCGGCTCGGGCGTCCAGCGCAGGATCGAGCGGGGGCTCGCGGTCGGATCGGCGGTGGCGTCGGCCAGGATGACGAGCGGCGCCTGCAATCCTTTCGAGCCATGGGCGGTCATCACCCGCACCGCGTCAAGCGGTGCCGAGGGATCGCGCACGATCTCGACATCGCCGCGATCGAACCAGTCGAGGAAGCGCTGTAGCGACGGCGTCGCGCGCGTCTCGAAGGTGAGCGCGGCGTTGAGCAGTTCCTCGATCGGATCGCGCGCCTCCTCGCCCAGCCGCAGCAGCAGCTTGCGCCGCCCCTGCAGCGGGCCGGACAGGATTTCCTCGAGAAAGCGGTAGGGCGTGGCGAGGTCGGCGCGGCGCAGCAGGTCGTAGAGCGGCGCCAGCTTCTCGGCCGGCTGGCGCTCGCGCAGGTGCCGCCACAGTCCGCCGCGCTCGCGCACGGCCGCGGCCATCAGCTCCTCCTGGCTCCAGCCGATCAGCGGCGAGACCAGCAGCGATGCCAGCGACAGATCGTCCTCGGGCTGGAGCGCGAAGCGGATCGCCGCGAGCAGATCCTGCACCGCCAGCGGCGCGTTCAAGCGCAGCCGGTCGACGCCGGCAACCGGCACGCCCTCGGCATAGAGGCGGGCGACGATCAGCGAGGCGAGCTCGCCACGCCGCTTGACCAGCACCATCACGTCGCCCGGGGCGAGCATCCGGCCCTTGCTGGCGAGCGGCAGGTTGCCCACCCAGCCCTTGATCTGCCGGGCGATGCGGGCGGCGAGCGCGCGGGTGGCGTCGCCGATCCACTCTTCCTCGTCGGCCTCGCTGCCGCCCTCGATCACCGGCGGCCACAAAGTCACCGTGCCGGGGCCCGGCACTTCGCTGGCGTGCGGCTCGCTGTCGCTCATCGGGCCCATGCCGGGCTCGGGCAGCAGGTCCAATGCGGTATCGACGAACTCCAGCACCGGGCGGGTCGAGCGGAAGCTGTGGGTCAGCGACAGCGATTCCAGCTCGCGTGCCTCCACCTCGTAGTCCGGACGGAAATTCGCCAGCCGCTTGAACCGCTCGAACGCCGCCTGGAAGAAGATCGGGTCGGTGCCCTGGAAGCCGAAGATCGCCTGCTTGTAATCGCCCACGGTGAACAGCGTGCGCAGCCGATCGCCGCGTGCACCCTCGCCCGCGAAGAACTCGTCGGCCATTGCCGAGACGATCGCCCATTGCCGCGGATTGGTATCCTGCGCCTCGTCGATCAGCACATGCTCGGTCACCTGGTCGAGCTTGTAGCGCACCCATTCGCCCATCCCTTCCTGGCGGAGCAAGGCGATGGTGCGGCCGATCAGGTCGTCGAAGTCGACCGCGCCCAGCCGGCGCTTGGCGGCGGTATAAGCGCGGGCATATTCGCGGCCGGCTTCCAGCCCGCGCGCGAGCAGGTCGACATAGGCGGCACGCACTCGCATCGCGAGCAATTCGCCGCAGCGGCCATGGAGCCGCATCGCCGCCTCGGCATAGTCGGGATCCTGCGGCGCCTGGCCCTTGGCGAAGCTGCGCGGATCGCCCTTGGCCGTTGCCCAGACGAGGTGGAGATCAGCCAGCGTGTCGGCGCGCTGCTCCGGCGAGCGCGCAAGCCAGGCGGCGATCACGTCCGCGCGCTCCAGTCCGCGGGCAGTGCCCCATTCCCTGTTGGCAGAAGCGATAGTGCGTAGCGTTTGCACATCGAACCCATCGTCGCAGCAGCTTGTTGCGAGCGACTCCGCGATATCGCCCACGGGCAGGTCGAACGCCCTCCGCAGCCAGGGCTGGATGCCGATGGGCAGCCCCTCCAGCGCCTCGCCGGCCCGTGCGCATTGCTGCAGGAACCCTTCCGCCCCACCCTCGCCGAGCCGCAAGGAGAGCGCGCCGATCGCATCGATCACGCCTTCACGGCCCTCGCGCCGGGCCTCGACCAGCATCTCCGCGAGCGTTTCGCGGGCCAGCACCGCCTCCTCGCGCGCTTCCAGCGGGCGGAAGCCGGGCACCAGTCCCGCCTCGATCGGGAAGGCGGCGAGCAGCGACTGGCAGAAGCTGTGGATCGTCTGGATGCGGATGCCGCCGCCTGGCGCATCCAGCACCTTCGCGAACAGCGTGCGGGCAACGGCACGGCTCTCGGGGCCGATGCTCTCGCCCAGCGCGGCGAGATCGGCGGCGAGCTCCTCATCCTTCGCCCGCACCCAATAGGCCAGACGGCCGGTAATCCGCTCGGACATCTCGGCCGCGCCGGCCTTGGTGAAGGTGAGGCACAGGATCGCCGAGGGATCGGTGCCCGCGAGCAGCAGCCGCCACACGCGCGCGGCGAGCACCTGCGTCTTGCCGGTCCCTGCCGAGGCCGACAGCCAGATATGGCGACGCGGATCGCTGGCGCGCTGCTGGTTGCCCTTCAGCGGGTGAAGCTTGGCGGGACTGCGGCTCATGGGCGGCGTTCTTCCACCCTTGCCCCTGCGAAAGCAGGGGCCCAGGAGTCGCGAGGGAATCCCGTGTGGTCCTGGGCTCCTGCTTTCGCAGGAGCACTGAACTTACTCACGCCCATACCATTCATCCCGGCGCATCAGCTGGTCATATTCCGCATAGGGCGCGTATTCCGGCACCAGCTTGGCGGTGAACGGGCGCTCGCCGGTCAGCCACTCGCCCGCCGCCGCGGCGAAATGCTCGGCGGCGATGCTGACGAAATCCTCGGCCGGCACCGGCTCGCGCTTCTTCGGATCGACCGGCGAATCGACATAGCCGAACGCGCCGCTCTTCGGATTGCGCGCCAGCGACCAATATTCGAATGCCCGCGCCGCGCCCTCGATACCCTCGAACCCGCCGCGCTCGGCGATCAGCCCCAGCAGCCCGAGCTGCAGGCTGAACCCTGCCTTCACCGCGCGCGTGCTCGGCGGCTGCCCGGTCTTGTAGTCGACGATCGCCAGCGCGCCGCCCTCCAGTCGATCGAGCCGGTCGAACTTGCCGCGCAGCGTCACGCCGGCGAAGTCGATCGAACCGTCCCGCTCCACCGCCAGCACCGTGCGGCCCCTCACCCCCTGTTCGACCAGCTCGCCAGCGATCCAGTCGATTGCCTCGATCAGCCGCGGTTGCCACAGCGCGCGGATCAGCGGGTGGGTACGCGTGTCGGCCAGCATCGCCTCGGCGCGGGCCCGAAGCAGGTCCGGGCGGCAATCGTCCTCTTCGAACCAGCGCTGGAGCACGTCGTGCACCGCGGTGCCGCGCCACGCCGCGCTGGGATCGGCATCGACGGGATCGAGCGGCATCAGCCGCAGCATCCGCCGCGCGTAGAAGGCATAGGGATCCGCCTTGAGGCGATCGACTTCGGTGACTGAAATCACCCGGGGCCGATCCTTGGCGGGCGGCGAAGGCTCGGGCCGCGCGACCGGCGCAAAGGCGCCCGGCGCGTCGATCGCCGCCATCCACGCGGCGAGGTCGCCTGCCCGCTCCAGACCACCCGACAGCGCCTCCAGCCGCAGCCAGAAGCGCGAAGCGATGGTCGGCGCGCTCGCGTCACGGCGGGCGCGGGTAAGCAGCACATCCTTCGCCCCCAGGCCGATCGCGAGATCATGCGCCGAGACGCCGATCCGCCGCTCCAGCCCCGGCAGCCCCAGCTCGGCACGGATGCGCGGCGCGAGCCACGGGTCCGGCGCGGGCAGCCCCGGCCACACGCCCTCGTTAAGCCCGCCGAGGATCATCAGGTCGGCGCTGTGCAGCCGCGCCTCGATCAGGCCGAGAATGGCGAGCCGCGGATGCCCGCCCTGCGGCGGCCGCACCGCGACTTCGTCCATCAGCGTGCGCAGCATGGGCGCGAGGCTGTCCGGCTCGGCCAGCGCCGGGCCATGTGCGGCCTCGCGCTCCAGATCGTCGAGCAGCAGCGCGGCGGCGCGGCCGTCTTCGCGGCTCCACAGCATGTCACCGCCCAGTGCCTGCGCTGCCTCTCGAAGCGCTGCGACCAGCTCGGCGAGCGGCTGCGCGCCCCCGGCGAACACTGCCTCCAACGGCGCGAGCAGTGGCCGCGCCGTCTCCCACCAGCGGGCAGCGGTGCGGCGAAGCGTCCCTTCGCGGCCGCCCTGCTCGGCGAGATGCGCGTCGACACCGCCAAGTCCCGGCGCCGGGCGCGGGCCCCGCAGCGCGAGGTCGAGCGCGCGGGCGCCGTCCAGCCAGGCGGCACGGTCGTTCGGCTGCACCAGCGGGTGCTTGAGCAAGGTCAGCAGCGGCATCGGCGCGAAGGCCTGTGCCGCCGCATCGGCCAGCGCCAGCAGCAGCGTGCCCGGCGGGGTGAGCGACAGCGGCTGGCCGGCGGAGTCGTCCACCGCGATCCCCCAGCGCGCGCAATGCGCCGCCACACGGCGGGCAAGCGCGCGATCGGGAGTGACCAACGCGGCCGTGCGCGCCGGCGTCTCCAGCGCCTCGCGCAGCGCCAGCGCGATCGCCTGGGCTTCCTCGGCGGGGGTCGCGAGTTCGAGCGCGCGGACGCCGTCCAGCCGCCGCTCGCCGGCGGGCAGGTCGGTCCAGCGATGGGTGAGCTCGGGCGGCTGCATCGCGGAGGCGATCGCCTTGCTGCGCGCGGGCGGCGCATCGAGCTCGCTGGCGACGCGCCATTGCTGGAACTCGCCGCGCGCCACGCCCATCCGGTCGAGCAGCAGCTTGAGGTGGAATTGCGGGTGCGTCTCGAGCGCGCGGCGGCGGCGCCCGGTGGCGGGGTCCGGCTTGTGCGGTCCGAGCGACTCCCATTCGTCGTCGCCCATCGCGGTGGCGAGCGCGGGGAGCACCACCATGCCCTCGGGCAGCCCCGCCACGACCCGCAGCAGCCGCGCGATGGCGGGCGCCGCCGTGGTGATCCCTGCGGCGCAGACGAAGCCCGACGGTGCCGTGGCCTTCCACCGCGCGGAGACGCGATCGAGCAGGCGCCGGCGCCGCTCGGGCAGATCGACGCGCCCCAACTTGGCCAGTTCCTCGGGCCAGCGGGTCAGCACGATCTCGAACAGCGCGAGCGAACGCTCCCAATGCGCCGACAGCTCGGGGCCAAGCTCGAGCTCGCGGAGCCGCCGGGGCGAAACTTCCTCGACCAGCAACTGGTCGAGCGTCGCGCCGAGATCGCCGGCCAGCCGCACCGCCTCCGCCGCGTCGAGCCGCGCATCATGCCCCTGGAGCAGCCGCGCGAGGATCATCCGCCGCTGGAGCGGATCGACCGCGGGAGGGACCGGTTCGGCATCGTCGACCGTCTCGAACACCGCCTCGTCGAGTTCGGGGTCGCCGATCGCAACCAATCGGGGCAGCAGCAGCCCGCCGCCGCTCTCGCGCACGAACGCGTCCTGCATCGCGCGCTTGGCGCGGTTGTTCGGCAACAGCACCACGCCGCGCGCCAGCCGCAGCGGGTCCGCCCCGAAGCGGCGGATCAGCCCGATCGCCAGCGCATCGGCAAAGGCCCGGTGCGGCGGGATCGTGTAGAGGTGCAGGGCGTGCGACATGCGGCTCGGCAAAAGGGGAACGGAGCGCGAACCTTAGCGGGGTTGCACCAGACGGCGCAACCTTCGAAGCAGCTTATCCTCCCCCTCCAGGGGGAGGTGGCGCGCAACGCGCGGCGGAGGGGGAGGATGCCAGAACGGAAACGATCGTGCTTCCTCCCCCTCCGTCAGGCTGCGCCTGACACCTCCCCCTGGCGGGGGAGGATATGGGTGGGCTTACAGCTCCGCGAGGGCCAGTTCGGTTTCGCGGATCGCCTTGGGCGAGCCGACATCGAACCACAGCCCCTGGTGCACCGCGCCCCAGAGACGCCCGGTTTCCATGGCGCGGTTCCAGAACAAATTGGTCGAGAACGGCCCCTCGGGCCAGTCGCGGATCACGCGCGGCGACAGGATCTGGATGCCGGTGAACACGAAAGGCGCCAGCCGGCCCGGCTTGCGGCGCTCGGTGATCCGCCCGAACGCGTCCAGCCGGAAATCCCCCTGCCCGCGATGGCAGGTGGCGCGCGCCAGCGGCACCAGCAGCAGCAGCGCGTCCATCTTGGCATCGTCCCATTGGGCGGCGAGCAGCCGGATCGCATCGCTGGGGCCATCGAGCCACAGATTGTCGCTGTTGACGCAGAGGAAGGGCTGGTCGCCCAGCAGTTCGCGGGCCTGGACGAGGCCACCGCCGGTCTCGAGCAACTGCTTGCGCTCGTCCGACACCAGCAGCTCCATGCCCTTCACCCGGGCGCGCAAATGCGCCTCGAGCTGGTCGGCGAGGTAATGGACGTTAACCACCGCGCGCTCGACCCCGGCCGCCGCCAGGCGATCGAAGACATGGTCGATCAGCGGCTTGCCGGCGACCTCGATCAGCGGCTTGGGCCGGGTGACGGTGAGCGGACGCATCCGCTTGCCGAGGCCGGCAGCCATCACCATCGCGGTCCTGGGCACCGGCGCTGCGGGCTGCGGGCGGAGCGAATAGATCGTCATGCCGCCACCTGCATCGGATCGCCGCGCTTCTCCGGCGGCACATTGGCGGCGAACCAGTCCGCCACCGGCTTGAGCGCCGGATGCGCGAGGTCGCGCTCGAGATAGGTCCACACGCGCGGACAGAGCGACGGGTAGCGCGGCTTGCCGTCGCGCTTCCACAGCCGGGTGAAGATACCGAGGATCTTGGCGTTCCGCTGCGCGCCGAGCACGTGATAGGCGGTGTCGAACGCCTCTCCCGCGCCGGTCGCGTCCCGGTAGCGGGCAAGCATCGCCGCCTCGGTCGCCTCCGGCACGTCGCGACGCGCATCCTGGAGCAGGGAGACGAGATCATAGGCGGGATGGCCGGCAAGCGCGTCCTGGAAGTCGAGCAGTCCCAAGCCTTCGCCACCCTCGATCAGCATCAGATTCTCAGCATGATAATCGCGCAGCACCGTGACGGGGCGATGACCATCGAGCAGCGGCGCCAGCACCGCATCCCAGGCGCCGCGATAACCGGCGGCATCCACCTCCAGCCCGACGGCCGGGCAATACCATTCGATGAACAGCCCCGCCTCGCGCTGGTAGACGGCGAGGTCGTACGGCGCCTCGACACCCGCCGGCGCCTCGTGGAGCCGCACCAGCAGATCCACCGCCGCGCCGTAGAGGCCCAGCTCGCGCGCCGGCTCGGCATCAACGGTCTCGCGCAGCCGCACGTCGCCGAAATCCTCCAGCAGCACCAGGCCCTGCGCCAGGTCCTCGTGCAGGATCGCGGGAGCGGCGAAGCCGAGGTCGGTCAGCCAGCGCGCCACGGCCAGAAACGGGCGCGGGTCCTCATGCGGCGGCGGCGCGTCCATCAGGATCGCGCTGCGGTCGCCCTCGACGACGCGGAAATAGCGGCGGAACGAGGCATCGCCGGCAACGGGGAGGATGTCGGCTCCTGCCCAACCGGCAGAAGCGAGAAAAGCGGGCGCCGCGGGCGGCGGAGTCATGTCAACGGCCATCGGCCTTCCCATGCCGCCGGCACGCGCGCTGTCAAGCTACGGGTGCCGTCCGCCGCGACCGCCAGCGTCAGCCACAAGGCGTCGTGCCATGCCGATGCGGGCAGCCGCTCGGGCCATTCGACCAGCAGCAGCGCATCGTGGCGGGCGTCGTCGAGCCCCAGCTCCTCGGCCTCGTCCGGGTCCTCGATCCGGTACAGGTCGACGTGCAGCACCGGCAGCCGCACCTCGGGCACATCATAGGGCTGGACGATCGCGAAGCTCGGCGACGGCGCCTCGCCCTCCAGTCCGAGGGCGGCGAGCAGCCCGCGGGCAATGCTGGTCTTGCCGGCCCCCAGTGGTCCCGACAGCGCGATGACGTCGCCGGGGCCGATCACTGCCGCCAGCTTCGCACCAAGCGCCAGCGCCTCTTCGAGCGAGGCGAGCAGGATAGTGTTTTTGGTCATCCGCGCGGCAACTCTACCGTGACGAGCGTCCCCTGCCCCGGCTCGGAGATCAACTCGATCCGCCCGCCATGCGCCTCGACGAACTGCTTGGCGAGCGGCAGGCCCAACCCCAGCGCGCGGTCGCCGCCGCGCGAGGTGCCGACCTGCGCGAACCGGTCGAACGCGCGCGCCACCGCCTCGGGCGGCATACCGGGGCCATCGTCGCTGACGATCACCCGCGCCACCCGCGCATTGCCGTCTAGATGCAGCAGCACGCGGCCGCCCTCCCCCGTGTTGGAGACCGCGTGACGCAGCAGATGCTCCACCGTCTGGCGGATGCGCCGGGCATCGCCCTGCACTACGCCGACCGTGCCCGCATCCTCGATCACCAGCTCGATTGCCTTGCCTTTGGCGAGCGGCGCGATCACGTCGGCCGCGCTGGTCGCGGCGAGCTCGACGTCCACCGTCTCGCGCTCGATCGGCTGGCCCTCGCTCTGGGTGAGATCCAGCACGTCGTCGATCAGCCCGCCGAGCCGATCGACCGACATCAGGATCGCCTCGACATATTCCTTGCCGTCGGCGCTCAGCTTGCCGGCAAAGCCGCCCTGCAGCATCTCGCCGAAGCCCTTGATCGAGGTGAGCGGCGTGCGCAGCTCATAGCTCATATTGGCAACGAAGGCGGTGCGGACTCGGTCGGCCGCTTCCAGCGCCTCGTTGCGATCGCGAAGGGCCCGCTCCACGCGCTGGCGATCGGTGGTGTCGAGCATCGTCACCAGCGCGTTGCCGTCGGGCAACGGCACCGCGGCAATGTCGAAATGGCGGCCATTGGCGAAGGTGATGCTGGAGCCGCGCTGCTGGCGATCCTTGGCGGCGAGCCGGATCAGGTCGCCGATGATCTCGGCGCGGGCCGCGTTGACCAGCTTGCCGCCCGCCGCCTTGACGATCGTGGCGATCTGCGGGTGGCCGTCGAGAAAGCCGTCCTCGAAGCCCCAGACTTGGCGGAACTTGCGGTTCCACAGCTGCAGCCGCCCCTTGCCGAACACCGCGACCGCTTCGGCCAGGCTGTCCAGCGTGGCGGTGCGCACCTGCTGCATCTCGCCATGTTCGCGCTGGAGTTCGAGCTGCTGGGTCTGATCCTCGAAGATCAGCAGCAGCCCGCCTTCGGGCAGCGGCTGGGCGACGACGCGGAGGTGCGTGGTGCCGATGCTCCAGCTCTCCTCCACCGCCTCGGGCGAGGTGAACCATTCGCGGCGCTCGGCCTTCCAGTGGGGGAAGTCGCGCACGTCGGGCAGCTTGCGCGCCTCGCGCATGCGTTCCAGCACGCGGTCGAATTCGGGGCGGTCGGCCAGCCACTCGTTTTTCATCGCGAACAGGCGGCGGAAGGGCTGGTTGCAGAACACCAGGCTGCGATCCGAGCCGAACTGCGCGACGCCGGCAGACATCCGGTCGAGCATCGCCCGCTGCGCCTCGGCGAAGCGCTTCAGACCGCCGCGGGCGCGCTCCAATTCCTCGATGTCGACCGCAAAGCCCGCGATGCCGCCGGTCGGCAGCGGCACGTCGTGGAGGCGCAGCATCCGCCGCGCACCGGCGATCGTCGCGGGCATCGCGGCCGATTGCGGCTCCTGCGTGTCGCGCGCGATCGCGGCGTTGGCGAGCGGACCGCCCAGCCCCGCGCCGTCGACCAGTTCCACGCCGCGCGACACCACGTCCTCGGCATCGCGGCCTTCGACCGCGCGCACATAGGCGGTGTTGACCATCAGCAGCCGCAGATCGGGCCCGCGATACCACATCGGCATCGGCGCGGCCTCGATCAGCGCGGTCAACGCGTCGAAGGCGGCGCGCAGCCGATCGGCCTCCCGCTCCAGCGATCCCACCTCCGCCTGACTGTCGGTCGAGTCGAGCACCCAGAGCAGCACGCTACCCGGCGTCTCCACCGCCTCGGAGGCGCGCTCGCCGAGCACCAGCAGCATCCGTTCGGAGCCGCGCACCGGCAACGACAGGCGGAAGGACTGGCCGGCACGCTGCGCCGCCTCCACCTGCTCGCCGAGCAAGGCAACGTCTTCGGGATCCAGCCCCGAATCCTTCTGTGACAGGCGGGCGAGCGAATCGACCGGTCCGTCCAGGCCCAGCCAGGCCGCGAGACGCGGCGACATCTCGATCCTGCCATCGGCGCGAACCAGCATCGGCAACGCCGGCGAGGTGCGGGCAAAGCGCAGCAACCGGCGGTTCTGCTCATAGGCGGTGCGTGCGGCGGCGCGTGCCGCGAGCCCGGCATAGAGCGCCCAGACCGCCGCGATCAGCACGAACGCAAGCACGGCGCCGACGATGGCTGCGCCACTCTGCGATAGAACGATCACCAAAGGGTCCCCAGGCCTGCCACGCTTCGTCCTTAAGCCAATGCAGCTCGGTGCGAAAAGCATTTTGGGCACACGTCCCCACGGGGGACTGAACCCGACACGCCAAAACATTTCAGAAACATCATCGAAATGAAAAAGCGAAACATTGAATTATTGTAGAAATACTTCCAAAAATCGCAATTGTTGCGAATTTGCTACACAGATGAATGGAATGACATAAAAGTCCTAACGGGCCGTAGCGCGCACCAAATTCACCCCCTACTCCGCTGCCGGTTCACGCATGCGTAACCGCGCATGCCAGTTTGTTTCAGTACGAGTTAGGACGTTTTCTATGTATCTTTTGCGTCGCCACCATCTTTTGGCAAGCACGCTGCTTGGAAGCGCACTGATCGCGATTCCGGCCGCTTCCGCACAGACCGGCGCGGACCAGACCGCCGGTACCCAGGACCAACCCTCCGAAATCGTCGTGACCGGTTCGCGTATCGCCTCGCCGGCCGCCGCATCGGCCTCGCCGCTGCAGGTGATCAGCGCTGAGCAGATCCAGCAGCAGGGCGCGATCAACGTGCAGGAAGTGCTGCTGCAGAACCCGGCTTTCGGTGCCCCCGGCATCAGCCGCACCAATTCGAGCTTCGCCACCCAGGGCGCGGGCGCCGCGACGGTGAACCTGCGCAACCTCGGCGAAGATCGCACGCTGGTGCTGGTCAACGGCCGCCGCTTCGTCTCGGGCCAGCCGGGCAGCCAGGCGGTAGACCTCAACGTGATCCCGACCGGCTTCATCGAGCGGATCGACACGCTGACCGGCGGCGCCTCGGCCGTCTATGGTTCGGACGCGGTCGCCGGCGTGGTGAACATCGTCTACAAGAAGAATTTCGAAGGCCTGCAGGCCGATGGCCAGCTCGGCATCACCGATCGCGGTGATGGCTTCGACCAGCAGTACAGCCTGCTCGGCGGCAAGAACTTCGCCGACGGTCGCGGCAACGTGATGCTGTTCGGCAGCTATTCGAAGCAGGGCACCGTGCTGAAGCGCGATCGCTCGACCGAAGCGGGTTCGAGCGCGGTCGATTCGTCGAGCGCCAGCTTCACCCCGAATGATCCCGAGCGTCCCTTCCTGTCCGGCTTCACGCCCGGCGGCCGCATCTATGCGGGCGACCAGACGTTCAGCTACAACACCGGCTCGCTGGTGAACTGCACCGACATTAGCTGCGGCGGCTTCAACCGTTCGGACTATCGCTACCTCGCCGTCCCGGTCGAGCGCTATGTCGCCGCCGGCCGCGCGAACTTCGAGTTCTCGTCGGCAGCCAATGTCTGGGTCGAGGGCAACTACGCCAAGACCAAGGTGCGCACGGAGATCGAGCCCTTCCCGCTCAGCTCCGATCTGGTCGATATCGCCACCGGCGGCCAGGTGCCGATCGAGTCGATCGTCGCCGGCACCCGCTATCGCAACCCGTATGTGCCGAACGCGATCTTCAACGCCGCGACCGACACCGACGGTGACGGTCTGCGCGACGTCTATTTCGAGCGTCGCCTCGCCGATTTCGGCCCGCGCACCTCGTCCGCGGACCGCGACCTGTTCCGCATCGCCGGCGGCGTGAACGGTTCGTTCGCCGGGGATCGCTGGAGCTATGAAGTCTATGGTATCTACGGCCAGAGCAAGGAGCATCAGACCGGCTCGGGCCAGTTCGACAGCACCAAGTTCACCCAGGCGCTGAACGCCTATACCGATCCGGCAACCGGCCAGATCGTCTGCGCCGACCCCGCCGCGCGTGCAGCAGGCTGCGTGCCCGCCAACATCTACGGCATCGGCACGCTCGCGCCGGCCGCCGGCTATATCGAGGCGCCGACCACGCTCGATGCCAAGGTCACCCAGACGGTGTTCGGCGGCAACGTCACCGGCAAGCTCTTCTCGCTGTTCGGCGCCGACGAGGTCGGCATCAACATCGGCACCGAGTATCGCCGCGAGACCAGCAGCAACACCTTCGACCTTCTCACCCAGCAGGGCCTGAACGGCAACAATGCGCTGCCGGCCACCTCGGGCAGCTTCCACCTCTGGGAAGGCTTCGGCGAAGTGATCGCGCCGCTGCTTCAGGATCGTCCGTTCTTCCATGCCCTGAACGTGCGCGGTGCGATCCGCGTGTCCGACTATTCGACGGTCGGCACGACGGTCAGCTACAACTATGGCGGCGAGTGGGCGCCCGTGGAGGACATCCGCTTCCGCGTGATCGCCGCGCGTTCGGTGCGTGCGCCGAACATCAACGAGCTGTATCAGCCTGCACAGCAGGACTTCCCGAGCGGCCTGCAGGACCCCTGCCTTGGCGTGACGGCGGCCACCGGCGGTACGCTCGGCACGCAGTGCCGCGCAGCCACCGGTGTCGCCGCGAACATTGCCGCCAACGGTGCCTTCGCGGTGAGCCAGGCGGACAAGCAGGGCATCACCAGCTTCGGCGGTGGCAATCTGAACCTGCAGGAAGAAAAGGGTGACTCGTTCACGGCCGGCGTCGTGATCAACCCCCGCTCGATCCGCGCACTGCGCAACCTGGTCGTGACGGTCGATTACTTCAATATCCGCATCAAGGACGCCATCGTCTTCACCCCGCTCCAGTACACGCTGGCGCAGTGCTACAATGGCGGCGTGCAGTCCTACTGCTCGCAGATCGTGCGCCGTGCGGCGGCGGTCGGCGCGAACAGCGTCGGTTCGATCGACGAGGTCAACACCACCTTCCGCAACAGCGGCGGCCTGAAGACCTCGGGCATCGACACCACCGTGACGTGGAACCAGAACCTGTCTGACTGGGGCCTGGCCGGCAATCTCGGCCTGCGCGGTTCGTACACGCACCTGTTCACCGGCTATACCGTGCCGGTGCCGAACGCGGACCGCGACTATTTCGCCGGTGAGATCGGCGCGCCGCGCGACAAGTTCACGATCAACGGCAACTATGCGATCAACGGCGTCGGCCTGACGGTCACCGGTACCTGGCTGAGCCAGTCGAGCATCGACGACCAGCTGACCGGCGAACGCCCGGGTACCGATCCGTCGGTCCGTGCACGTCCGCAGTTCTACCTGGACTCGCAGCTGCGCTTCCGCGTCAACCGCCAGTACGAGTTCTTCGTCGGCGGCGACAACCTGCTCGACAACAAGCCGCCCTACCTCGCCGATATCGGCGCCTCGGCCGGCCAGGACACCGATGCAGGCGTCTACGATCCGATCGGCCGCCGCTATTATGCGGGTGTCCGGATCGCCTTCTGATCCGAACTGCTTTCGACCTGATAAGGGGGCCGGCAACGGCCCCCTTTTTTTTTATGTCTGCCCGGGCGAGCCGTACACCGAATCCCGTGCCACCGGCTGCCGAGCGGCACGCATACGAAAAGGGCCGCGCTCCCTTCGGAGCGCGGCCCTCGTGGCTTCAATCGCGGAAAGCGATCAGTAGCGGTAGTGGTCCGGCTTGAACGGGCCTTCGACCGGAACGCCGATATAGGCGGCCTGCTTCTCGCTCAGCTTCGACAGATGCACGCCCAGCTTCTCGAGGTGGAGTGCGGCGACCTTCTCGTCGAGGTGCTTCGGCAGGACGTACACTTCGTTCTTGTAGTGCTCGCCGCGGGTCCAGAGCTCGATCTGCGCCAGCGTCTGGTTGGTGAAGCTGGCCGACATCACGAAGCTGGGGTGACCGGTGGCGCAGCCCAGGTTCACGAGGCGGCCCTTGGCGAGCACGATGATCTGCTTGCCGTCCGGGAACTCGACCAGGTCGGTGCCGGGCTTCACTTCGGTCCACTTGTAGTTCGACAGCGCCGAAATCTGGATCTCGCTGTCGAAGTGGCCGATGTTGCAGACGATCGACATCGGCTTCATCGCCTTCATGTGATCGGCGGTGATCACGTCAGCATTGCCCGTCGCCGTCACGAAGATATCGGCGCGCTTGACCGCCTCGTCCATGGTGACGACCTCGAAGCCTTCCATCGCCGCCTGCAGCGCACAGATCGGATCGATTTCGGTCACGAGCACGCGGGCGCCGCCGTTGCGCAGCGACTGGGCCGAGCCCTTGCCCACGTCACCGAAACCGGCAACCGCGGCGACCTTGCCGGCGAGCATCACGTCGGTGGCGCGACGGATCGCGTCGACCAGCGATTCCTTGCAGCCATAGAGATTGTCGAACTTCGACTTGGTGACGCTGTCGTTGACGTTGATCGCCGGGAACGGCAGCTCGCCCTTCTTGGCGATCTCGTACAGGCGGTGCACGCCGGTGGTGGTCTCTTCCGAGACGCCCTTCAGGTTCTGCACGGTCTTGGTGAGGTAGCCCGGATACTTGGCGACGAACGCCTTCAGCGCGCGCTGGAATTCAACTTCCTCGTCATTCTCCGGCTCGCCCAGCGTCGCGCCGGCTTCGAGCTTGGCGCCCCACAGCGCGAACATGGTCGCGTCGCCGCCGTCGTCGAGGATGATGTTGGCGGTGGTGCCGTCACCGTCGGCGCCCCAGTTGAAGATGTCGCCGACATAGTCCCAATAGTCGGCCAGGCTCTCGCCCTTGACCGCGAACACCGGCACGCCGGTCGCGGCGATCGCGGCGGCGGCGTGGTCCTGCGTCGAGAAGATGTTGCAGGTCGCCCAGCGGACCTGCGCGCCGAGCGCGGTCAGCGTCTCGATCAGCACGGCGGTCTGGATCGTCATGTGCAGCGAACCGGTGATGCGCGCGCCCTTGAGCGGCTGCGATGCGCCGAATTCCTTGCGGAGCGCCATCAGGCCGGGCATCTCGGTCTCGGCGATGTTGATCTCGGCACGGCCGAAATCGGCGAGCGCGATGTCCTTGATGACATAGTCGTTTTTAGCCACGGGCTGCTTCTCCAGTTGCAGGCAAATGCTGGCGCACCGGGAATCCTCCCGGCCGCATGGGTGCGCCCCCTACCCGCTTCGGGTCAGGCGCGCAATGTTAATATAAAGATATCTTTATATGCCGTTCGGCCGAATTCAAGCGGTACCCGTGCTATTTGCGAGCAGCCGCGGATCGATGCCTGCGCCGACGAACCCCTCGGCCCAGCGCTCGTACACATCCGTGTCGTAGAGCAGCGCCAGATCGGCGGGCGTGTTGAACCAGCCATGGCGGGTCAGCTCGGTCTCCAGCTGCCCCTCGCCCCAGCCGGCATAGCCGAGCGCGACCAGCCAGCGGCTCGGCCCCTTCCCCTCGGCGATCGCGCGCAGCACGTCGATCGTGCCGGAGAGTTGCCAGCGGCCGGCGACGTCAATCGTGTCCTGCCCGCTCCAGTCGGCCGTATGCAACACGAAGCCGCGGCGCGGCTCGACGGGCCCGCCGAAATGCACCGGCACGTCGGGCACGTCGCCGGGATCGATCTCGAACTGTTCGAGCAGGTCGTGCAGGCCCAGCCCCTCGATCGTCGCGCCGATGCCGATGCCCAGAGCGCCTTCGGTATCATGGGCGCACATCGCGATCACCGCGCGCTCGAAGCGCGGGTCGCCGATGCCGGGCATCGCCAGCAGGAACTGGCCGGTAAGGGAAGGCGTCGAATCCATGCTATCCACCATATCGTTCGCCCTCCCTACGGGCCACGCTTGAATTTGTTGCGCGGGATGCGATGGAGGCGGGGCGGCCGTGCGGCCGCAGGATTCGTACAAGGAGAGAGCAGCATGACGATCCAGACCGGCGATCGCATCCCCGACGCCACGCTCGTCAAGGTCACCGCCGAGGGTCCGGACCAGGTCCAGGCCCCCGCCTATTTCGCCGGCCGCAAGGTCGCGCTGTTCTCGGTGCCCGGCGCCTTCACCCCCACCTGCTCGGCCAAGCACCTGCCGGGCTTCGTCGAGAAGGCAGACGCAATCAAGGCCAAGGGCGTCGACGAGATCGCCTGCACCGCAGTCAACGACTTCTTCGTGATGAAGGCCTGGGGCGAGGCAAACGGCGTGGCCGACAAGGTGACGATGCTCGCCGACGGCAACGGTGCCTTCGCCGAGGCGCTGGGCCTGACGCTGGACGGCACCGGCTTCGGCCTGGGCAAGCGCGGCCAGCGCTTCGCGATGATCGTCAACGACGGCGTCGTCGAGCAGCTGTTCGTCGAGGCGCCCGGCGCGTTCGAGGTCAGCTCGGCGGACTATGTGCTGAGCAAGCTCTGATCGACCCACCTCCTCCCTGCCGCCGCGGGGAGGAGGATGCGATTGCGGGGCGGTCCGCTTGACGAGTGCCGCCCCGCCCCGCACTACCCGCGCCCATGTCCATTCTATCCGACCGCTGGATTCGCGAGCAGGCGCTCAACCACGGCATGATCGAGCCCTTCGTCGAGAGCCAGCGCCGCGAAGGCTGCATCAGCTACGGCCTCTCCTCCTACGGCTATGACGCCCGCGTCGCCGACGAGTTCAAGATCTTCACCAATGTCGACAGCGCGGTGGTCGACCCGAAGAATTTCGACGCGAACAGCTTCGTCGACCGCAAGACCGATGTCTGCGTAATCCCGCCGAACAGCTTCGCCCTCGCCCGGACGGTGGAGTATTTCCGGGTGCCGCGCGACACGCTGGTGATCTGCCTCGGCAAGTCGACCTATGCGCGCTGCGGGATCATCGTGAACGTCACGCCGCTGGAACCCGAATGGGAGGGCCATGTGACGCTGGAGTTCTCCAACACCACGCCGCTCCCGGCCAAGATCTACGCCAATGAAGGCGCCTGCCAGTTCCTGTTCCTCAAGGGCGAGCAGCCCTGCGAGACGAGCTATGCCGATCGTGCGGGCAAGTACATGGGCCAGCGCGGGGTGACCCTGCCGCGGCTGTGAGGCCCACAATCCTCCCCTGTAAGGGGAGGTGGCGCGCGTAGCGCGACGGAGGAGTGTCAGCGCTGGAGGCGTGGACCACCCCAGCAGCGCTGACACCCCTCCACCACCGCCTGCGGCGGTGGTCCCCCTCCCCCTCCGGGGGAGGATCTGAGACGAAAAAGGGCGGCACCTTGGCGCCGCCCCGCTCCCTTTACGCCTTCTGCAGGTGGCGCCGGCCCAGCAGTTCCGCGATCTGCACCGCGTTCAGTGCCGCGCCCTTGCGGAGATTGTCCGACACGCACCACAGCGACAGACCGTTCTCGACGGTCGAATCCTCGCGGACTCGGCTGACATAGGTCGCGTACTCGCCTACGCTCTCGATCGGCGTCACGTACCCGCCATTCTCGCGCTTATCGACCAGCATGATGCCCGGTGCCTCGCGCAGGATCTTCTGCGCGTCCTCGGCCGACAGTTCGTCCTCGAACTCGAGGTTGATCGCCTCGGAGTGGCCGACGAACACCGGCACGCGCACGCAGGTCGCGGTCACCTTGATCTTGGGATCGAGGATCTTCTTGGTCTCCACGACCATCTTCCACTCTTCCTTGGTCGAGCCGTCGTCGAGGAAGCTGTCGATGTGCGGGATCACGTTGAAGGCGATCTGCTTGGTGAACTTGGCCGGCTCCACTTGGTCGCCGACGAAGATCGCGCGGCTCTGGTTGAACAGCTCGTCCATCCCCGCTTTGCCCGCGCCCGAGACCGACTGGTAGGTCGCGACCACCACGCGCTTGATCTTGGCGGCATCGTGCAGCGGCTTGAGCGCCACCACCATCTGCGCGGTCGAGCAGTTCGGGTTGGCGATGATGTTGCGCGCCTTGTAGCCGTCGATCGCCTCCGGGTTCACCTCGGGCACGATCAGCGGCACGTCCGGGTCCATCCGGTAGAGCGAGGCATTGTCGATCACCGTGCAGCCCGCGGCGGCGAACTTGGGCGCATATTTGGCGCTGCCTTCCGAGCCGATCGCGAACAGCGCCATGTCCCAGCCCGTGGGATCGAAATGCTCGATGTTCTGGACCTTGTACTGTTTGCCGGTCTCGCCATAGTCGACCATGTCCCCGGTCGAGCGCGACGACGCCAGCACGGCGAGCTCGTCGATCGGGAATTCCCGCTCGGCCAGGATGTTGAGCATTTCGCGACCGACATTGCCGGTGGCGCCTGCGACGACGACACGGTAACCCATTTGTACCTCTTTCTTGCCCGCGCCGACACCTGCGGCGTGGAGGCTCTTTAGTGGGGATGGAGGGTGGAATGCACCAGCATTCCGCTGCTTCGCTGCATAAAGCGCAGCTATCGCGCCCGGATTACGGGCGCGGTGTAATTCGCGTGGATTTGGCGCGTTTTCGAAGCATCGCGTCTTCCGCTAGCAGAAACATGCTTGCGTGGCGATCCCCTTTTTGCGCAATTTCATGCCGCGCCCCACATCTACACAAAAATAAAGGCCCGCCTTCATCCAGAGACGAAGGCGGGCCAGTGTTGAACGGCTGGCGGTCAGAAGCTTGCCCATTCCTCCACTTTAGCGCCGGTCGAGCGCACCGCGCGCACGCTGGTCGCGTGCGCCGCGTTCGAGGCGACCGGCAGGGCATGAACCCTGGAACGGACGGGTTTGCGGTGGCTGCGGTCGCCGGCGTTGAAGCGCGAGGCCTGCTCGGTCAGCGCGTTGACCTCCGAGCTGAGGTTGCGGGCGGCAGCCGAAGTCTGCTCCACCATCGCAGCATTCTGCTGGGTGGTCTGGTCGATGCTGTTGACCGCCGTCGCCACCTGGGTGACCGCCGTGGCCTGGACCTGGTTGTCCCGGGCCATGGTCTCGAGCAGCGAATGCACTTCGTTGACGTCGCCGACGATCGCGCCGAGCGCACTGTCCACACGGCGGACCATGTCGACCGCGGCGTTGATGTCGGTCTGCGTCGCGGTCAGCTGGTCGCGGGCGCGGCCCGCCTCCTCTTCGGCACGCATCGCCAGCGCCGAGACCAGGTCGGCGACGACCGCGAAGCCGCGGCCCGCTTCCCCTGCCCGGCCGGCTTCGACCGCCGCGTTCATCGCGAGAACGCGGGTCTGGAAGGCGATCTTGTCGAGGCCCTCGATCACGGTGTCGATACCCTTGGCGCTTTCCGAGACGCGGCTCATCGCCTGCATCGCCTCGTCCGCCACGGTGCGGCCGGTATCGACCACGTCGATCGCCCCGTTGGCGCGCTCCACCGTCTTCGTAGCCGCCTCGGCAGTCGCCTTGATGCGCTGGTCCATCTGGCTGACCGCAGCCGAGGTTTCCTCCAGGCTGGCGGCCGCGCCTTCGGTGCGACGGGCAAGATCCTCGCTGGCCTGCGCGATTTCGGCCGAGCCGGTCGAGATCGTCTGCGCGCTTTCGATCACCGCTGCGATCAGTTCGCGCAGCGAGGCCACGGCCGCGTTGAAATTCTGCTTCAGCTTTTCATATTCGGGGTCGAACCCTACGTCGATGGTTGCGGTGAGGTCGCCGCCGGCGAGCTTGTTCAGGCGGTCTTCGAGCGTCTCGACGACCAGCACCTGCGCGGCATCCGCCCGCTTCTTGGCTTCGGCGAGTTTCGCTTCGCGGACCGCCGCTTCCTTGAATACCAGCACCGACTTCGCCATGACGCCCACCTCGTCGCCGCGGTCGGTGCCCGGCACGTCGACATCATGATGCCCGCCCGCCAGCGCGCGCATCGTTTCCTGCAGCTTGCCCAGCGGCCCGGCAATCTGCGCTCGGGTGACGACGATGGCGGCGCCCATGCTCGCCGCGATGGCGGCCAGCGCGACGCCGAGCAGCGTCAGCGCCGCCGCATTGGAGCTGGCGGTCAGCGCGGCGGAAGCCATTTTACCCTCTGCCGCCCGCTTGTCGTTATAGTCCTTGATTGCCTTGGTCAGCGCATCGGCCCGCTCGTCCGCCTGCGCGAGCAGTGCCTTTGCCGGATCGTTGCGATCCGCCAGCCCCGCCGCGATCGCGGGTGCAAGCAACTTCTGCAGATCATCCATGTTGGAGTCGATCGGTGCGAGATCCGCCGCGCTCTCCTTTTCGGCGGCGATAACCTCGCGCAGATAGTCCTGCGCCTGCTGGTACGCCCTGACCTCGTCTGCCGCTGCCTTCTTTGCGTCGGACGAGCTGCCCTCATAGACAAGCGTCTTGTACGCATTGTACATCATGGCGTTGCTCAGCCGGTTGACGCGAATGAGGTTGGCCGAGTTCGGCATCTTCACGTCGGTCAGCTGGGAATAGTTCGCGTCGATGGTGCGCATGACGCTGCCGCCATACCAGGCCACACCCAGGGTCACGATGCCGAGCAAGCCCAGCATCATCATTATCTTATACTGTATTTTAAAGTTCATGATCATTTGCGCGCGGATTCCTTCATTGCGCCTGTCAGAAGCGCCAGATATTCACGCGGAAATTATAGTGGTCCGGCCGCCCCCGCGGTGGCGATGGCCTCCGGCACTGCGCCTTGTGTTTGAAAAGGCCAGATAGATCATTTTTGATTCATGCGGCATGACCGCTTCGCCATGCTATCCGCACCAACGCCAAGAGCCCGCCCGCGTCCTGATGACGCGAGCGGGCCCCGGCATGCCCATAGGTGATCGGCGCAGCGGGACGCGATCAGAAGCTCGCCCATTCCTCCACTTCGGCGCCGGTCGACCGCACGGTGCTGACGCTTGTGGCATGCGGCGCATTCGAAGCGACCGGCAGCGCATGGACCTTGGAGCGCACCGGCTTGCGGTGGCTGCGATCGCCGGCGTTGAAGCGCGACGCCTGCTCGGTCAGCGCGTTGACTTCCGAGCTGAGGTTGCGCGCGGCGGCCGAAGTCTGCTCCACCATCGCGGCATTCTGCTGGGTGGTCTGGTCGATGCTGTTGACCGCCGTCGCCACCTGGGTGACCGCCGTGGCCTGGACCTGATTGTCCTGCGCCATGGTCTCTAGCAGCGAATGGACCTCGTTGACGTCGCCGACGATCGCGCCGAGCGCGCTGTCGACCCGGCGGACCATGTCGACCGCGGCGTTGATGTCGGTCTGCGTCGCGGTCAGCTGGTCGCGGGCGCGGCCGGCTTCCTCTTCGGCGCGCATCGCCAGTGCCGAGACCAGGTCGGCGACGACCGCGAAGCCGCGGCCCGCTTCCCCTGCACGGCCGGCTTCGACCGCCGCGTTCATCGCGAGAACGCGGGTCTGGAAGGCGATCTTGTCGAGGCCCTCGATGACGTTGTCGATGCCCTTGGCGCTTTCCGAAACGCGGCTCATCGCCTGCATCGCTTCGTCCGCCACGGTGCGGCCCGAGTCGACCACGCCGATGGCGCCGGTGGCGCGCTCGACGGTCTTGGTCGAAGCGGCGGCGGTCGCCTTGATGCGCTGGTCCATTTCGTGCACCGCGGCCGAGGTTTCCTCGAGGCTGGCAGCGGCGCCTTCGGTACGGCGGGCAAGATCCTCGCTGGCCTGCGCGATTTCAGCCGAGCCGGTCGAGATCGTCTCGGCGCTCTCGATCACCGCAGTGATGAGTTCGCGCAGCGACGATACGGCGGCGTTGAAGTTCTGCTTCAGCCCTTCATATTCGGGGTCGAAGCGGGTTTCGATGGACGCGGTCAGGTCGCCGCCGGCGAGCTTCCCCAGGCTATCCTCAAGCGTCTCAACGACGATCTGCTGCGCGGCATCGGCACGCTTCTTGGCCTCGGTCAGCTCTTCCTGGCGCAGCGCGGCTTCCTTGAAGACGAGCACCGACTTGGCCATCGTGCCGACTTCGTCGCCGCGCTGGGTGCCGGGCACCTCGACATGGTTCTGGCCGCCCGCCAATGCGCGCATCGTATCCTGCAGCTTGCCGAGCGGGCCGGCGATCTGCGCGCGGGTGACGAAGATGGCCAGGCCCATGCTTGCGACGATGGCGGTGAGCGCGACGCCGAGCAGCGTCAGCGCAGCAGCATCGGAGCTGGCGGACAGCGCGGACGACTGCTTCTTCGCCTCGGCGACGCGGCCATCGTTGAACGCCTTGATCTTCGCCGTGAACGCGGTTGCGACGCCGTCGGCCTTGGCCAGCAGCGCCTTCGCTTCGACATCGTTGTTGGCGAGGCCCTGCTCGATCGCCGGCGCCACTGCATTCTGGAGTTCCTCCAGAGCACTGCGAATGGGCGCCAGATTGGCCGCTGCCGTCTCGGTCGCCTCGACTTCGTTCAGATAGTCGACGGACTGCTTGTATGCCGCAGCCTCGTCAGCCGCTGACTTCTTGGCCTGCGCCGACGTACCTTCATACACGAGGGTCTTGTACGCGGCGTACATCATCGTCTGGGTCAGTCGATTAACGCGGATCAGTTTCGCCGTGTCCGGGTGCACGACGTCGGTCAGCCGCGTATAGTCCGCATCGATCGACTTCATGACTCTGCTGCCATACCAGGCGACGCCCAAGGTCACGATGCCAAGCAAGCCCAGCATCATCATGATCTTGAACTGGATTTTGAGGTTGGCCAGGAATTGCACGCTCAGTTCCTCCTAGGCGCAGCCCGGAGGTGCGCAGATCTCCCACCTGCGCATTATAGAAGAGGGGGCGTGCCGCACTGCTACGACACGCCCCCGGTCTTCTACGTATCCGTGTGTGTTCTTAAGATCTTACTTGACCAACGATCGATCAAGGAAGTTCAGAACTGTAGTCCATAAATGCTCGCTGATGCCCGGACCGCCCACCCGGTGGGTCTGCCCCGGATACAGCATCATCTCGAACGGCACCTTGTGCTGCTGGAGCGCGGCGTACATTGCCGTACCGTTCTCCAGGACGACATTATCGTCCGACATGCCGTGGATCATCAGCAGCGGATCGGCGATATTCGCCGCGTCCCCCAGCGTGCTGGACGCCTTGTACGCGTCCGGAACCCGGCGCGGATCGCCCATGTAGCGCTCGGTATAATGGGTGTCGTACAGCTCCCACTTGGTCACCGGCGCACCGGAAATGCCCGCGGCGAAGGTGCCGGGCGCCGCTTCCAGCATCTTCAGCGTCATGTAGCCGCCATAGGACCAGCCGTAGGTGGCGATCCGCTTCGGATCGACGAAGGGCAGCGATTTCAGATAGGCTGCGCCGGCCAGCTGGTCCTGGACTTCCGCGCTGCCCATCGCGTGCCAGATCGCGCTTTCGAACGCGACGCCGCGATTGGCCGAACCGCGATTGTCGATCTGGAACCAGATATAGCCGTGCTGGACCAGATATTGCTGGAGCGATCCACCCCAGGCGCGGCTGACTGTCTGCGAATGCGGCCCGCCATAATGCTGGAAGAACACCGGGTAGCGCCTGCCGGGCTCCAGCTTCGGGGTGATCATCTCCCAGTGCAGCTCGGTGCCGTCAGGCCCCTTGATGGTGCCGAAGGTCCGCTCGCGATGCGCAGCCAGATAAGGGTGATAGGGGTGGCTCGCATCGCCGACCGCATTTTCCTGCACCCAGGCGATCCGCTTGCCGTCGGCATCGGCGAGATAGACCTGGCGCGGCTGGTTCGGGCTGGAGCGGCTGACGATCGCACGGGTGCCGCTGGCGTCCATGCTCGCGGCGTTCCACCAGCCGCGCTGGGTCAGCCGGCTGACGGCGGCGGGCTTGCGATAATCGACCCAGTAGAGATGCCGTTCTAGCGGGTCGTCCTTGTTGCCCTGGAAATAGAGCCGGCCGCGCTTCTGGTCGACGCTGATGCCGTCGGGCGCCACTTCCCAGCCGCCCTTGGTCAGTTGGGTGAAGGTGCCCGCCTGCCAGCGATAAAGATGGCCGTGACCGTCCCGCTCGGACCACCAGATCAGGCTGCCGTCGTCGAGCGGCTTGAGGCCGTAGCTGAGGTTGATCCAGCTCTTCGGTGCCGCCTTCTCGCTGAACAGCACGCGCGATGCACCCGTAGCGGGATCGACGGCGAGCAGATCGAGCTGGGTCTGCGCGCGGTTCTCGCGCTGCACATACAGCGTTTTGCCGTCCGCCGCCCAGTCGACGCGGGCGAGGTAGATGTCGGGATCCGCGCCGAGATCGACCTTCACCCGCTTCTGCCCCGCGGGATCGAGCACATAGAGCTCGACGAGCACATTGGCGGTGCCGGCCTTGGGATAGCGCTGCTGGACGATGCTGGTGCCCTCGGCACCGATCGCGGCACGGGTGACGATGCCGACCGGCGCCTCGTCGAAGCGCTCGACCGCGACATAATTGTCATTGGGCGACCACCAATAGCCTTCGCTGCGCGCCATTTCTTCCTGCGCGACAAACTCGGCCTCGCCCCAATGCACCGGGCCGGCGCCATCCTGGGTAACGCGCGTCGCCTTGCCGCTGGTCAGGTCCATGATGACCAGGTTCTGATCCTGCAGGTAGCTGGCGAACTTGCCTGCCGGGCTGAGCGCCGCATTGAGCTTGGGCCCGGCAGCCGCAGGCAGCTTGTCGACCGTGCCGTTCAGCCGCGCACGGAACAGTTCGCCTTCCAGCGGCACCAGGATCGACTGTCCGTCGGGGGCCCAATCATAGGATATGATCCCCTTGGTGCCGCCGATGCGGGCGCGCTCGCGCTGCATCTTCTCGGCCTCGGAGAGTTCGGCGCCCGAGCCGAGCTTCTCCGAATCGACCAGCATGCGCCACTGGCCAGTGGCGGTATCGAGCGCCCAGAGGTCGTAGCGCTCGCGATCCGCGTCCCGGTTGCGCAGCAGGGTGAGATACTTGCCGTCCGGCGACAGCTGCACCGCGCGCGGCGCCGGGCCGTCCAGCGCAGGGCTGGCAAAAATCCGCTCCAGCGTCAGAGGCTTGCCGGTCTGCGCCTGCGCCGCGGCATCAGCCATGCTCACCCCCATCGCGATCGCCGCCCCGGTAACGCCCAGCATCCATTTGCGCATCCAACACTCCGCCCTTCCGGCGCCCAATGGCCGGCAGCGGGTGGTTTATCGCGCCGGGCCCGCGCGTAAAGAGGCGGCGGCCGCCCGGCTACAACCGTTACAACTAGCGGACGGGCGATCGGACACTTCCGCACAGTCACTAACAAGTTGTTTAGAAGGCTAATGAAAGGCAAGGCGAATTAAAGATATTCAAACGTCGGAATGAATATACTCGACGCGAGGTGTGATTATGGTAAAGTCCGGATCACACAAGTTGCCGGAAACACGGCAGCCGCGGTGGAGCCGCGAAGCGGGGCGCGCTCGATCGATCAGGAGAAGTACCGCATGTCGGTGGACCGTCTCGGCAGGATAGGTTCGGGTGTTCCGGTAGAATGCGCCACGCGGTTGCTGGAGCAGAACTGGCCGCGTTCGACGCTTCTCACGCCCGCCGATATCGGATTGGGCGGCCGGGAAACGGCCGCCGCCGAATTTCTCGGCATGGTTGAATCGCTCAGCGATGCCGGGTTCCTTGCTTATGAGGCACTGGTATTCAACAGCGACGGCCCGATGCTGGTCGATGCCACCCTAACCGCCCGCGGACGCGCGATGCTGGCGAGCGAGACAGACCGGGCGAACTGAACGCGCTTCCCGCCCCCGCGGCCGTCCGTCAGTGGACGCTGGGTTGCGCGCAATCGATGCGACCAGCAAGCGCCTGCAGCAATGCGATGTCCGCATCCTCGAAACGACGCTCGTCCCGATCGAGCACGGTCAGCGCGCCGACCCGGCGACCGTCACGCCACAAAGGCACCGACAACTGGCTGCGATAGCCGAGCGCCATCGCTTCGATCGGGTCGGACAGCCTACGAGCGGAATCGACGGCTTCGACGCCGTCGGCGGTTGCGAGCACGGCACGCGATCCGGTGCGGAGGACCGCAATGTCGCCGCGGAGCAATATCACCGCAGCACGTACAATCCGGCTTTCCTCAGGCATCATCTCGCCCGCGGCACACTGGCCGAATCGATCATCCAATTTCAACGCTGCAACGCCCCAAGCCGACATGACTACACCCTGATGAAAACGGTTGTATCGTAAGCGACTCGCGCAGTTCCGGGCAGTACGGAGTTTTACCAGCGGCACAGTTACCGGCACGGGGACTGGGGGATGTTCCAGAACGAGACGAACACGGAAGTTATCAACCGGTAAATTCGTTTCGGATGCAATCCACGTCTAGGCAGAATTTGCCTAGTCGCGTAAATGCTGCGTCACAGCACGACTCCGGGACCGGAAAAATCCGATTCGGCGGATGTGCGCATAGGAATGTTGCGGAACCGGCCGAGGGTCGATGGCGTGGTTCTGATAGATGCAGTTTTGAGCAGATGATCGGTGGGTTCGCGTAGGGCTCTTCGGGTTGCACAAAAGCATGCGGACCATGTTGCTGAGGAGGACCTGATGTCGATGAGCGGGGAAGGTCGTGAGGCGCTGGGCGCCCTCGATTCGCGCTGCATTGTCGCAATCGCCGATGCGTTGCAGCGCAGCTGGCCGGGCAGTGCAACGCTGACCCCGACGGCGCTGGACCTTGGCGCGTCGCTGGATCGCCACCACGCCTTCGTCGCGGCCGTGCAGGGCCTCTGCGATCGTGGCCTTCTTGCCTATGAGGCGCTGCTGATCGGCATCGGCGGACCCGAGGTGCGCGACGCGGCGCTCACGGCGCGCGGGCGCGCCCTGCTCCAGAACGAAAGCTTTCGCGCCGCGGCGTAAGCCACGCGATCCTCCGCCGATACCGGATGCGCCGCGACGGATCCCGTCTGCGGCGCTTTTCTTTTGTGTGAGGGATGAGAAAACCGGCCACGGCGACCGATGCCGGCAACGAAAAAGGCGTGCGAACCGCAGGGTCCGCACGCCTTTCGCGTTCTGGGAAGACCAGCCTTATTCGGCGGCCTGCGCCTCGGTGCGGGTATCGCGGCGCTCGGCGATACGCGCCGACTTACCGGTACGACCACGCAGATAGTAGAGCTTCGCACGACGCACGACACCGCGACGCACGACCTCGATCGAATCGATGTTCGGCGAATAGAGCGGGAACACGCGCTCTACGCCTTCACCGAACGAGATCTTGCGGACGGTGAAGTTCGAACCCATGCCCTTGTTGGCGCGCGCAATGCACACGCCTTCGAAGTTCTGCACGCGGGTACGCTCGCCTTCGACGACCTTCACACCGATGCGGACGGTGTCGCCCGGGCGGAATTCCGGAATCTTCTTGGCTTCGTTGAACTTGGCAATCTGCTCGGCTTCGAGCGTCTGGATGAGGTTCATCTCAGTCAGTCCCATGTTTTCGCCGCGCGCCAGAGGGAGACTGGACCCGAGCGCCCTCATGACGCTCCCAAAGATCCGGCCTCCTTAGCCGTGTATCGGTCTCCGCCATAGCGCGTCGCCAGGCTTCGATCCTCGCATGATCCCCCGATCGCAGCACTTCGGGGATCGTGCGCCCTTCCCATTCGACAGGTCGGGTATATTGCGGATATTCGAGCAGCCCCGTTTCGAAGCTCTCGTCCATGCCGCTGGAAGCCGCGCCCATTACGCCGGGAACGAGCCGAATGCAAGCATCGAGCAGCGTCAGGGCCGCCATTTCACCCCCGGAGAGGATGTAGTCGCCGATCGAGACCTCCTCGATGTCGCGCGCTTCGAAGATCCGCTCGTCGAACCCCTCGAAGCGGCCGCATAGCACGATGGCCCCCGGGCCCGCCGCGAGCTCACGCACGCGGTCCTGCGTCAGCGTTCGTCCACGCGGCGTCATCGCGAGGAGCGGGCGTCCTTCGCGGGGAACGCTGTCGATGGCCGCCGCCAGAACGTCGGCGCGCAGCACCATCCCCGCCCCGCCCCCGGCCGGCGTATCGTCCACCGAGCGATGCTTGTCGGTGGCGAAGTCGCGGATCTGCACCGCCTCCAGCGACCACAGCCCTTCGCGCAGACCGCGCCCGGCCAGCGAGATGCCGAGCGGGCCCGGAAACATCTCGGGGTACAGTGTCAGGATAGTTGCAGCGAAGGTCACAGCGTCCAGTTCTCGAGCTTGAGGTCAGGGATGTCGGCGAAATCCCGTTCGTTGTTGGTGATCAGCGTCAGGCCGGTCGCAATTGCCTGCGCTGCGATCAGCCGGTCGAGGCGGGCGCGGCGGAAGGGCAGCCGGGCATAGACCTCCGCAGCGGCAGCGTCGAACGGCAGCAGCACGACGTCACGAAGAAAGCTCTGCAAGGCACGTTCGGCTTCCGGCGCTCGAATGCCGAGCCGGACCTCCGCATAGCTGATGGCCGACACGGCCAGGCTGCCGCGCGCCTGCTGGCGGACGCGCGCGTTGAGCGGCACCACCGAACCCTGAAGCAGGTAGATGCAGATATTGCTGTCGAGCAGAAAGATCGGGTCAGGCATCGCGCCGTAACTTGCGCAGATCCCAGTCGAGCGGGCGCTCTTCCAGTTCGCGGTCCTCGTCCGGGATCAGCTTCAGATGCGGAAGCGCGCCGATCCAGTCGCCGCTGATCTTCTCCTCGCCGTCCACCGGCTCCACCGAGAAGCCGCGGCGTTCCTCGCGCAGCACCACTTCGGCGCCCTCCTTCAGGCCCAGCGCCTTGGGCAGGCGCAGCGCCAGCGAATTCCCCGACTTGAAGATCCTGGCGCGATATTCCTCGCCCATGCGCTGCCTCCGTATATACGCAATGTATATACATTCGGCGCGGAAGCGCAACGCGCTCAGAACCAGTCTTCGATCCGCAGCCCCGGCACGGCACGGAAATCGCGGCCGTTATGGGTAACCAGCGTCGCTCCCAGCGCGAGCGCGTGCGCGGCGATCAGCCGATCATGACGCCCCCGCGCGGCGCGCGCCGCGGGGAACGCGCGTGCAGCCACCGCATCGAAGTCCAGCACGGGGATCGTCTTGAGCAACGCATCCAGCGCGGCGCTGCCCTGCCCGGCCCCGTCCATCAGCTCTGCAAGGCTGATCGCCGAAACCCCAATGGCGCCCGGCTCGGCCGCCTCGATCCGCCGCGCGACCGGCGCGCCGCCGCCCCGCAACAGACGGATGCAGACGCAGGTATCGAGCAGATAATCGGGCGTGGCCATCCCCTGCCCTACAACCGATCGGGGAACCTGTCGCAAGCCCAAGCGCTGGCGCGCGATGGACGATTGCATCATCATCGGCGGCGGCCCGGCGGGGCTCACCGCGGCCATCTATCTCAGCCGCTATCATCTGAAGATTCGCCTGTTCGACTGCGGATCGAGCCGCGCCGCGCTGATCCCCTGCACGCACAACCATGCCGGCTATCCCGAGGGCATCTCTGGCCTCGACCTGCTCGCGGCGATGCGGACCCAGGCGGAGAAATATGGCACGGTGCGCGAGGCGGCGAAGGTTACGCGCCTGCGGCCGATCGAGGGCGGGTTCGCGGCGCGAATCGGCGAGCGGGAGGTACGCGCGCGATCGGTGCTGCTGGCGACCGGCGTGATCAACCACCGCCCGCCAATGCCTGACGACCTCCACGACGCGGCGCTGGCGCGGGGCCAGATCCGCTACTGTCCCGTGTGCGACGGCTATGAGGTCACCGACAGGCGCGTCGGCGTGTACGGCACCGGCGAACACGGCGCGCGCGAGGCGCTGTTCATCCGCAGCTTCACGCAGGACGTGACGCTGATCGCCCCCGATCGCCATGACCTCCCAGCGGAACAGATCGCGCAGCTGGACGCGGCAGGCGTGGCGCGCGTCGAGGGCCCGGCTACCGACTGGAAGCTCGAGAAGGATCAAATCCTCCTCACGACGCCTACGGGGCCGTTGGCGTTTGACAGCCTCTACCCTGCGCTCGGCTCGCATATCCGCTCCGAGCTGGCCATCGAGGCCGGTGCCCGCGCCGACGACAGCGGCTGCCTGGAAGTGGATGACCACCAACGCACCTCGCTCCCCGGCCTGTTCGCCGCCGGCGACGTTGCCAAGGGGCTCGACCAGATCAGCCACGCGATGGGCGAAGCGGGGGTCGCGGCGACGACGATCCGCAACATGCTGAACGCGGAAGCGCCGCTCTGGCGGTAGAAACCTGCCCCTTTCACTGCCCTGGACCGGTAAGCCCCGGCAACACCGCGCGCCGCCGCGCTCGAGCGGTGTTTTTCCAGAAAGCTCCCAAATCGGGCGCATTGAGTACGGTGGAACAGGCACCGGCCGCCTCGCGCCCCGAACCCTTGGTGCACCGATCGAATGCCTCCGTCACCCGCCCGACACCGACCGGCTCAAGCAGCGGCATCGGCGGCGCCGACCCAAGGCGCGCGGAGAGTTCGGCAGCACCAAGATAATCCCTTGCGACAATGGACACCGTTTCCCCGCCGCAGATGCGGGCCTGCACGGTCTGCCCGACGGGCGGATTGATATCGCCATAGAACCCCTTGAGCTCCGCGATAGTCCTGCCGTTGAGCGCACAGATCCGATCCCCGGGCTTCAAGGTCGTTTCCGACGCCGGGGAGCCGAGCATCAGGTGGGTAATCAGCAGCCCGTTGAGGTCTTTGCGGTACTGGTTTCCGACATGACTTGGATCGAGCACGTCGGCGGTTCGATCCGGCCCATAGAGGAGCAGCCCGCCCCCGCCTGCGTCGAGCATGAAGCTGGATCGCCGCAACACGCCATATCCGACCGATGCAGCAAAACCCCGGCCGGAAAGCGGCCCGCCCGCCGGTTCTATCGAGGCGAAAATCGGCCCCCGGCGGATACCGCCAATCTCAACCGATGGGAGACTGACCCTGCCCGATATCAACGGACCACCACTGCCGACGCTCCGGATGTCGCTGCGCTTGTGCACACAGCGCTGCAATTCCTCGCGCTCCGGCACCAGATGCAGGTCGCTGTCGGAACCGCTGTCGAGCACCGCCCTGACGGTCACCCCGCAAATCGTCGCGTCGAGCGTCACGAAACGACTTTTGGGATCGATGCGGACAGGGATCGTCATCGCGCCCTTCGGAAGATCGCCCGCGATGAGAAACCGCGCCCGACGCTGCTGCCACTCGACCTGCAAGGCCCATTTGCGAAGGAATTCGATCCCGATCGAGGCCTGCACCCGCTTGTCGCCGCCAAAGGACTCGTCCGTCACCGTGACGGGCTCGTTCTTCATATGGATGCCGCCGATGATCAGTTCGGCAACCCGCGCCCGCGGATAAAATTTCGTACCACCATAGGCCTCAGTAGCGACCGGCTTGCCGAACTTGGCCTTCTCCGTCTCGGTCAGCAATTTGGACGAAAGCAGCACGCTGCCCGGCAGCGTCGATCCCGTATCGACATCCGCATAGGTGGCATGCCCGTTGACCGTGATCGGCAGGATCAGGCCATCGCCTTCATCGGCGTCGAGCGGCATCCACCGGAGCGCAGCCTGGGCGTCGAAGCGGAACGATGGGAGGTCTTCTTCCGCTGGATTCTGGGCGCGCGCTGCGGACGCAAGGACCAAACCGACCACAACTGAAACCGCGAAAAGGCCGATACGCATCTACCTGCCGCCATCTCGGTTCGAAAAGGTAACGACAGTCGGAAGATATCGACAACCGGACTCGGCGCAATGGAGTTCGTTAGCGGGCCGATCCTACTTCTATTCCACGAACGCGCTGGCGACGACGAGCTTCTCGTCATCCCAGCTCGGCACGGCCTCGGGCCGCATCGGCACCATGAAGCGCTTGCCGTCGGGGCGTTCGATCTCGATCACGTCCCCCGCGCCATAATCGTCGATCGCGACAACGCGGCCGATCGCGACCCCGTCCTCACCCAGCACGGGCAGGTCGAGCAGGTCGATATGGTAGTATTCGCCCTCGCCCAGCGGCGGGAGGGCGGCGCGCGGCACCGTCAGTTCGGTGCCGCGCAGTGCCTCGGCGGCATTGCGGTCCGCCACTTCGGCAAAGCGGGCAATCACGCCATTGGATCCCCCGCGCACCGACTTGAGCGTCAGCGTGCCGCCGTTGAAGCTCTTGTGCGCGGCCAGATCCTCGGCGAACACCTTCAGCCGCACCTCGCCGGCGATGCCGTGCGCGCCGATCACGGCGGCGAGCGTCACCGGGCGATCGCCGCGGGTCGAGGGAGCGGAAGGTTCTGCCATGATGGGATGCAGCGACGCACGAGCCATCCCTCCCGCACCAGCGCGCGGGAGGGATGTTCAAGCTCAGGCCTCGGCGGTCTCTTCGGCCGGCGCGGCAGCGGCTTCGGCAGCAGCCTTGGCCTTCTCGGCACGCTCCTCGGCGCGCTCCTTGGCCTTCTCGCCCGGCTCGGCCTTCTTCGGGTTGTTGCGGGCCGCACGCTCCTTGACGCCGGCGGCGTCGAGGAAGCGGAGGACACGATCGGTCGGCTGCGCACCGACGCCCAGCCAGTAGGTCGCGCGCTCGTTGTCCAGCTTCACGCGCTCGGGCGAATCCTTGGCGAGCAGCGGGTTGTACGTGCCGATCTTCTCGATGAACTTGCCGTCGCGGGGCGCACGGGCGTCGGCAACGACGATCCGGTAGTACGGGCGCTTCTTGGAGCCGCCGCGCGACAGACGCATGGAGAGAGCCATTCTACTTCACTTCCTTCTAGAGATACGATTGAAACAGGTTGAACTAAGTTACTTCTTCTTCAGCAAATTCTCGAAGCCCGGCGGCAGCTTGGCGCCGCCCGGCAGACCCGGCAGGCCGGCGCCCAGCTTGTCCATCATCTCGCCCATCTCGGCGCCGCCCAGGGCATTGCCGATGCCGCCCATGCCGCCGCCCGGGCCGCCCTTGGCGAGCATGCCCAGCATGCCCTTCAGGCCGCCCATCTTCTTCAGGCGCTTCATCGCGGTCTGCATCTCCTGATGCATCTTGATGAGCTTGTTGACGTCCTGCACGGTCAGGCCGCTGCCCTTGGCGATGCGGATCTTGCGCTTGGCGTTGAGCAGCTCGGGCTTGGCGCGCTCCTTGGGCGTCATCGAACCGATGATCGCGTCCATGCGGATCAGCACCTTGTCGCCGCCGACCTGGTCGACCGCGGCCTGCGCCTTCTTCATGCCGGGGATCATCCCCGCCAGCGCGCCGATGCCGCCCATCTTGCGCATCTGCGCCAGCTGTGCGCGCAGGTCGTTCATGTCGAACTGGCCCTTGGCGAGCCGGTTCGCCATGCGCTCGGCATCTTCCTGCTCGATCGACGCCGCAGCGCGCTCGACCAGGCTGACCACGTCGCCCATGCCGAGGATGCGGCCGGCGACGCGCTTCGGGTGGAACGGCTCGATCTGGTCGAGCTTCTCGCCCATGCCGGCGAACTTGATCGGCTGGCCGGTAACCGCGCGCATCGACAGCGCCGCGCCGCCGCGCGCATCGCCGTCCATCCGGGTGAGGATCACGCCGGTCAGCGGCACCTGCGCCGAGAAGTTGCTGGCGACGTTCACCGCGTCCTGGCCGGTGAGCGAGTCGACGACGAGCAGGATTTCCTGCGGCTTGGAGATGTCGGCGACCGCCTTCATCTCGTCCATCAGCGCCTGGTCGACGTGGAGACGGCCGGCGGTATCGAGCATCAGCACGTCGAAGCCCTGGAGCTTCGCCGACTGGAGTGCGCGCTTGGCGATGTCGACCGGCTGCTGGCCGGTGACGATCGGCAGCGTCGCCACTTCGGTCTGGGTGCCGAGCACCGCAAGCTGCTCCTGCGCGGCCGGACGATTGACGTCCAGCGACGCCATCATCACCTTCTTGCCCTGCTTCTTCAGCAGCTTGGCAAGCTTGGCAGTCGTGGTGGTCTTGCCCGAGCCCTGCAGACCGACGAGCATGATCACCGCCGGCGGGGTGACGTCGATCGCCAGCTCGGCGGTATCGGCGCCGAGCATGTCGACCAGCGCGTCATGGACGATCTTGACGACCTGCTGGCCCGGCGTGACCGACCGCAGCACCTGCTGGCCGACGGCCTGCTCGGTTACCTTGTCGACGAACTCGCGGGCGACGGGCAGCGCGACGTCCGCTTCCAGCAGCGCCACGCGCACTTCGCGCATCGCGGTCCGGACATCGGCCTCGGCGAGCGCGCCACGTCCGCGCAGGCGCTCGAAGACGCCGCCCAGCCGATCGCTCAAACTCTCGAACATGATGCCCAGATCACTCCAATTCAGTCCATGTCCCGCCAAACGCAAAACACGCCGGCGGACGAAACCTCGTCGGCCGGCGTCACCCCTTGGGGTGGCAAATGTCTCGCGTCCACGGAGGAACGGTGGGTCCTCTTAGCCGCAGTGGCGGGAGAAAGCAACCTCTACGGACTTAACCCGATCTACACGCCTTGCATGGGAAAACGCCGCTTCGTTAGTACGAGGGGCGTAGTGCGTCGATGACGCGGCAGCAGCATCAGGGCCGGCAGAACCGGCGGCAGGAGCGCGTGGCGGCGATCTTCAACGCGCTGTGCGTCGTCTCCGCGCTGCTCGCACTCGCGATCGGTGCGGTACTTGCCTTCGACCATGTCGAGCAGATCGTGCCGGGCGGCTGGCTGCTCGGCGTACAGGCCGTCAACCTCGTCCTCATTCTCCTCTGTGGTCGCCGTCTGGCCACGCGCCCCGCGCGTCGCGGCGCCGGCGAGCGCACACAGAGCGTCGCCAGCCGCGACCCGCTGACCGGCTTTCTTCACCGCAACAGCCTCACCGAGGAAGGCGCCGCGATGTTCGCCCGCGCGCACCGCCGCAGCCACGCGGTGGCGATGCTGGTGTTCGACCTCGACCGCTTCAAGGCAATCAACGATCTGCACGGCCACGCGATCGGCGACGCGCTGATCCGCACCGTGGCGCAGGAAGTCGCGCAGGCTCTGCCCCAGATGGCGCTGGCCGGTCGGCTGGGCGTCGACGAGTTCGCCTGCGCCTTTGCCTTCGATCCGCGCGAACCGGCAACCGTCGAGCGCATCGCCGAGCGGATCGTCACGCGCCTCGCCCAGCCCTTCGAGGTGGACGGCCATGTGCTGCACATCAGCTGCTCGCTCGGCATCGCCCGTTCCGACTTCGACTGCCCGAGCATCGACGCGCTGCTGCGCACCGCCGACATCGCGATGCACCAGGCGCAGAAGGCGGGGAAGAACCGCTTCGCCTGGTTCGACCCGGCGATGGAGCGCGCGCTGCAGGTGCGCAGCGCGCTCGAAAGCGGCCTGCGCGTCGCTATACCGCGCGAGGAGATCACCCCCTATTTCGAGCAGCAGGTCGATCTCGCCTGCGGGCGGCTGCACGGCTTCGAGGTGCTCGCCCGCTGGGAGCATCCGACCCATGGCATGATCCCGCCCGACCGATTCATCCCCGTGGCCGAGGATGCGGGGCTGATCGGCGACCTGTCGCTGTCGATCATGCGGCAGGCCTTCCATGCCGCGCGCGACTGGGATCCGGGGCTCAGCCTGTCGGTCAACATCTCGCCGGTGCAGTTGCGCGATGCCTGGCTGGCGCAGAAGATCATCAAGGTGCTCACCGAAACCGGCTTCCCTGCGCACCGGCTGGAAGTGGAGATCACCGAAAGCGCGCTGTTCGACAATCTCGCGCTGGCCCAGTCGATCGTCGGTAGCCTCAAGAACCAGGGGGTGCGGCTGGCGCTGGACGATTTCGGCACCGGCTATTCGTCGCTCGCCCATCTTCGCGCCCTGCCGTTCGACCGGATCAAGATCGACAAGAGCTTCATCCTCTCGCTCAACCAGAGCGCGGACTCCGCCGCGATCGTCAACACCATCCTGCGGCTGGGCGAGAGCCTCAACCTGCCGATCACCGCCGAGGGGGTGGAAGACGCCGCGATCGAAGAGCGGTTGCGTGCGATCGGCTGCGCCAAGGCGCAAGGCTGGCTGTACGGCAAGCCGCTGTCGATCGCGGGCGCACGCCGCCTGCTCGCCGAGCGGCGGCTGATCCTCCAGCCGGGCCCGCGGCTGGAGGGCGGCGATGCTACCAGCCAGCTCCAGGCTGGCTGAGATAGTCGAGCTCGTCGGGCGTGGAGATGCGCCCCAGCGCTTCGTTGCGTGCGGGGAAGCGGCCGAAGCGGTAGAAGACCTCGGCATGATCGCGCGCGTAGGCCATCAGTTCTTCATCTTCGAGGCTGGCGAAGCAGCGCAGGCTGAGCGCCTGGAGCTCGGCATCCTCCGCATGCTCGAAGGGCATGTAGAGGAACTGGCGCTGTTCCTTGGTCAGGCGCCGGTCCCAGCTGCGCTTCAAGGCGAGCCTGGCGAGATGCTGTGCCAGCGGGTCGCCGGCGAACGCCTCGGCCTGCCCGCGATAGATGTTGCGGGAGAATTGATCGAGCAGGAGGATCGCCGCGAGCAGCGTCTCGGGATCCTCGTCCCAGCCCGCCGCATCGCTCGCCAGCACCCGATCGCGCAGGTCACCGAACAGATCGGCGATCTCGCGATCGACCCCATCGGACTTCAGGAACCATTGTTCGGGCAGCAGCGCGTCGAACCAGAAGGCCAGTACCTGGCCCGCCCGGTGTTGGACTTCTGCGGTCGGCGTCCTTAGATCGCTGGCCAATGTCCCTCTCCTCGCCTCTCATCCTTAACATGGGCTGCCGGCTGAACCTAGCCGAAGGTGAGTCGATCCGTGCGCTGCTGACCGGGCGAGACGCGATCGTGGTGAACAGCTGTGCGGTGACCAACGAAGCGGTGAAGCAGACCCGCCAGGCGATCCGCCGCGCCCGCCGCGAACGGCCCGAGGCGGAACTGGTCGTCACCGGCTGTGCCGCGCAGATCGATCCGGCTGCCTTTGCGGCGATGCCCGAGGTGGACCGGGTGATCGGCAATGCCGAAAAGCTGCGGCCCGAGGCCTGGGCATCCGAGGTCAGGGTGCAGGTGCAGGACATCCTGGCCGTGCGCGAGACCGCGCCCCACCTCGCCGCCAGCTTCTCCACCCATGCGCGAGCGTTCGTGGAGGTGCAGAATGGCTGCGACCATCGCTGCACCTTCTGCGCGATCCCCTTCGGACGCGGGAACAGCCGGTCGGTGCCGGCGGGTGCGGTGATTGATCGGATCGCGATGCTCGCCGAAGCGCATGGCGAAGTGGTGCTGACCGGCGTCGATCTCACCAGCTACGGCCATGATCTGCCGGGTGCTCCCACGCTGGGATCGCTCGTGGAGCGCATCCTCCGTCACGTCCCCCGCCTCCAACGGCTGCGACTTTCCTCGCTGGACGGGATCGAAGTCGACGACCGGCTGTTCGCGCTGCTCACCCAGGAGCCGCGCGTGATGCCACACGTCCATTTGTCGCTCCAGGCGGGCGACGACATGATCCTCAAGCGGATGAAGCGCCGCCACAGCCGCGCGCAATCGGTGGCGCTGGCCGAGCGCCTTCGCGCCGCGCGACCCGAGATCGCTATCGGTGCGGACCTGATCGCCGGTTTTCCGACCGAAGACGAGACAATGTTCGCCAACACGCTCGCGCTCATCGCCGATTGCGGCGTGGTGCATGCGCACATCTTCCCCTATAGCCCGCGCGCCGGCACGCCCGCCGCGCGCATGCCGCAGGTGGCGCCCGCCATCATCCGCGACCGCGCCGCCCGGCTGCGCGCTGCGGCGGCCGAGCAACGGACGCACTGGCTGGAAGCCCTGGTCGGCAGCCGCCAGCAGGTGCTGGTCGAGCGCCCGGGCGACCGCGGGCATGCAGAGAATTTCGCCGAGGTGCGGCTGACCGCCCCCCGGCAGACTGGAGAAACGGTGAACGTGACGATTGCACGCGTCGAAGACGGAAAGCTGGTCGCATGAGCGGGCCCGGCTGGCATGAAAAGCTGCTCGGCGGCTTTCGCAAGACGTCGGACCGGCTGCTCGGCAACCTCGCCGGTCTGTCGCTCGCCCGGCTGGACGAGGCGACGCTGGACGAGATCGAGGAAGCGCTGATCGCCTCGGACCTCGGCCCCGCCACCGCTGCCAAGGTCCGCGCGCGGCTCGCCGAAGGGCAGTTCGAGCGCAATCTGGAAGAACTCGGCATCCGCGTGATCGTCGCCGAGGAAGTGGCCAAGGTGCTCGAGCCGGTCGCCAAGCCGCTCGAGATCGAGGCGTTCCCGCGCCCGCAGGTGATCCTCGTCATCGGCGTCAACGGATCGGGCAAGACGACGACGATCGCCAAGCTCGCCAAGCAGCTGGTCGACCAGGATTACAGCGTGATGGTCGCCGCCGGCGACACCTTCCGCGCCGCCGCGATCGGCCAGCTCAAGACCTGGGCGGAGCGGATCGGCGTGCCGATCGTGGCGGGCGCCGAGGGTGGCGACGCCGCCGGCATCGTGTTCGAGGCGGTGAAGCGCGCGACCGAGATCGGCACCGACGTGCTGATCGTCGACACCGCCGGCCGCCTGCAGAACAAGCGCGAGCTGATGGACGAGCTGGCCAAGGTCCGCCGCGTGCTCGGCCGCCTCAATCCCGCCGCCCCGCACGACGTGGTGCTGGTGCTCGACGCCACCACCGGCCAGAACGCGCTCAACCAGATCGAGGTGTTCAAGGAAGTCGCGGGCGTCACCGGCCTCGTCATGACCAAGCTTGACGGCACCGCGCGCGGCGGCGTGCTGGTCGCGGCGGCGGAGAAATACGGCCTGCCGATCCATGCGATCGGCGTCGGTGAAAAGGTCGACGACCTGCGCGGCTTCGACCCGGTCGAGGTCGCCCGCATCATCGCCGGCGTGGAGGAACTGACCCATGGCTGATGTCGCCCCGCCGCCCAAGGCCTCCGCAGGTCTCCGCATGGCGCTGGATTACGGCCCGCTGATCGTGTTCTTCGCGGTCAACAGCCTGGCGCCCGGCGTCCAGCTCCAGCGCATCTTCACCGCCACCCTCGCCTTCATGATCGCGATGGCGGTGGCGATCGCGGTCTCCTGGTGGAAGACACGCCACGTCTCGCCGATGCTGTGGATCACGGGCGTGCTGGTGCTCGTGTTCGGCGGGCTGACGCTCTATTATCACGACCAGACCTTCATCCAGGTCAAGCCGACCATCGTCTATGCGATGTTCGCGGTGATCCTCGGCTACGGCCTGATCACCAACAAGCCGCTGCTCCAGACCATGCTCGAATCCGCCTATCCGGGGCTGAGCGCCAAGGGCTGGCGGCTGCTGACGATCAACTGGACCGTGTTCTTCGTCGCGATGGCCGTGCTCAACGAAGTGATGCGCCACATGCTCGACTGGGACCGCTGGGTGACGTTCAAGACCTGGGTGGTGATCCCGCTGACCCTGGTCTTCGCCATCGCCAATATCCCGATGCTGCTGCGCCACGGCCTGCAGCTGGAAAAGCCCGAGGACGCGCCCGTCCCGCCGGAAGGCTGATCGCGCATGGGCCTGCCGCGCCACCCGGCGACTTTCCACGCGGTGCGCGCGGCGAACGGACTGCGCCGGCAGATCCGCTCGAACACGCTGCTGTTCCTGGTGCTGGCGATGGGCGTCGGCGCGGTCGCCAGTCTGGCCGCCATCGCGATCGGGCAGAGCGCGCGCGGCATGCAGCGGTTGCTGTTCGGGCTCGCGGTAGGCGAGCATCTCAGCGCCGCCAGCCATATGGCGCCGCTGCGGCTGCTCGCCCTGCCGGTGGGCGGCGCACTGCTCGGCTGCACGCTCTGGCTGCTGCGCCGCCGCAAGACGGTCGACGTGGTCGAGGCCAACGCGCTGCACGGCGGCCGCATTCCTGCGCGTGATACCGCAACCGTGGTCGGCCAGACCTTGCTCTCCAACGGCTTCGGCGCCTCGGTGGGGTTGGAGGCCGCCTATGCGCAGGCCGGCGGCGGGCTGGCCTCGCTGCTCGGTCAGCGGCTCAAGCTGCGCCGCGCGGACCTGCGCACGCTGATGGCGGCGGGGGCCGGTGCGGGCCTGGGCGCAGCGTTCGGCGCACCGCTCACCGGCGCCTTCTACGCGTTTGAGATTGTGCTTGGAGCCTACACGCCGGCGATCGTCGCCCCGGTGGTGCTCGCCTCGCTGACCGCCGCGACCATTGCCCGGACGCTGGGCATTCACCCCTATGTGATCAGCGCGGGCGGCGCGCATGCGATCGGCACCGCCGACTATCTCCTCTATGCGCTGCTCGGCGTGCTCTGCGCCGGCTTCGGCATTGCGCTGATGCGGCTGGTGGCGCTGGTCGAGGCCGGCGTCCGCCGCAGCCCGATCCGGCCCGCCTGGGCGCCGCTGATCGGCGGCGTGCTGATGATCCCGCTCGCCCTCCTCTCCCCGCAAGTGCTGTCGAGCGGGCACGGCGCACTGGACATCAACCTCGCCGCGACGGCGACCCTCGCCTCGCTGGGGCTGGTGATCCTGCTCAAACTGCTCGGCTCCGCGGTATCGCTCGGCTTCGGCTTTCGCGGCGGGCTGTTCTTCGCTTCGCTGTTCCTCGGCGCGCTGATCGGGCGCTTCTATCAGCTGACGCTGGCCGAAGTCCCGGGCCTCCACCACCTCGCGCCGGACGATGCGGCGGTGGTCGGCATGGCGGCGCTGGCGGTGGCGGTGGTCGGCGGGCCCATGACGATGTCGCTGCTGGTGCTGGAAGTGACCCACGACTTCAGCATTACGGGCGTCACTATCGCCGCGACGCTGATCGCCAGCACGATCGTGCGCGAGATGTTTGGCTACAGCTTCTCGACCTGGCGCCTACACCTGCGCGGCGAGACGCTGCGCAGCGGCCGCGATGTGGGCTGGGTCCGCGCGCTCACCGCCGCACGGATGATGCGCCGCGACGTGGCGACCATTCCCGCGGAGACCGACATCGCGACCTTCCGCGCGCGCTTCCCGCTGGGCTCAACCAAACGGGTCGTGCTGCTCGACGGCAAGGGGCATTATGCGGGGATCGCCGAGACCGCGGCGGTATGGAGTCCATCCGCGGATCAGGCGGAGCGCATCGGCAGCATGGCGAAGTTCGTGGACAGCGCGCTGTCTCCCGACATGACGATCGCGGAAGTGCTCGAAGCCTTCGACGCGAGTGTGGCGGACGATCTGGCGGTGTTGTCGAGCGACGGGCAGGTGCTGGGGCTCATTACCGAGAGCCATGCGCGCCGCCGCTATGCCGAGGAGCTGGAGAAGGCCCAGCGCGAATTGTACGGGGAAAGTTGATCCCCCCGCCCGGATACCGGGCGGAGGGATTGACAAGGCCTCAGCCCTGCTGGTCGGCGCGGCTCGCGCCTTCGCCGTCGAGGTTCTGGGCAACGAATTGCCAGTTTACCAGCTTGGTCAGGATGGTGTCGACGAACGACGGACGCGCGTTGCGATAGTCGATGTAATAGGCGTGTTCCCACACGTCGATCGTGAACAGCGGCTTCACGCCGTGCGCGACGGGCGAGTCGCCGTCATGGAACGAGGTGACCTTCAGCGTGTCGCCGTCGAGCACCAGCCAGCCCCAGCCGCTGGCGAAGTGGCCGACCGATTCCGCCTTCAGCTTCTCGAGCAGCGCTTCGTGGCTGCCGAAGTCGCGGGTGATCATCTCGGCCAGCTTGCCGGTCGGCGCCGCATAGTTCGGCGTCAGGCACTGCCAGAAAAAGCTGTGGTTCCAGATCTGCGAGCTGTTGTTGAACAGGCCCTTGTTGCCCTTTTCCTTGGCGTAGGCGATCACCTCGGTGAGCTTCTTGCCCTGGAGTTCGGGGATGTCGGCGACCAGCTTGTTGCAGTTGTCGACATAGGCCTTGTGGTGCTTGCCATGGTGGAAGTCGAAGGTCTCGGCCGACATGTGCGGCGCGAGCGCGTCCTTGGCGTACGGCAGTTCGGGAAGTTCGAAGGCCATGTCATGCTCCTCTTGGAATTGGAAAGCTTGTCCGCCCGCCTAACGCATGGGACGGCCTCGCGCCGCAACATTTTTTGTTTCGCCCCTGATCGATACCGCCGATCAGAAGAGCTGCCACTCCCACACGCCGGCGTTCGCAGGCACGCGCAGGCGGAGATAGCGGGCGGAGACGGCCAGCGGCAGCGTGATCGGCGAGCCGCCGGCGCCGGGTTTGGACGCCACGTTCCGCCAATGCGTGCCATCGGCTGACGCCTCGATCGCCACGTCATAGGGGCGGTTGGCATATTCCATGCGCAACTGGGCCGTGCGAACCGTGCGTACCCTGCCGAGATCGGCGACGAGCAACGGCGCTGTGCCGGGCGCCGGGCGCCAGAGCGTCGCGTAGTTGTCGTCCCCTGCCCGCTCGGCACCGTGTACCGCATCCGCAGACGCGCCCTTTAGCGTGACCGGCAGGCCACGCATGCGGCGGGCGACAAAGCCGGTAACCGCACTGCCATGGCTCGGCGTGACCTTCGCGATAGTGCCATCGGCATGGATCGTCAGCGGATCGACGGCGATCTGGCGCAGCGTCGCATCGTCGCCCGGCCGGGGCCAGGGCAGCGACTGGCGGTGATAGAGGATATAGGGCTGCTGGTCGACGCGGAAGATCGCGTGATGGCCAGGGCTGATCACGTCCTTGGCCCTATCGGTGGACAGGATCGGGCTGTCCGGTCCCTCGCGGAACGGCCCGAACGGCGTGTCGCCGATCGCGTACCGCACCTTGTACGTGTCCTCGGTCGTCTTGCCGTCGCTATAGGTGAGGACGTAGTGCTTGCCCGCCTTCACCAGGAACGGGCCCTCGAAATAGTTAGCGGGGGTGACGTCCTTGGGCTCGCCATCGAAGGTCACCATATCGGGCTTCAGCTTGACGACGAAGCAGTGGCCGTTGGTCCAGTTCAGCCCCGAACCCCAATACAGATAGGCCGTGCCGTCCTCGTCGATGAAGGCCTCGGCATCAATCATGTGATAGGCGGGGGCGAAATCCTTGGCGATGAGCGGCTTGCCGCCGTTCGCATCGGCCCAAGGCCCGGCAGGCGACGGCGCGCTGCCCACCCACACCTCGGATCCGACCGAGACATACATGTACCAGCGCCCGTTCTTGGCCTTCACGACCGAGGGTGCCCAGACCTTGGAGTCCCCCGAGGTCGGGCTGGTCGCCGCCGCCTTGGTCGGCCAGGCGGGTGTGGAGAAGGTCCAGTCCCGGCCGTTGGCAGAGGTCCACATCCCCAGCGTGTCGGCGCCCCAGGGATCGATGGTGGCGTAGATGTACCATTTGCCGCCGTCATGGACGATCGACGGATCGGCGAAATAGCCGGGGAGCAGCGGGTTGCCGTCCCCCGGCGTATCCCACTTCAGGGCCGGGGCGTCGGCGGCGGCGAGCAAGCCCGCCGCCACCATCAGAAGAACCGCCTTGCTCACTTGATGTCGAGCATCACGATCGCCTTGGCGGGAACCTGCACCGTCAGGGTACCGCCCGAAAGCGTCGCGCCGGTGAATGCCGCCGGCTTCACGACGTCGGGCGCCTTGAAGTCGTTATGCGCGTCCATCGTCGCGCCGGTGAGGAGCTTGCCGGTCACCGCCGCGCCGGTCACGCCCTCCAGCTTCACGCTGACGCTCGCCGGCTGGTTGGGATCGACATTGACCAGGCCGACATGGACCACGCCGTCCGTGCCCCGCACAGCGCTGGCGCTCACCGCGCGCATCGTCCACTGGTCCTTGTTGTACCAGCGGGACTGCACGTCGACCGGCAGCACCGTGCCGTCCATATAGTCCTTGTACAGGTCGAACGCCCAATAGGTCGGCGTCTTCACCATCTTGGCGCCGTCGGTCAGCAGCATCGCCTGGAGCACGTTGACCATCTGCGCGATGTTGGCGCCGCGCACGCGATCCGCATGGCGCGCGAAGATGTTGAAGTTGAGCGCCGCGACCATCGCGTCCCGCAGGCTGTTCTGCTGGTAGAGGAAGCCCGGATTCGTGCCCGGCTCCACATCATACCAGGTACCCCATTCGTCGACGAGCAGCGCGACGCGCTTGGCGGGATCATATTTGTCCATGATCTTGCCGTGCTCGGTCAGCAGCTCGTCCATCTTGAGCGTCTTGGAGAGCGTGCGCGCCCAGCTTTCCTCGTCGAAGCCGAGGGCGGCACCCTTCTTCTCCCACGGGCCCGGAACCGTGTAATAATGCACGCCGATGCCGTCGATCTGGTCGCCGGCCTTGCGCATCATCACCTCGGTCCAGTTATAGTCGGCGGTGTTGGCGCCGCTGGCGATCTTCATCAGCTTCTGCCCCTCGGGGACCTTGAGGAAGGTCGCATAGCGGCGCGTCACATCGGCGGCATATTCCGGATGCATGTTGCCGCCGCAGCCCCACAGCTCGTTGCCGATGCCGAACATCGGCAGCTTCCACGGCTTCTCCCGGCCATTGGCGCGGCGCTGGTTGGCGATGGTCGACTGGGTGGGAGAGGTCATATACTCCACCCACTCGGCCATCTCGCTAGGTGCTGCCGAACCGACATTGCCCGAGACATAGGCCTCGGCGCCCACCACCTCGGTGAAGTCCATGAACTCGTTGGTGCCGACGGCATTGTCCTCGGTCACGCCACCCCAGTTGGTGTTGACCTTCACCAGCCGCTTAGACTTCGGACCCACGCCTTCGCGCCAGTGATATTCGTCGGCGAAGCAGCCGCCCGGCCAGCGGATGACGGGAACCTTGATCGCCTTGAGCGCGTCGATCACGTCGCGGCGGAAGCCCTTCACGTTCGGGATCTTGCTGTCGGTGCCGACATAGAGGCCGCCATAGATGCCGGTGCCGAGATGCTCGGCGAACTGGCCGAACAGGCGCTTGTCATATTTCGGGCCGGCCTTGTCGCCATGCACCGTCACGGCATCGCCGCCGGTCTGCGCCAGCGCCGGCAAGGCGGGCATGGCGGCGATGAGCGCGATCGCGCTGATGAGGCTTCGCATCATTCTTTCTCCGTCGCGCGCGCCGGGCGCGCCTTGGCTGGGGTAGTGCCCTCGCCCGCGAACGGGGTTAGGCGGAAATGGATCGAGGTGGGCACCAGCTGGGTGCGGTATTTGGGGAGCGGCTTGCCGAACTCGCTCCACTGGGTGTCGCCGCCGACGCCCCATTGCGCGGCATCGATCAGCAGCGTGCCCTGGGCCTTGGGCACCACGTCGGTGCTCTTCCAGGTGCCGGGTTCGTGCCGGTCGAGATCGGCATAGGGGAAGGCGAGCGCGTTCATCATCAGCGGCGTATCGCCCTGCACCCGCAGGCCGGCACCGCCGCCGATCAGCTCCATCCAGCGGACATCGACCTTGTTGCCGGTCTCCTGCGGGCGGATGTAATCATGGTTCTGCTCGGCGATCGCGCCGCGCCATAGCCCGATCGGGGCCGAGGTCTTGCGGTCGACATAGCTTTCGTGCGGGCCCCGGCCATACCATTCGACGGTCTTGAGGCTGCCCGGCGTGGTGAAGGCGAGGCCGATGCGGAACGGCGGCGGCAGCTGGCCGGATACCGGCTCGAACCTGCCGTCGACCGCGACCGAGCCATCCCCGGACATCCGATAGACGCTGGTGAAGCGCACCGCGCCCGCGCCCATGGTGTAGGCGACGCGCACCTCGGCGCCGTCCTCGCCCAGATCCTGGACCTGCACCGAGGATACGGTGCGTGTCTCGCTCATCCCCTTCCAGGCGGCGAGCTGCTTGTCGGTGCTGATGCCGATGTCGTTGTCGGTCACCGCGCGCCAGAAATGCGGTGCGCCGCCGCTGAGCAGCGTCTTGCCCCTCGCGGCATAGCGATCGACCAGTCCGGTCGCGCGGTCCACCACCAGCGTGGCGCCGCCGGCGGAGAGGGTGATCGCCCCCTGCCCGTCCTGCGTCGTCACCTTGCCCCTGGGCGCGGCGACCTCGGCCGTGCGATAGGCCGGATCGAGCGCGAACTGCTCCCAGCCGATCACCGTCCCGCCCGGCACCAGCGGCACGGCATCCGGCTTGGCACGGGCGCGGATCGTGACGAAATACTCGGCACCGGGCTTGCGGGGGATGCCCGCCAGCGGCAGCGCGATGGTGCCCGCGCCGTGCGCCGCCACGTCGGGCGTGGCCAGCGCGCCGCTCGCCACCGCAACGCCATTCTCCTGCACTTCCCAGTCGAAGGTGAAGCCGGACAGGTCGCGGAAGTCGTGGCGGTTGCGCACCGTCACCGTGCCGCCCGCGGCATCGAAGCCGTCGAACTGGATCGGCGCATAGACCTTGCGGAGCTCGTAGAGCTGCGGGTTGGGCGTACGGTCCGACTGGAGCAGACCGTCGCCGAACTCGATGTCGCCGCCGGGGTTCGGGCCATATTCGCCGCCATCGCCCCAATAGCGCCGCCCGTCCTTGGTATAGCGGTACATCGACTGGTCGACCCAGTCCCAGGCGAAGCCGCCCTGCAGCTTGTTCGGGTGGGCGTAGATGGTGTCCCAATATTCCTTCAGATTGCCGCCCGAATTGCCCATCATATGGGCATATTCGCACTGGATCACCGGCTGCTTGAAGTTCCAGTTGGTGGCGTAATCCTCCAGCTTCACCGCCGGATCGTACATCGGCGCGTAGATGTCGGCATAATAGTTGGGCCGGTGGTCCTGGATACCGTCCCAGGTACCCCAGCCGAGATAGGAGACCAGCCGGCCCGGATCGACCGCCTTCGCCGCTGCGGCCGCCGCCTCGAAGTTCGGCCCGATGCCGGCCTCATTGCCCAGCGACCAGAAGATCACCGAGGGGTGGTTCTTGTCGCGCTGGACCATGTTGACCACGCGGGAGACGTGTGCGTCCTTCCACGCCGGATCGAATCCCACCTGGAGTTGCGAGCGGCGTTCGCCATGCTTGTTGGCATAGTCCATGTACGCGTGGCTCTCGATGTTCGCCTCGTCCATCACATAGAGGCCGTAGCGATCGGCGAGCTCGTACAGATACGGGTCGTTCGGATAGTGCGAGGTGCGGATCGCGTTGATGTTCGCCCGCTTCATCAGCTGGATGTCGTGCTCCATCGACGCGCGGCTGACGACGTGGAAGGTCTCCGGATCATGTTCGTGGCGGTTGACGCCGCGGATGGTGATCGGCTTGCCGTTGACGCTGACCAGCCCATTGCGGATCTCGACGGTGCGGAAGCCGATCCACTGCGGGGTCGCCTGCACGACCTTGCCCTCGGCATCGACCAGCTCGACGAGCAGTGTGTAGAGATTGGGCGTCTCGGCAGTCCAGGGGCGCACGCCGGGCACATCGGCGGCGAGCGTCACCTTCTGCGCCGCACCGGCGGGAAGCTGCGTCTCGCGGACCAGCACCTGCGTGTCGCCATCGAGCAGCGTCATCCGCGCGGTGAGCGGCGCGGTGCGATCGGTCAGCGTCAGCTCGGTCGAGAGCTTGCCGTCCTTGTAGGCGGCGTCAAGCCCGGCATGGACGAACAGGTCCGCCACGCGCGCCTTGGGTGCCGCCGCCAGATAGACCGATCGCTCGATGCCCGAGACACGCCAGAAATCCTGGTCTTCCAGATAGCTACCATCGGACCAACGATGGATCTGGATCGCGATGGTGTTGCGGCCGGCATGGACCAGCTTGGTCACGTCAAACTCGGAAGGCAGCTTCGAGTCCTGCGAATACCCCGCCTCGACCCCGTTCACCCACACCTGATAGGCCGAACCCGCCGCGCCGATGTGCAGGATGACGTCCTGCCCCGACCAGTTCGCCGGCAGCTGCACATCGCGGCGATAGGAGCCGACCGGGTTGGTCGCGTGCGGGATCAGCGGGCGGTTGGCCGGGAAGGGATAGGTGATGTTGTTGTACCGCGCCTGGTCATAGCCCTCGGCCTGCCAGTCGGCGGGAACCTTGATGCGCTTCCACTTGGCGACGTCATAGTCGGGCTTCTCGAAGCCGTTCGGCACCGCGTCCGACGAGGGCGAGAAATGGAACGACCATTGGCCGTCGAGCAGCAGGTAGCGGCTCGACTTGGCGGGGTCGCCCGCCAGCGCGGCGGCGCGGCTCTCGTACGGAAAGTGCGTGGCGCTGGCCGGCATCTTGCCGCGCGCGAACACCGCCGGGTTCTCCCAATCGGGGCGGCGCGGATCGACCTGCACCGGCTGGACCTGCGGCGCGTCGCCGATCTTCGGCCCGTCCTGCGCCATTCCCATGCCGGAGGCGAGCGCAACCGTCCCCACCGCCGCCAGCAACCCGAACTTGTTCACGCTGATTCCTCCCGCCCCATGAGTGCATACTGCAAAGGCTGATTGTTTCGGTCAAATTTCTCGGAGTAATTTCCGTGTAATTTATCGTTGCAGCGCCCCGCTCTCCTGCAGGAAAGCCTCGTGCGTCGGCATGCGCGAGGCCGCCAGCGCCGTCACCTCGGCGATCCGGGCCAGCCGCGCCGCCGCCTCCTCGCGCGGCATGCCGTCGGCGATCGGATCGTAACCGCTGGGGTCGATCCCCTGCCCGTGCAGCACCGCCAGCCAGCTGGTCTTGGAGAACAGCTCGTCCGCCTCGCGATAGAGCCGGCCGCTGGCCCGGTAGATGGCGATGCGATCGGCCAGCGTGTCGGGCAGCTCCATGGTGCGCAGGTGCCGCCAATAGTCGGTGTCGTCGCGCGCGGTGGCGTGGAAGTGGAGGATGAGGAAGTCGCGGATCGTCTCGAACTCGGTCGCCATCAGCCGGTTGTAGCGGCGGATGTCGGCGGGCGTGCCGCCGCCGACCGGCAGCATCTCCAGCAACCGCGCGATGCCCGCCTGGACGAGATGGATGCTCGTCGATTCGAGCGGTTCGAGAAAGCCGCTGGCGAGGCCGAGCGCGACGCAGTTCTTCTCCCAGAAGCGCGCGCGACGCCCGGCTTGGAAGCGCAGCAGCCGGGGTTCGGCGAGCGGCGTGCCCTCGAGGCTGTCGAGCAGCTGTGCCTCGGCCTCGGCATCCGAGCAATGCGCGCTCGCATAGACCAGCCCGTTGCCGACGCGGTGCTGGAGCGGGATGCGCCACTGCCACCCCGCCTCCCGTGCGGTGGAACGGGTGAAGGGCGAGCTGCCCTCCGGGCCCAGCGTGCACGGCACCGCGATGGCGCGGTCGTTGGGCAGCCACTGCGCCCAATCCTCGAACGCCACGCCCAGCGTCTCGCCGAGCAGCAGCGAACGGAAGCCCGAACAATCGATGTAGAAGTCGGCGGCGATCCGCGTGCCATCCTCCAGCACCACGCCGGCGATCGCGCCATTCTCGCCCCGCTCGACCGTGACGATCCGGCCTTCCTGCCGCCGCACGCCCCATTGCTCGGCCTTTCCGCGCAGGAAGCCCGCATAGAGCCCCGCATCGAAATGATAGGCATAGCCGAGATGGGTGAGCGGGTTGTTGCCGCTGGTCGCCGGTCGCTGGAACCTGCCCAGCCGCGCCGCCGCCGCGCAGATCGAATAGGCCTCCAGCGGCGCCGCCTCGCCCGCAAGCCGCGCGCGCTGCCACAGCGCCTCGAACGGGATCGCGCCGAAATCGATGCCGTGGATGCCGAAGGGATGGAAGTAGCGCGTGCCCTGCGCACGCCAGTCGACGAACTCGATGCCGAGCTTGGCCGTGCCCTTGGTCGCGCGGAGGAACTCGGCCTCGTCGATGCCGAGCAGCGCGTTGAACGCCTGGATCGGCGGGATCGTCGCCTCGCCCACGCCGACCGTGCCGATCGCCTCGGACTCGACCAGCGTGATGGCGATGGCGCGCGTGTCGAGCACCCGGCCGAGCGCCGCCGCCGCCATCCAGCCCGCAGTGCCGCCGCCGATGATCGCGACATGCGAAAGCGGCGCGCTCATGCTGCGCGCCGCCCGTTGAACGTCGAAAGGTGGAAAGCCGTCACCCCGCGCCATGCTCCGATCAAAGAGGGCAGGAGCAGCCGCCTGCCCCGGCCCACAGGGTCAATAGGTCGCGCGCAGCGACAGGCCGAAGCGCCGGTCGTTGAGCTCGTAGCGCAGCGGCGCGGCCGGCGTACCGATGTAGATCCGGTTCATCCGGTTGTTGAGGTTCACCACGTCGGCCGAGATCGCCACCTGCTTGGTCAGGTTCACGCTCACCGAAGCGTCCAGCGACGCGTAGGGCGCGGCATATTGCGGGATGCCGTTGGCGCCGCTGCCCTGGGTCTGGTCGAGATAGCTCGACCGCCAGGTCCACGCCACGCGCGCGGTGACCGGGCCCTTCTCGTACAGGCCGACGATATTGTAGCTGTGCTTCGACAGCTTCTCCAGCGGCAGCTGCTGCGACACGTTTTTGCCTGCCAAGGCAAAGGGGTTGGTCACACTGGAGTCGACATAGGTATAGTTGGCCTGGAGCCCAAGTCCGCTCAGCGGTCCCGGCAGGAAGTCAAAGAACTGGTTGTAGCCAATCTCTACGCCCTTCACCGTGCCGGTACCCGAATTCACCTGCGTGGTAATGTCGTAGGTCGTGCCGTTGAACACGCCGGTGACGATACCGCTTGCCAGGAAACCGTTGACCTTCTTGTAGAAGAGCCCACCGGTCAACGAGCCGGTCGGCGCGAAGTACCATTCCGCGGTCACGTCGAAATTGTCCGAGCGGATCGGATTCAGCTGCGGATTACCCGAGCTGGCGCTGGGATGGCCGGTGGCCGGGTTGATCTGGTTCGGGTTGTTGAGCGTGAGGTTGGTGGAAAGCTGGTCAAAGTTCGGGCGCGCCAGGCCCTTCGAATAGGCGAAGCGCATCTGGAAGCTGTCGGTCAGCTTGGCGCGAAGGTTAAAGCTCGGCAGCGCCTTGGTATAGTCCTTGCTCACGCTGATCGGCGCCGAGGTGCCGTCATTGTTGAACTGGGTGCCGATTGACGTCGTCTTGGTCTTCACCACGCGGACGCCGACGCCGCCGTCGAACGCGATGCCACCCAGCTCGAAGCCGTAATCGGCGATCGCCCAGCCGGTATAGGTCTTCTCGGTCTGGCTGTTGAGATCGCCAGGCTTGAAGCTGTCCTGGGTCTGCGCGCCGAGCAGCGCGTACAGCGCCTTGGTCTGCGCCCAGACGCCGTCGCCCGCCGGGAAGGCCGGATAGAGCAGGCCACCCTTCACCGTGTTGCCGTCAAACCAGTTCTTGGACGGGCCGGGCATGGAGAGCTGCGGATTCTTGCTGAGCGGCACGAGGGGCGTACCGGTCGGCGCGCCGCAGTTCGGATCGGCACCGAGCGACGTGACGCACACGCCGTGCCAGGTGCCGCGCAGGTCGATGCTGTTGTCGGCATAGCGTGCGCCGGCACGCAGCTTCTTCAGCAGTCCGCCCTCGACGTCATATTCGATGTCGCCCGCGAAGGCCCAGGTGTCGGCATCGTTCCGCTGCAGCGAGTCCGCGATATAGGGCGTGGTGTAGTTGGCCGGGTTATTGAGCACCCCCTGCTCGCGCACATCCCATCGCGGGTATTTGCCGCGCAAGTCGAAGTCGACACTGACCGGATGCGGCGCGCTAAGGGCGTCCTGCCCCGAGCGGTTGTAGAGCGACAAGACATGGCCGTTGCGATCGGCGTTATAATACGAGGTCAGATACTGCGCATCGAGATTGACCTTCAGCCGCTCTGTCGGCTTCCATGCCGCATTGAGCGTGAAGTTCTTACTGCCGCTCCACAGCTGCTGGTCATAGCGACCGGTTTCGAACGTTTGCGGATATAGCGTGCCGCTGGTTGCATAGCCTTCGTTGTTGAAGGTGAAGGCTGCACCGGGCGCCGGCGCCGTGCCATACGAGATAACCTTGTTATCCGGGCCGTAGACGTTCGAACGATTGTTATAATCGTAGAAATAGGCGCCGGTGCGATTGAACCAATATTTGGTTACCTGTGCCTGCGCGGTGACCAGCAGTGCGTCGCTCGGCTTCCACTGGATCGCGCCGGCGACGCCCAGCCGCTTGCGATCGCCGCTGTCGTCATAGATTTCCGGGCCATAGGGGATCTGCGCGTTGGCCGGCGCCCCCGCGATCGATCCGGGCTGCGCTTCCGCGAACGGACCGATCAGCAGGCCGTCCTGGCGGTAGCGGCTCTTCGAATAGACCGCGTTGATCAGCACGCCGATCTCACCCTCGCCGGCCTGGAAGCGGTTGCTGTACAGGCCCGACACGGCATAGCCCGGCTTGTCGATGCGGTCGTAATAATTGCCGCGGATCGTGGCGCTGATCACCTGGCCAAGGGAGTCGAACGGCTTGCGGGTGCGCAGGTTGACCGCGCCGCCGACGCCGCCTTCAATGATGTTGGCAGGCGCGTTCTTGTAGACGTCGATGCCCGAGAGCAGTTCCGGCGGCACGCCTTCGAGGTCGAACGCACGCCCGCCCGAGGCCGAATAGACCGCACGGCCGTCGAGGAAATTCTGCACCTGGGTAAGGCCGCGCACGGTGATCGCCGGCTGGGTGCGGTGGTCGAAATCGGTGGCGCCTTCGCCGTAGCGGCGCTGGATCTGCACGCCGGTGATGCGCTGCAGCGCCTCGGTGGTGTTGGCGTCGGGTAGCTTGCCGATGTCCTGCGCCTGCACCGAATCGACGATCTGATCGGCGTTGCGCTTCAGCGCCGCGGCCGAGCGCAGGCTCTCGCGCACGCCGGTGACGACGATATCGTCTCCGCTGCCGCCCGCCGGCGCGCCGTCCTGCTGGGCAAAGGCCGGCGCGACCCCGCCGGCAATTGCCAGCGCGAGCGCCGAGACGCCGAGCAACGAAGTACGATGGTGCATTCTCATGACAAACCTCCCCAAATCCGCTGACCCGAAATGCCGCATCTCCGTGCGGTGGCGGCCAGTTGTCTGACAACATATCCTGTCGTATTTGTAAGACAAGTGCTTTTCGCGCGGTGTGATTTGGGCTGGCGCAGCGTCTGAACTGGCTTCAAAATCGCCTCACCACACGGGGGCAAACCATTGATGGAACAGCGAAAGCGCAACCCTGCGCACCAATCGATTGCACGCGAGATCGGGGTAGCGATCGCGACCGGCCGATATTTGCCGGGCGCAATTCTGCCGGGCGAACTCGATCTTGCCGAATCGCGCGGCGTGTCGCGCAGCGTCGTGCGCGAGGCGCTGCGCATGCTCGCGGCGAAGGGACTGATCGAGAGCCGGCCCAAGGCGGGCACGCGGGTCCGCGCGCGGGCGGACTGGAACCTGCTCGATCCGGACCTGCTCGCCTGGATGTTCGAAGGCGAACCGCCAATGACGTTCGTCGAAAGTTTGTTTCAACTCCGTATGATCGTGGAACCTGCTGCCGCCGAGCTGGCGGCGCGCCTGCGCTCGAGCCGGCATGTCGGCCGGCTGGGCCATGCGATGGAAGTGATGGAGGAGTCCGGCTTGTCGAGCCCCGAGGGGCAGGCTGCGGACCAGCAGTTCCACAACATCATTCTGGAGGCGACCGCCAATGATCTGCTGATCAGCCTGTCGGGCAGCATCGGCGCAGCGGTGCGCGCGACCACGCTGTTCAAGCACCGCAAGGCGAAGCAGCTTCGCGATTCGATCCCGCTGCACCGGGACCTGTTCGCAGCAATCACCGACGGCGATCCGGCGGCTGCGCGCGCCGCGACGATCACGCTGATTCTCCAGGCGCAGGAAGACACGGAATCGTCGCTGAAAGGGTAACCGGCAAGCGTTGACGTCATCCTCGGTGCACTTATAGTCAGACAAAACAACGAGGAGACGCCGATGCCTGATACGAGCGAACGCCATGGGGAGATCGGCCGGCGCAGCGTGCTCAAGAGCGCGGCCCTTATAGGAGGCCTTGCAGCAGCTCCCCGAGCCGGCGCCGCGGCAAAGGCGCCGCTGCTTGCCCCCACGCCGCCGATGGGCTGGAACAGCTGGAACAGCTTCGCCACGACGATCACCGAGGCGCAGGCGCTGGAGACCGCCGCGATCCAGGCGCGCGAGCTGCTTCCCTTCGGCTACGACGTCTTCACCATCGACATCCAGTGGTACGAGCCCGAGGCGAGCAGCTACACCTATAACGCAAAGCCGGTGCCGACGCTGGACGGCCACGGCCGCCTGCTACCCGCGCCCAACCGCTTCCCCTCGGCCGCGAACGGCAAGGGTTTCGCGCCGATCGCTGCCAAGGTCCACGCGCTCGGCATGAAGTTCGGCGTGCACCTGATGCGCGGAATCCCCCGGCTGGCGGTGGAGCGCAACCTGCCGGTGCTCGGCATCAGCGGCATCCGCGCGGCCGACATTGCTGACACCGCGAGCATCTGCCCGTGGAACCCGGATATGTACGGCGTCGACATGCGCAAGCCCGGCGCCCAGGCCTATTATGACAGCGTTTTCGCGCTGCTCGCCTCGTGGGGCGTCGACTTCGTCAAGATGGACGACATGAGCCGGCCCTATGACGCGCACGCGCCGGAGATCGAGGCCGCGGCCAAGGCGATCAAGGCAACCGGCCGCCCGATCCTGCTGAGCCTCTCGCCCGGCGAAACCCCGGTACCGCGCGCGGAGCATGTCGCGGCCCATGCACAGATGTGGCGCATCTCGGACGATTTCTGGGACGACTGGAAGCTGCTCGAGGCCCAGTTCACCCGGTTGGAGAACTGGAGCCACTATGCCCGCCCCGGTGCCTGGCCCGATGCCGACATGCTGCCGCTCGGCCGCCTCGCGCTCGGCCAGCGCGACACCAAGTTCACCCCCGACGAGCAGCGGACGCTGATGACGCTGTGGTCGATCGCACGCTCGCCGCTGATCATGGGCGGCGACCTGCGCCACCTGGACGCCCCTACCCGCGCGCTGCTCACCAATCGCGAGGTGATCGCGGTCAATCAGGCGAGCAGCGACAATCGCCCCTGGTTCGTTGCCGACGACCGCCGCGTCTGGACCGCTCGCGCGGCCAAGGGCGGGCATTATGTCGCGCTGTTCAACACCGGCGACAAGCCGGGCGAGGCAGCGTTCGACCTGCGGCTGCTCGGCCTGTCGGGCAGAGCGCAGGTGCGCAACCTGTGGGAGGGCAAGGACGAAGGGCCGAGCCCGCTCCGCCTCGCCCGCACGCTGCCGCCCCATGGTGCCGCCCTTTACCGCGTGATCCCCGCATGATCCGCACGCTCACCCTGTCGCTGCTGCTGGCAGCCTCCCCCGCCGCGTTCGCCCAGACCAGCCTCCCGCCCCCTGCCGCCGAGCCGACGGTGACGCTGACGCTGCGACCCGATCTCCAGCACCCCGGCCAGCCCTTCGAGGGCTGGGGCACCGCGCTTGCCTGGTTCGCGCACGTCACCGGCGGCTATCCCGATCCGGTGCGCGAGAAGCTCGCCGACCTGTTCTACGGCCCGCAAGGGCTCGGCTGGACGATCGCCCGCTACAATATCGGCGGCGGCGACGCGCCCGAGACCAAGCCCTATCTGCGCCCCGGCGCCGACGTGCCGGGCTTCTGGCGCCGTCCGGCAGGCGCGACCGGCACCGACTGGTGGAACCCGGCCGATCCGGCGATGTGGGACTGGTCGGCCGACGCCAACCAGCGCTGGTGGCTGGATGCGATCAAGCGCCGGGTGAAGACGCCGATCTTCGAGGCCTTCTCCAACTCGCCGCCCTGGTTCATGACCGTCAGCGGCAAGGTCTCGGGCGCCGAGAAGGGTACCGACGACAATCTCAGCCCCGGCCAGGAAGCGCACTTCGCCGAGTATCTGGCGATCGTGGTGGACAGGCTGCAACGGGCCCACGGCATCACCTTCCGCACGCTGTCGCCGGTCAACGAGCCGAATACCGACTATTGGTTTGCCAAGAACACCCAGGAAGGCGCGCACTGGAGCCCTGCGCGCCAGGCGATGATGATCGACGCCTCGGACCGCGCGCTCAAGGCGCATGGCCTGAAGACGGTGATCGCCGCGCCCGACGAGACCAACTCCCACCTCTTCGTGCGCGACTGGGAGGGCTATCCGGTGGCGACGCGTGCGCGGATCGGCCAGCTCAACGTCCACAGCTACGGCACCGTCCACCAGACCGCGGTGCGCGACATCGCCCGGGCGCACGGCATCCGCCTGTGGATGAGCGAGAACGACACCCCGCTCGACAAGGATCCGGAAAGCTTCGACGGCATGGCGAGCCCACTCGCCTTCGCCGAGCATGTCGTCCACGATCTCAAGCGGCTGGAGCCGGTCGCCTGGGTGTTCTGGCAGGCGGTGGAGCGCCAGAGCAGCGACAAGGGCGACGGCAGCGCCGGCGGCAGCAACTGGGGCATCGTCAAGATGGCCTACACGCCGGCGAGCGCCGAGCATCCGATCCACGTCACGCGCAAATATTGGGCGATGGCGCAGTTCAGCCGGTACATCCGGCCGGGCTATCGGCTGGTGCCGGTGGACGATGAAGACACGGTCGGCGCGGTCTCGCCGGACGGCACGCGGCTGGTGCTGGTCCACGTCAATGGCGGCGTGGTGCCGCGGCGGCTGACCATCGGCGTGCCGGGGGCGCGGGTGGTCGAGCGGTTCGTCACCGACGCGAGCCGCGATGCCGCGGCAGTCTCGGCAGAGGCGCTGGCGGAACCCAAGGCGGTTACCACGCTGATCGTCGCGCTACGCTGAGGCTTGTCCCTACCGCCGCCCACCTGCCCCCCCTCCCGCTTGCGGGAGGGGACGGGAGAGGGTGAGAGCTGGAGGCAAGGGCGAAGCGTGAAGAAGCGCGGCTGAAGGTTAGAGGCGCACCCCGAACATCTCGCTCGCGACCCTCACGCACCCTCCCCTGATCCCTCCCGCAAGCGGGAGGGGGATTAGAAAGAAAAAGGGCCGGAACTTTCGTCCCGGCCCCTTTCAAATCACTCGGCGTCGGCCTTCTTCTTGGCCGCTGCCTTCTTCGGCTTCGGCGCGGCGTCTTCGCCCTCGCCTTCCGCCTTCGCGGCCTTCTTGGCCGCCGGCTTCTTCACCGGCTCGGCATCACCCTCGGCGGCCGGAGCCTCCTCGGCCTTGGCCTTCTTGGCCGCCGGCTTCTTGGCGGGCTTTTCTTCACCGGCCTCGTCCGAAGCATCGGCCTTCTTGGCGGCCTTCTTCTTCGGCTTGTGGTTGTCGTGGTCGTGGACGTGGGTGCCCGACGAGAAGCCGTCGTCGCTCTCGATCGCGGCTTCCAGCTCTTCCTTGGTCACTTCGCGGTCGGTGATCTCGGCCTTGTCGAACAGGAAGTCGACGACCTTGTCCTCGAACAGCGGCGCGCGCAGCTGGGCAGCCGCCATCGGCTCCTGCTGGACATACTGGATGAAGCGCTGGCGATCCTGCGGGCCGTACTGCTGCGCGGCCTGCGCGATCAGGCGGTTCATTTCCTGCGCGGTCACTTCGACGCCATTGGCGGTGCCGATCTCGCTGAGCAGCAGGCCCAGGCGCACGCGACGCTCGGCGATCGCACGATATTCGTCGCGCTCGCCTTCCAGCTCGGCCAGGGCCGCGGCGGGATCTTCCTCATGCTCGGTCTCGTGGACGAGTTGGTGCCAGATCTGGTCGAACTCGGCTTCCACCATCGACGGCGGGACCGGGAAATCGTGGCCGGCGGCGAGCTGGTCGAGCAGCTTGCGCTTCATGTGGGTGCGGGTCAGGCCGTTGAGCTGCTGCTCGATCTGGCCCTTCAGCAGGCCGGTCAGCTGCTCCAGATCCTGGAGGCCGAACGCCTTCGCCATGTCGTCGTCGATCTTGGTCTCACCGGCAGTCTGCACCGCGGTGATCTTGACGTCGAAGGTCGCGGCCTTGCCGGCCAGATCCTTGGCGCCGTAATCTTCCGGGAAGGTGACGTTGAGCTGCTTCTCGTCGCCGACCTTCACGCCTTCGAGCTGTTCCTCGAAGCCCGGGATCAGGCGGCCCGAGCCGAGCTCGACGGCCATGCCCTCGCCGGTGCCGCCCTCGAAGGCGACGCCGTCGACCTTGCCGGCGAAGTCCATGACGACCTGGTCACCCGTGGTCGCGGCATGGCCCTCGGCCGCGTCTTCCCAGCGCTTCTGCTGGTCGGCGAGCTGCTTCAGCTGCTCCTGCACTTCCGAATCCTGCACCGGCACGGTCAGGCGCTCGAGCTTCAGGCCTTCGATCGACGGAGTCGGGACGTCGGGAAGCACTTCCAGCTCGACCTTCACTTCCGCGTCGCCGCCGGGCGCATATTCGCCCTCGAGGCTGACCGACGGCTGCATGGCCGGGCGCAGCTTGTGATCGGCGATGAGCTTCTGGATGCCTTCCTGGATCGAGCTGTTGAGCGCGTCCTGGGTCAGCGCCTCGCCGTGCATCTTGCGGACCAGGTTGATCGGCACCTTGCCGGGGCGGAAGCCGGGCATGCGAATCTGCGGAGCGACCCGCTTGACCTCGGCATCGACCTTCGAGTCGATGTCCTGGGCGGTGATCTTCAGCGTGAAGGCGCGCTTCAGGCCCTCGTTCAACGTCTCGACAGTCTGCATTCTCACGCTTTCTCAAAGGAATCGGAATTGCGGTGTACCACACAACAGCCGCGAGGACTGGTGCGGGCGAAGGGAGTCGAACCCCCACATCTTTCGATACTGGAACCTAAATCCAGCGCGTCTACCAGTTCCGCCACGCCCGCAGGGGACACCGCCGGTCGGCGGGCTCTATAGCAGTCATGGGGTTGGGGGCAAGTACGAAGCAACGATTGGGTGTCGCAAGGCGTTGGGGCTGAAACGAACAGGAGATGTCCCATGCCGGTAGAGCCCCCCATCCAGCCTACCACGCCGCCGCCCGAAGCCCCGGCGCCCAACCCCGGCCAGCCCGGAGGACCGCCGCCGGAGATCGATCCGCCGGGCCCCGATATCGACGTGCCGGCGCCCGAGACCACGCCGAGCATCGATCCCGGCATCACCCCCGGCCAGCCGGTCGCCTGAACCAGGAGAAGCTTCCATGCCGAACATCACCACCGATCGCGACGATCCCCGCCCCGACATCCAGCAGGCGGTGGAGGCCCGCTCCGACGCCGCCGATGCCGCGGCCAAGGAGGGCACCCCGCGCACCAAGGCGGTGCCGCTGGGCGCCGGCGGCGAGAACGGCGCCGACGGGGTCGTGAAGAACCAGGACCTCAACCAGCAATAACCTCCCTTCCTAACCTGCGATGGCAGCGGCCCGACCCTAGCGTGGTAGAGCCGCTGTCACCTGTTGGAGATACTTGTCGCGATGATCGAACGCCACCTGCTCAAGCTCCGGCTCCGCGACACGATCGACGCGGCTGAAGAAGCTGCGCTGCGCGGGACGGTCGTCGACACGGTGACCCATCCCGCCGGTCGCACCATCGTGCGCGCGGGCGAGGAACTGAACTATTCCACCTTGCTGCTCGACGGGCTGGTCGGCCGGTACAAGGATCTCAAGAACGGCCAGCGCCAGATCACCCATGTGCATGTCGCCGGCGACTTCGCCGATCTGCATGGCTTCACCCTCAAGCGACTCGACCATTCGCTGCTTGCGCTGACACCCTGCACGATCGCACGCGCTTCGCACACGCGGCTCCGCGAGGTCACCGAGACGCTGCCCCACCTCACCCGCGTGATGTGGTTCTCCACCAATGTCGATGCCGCGATCCACCGCGAATGGGAGGTGTCGCTAGGCCGCCGCTCCGCGATCCAGCGGGCGGCGCACCTGTTCTGCGAGTTGCACGTGCGGCTGGGTGTCGTCGGGCTGGCGGAGGAGGACGGATATCGGCTCGCGCTCAGTCAGGCGGAACTCGCCGAGTGCCTGGGCCTGACCCCCGTGCATGTGAACCGCGTGCTGCGCGAACTGCGCGAGCGGGAACTCGTCGAGTTCCGCAATGGCCGGGTGTCCTTCCAGGACCTGCCCGGCCTGAAGCGGCTCGCCGAATTCGATCCGGGCTATCTCTATCTGGAGCGTCACCCGCTCTGAAGCGGCTCAGTCCTTGATGCGGTGCGCCGAGACGATCTTTACCGGCACTTCAGGCACTTCGCCCTTGAAGCTGCCGCCGAGCGTCTTGGTCGGCGAGGTCGGCGCGTCGAGGATCTTGAGCAGCACATCCTTGCCTTCGACCACGCGCCCGAACGCCGCATAGCCGAGATTGTCGCCCGGCTTGCTCGGATCCGCATCGAACGAGGGCTGGTCGCCCACCATGATGGTGAACTCGCCGCGGGCGGTGCCAGGGGCCAGCCGCGGCAGCGAGAGCGTGCCGTCGAGATGCTTGATGCCCGTCTCGGTCGTCGGCTCGTGCTTGATCGGCGGGAACATCTTGGCCGGCGCGTTCTGGATGCCGAACTGGACGAAGCCGAACTTTTCCGCCGGCTTGACGGTACGGTAGAAAACGACGCCGTCGAGCCGCTTGGCATCGACATAGCGCAGGAAGTTGCGCGCGGAGACCGGCGCCTTGTCGAGATAGACCTCGACCACCATCGGCCCCGCGCTGGTCTCGATCGCAACCGTGGGGTTTGCAGGCAAAGGCGGCGCGGAGGCGGTCTGCGCGGCCGCAGGCGACGCGAGCGCGAACATCATCATTCCAACCAGCATCTTGATCGTCATCACGCGTCTCCACCTCGTTCCGCAGACCATGCGAAGCGAAGCCTTGCTTGGCAAGTCACCCGCGCCCGTGCCCCGGCAGTCTATTGTTTCGCGGTTGTAATCACCATAAGGTCCGCCTTGCGGCCGCGAGACCGCCAAGAGGGGATGTCTAGGTGATCGGATTGTGTTTTCGGCGGCTGACGGCTGCCGGAGCCCTGGTGGTTTCGGCGCAGGCGCAGGCGCAGACCGACGCAGCCTGCGAGCTTCATGTCTGGCCGGCATCGACACCCATGAACCTGTATCTCGGGCTAGGGCATGGCGGCATCATCGACGGCAGCACCAAGGGCCGCGAAGGCTATCCGCCAGCGCCGGACAATCCCTTGTCCGCCGAACGACAGGCGCAGCTGCTTTCCGAAGCCGGACTGCCGGATCTGCTGAAACTGCCCGGTTATCGGGTCATGCTGCATCCGCAGCCGCTCGACAGCCGGACGATCCGCACGACGCGCGGTCGCATCGCGGACAGCGCGGCCCCCTGCTATGCCGAGCTGATCGTCGACGATCTGATCCTGAACCAGAACAGTGTGGGCGGCGGCAACGGGCTGCGGGGATCCTTCCGCTTCCGTACCTTCGGCACCGCCCCGGAGCCGATCCGCACGTTCGGAACCTGGACCCTGGTCAAGCTTGCCGCCTTTCCGCCCAAGCCCGACGAGGACCCTGCCAAGGGCACCGCCGAGGTCGTCCAGGCCTTCCGTACCAGCCTCGTCGACTTCGCCGCGGCCGTGACTCGGCCGCCGCGCACCAAGCGCTGACGCGCCGGCGAGAACCGCAGTTCAACGCGTACCAACAGGGAAAGACAACATATGCCGAAGAAGGAAATGCTGGCCGCCGCCGTGGCAGCCAGCCTTTGGATCGGTGCGGGCACCGCCGCAGCGCAGACGACGCCGTGCGAACTGCACGTCTGGCCGGCCGAGCGCATGCTGTCGATGACGAGCGGACTTCTGGGCGGCGGACTGCTCGACGCGGCGCTCCATGGGAAGAAGGATGCCCGCAACAAGGCGCAGATGGCCAGCGCGCTCGACAGCCCTACGCAGCTGGACGACCTCCAGTCGCTCGATCTCAAGACCCTGCTCTCGCTGCCCGCCGACACGCAGATCGTTCGCCATGAGCAGCCGCTCGAGCGGCACAGCATGAACAAGATCAAGACCCGCCGCTCGGATTCCAAGGCGGCCTGCTATTCCGAACTGATCGTCGCCGACGTGTTCTACCAGAAGGCGGCGATTTATGGCCGATCGCTCAAGACGCTGTTCATGGTTCGTGACTTCGGCGCCGACGACAAGATCGACTTCGAATACAAGGCATGGGGCGGCAACGGCCTCAAGCTTTTCCCGCCCAAGGAGGGCGAGGATTCGGTCGCCGCGCTCGACGAACTCGGCACCGTGTTCAAGAAGAACTTTGAGGAATTCGCCAGAAACGAGCGTACGGCCGTCGCCGCACGCCGCAAGGTTGCCGCGAAGTGATCGGGAGGGCATCCGGCGATCGCGCGTCGCCGGGTGCCCTGCCCCTCAGCTGAGCGCCTTCTTCAGCAGTTCGTTGACCACCGCCGGGTTGGCCTTGCCCGCCATCGCCTTCATCGTCTGGCCGACGAAGAAGCCGAACAGCGCCTCCTTGCCGCCGCGATACTGCTCCAGCTGGTTGGGGTTCTTGGCCAGAACCTCCGCGATCACCGCCTCGATCGCCCCGGTGTCGCTGGTCTGCTTCATGCCGCGCTCTTCGACGATCTTGCCCGGCGCATCGCCGGTCTCCAGCATGATCTCGAACACCTGCTTGCCGAGCGTGTTGGAGATGGTGCCGTCGGCGATCAGCGAGAGCAGCTCGGCACCCGCCTCGGGGCTGACCGGGCTTTCCTCGATGCCCTTGCCGAGGCGGTTTAGCGCCCCGTACAGGTCCGAAAGCAGCCAGTTGGCCGCGGCACGCGCGACTTCCTGCTCGCCCTTCTTCTGGATCCGCGCGCTCTCGGCGAGCAGCGCCTCGAACCAGCGCGCCGTCTCCGCCTCGGCGGTCAGCACCGCGGCGTTGTACGGCGTCAGGCCCAGCGACTCCTCGTAGCGGCGGCGCTTGGCGTCGGGCAGCTCGGGCAGGCTCTGGCGGCACTCTTCGAGGAAGCTGTCGTCGAGTTCGAGCGGCAGCAGGTCGGGATCGGGGAAGTAGCGATAGTCGTGCGCATCTTCCTTCGAGCGCATCGAGCGGGTCTCGGCGCGGTCCGGATCGAACAGGCGGGTTTCCTGGACGATGCGGCCGCCGCTCTCCAGCACCTCGACCTGGCGACGCGCCTCGACCTCGATCGCCTGCATCACGAAGCGGACCGAGTTGACGTTCTTGGTCTCGGTGCGCGTGCCGAACGGCTCGCCCGGCTTGCGCACCGAAACATTCACGTCGGCGCGCATCGAGCCCTGGTCCATGTTGCCGTCGCACGAGCCGACATAGCGCAGGATGGCGCGCAGCTTGGACAGATAGGCCCCTGCCTCGGCCGGCGAGCGCATGTCCGGCTTCGACACGATCTCCATTAGCGCCACGCCGGCGCGGTTGAGGTCGACATAGGAGCGGTTCGGGTGCTGGTCGTGGATCAGCTTGCCGGCATCCTGCTCGACATGGATGCGCTCGACACCGATCGTCTTCACCTCGGCCTCGGGATCCTTGTCGTCGAGGCTGATCGTGATCTCGCCCTCACCCACCAGCGGGTGGAAGAGCTGGCTGATCTGATAGCCCTGCGGCAGATCGGCGTAGAAATAGTTCTTGCGATCGAAGCGCGACCATTTGTTGATCACCGCGCCGATCGCCATGCCGGTGCGCACCGCCTGGCGGATGCACTCGCGGTTGGGCGTGGGCAGCATGCCGGGCATCGCCGCGTCGATCAGGCTCACCTGGCTGTTCGGGTCCGCGCCGAACGCCGTCGCCGCGCCCGAGAACAGCTTGGCGTTCGACGTCACCTGCGCATGGACTTCGAGGCCGATCACGACCTCCCATTCGCCGGTCTCGCCCTGGATTCGGTAGCTCGATGCAGTCTTGGTCGCCATGTGCTCTTCACAAGGTAATGGGAATATGCGTGCCTGTGCCTATCGCGCGTCGCGGCGTTCAGGTCCAGCGGGCAATTGGCGAAGACGGTTCGCCCGATTGTGCACCGCAACCAAAGACTGTGCCGCGAGGCGGTCCCGGAACGCGACAGACGGTTGTCGGAAGCATTTTGTTCGGCGTTGCACAACCACGATCGATCCACTACCCCACCGCGGCAATGTCGCAATCCGGCATGCGAGTATACGAGGGTAGCACCATGTCGCCGAATGACGCCCCGGGCGCCGGACGTTTCTCCGGGCTCAAGATCGCCGTGTTGCTTCCTTGCTACAACGAAGAAGTGGCGATCGGCAGGACGGTCGCGGCATTCAAGGCCGCGCTTCCCGAAGCGACCGTCTATGTCTACGACAACAACAGCCGCGACCGGACCTGCGCGGTCGCCGCCGAGGCGGGCGCGGTCGTCCGCTCCGAACGGATGCAGGGCAAGGGCAACGTGGTCCGCCGCATGTTCGCCGACGTCGAGGCCGACATCTACGTCCTCTCCGACGGCGACCTGACCTATGATGCCGATGCCGCCCCCGAGCTGGTGAACCTGCTGGTCGACGAGCAGCTCGACATGGTCGTCGGCGCGCGCAAGTCCGAGGTCGAGCTGGCCTATCGCCGCGGCCACCGCTTCGGCAATGCGATGCTGACGGGCATGCTGGCGCAGCTGTTCGGCCGCAGCTTCACCGACATCCTCTCGGGCTACCGCGTCTTCTCGCGCCGCTTCGTCAAGAGCTTCCCGGTGCTGTCGGCGGGCTTCGAGATCGAGACCGAAATCAGCATCCACGCGCTCGAACTGCGCATGCCGGTTTCCGAGATCGTCACCAACTATGCCGCGCGGCCGGAGGGGTCGACCTCGAAGCTCTCCACCTATCGCGATGGCTGGCGGATCCTGCGCACGATCGTGAACCTGTTCCGAATCGAGCGCCCCGTGCTGTTCTTCGGCATTCTGGGCGCAGTTGCGCTGCTGCTCGCGATCATTCTCGCGATCCCGCTGGCAATCACCTACGCCCAGACCGGCCTGGTGCCGCGCTTCCCGACCGCGGTGCTCGTCACCGGCCTGTCGATCGTCGGCCTGCTGAACATCTTCACCGGCCTGATCCTCGACACCGTGGTGCGCGGGCGGCGGGAGATTCGGCGACTGGCGTATCTGAGCGTGCCGGCGCCGCGCGCGTAAAGGAGCGCTTGCGGCGCGGACGAAACGCAGCCGCAACGGAACCAGGACGCGCGTGAAGGCTTTTCAAGGCAATACCGGAACCCGTGGCGAGTATTGCAGCCAGGGGGGATAAGGACAGAGTACGCCATGACGGTTGCACGATGGAAGCGAACCGACCTTCTCTTCGCGCTCGTCACACTGCTGTTGTTCCTGGTGCCCGCCGCGATCAATCACGGGCCCATTCTCTATCCAGACACGGTCGGATATTTCCAGGCCGGCAAGGCAGCCGCCGGCGCGGCCCATATCCCCCTGCCCTCCCAGGCCAAAGCTGCGCCCGGACAGCACGGCGCGGCCGCGAAGATGGGAATCGACACCGAGGACGGCGTCTCCGATGCCCGCTCGGTCTATTACGGTGCCGCCTTCGTGTTCAGCTGGGCGGCGGCAGGCCTCTGGGCGCTGCCCGTGCTTCAGGCACTGCTCTGCGTCGTCGCGCTCTATGCCGCGCTCCGGCACCTGGCACCCGATGCGCCGCAGCTGCAGCGCTGGGCGGTGGTTGCCGGCGTCGGGCTGATCGGCGGCGTCGGCATCTTCGCCACCACGATCATGCCGGACGTGTTCGCCGGGCTGCTGATCCTCGCGCTTGCGATGATCGCCATCTATCGCCCCGCGCTGTCGCGCCTCGAACTGCTCGGCTGGCTGGCACTCGGCGTCGCGGCGATCCTGTTCCACAAGTCGCACCTGCTGCTCGCGCTGGGCATGTTCTGCGCGCTCCTGCTGCTCGGGCTGGTCACGCGGCGGCCGCGCTGGAACAGCCTGGGGCTGATCGCGCTGCTGATCGCCGTCGGCGGCCTTGGCCAGGTCGCCTTCGGCATGGCTGCGCGGCATGCCGGGCTAACGGTCTATTCGCCGCCTTTCCTGCTGGCCCGCGTGATCGGGGACGGCACCGGTGAGCGCTATCTGCGCGAGACCTGCCCGCAGACCCAATATGCGACCTGCCGTTTCGTGTCGCGCATGCCGATGACGGAGAACGAGTTTCTCTGGAGCGGCGACGGCAGCGCGGTCAGCTTCGCATCGCTGCCCGCTGCCGACAAGGCGCAGATCTGCAGCGAGCAATGGCCGATCGTGCTCGGCACGCTGCGCACCCACGGCATCGAGCAGCTCGGCAGGAGCCTTGCGGGCGTGTTCCGGCAGATCGCCACCGTCGGCGTGACCGAATATGCGGTGATGCCGCGTGACACGACGACGACGCTACTCCACCCCGATATTCATTCGTACCGGCAGGCGAGCGGAGTCGCGACCCGCACCATGCCGTTGCGGCTGTTCAGCGGCCTGATGCTGGCCTGCTACGCACTGGGCGGCGGGGCATTAGCGATCCTGGCGGTGCGCCTGTCCCGCCAGGCGAAGGAGCCGGCCGCGGAAGCCTGGCCGACGCGGCTGCTCGAGGCGACGGTGCTGGTGGTGTTCGCCGTGCTGCTCAACGGCGCGGTCTGCGGCGCGATTTCGGGCGTCTTCGACCGCTATCAGGGCCGCGTCGCCTGGCTGATACCGCTTTTCGCGCTGGCCATCCTGATCCAGGCGCGCGGCACAGCGCCGCGGCGCGCACGTTGAGGTAGGGGGCGGCGGCTCCGGGCCCCCGCCCCCCTTCTCATCTTACCACCAGGCGTTGGGACGGGCGGTGAAGCCCGCGCGCTGCTCGAGCGCGAGGCCGGCGTTGAGGACGCCCTGTTCGTCGAACGGCTTGCCGATGATCTGCAGACCCAGCGGCAGCCCTGCCGCATCCAGACCACCCGGCACGCTCATCGCGGGAACGCCCGCCAGGCTGGCCGGCACGGTGAACACGTCGTTGAGGTACATCGCCAGCGGATCTTCCTGCTTCTCGCCCAGCCCGAACGCCGCGCTCGGCGCGGTGGGGGTGAGCAGCAGGTCGCACTGGCTCCAGGCATTGTCGAAGTCGCGCGCGATCAGCGTGCGGACCTTCTGCGCCTGGGTGTAATAGGCGTCGTAGAAACCTGCCGACAGCACATAGGTGCCGATCAGGATGCGGCGCTTCACCTCGTCGCCGAAGCCGGCGGCGCGGGTGGCGGCGTACATGTCCTGCAGGTTCTGGCCCTCGGCCAGCTCGCGCAGGCCGTAGCGCACGCCGTCATAGCGGGCGAGGTTCGAGGAGGCCTCTGCCGGCGCGATGATGTAATAGGCCGGCAGCGCGTATTTGGTGTGCGGCAGGCTGACGTCGACGATTTCGGCGCCCGCATCCTTCAGCCAGGCGATGCCCTGCTGCCACAGCGCCTCGATCTCGGCCGGGGTGCCGTCCATCCGGTACTCGGCCGGAATGCCGACGCGCTTGCCGCGCAGATCGGCGGAGAGCCCCGCTTCCCAGTGCGGCACCGGCATGTCGAGCGAGGTCGAATCCTTCACGTCGAACCCGGCCATTGCCTCGAGCATGATCGCGCAGTCGCGCACGTCGCGCGCCATCGGGCCCGCCTGGTCGAGCGAGGAGGCGAACGCCACCACACCCCAGCGCGAGCAGCGGCCATAGGTCGGCTTGATGCCCGAGATGCCGGTGAACGCCGCCGGCTGGCGGATCGAGCCGCCGGTGTCGGTACCGGTCGCCGCCGGGCAGAGCCGCGCGGCGATCGCCGCCGAGCTGCCGCCCGAGGAGCCGCCCGGCGCAAGCGGCGTGTTGTCGCCCTCGCCCCGCCGCCAAGGCGAGATCACGTTGCCGAAATAGCTGGTCTCGTTCGACGAGCCCATCGCGAACTGGTCGAGGTTGAGCTTGCCGAGCATGCCGGCGCCCGCTTCCCACAGCTTGTGCGAAACGGTGGACTCGTATTCAGGCTTGAAGCCTTCGAGGATATGGCTGGCGGCGGTGGTCTGCACGCCCTTGGTGGCGAACAGGTCCTTCATGCCGACCGGCACGCCGGCCAGCGGCTTGAGCGTCTCGCCCGCGGCGCGCGCCTTGTCGGCGGCATCGGCGGCCGCGAGCGCATGCTCGGGCGTCTTGACGATGAACGCGTTGAGCGCGTCGGCACCGGCCACGGCGGCGTTGAACGCCTCGGCGACTTCGCGCGCGGAGAATTCGCCGTCGCGCACGCCGTTGCGGATGGCGGCGACGCCCAGATCGGTCAGCGTGCTCATTCCACCACCTTCGGAACCGTAAAGAAGCCAAATTCGCCCTGCGGCGCGTTCGCCAGCACCGCCTCGCGCTGGTTGCCCTCGGTGATCACGTCGGCGCGCAGGCGCAGCGTGTTCGGGATCACGGCGGTCATCGGCGAGACATCCTTGGTGTCGACCTCGCCGAGCTGCTCGATCCAGCCGAGGATGTTGTTGAGTTCGGGCGCCAGGCGCTCGGCGTCGGCGTCGCTGATCGCGATACGCGCCAGGCTCGCCACTTTCTTCACGGTTGCGGTGTCTACGGACATGCGCCTGCGCCTATCAGCCGAGCCGCGCCCCTTCAAGCGCCTGCATCGCCAGATCGGCACTTGCGGTTGCATCCTTCGCACGCAACACTGGCCGGAACGCGATTGCGTCGCCGCCTTTTTATGCTGCATTGCACAATGGAGAGGCCGATTGGCCCGAAAGTTTCTTTATGCGGTTGCGATCCTGATCATGCTCGGCGTTGCGTCCATGTTCGCCTATCGGCTCTATGGCGTGCAGTTGATGCGCCAGTTCATGGTGCCCGCCGGAGACGCCGCGGACCTGCCGCCGGTTTCCCCGCGGGACTATGCCAGGGCCGAGATGTGGATCGCGCGGCCCGACAAGCCGGGCAATCCGGCGCTTTGGACGCCTGCCGGGCATGCGCCCGCGGCCAATCCCCGCGCGGCGCTGTTCTTCATCCACCCCACCTCGTTCCTCGACACCAAGCAGTGGAACGCCCCGCTCGACAACCCGGACGCCAATGCCCGCGCCGAGCTGTTCCTGCGCGGCCAGGCGAGCGCGTTCAACGAAAGCGCCGCGATCTGGGCGCCGCGCTACCGCCAAGCGACCTTCGGCGCCTTCCTGACCAGCAAGGCACAGGCGCAAAAGGCACTCGACCTCGCCTATCGCGATGTGGCCGCGGCGTTCGAGGAGTTCCTCCACGAGGCCGGCGACCGCCCGATCATCCTCGCCGGGCATAGCCAGGGCGCGCTGCACCTCTCGCGCCTCCTCGCCGAGCGAGTCGCCGGCACGCCGATCGCGCGCCGCGTGGTTGCCGCCTATGTGGTAGGCTGGCCCGTATCGCTCACCGCCGACCTGCCCAAGATGGGCCTGCCCGCGTGCACTGGCCCGGACCAGGCCGGGTGCATCCTCTCCTGGCAGAGCTTCGCCGAGCCCGCCGATCCGGCGCTGATCGTCGATACCTTCGATGCGACCAACGGCTTCACCGGACAGCCGCGCGCGGGCACGAAGATGCTCTGCACCAATCCGATCACCGGCAAGCAGAACGACTCGGCGCCGGCCAGCGCCAATCTTGGCGCGCTGATCCCGGACCTGAACCTGCAGTCCGCGCATCTCGAAGCCGGCCGGGTGCCCGCCCGCTGCGACGGGCGCGGCATCCTGACGATCGGCACCGCCCCGCCGGACTTCGGCCAATATGTGCTGCCGGGGAACAACTATCACGTGTTCGACTACAGCCTGTTCTGGGCCAATGTCCGTGCCGATGCGGCGCGCCGGCTGGCGGCCTTCGAGAAGCACGCCGGCTGATCCCGGTCAGGCAAGGACCGGCGTGCGCACGCGGCCTGCGGCGATCGCCGACCGCGCGAGGCTGTCGGCGGCGGCGTGCGGCGCCACGCCCTCGGCTTCGGCATGGTCCAGCACCGCTGCGAGGCGGGTGCCGGTCGCTTCGACACGCGCAGCCACGTCCTCGCGGGCCCAGCCCAGATATTCGCCCGCCACGTTGATGATCCCGCCAGCGTTCACGACGTAATCGGGCGCGTAGAGGATCCCCCGGCGCGCCAGCCGCTCGCCGTCGGCCGCCGTCGCCAGCTGGTTGTTCGCCGCGCCGCACACCACACGCGCTCGGAGAATATCTACCGTGTCGACGTTGAGGACGCCTCCGAGTGCGCACGGCGCGAGGATGTCCGCCTGCGCCGCCAGCACCTGGCGCGTGGAGGCAATCTCGGCCCCGGTCGCAACCGCGACACGCGCCACCCGATCCGAGTCGACGTCCGCCAGGATCAGCCGCGCCCCGACGCCGTGCAGCAGTTGGGCCAGCGCCTCGCCCACATGGCCGACGCCCTGGATGGCCACGGTGCAGTCGCCCAGCTCGCGCCCCAGTCGGCACCGCGCGGCATGCGCCATCGCCACGAACACGCCGAGCGCGGTGTGCGGCGACGGATCCCCGCCCGGCCGACCCGCCCGCTGGGGCAGCCCCGCGACATGCCGCGTCTCGCCCGCCACCGTCTCCATGTCCTCCACGCTGGTACCGACATCCTCGGCGGTAACATAGCGGCCCTCCAGCCGGGCGACGGCGCGGCCGAAAGCACGGAACAGCGCGACCCGGTCGAAATCGCCGTGCGGCCGGCGCAGCACCGCCTTGGCGCCGCCCAGCGGCAGACCCGCCATCGCGTTCTTGTAGCTCATGCCCTCGGCGAGCCGCGCGGCATCCGCGAACGCAGCTTCGCCATCGGCATAGTGCCAAAGCCGGCAACCGCCCGCACCCGGCCCCAGCACCGTGGAGTGGATCGCGATCACGCCGTCTAGGCCCGCGTCGGCGTCCTTCAGCACCATCACTTCGTCGACCATGCTTTCACCCCGCACTCGCAACACCATCTCGAACGCTCCCTTTTTCCGATGGCGGCAATCTCGCAGGGGCGGACCGGTGATGCTTGCCTGATTTGCGCCCTCCAGCGAAAAATCCAGGTTATATCTTCCCCGATATACCCCTATACAGGTTAATATGACCGATCTGGATCCTTATGAGCGAAAGATTGTCCGAGAGCTGCAGCGCGACGCGAGCTTGACCACCGCCGAACTGGCGGAGCGGATCGGCCTGTCCCCCTCCCCGTGCTGGCGCCGAATCGATCGGCTCGAACGGGAGGGCGTGATACGCAAGCGGGTGGCGCTGGTAGATCGACGCAAGGTGGGGCTGAACGCGCACATCTTCGCGCAAGTGAAGCTGAACGCGCACGGGCGCGCCAATCTCGATGAGTTCAGCGCCGCGATCCGCGGCTTCCCCGAGGTGCTGGATGCCTATGTGCTGATGGGGACGGTCGATTTCATGCTGCGTATCGTGGCGGAAGATATCGACGCCTATGAGCGCTTCTTCTTCGAGAAGCTGAGCAAATTGCCCGGCGTGCAGGAAATCAACTCGATCGTCGCGCTGTCGGAGATCAAGTCGACCACCCAATTGCCGATCTGAGGCCTCGCATGGGCGCCGCACACGCCGTATAGCCGCCCGGTGATCACGACCATTCCCAGCGACTTCCGCGCAGCCTTGCCGCAGGGCGGCCGCCTGATCGGCCTCGACGTCGGCACCAAGACGATCGGCACGGCGCTGTGCGATGCCGGCTGGAGCTTCGCCAGCCCCGCACAGCTGATCCGCCGGTCGAAGTTCACCAAGGACAAGGCAGCGTTGATCGAGCTGATCACGGCGCAGCAGGTGGTCGGCATGGTGATCGGCCTGCCGCTTAACCTCGACGGTACCGATAGCCCGCGCACCCAGTCGACTCGCGCCTTCGCCCGCAATTGCGAGGACATGGGCCTCCCGATCCTGATGTGGGACGAGCGCTGGTCCACCGTTGCAGTGGAACGCACCTTGATCGAGCAGGACGCCAGCCGCGCCAAGCGCGCCGAACTGATCGATAAGATGGCTGCCGCCTATATTCTGCAGGGCGCGATCGACGGACTGGTGAACGTCTGACCGGGTTGCGCGCCGCCGCCGCAGGGCTTAGGCGGCGGCTTTAATGCACACTTCCGATCATCGCCCCGGTGCCCAGATTCAGGGCAGCGCCGTTTTCCCGCACCGGCACCTCACCGGCATTTCGGGACTCCAGCCCCACGAGATCATGTTCCTGCTCGACGAAGCGGAACAATGGGTGGAGGCCAATCGCAGCCGCGCCAAGAGCGACAAGCGCCTGGAAGGCCTCACCCAGATCAACGCCTTTTTCGAGAATTCGACGCGCACCTTGTTGTCGTTCGAGATCGCCGGCAAGCGGCTGGGCGCCGACGTCGTCAACATGCACGCCGCGCAGAGCAGCGTGAAAAAGGGCGAGACGCTGATCGACACCGCCGTGACGCTCAACGCCATGCGCGCCGACGTGATCGTGATCCGCCATGCCAGTTCGGGCGCGGTCCGGCTGATCGCCGACAAGGTCGACTGCCCGGTGCTCAACGCCGGCGACGGCTGGCACGAGCACCCGACACAGGCGCTGCTCGACGCGCTCACCATCCGCCGCCGTCGCGGATCGGTGGCAGGGCAGCGCGTGGTGATTTGCGGCGACATCCTCCACAGCCGAGTCGCCCGCTCCAACATTCTCGCCCTCACCGCGCTGGCGGCCGAGGTGCGCGTGGTCGCGCCGTCGACGCTGATGCCGCCGGCGATGGACCGGATGTTCGTCACCCCCTTCACCGATTTCGATGCCGCGCTGGAAGGCGCCGACGTGGTGATGATGCTCCGCGTCCAGAACGAACGCATGGCCGGCGGCTACATCCCCTCCACACGCGAGTTCCACATGCGCTACGGCCTCACCCCCGAACGCCTCGCCCGGGCCAAGCCCGATGCGCTGGTGATGCACCCGGGTCCGATGAACCGCGGGGTCGAGATCGACTCGATCGTCGCCGACCACCCCGAGCGCAGCGCGATCACGGAGCAGGTAGAGATGGGCGTGGCGGTACGCATGGCGTGCCTGGACGTGCTGACCCGACGATCGCGCGGTGTGGAGGGCTGGGCATGAGCAGCATCCTCTTCCGCAACGCCAAGCTGGTCTGCCCGGAGGGCGGGGTTTCCGAAGGCGACCTGCTCGTCCGGGGCGACACCATTGCCGCGGTCGGCACGGTTGATGCGCCGGCCGATGCCGAAGTCGTCGACGTCGCCGGCAAGATGCTCGCCCCAGCGCTGATCGACCTTGGCGTGTTCGCCGTGGACAAAGGCGCCTGCCGCTTCGGCGGGATCGCCCGCGTCGGCCTGATGCCCGACCAGTCGCCGGTGCTCGACGATCCCGGCATTGTCCGCCGCGCCGCCGTCTCCGGCAAACCGCAGCTCTGGGTGCATCCGCTTGCCGCCGCGACGCAGGGGCTGAAAGGCGAGGATCTGGCCGAGATTGCGATTAATGCCTCGGCGGGTGCCCGTGCCATCGCCACCGGGCGGCGCTGGATCGCCAATGCCGGGACGATGCGCAAGGCACTGCTCTACGCGCGCGACCTGAACCTGACGGTGGTCGCCCATGCCGAGGACGGCGGGCTGGCCGACGGCACGGTCGCCACCGCGGGTGAAACCGCCGCGCGCCTGGGCCTGCCGAGCGCCCCCTCGATCGCCGAGCCGCTCGCGATCGCGCGGGACCTGATGCTCGCCGAGGAAACCGGCGCCAAGCTCCACTTCCGCCAGGTGACCACAGCGGCCGGCTTCGACCTGATCCGTGCCGCCAAGCGACGCGGCGTACGGGTCACCTGCGGCATCACGCCCGCGCACCTGCTGCTGTCGGACATCGCGATCAGTGACTTCCGCACCTTCGCCCGCCTTTCGCCGCCCTTGCGCGACGAAAGCGATCGACGGGCGGCGCTGGCGGCGGTTGCGGACGGCACGATCGACGTGATCGCCTCCGGCCATGATCCGCGCGGCCCCGAGGCCAAGCGCCTGCCCTTCGCCGATGCCGAGCCCGGCATGGCGGGTGCGGAGACGCTGCTGGCGCTGTCGCTGACGCTCGTGCGCGACGGCAAGCTGAGCCTCGATCGGCTGTTCGCGCTGCTCGCCGCCAATCCGGCAAAGATCCTCGGGCTGGAGAGCGGTGCGCTCAAGCCGGGGCTGCCGGCCGACCTGATCCTGCTCGATCCGGAAACCCCCTGGGTGATCGACGCGCGCAAGATGAACGCGCGCGCCGGCAACACGCCGTTCGATCGCCTGCCCACCCAGGGCCGGGTCCTGCAGCTCTACAAGGGCGGCGCCCTGGTCTGAAGGCTCAGCGCGCGGCGATGCCGACGCGATTGGCGGGTTTGTACCAGCTCGCCACCGCGTCACCCGCCGCCATGCGCACGAAGCAGCTGCCGCCGCCGGTCTTGACGGCGCGGCACACCCCATCGGCATCGTTGCGTGCAAAGCCGCCGACCGAGAGGCGATAGAGCGTCGCGGTGCCGCCCGGCACGGTGGCGCCCTGGGGCTTGAGCGAGCGAAGCGCTGCGACGCGACCGCTGAGCTTCTGCCAGGCGTCGCGTGCCACGCCGGCATTGGCGAAGGCGCCGAGCTGGACGACATAGGGCCCACTCGCCGCCGTGACCGGTGCGGGCTTGGGCGGCAGCGGCTTGACCGGCTTGGGCTTGGCCATGCGGACGGGCGCCGGCTTGAAGACCGGCACCGGCGCGGGCGCGGGTTCATTGACGGGGATCGGCTCCGGCTGGGGTTCCGGCTCCGCGGAAACCGTGGGCGTCGGCGTGGGCGTAAGGGCCGCAAAGTCTGGCTGCTTGGCGAGCGCGAGCGCGACCGGCTGCCCGCCGTCCTGCACCGCCTGCACGCCGAGGACCGCCGCGACCTGGTCATAGGCATTGGCCGGCCGCGCGAAGCTCGCCCATTGCAGCATGCGCGCGTTGAGCTGATCCGGCGCTACGTCCATCGCCGCGACTGCCTTGGCCTCGCCCCAGCGACCGGCAAGCGCCAGCGCCAGCGCGAGATTCTGCCGGGTGCGTGCGGTCGCGTCGGGCGCCCGCACCGCGGGTGCCAGAATCTCGAGCGCGGCGTTCGGGTCGCCCGCGAGCGCGGTCGCGAGGCCGAGATCGGCGGCGGGGATGCGCGCGGCATGGGCCTGAAGCAGCGTCCGCGCCCCGCCCCAATCGCCGTTGCCGATGCTGGCCAGCGCGAGGTTGAGCGCCGCGCGGCCGTCCTCGGGGTTCAGCGCCAACGCGTCGCGCAGCGCCTGGCCGGCCGAGGTGAAGCGACCCGCGAGCAGATAGGCCTGGCCGAGCAGGGTCCGATAGTCGCCGCGCTGCGGATCGTTCGCCACCGCCTGTTCGGCATGAGCGACGGCGGCTGCCGCCTTGTGCGCGGCGAGCGCCTTCTGCGCGGCCCTCGCCTCGCGCGCGGCCTTCTTGGCGTTGGATGCGACGCTGGCAAAGGCGGCGCCGTGCACCATCACGCCGGTCGCGGCGGTGCCGCCCAGCGCGAGCAGCGCCGCGCCGATCGAGAGGAGTTTGCGGAACTTCATGCGGTTTCTCGTCCTTCGAGCGCGGCGATCCGGCGCGCGAGCGGTTCCAGCTCGGCCATGTCGGCCAGCATCGTGTCGATCGCCTCGGTCACCAGCTGCTGCGCCGAGCGGCCGGTAACCGCCGCCGCCAGCCGCAGCCGCAGCCGGCGTTCGGCATCGAGGCGCAGGGTGAACGCGGCCTTATCCTTGGTTGCCCGCGCGGTGCGGGCAAGCTGCTCGGCCACGGCGTCGCGGTCGGTGAGTGCCAACACGGGTTTGCGCGCCAGTCCCTTGCGGGCGAGCAGACCGGCGCTCAGCGAGGCGATCGGCTTGTCCATCGGGCTCAATTCACCACCCGGCGACCGAAGCCGCCCGCGGGGCGCGCGGCGGCGAACGACGCTGCCGCGGCGGGGGCCGCGAACACGGTGCGGCGGAAATTCTTCTCGAGCCGGTCCGAGACATAGGCCCACAGGCTTTCCACCTCGGCAGCGGACTTGCTGCCGGCATCGACCTCCATCACCGTCCGCCCGTCGATCATCGAACCCGCAAAATCGGTGCGATGGTGGAGCATGATCGGCGCGACGGTGCCGTGCTGCGAGAGCGCCAGCGCCGCCTCGGCGGTGATCCGGGCATTGGCGGTCGCGGCGTTGACCACGAACAGCAGCGGCTTGTGGGCGCGCTCGCACAGCTCGACCGTGGCGCCCACCGCGCGCAGGTCATGCGGGCTGGGCCGCGTCGGGATGACGATCAGCTCGGCGACCTGGATGACGGTGAGGATGGCGGGGGTGATCGCCGGCGGCGTGTCGATCACCACCAGCTTGAAGCCCTGCTGGCGCAACAGCTCGAGATCGGCGGCGAGCCGGGCGATGCTGGTCTGGGCGAGCGCCGGCAGTTCGGCTTCGCGCTCGTTCCACCAGTCGGTCAGCGAGCCCTGCGGATCGAGGTCGATCATCGCCACCGGGCCGGCGCCGCTGCGCTGCGCTTGCACCGCCAGATGGCCGGACAAGGTCGTCTTGCCCGATCCACCTTTTTGTGAAGCCAGCGCCAAAACGCGCATCTACCCTCTCGACGTCGACGGATACTCGCAGCCTGTCTGCCACGACCGCGAATAAGATCGAGTTAACGGGGCCGCCCTAAGCCGCTAAGCCAAGGGCGCCGCGTCCGAACGGCCGCCAAAGAGGGGATTCGCCATGCGCCTGACTGCCGCCTTGTTGCTCCTTGCCAGTCTCGGCCTTTCCGCACCGGCGCTCGCGCAGGACGCGGCCGTCAAGGCCGGCGTCGAAGCCTATAACCGTGGCGACTATGCGGGCGCGCTGCTGGCCTGGCGCCCGGCAGCCGAAAAGGGCGATCCGGACGCGCAATACAATATCGGCCAGATCTACAAGCTGGGGCGCGGCGTGCCGGTCGACATGGTCGAGGCCGAGAAATGGTATCGCCTCGCCGCGCTGCAGGGGCATGATCTGGGCGAGGCCAATTACGGCATGATGCTGTTCGAGAACGGCAAGCGCGAAGCCGCCGTGCCCTGGCTGGAACGCGCCGTCGCGCATGGCGAGCCGCGCGCGCAATATCTGCTCGGCGTGATGCTGTTCAACGGCGACGGCGTCGCGAAGAACTGGGTGCGCGCCTATGCGCTGATGCTGCGGGCCTCGGCCGGCGGACTCGATGCCGCGACGCGCACGCTGGCGCAGATGGACCAGCACATTCCTGCGGCCGATCGTCAGCAGGCGCAGGCCCTGGCGCAGCGTTACGCCCAGGAGACGCGCACGGCGGCAAACCCGCCCGCCAAGAGCCCGTCCGCCCGACAAGCCCCGCTCGCAACCGTTACCCGCGCACCCAAAGCGGCGGTCGCCGCCGCGCCGCCGGAGCGGGCCACCGGCAGCTGGCGCCTCCAGCTCGGCGCTTTCGCGACGCCGAGCAATGCCGAGCGGCTCTGGGGGCAGGTCCGCACCCGCTTCCCCGGCCGCCAACCCGCTTACCCCAAGTCCGGCCAGCTCACGCGCTTACTGATCGGACCCTTCCCCTCACGGGCCGAGGCTGAAAAAGCGTGTGGCACGATCAAGCCCTGCATGGCAGTGCAACGTTGACGGGGAGAAAATACATGCAACGATCGATCTTGTGCCTGGGCTTGATGCTCGCGTTCGTGACGCCTGCCCATGCGCAGTCCGATGCGGGGGACAAGCCGCCGCGCCGCTATCGCATCGCCGTCGGCGCACAGGCCACGCCCAGCTATCCCGGCGCCGATCACAATGCAGTGCGCCCGCTGTTCGACTTCGCCAGTGCCCGCGGCGACGACCAGTTCGAGTTCGAGGCAGCGGACGAAAACCCCAATGTCGCGATCTACGACCGCCACGGCCTGGAGGCCGGCATCGTGGTCGGCTTCCAGAGCGCCCGCACCCGCAACCGCGCCGATGCGGATCTCACCAAGGTCAACTTCACCGTCGAACCCGGCGTGTTCGCAGGCTATTATCTCGCGCCCAAGATTCGCGCCTATGCGGAGCTGCGCAAGGGCGCAGGCGGGCACGAAGGCGTGGTCAGCATGCTTGCGCTTGATTACATTGAGCGCGACGGCGATCGCTGGCTGATATCGATCGGCCCGCGCTTGGGCCTGTCCGACGCCAAATACCGCCGCGCCTATTTCGGCGTGACGCAGCGCGACGCCGCCGCCGCCCGCATCCCGGTCTACCAGGTCGGCGACAATGTCGTGCACAGCGTCGGCCTCGCCGCGACCGGCATCCGCCAGCTCACCACGCGCTGGGGTCTGTACGGCTATCTCGCCTATGACCGGCTGACCGGCGACGCGTCGCGCTCGCCCATCACCGAGCGCTATGGTTCGAAGAACCAGTTCTCCGGCGGGCTCGCGCTCAGCTACACCTTTGGACGCGGGGTCCGCTAAGGCCTCAGCCGGTCACCCAGTCGGCGCGTGCGATGCCCTGGGCGTAGAGCAGCGCCGTCAGGTCGCCATGGTCAACGCGCGCGCCCGCCGCTGCCGCGACGATCGGCTTGGCGTGGTACGCGACGCCCAGCCCGGCCTTGCGGATCATCGCCAGGTCGTTGGCGCCGTCGCCCACCGCCATGGTCTGCTCCGGCGCGAGGCCCAGCTCGGCCATTGCGCCGAGCAGCGTGCTTTCCTTGATGCTGCTGTCGACGATCGGCTTGGTGACGGTGCCGGTGAGCACCCCGCCCTCGATCTCCAGCACATTGGCGATGCGGCGATCGAAGCCGATCCGGGTGCCGACCGGCTCGGCGAAGCGGGTGAAGCCGCCCGAGACGAGGATCGTGTGGGCACCCCGCGCGCGCATGGTCTGCACCAGCGCCTGGGCGCCGGGCATCAGCCGCACGCGCTCTTCGAGACACTGGTCGATGGCGGTCTCGGGCAGGCCCTTGAGCAGCGCGACACGCGCGTCGAGCGCCTCGGCAAAGTCCAGCTCTCCGCGCATGGCCCGTTCGGTCACCTCGGCGATCTGCGGCTTGATGCCGGCATAGTCGGCCAGCTCGTCGATGCACTCGACGGTGATCATCGTCGAATCCATGTCGGCGACGAGCAGCTTCTTCTCGCGGTGTGCAGCAGGCTGAGTGATGACGTCGGTCCGCTCGAAATACGGCGCGAGAACGCCGCTCGCCCAGTCCGGGTCCTCGCGGAATTGGATGTCGGCAGCGCGGCCCTCATCAAGCCAATTCCAGCTGACCACGCCACAAAGTGGGTTCAGCTTCTCAATTGCATCCAAAATATCGCGTTCGACGATCGATTCGGCTGCTATCAGCGTCGCAATGAACATGATTTCCCCTGGGCTGTCGCGCGTCGCGCTCATTGCAGGGCCGACGGCCAGCGGCAAGTCCGCGCTGGCGCTGGCGCTCGCCGAAAAGCATCGCGGCACCGTGATCAATGCGGATTCGATGCAGGTCTATGCCGATCTCCGCATCCTCACCGCCCGCCCTTCCGAGGAAGAAGAAGCCCGCGCCCCGCACCGGCTGTTCGGCCATATCGACGGCGCCGACGCTTGTTCGGCCGCGCGCTGGGCCACCGAGGCCCGTGCCGCCATCGCCGAGGCCCATGCGGAGGGCCGCCTGCCGATCCTGGTCGGCGGCACCGGCCTCTATCTCCGCACGCTGATCGACGGCATCGCCCCGATCCCCGAAATCGACCCCGCCATCCGCGCCGAGGTCCGCGCCCTCCCCGTCGCCGAGGCACATGCCGCGCTCGCCCTTGCCGACCCCGCTGCCGCCGCGCGGCTGCACGCGACCGACACCACCCGCGTCGCGCGCGCGCTCGAAGTGGTGCGCTCCACCGGTCGCACCCTCGCCGACTGGCAGGATCGCCGCGAGGGCGGCATCGGCGACAAGGTCCAGCTCGCCGCGATGATCCTGCTCCCCGATCGCGCCTGGCTGGGCGAGCGGATCGACCGCCGCTTCGCCACCATGCTCGCCACCGCCGAGGGCGAGGTTCGCGCCCTGCTCGCCCGCACCGACATCCCCGCGGATGCACCGGTGCTGCGTGCGATCGGCGTCGACGAGATCGGCAGGATGCTCCGCGGCGAATGGCAGGCCGAACAGGCGCAGGAAGCGGGCGCCACTGCCACCCGCCAATATGCCAAGCGCCAGTACACCTGGTTCCGCCGCCAGCCTCCCGGGGGGTGGGAGGTGACGACGGAGACGGATACGTACAAAAACCTGGAGCAATTTGAAAGGAAATTATTTCCTTAGGGGTTGACGCATCATTTTCGTGCGGCTAGCAGCGCGTCTTCGACGGAATCTTTCCGTACAGTAACCCATTTTCGCGAGTGCGTGGAGGTAAACGTGACCGAGAAGAGCGGCGCAGACATCCTGATCGAGGCTTTGACCGACCTCGCGGTGGAAGTCGTGTTCGGCTATCCGGGCGGTGCCGTGCTCCCGATTTACGACGCCCTGTTCAAGCAGGACCGGATCAAGCACATCCTGGTCCGCCACGAACAGGCCGCGACCCACGCCGCCGAGGGCTATGCGCGCTCGACCGGCAAGCCGGGCGTCGTCCTGGTCACCTCGGGTCCCGGCGCGACCAACGCGATCACCGGCATCACCGATGCGCTGCTCGATTCGATCCCGATGGTCGTCATCACCGGCCAGGTCCCGACGACACTGATCGGCACCGATGCCTTCCAGGAAGCAGACACGGTCGGCATCACGCGCCACTGCACCAAGCATAACTATCTGGTGAAGCGGCCGGAGCTGCTCGGCGCGACCGTCCATGAGGCCTTCCACATCGCCACTTCGGGCCGTCCGGGTCCGGTCGTGATCGACATCCCCAAGGACGTCCAGGTCGCCACCGCGCGCTACGAGGCGCCGGGCCCGATCCAGCACAAGACCTATCGCCCTCAGACCGAGCCCGAAGCGGCGAAGATCCAGGAAGCGGTCGACATGCTGGCGGCGGCCGAGCGCCCGGTCTTCTACACCGGCGGCGGCGTGATCAATTCGGGACCCGAGGCCACGCGCCTGCTGCGCGAACTGGCGGCGCTCACCGGCGCACCGGTCACCTCGACGCTGATGGGCCTGGGCGCCCTGCCCGCCTCGTCGGACCAGTGGCTGGGCATGCTCGGCATGCACGGCACCTATGAAGCCAACATGGCGATGAACCAGGCCGACCTGATCATCGCGGTCGGCTCGCGCTTCGACGATCGCGTCACCGGGCGGCTGGATGCCTTTGCGCCGAACAGCCGCAAGGTGCACATCGATATTGATCGTTCGAGCGTGAACAAGAATGTCCGCGTCGACCTGCCGATCATCGCCGATTGCGCGCGCGCGCTCGACGCGATGGTGGAGAGCTGGAAGTCGCGCGGCCATCCCAAGCCCGATCTCGGCGAGTGGTGGAGCCGCATCCAGGGCTGGCGCGCGCGCCGCTGCCTTGATTTCCCGGAGGCGGGCGAAGCGATCATGCCGCAGCGCGCGATCCGTGCGCTGTACGAGGCGACTAGGCACCGCGCGCCGATCATCACCACCGAGGTCGGCCAGCACCAGATGTGGGCGGCCCAGCATTTCGGCTTCGAGGCGCCGAACAAGTGGCTGACCAGCGGTGGGCTTGGCACGATGGGCTATGGCCTGCCGGCGGCGATCGGCGCGCAGCTGGGCAATCCGGACGAGCTCGTGATCGACATTGCGGGCGAAGCCTCGATCCAGATGAACATCCAGGAGCTTGCGACCGCTACGCAATATCGCCTGCCGGTAAAGATCTTCATCCTCAACAACGAATATATGGGCATGGTCCGCCAGTGGCAGGAGCTGACCTACCAGTCGCGCTACTCCGAGAGCTATTCGGACGCGCTGCCCGATTTCGTGAAGCTGGCCGAGGCCTATGGCTGGAAGGGCATCCGCATCGAGAAGCGCGCCGAGTTGGACGACGGCATCCAGGCGATGCTCGACCATGACGGCCCGGTACTGGTCGATTGCCGCGTGGCCAAGCTGGCCAATTGCTTCCCGATGATCCCGTCGGGCGCCGCCCATACCGAGATGCTGCTCCAGGCGAGCGAAGTCTCCGGCGAGATGGACGACGAGGCCAAGGCGCTGGTTTGACCGGATTTTGGATCCTCCCGGCGCGGGCAGGATCGAAGGGGTAGAAATGCACATCAAGGAAGAAGCCATCGAGCGCCACACGCTGGCAGTCATCGTCGATAACGAGCCCGGAATCCTCGCGCGGATCGCAGGCCTGTTCACGGCGCGCGGCTACAATATCTCGTCGCTCACCGTGTCGGAGATCAGCGACGACGATCTGATCAGCCGGATCACCATCGTCACCTTCGCGTCCGCGCCGGTGATGGAGCAGATCATCGCCCAGCTCGAGCGGCTGGTGCCGGTGCACAAGGTGGTCGACCTCACCACCAAGGGCGAGCATGTCGAGCGCGAGCTGGCGCTGGTGAAGGTGGTTGGCACCGGCGATCACCGGATCGAGGCGCTGCGCCTGGCCGAGGTGTATCGCGCCCGCGTGGTCGATGCGACCATCTCCAGCTTCGTGTTCGAGGTCACCGGCACGATCGACAAGATCGACAAGTTCGTCGAACTGATGCGCGAAGTGGGGCTGATCGAAGTCGCCCGCACCGGCATCGTCGCCATCTCGCGCGGCCGCGAAGCCGCCTGAATTTCTCCGCGCATCCGCGCACCGCAGATTTGAAAGGGAAAAATACCACCATGCGTGTCTATTACGATCGCGACGCCGATCTGAACCTGATCACCGACAAGAAGATCGCCATCCTCGGCTATGGCAGCCAGGGCCATGCCCATGCGCAGAACCTGCGCGACTCGGGCGTCAAGGAAGTCGCGATCGCGCTCCGCCCGGGTTCGGCCTCGGCCGCCAAGGCAGAAGCGGCAGGCTTCAAGGTGCTGCCGAACAAGGAAGCGGCCGCCTGGGCCGACATCCTGATGATCCTCGCGCCCGACGAGCACCAGGCGGCGATCTGGGAGGCCGATCTCAAGGGCAACATGAAGCCGGGTTCGGCGCTCGCCTTCGCCCACGGCCTCAACGTGCATTTCGGCCTGATCGAGCCGCCGGCGGACATCGACGTGATCATGATCGCGCCCAAGGGCCCGGGTCACACCGTGCGCAGCGAATATGTCCGCGGCGGCGGCGTCCCCTGCCTGATCGCGATCCACCAGGACGCCTCGGGCAACGCGCATGACGTGGCGTTGGCCTATGCGTCGGGCGTCGGCGGCGGCCGCTCGGGCATCATCGAGACCAACTTCCGCGAGGAATGCGAGACCGATCTGTTCGGCGAGCAGGCCGTGCTGTGCGGCGGCGCGACGGCGCTGGTCCAAGCCGGCTTCGAGACGCTGGTCGAGGCGGGCTACGCCCCCGAAATGGCCTATTTCGAGTGCCTCCACGAGCTCAAGCTGATTGTCGATCTGATGTACGAAGGCGGCATCGCCAACATGCGCTACTCGATCTCGAACACCGCCGAATATGGCGACATCAAGACCGGCCCGCGCATCATCACCGAAGAGACCAAGAAGGAAATGAAGCGCGTGCTCGCCGACATCCAGTCGGGCCGCTTCGTCAAGGACTTCGTGCTCGACAACCGCGCCGGCCAGCCCGAGCTCAAGGCCAGCCGCATCGCCGCCAAGCGCCACCAGATCGAGCAGGTCGGCAGCGAACTGCGCGCGATGATGCCGTGGATCACCGCCAACAAGCTGGTCGATCAGTCGAAGAACTGATCACAAGCGGAAACACTCGGTTGCCGGCTGCGCACTAGCTTTGCGTGGCCGGCGGCCTCATTACGGGAGCGACGCAACCACCCCGAAGGGAACATCCATGCGCGCTCTCCTTGCTCTCGCTCTTTTCGCGGCCGCCCCGGTCGCCTTCGCTCAGGAACTGCCCGGCCAGGCCGACGCTGCCCGCGTTCCCGCCGGCACCTATGCGGTCGATACCGGCCATACCCAGGTCGACTTCACCGTCAATCACTTCGGCTTCAGCCAGTTCACCGGCCAGGCCGGCGGCGCCACCGGTTCGCTGACGATCGATCCGGCCAAGCCGAACGATGCCAAGCTGGACATCACCATCCCGACCAGCGGCATCGTCACCACCGTCGCGGCGCTCGACAAGCACCTCGCCTCGCCGGACTTCTTCGACGCCGCCAAGTATCCGACGATCCGCTTCGTCTCGACCAAGGTCGTCGTGAGCGGCACCAAGGCGCAGATCACCGGGGACCTGACGCTGCACGGCGTCACCAAGCCCGTCACGCTCGAGACCAGCCTGGTCGGCGCGGGCACCAACCCGATGATGAAGAAGCTGAACTTCGGCTTCGAGGCGACCACCACGATCAGCCGCAGCGCGTTCGGCATGGACAAGTATGTGCCCTTCGTCTCGGACGAAGTGAAGCTGCACATCAACGCGGCGTTCTCGGCCAAGTAAACCCTTGGTTTAGTTGCCCTGCCCTCCTGCCTGCGCCACCACCGGCGCGGGCAGGAGATCAGATATGCAGGACCAGGAAGGCCGCGACGGCGCCAAGCGTGTCGAGGCGTTTTCGGATGGCGTCATTGCCATCATCGTGACCATCATGGTGCTGGAGCTGCACGCGCCGGAGCGACCCGGGTTAGCGGCGCTGGCAGCGCAATGGCCCGTCTTCCTCGCCTATGCGCTCAGCTACGCCTATGTGGCGATCTACTGGGTGAACCACCACAAGCTGTTCCAGTTCGCCACCCGCGCCGGCAACGCGCTGCTCTGGTCGAACATCGTGCTGCTGTTCACCCTGTCGCTGATCCCGTTCGCGACCGCTTATCTGGGCGAACAACATTTCAGCGGCGAGGCCACGCTGATCTACATGGCAGTGATGCTCCTCCCCTCCTTCGCCTATAACTGGCTGCAGCGGGTGATCCGGCGCACCGGCGCGCACTCGGCGGAGGCGGAGCGCTACCACCGCCGAACGCTGCGCAAGAGTACGCTGGCCTGCGGTCTCTACCTCGTCGGACTTGCGCTCGCGGTGGCCTCCCCCGCCGCCGGCCTCGCCTGCGCTGCACTCGTCGCGCTGCTCTGGTGCCTGGCCGACGGCCCGCTCGATCGGCTGTTCGAGCGCTGACCCCGGGTTGCACCGGTAGCCACTTTGCTGTTTCTGCAGTCCGAACCCGCCACGCGCGGCGAAAGGACAGACAGACATGCACGATCCTCACCATGACCCCGTAGACGGTGACATCGTCGCCCCCCCGCCCAAGATCCCCGTGCCCGAGCATGTCGCCGAGGCGATCCGCACGCTGATCCGGTGGACCGGCGACGACCCCGATCGCGAGGGCCTGCTCGACACGCCCCAGCGGGTCGCCCGCGCCTGGAAGGAATATTGCGCGGGCTATGGCGAGGATCCGGCGCACCATCTCGCGCGCGTGTTCGAGGAAGTCGGCGGCTATGACGAGATCGTGCTGCTGAAGGACATTCCCTTCCAGTCACATTGCGAGCACCACATGGCACCGATTACCGGCAAGGCATCGATCGCCTATCTGCCCAGGAATCACGTTGTCGGCATCTCCAAACTCGCGCGCGTCCTCCACGCCTTTGCCCGTCGCCTGCAGGTGCAGGAGCGGCTTACCGCTGAAGTGGCCGACTGCATCTGGAATCACCTGCATCCGCAGGGCGTCGCGGTGGTGATCGAGGCACAGCATGGCTGCATGACCGGCCGCGGCGTGCGCACGCCGGGCGTAGGCATGGTCACCAGCCGGATGATGGGCGTGTTCCGCGAGGACGAGCGCAGCCGGGCCGAAGTGCTCAAGCTGATGGGCTATTGATGCCTGGGCGGGTGCTGGTCACGGGCGGCGCGCGGCGGATCGGCGCGGCGATCAGCCGAGGGCTGGCTGCGCGCGGCTGGGCCGTGGCGATCCACCACCATCACGCGCCCGAGCAAGCCGAGGCCTTTGCCGCCGAACTCCGCGCGGGAGGCGCTACGGTGGTGGTCGTCTGCGCCGAGCTTGCCGACCCGATATCACCCGCCGCGCTCGTGGAGGCGTGCCGCGGCGCGTTCGGCGCCCCCCTCGATGCGGTGGTCAACAACGCTTCGTTGTTCGCCTATGATCAGGCGCCGATCGCCGACTATGCCCTGCTCGACCGGCACATGCATGTGAACCTCGCCGCCCCCGTAGGCCTCGCCATGGCACTCGCCGCACAGGCCGATCTGGCGGAGGGCGCCGTCGTGAACCTGCTCGACCAGAAGGTGGGCAATCTCAACCCCGACTTCTTCAGCTACACCTGCTCGAAGCTTGCGCTGCAGGGCGCCACCCATATGCTGGCGCAGAAGCTCGCGCCGCGCGTGCGGGTGAACGCGGTGTCGCCCGGCCTCACCCTGCCCAGCCTGGACCAGACGGAGGAGGAGTTCGCCCGTACCGGCAACCAGAACCTGCTCCGCCGCCCGGTCGACCCGGCCGATATCGCCGCCACGGTCGCGCACCTGCTCGAATGCCGCAGCATCACCGGGCAGAATGTCTATGTCGATTGCGGCCAGCATTTCCTCACGCGCGACAGCGACGTGATGTTCGAAGGACGCGAGCACCGCCCCGATGCCTGACTATGTGATCCATCTCGAAGCGCTGGAGGTCTCGATGGGCCTCGGCATCCATGCGCATGAGCGCGCCGCCCCGCAGCGCGTGCGCATCGATGTGGCGATGACCTGCCGCTACCCGGCGGTACCCGAGGACCGGATCGACGCCGTGGTCGATTACGACTTTCTCCGCGAGGGCATCCATGCCCTTGTCCGATCGCGTCATTTCGAACTTCAGGAAGTCTTGTGCGAGCAGGTCGCAGCGCTGGCGATGCGCGACCCCCGTGTTGTCGAGGTACGCGTCCGGTCCGCCAAGCAGGATATCTACCCCGATGCCCGGGTCGGCTGCGAGGTGATCCGTATTCTTACGAATATGCAGGAATAATCCCGATTCGGGGCAACCCGCTTCGATCCTCCCCCCTATAATCTACCGAAAGACCCTCCTCGCCGGAGGTCCGCTTGGGGGACGCGTGCGCCTGTCACCAGAGGATCGTGGATGTCGATTGCTAGTTTCGTTCGCAACAGCGCATTGGCCATGATGGCGCTTCTGGTGGTCGGCGGCTCGCTGGCGGCCTGGCGGCTCGATCGCATTCGCATGGGCGGCGACGTGCAGTTGCACCAGCAGGTCAATGCCGACCTGATTGCGGACATCCTTCCTCCCCCCGAATATATCATCGAACCATTTCTCGAAGCGACGCTGATCGCCCGCAACCCGGAGACCTTGGGCACCCACGCCGAGAAACTGGCAGACCTGCGCAAGCTCTATCTGGACCGGAACAAATTCTGGCAGACCGCCCGCGTCGACGAAAGCCTGCGCAGCCAGCTGCTCCAGCAGGCACACCCCGCGGCCGAGGCCTTCTGGAACGAGCTGGAACAGGGCTTCCTCCCCGCGGCGCGCAAAGGCGACCGTGCGGCGCTCGACGCCAGCTACGCGAAACTGAAGGGCTTGTACGACAAGCATCGCGCCGCCGTGGACAGGCTCGTCGCGATGACGCTGGCCGAGCAGCAGCGCGTGGCGGCCAATGGCGTATCCGAATTCTACCTTGCGATCGGTATCGTCGTGGTGCTGGCGCTGATCGTCGGCGGCCAGGCGGCGCATTTCTACATCACCATGTATCGCCGGGTGCTGGAACCGGTCGGCACGCTCTCCGCGCTGACGGATCGCCTCGCCAAAGGTGAAGTAGCGACGATCCCCTACCAGGATCGCACCGACGAAATGGGCCGCATCGCCTCGGGGCTGGAGCATTACCGCGCCGCCGCGGCCGCCCAGAGCGAAGCCGATGCGCGCAAGCTGGAGGAGCAGCGCGAAGTCACCGAAGTGCTCGGCAACGGGCTGCTGGCGCTGCGCGAGGGCGATCTCAGCCGCACGATCGACCAGCGCTTCCCGGCCGAATATGAGGTGCTTCGGCAGAACATCAACGAGGCGATCGCCTCGCTGCGCGCACGCGTGCAGCTGGTCAGCGAGAGCGCCGACAATATCCGCAACACCTCGTCCGAGGTCGCGCACGGCTCCGAGGATCTGGCCCACCGCACCGAGAAGAGCGCGGCCAATCTCGCCCAGGCCACTGAAGCGCTGGCGAAGATCGAGGAGCGCCTGCGCGCGACGATGATCGCCGCCGACAACACGGTGAAGCGGGCCGGCGAGGCGACCACGGCACTCCGCGACGGCCGCGGCACCACCGCCCGCGCCGTGCAGGCGATGGACCGCGCGAGCGGCAGTGCCAAGAATATCGACGGCGTGATCGAGGGCCTCGACAAGATCGCCTTCCAGACGCGCGTGCTCGCGATGAACGCGGCGGTCGAGGCCGGCCGCGCCGGCGAGGCGGGCCGCGGCTTCATGGTCGTCGCCGACCTCGTGGCCGCACTGGCACTCCGCGCCGAGGACCAGGCCAAGCAGGCCCGCGACATGCTCAGCGAGACCCAGGCCGACATCCTCCAGGCCGCCGATGCTGTGCACGACACCGACACGGCACTGGATACGATCTCCGGGGACGTCGAGGCGGTGCACAACCTGATCGCCGCGATCGACCATGACAACCATGCGCAGTCGGCAGCGGTGAGTCAGGTGTCGACCGCAATGAAGGGGATGGACTTGGTGACGCAGCAGAACGCGGCGATGGTCGAGGAAACCTCGGCGGCGATCCGCAACCTGTCGAGCGAGGTCAACGCCCTCGCCCAGCGCGCCGGCGCCTTCCGCTTTAAGCGGACCACCGGCACGCGTGCCGCTGCCCAAATGGGCGAGCTGGCAACGGTGCACTGATAGGAGAGGAAGTCCCTGCCCTTCCGAGGGCAGGGACTTTTACGTCACGCCCGGTTGGCGGCGCTGAGGACCGCGCGCACCGAGGCGGTTGCAATATCGGCGTCGATACCCACGCCGAACACCGTCCGGCCATCCTCGGTGCGGCACTCGACATAGGCCGCCGCCTGCGCGTCCGCGCCTCCGCCGATCGCGTGCTCGCTATAGTCGACCACGTCGAAGCGCGGGCCGGTGGAACCCGCCAGCGCATCGACGACGCCGGAGATCAGACCGTTGCCCCGGCCCGAGATCGACTGCGCGGCACCGTCGATCGAGATGCGACCGACGAACACGCGGCTGCCCGCGCTGCCGGTTTCCTCATAGTCAACCAGCGTGATCCTGTCCTTGTCACCGGGCAGATACACGCGCTCGAACAGCGCCCAGATATCGGCGGCGTTGAGCTCGCGGCTGGTCTCGTCGGCCAGCGCCTGGACGTGCTTGGAGAACTCGGCCTGCATCCGCTTGGGCAGCTTGAGCCCCTTGTCCTGCTCGAGTACCCAGGCGACGCCGCCCTTGCCCGATTGCGAATTCACCCGGATCACCGCCTCGTAATCACGGCCGAGATCCTTGGGATCGATCGGCAGATAGGGGACGTCCCACACCTGGTCGTTGCGCGCCGCCTGCGAGGCGAAGCCCTTCTTGATCGCATCCTGGTGGCTGCCGGAGAAGGCAGTGAACACGAGGTCGCCGGCATAGGGGTGGCGCGGGTGGACGGGCAGCTGGTTGCAATATTCGACCGTCTGGATCACCTCGTCGATGTCCGAGAAGTCGAGCCCGGGATTGAGCCCCTGAGTGTACATGTTGAGCGCGAGTGTCACCAGGTCGACATTGCCGGTGCGCTCGCCATTGCCGAAGAGGCAGCCTTCGACACGGTCGGCACCTGCCAGAAGGCCCAGCTCCGACGCGGCGACGCCGGTGCCCCGATCGTTGTGCGTGTGCAGGCTGATGACCACGCTCTCGCGATTGCGGATGTTGCGGCAGAACCATTCGATCTGGTCGGCATAGATGTTGGGCGTCGCCGCCTCGACCGTCGCAGGCAGGTTGAGGATCAGCGGGCGCTCCGGCGTCGGACGCAGAATGTCCATCACCGCCTCACAGACCTCGACCGAGAAATCGAGCTCGGCGGTGGAGAAGGTCTCCGGGCTATATTCGAAATGCCATTCGGTGTCGGGCTGCTTGGCCGCCTCGTCGCGCAGCACCTTGGCGCCTTCGATGGCGATCTGGCGGACTTCGTCGCGGCTCATGCCGAACACGATGCGGCGCCACGCCGGCGACACCGCGTTGTAGAGGTGGACGATCGCCTGCTTGGCGCCCTTGAGCGATTGGAAACTGGTCTCGATCAGGTCGCGGCGGGACTGGGTGAGCACCTGGACGATCACGTCGTCGGGCACCTTGCCCTCGCGCACCAGCCCGGAGATGAAGTCGAACTCGGTCGCCCCCGCGCTCGGGAAGCCGACTTCGATTTCCTTCAGGCCCACCTTCACCAGCAGCTCGAAGAAGCGGGTCTTCTTCTCGCCGTCCATCGGATCGATCAGCGCCTGGTTGCCGTCGCGCATATCGGTGGAGAGCCAGCGCGGCGCATTGGTGATGGTGCGGCTAGGCCATTGGCGATCGGGCAGATCCACCTGGGGGAAAGGACGATATTTGACGCTGGGGTCGCGCAACATGGGCCGTGTCTCTCTTCAAGGTCTGGCCGCGCCTAGCGCAGCCGTGATGCGATAGGGAAGTTCCAGTTTGCCCTTAGGGGAGACGCGCGCGTGCGAAATCGGCCCCTAAGGGCGGATAAGTCGCAGGGTAAGGCGCAGGGCGTCGATCACGGCCGCCTTGATGCCGGAATTATACGATCTTGTCCAGCTTGGACTAAACACCTGAAAAACAAGCGCGCGCCTGCGTTCTTTATCTGCTATTAACCACGCGACGCTGAAAAAGCGCGCTCGCAGGAGAGGATTTTCATGCTGCAGCTCGTCTATGTCAGTTCCACGAACCCGGCCGCACCCTGCCCGACCCAGGACATCCTGACCGTCTCCCGCCGCAACAATGCGCGCGATCGGATCAGCGGCCTGCTGTACGCGGACGGCGGCCGCTTCCTTCAGGCGCTCGAAGGTCCTGAGGATGCGGTGGAGAGCGCCTATGCCCGTATACGGCGCGATCCGCGGCATCGCGCGATTGTATTGCTCTCGCGCCGCATCGTCGATCGCCGGGAGTTCGGGCACTGGGAGATGGCGCATCGTGCGCCGGGCGCCGACGCCGCGGGCTTCCTGGCGGACGTTCAGCGGCTTACGGCCGACGCGGCGCCGGACGTGCGCGGGACGTTCGAAGGGCTTGTCCAAAGCAGGGTTCTGGCCTGAACGCGCAATATTGCTGCGTCTTTGCCGCAAAGTGTTGCCCGGCTGCACCACCGCAGCGCCGCAAAACAGCGGTTCGCCGCGCTTCGGTGCGGTCTGCGCTGGACAGAAGCCCTTTCCCGCAGTCAAAGGCGTACAGGGGCGTGCATCACCGCACGAACCGCAGTACATCGTTGGTCGCGACAAGGGGGAGGAAGCCTCTCAATCCCGAGGCGCTGACGAAGGAATAGCCCCAATAAGGGGTACGAACAGGAGTTAGACACGATGGCCGAGACCAAAGCACGCGGTGGCATTGCCAAGCCGGTTACCCCGTCGCCCGAACTGGCGAAGATTGTGGGCACCGCCGATCTGCCGCGCAGCGAGATCGTCAGCAAGGTGTGGGAATACATCAAGAAGAACAACCTGCAGAACCCTGCGAACAAGCGCGAAATCCTGGCCGACGACACGCTGAAGCCGATCTTCGGCGGCGACAAGGCCACCATGTTCGAAATGAACAAGCACCTCGCCAAGCACGTCAAGTAAGCGAGGTCGCCGCGGCCGTTTCGAGCCGTGCGAACAAGAAAAGGGGCAGGCATCCAGGGTTGCCTGCCCCTTTTCTTTTGATGACGGGCAAGAGCGCTCGCGATTCGCCCGCGTCAGTGCGCCAGCAGCAGCGGCACCGGGCTTTCCGCGAGCATCCGCCGCGTCACGCCGCCGAACGCCGCTTCGAGGAAGCGGCTGTGGCCGAAGCCGCCCATCACCAGATAGGCTGCCTTGAGCGCCTCCACGACGGCGAGGATCGCGCCGCCCGCCGTATCCGTCTTCGGCACCACCCGCACCTCGGGCCGGATGCCATGCCGCGACAGATATTCCGCCGCCTCTGCCGCCGGCAGCCGCAAGGATCCTTCGTCGACCACCAGGATCGTCACCGTGCCGGCATGCTTGAGCAGCGATACCGTCGCCTGCAGCGCAGCTTCCGCCGTGCGCGAGCCGTCCCATGCCACCACCGCATGGCCGTACAGATCGAAGCCAAGCGCCTTTTCCGGCACGGCAACGATCAGCTTGCCGGTCTTGAGAATAGTGTCGCAGATCAGGTCGCGCATGTCGGGATAGTCGACCTTGTCGAGCTCGCGATTGAGCACCACCAGATCGGCGAGCGCGGTCGCGTCGCGCAGGCATTCGCGGGCGAAGCCGGTCGCATCCACCCAGTCATAGGGCACGTTCTCGCCCTTCAGACGGCCTTCCATCCGCACGCGGTTGGCGGCTTCGCGGGTTTGTTCGTCCGCGAGCAGCGCCGCACCGCCGCCGAATTCGACATAATCGCCGACATAGGCCGGCACCATCGCGATATCGACGCAGCGCAGATGCCCTTCCAGCCCCCGCGTCAAGTCGAGTGCCGCTTGGAACCGCGCCTCCTGTCCGGCGTCGTCATGCATCAGAACGAGTACATTCTTCATGGTCGCCTCCATTTCATCCGGTCTTCTTCGTGGATGAACCCAGGCTAGGCAGATGCACTGCGCGCCGACATGCGGTTAGTTACGGAGTCTCGGCCGCCAGCACGGCGAGCGCCGCGGCATCGAGGATCACGAAGCTGCGCAGATCGGGCAGCGCGATCACGCCGTCGCGCTTCATTGCAGTCAGCTTGCGACTGACAGTCTCGATCGTCAGCCCGAGCAGTTCGGCCATCTGCTGGCGGGTAAGCGGCAGGGCAACCGGAGCGCCAGAGCTGCAGGTACCGCGTGCCGCGAACTGCAACAACAGGCTGGCCACACGTTCCTCGGCAGACTTGCGGCCGAGCAGCAGCATCCATTTCCGCAGCTGGTCTAGCTCGTCATAGGCGCGGGTCAGCAGCGCCTGGCCGATCTCGGGATGCGCCTCGACCAGGCTCGGCAGCGCGCTGCGCGGGAAGACGCAGAGTTCGGTCTCGGTCAGCGCGGTGACGCAGTGGCTCGACGGCCGCTCGCCGATCGCGCCGACGAAATCCGCCGGAAAGGCCAGCCCCAACATCTGCTCGCGACCATCCTCCAGCGACGCAGAGAGCTTGACCAGCCCGTGGTGGAGGATGCCCACTTGCTCGGCGACGTCGCCCTGCCAGATCAGGGCCTCGCCCCGGCGCAGCACGCGCTTTCGGCCGATACGATTGAGCGCCTCGAGCGCGCCCGCCGAGATGCCGCCGCAGAGCGACGCCATCCGCACGCCGCACGCCGCACAGCGCGCCGGCAGGCTCCATTCCGCAGCACCCACGTCCGGCTGGTTTCGATCCATGTACATATCCGCCTCCGCGCGCTGCATGCCTCGCGCGCGGGCGGCGTGTCGTTACGTATTGGTCCCAGGCAGGCGAACGGACCAGCTTGGGAACATTACCTACGCGCAACGTTGCGCCCGATCAAAACCGGGCGAGATGCTTGCCGCTACCCGATGCCTCGTCGAACACGAGGAGAAATGAACCATGCGTACTTCGCTTTTTGTCGGTCTAGCCGCTGCCGGTCTGCTGGCCTCCACCGCGAGCGCCCAGGCACAGGACCGAGCGGGCATCGCGGCCGGCGACTGGCTGGTCCGCCTGCGCGGCATCGTCGTCGCCCCCAATGAATCGTCCACCGGCATCACCCCCGCCCTGCCCACCGCCAAGGTGGGCGTCGGCGACGCGGTGATGCCCGAGGTAGACTTCACCTACATGGCCACCGACCATATCGGCGCCGAGCTGATCGTCTCCAGCACCCGCCACGACCTCCAGGGCCGCGAGGCGATTTCGTCGCTCGGCAAGGTCGGCCACACCTGGGTTCTGCCGCCGACGCTGACGCTGCAATATCACTTCCTGCCCAAGGCAGCGGTGCGCCCCTATCTCGGCGCGGGCATCAACTACACCACCTTCTATTCGGCCAAGACAAGCGCCTCGCTCAACAAGGCGCTGGGCCAGACCAGCCTCTCGCTGAAGGACAGCGTTGGCTATGCGCTGCAGGCGGGCGTGGACATCGATCTGAACAAGAAGTTCTTCCTGAACCTCGACGTGAAGTACATCGACATGAGCACCACGGCGCGGCTGAACACCGGCGGCGCGATCAACCAGACCAAGGTAGACATCAACCCGCTTGTGTTCGGCTTCGGCGTCGGCACCCGCTTCTGATCCAAGCCTTCCCCGCTTGCGATCGCCTATTCTCCGGCGGGGACCTGACTGGGGAGGCGCGTGCTAGGGCGCGCGGCTCCCCTTCTTCGTTCCGAACCGTCTTCGCACCTTCGGGACATCAATCAGGCGCCCGATGCGGCGTGGGGATCCTGGCCCTCGTTGCCGTCGATCCCTTTGAGCCGGCCGAAACGCTCGGTCTCGATCCCGCGGCGCACGATATGGGCCGGGCTACCGACGGCAATGCAGCCGGCTGGGATGTCGTCGTAGACCACGGCACCTGCGCCGATCACGCATCCGTCGCCGATGGTCACTCCGGGCAGGATCGTCGCGCCGCCGCCGATCAAACAGCGCGCGCCGATGCGGATCGGACGGACCCGGCCCGCGCCGTCGCGCGCAAGGAGCAGGGTCTTGAAGGCGATCACCGAATGTTGTCCGACCACAATCGACCCGGGACCGCCAGAGACGATCCGTGCCTGCAGGGAAATACGCGTACTCGGATGGGTTACGACGCCGTAGCGCCGCTGCAGCCACCATCGCCGCAACGCGTAGAGCGGCAGACGGATGAAATCCAGTTGATCGAGCGACCGCAACATGCTGCGGCAGCATATTGCGGGTTGAGGCGAATCGGGAAGAGGCTTACGCACATTCTTGATATTCTGGAGGGGGGCCAGATCACATGTTCGCTCGCAAATGGCGGCGCCTCGTTCAAACGCGTGTCTGGGGGATGGATATTCATCCAAGCGCCGACATTGCGAGCAGCGCGCTCATCGACCGTACCTTTCCCAAGGGAGTCCACATCGCCGCCCGTGCGGTGATCGGCGAACAGGCCGTCGTGCTGACCCATGACATCGCCACCAGGGTCTGGTTGCACACCTATATCGGTGAGGGCGCAACCCTCGGTGCCCGCGCGATCGTCTTGCCCGGACTGAAGGTCGGCAACGGCGCGGTGGTGCTTCCCGGCACCGTTGTCACCGAAGATGTGCCCGACGGCGCGACGGTGCGCGGAAACCCGGGAAAGCTGATCGCGGCAGCCAGCGACGCGGCCTGACCCGGACAGCATTATCAGCTGTCAGCATCCGCCGATGTCCAACGGTCGAGGATCGCTACCCATCTCCTCGCGGTCACAGAAATCCCGACAGCCTATCCAAATAAGTCAACGACCGGGTCGCAATCTCCCCAGTGAATGCATGCACCATTCACCCATTCTCAACATAAAGGGTTTGAAGACATGATCGTTGTGGTCCCATCCAATCGCTCGGTATCCCTGGAATATCTGGCACCCTTGATCGATTCGGGCGCACGCTTCGTCGTCGTCGACGATTCTCCCGGCACGGTCACGGTCGATCATCCGAGCTTCCGCATCTATACGTGGGAAGATCGGAAGCGGATGCTGGGCGACGCCGACGAATGGTTCCCGCGCCGCAATGGTGCCTGCCGCGACTTCGGCTTCTACGTCGCCTGGCACGAGAGCGACGACGACGAAATCATCGTCGCGCTGGACGACGACTGCGAGGTCACGTCGCAGAACTTCTTCGCCGAAGTGACCGACGCCCTCACCGCGAAGCAGCGCCCGGTGCTCGGCGAAGGTCTGCGCCACCTCAACATCCTCGACCTCTACGAAGGCACGCCGGACAATCTGTTCCCGCGCGGCTTCCCCTATGAGTGCCGCGGCGCCTACCAGCGTGCCTCGATCGGCACCGCGACTAATGCAGCGGCGCCGATCTTCAACCTCGGCCTGTGGACAGACGCGTTCGACGTCAACGGCATCGACAAGATCAACGGGCCGCAGTGGCGCTGGCCCGAAGTCGACCTCGCCATCCCCTCCGCCGCGATCGCGCCCGGCGCGCTGGTGTCGGTCTGCTCAATGAACATGCAGTTCCGTCGCAAGGTAACCCCGGCGGTCTACCAGCTGCCGATGCACGTGCCGGTGCTGCCCCACTGGATGATCGACCGCTATGGCGACATCTGGGGCGGCTTCATTCTGAAGATGCTGGTCGACCGCGCGGGTGACACGCTGACCGTCGGCGCCCCGATGATCGGCCACCGCAAGGCCGGGGACATGCAGCGCAACATCTGGCAGGAGCATATCGCGCACATGGTCAACCAGGAGGCGATCGAGATCTTCAGCCTTTCGGCCGAGGTCGCGCCTGCCGACTATCTGACGATGATGGCCGAGTTCACCGAGAATGTGGCGGCACGCGCCGGCGGCGCCAGCGGCATGCTGCGCCCCTATCTCGAGCACCTCGTGCCCTGCCTGCGCACCTGGTGCACCGCGCTGAAGTAAGGTCAGCCAAGCGCCGCTGACAGGTGGCGGCGATAGTCGAGGGCGATGCTGCGTGGCGCAAACCGCGTCAGCGCGCCCTCGGCTTGCAGCCGCGCGATCGATTCCTTCAAGGCCTGCTGGTTCGCCATCACGTGCCGCAGGCCCGCGGCGATATCGGCGGGATCGTCGGCGCGGCAGGCATAGCCGATCCGTTCCGGCGGCAGATAGCCGTCGATCGCCCACCCGGCCGGATAGAGCACGGGAATTCCGGCGAACAGCGCCTCGACGAAGACCATGCCGAACGTCTCCTGCTGGCTCGGCAAGGCCAGCATCGCGCTGGCGGCCAGCAGTTCGCGCACCGATCCGTTCGGCACCGGCCCGCGCAGTTGCACCCGCGCGCGCGCGCCGGCACGCGCGATCAGCCGGTCTACTTCAAGATGGCTCCGAGCGTTGCCCCCGCCGACGATGTCGAGGTGCCAACCTGCGCCTGCGTCGGCGGCCGCCTGCATGGCCGGGATCAACTGGGTGACACCCTTCCGCCGCCAATGCGCAAGGTGGAAGAGCGACACGATGCGATCGCTGGAGACGGTCGACAGGGTCGGCTCCGCCACTCCGCCCATTACCGGCAGCACGGCGATCGCCTGCGGCGGCAGGCGCAGCATTTTCGAGAAGCGCTCAACCGCCCATGGCGCGGTGGCAATGAGCGCGCGCGCCGACACCGCGATTTCGCGCCACTGGCCGTGCAGGTCGGGGCGTCCGCGCCACACCCAGCCGTCGGCATCGCCCCAGATGCTGCACAGGTAGGGCACGCCGAATTGACGGGCGAGCAGGCTCGCGACCATGCCATCGGTTGTCAGCTTGTGCGCGTGGATCAGGTTGATGGCGATACCCTGGCCACGCAGATCGGCGGCGATCCACTGCGCCAGTCGAGCCATCGCGTGGCGCAAGCCCAGCCCCTTGGGCATCGCACGATAGGCGATGGCGACCCGATCGGGTGCGTAGCGCAGGGCAGCGATCTCGCGACCGAGAGTCCCGACCCGCGTCATGCTGTAGACGATGTTGCGAAACCCGTCGGCGCTGTCGACCAGCCGCTCCACCGCACGAGTCATATGGGGAGCTGCCAGGGGGCTGGGAAAATCGAAGCTGATGTGCAGGACCGTAGGCGCGCTCATCTCTTTACCGATCCCCCGACGGCCAGTTTGATGCTCCCAGATCGTCCCCAGCCGACCTGGTCGGGGCGTCGTTGAGAGTGGGCGCCCTGAAGGAAAATGCAACTAGCTGTTCGCGACCGGTCGTCAATAGCCGGGATACGGCGGGCCCGGCCCGTCCTCTGCCACCATTCACAAAGATACGCGTTCAGAGTGCACTTATGCTGAAAAGTGCAATCAACCCTCGCGTCTTCTGGGGCGCCTCGGCGCTCATCCTGGGATTGCTCGGCGTCACCATCGCCATGCCTGGCACCGCCGACCTCGCCTTCAAGGCGGCACAGGCCTGGACGATCGACACGTTCGGCTGGTTCTACATCGCCGCCGTCGCGCTATTTCTCGTCGTCGTTCTCGCGCTCGGCTTCGGGCCAGCGGGCAAGCTGAAGTTGGGGCCGGACGATGCGGAGCCGGACTTTCCCTATCTCTCCTGGCTGGCGATGCTGTTCGCCGCCGGCATGGGGATCGGCCTGATGTATTTCGCGGTAGCCGAGCCGATCCAGCATTACACCTCGCCACCCGAGGCGAAGAGCGGCACGATTGATGCGGCGCGCGAGGCGATGGCGATCACCTTCCACCATTACGGCGTCCATGCCTGGGCGATCTATGCGCTGGTCGGATTGAGCCTCGCCTATTTCACCTATCGCAAGGACCTGCCGCTCACGCTGCGCTCGGGCTTGGCGCCTATCCTGGGCAAACGCATCAACGGGCCGCTCGGCGACGCGATCGACATCTTCGCGGTGTGCGGCACCGTATTCGGCGTGGCAACCTCGCTCGGCTTCGGCGTATCGCAGATGACCGCGGGGCTCGCCTATATCTATGCCCTTCCCGATACGCTGACTGCCAAGATCACCGTGATCGTGCTGGTAATGGGCGCGGCCACGCTGTCGGTACTGAGCGGCGCCGATCGCGGCATCCGACGACTGTCCGAACTCAACCTCACGGTCGCCGTGCTGTTGATGCTGTTCGTGCTGGCGATCGGCCCCACGCTGTTCCTGCTGCGTGCCTTGGTGCAGAATTTCGGCTTGTATCTCGACCATTTCGTGCGGCGAACCTTCACGCTCTACGCCTATGAGCCGCGGGCCTGGATGGCGGACTGGACGCTGTTCTACTGGGCCTGGTGGATCGCCTGGTCCCCCTTTGTCGGCATGTTCATCGCCCGCATCTCGCGCGGTCGGACGATCCGCGAGTTCGTCATCGGCGTGCTGTTCGTGCCGACCGCCTTCACCTTCCTGTGGATGACGGTGTTCGGCAACACCGCGATTTCGCTCGACCTGGGCGCGGCATCGGGGGGCATCGCGCAAGCGGTGCAGGCCAACCTCTCCACCGCGCTGTTCAAGTTCCTGGAGTATCTGCCGGCCGCGAGCGTCACCTCTACCCTGGCCATCGTGCTCGTGGCGGTGTTCTTCGTCACCTCCGCGGACTCCGGCGCACTGGTGATCGATACCCTGGCCTCGGGCGGCAAGGAGGATACGCCGCGCTGGCAGCGTATCTACTGGTGCATCCTGCTCGGCGCGACCGCGACGCTGCTGCTCGTCGCGGGCGGTCTGGGGGCACTGCAGGCGGCAACGTTGCTCGCGGCGCTGCCCTTCTGCTTCATCATGCTGCTGCTCGCCTTTGGACTGGTGCGGCAGACCAACGCGGATCTGGCCGGCGTCGCCCTGTCGGACCAGGCGCCGGCGATCAGTGAGCGGCTGAAGCGGCTCGTCGCGCCCGCGCGCCGCGCGGAGATCCTGCGCCAGATGAACGCCAATGGCGAGCCGGCGTTGCGCGCCGTCTACCAAGGCATGCAGGCGGAAGGCTGGACCGATCTGCGGTTGGAGATCGAAGAGGATCAGCTCACGCTCACCGTGGGCGGACAGAGCGATCGGCCTTTCACCTATCGCATCCTGCCCCGATCCCGCCCGCTGGCCGCCTATACCGCGCTGGAAGCCTCCGAAGCGCGGCGCAGCATCGCCTGGACCCTAGCAGTGCAGACCAGCCAGACTGCCCGCATGCGCAACATCACCGGCTTCTCGACCGAGCAGCTTACCAGCGACCTGTTGAGCGAGCTCGAGCGCTGGCGGACCGCGTGAACCTGCCGCTTCCTTAGTGCTCCGCATCCGCCGCGCCGGTCAGCTTCCAGCGGCGGAGCAGCGGCGGCATGGTAAGACCCTGGGCGAAAATCGAGAAGGCGACGACACCAAAGGTGACCACGACGATCGACGCGCGCTCCGCTACGATTGGCGGCACCGCCAGCGCCAGTGCGAGGCCGACGGCGCCGCGCAGCCCACCCCAGACCAGCACATGCTGGTAGGTAGCGGGCAGCCGCAGCTTGGTACCCGCGAAGAGTGCCGCCAGCGGATAGACCGCCGCGGCGCGCCCGAGCAGCGTGAGCAGGATCCCCGCAACCAGCGCTCCGCTCACCAGCGCGATCGGCTGGTGCGCCTCGTGGCTGCCGATCAGCAGGAACAGGCACGAATTGGCGAGGAAGGCGGCATAGGCCCAGAAATCCTGGACATGCTGGCGGCCTGCCACCGAGATCGATCCGCGCGGACCGATGGCGCCGACGATGATCCCGGCCGCCAGCGCCGCGAACACGCCCGAGGCATGGACATGCTCGGCCAGCAGGAAGCTTGCCCAGGCGATGACCGTGGTCAGCGTCACCTCGACAAGATGGTCCTCGGTCCGCCCGGCCACCGTCAGCACCACGAACGCGATCGCGCCGCCGATCGCAACGCCGCCGAACACCGTCCAGAACAGCGAGGTCGCAACGCCGCCGACGCTGAGCCCGCCGCCCTCGGCAACCGCGATCAGGATGGCAAAGCCTACTGCGGCGACACCGTCGTTGAGCAGACTTTCGGATTCCACCACCATGCTCAGGCGAGGCTCCGCCCGCATCTCCTTGAAGGCGGCGATCACCGACACGGGATCAGTCGCGGCGATCAGCACCCCGAAGAACGCCGCGCCCAGCCAGCTCCAGCCGAGGAGCCAGTGCATGCCCGCGGTGACCAGCAGTGCCGAGATCGCGACCCCGAGGAACGCCAGCACCATGGTCAGCGGCAGTTCCTCGCGGAAGCGCCGCCAGCGTAGCTGCAACGCCGCCTCGAAGATCAACGGTGGCAGAAACACATTGAAGATCAGCTCGCGCGACAGCGGCAAATTCGCGCCCACCGGCAGAAACGCGAGGGCGATCCCGGCCAGCACCAGGCCGGCGGTGTACGGAAGCCCAATGCGCCGCGAGATCATTGCCACCAGCGACGCGACGATCAGCAACGTGCCGAGTTCGGGAAGACCGATTTCGTTCAACGCAAGCTCCTCAGCCAGGGGGTGGCCGGACGAGACCAGGACGATCCGCGCCGTAGACACGACGCACGATCGGCGCCGCGGGCGAGCCTAGACCGATTTCCGCCGCGAGGCGAAGGGCGGGCTCACCCCGCCGTTCGAATTACCGCACGCGTCACGTCGCCCATCAGCCGCATCCGCACCGGGATCGGCTCGCGGGTGCTCGCGATCAGCACGGCAATCGCATAGCGGTGCCCGTTCGGACCCGTGAGCAGTCCTACATCGTTATAGCCGGTTGCGAGGCTGCCGAGTTCCTGACCAGTGCCGGTCTTGTGCGCCATCTTCCAGCCCGGGCGCAGGCCGGACTTCAGACGCATTGGGCCGGTCTTGCTCGCCAGCATGATCCGGAACAGCCTGTCCGTTGCACCCTGGCTGAGCAGCTTGTTCTGCGCGAGCAGCGACAGGCCCAGCGTGATGCCGTTGGCGCTCGCGCCGTCATAGGGCGCGGCCAGGTAGCGATCGAGCGCCTTGCGGCGTTCGGCGGCGGGCAGCGCCGCGCGTGCCTGGAGGAAGCCCCAGCCCCCGGCCCATTCCCTGCGCCAGACCAGACCCGCGGTCTTCGCCTGCAGCTCGCGCTCGCCGGGGCCGAAGCCGACGCCGATGACGCCCTTGTCCTGCAGCATCCGGCGGATCGCAGCGGGACCGCCGACCTTCCAGAGCAGCACGTCATTACAGGTATTGTCGCTGCGGGTCAGCGCACATTCCAGCAGTGCGCCCACCGTCGTGCGATAACCGTTCGGCCCGAGCAGCGCGCGGATAGGCTGGTGGAAGACGGTGAGGTCCGCAGCCGTCACCGTCACCGGCGTGGCAAGCGACAGCCGCTGGTAGTCGATCGCGTCGAAAACCGCAATAGCGACCCACAGCTTGCTTACGCTCTGCTGGGGATGTGGTCGCTCCCCGTTCCAGGCGACAATCCAGCCGTGATCGACATCTCGCACGGAGATCGCAACCTGCCCCCGGAACCCGGCGCCCAAGGCTTGCACTGCGTTGAGCAGCGCCGCCGGCGGCTCGTCAGATCGTTTGGGCCTCGGTGTCGCGGAGGTTGCGAGGATAGGCGGCGCCGCCGACCCCGGGCGCGACAGCGGCACCGCCGGCGCGGGGCGGGACCGCGACGACGGGGCGTGGCCAACAGCGGAGGGGGCGGCGGGAACGCAGGCGGCAAGCAGGGCGACCGGCGCGAGAAGCGCGCCGATGTGGGCGACAGTGGCGGTACGCAGCAAGCAACTCTCCCTTTGCCGACCGCTTACAGGCGAACCCCGCGCGATGCAGGGTGAATGGCCTCGGCTCATCGCCTTCTGGCGTTGATTCGTCGCCGAAAGCGACGTGTCTGCCGGACCTTGATCGGCATTGCCGCCGATGGAACCGGCTGTGGCACGACGACACTGCGCAAAGTTTCCGCGTCAGCAAGGCGGGACCGATATGTCGCCGAGCCGTTCCGCGCCGAACGCAGGCCTTGAATCGCGCACGGCAGGTGCGCCGCGTATGGTAGCAAAAATCCTTGAAATTCTAGGTGTTGGTGAAGGTTGATGGTGACCCGGAGAGGATTCGAACCTCCGACCTCTCGATTAGGAATCGCTTGCTCTATCCTGCTGAGCTACCGGGCCACGGGGGTGCTCGTACCGGCCTATGCCGCCCAAATCAATTGCGCGCCTCGGGCGGGACCACGGGAACCAGCAGCGGCGCGACCGGCACGCCATCTTCCACCAGCGCCTTCGCCTCGGCCAGCGTCGCCTGGCCATGGATCGGTGCCTCCGGCGCGTCCCCCAGGTGCATTGCCCGCGCCTTCTCCGCGAACGCCCCGCCCACCCAGGTCGAGGTTTCGAGCTGCTTGGCCTGGAGCTGCGCGATCGCAGCCAGCGCGGCCTTGAACGCTTCGGGGGGGACGGGCGGCGTCTCCGGTGCCTGGTTGCCCTTCGCACCCACCGCCGGTGCCATCACTGCCTTGGTGATCGTGACGTTGCCGCAGAGCGGGCAGGCAATAAGCTCCTGCGTGCGCTGTTCCTCATAGGCGCCGCTCGACTTGAACCACGCCTCGAACACGTGGCCCCTGCCGCACTTCAGATCGAAGACGATCACGCGACGGTAGCCTCCGGGATCGCACGGCGATGGCGCAGCACCGGCACGCGGGTACGCACATCCTGGAGCCGCGCAGTGTCGAGATCGGCGAACCCGAGCCCGGCCGTCTCACCCATATCGAGCAGCACGTCCCCCCAAGGATCGATAGCGAGGCTGTGGCCATAGGTGGCGCGGCCGTCCTCGTGCTCGCCGGTCTGCGCGGCGGCAATCACGAACGCAGCCGCCTCGATCGCGCGGGCGCGCAGCAGCACGTGCCAGTGCGCCGCGCCGGTCGGCCGCGTGAACGCCGCCGGCACTGCGAGAATCGTCGCGCCGGCATCGCTCATCGTGCGAAACAGGTCCGGGAAGCGCAGGTCGTAGCAGATCGCGAGGCCGAGCTTGCCCAGCGGCGTCTCAACAACCACCGGCCCGGCGCCCGCCGAATAGCTGTTCGATTCGCGCCAGCTCTCGCCGGTCGGCAAGTCGACATCGAACAGGTGCATCTTGTCGTAGCGCGCACGGATCGCTCCGGTATCGTCGATCACAAAGGCGCGGTTGGCGAGCTTACCGTCCTCGCGCAGCACCGCGAGGCTGCCCAGATGCACCCACAGCCCGTGCTTGGCAGCGTTGTCGCGCACCGCCGCCAGCACGGGATCCTCGCTCTCCAGCCGGTAGTGCGGCACCGCGCGTTCGCGGTTGCCGTCGACCAGGCCGGACATTTCCGGCGTGAACAGCATCGCCGCCCCGCCAGCCTTGGCCTGCGCCACCGCCTCGACCAGCGTGGCCGCGTTCGCCGCGGGGTCGATCCCGCTGGTCATCTGGAGCAGCGCGGCGCGGTTCATGCGGCGAGCAGCGGGTCCAGTCCGCCCTTGCGGTCGAGGGCCGCGAGGTCGTCCGACCCGCCGATATGCTGCCCGTCGATGAAGATCTGCGGCACCGTCGTGCGACCCGGCGCGCGCTCCAGCATCTCGGCGCGCTTGGGCCCGCCCATGGTGATGTCATACTCCTCAAAGTCCGCGCCCTTGGCGGTGAGAAGCTGCTTGGCGCGCGTGCAATAGGGGCAGAACGCCTTGGTGTAGATTTCGACCTTTGCCATAATGCCTCCTGAGGTGTGCGCGGGGTCCCGGCTTGTCAATCCATCGCGTCCTCGGCGAGGACGCGCGCCCAGCAAAGAACCACAACGCGCGAAGCCCCGCCGCGTTTGAGCAGCCGGGCGCACGCATCCCCCGTTGCGCCGCTGGTGTGGACGTCGTCGACCAGCAGCACCGTCCGCCCCTTCAGCCGCGCCCGCGCATCGGGCGCCAGCGCGAAGGCTCCCGCGACCACCTTCGCCCGCGCCCGCCGCCCCAGCCCCTGAAGCTTGGGCGTCGCCTTCACCCGGCGCAGCAGATCGGTCTCGACCGGCAGCCCGTGCCGCTTCGCCAGCCCCCTCGCGATCAGCACCGCCTGGTTGAACCCGCGCGACCAGAGACGCCAGCGATGCAGCGGCACCGGCACCACCAGCTCGGCGCCTTCGGGCACAAGCCGCGCCATCGCCCGCGCCATCGTCTCCGCGACCGCTAGCCGACCGCCATATTTGAGCTTGAGCGCCAGCCGCCGCGCGACCTCGCCATAGGCCACCGCCGCGCGCACCCCGTCATGCGGCGGCGGATCGCAGAGGCAATCGCCGCACTGCGCCCCCTCCCCGCGGTCGTATTCAAACGGCAGATGGCAGGTCGCGCACCACGGCGGCCCGAGAAATTGCAGGCTGTCCCAGCAGCTTGCGCAGAAGCGGTGATCGGCTTCGACGATCGCGCCGCAGCCCGGGCAGCGCGGCGGCAGCGCCAGGTCGAGGATGCGGAGGAAAGGCGCGCGCGGATCCACGCCCCTCTTGTTCCAAGCGCCGCGCCGCTGCACAAGCGCGCCGTGTCCGACTCCGAAATCTTCGATCGCGCGCTGCGCCGCAAGCGCCGGGATCGCGCCGCCCGCAGCTATGAAAGCTTCCTGCGCGATCACATGCTCGACGGGCTGTACGAGCGGCTGGAGGGCGTGAAGCGCGAATTTCGCACCGTCCTCGACCTCGGCAGCGCCGACGGCAGCTTCGTCTGGCCCGGTGCCACCATCACCCGTCTGGAGGCCGGCGCCGCCTTCGCCGCCACCAGCGGCGCGATCCACGCCGACGAGGACATGCACCCCTTCCCTGAGGCGAGCTTCGACCTGGTCATCTCCGCCGGCGTGCTCGACACGGTGAACGACGTCCCCGGCGCGCTCGCCCTCGCCCGCCGCGCGCTCAAGCCCGACGGACTGTTCCTCGGCGCGTTTCTTGGCGCTGGCAGCCTCGCGACGCTGCGCGCCTGCCTGCTCGCCGCCGAGGCCGACCGGCCGGTGGCCCGCTTCCACCCGCAGATCGACGTGCGCGCCGCGGGCGACCTGCTCTCCCGCGCCGGCTTCACCCTGCCGGTAGCGGACGTTGAGACGCTGACGGTACGCTATGGCGGCCTGGGCGGGCTGATCCGCGACCTGCGCGGCATGGCAGCGACCAATTTGCTGCCGAACACCCCGCCGCTCCGCCGCGAGACGCTGCTCGGCACCGCCGCCGCCTTTGCCGAACGCGCCGATCCGGACGGCCGCACGCCCGAGAAATATTCGATCGTCTATCTAACCGGCTGGGCCCCCGATCCCTCGCAGCCCAAGCCCGCCCGTCCGGGCAGCGCGACGGCGTCGCTGGCCGACGCGCTCAAGCCGAAGGGCTAGGCAACGGCTGGCGCGCTTACAGCCGTCGTTCGAGTAGCGCGTCGATCGCCGCGCCGACGCTGGCGAATTCCTCGTTCACGTCGCCCGAAACCTTGTCGCGCAGCACCGGCGAACGCCCATCCAGCGCAACCGTCAGCAGGTCCATGTCAGTTTCGCCCAGCACCAGATAGTGCTCGTGCCCCGGGCCGTCCCGCCACGCCGCGTTGCTGGCGACGAGCCCCTGCCAGAAGCCATTGGGGCCCGGCGCCGCCTCGCTCTGCGTCGCCCCGTAGAGCACGAGGCCGTTGTAATCGAGACCATTGCTGAGCGCGAGAAAGGCCGCGAAATCGGACGGCAGCGTCGCGCCGAAGTGCGCCTTCACCTCGGCTCGCACGCGCTCGATCTGCTCGGAGGTGGCGGGACCCTGCCGCGCCTCTCCATATTTCAGCTGATCCGCCGATACCTGCTCGATCACCGCCTGCATCCCGTGGGTCCTCACTTTCCGGAGGGATAGATTGTACCGCGCGGCACCGGGAAGTCGACTTGCCGGCTCCCGCCGACCGGAAGATCGCCGACCAGTTCGCGCTGCGCGTTGGTAAGCGCCGTATGATAGGGACTGTTCCGGATCAGGACGAGGTTCTCGGCTGCATTGGTGCCGCCGTCGTCGAGCGGAAGCTTGTGATGGACCTGCCATCCCTGCGGAATCTTGCCGTCGGCCAACCGCGCGATCGCTGCCTCGTCCAGTCCGGCCCGGCGTGCGGCCGCGACGCCCTCCGGCGTGGAGACGAGCCCACGCGCGAAAGTGGCGCGGGCACCGTTGTCGAACGCGCTCCGCAGCGCGGCATATTCGGTGCGGTCGCGCTTGGTGTAGGTTACCGGTACCGCATCGACATGCGGCAGCTCGACGGTCTTGCCGCCAACCGTCCCGCGATAGGGGGCAGCAGGCACCTCGGTCGATCGCGCGGCAGGCGCGAAGAACGCGTCGAGCTGACGTTCCATGCGCTCGATGGACTCGCGGGCGGCGGACGGCAGCGCATCGCGCGCGCCTTGGGGGATCTTGCCTACGGCGTCATGGATGGTTCGCAGCGCGGGCTCGATGCTCGCGCGCAGCGCCGGATTGTGTGCGATGGCGGCAACGCCGTCGGCAACCGTCTGGGCCCATTTGCCGATCTTGCCGGCCTTGGCGAGGTCGCCCAGTCCCGGCACGATCGCGACGGCCGAGATTCCCGCGTTCAGCAGGTGTCCGCCTGCGCCCGACCAATCCCCGGAGAACACGGCGCCGATCGAGCGGCCAACCGAAACGACGGCATTGGTGCCGTCCGAAACGGGCGTGGGGTCGACGATGCCGGTCAGATCGAGCGCCATCTGGCCAAGATCGAGGCCGAGCTGCACCGGGTCGGGCCCCGCGGCCGGAGCGGGCGCCGCCGTTTTATATAGCTGGCGCTCGATTTCGGCCGTGATCGTAGCGGGATCGCTGGTGCCGAGCGATGCGGCGGCTCCGTCCCAGCTCTGCCGATAGGGCGAGCCTTCCGGCTGCCGGCCCCAATCTGCGATGGCCGGCGCGGCCGGATCGCCGATTGCATAGGCTTGTCCGTTGACGCTCTGGATGCTTCCAGCCAGCCGCGCCGCGAACTGCCCGCGCTCGACCGGACTGAGGCGCGCGTCGATCTCCTCGATGAGAGCCCCCCGCTCGCTCGTCGAGAGGCCAAGCCCGCGTACCGCATCTGCCAGGCCCTGCATGTCGTAGCCGTGGGCTCCGCGATGCTGGGCCAGAAGCGCCTGCGCCGTTTGCTGCGACGGTGACGATCGGGAAGACGCGTTCCTCGGCAAGAAGCCGTTGCCATCAACCAGCATGGGGTGCCCTCGTCTGCCAATCTGATGCACGACTTAGAGCGGACCCTCAAAATGCGGACAATCAACGATTCGATTAGGCGATCGCGGCAATGTTGAGGGGCCGGTGCGAGGGCGGGCCAACACCTGGCCGCGCTGCCCATCGATTCCGGCCGCTTTCGATTCCCTGTGGGGAGCCCTAAACCGCCTCACCCCGAAGCAACGGCGTCAGCACCTCCAGGAACGGCACGTCCGCCGGCGGCATCGGCAGCCCCCGCAGCGCCGCCATGTCCGCCCAGGCGAGCGCGCTGGCGTGGCGGGCTTCCGGCACGCCCTCCCAGCGATCCAGCCGGTAGAGCAGCAGCACCAGGTGCCGGTCGGCGAGCGGCGCGCTGGCGAAGGTCAGCGGCACCAGCGCGGCGGGGTCGACGGTGACGCCCAGCTCCTCGTCGAGCTCGCGGGCGAGCGCGGCCTCGGGGGGTTCGCCGGGCTCGATCTTGCCGCCGGGGAATTCCCACAGGCCGGCCAGCGACGTGCCCTCCGGCCGCTGCTGCACCAGCACCCGCCCGTCCTCGATCATCGCCGCCGCCACCACCAGCAGCATCGGCCGCGTCTCGCGCGCCGGCCCTGTCTCGCTAATCACTTCGCAACCAAATCCTGACAGAATTCCCGGCGTTTATTGACTGAGATTGGTTGTCGATGCGAGCCCTGATCCACGCCCTGCGCGCGCTTTCCCGTGCCGATCGCGGCGCCACCGCCGTCGAATATGGGCTGATCATCGCGATGATCGTGCTGGCGATGGTCGGCGCGCTCAGCCTGTTCGGCAATACCGCGACGTCGATGTGGAACAATGTTTCCCAGCAGGTCCAGGACGCCGGCCACTAAGCCGCGTAAATCATTCGGTAAGCACGCGATTTAGCTCGTTCTTAACCCCTCTTCTCTACGGTCGCATGGCCGCGTCGGATCCCCGACGGGCCGGTGTTTGAAGTTTCTGGGACGATGGAGACGGCTATGCTTAAGATTCGCAAGTTCATCAAGAATTCCAAGGCCGCCACGGCCATCGAGTACGGCCTGATCGCCGCGCTGATCGCCGTTGCCGCGATCGCTGCGATGAAGGGTCTGGGCAGCAGCCTGAACAACACCTTCAGCAACGTCAGCTCGAACATGAAGGCTTCGTAAGCCCGGATTTCGATGACGATGGGACGGAGGCGCTGCCGGGCATCTCCGTCCGTACGGGTTTGAAGAAGGAGGGCTTCGGATGAAGACGCTTCGCAAGCTGGTGGCGAACCGCAAGGGCGCGACCGCGATCGAATATGGCCTGATCGCCGCCCTGATCGCCGTCGCGGCGATCGCCGCGATGCAGGGGCTGGGCTCCAGCCTCAACAACACCTTCACCAATGTCAGCACGAACATGAAGGCGTCGTAACCCGACACCTCCCTGACGGCTGCAAGAAAGGGGCTGCGCGCTGCGTCAGCCCCTTTCCCGTTTTCAGATCCGGCCCATCGCCAGGAACTTGGCGCGACGGGCCTGGCGCAGCGACTCCGGCGACAGTGCCGCGAGGTCGGCCAGCGCCTTCTCGATCGCGTCACCCAGCGCCTGCACGGCCTGACCGGGCGCGCGATGCGCCCCGCCCAGCGGCTCGGGGACGATGCCGTCGATCACCTTCAGCTCCTTCAGGTGCTGCGCGGTAACCTTCATCGCCTCGGCGGCGTCGGCGGCCTTATCGGCGGTGCGCCACAGGATCGAGGCGCAGCCCTCCGGCGAGATCACCGAATAGACCGCATGCTCCATCATCAGCACCTGGTTGCCCGCGGCCAGCGCCACCGCGCCGCCCGAGCCGCCTTCGCCGAGGATCGAGGCGACCAGCGGCACGCCGAGCGACAGGCAGGTCTCGGTCGAGCGGGCGATCGCCTCGGCCTGGCCACGCTCCTCGGCCTGCACGCCCGGGAAGGCGCCCGAGGTGTCGACCAGCGTGATCACCGGGATGCCGAACCGGTCGGCCAGCTTCATCAGGCGGATCGCCTTGCGATAGCCCTCGGGCTTGCCCATGCCGAAATTATGCTTGAGCCGGCTGGCGGTGTCGTCGCCCTTCTCGTGCCCGATCACCATCACCCGGCGCCCGCGGAACCGGCCGAGCCCGCCGATGATCGCATTGTCGTCGGCAAAGGCGCGGTCGCCGCCCAGCGGCATGAAGTCTTCGATCAGACCCGCGACATAATGCTTGAAGTGCGGACGCTCGGGATGGCGGGCGACCTGCGTCTTCTGCCACGGCGTCAGCCTGGCATAGGTGTCGAGCAGCAGCTTGTCCGACTTGGCCTGAAGCGGGGCGATCTCGGCGGCGATGTCCACGTCGCCGCCCTGGGCGGCGCTGCGCAGCTCGTCGATCTTGCCCTGGAGCTCGGCGATCGGCTTCTCGAAGTCGAGGAATGTCGTCATGCGCGCCGCGCTACCGGGCGCCGCGCTTCGCGTCAACGAGCGCCTCGCCGAGCGGGTGCCGCGCGTTGACCAGTTCGACCAGCCGGCGGCTGTCGACATGGGTGTAGATTTCGGTCGTCGCGATGTCGGCATGGCCGAGCATCGCCTGCAGCGCCCGCAGGTCCGCCCCGCCCTCGAGCAGATGGGTGGCGAAGGCATGGCGGAGGACGTGGGGGCTCGCCCGCTCGGGCGGGATGCCGGCCATCGCCGCGAGCGCGCGGACGATCTGGTAGAGCCGCACGCGCGTCAGGTGCTTCTTGCCCGAGGGGAAGAGAAAGGGGCTGTCCGGCGGCACCTGCCCGCGCCACAGCGCGACGGCGGCGCGCGCGCGATCGGAGATCGGCACCAGCCGCTCGCGCCCGCCCTTGCCCTTGAGGATCAGGAACGGCCGGTCGGGATGGATCGCGTTGCGCGGCAGCGAGACCAGCTCGGTCGCGCGCAGTCCCGAACCGTAGAGCAGCTCGATCAGCGCGGCGAGCCGCAGGTCGAGCGGATCGGGCGGCACCCGCGCCTGCCGCTCGGCGATCGCGGCGAACATCGCGTCGACATCGCCGGTACTGAGGATCTTGGGCAGCCGCCGCGCGGCGCCCGGGCGCGGGAGGGCGCTGCCGGGGTCGTCGGCACGGTGTCCCTCCTCCGCGAGGAAGGCGAAGAAGCGCCGCAGCGCCGAGGACTTGCGCGCCACCGTCGCCCGCGCGAGCTCGGCCCAGCCGCCGGCGAGCCGCTCGATCTCCGCGCGCCCCGCTTCCGCCAAGTCACCGCCCAGTGCCTCGGAGGAGAGGCGGAGATCGGTACCGTACGCCGCAATGGTGTTCGCCGCCGCCCCGCTCTCCGCGCGGAGCATTTCGAGAAAACGCTCGATCAGGTCGCGATCGGCGCTCATTCGGCGCGGGTGACCGCCTCCACGGCGATCATCCGGGCATAGTTGGCCATCCCCGCCGCCCGCATCGCCGCGACGATGTGGTACAGCGCCTCGGGCGTCACCTGGTCCCAGCGCGGCGACTGCATGCCCACCCCGGCGAGCAGCGCGACCATGCCGGGCTGGTTGGCAGCACCCGCACGATCGATCGCCTGCGTCCAGGCGTTGACGCCGCCGATGCCGACCTTGGTCGCCTCGGCGCCGCGCTGCGCATCGCTCCCCGACAGACGCCCGAGCCCCGCCAGCCCGGCGAGCAGCATCGCCGCCTTGCGCGGACTCGCGGCGCCGACATAGCGCTCGAAGTCGCTATAGCCGATCGGCCCGCCCGCATCGGCGAGCGCGAGCAGCGCCCAGCCCTCGCTGCCCGGCGCGACCACGCCGCGCCACTGCAGCGCGGCCGAATCATAGCCGGCGGAGAGCATCGCGGCGATCAGCCGGTCGGGCTCGGCCGCGTTCTTGTTTGCCGGGATCCAGGCGGCGGCCTTGGCGGTCAGCACCAGCCGGGCATAGCGCAGCCGCGGGCTTTCGGCGGCATCCCACAGGCTCTTCATCGCCTGCACCCGTTCGGCCGCCGAGCCGGTATAGGCGGCGCGCAGATCGCGCACCGTCTTCTGCAGCGGATCGGGAACGTCGCTCGCTTGGTCGAGCTCGGCATAGAGATCGACCAGCGCGGCGTTGGAGAGCACGCCTGCCGCCGCCGCCAGCTCGGCCGCGCCGGCACGATTTACAGGGGAGACCGCGGGCGACAGCGCCTGCCAGTAGCGGAACTCCGGCCCCACCGTGGCGAAGAGATTGTCGGGGATGTCCACCCCCGCCGCGGTCGCCATGCCGAAGCGCCAGGCGGAAAGCGCCGGCACGCCGACCCAATCGATCGTCACCGCGCGCCGCGAATCGGCGCCCATGCCGACCACCTTGGTGGCGAGCAGCGTATCGAGATCGTTGCGCGGCTTGCCCTTGCTCGCGGCATCGAGCCGCTGGTCGGCCTCGCTCGGCTTGCCGGCGAGCCCTGCGCAGATCGCCTGGGCAAGCGCCCAGCCGCGATCGGGAATGTTGGACGCCGCATCGTCGACGATCGGGCACACGGCCGCGGGATCACCGGTCGCCAGCGCGACCTGCATCGCGACGCGGTCGAGCGCGTTGGTATAGTCGTCGATGTCGACATAGCTGACGAGGCCGCGCGCAGCCGTCGCCTCGCCCATGCGGAGCAGCAGCCAGGCGCGCTCGGCGGCGTAATCGGCGCCGTCGATCCCGCGCGGGGTATCGAGCGGCGACATCAGCGCGCGGCGCAGCGCGATCGACACCCAGCGCGAGGCGACCGGCGCATCGAGCCGGCGCATCAGCGTCACCTGGGTGAAGCCCGCGACATCGCCGAATGCATCGGCCGGGAACGGCGCGTTGCCCGCGGCGAGGATGCCGATGCGGTTGAGCGGCCGACGCACGCCCTTGGGCAGATCATAGATCGAGAGATCGATCGCCGGTGCCACCGCGGCGACACTGGCGTTGCTCTCCTCCACGTCGAACGCGTCGGGACCCATGTCCCCGCCGACGGGCGCAACATCACCGCTCGGAGATGTCACTGCGGCGGGTGCCACGCTGGTCGGGCTCGGGCTCGGACGCGGCGAAGGCTGCGGCCGCGGCGCCGGTTGGTCGAAGCCGGGCGGCAACAGCGATTCGGGCGCTTTCTGCTGCTGGCTGAACGCCGGAACCCCGATCGCGGCGAGCAGGGCCGCCGCGATCGCGAGCCGGGACGCCCTAGTTGGCGAGGTTTTCAAGCGCGACCGCCTTCTCCATGCGCACCGGCTCCTTGACGGTGTTGCGGCCGGCCAGGGCGAACATGCCGCCCACCAGAACCACCAGAATCACGAGCAACACGACAAGCATACGCGGCATGAAAAACAGTCCATTCCTTGGAGACGGACGGGCCTTTTGCCCGAGACGGTCCCTCGCTGTATAGCCCTTCGCATAATGTTACAAACGCATGCGCAACTGAACAGCTGGACCGGCAAGCCCATCGTACTCGTGGGACTGATGGGTGCTGGCAAAACCACGGTAGGGCGCCGCCTCGCCCAGCGCCTGCGGCTTCCCTTCGTCGATGCCGACGCGGAAATCGAATCGGCGGCGGGCATGTCGGTCTCCGACATCTTCGCCAAATTCGGCGAACCGCATTTCCGCGACGGCGAGCGGCGGGTGATCGCCCGGCTGGTCGACGGCACGCCGAAGGTGATCGCCACCGGCGGCGGCGCGTTCATCAACGACGAGACGCGGGCGCTGATCCTCGACCAGGCAATCTCGATCTGGCTCGATGCCGAGCCTGCGGTGCTGGCGGACCGGGTGCGGCGGCGAGACACGCGCCCGCTGCTACGCGGCAAGGACCCGCTGGCGACACTGACGGAGCTCGCCAGGGCGCGAAACCCCTTCTACGCGCTTGCGCAGATCCGCGTCTCCAGCGTAGCCGCACCGCACGAAACCACCGTCGAAGCGATCCTGAAGGCCCTGCGCAAGTGACCACCATCCCCGTCGCCCTGGGCGCACGCAGCTATGACGTGCGCATCGAACCCGGCTTGCTCGCGCGTGCCGGCAACGTGCTCGCCCCGCTGTCACGCGGTCGGCCGATGCCAATCATCACCGACACCAACCTTTCGGCGCATTGCCAAACGCTGGTGGCGAGCCTCGCCGCCGCGGGCGTGACGGCGCCGGTGCTGACGCTGCCCGCGGGCGAGAGCACCAAGAGCTGGGCACAGCTCGAAGCGGTGACCGACTGGCTGCTCGAACAGGGCGTGGTCCGCAGCGATCACGTGATCGCGCTGGGCGGCGGCGTGATCGGCGACCTGGTCGGCTTCGCGACCAGCATCCTCAAGCGCGGCTGCAACTTCGTCCAGATCCCCACCACGCTGCTCGCGCAGGTCGACAGCTCGGTGGGCGGCAAGACCGCGATCAATTCCAAGGCGGGCAAGAACCTGATCGGGGCGTTCCACCAGCCGTCGGTGGTGCTGATCGACCCGCAGGTGCTGGGCAGCCTGCCCCAGCGCGAGCTGCGCGCGGGCTATGCCGAAGTGGCGAAATACGGGCTGATCGACGATGCCGGCTTCTTCGCCTGGTGCGAGGCGAATGCCGCGGCGCTGTTCGCGGGCGATCCTGAAGCGCGGGCGCATGCGATCGGCCATTCGGTGGCGGCCAAGGCGCGCATCGTCGCCGCCGACGAGCGCGAGACCACCGGCACCCGCGCGCTGCTCAACCTTGGCCACACCTTCGGCCATGCGCTGGAGGCCGAGACGGGGTTCTCCGACAAGCTGCTCCACGGTGAGGCGGTGGCGGCGGGCATGGCGCTGGCCTTCGCGTTCTCGGCCGAGCAGGGCCTGTGCCCGGCGGAGGATGCCGAGCGGGTGGCGGCGCATCTGCGGTCGGTGGGGCTGCCGGACGGGCTGGCGGCGGCCGGCGTGACGGCGGACGGCGCGACGCTGGTCGGCCACATGCTCCACGACAAGAAGATGGAGGGCAGCACCCTGCCCTTCCTGCTCGCCCGCGGCATCGGGCAGACCTATCTGGACAAGACGGTCGACCTGGCGAAGGTCGCAGCGTTCTTGGACACGCAACGCTGAAGCGTTCTCAAGCCCCTCCCCTTCAGGGGAGGGGTTGGGGTGGGGCTGTGTCTCACCGAGCCCAACTTCGGTTTTGGAATCCCTCCACCCCACCCCCTCCTGCAAGGAGGAGGGGCTTGATTACGCGTGCTCCCGCTCGATCACCGCGGTCACCAGCGCGATGCGTTCGACCTCCGCGTACGCCGCCGTCTCCAGCTCCTCGCCGAACACGTCGGGGTCGATCTCCTCGTAGCGCAGTCGGCAACCCTCGGCCGCGGCGAGCTGTACCAGCCGATCGTGCAGCGCATCCGCACCGCGCACGATCGCGCTGCCGGTGTAGAGCAGGAACCGCCCGCCTTGCGCCAACCTTGGCACCGCCTCGCAGGCCATGGCCAGCGCAACCGCGGCGCCGTGCAGGTCGCCGCCGTCGCGATAGGCGCGTCCAGCGGGATCGATGATGTAGGGCGGGTTGGCCAGTACCAGGTCGAGTGCGCCCGCAATTCCCGACAGATCCTCGCCCTCCACGAAGCGCGCCGCAACGCCCGCCGCCTGGGCATTCACCCGCGCCAGCCGCAGCGCCGCCGGGTTGATGTCGGTCATCACGATGTCGACCTCGCCGCAGCAATGCGCGGCGGCGATCGCCCCTGCCCCGGCTCCGGTGCCTATGTCGATCAGTGTCGAGCCTTCGCGTTCCGGGCAGCGCTTCAGCTCGTCGGCGATGAAGCGGGCGAAGCGATAGCTGTCGGGTCCGAAGAACACCGCCTGGGTATCGTCGGTGGGGTATGCGGAGTGTACCAGCAGGTCAGGCCCGAGGGTCGAGACGCGGATTTTGCTCCGTAGCAGATCACCGTAGGCCTCGATCAGGTCCGCTGCCTCCAACGTCTCCAGTACCGATGCCTCGAGCAGCGCACGCGCGAAGGGTAGGCTCCAGCCGAAGACGTCGCGCAGGTCGGTGGCGCGCTGCCGGTCCGCCCGTGCAAGCACCCGCGAATGGGTGGCGGGCGTCGGCGTGATGAAGCGGTAGTCCTGCTGCTTGAGATGGGCGATCAGGTCGCGCAGCGCCGCCGCCTCGCCGTCCGCCGTCGCCGGCCGCTCCGCCACCACACATTCCATGCGCATCCCCCTTCGAATCTCCCGCATCAACGTTACGGGTGTGCAGAGGGTCCGGCGCGATCTGATTGATCCATGGCAACCGCCTTGCCCCGTGCGGCGGCAGCGCCTAGCTCCTTGCCATGCGCATTCTAGCCCTGGCCCTCGCCGCTTCGACGATGCTCGTCTCCCCCGCCCTCGCCCAGCAGACCGCCCCTGCGCCGATCCTCACCACGCCCGAGGCGAAGGATGTGTGGACCTATGCGCGGCCGGAAGTCGCCCGCGTCACCCATGTCGCGCTCGACCTGCGCGCCGATTTCGCGCGCAAGACGCTGTCCGGCACCGCCACGCTCGACATCCTGGCAGCACCGGGCGCGACCGAGATCGTGCTCGACGACGACGGGCTGGTGATCGCCAAGGTAACCGACGCCGCGGGCAAGCCGCTGCCCTTCGCGGTCGGCGCGGCCAAGCCCGATCTCGGCGCGCCGCTCACCGTACAGCTGCACGGCGCGCGCAGGATCGTGCTCCACTATGCGACCGCGCCCGGCGCCTCCGCGCTGCAATGGCTCGCGCCTGCGCTGACCGCGGGCAAGAAGAAGCCGTACCTGTTCAGCCAGGGCCAGCCGATCAACAACCGCAGCTGGATCCCCACCCAGGACAGCCCCGGCATCCGCCAGACCTGGTCCGCGACGCTGACCGTCCCGGCCGATCTCGTCGCGGTGGCGAGCGGCGAGCGCGTCGATGGCGCCAAGGGCGTGCCCGCGGGCAAGGGCTGGCACAAGTTCCGCTTCCGGATGGACAAGCCGGTGCCGCCGTACCTGATCGCCTTCGCGGTGGGTGACCTCGCCTTCCAGCCGGTCGGCCCGCGCGCGGGCGTGTGGACCGAACCGAGCATGCTCGCGGCCGCCGCCAAGGAAGTCGCCGATGTCGAGAAGATGATCGACGCGGCGCAGGCGCTGTACGGCCCCTATCGCTGGGGCCGCTACGACATGCTCGTCCTGCCGCCGAGCTTCCCCTATGGCGGCATGGAGAACCCGACCCTCACCTTCCTGACGCCGACGATCCTCACCGGCGACCGCTCGAACGTCGACGTGGTCGCGCACGAGCTAGCGCATAGCTGGTCGGGCAACCTCGTGACCAACGCGACCTGGTCGGATTCGTGGCTCAACGAGGGGTTCACGACGTACTTCGAGAACCGCATCATGGAGGCGGTGTACGGCAAGGAGCGCGCCGCGACCGACGCCGATCTCGAATGGGATGGCCTCGAGAAGGACATCGCCGATGCCGGCGGCATGGAGGCCCCGACCACCCGGCTCCACGGCGAGCCGGGCGCGACCTTCGGCCAGCTCGATTATTTCAAGGGCTCGACCTTCCTGCGTACGATCGAGCGGACCGTCGGCCGCCAGCGCTGGGACGTCTATATGCGCGGCTATTTCGATCGCCACGCCTTCCAGCCGCAGACCACCGCCGGTTTCCTCGCGGACCTGCGCGCCAACCTCGTGAACGGCGATGCCGGGCTGGAGGCCAATCTCCAGCTCGACAAATGGGCCTATGCCGCCGGGCTGCCGAACAATGCGGTGCACGTCCAGTCGGCGACGCTGAAGGCGGTCGATTCCGCGCTCGCTGCGGTGAACGCCGGCGGGCCGATCTCGGCGGTGCATCCGCAGGGTTGGGCGACCCAGCAATGGCTGCGCTTCCTCAACGGGCTGAACCGCCAGCAGACCCCGGCGCGGCTCAAGGAACTGGACGATACGCTGGGGCTGTCGGCGTCGAACAACGCCTATGTCCGCTCGGCCTGGGGCGAGCTTGCCATCGCCAATCGCTATGACCCAGCGCTGCCGAGCATCGAGAAGCTGGTCGGCAGCGTCGGTCGCGGGCTGCTGATCTACCCGATCTACAAGGACCTGATGGCGCAGGGCGACTGGGGCACGCCGATCGCGCGGCGCTTCTACCAGGCCTCGAAGGCGAGCTACCACCCCACGGTCGCGGCGGGCGTGGCCAAGATCGTCGGCGCGGACTGATCCCATGCCGCGCGGCGTCGCCAAGCGGGACCTTCCCACCAAGACCTGCCCTGTCTGCCAGCGCCCCTTCGCCTGGCGGAAGAAGTGGGAGCGGGACTGGGAGAATGTGATCTATTGTTCGGACCGCTGCCGGCGCACGCGCCCTGGCGGCCCCCAAGGCTAAGGCAGCGGATCGCTCGACCAAATCGAACGATCCCTGCCCCACCGCCCGCCTTACTTGGTGATGACCACCGATCCGGCGAAGTCCGGCAGCGGTACGAACGCCACGCCGGCTTCCGCCACGAATTCGTCCACCGCCTTGCGCACGCCAAGGTACCGAACATTGTTGTAATCGTGGACGAAGAGGAACCCACCCGGGCTCAGCCGCTCGTAGAACCAGTGCAGGCCCGCCCGAATGGGATCATACAGATCGACGTCGAGGCTGACGAACGCAAAGGTTTCATCCAGGCCTTCGGCGGTATCGGGGAAGAAGCCCTGCATCACGCGTGTCTTCTCGCGATGGGGCAACTTGTTCAGCACCAGTTCCACGCTGGTGTTTTCGAAATCGCCGGTTGCTGCTCCCGACAGCCCGTTGTCCCGCTCGGCGCCGAGATCCTGCGCTGCAAAGCCGGTAAAGGTATCGAAAAGATATAGCGTCCTGTCCGGGAACAGGCGATTGATTAGCTGCGCCTGGTAGCCGCGGTACACGCCGAGTTCAGCAACGGCGCCCCCGATCTCACGGTCCAGAATTTGCCGTGCAGCCAAAGCAAACGCCTTATTTCGTACGAAATCCGCAGCCTCTCCCTCGCCCGAATCCATCGAATCAAGCGGCGCGGCGCGATCAAGATACATCGTGGCGAGGCCAATCGGCGCGATCGGCACCCCAATCTTGTTCAGCAGCGCTATATCGCGATTCGCTTCAGCAGCCAGGGACCTACTATAGCTCGGATAAAACGCCACAATTCTATCTTGCGGAACATTTTGATCGACTAGCTGCTGACGTATTCCATCAACATCGCGCGCAGCAATGACTACGTACTCCGCACCGCAATCATTGATGCTCTCCGGGGACAGAATCAAATTCCCTTCCGCCAGAGAGCCATGCTTCACGGTATCGTTGTCGAATAGACCAACAATTTCTACGTCATCGGGAACGATGCTCAATAAGTCTTTAGCAGCACTTCCGACACCAAAAACAGCGATCTTCATAACTGCATACGCTCCACCCTACCGCTCACAACGCGGTCGACGAAGACATACACTCGACGAAAGATGAAACAGAATCAATGACTATGTCATTACACTTGTGACACGATAATCTTTTGATACAATTGGCTTAACTTTTGTTATTTTTCAGACGCAGGAATTATTGTTGAAATGAATTTCTTGAAGACAGTGTCATCGTGACGCGGCCTGCCCTTTGACGTTCCCACATTGCGCTCACTGGTAGCGCAACATTTTGCCGAAACCGGTGTTGCTGGCGGCCATCTTGATCAGTTTGCGCAGATATGCCTTCACCTCCCGCTCGAAACGCTTGTCGCTACGTACCCCCGCGCGGTAGAAATCGTCCCTCGCCAGCAGCACCTTCAGCGCCTCGCCCAGTCGCACCTGATCCTCGACCGCATCGCTGTGGCGGAACTGCTCGCACACCCATTCCTCGGCGGCAGCCTTGTCATAGTCGTCCTCGCGGTCACGGCCGTAGCGGTCGGCCACGTCCTGGTCCGCGCGCGCGGCCTTGATCCGCCGTTCGAGCCAGAGGCGGACCTGCGCAGCGTCCCAAGGCGCCTGCGGCTCGCTCATTTCGCGACCCTCGACGCGAGTGTCCATGCCAGCCAGAGCCAGCCAACGATCAGCGCCGCCCCGCCGATCGGCGTCACCGCGCCCAACCAGCGCGGCAAGCCCAGCGCCATCAGGTACAGCGTGCCCGCAAAGACAAAACCGCCGCCGACGAACAGCGCCGCGGGCCCGCGCGCACCCAGTTGAAGGGCCACCAACGCCGCCACCGCGTGCACCAGCTGATAGTGCCCGCCTGTCTTCAGCCACTCGACGGCCGCCCCCTGCGCGCCATGCGCGCCGAACGCGCCTGCCGCCACCGCCATCGCCCCCGACAGCGCCGCCAGCACGGCGATCCAGTTCATGCGCCTACTCCCCGATCAGCCATCGCCGCGATCCTCCACTGCCGCCGTCGCGGCCGCCGCCTGGCTGAACAGGCCATCGCGCCCCGCATAGATGTCGCCGGTTTCCTTCTGGGCTTTGAGCCGGGCGATGTCCGTGCGGCGATATTCGGCCTCGGTCCGGTCGATCTCGGCGCCGTCGACGCCCACCGCGTCCATCGCCCGCCGAGCCATCACGATCGCGCTTTCCAGCACCTCGCGCACCACGCCGGACAGCGGTGCGCCGTTCAGCTTCATCACGCTGCGCCGGTCGTAGGCGCGCACGAAGATGCTGGCGTTCGGGAAGGCGGCATGCACGCCCTCCACCACCTCGGTGTCCATCGCGTCGCCGTCCTGGCAGAACAGGATCAGCTCGGCCTCGCCTGCCCCCGCCTGGCGCAGCAGGTCGATGCGGGTGCCGTCGCCATAATAGACCTTCATGCCGAAGCTGCCGGCGGTCTCGATCATCTCCACGTCGCGGTCGATGATCGTCACCGGAATGCCTTGCGCGATCAGCATCTGAGCCACCGTCTGGCCGAAGCGGCCATAGCCGACCACCACAGCGTTGGCGCCTTCCTGTCGCGGCCCGTCGGGCGTGGCACCCGCCCTGACAGGCTCGGCGCGCAGCCGCCTGGTTGCCATCATCAGGAACGGCGTGGTCGCCATCGAGACGGTGACGATCGCGCTGAACACGCTGGCCGCCTGCGGCTCGATCAACAGCGCCTTCTGCGCCTGGGCGAACAACACGAAGCCGAACTCACCGCCCTGGGACAAGAGCACGCCGAGGGCGAAAGCGCCCCGCGGCTTCATCCCGAACAGCAGCGCGAGGCCCATGATCAGTACCGCCTTGGTGGCGATCAGCGCCAGCGCCATGCCGGCAACGAACAAGGGCCGCTCGGCGATCGCGTGGAGGTCGAGCGTCATCCCCACCGCAACGAAGAACAGCCCGAGCAGGATCGCGCGGAACGGCTCTACGTCCGCCTCGATCTCGTGCCGGAACGGCGAATCGGCGAGCATCACGCCGGCGATGAACGCGCCGAGCGCCGCAGAGAGCCCCAGCGCCTCCATCACCGCAGCGCTGGCGATCACCGTCAGCAGGCCCGCAAAGACGAACATCTCGCGCTCGTCGAGATTGCCGATTAGCCGGAACAGCGGCCGCAGCAGGAAGCGTCCCGCAACCACCAGCCCGACGATCGCGCCGACGGTGTACAGCCCCAGCAGCCAGCCCGGCGGGCCGCCCTGATCGGCCGGGTTGCGCGACAAGGCCGCAACGATCGTGATCAGCGGCACGATCGACAGATCCTGGAACAGCAGGATCGCGAAGGCGCGCTCGCCGAACGGCGTGCGCAGGCGTCCCGCCGATTGCAGCAGCGGCAGCACCTGTGCGGTCGAGGACAGTCCCATCGGCAGCCCCAGCGCGAGCGCCGCGGCGAGCGTGGAGCCGGTGACCGCCCAGACTATCGCGGCGACCGCAATGCCGCACAGCGCCACCTGCAGGAAACCAAGCCCGAAGATGTCGCGCCGCATTCGCCACAGTCGCGACGGGCTCAGTTCCAGCCCGACGAGGAACAACAGGAGCGCGATGCCGAGCTCGGCAATGCCCATCTTGCCCTCGGCATCGCCGACCAGCCGCAGCACGTGCGGTCCGACCAGCGCGCCGGCGACCAGGAAGCCCAGCGTCGCACCCAGCCCGAGCCGCCGGAAGAGCAGCACGAAGAACAGCGCGAAACCGAGCATCGGCACCGCATCGGCTAGAATGGAACCTCCGCTTGCATGCTCCATCAGACGCGCGCCTCCGCCGCCAGCGCCGCTGCCTCGGCCGCGGCCTCGAAGGCCAGCCGGATCGAAGCGTGACGGCCGCGATGCGGCAGCGCGGGAACGAACAGCTCCATGCCGGGCCAGTCGGGCGACAGGTCGCGCTCTCCGGCGAGCCAGGCGGTAAGCTGGTCGCGCGCGACCGCGATCTCGGCGGGCGTGCGGCCGACCACCGCCTCGCCCATCAGCGCCGCCGAGGCCTGGCCCAGCGCACAGGCTCGGACCAGCATGCCGACCTCGGCCACCTTGCCCGTTTCGTCGACGGCGATGTCTACCGTCACCCGGCTCCCGCACACCGGCGAGCGCTTCTCGGACGTGCCGCCGGGCCGCTCCAGCCGTTTGTGATGCGGGATCGCGGCTGCCAGACGCAGGATTTCCATATTGTAAAGCGGGGCGTTCATGTCCCTTGATCTAGGGTAGCCGTCCCGCAGTTGCGAGCGCCAATTGCCCGTCTTTCGTATGGGTTGCACGCCTGATCCTGAGGGGGACCATGCAGCTGCACCGCGCGCGCTCGTGTCGGGGAGGATCAGTCGCGCCTGCTGCGGCGGGGGCGCTCCGCGCTCGAAGTCCTTGGTGCATCCTCGCTGGCATTATCCCCACCGAACACCGGCTCGCCCTTGCGGCGGCGGTCGACGAAATCGCCGATCGCGGCGCTGGTGGTGTCGAGCAGCGGATAGGTGACCGACTTGGTGATCCATTTCGGCCGGTGCGTGCGCCCGCCCTCAAAGGTGTCGAGCACCAGCATCAGCACCAGGAAGCCCATGCTGACCAGGATCAGCCCCTTGGCGACGCCGAAGCCGACGCCGAGGGCGCGATCGATCGGTCCCAACATCGAGTTGCGCATCTGCCCGCCCAGCGTGTTGGCGATCAGCCGCCCGCCGAAATAGCTGGTTCCGGCGAGCAGCGCGAAGGCCAGCACCGCCGCGCCGCCTGCGGTGCCGATCATCGGCGCGAGCAGCGCGGTGAAGCCGGCATGGAAGAACTTCACCGCAACGACCACCAGGATCCAGGCAAGGAATGCCAGCACCTCGGTGGTGAACCCGCGCAAAAAGCCAAGGATCGCCGCGCCGGCGATGATGAGTAGCGTGACGATGTCGAGCCCAGTCATGCCAGTTCCATAGCAGCCCCGCGCATCGGGGAAAGAGGCGGTATGCGGGTGCCGAGCAGCATGCCCCGTTCCCTTTTCGTTTCCCTCACGCTACATCGGTGCCATGGCAAAACTCCAGAAGCGCTATGTGTGCCAGGCCTGCGGCTCGGCGACCTCGAAATGGGCGGGGCAATGCGCCGATTGCGCGGAATGGAACACGCTGGTCGAGGAAGCCTCCGGCCCCGCCACGCCGTTCCAGGCCAAGCACCACCTCCAATCGGGCGGCCGGATGATCCTGCTGTCCGGGCTCGATGCCGAAGTCGCCCTGCCCGAGCGGATGCCGAGCGGCATCGCCGAGTTTGATCGCGCGCTGGGCGGCGGCTTCGTCGAAGGTTCGGCAACGCTGATCGGCGGCGACCCCGGCATCGGCAAGTCGACGCTTCTGCTCCAAGCCGCCGCCAAGATCGCCAGTCGCGGGCTGTCCGTCGCCTATGTCTCGGGCGAGGAAGCCGCCGACCAGGTACGGCTTCGTGCCCGGCGCCTCGGGCTTGGCCAGGCGCCGGTGCAGCTCGCCGCCGCCACCTCGGTGCGCGACATCCTGACGACGCTGAGCATGACCACCCCGCCCGACCTGCTGATCATCGATTCGATCCAGACGATGCATTCGGACCTGATCGAAGGCGCGCCGGGCACGGTGAGCCAGGTCCGCGCCAGCGCGCAGGAGCTGATCCGCTTCGCCAAGGAGCGCGGCACCGCGCTGGTGATGGTGGGCCACGTCACCAAGGACGGCTCGATCGCCGGCCCGCGCGTGCTAGAGCACATGGTCGACACCGTGCTCGCCTTCGAGGGCGAGCGCAGCCACCTCTACCGCATCCTGCGCGCGGTGAAGAACCGCTTCGGCGGCACCGACGAGATCGGCGTGTTCTCGATGCAGACCGAGGGGCTGGCCGAAGTCGCCAACCCTTCCTCGCTGTTCCTCACCCAGCGCGACGAGAGCGTGACCGGCACGGTGGTCTTCCCGGCGCTGGAAGGCACGCGGCCGGTGCTGGTCGAGGTGCAGGCGCTCACCGTGCGGCTGGCGTCGGGCGCGACTCCGCGGCGATCGGTGGTGGGCTGGGACTCGCCGCGCCTGTCGATGGTGCTGGCGGTGCTGGAGGCGCGCTGCGGGCTCAGCTTCTCGGCATGCGAAGTCTATCTCAACATCGCCGGCGGCTACCGGGTGCAGGATCCAGCGGCGGACTTGGCGGTGGCTGCAGCGCTGGTCTCGGCGCTGTCGGAGCGCCCGATCCCCGCCGACGCAGTGGTGTTCGGCGAGATCGCGCTTTCCGGCGAAGTCCGCCCGGTCGCCCATGCCGCCCTGCGGATGCGCGAATCCGCCAAGCTGGGATTCGAACGCGCGCTCGCGCCAGCGGCGCCGCACGCAAAAGCTGGCGAGCCGCTGCCGCTTCGTGTATCCGATTACCGGAATCTCAACAGCTTGGTCGATCAGCTCTTGGGAAAATAGCTCCATACCTGCGCAATTGCGTAATTACGCTGGTACGGGCAAGACCGTTTTGATACAGCTGGAAAGAGATCGAGGATGCGGCATGCCACTAGGGTGTTGCCGTCATCGCTCGAAGGAACTATTTAGCTGCGACTTGGTTTAATCTCGTTAATATTTGCGGCATTTGCAAAAGAGTTAAGGGGGCTCTTCGCAAGTGCGAGCAACAGGGGGTGGGAGCAGTAACTTGAAGACAGGGAAGGAAACCTTTGGATCACGTGCGCTTCGCAGGCTAAGCGCCTCTGCGGCAACCATTTCGCTTCTGTCGGCAACCTCAGCCGGGATCGCGGTACCTGTGGTTGCTGCCGCAGTGCAAGACGCCTCTAAGGCGCTTTCGGTCCTTTCGGCGCGCTCGCCGGGCGTGCGCGACGTGGGCGCGCACAGCGTCAAGGGCAAGCGCAAGTACAGTCGAGTCGCAAAGAATCCGCGCGAGGCGCTGACGCCCGACTCCTTGGCCAAAAACGGTGTCGCGACGCCCAAGGCCTTCGATCTCTCTGCCGACCAGGCACCGGTCCCGGCATCGCTGCCACTGCCGTCGGACGCCCCGCCGGTCGAGTTGGCGGGTCTGCCTTCGGGGTTCGGGTCGCTGTCGCCTTTCGCTGACGTGGTGCCCGCGCCGGGCCCGGCGAGCTTCACCGGCAACTCGCTCGTGCCCAGCGGCATTGGTGGCGGCCCTGTCGGCAGCGCGCCGCCGCTCGGCATCGAGACACCGGCGCCGACGCCCACGCCGACACCCACGCCGACGCCGACACCCACGCCGACGCCGACGCCGACATCCACGCCGACGCCGACGCCGACGCCGACACCCACGCCGACGCCGACGCCAGTTCCGACGCCTACGCCGACACCCACTCCACCGCCACCGCCGCCGCCGCCCACACCGACGCCGACGCCTACCTCCCCGATACCCGAACCCGCGGAGTGGATGATGCTGGTGACAGCATTCGGGTTGATCGGTGCTGAAATGCGCCGGCGGAACCGGATCGAAGCCAAGGCCTGATGCGCGGTCGACCGAAGCTCGGCATCTGGATTTCGCTGGGCGCAGCCTCGTTGCTGCTTGTCACGCTGGCGGCCAAGGCGTTCGTTCCGCGGTACGTCAAGCAGGACAGCCCAGCGGGCCGCATGATCCCCGCCGTGAGCACCGAACGTATTCGGTTTTCCGACGGAGACCAGCAGCAGTTGCGCATGGGCGACGGCAGCACGCGGGTCATCCGGAGCCTGTTGCGCGTGCCGGACCGCATGCAGTTCGGCGAGTTCGCGTGGAATGACAACGGCATTCCCCCGGGGAGGATCTGGCTACGCGTCGATCTGACGCGCCAGATCCTCTCCGTGTTCCGTGGCGAGGACGAGATCGCGACCAGCGTGATTCTCTATGGACAGGATGAAACTCCGACGCCGATCGGCAATTTCCCGATTCGCGGCATGGAGAAGAACCATCGCTCGAATACCTATGACGCGATGATGCCTTACACGCTGTGGTTGACCAGCGATGGAGTCGCCATCCATGGCAGCAATGTGCGCCAGGGGCTGGCAACGCATGGCTGCATCGGCGTGCCCCAGGATTTCGCACAACGGCTGTTCGGCGTGGTCAAGCGCGGCGACCTCGTAACGGTGGTTCGCTGATCTCGGCTCCCACGGCCGAGGAGACGTACCGCTCGGTGGCGCTTGTTGCGATCCCGCACTTTGCGCCGGTGGCAGCGATCGCCAGATCAGGTTTGCCTTCCGGATGAGAAAATGCTGCTGGCAGTGAAAGAACCACGCAACGCACGTGCATCGGCAAACTAGCTTCTGCCCGATATGCGGGGCAGTACCTCGTCCGCCCACGGCAATTGTCACAATGTGGTCGCGCAGTGCTCGATCGATGACGTCGGGCATATCCAAATCTGCCTACATACAATTTCGGTTTGCGCAGCCACCCGCACAAGACGCTGCGTTTGCATTACTTTGCCAAGGCTACGCTCCGATAGGCCGCCAGACATGTTGGACCTGGCCAGTGCCTGCCGACGGAATCGCCTTCAAAGCTGGCAGGGTAGCAGGTCGCACTGCCGCTCCGGCGCGGGAGCCCCTAGAAGGATCAAAACAATCGCCGCATAGGCCATTTACCATTCGGCAGGCGGGCGAAGACAATCTGCCGCGCTCGATAGGCGTCGGAAACTCGTCAGCGCCTTGAGCCGGCATCAGCGCTGTAGAGCGCCCGCACGCACAGGAGGCACGGCGGCCACGCACCGCCCCGCGCTCGAAAGGCTGCGCCCGCGGTTTGGGCTAGCGGCCCTCGTTCTGCGCCAGGGTGGCATAGACCGACATCCCGTTGCGGGTGCGACTCACATCGATCACGCACATATGGCCGTAGGCGCTGTGGCTGCCGCAGCCGACGCCGGCGTACCGCAATTCGCGGTTGAACAGCAGGTCGCGGTGGCCGCGATCGGGAACGCCATCATCGATTACCAGCTGTCGCACCACCTCCTCGGCATCGGCATAGCCATAGGAGATGTCCTCCCCCACCAGCCGGCCGCCACCGCGGCGCTGCACCCGATCGCCGGGAGAAGCGCCATCGGGCGAGAAATGGCCGCGGGTGCCGAGCGCGCCCTGCACCACAGCATGGTCGCGCGCCGCGAGGCCGAGCAGCTCCGCCCGACTGAGCGGCGGCAGCGGCGCCTGAAGCTCGAGGAAAGCGATCGCCTCTTCGACGGCCTCGACGCCTTCGCGCGTGATCAGACCGCGCGGTCGCCCGGGCAGGTACAGCGTGTTGCCGCGAAAATGCGGCCGCAACTGGCGAAGACGGTCGGCATAGGCGGCAGGATTGGCGCGGAGATGGTTGATCCGGTCGAGCACCTGATCTTCGAGAGTCGGCGCATCAGTAGCCGCGCCCAGCATTAAAGCCGCGGCAGACAAGATACAGCAACAAGTCAAACGCACAGGATACACAACAGGCTCCACACGAACCGGCCGTCGTCAGCCGAACAAGTGTGGTTGTTCTCTCGCGTATGGTGGAAATATCTGGTTGAAGACTATCGTTATCGGGTACGGATAACCGCTCGTTAACTATAAATTCCCCGGCGTTTACGGGTAAGTAGGAGACTCGTTACGGTATTTCACCGATCCTTGAAACGCGTCTGCCATGCGGTTGCACTGGCTTGAGAGGGCGCCGGCTGGCACAGCCAGATGCATGTCGGCACCGATCCTCATTCCGCTGCGACCACGCCACCTCCCCGCGGCGCTCGCGCTGCAGGCGCAGGTCTATCCCGCCTTTCTCGTCGAACCCGAGCCGGCATTCGCCAGCCGGCTCGACGTCGCTGCGCCGTTCAATCTGGCGGCCGAGCGCGATGGCAACCTCGTCGCCTATCTGCTGGCGCATGGCTGGAAGCGCGAGTCGCCGCCACCGGTCGGCGCCGTACTTGACCGAGCGACGGCCGGCGACACGCTGTATCTGCACGACCTCGCCGTCTCGGACGCCGCGCGCGGCACGGGCATCGGCCGTATGCTGGTCGAAGCTGCCTTCGAAGCCGCCGCAGAGGCGGGCATCGCACGCGCCGAACTGATCGCGATCGACGGCGCAGCGGACTATTGGCGCCGTTTGGGATTTCAGGCGGGCAGCCCCTCTCCGGATCTTGCTGCCAAAGTCGCCCATTACGGGCCGGCGGCGCAGTGGATGTGGCGCGTTTTGTAAGACGAGCCCCATAGATTCGGCCGGGGGCCGCCGCTAGGCTGCGGCATCAACCATCACCGGGGGACCTGTTCTTGCGCCACAGCATTCTGATCACCGCGTCGCTTGCCGCCCTGCTCCTCGCCCCGCAGGCACCTGCGCAGGACAAGAAGGACGACGCCGCCGCCACCGAGAAAAGCGAAGCCAAGAGCGACCTGCCGCCGCTGCCCGACGACAAGACCATCGCGCAGACCGCGGTGATCGGCGGCAAGCCGATCCGCTACCAGGCAACCGTGGGCAAGCTGCCGGTATATGACGCCAAGGGAAAGAAGATCGGCGAGGTGGTCTACACCGCCTATGTTGTCCCCGGCGGGGGCGCGCAGCGGCCGGTGACCTTCGCGTTCAATGGCGGCCCCGGCGCGTCATCGGTCTATCTCAACCTCGGCGCGGTGGGTCCGAAGCGCGTGCAGTTCGGCGACAAGGGCGATTCCCCGTCCGACGCGCCACTGCTGGTCGACAATCCCGCCAGCTGGCTCGACATGACCGATCTGGTGTTCATCGACCCTGTAGGTACCGGCTTCAGCCGCAGCTTGATCGACGAGGATGCGACGAAGAAGGCGTTCTACGCCAACGAACCCGACATCAAGTATCTGTCGCGCATCGTCTACGACTGGCTCGTCAAGAACGAGCGACTGCGCTCGCCCAAGTTCGTGATGGGCGAAAGCTATGGCGGTTATCGCGCACCGCGCATCGCCTATGAACTGCAGACCCAGCTGGGCGTAGGCGTCAACGGCATCGTGATGGTCTCGCCCTATCTGGACCCGGCGGCTACCGCGGGATCGGACGCTCTGTCCCCGCTGCCCTGGATGATCACCCTGCCCTCGATGGCCGCCGGGCATCTCGAGCGCACCGGCAAGCTGACGCCGCAGGCGATGGCAGGCGTGGAGGCCTATACCCGTGGCGGCTTCGCGACCGACCTGCTCGCAGGGCGCTCGGACCCGCAGGCGACCGCGCGGCTGAGCGACAAGGTGACCGAGTTGACCGGGCTCGATCCCAAGCTGGTCCGCCGGCTTGACGGGCGGGTCGACGAAGGCACCTATCTGCGCGAAGTACACCGCGACGACGGCAAGATCGGCAGCGTATATGATTCGAACGTCGACGCGTTCGATCCCTTCCCCAATGCTGCCGAGCGCAAGTCGGGCGATCCGATCCTGGAAGGCATCATCGCGCCGACGACCAGCGCGATGGTCGACTTCATCACCCGTGAAGTGGGCTGGAAGACGAGCGCGCGCTACAATGCGCTGTCTTTCTCGGTGAATTCAGCCTGGGACCGCGGCACGCCCGACGATGCGCCGGTGAGCGACCTGCGCAAGGCGGTGGCGAACGATCCCAAGATGGGCGTGCTGATCGTCCATGGCTATAACGATCTGTCCTGCCCCTATTTCGGGTCGCGGCTGATCATCGACCAGATGCCGCGCTTCGGCGTAGAGCAGCGGGTCAAGCTGGGCGTATATCCCGGCGGGCACATGTTCTATTCGCGCAAGGCGAGCGCGGAGGCATTCAAGGCCGATGCGCGGGTGCTGTATACGCGGTGATACCTACACTTAAGCCCCTCCCTTTCAGGCGTATCAGGTCGGCGCTGCCCCCGGGCAGCGCCTGAACAGCGCGGAGCGCTGCTCACCTGATGCGCGGTTGGGGTCGGGCTGTGTACCAACAAGCATTCTGTAATCCCGCCACCTCAACCCCCTCATCCGAGGAGGAGGGGCTAACAAGCGGGATCACCCCGCGTCCAACTCGCTCTCCAGCTTGAGCGCGCGGCCGCCATCTTCCTGCTCGACCAGATACGCGGGATTGTCCTTGGTGCCGTTGCGGACGATCTTCTCGCCCTTTATCGTTCGCTGCACGCGTCGATCGAAACGCTCCGCCACTTTGCCTTCGGCATGGCTGCTGCCCCAGTTCCAGCGCACCGCGGCGCCCTTCGCGAAATGCTTGCTCATGACGGCATAATCGCACCATCCGGAACCATGTTCCGCGCATGGGACAAGTCGTCCGCTTGCCCACCCCGCAGCAGGCGGATAAGGCCCGAAGCCAAATGCAACCCTCGGATCTTCGCGTCGCCCTTTTCAGCGGCAATTACAACTATGTTCGCGATGGCGCGAACCAGGCGCTCAACAAGCTCGTCGGCTATCTGCTCGACCAGGGCGTAAAGGTCCGAATCTATTCGCCGACCACCGATACCCCTGCCTTCAAGCCGACCGGAGATCTGGTGAGCGTGCCCGCCTGGCCGGTGCCGGGCGGCCGCGCCGAGTACAAGTTTGCCACCGGCCTGCCGAAGAGCATCCGCACTGATCTGGAAGCGTTCGCGCCCAACATGGTGCACGTCTCGGCGCCCGAATTTCTCTGTCACGGCGCGGTGACCTGGGCACGCAAGCACGACATCGCCACCCTCGCCTCGCTTCACACGCGGTTCGAGACCTATCCCGCTTATTATCATCTCGGCTTCGTCGCGCCGGTGATCATCAAGCTGCTGACCCGCTTCTACAACCGCGTCGACCAAGTGGTAACGCCCGGCGATTCCACCGCCGAACTTATCCGCGGCTGGGGCGTGAACACGCCGATCCGCATCTGGTCACGCGGGGTCGACCACGACCGGTTCAACCCGAGCCGCCGCGATCTCGCCTGGCGCCGGTCGCTCGGCATCGGCGATGACGAGTTCGCCGTCGGCTTTCTCGGCCGGCTGGTGCTGGAAAAGGGGCTCGATATCTTCGCCCAGGTCTGCAACCGGCTGACCGAGCGCGGCGTGCCGCACAAGGTGCTGGTAATCGGCGAGGGCCCGGCGCGACAATGGTTTGCCGATCAGGTGCCCGGCGCGGTGTTCACCGGCTTCCAGCGCGGCGACGATCTCGCCCGCGCGGTCGCTTCGATGGACGTGCTGTTCAATCCTTCGGTCACAGAAACCTTCGGCAACGTCACCTCGGAAGCGATGGCCTGCGGCGTACCGATCGTGGCGGCGCGCGCCACGGGCGCGATCGACTTGGTCGAGGAAGGCGTCAACGGCTTCCTGGTGCCCCCGCGCGACGTGGATGCCTATGCCGGCGCGATCGCCAGGCTCATTGAAGATCCGGCCCTCGCCGCCTCGGCTGGTGCAGCGGGCCACGAGAAAGCCCAGGCCTATGTATGGGACCGGGTGAACCATGCGGTGCTGGACAGCTATTTCGAGGTACTCGCCCGCCGCGGGCGCTGAGCTAGGCCGCGGTTTCGCGCGCCGCGAGCACGAAGCGTAATCGCGTGCCGCCTGTAGCAGGGCTTTGCAGATCCAACGCGGTTTCATGCGCTTCGAGGATGCGCCGGGTCACCGCGAGGCCGATTCCCTGCCCGCCGCTGGTCGACCGTCCGCGCTCGGGAAAGACCCCGCCGGGGAAGCCGGGGCCATTGTCCGCGACCGCGATCTCGACCCCGTCCTCGATAGCGCGCGCCGACACGAGAATGCGGGCGTCTTCAGTGTCGCGCAACGCCTGCGCTGCGTTGCGCAACAGGTTGGCCAGTACCTGGCCGATCTGCACCCGATCGGCGAGCAATGCGCCCAGCCCGTCCGCGATCTCAACGGTAATCTGCGGCGACGGGCCACTCCACGCAGCCTCGAACAATTCGCGCGCTTCCTCGAACAGCGTCTCGGCCGGCACGAACTCGGCATTGACTTCGCCGTGCTCGACCAGCGCCCGGGTACGCGCAATGACCTGCGACGAGCGACTGATCTGCGCCCGCGCCCGCGCCAGCTGCCGCAACACGTCGGGCCCGCCGGTGCCGCGCAGCGCCATTTCCACTGTTGCAATGTAGTTCGACGCGGCCGAAAGCGGCTGCACCATCTCGTGCGCCAAGATGGCCGCGGTCGCCGCTTCTTCCTCCGCAGCGCTGCGCGAGATGCTGCCGATCAGCGCACGCTGCGCCTTTTCTAGCGCGTCGCGCGCCTTCATCGCCGCCAGCATCTCCGCTTCGACCAACAGCCGGTTCTTCGCCACCGCGACATAGCTGCAGATGGTGCGCAGGAAACGCAGTTCAATCTCACTGAAGGGCACGCCGCTGCGCCGGCCGAAGCCGAGCGTGCCGAGCAGCACCTCGCCGTGGAGAAGCGGCGTGCAGGCATAGCTGTCCAGCCCGACGTCGCGGATGAAGTTGGTCATCGGATTGTCGCTGCCCTGCACCTGTGCGACGACGCGCGGCGTGCGGTCACGCGCGACCATGCCGCACACCGCCTGGCCGAACTGCAGCCGCGCCCCGGCCGCCTTCTGCGCCTCGGACAATCCGCCGCTCGCCTCGAGGACCAGCAGGTGATCCGGCTCGGCGCGGTAGTGGAAATAGACGTCGAGCAGCAGCTCGTCGCGGACCATTTCGAACAGATAGTCGATCATCGCCGTCGGATCGGATGCCCCCAGCATGTTGCCGGCACAATCCGCCAACAGCCCGAGCAGTCGTGCCTCATTCGGTACGCCTATACTCTCGTGATGCTCCCGGTCGCGCGATTCCATCATTGCCACACCCCTCCCCTATGCACATTCACTGCTCGCTTGCTCCCGAATATACGAGAGAATGCTCGATACGGACGCAGGAATAAAGAGTTTCGGCACCCGCTTGGCAAACGTTCGCATTTTCCCGGGCCCTGCCACGTACTTGTACCTACCCCTTCCCTTTCAATACCTTAACTGCCCATCCCCCAGTGCGTCCGCAGAAACATTTGAGACAAAGGGTTGTGATGAACACTCGTTTCCGTTTGGCGCTGGCGCTCTCTGCTGCGGCGATCGCACTGCCGGCGCATGCCCAGCAGGCTTCTGCCGGTCCCGATACGCCTGTCGCGCACAACAGCGACTCGGCCGAGGCGAAGCCGCAGAAGCAGGCCTTCACCACCGGCGTTGCCAAGGGCCGCGATCTGCTCGATTCGGCGATTTCCGCGAGCTCGATCGACGAGGAGCAGATCCAGAAGATCGGCACCCGCTCGATCGCCGAAGTCCTCGGCAACATGCCGGGCATCCGCGCCGAAACCGCGGGCACCGACGGCCTGACCGCGGTCACCATCCGCGGCCTGCCGATGGCGGCGGACGGCTCCAAGTTCCTGCAGATCCAGGAAGATGGCCTGCCGGTGCTCGAGTTCGGCGACATCCACTTCGCCTCGACCACGGCGTTCCTGCGCACCGATCTCAGCCTCTCGCAGGTCCAGGCGATCCGCGGCGGTTCGGCGTCCACCTTCGCCTCGAACTCGCCGGGCGGCCTGGTCAACTTCATCTCCAAGACCGGCGAGGAAGACGGCGGCACGCTGCAGCTCTCCTCGGGCATCGACCATGAACTCGGCCGGGCCGACTTCAATTACGGCGGCCATCTCAGCAAGACGGTGCGCTTCAACGTCGGCGGCTTCTATCGCCAGGGTGAAGGCCCGCGCGCGACCGGCTATGACGCGTTCAAGGGCGGCCAGATCAAGCTGAACGTCACCAAGACCTTCGGCAACGGCTATATCCGTCTGTACGGCAAGTATCTCGACGACCGCGAGCCCAACTACGCCAACGTCCCGGTCGCGGTCCGCGGCACCAATGCCGACCCGAGCTACAGCACGATCCCGGGCTTCGATCCCCGCAAGGACACGCTCTATTCGCGCTACAAGACCTCGATCCTCGCGCTCGACGGCAACAACAACGTGCAGAATCTGGACCTGCGCGAGGGCGATCGCAGCAAGGTTGCCTCGATCGGCCTGGAGGCACAGTTCGACATCGCCGGTTGGACGTTCAGCGATCGCATGCGCTACGCCGCGATTTCGGGCACCTATAACGAGAGCAGCTCGATGGCGCTGCTGCCCGCCGCGGCGCTGGCACCGACCTTTGCCGGCCCCGGCGCGACGCTGCGCTACGCCACCGGCCCCAATGCCGGCAAGACCATCGCCAATACCGCGACGCTGAACGGCAACGGCCTGCTGATGTACGGACTGGAGATCCATTCGGACATTGAGAAGCTCGACAACTTCACCAATGATTTCCGCGGCAGCCGCGTGTGGAATGTCGGCGAGGGCAAGCTCACCACCACCGCCGGCTTCTATGCGTCCTCGCAGGCGATGGTGCAAAACCTGAACCTGCTGACCGACGTGTTCGACATCGCCCCCGGCGGCAATTCGGCCTATGTCGACGTGCTGACCGCCGGCGGCGTTCCGGTGACCCAGGGCGGTGTGGTGAACTACGGCATTCGCGGCACCGCCGCCTATCGCCGCCGCTACGACCTCAGCTACCGCGTGTTCGCACCCTATGGCTCGGTCAACTACCAGATCGGCGCGCTCTCGGTGGGCGGCAGCCTGCGCTATGACTTCGGCAAGGTCAGCGGCACGCTGTACGGCGCCGATCTCGGCGGCAACCGCGTCGGCGTGGCGCCGGTGGACATGAACCGCGACGGCGCGATCTCGCTGCCCGAGCGCAGCGTCGCGGTGCTGCCGCTGTCGCAGCCGGGCCTGGCCGACTATAGCTACAAATACGCGTCGTACTCGGTCGGCGTGAACTATCGCTTCGCCGAGCCGCTGTCGGTGTTCGCGCGCTACAGCCGCGGTGCCCGCGCCAGCGCCGAGCGCCTGTTCTTCTCGCCCGCCGTCAACTCGAACTCGGGCGCGCTGACCGACCCGGCAATGGCCTATGGCCCTGTCAAGCAGGCCGAGGCGGGCGTGAAGTTCCGCAAGGGCGGCGTGACGCTGTTCGCCACCGGCTTCTGGGCCTCGACCACCGACAAGAACCTGCAGATCGGCGCCGACGCCACCGGGCAGACGGTGGTGCTGCAGATTGACCGCGACTACAGCGCCAAGGGCGTCGAGCTCGAAGGCCTGTTCGAGCATGGCCCGCTCAGCCTGCGACTGGGCGCCACCTACACCAAGGCCAAGATCGACGCGGACAAGGCCGACAAGACGCTGGTCGGCAACACCCCGCGCCACCAGCCGGACCTGATCTTCCAGGCGACCCCGCAGTTCGAGGTGAAGCGCTTCACCATCGGCACCAATTTGATCGGCACCACCAGCAGCTTCGCGCAGGACGGCAACCTGCTCAAGCAGCCGGGCTACACGATCGTCAGCCCGTTCGTGCAGGTCCGCCCGGTGAACGGCCTGCAGATCGGCCTCAACGTCTACAATGTGTTCGACAAGCTGGCCCTGGTCTCGGTCAACTCGGCGGCGATCCCGGCCTCGGGCGTCGCCACCGCACAGACGCTGACCGGCCGCACGGTCACTGCATCGGTCCGCTTCAGCTTCTGATCCGGACGACGCGCAAAAAGGGGCGGGAGCCACACGGTTCCCGCCCCTTTTTCGTGGGTTACTGCCAGTCGAACGTCAGCTCGCCCTCGCGGAAGGCGAAGCGATCGAGGTGCCGGGCGACCGCGCCCTTCAGCCCTTCCAGCTGCTCTTCGGACGTGGCGTCGACCCGGATCTCGAGGCCCGTCTCCGCGACATCGAAGGTCACCACCGCGTCCCCGGGGTGGTTCGCGCCACGTGCGTCCCTGGGGAAGATCACCGTGCCGTTCTCGGGCGTGAACTCCACCTGCAGATTGTGCTGCCAGTGCTTGCACAGCTGCTGGAGGTAGCGGCTGGCATGCTCGGTCGGTACAAGGGCATGGCTGGTGTAGCGGGCAATCGTCATTCTTCTCTCCTTGGCCGCGATGGGGACGAGCCCCAGCCGACGGCGTAACACCTCGATCCGGGGCATCGTTGCTTACAGCCGCTCGATCTTGCGCGCGGCTTCGTCGAGGATCTCGGCGATCGCGTGCAGGCGTTCGGGATCGACCTCCTCGTCGAACACACTGGCGGCGAGCACGGTCTTGAGGTTGTGCATCGCCCGGCGCACCGGCCCGCCGCTGGTGCGGGCATGGCGCTCGCCGAGGTCGGCCAGCCGCTGGAACAGCGCTCCGACTTCCGTTGCATTTTCCGCGAGATGGGCGGTGCCGGCCTCGGTAATCGCGAACTGCTTCTTGGCGCCCTCGCTCTTGTGCTCGGCGATCAGGTCCATGTCGTCGAGCATGGTTAGCGTCGGGTACACGACGCCGGGACTCGGCGCATAGGCGCCGTTGGAGCGCGCCTCGATCTCGCGGATCAGGTCATAGCCGTGGCGCGGCGCCTCCTCGATCAGCTTGAGCAGGATCAGGCGGAGCTCGTCGCCACCGAACATCCGCCGGCCGCGCCCGCCAGGCCCACGCTCGCCCATGGCGAAGGCCATGTCGAAGCCGCCGGGAAAGCCCCCGCCCCAGCCGCCGCGTCCGCGGGGGCCGAACTGATGGCCGTGATGATGGTGATGGTGATGATGGCCGTGACGGCCGAAGGGAGAAAACATGGCGATGTGCATCCTGTGCGAGTCTTGATGCACACAAGATATATCTTGAAAGAGATTGCGCAAGGGGGCTTGGGCAACATCAATCCTACCCCAGCGTGCTGGGGGAGGGGGACCGCGCACCGCAAGGTGCGTGGTGGAGGGGCCGCGCCGTCAGGCGCGGGAGCGGCTGATTGCGAAGACAACCGCCGCGTGCCGCGGCGGCCCCTCCACCGCACTGCGCGCGGTCCCCCTCCCGTGCCGTGCAGGCGAGGAATAGTAGGTCAATGCGTCAGCATCGCCCGCACCGTGGGCCGCACGAAGGGCAGGCCCGCCCCCAGCCGCAGCACCGCGTGCCGCATTGCGCGCGCCGGCAGCCGCTCGTCGGTGAACAGCCGCACCAGCAGGTTCGTGCCCGTATAGAGCGGCTTGCACGCAGCGCGGTGGCCGTTCTCGAACCGCCGAAGCACGGCGGGCAGCGCCGGGTCCATGCCCCGCCGCACCGCGTCCCGCACTTCCGCGGCGAGCAGCGCCTGCCCGCTCAGCCCCAGGTTGAAGCCGTGCGCGGTCACCGGATGCATTCCCACCGCCGCGTCGCCGATCAGCGCGGCACGGCCGGTGACGAACTGATGTGCCCAGGTGGTGACCAGCGGATAGACATTGCGATCGCTCACCACCTCCATCCGCCCCAGCCGCTGGCGGAAGCGGCGGGTGAGGTCGCGGCCGAGCGCGGCATCATCGAACGCCGCCACGCGCCGCGCCGCCTCCTCGGGCAGGGTCAGCACCGCGCCGGCCATGTTGCCATTGAGCGGCAGCAACGCCAGCGTCTGGCGATGGTCGAACCATTCGAGCGCGGTGGCGCCGTGGGGCAGCTCGTGACGCACCCGCACCACCATCATCGAACGGCCGAGCGGGTTGATGTCGGTATCGATCCCCAGCGCCTCGCGCGTCCTGGAAAGCCGCGAGTCGGCCACCACCAGCAGCCGCGCCCGCACCACCTCCCCCGAGGAGAGCAGCACTTCCGCGCGCGGGCCGGTGGCGCCCGAGCGGGCATGGACCACCTCCGCCCCGGTCACCAGTTTCAGGCCGGGCTGATCCTTCACGGCATCGTACAACGCAGCGCGGATGCGATGATTTGGCACCAGATAGCCGAGCTGGTCGTCCGCCCCGCCCCCTGCGGTGAAGTTGAGCGCGAAGGGCGAGTCGCCGTTGAGCACCTTGGCCGCATGCATCGGCGCGATCTCGTCGACCGGCAGCCGCCCCCAGGCGCCGAGTGCCTCGAGGATCCGCTTCGAGCCATGGGTGAGCGCGATCTCGCGCCCGTCGAAGCGCGGGCTCGCCAGCGCCTCCAGCGGCGCACGCTCCAGCAGCACGATGCTGAGGCCGCTGTCTTCCAGCGAGCGCGCGAAGGCGAGGCCCGCCGGCCCTCCCCCGACGATGACGACGTCGCAGTCCATGCCCGATCCTCCTCTTGCTCATGTCCCCCTTCCGCTTGCGGGAGGGGCTAGGGGAGGGGCTGAACGTGCGCGGACATGCCATGACGTCACCCCCTCCCCCGACCCCTCCCGCAAGCGGAAGGGAGCGCAGGTGGCACGCGCGGTGCGCCCCATCGCGCCGGGACAAAGGGTGTTTGGCCGCCGGCTGGCGCCCGGACCTTGCGCCCGATCAACCAGCGGGATGCAAAATGCACCACAGCCGCCTATCTTGGCCGCAATGGCCGACCTTTTTGCGACCCACGAACAACCCGCCGCCGACTCCACCCCAGCAGGCGGCCCGCTCGCCGATCGCCTGCGCCCGCAGAAGCTCGACGAAGTGGTCGGGCAGGAGCATCTCACCGGGCAACAGGGCGCGATCGGGCGGATGGTCGCGGCGGGCAAGCTCAGCTCGATCATCTTCTGGGGACCGCCGGGCACCGGCAAGACCACCATGTCGCGGCTGCTCGCCGATGCGGTGGGCTTGCGCTTCGTCGCGATCTCGGCAGTGTTCTCGGGCGTCGCGGACCTCAAAAAGGTGTTCGCCGAGGCACGCGACCATGCCCGGATCGGAAAGCGCACCCTGTTGTTCGTGGACGAGATCCACCGCTTCAACCGCGCCCAGCAGGACGGCTTCCTGCCTTATGTCGAAGACGGCACTGTCACCTTGGTCGGCGCGACCACCGAAAACCCCTCCTTCGAGCTCAACGCCGCGTTGCTCAGTCGCGCGCAGGTGCTGATCCTGCACCGGCTCGATCACGCGGCGCTCAGCCAGCTACTCGACCGCGCCGAGGCGCTGGAGGAACGCCCCCTGCCCCTCACCCCCGAAGCGCGCGACGCGCTGGTGGCAAGCGCGGACGGCGACGGGCGCTTCCTGCTCAACCAGGCCGAAACCTTGTTCTCGGTGCAGTTCGAGGCGCCGCTCGACCCCGCCGGGCTCTCCGCCTTCCTCCAGCGCCGCGTGGCGGTCTACGACAAGGACCGCGAGGGGCATTACAACCTGATCTCGGCGCTGCACAAATCGGTGCGCGGCTCCGATCCGCAGGCGGCGCTCTATTATCTCGCGCGCATGCTTACCGCCGGCGAGGAGCCGCTGTACCTGCTCCGCCGCCTCGTTCGCATGGCGGTGGAGGATATCGGCATGGCCGATCCCAACGCGCTGGTGCAGTGCATGGCGGCCAAGGACACCTACGACTTTCTCGGCTCGCCCGAGGGCGAACTGGCGATCGTTCAGGCATGTCTCTACCTGGCGACAGCGCCCAAGTCGAACGCTGCCTACAAGGCGCAGAAGGCGGCGTGGAAGGTCGCCAAGGAAACCGGCTCGCTGATGCCGCCGCAGAACATCCTCAACGCGCCGACCAAGCTGATGAAGCAGATCGGCTATGGCACCGGCTATACCTATGACCATGACGCCGAGGGCGGCTTCTCGGGCGACAATTACTGGCCGGCGGAGATGGAGCCGCAGACCTTCTACACCCCCACCGATCGCGGCCATGAGAAGCGGGTGGCGGAGCGGCTCGCCTGGTGGGCGGCCATGCGAGAACAGCGCCGCAATGGATGATTGGGACGATGCCTGCGCCTTCGCGCTGACGCTGCCCGACGTCGAGATTGGCAGCTGGTGGAACACGCCCTGTCCCAAGATCAACGGCAAGGGGCTGATGTCGCCCGGTCGCGAGCCCGGCAGCTTCGCGTTGATGATCGCCAAGGACGAGAAGCCGCTGCTGCTCGAGACCGATCCGGAGACCTTCTGGCAGACCGACCATTATCGCAACTTTCCGATGCTGCTGGTCCGTTACGGCACCCCGGCGCGCGAGCGGGTCGAACTCTACATCCAGCGCGCCTGGTGGGATCGCGCTAAGAAGGCGCAGCGGCTCGCTGCCGGCATGGGAACGCGCCCCTGACTTTCACCGATTTCATTGCGATCGACTGGTCCGGCCAGGCCGTCGAGCGTCCCAAGGGGCTTGCCGTCGCGCATGCCCCAACAGGCGATGCCGCGCCGGTGCTGATCGATCGCCCCTGGTCGCGCGCCGATATTCTGGCGTTTCTGGAAGACCTTGCCGATAGCGGCACGCGCGCGCTGGTCGGGCTCGATCTCTCGCCCGCATTCCCCTTCGCCGATACCGGCGCCTATTTCCCCGGCTGGTCGGAGAGCCCTGCGGACGGGCCTGCGCTCTGGGCGTTGGTCGACCGGCTGTCCGCCGCCGACCCACATCTCGCCGCGACCAGCTTCGTCCAGCATGCGGAGGCGCGGCGGCACTTCCGCCAGATGGGCGATTGCGGCGACCTCTTCCCCGGCGGGCGCGGCCGGTTCCGGGTGTGCGAGGTCGGGCAGGAGGCGATGGCGCTGTCGCCCTATAGCTGCTTCAACCTCGTCGGGGCGAGTCAGGTCGGCAAGTCCAGCCTGACCGGCATGCGCGTGCTGCATCGCCTGCGCGGCCGAGTGGGGCTGTGGCCGTTCGACCCGCTGCCGGAGACCGGCCCGGTCTTGGTGGAAATCTACACCTCGCTTGCCGCGCGGCTCGCGGGGATGCGCAAGGGCATCTCGAAGATCCGTGACGCCGAGACGCTCGACACGATGCTCGCCGCCTTCGGATCGGCGCCGCATGCGCCGCTGCCGCGCTATGACGATCACGCGACGGATGCGATCCTCAGCGCCGCATGGCTGCGCGTGGCGGCTGGGCAGCCGGACCTGTGGACTCCGGCGGGCCTGACGCCGGAGCTCGCCCGCACCGAGGGCTGGACGTTCGGCGTGCTCTGAGGAATAGGACTTTTCTAGAACCTTGGTCCCGGGGGCAAATACCTGATGCGTCGCTTGCTCGAAGTCTGCGTGGAAGATGTCCCCGGAATCGATGCCGCAGTTGCAGGCGGCGCGGATCGAATCGAGCTGTGCTCCGCGCTGGCTGTCGGCGGCCTGACCCCGCCCGACTCGCTGATCGCTGCGGCCGCGGCGGCGCCGATCCCGGTCCACCTGCTCGCCCGCCCCCGCGACGGCAACTTCGTCTATACCGCCGCCGACGCCGCGCTGGTCGCTGCCGACATCTGCGCCGCTGCCGAGGCGGGACTTGCCGGCGTGGTGATCGGTGCCAGCCGCGCGGATCGCCAGCTCGATGCCGAGATGCTCGCGGCCTGGGTAGCGGTTGCGCGAAATGCGGGGCGCAGCCTCTCGCTGACGCTGCATCGCGCCTTCGATCTCTGCCCCGATCCGCTCGCGGCACTCGAAACCGCAATCACTCTCGGCTTCGACCGGATTCTCACCTCAGGCTGCACGCCCAAGGCAATCGACGGGCGCGAGACAATCGCCGCGCTGGTACAGGCTGCCGACGACCGAATCACCATATTGGCCGGCAGCGGGGTCGACGCGACGACGCTGCCGCCGATCCTGGAGACGGGCGTGCGCGAGGTTCATGCCTCGTGCCGCAGCCCGCAAGGCACCGCCGATACCCGCGAAATCGCCTTCGGATTCCAGGCCGGCCCGCGCCTCGCCACCGACCCCGCGAAAGTTTCTGCCCTGCGTAATTTGCTCGACGCACGCAGCTAGCGCTTGAACAATACCAATATGTAACTTATCCCTGATTCCATCATAGCCAGTGGAGGCATGGGGGACGATGATCGCTGAAATCGAAAAGCCCGCAGGTGGTCAGACGCTGATGGCGTCCGAGGCTGCCGAGGCCGGCGCCGCGGTCCGCCGCCTGCTCGACGCCAACGGCCCGGCGCTCGCCGCGCTGGCCCGCGACCTGCGCGCGGATCCGCCCGCGTTGGTCGTCACCTGCGCCCGCGGTTCATCGGATCACTCCGCCACCTATGGCAAATATCTGATCGAGACGATGCTTGGCGTGCCGGTCGCCTCGGCGGCGCCGTCGGTCGCGTCGGTTTTCGAGGCACCCGTCTCCACCGCCCGCGCGCTGTGCATCGCGGTGTCGCAGAGCGGCCGCAGCCCGGACCTGCTCGCCACCGTCAAGGCGTACCAGCAGGCCGGCGCCCGCGTCGTCGCGTTCGTCAACGACGAGGAGTCGCCGCTCGCCGAAATGGCTGACACCACGATCGGCCTCAAGGCAGGCCCGGAGCGCTCGGTCGCCGCCACCAAGTCCTACATCACCGCGCTCGCTGCCTTCGCCGCGCTGGTCGCCGAATGGGCGCAGGACGAAGCGCTTGCTACTGCCCTCACCGCTCTGCCCGAACAGCTTGAGAAAGCGCGCGATTTCGACTGGTCACCGGTCGTGGACACGCTGCGTAACGCAACCAACCTGTTCGTGATCGGCCGCGGCTACAGCTTTGCGGTCGCGCAGGAGGCCGCGCTCAAGTTCAAGGAAACCTGCAGCCTGCACGCCGAGGCGTTCAGCGCCGCCGAAGTCCGCCACGGCCCCATGGCGATCGTCGGCGACGGCTTCCCGGTGCTTGCTTTCGCGACCTCGGACATCGCCGGCGACAGCGTTCGCGAAGCCTCGGCCGAATTCGCCGAGCGCAGCGCCCGCGTCTGCCTGGCCGATGCCAAGGCGGGTGACGCCTCGCCGCTGCCGGTGCTTGCCGGCCACCCGGCGGTGGAGCCGATCCTGATGGTCCAGAGCTTCTACCCGATGGTCAACGCGCTCTCGCTGGCGCGCGGCAACAATCCCGACGCCCCGCTGTATCTTCGCAAGGTGACCGAGACTCGATGAGCAGCTTTCGCTTCGTCAACGGCCAGATCGTCACCGCCGCCGGCACGCTGCCCGAAGCGGTGATCGAGGTCGACCAGGGCCGCATCGTCTCGATTGCCACCGAGGGGAGCGGCACCGACACGATCGACCTCGACGGCGGCTGGATCGTTCCCGGCTTCATCGACGTCCAGGTCAATGGCGGCGGCGGCGTGCTGTTCAACGACGCACCGACCGTCGAGGGCATCGCGGCGATCGGCGCGGCGCATGCCAAGTTCGGCACTACCGCCTTCCTGCCGACGCTGATCAGCGACGTGCCCGAGGTGATCGCCAGGGCGCTCGACGCCACCGATGCCGCGATCGAGGCCGGCGTGCCCGGCGTCGTCGGCGTGCACATCGAAGGCCCGATCCTCAACAAGGCGCGCAAGGGCATCCATGACGCGGACAAGTTCCGCGGGCTGGACGCTGCCATGGTCGAGCTGCTCGGCCGCCCGCGCCGCGGCAAGGTGCTGGTGACGCTGGCTCCCGAGATGGTCGACCTCGCCGATGTCCGCCGCCTCGCCGATGCCGGCGTGCTGCTCGCGATCGGCCATAGCGACGCCACTTACGAGACCGCGGTCGCCGCCTTCGCGGCGGGCATGACCGGCGTGACCCACCTGTACAATGCGATGTCGCCGCTGCTCCACCGCGCGCCCGGCGTGGTGGGTGCCTCGCTGGAAAATCAGACCGCCTATTGCGGCATCATCCCCGACGGCTTCCACGTCCATGACGCAGCGCTGCGTATTGCGCTGGCGGCCCGCCCGCACGACCGCTTCCTGCTGGTCACCGACGCGATGCCCAACGTAGGATCGGACATGACCTCGTTCGACCTGCACGGCCAGCACATCCGCGTCGAGGGCGGGCGACTGCTCGGCGTCGACGGCACGCTGGCGGGCTCGGCGCTCGATATGACCGGCGCGTTCCGCCACATGGTCACGCGCGTCGGCACCTCGCCCGAGGACGCCGCGATGATGGCTGCCGCCAGCCCCGCCGCTTTCCTCGGCCTGTCGCACGAACGCGGTGCGCTCGCCCCCGGGCTGCGCGCCGACTGGGTGCAGATGACCCGCGACTTCCAGCCCGCCGGGTGCTGGATCGGCGCAACCCGCTTCCCCTGATCGCACGGAGACCCGCCCTGAGCACGATCGCGCCGCCCTCTTCTTATGACGACGCCTCGGCCGGGGCCCTTGCCATCGGCGCGCCGATGGCCGGCTGGCTGATGCCGCTGGAGGAGGTTCCCGATCCCGTCTTCGCACAGCGGATGCTGGGCGACGGCGTGGCGATCGACCCGACCGAGGGGTGCCTCTACGCGCCTTGCGACGGCGAAGTGACGGTGCTCCAGCCGACCGGCCATGCGATCACGCTGCGCGCCGGCGACGGCGTCGAGCTGCTGATGCATATCGGCATCGATACGGTGCAGCTGGCTGGCACGGGCTTCGATCCGCAGGTGAAGGTGGGCGATCAGGTGCGCATGGGCGACGTGCTGATCCGCTTCGACCTGGATGCGGTGGTGTGCGGCGCGCCCTCGGTGGTGACGCCGGTGCTGCTGATCGGCCAGTACGGCCTGACGCTGACGGGCAAGCGCGGCAGCGGGCTGGTCGCGCCGGGCGAGCCGATCTTCACCATCGCGCGCGCGGGCGCGGTTGCCGAGGCCGCCACCGATATCGTCGGCGAGACCGCGACGCGCACCGTGGTCGTGCCGCTCGCGCATGGCATCCATGCCCGCCCCGCCGCCAAGCTGCGTGAAGTGTTGGTCCCGTTCGCCGCCAAGGTGACGATCACCAAGGGCGAGCAGAGCGCAGATGCGCGCAGCCCGGTGCGGCTGATGACGCTGGGCATCAAGCTGGGCGACACGATCCGCATCACCGCCGAGGGCGGCCGCGCCGACGAAGCCGCGGCAACGCTCGCCGCGCTGATCGAGAGCGGCATGGGCGAGAAGGCCGATCCCGCTTCGGCACCTGCCCCGGCTCCCCCCCCTGCCCCCGTCGCCGCGCCGGTTTCGGACGAACCCGGTGTGCTGGCGGGCGTCACCGCCGCGCCGGGCCTTGCGATCGGCACCGCCCGCTTCTTCCGCCTCCCCGAACTGACGATCGACCCGATCGGCAAGGGGGCGAGCCTGGAGCGCGCGCGGCTGGAGGACGGCATCGCCAAGGTGGTGCGCGCGATCGAGGCCGATCTCAGCCACGCGGCCGGGCCGATGCGCTCGATCCTTTCCGCGCACCGGTCGATGCTCGACGATCCCGAGTTGCTCGAAGCCGCGCGCGCCGCAGTGCTCGACGGCGCGAGTGCCGGCCAGGCCTGGCGCCAGGCGATCCGCCCGCAGGCCGAACTGCTTCGCCAGAGCGGCGACGCGCACCTCGCCGAGCGCGCCGACGACATGGTCGATCTGGAGCGCCGCGTCGTCTCGGCGATTGAGGGCGTGCAGGACGCGACCTTGGTGTTCCCGGAAGGCACGATCCTGCTCGCCGACGACCTGCTCCCCTCGCAGGTCACCGCGATCGATCCGGCACAGGTCTCGGGCTTCGCCACCGTGCGCGGCGGTCCGACCTCACATGTCGCCATCCTCGCGGCCAGCCTCGGCATCCCCGCGCTGGTCGCGATGGGTTCGGCGCTGCGCACCGTGCAGGAAGGCGAGACGCTGATCCTCGACGCCGGTGCAGGCACGCTCCGCGTCGCACCGAACGAGGCGCAGCGCAGCGAGGCGCAGGCCCGTGTCGACGCCCGCACGGCGGCGCTCGCCGCTGCCCGTGCGGCGGCGGGGGCCGAAGCCCGGCTCGCCGACGGCACGCGTATCGAAGTTTTCGCCAATCTCGGCTCGGTCGGCGATGCCGAGCGCGCCGTCGCGGCGGGCGCCGAGGGCAGCGGCCTGCTGCGCACCGAGTTCCTGTTCCTCGATCGCGAGACGCCGCCCAGCGTGGCCGAGCAGACCGCCGAGTATCAGGCGATCGCCGACGCGCTGCAGGGCCGCCCGCTGATCATCCGCCTGCTCGACATTGGCGGCGACAAGCCCGCGCCCTATCTGCCGATCGCGGCAGAAGAGAACCCGGCGCTGGGCCTGCGCGGCATCCGTGTCGGCCTGGCCCATCCCCAGGTGCTGGAGGACCAGCTCCGCGCGATCCTCGGCGTGCGCCCGATCGGCATCGCCAAGATCATGCTGCCGATGATCGCCAGCGTCGGCGAGCTGCGCGCCGTCCGCGCGGTGCTCGACCGCCTGCGCGGCGAGCTGGGCATCGGAGAGAAGGTGGAGCTCGGCATCATGGTCGAGACGCCGGCTGCGGCGGCAACGGCCGACCTGCTCGCCGCCGAAGCCGATTTCCTGTCGATCGGCACCAACGACCTCACCCAGTACACACTCGCCATGGACCGCGGGAACCCGGCGGTCGCCAGCGGCATCGACGGGCTCCACCCCGCGGTGCTGCGCCTGATCGCCGATACCTGCCGGGGCGCGACCGCCCGCGGCCGCTGGGTCGGCGTCTGCGGCGGCCTCGCCTCCGATCCGCTGGCGGTGCCGATCCTCGTCGGCCTCGGCGTGACCGAGCTTTCGGCCACCGTCTCGGTGTTGCCGGAAGTGAAGGCGCTGCTCGCCACCCTCACGCTCGAGCGCGCCCGCGCCCATGCCGCCGCCGCGCTGGCCTGCGCCACTGCCGCCGATGTCCGCCGCCTTGCCCGGGAATTCACCGCATGAAGCAGATCCTCGAAACGCTCCAGCCGCTCGGCCGCGCGCTGATGCTGCCGATCGCGGTGCTGCCGGTGGCCGGCCTGCTGCTGCGGCTCGGCCAGCCCGACCTGCTCAACATCGCCTTTGTCAGCGCCGCCGGCGACGCGCTGTTCTCGCATCTCGGCCTGCTCTTCGCGATCGGCGTGGCGACCGGCTATGCCAAGGACGGCAACGGCGCCGCCGCACTGGCCGGCATCGTCTGCTTCCTCGTCTCGACCGAGGCGGGCAAGAGCCTGCTCGCGGTGCCCGACACGATCGGCGCGGGGCTCGACAAGGACCAGGCGGCGCTCGCCGTCGCGGCATGGAAGGCCAAGGCGGTCGCCCGGCTCGACGTGCCGATCGGCATCGCCTCCGGTCTGATCGGCGGCGGCTTCTACAACCGCTTCTCGGCGATCAAGCTGCCGGCCTATCTCGCCTTTTTCGGCGGCCGTCGCTTCGTGCCGATCGTCAGCGGGTTGGCAGGCCTCGCCATCGCGGTGATCGTCGGCGTCGGCTTCCCGCACATCAGCGCGGGCGTCGATGCGCTGAGCCATGGCATTGCGGGTGCGGGCAGCTTCGGCCTGTTCGCCTTCGGCCTGCTCAACCGCGTACTGCTGGTGACCGGCCTGCACCACATCCTCAACAACGTGTTCTGGTTCGTGCAGGGCGATTACAACGGCGCGACGGGCGATCTGCGCCGCTTCTTCGCCGGCGATCCGAGCGCGGGCGCGTTCATGGCGGGCTTCTTCCCCGTCATGATGTTCGGCCTGCCCGCCGCCTGCCTCGCCATCTACCGCGCAGCGCTTCCCGAGCGCCGTCAGGCGGTGGGCGGCCTGTTGTTCAGCCTTGCACTCACCTCGCTGCTCACCGGCGTGACCGAGCCGATCGAATATAGCTTCATGTTCCTCGCCCCGGCGCTCTACGTCGTCCACGCGGTGCTGACCGGCGTGGCGATGGTGGTGATGGACCTGCTGGGCGTGAAGCTCGGCTTCGGCTTTTCCGCCGGGCTGTTCGACTATGTCCTGAACTTCGGCAAGGCGACCAAGCCGCTGCTGCTGATCCCCGTCGGGCTGGTCTATTTCGCGCTCTATTACGGCATCTTCAGCTGGGCAATCCGCCGCTTCGACCTGAAGACGCCGGGCCGTGAAGCCGAGGCGCCGGTCGTCGCGGACGCGGGTGCTGTCGCCCCGTCGAGCCGCGGCGAGGCCTTTGCCCGCGCGCTGGGCGGCTCGGCCAATCTGGTCGAGATCGGCGCCTGCACCACGCGCCTGCGCCTGATCGTCGCCGACCAGGGCGTGGTCGACGATGCCGCGCTCAAGGCGCTCGGCGCGCACGGCATCCTGCGTCCTTCGGAGCGCGCGCTGCAGGTGGTGCTCGGCCCGATCGCCGATGTCGTGGCGGTCGAGATCCGCGACGCGACCGCGCGCGGCGGCGTGACAGCGCCTGCCGCACCGGCCGCAGCCCCGATCAGCGCGGCGACGGTGGCGCTCCAGCCGGCGGCGCTGGCGGCGCTGGGCGGCGCGGCGAACGTCCGTGCGGTGAGCGCCCACGACAATCGCCTGCGCGTCGAGCTCGGCAACCCGGCCGAAGTGGATGGCGACGCACTGCTGGGGCTTGGCCTGCGCGGCCTCGCCCGCCCCTCGACGAACGTGGTGCACCTGCTGGGCGACACGACAGTGCTGGCGACGCTGCGGGGCTGACCCCGCGGCGTCGCGCTCAGGCGGTTCGCGTGCGGCGCGTTCGCCGACAGAAGTTCAGGAAGTTTAGGCTCGCGCGCTTTTTGAGCTGGTTCTCGCCGGGCCAGCACGGGCACGTCAAATTCAGGAAGTTTAGGATCGTGAACCTGCGGCGGGAGCTACGCGCCGAGGAAAGCCGAGCTCGCGAAGCGCATCGGCCCACGCGCAGGAATACAACAGTAGCGGGGTCAAAGAGCGGTCGCTTGCACCTTGCGATCTTAGTACATATGGGGAACATTGCGGAGGTCGCAAGGCGCCGACTGCGGCGTTCGAATTGCGGCCGACGATTGACGCGAACGGGCGAAGTTGGATCTGGCGCGGACGTTCACCCTCGCCGCGCTATCTCGGACTCCAGCCAATGAACGCGCTTATCCCATCGCTTTGCCATTTTAGTCGACGGGGCAATAGCTTGACGAGATCGCGAGCGATCAAGCTCCGCTTGGAGCTCTTCGAGACCGAGCCGCTCCAATGCATCGTCGCGGTGTGGAACACCTGATCGCTTTCCCATCGTCGCAATCTGGCGTTATTCGCGAGTGACCTCAACCGGGGCGTTCGGCGACGTTCTCCGCACGCTGCGTCACAACGTCGAATAATAGGTTGCTGGCCGAGTGTGTTCTCACGAAACGGATCGCTTCCTGTTCGGCCGCTTCGGGCGTGATGCCTTGCGCTGAGAGATCAAGGATAAGATCGAGCCGACCGATCCTGCGTCCGGCAGATGCCTCGATCCCGTCCACGCCGAGCACGATTTCGCCGGTCGCGGCGCACAGTTTGATCCGCGCGATGGCATCGTCGGCGGTCAGCAATTCAATTGCCATCGGCCCTATGCTCCCCTCCGCTTTCGAGAGATTGGCGGTGCTTATCCATGGCCTCGAGTGAAGCGCTAGTGCGCATTCACCTTTCTTCCGTTTGGATGACCGGAGATCGTTACGCTCCGCTCGGGCTTACATAAGCGGGCGGAGGGTTGGCACGCGATGCCGATGTTAGAACAACGCTGTTTCCCGTCGATGGTCGCGCAGGCACGGCATTGCTGTTTGACCTCGACGCACCGCTCGGTTGCGGCGAACGACAGTACAAGGGCCAAAAGCATCATTTTCTCCCAACTGGAGGAGCATTGACCGCGGTCAGCTTACCGGCTCGCTTGTGGACGTCCAGCGTCCGTTGTTGTGCGTAAGCAGATGGGCGCAACGGATTAACCCCTCCAATCAAGCCGGGCAATCCGCCTTCCGCGCCGCCCGCGCGGCAGCGAGCGCCTGGAGGATGCGGATGGTCTGGTGCTCGGCCTGCGCCTTGAGGTGGCTCGGGGCGGAGATCCAGAAATCGGGGTGATATTGCTTGAGCAGCGCCCGCCCCTTGGCTTCAACCTCGGCACCGCTGGCGTCAGGCGCGACTTCGAGGACGACCCACCAGGCATCTTCCACCACGACCGGCGGCGGTGCGGCGGCTTCCTCACGGTCCGATGCCTGCCGCTCCGCCTCACGCCAGCGCAGCCGCGCCTTGCCCTCGCGCTCCAGCCGCAGGCGATCGGCAGCGAAGATCCCGCTCACCGCGATCGTCACACTCGCTCCGGCGACGAACAGCAGCGAGGCGAATTGCAAGCTCTGCCAGGGCAGCCCGGCGAGGCCATGCGCCTGCACCTCGCCATAGATCGCCGCGCAGACGATGCGCAGTGCGACATAGCCGGCGCTGATCGCCATCACCCAGCGTGCGCTATAACCGATCGCGTTGAGCATCGCCTGCTTGACGCCCGAGGCGAGCGGCCGGCGCAGGCACAGCAGCAGCGCGCCGCTCATCGCGCCGATGCAGCCGGGCAGCACCCAAGCCTTGCCGAGATTGTAGAAGGCGGCGGTCGCACCGAGCCAGCCGACTGCCCACCACAGGAACAGGCCCCATAGCGCATTGCCCCGCGCGAAATCATGCGCGCGAAAGGCACGCCCGACGCGCTCGCCGACCAGCCACCCGATGAGAAGATTCATGCCGCCCCCCTGGAGGGGAAGCCCTATCGGGCCTCCCCAAACCAGGCGTGAACGGCCTTGGTTAACGCCCCACCCCGATCCGGTCAGCGCGGCGTGAGGGTAACCTTACCGAGCAGCCCGGATGGCTGCCCCGCCGGGGCCTGGACGATCAGCTCGACGGTGCGCTGCCCGCTGCCGGCCGGGAAGGCCGCCTCGAGCGGTGCCGGCGCGGCATCGGTCTTCTCGGCGAGCTTCTTGCCGTCGACCCACAGTTCCGCACGCCCGCCAACGCTGGCGAAGCGCAGCGTGCCGCCGCCCGCGGCGATGCGCTTCCAGGGCGTGAGGCGGTTGTTGTAGACGCGCCAGCCCGGCTGCGGCTCGGCCGGGGTCGGCATCGCGCTGCGCAGGAACGCCCAGCTGTTGTTGTCCGGCACCAGGCCCGGCCTGGGCTTGTCCGCCGTCTGCCCCGAGCGACGCCAGTCGCCCAGCACCATCAGCGGCGGGGTAACGCCGACCTGCGGGCGCGCGGCGATGTCGGCGCGGTCGATGGTCAGCAGCGCGGGCTTCAGCCCCTCGGCGGTCGCCTTGACGGTGATCTTGCCGCGGCCGGTGCCCGCCTGCACCAGGATCTGCGCGAGGCCGTTGAACAGCGAGCGGGCATTGCCCTTCTCGGGCTCATGGCTGTTCGGATCGCCATTGCCGACGCCGATGATGCTCGCCCCGTCCACCGTGAAGTTGGTCATCAGATTGGCGGTCGGCACGTGGCGGCCCTTGGCGTCCACGGCATCGATGGTGATCGGCTGCACATCCTCGTCGTCGCCCGCCATCACCGTGCGCGCGGGCGTGAGCCGCAGCGCGACCGGCTTGCCGGCGGTCTCGTGCACCATGCGCGCGACGACCTTGCCGCCGCGCATCGCCTGCGCTTCCAGCCGGCCCGGCGCGTACGGCACCTGCCATTCATTGCCCTGCAGCCGGTCGACCTTCTGGGTGCCAACGACCTTGCCGTTGAGCAGCAGCGTCACGCTCTCGGCATTGGAGGCGACGAATATCTTGATGTTCTGCCCCTCCTTGCCCGGCCAGGTCCAATGCGGCGCGAGCCAGACGACCGGCGCATCGTCGATCCAGGCAGCGCTGTGGATGCCGAACGCGGTCTTGGGGAAGCCGCACAGGTCCATGATGCCGAAGAAGCTGGCGATGGTCGGCCACTCATAGGGCGTCGGCTCGCCATGATAGTCGAAGCCGGTCCAGACGAACCCGCCGGCGATGAACTCGCGCGCGGCGATCAGCTGCCACGCCTTGCGGTGGGTGTTGCCCCAAGAAGCAGCTTCGTCGTCATAGGAAGTGATGACATGGGAGGCCGGATCGCTGGCGAAGGCGCCGCGCGTCTCGAACGCGCTGGTATCCTCCGAGCTGGTGCTCGGCCGCGTCGGGTTCAGCGCGTGCCACTTGTCGTATTCGCCCTGGTAATAGTTGAACCCCATGACGTCGACGACCGAGGAGACGTTCTGCGGGTTGTAGAAGGACCCGTTCATCGCCGAGGTGACCGGCCGGCTGTCGTCGAGCTTGCGCACTGCCGCTTCCATCCGGCGGACCATCTCGATGCCCGCCTCGGTGCCCTGCATCGGCTCCTCGTTGAACACCGACCAGAGAATCACGCTCGGATGGTTGCGATCGCGCCGCACCATCCAGCTGAGCTGGGCGAGATAATCGGGCGCCGGGTTGAAATGGCGGTTCTCGTCCATGACGAGGAAGCCCATCCGGTCGCACCAGTCGAGCAGCTCGGCGGTCGGCGCGTTGTGCGACATGCGGATCGCGTTGCAGCCCATCGCCTTCAGCCGCTCGAGCCGCCAGCCGAGCAGCGCATCGTACTGCGCGACGCCGGTGCCGGCATGGTCCTGGTGGATGCACACGCCCTTGAGCTTGACTGGCTTTTCGTTGACGAACAGGCCCTTGTCGGCATCGAAGCGGACGGTGCGAAAGCCGATCGCGGTGCGCCGCTCGTCGATCAGCTTGCCGTCACGCAGCAGGCGGGTGTGGACGGTGTAGAGCGTCGGCGTCTCGACCGACCAGAGCTTGGGATTGCCCAGGCTCAGCGTCATCGAAAGCTCGGCACGGTCGAGCACCGGCACGCTGCCCGCGGTGGTGGCGAAGGCGACGCGCTTGCCGCTGGGATCGAGCAACGCCGCTTCGACCGCGACGGCCACCGGCGCCCGCTCGATATTGCCCGCGGTCACCGTCACCGGCACGTTCCAGCCGGTCTCGGTCTTGCGCGGATCGCAATGTACCCCGTCGGTGACGATCGACACCGGCCCGCGGCGCACCAGCCAGGCGTGACGGTAGAGGCCGGCGCCTTCATACCACCAGCCTTCCATCGCCTCGGCATCGACGCGGATGGCGATGACATTGTCCTCGTCGCCGAAGCGCGCGAAGGGCGTCATGTCGATCAGGATGCTGGCATAACCTGACCAGCTGTGCGCGACCACGCTGCCGTTCACCCACACGGTCGCATTGGTGGCGACGCCGTCGAGGTGGAGCTCGATCGTCTTGCCATGATCGGCGGGATCGAGCGTCAGGCGGCGGCGGTACCAGCCGATGCCGCGCTTGCGATAGCCCTGCGAGACATTGGCGGTCTGCTCGAAGGGCTGGAACGAGGCCCAGTCGTGCGGCAGGCGGACCTCGGCCCATTCGCTGTCGTCGAAATCGCGCGCGGCGGCGCCGCGGGCGTTGCCGGCTTTCACGCTGCCATAGGTATCGTCATGGTCCTTGAGCGGCGTCGGCAGCACGTCGCCCTCATGGAAGCGCCAGCCGCGCTCGATGCGGGTGCGGGTGGGATCGCCGTCGGGCAGGCGCGGCATCAGTGCGGTCTTGGGCGCGGGCATCGGGAAGGCATCCCCCTCCACCGCGCGCGCGGCGGCCGCCTCGGCCTCGGGCAGCCCCAGCGAGGCAAGCGCCCCCAACCCCGCGCTGCCGAGCAGCAACTGGCGACGATCCATGCAGCAATCTCCGAAATTCAGGCAGGTAGGGGCGGCTCAGACGTCGCTGAGTTCCGCCACGAAATCATAGGCATCGCCCCGATAATAGGAGCGGGTCACTTCGGCCGGGCGGCCGTCGCGGAGGAAGGCGCGGCGCTCGATCAGCAGCCCGGCATGGCCGGGATCGACGCCGAGCATCTTGGCGTGTTCGCCCAGGAACGGCACCGCGCGCAGCCGCTGGAGCGCGCGCACCGGGCGGTTCCCGGCGGCTTCGAGCGCGGTGTAGAGCGAGTCCCCCACCGCATCGACCGAGGGCAGGCAGTAGCCGGCGATGGTCGAGAATTCGAGCGCCATCGGCTCGCCATCGGCGAAGCGGATGCGCGAGAAGCGCAGCACCGCCGCGCCCGGCGACAGGCCAAGCGCCATCGCCTCCTCGGGCGTCACCTGCCCGGTGGAGCGCGCGATCCAGCTGCTACTGGCGGCGCGGCCGCGCGCGGCCATGTCTTCGGTGAACGACGAGAGCTTGGAAAAGCTCTTCTCGACGCGCTCTGCCACGAAAGTGCCCGCGCCGCGGCGGCGGGTGAGCAGCCCTTCCTCGACCAGACCGCCGATCGCCTTGCGCACGGTGATGCGCGACACGTCATATTCGACGGCAAGGTCGCGCTCCGGCGGGATCGCGTCGCCCTGGTTGAGGATCTTGCCGCTGATCGCCTCGCGGATCAGTTGCTGCAGCTGCAGATAGAGCGGCGACGGATTGCCCTCGCGAAACCGGCCGATCTGGTCCGAAAACGTCATCATCTCTCCCCCTTGCCCGACACCGTTGCCAAAGCCCCGACAACCGCATCTACGGCAGGTTTCCCGCAGCGCGAACCCGCTTCTCTACGGACTTACATTGGTACGATGATACCAACAGCCTCAACGGTAGAGGTCAAGAGGCTAAATGCAAAGAACTATGTCCGGCCAAGCAAGCCTGTTGCCCGATAGGATCTAAATTGGTTACACCCTTGCTCCGGCCCCGCTCGGCGGCCGCGACAAGAGGGGAGTTTCCGATGCGCGCGTTCCTGAAAACGGCAAGGCATTCCGGCTGGGCGGCACTGCTGCTGTCCTCGACCGCTTTCGCCCAGACCGTACCGCCGCTCACCCCCCTCCCCGCCAGCGTGACGCTGGGCAAGGGCAGCTTCACCGTGGCGAACGGCACCGCGATCGCCGTGCCCGCCGGCGACACCGCCGCTGCCGGCGCCGCCAAGCTACTCGTGGCACACGTAAAGGTGGAGCGCGGCCTGATGCTGGGTGCGACGGGCACCAGCGGCGCGATCCGCTTCGAGCGCGATGCGGGGATTCAGGGCGCCGAAGCCTATCGGATGACCGTCGACACCAAAGGCGTGCGCATCGCCGCCTCGGGCGATCGGGGGCTGCTGTACGGCGCCATGACGCTCGCCCAGCTGCTCAGCCCCGATCACGGCTTCGGCAAGCCGGTGAAGCTGCCGGCGCTCAGCGTCGAGGACGCACCGCGCTTCGGCTGGCGCGGGCTGATGCTCGACGTCGCTCGCCACTTCCAGCCGATCGAGTTCGTCTATGGCGTGGTCGACCAGATGGCCTCGGTGAAGCTCAACACGCTCCACCTCCACCTTACGGACGACCAGGGATGGCGCTTCGAGGTCAAGCACTATCCCAAGCTCACCGAGATCGGCGGCTGGCGCACCCCGCCGAGCACCGGCGGCGCGCCCGGCCCCAAGGTCGGCGGCTTCTACACGCAGGAGCAGCTGAAGGCGCTGGTCGCCTATGCCGCCGAGCGCGGCGTGACGATCGTCCCCGAGATCGACCTGCCCGGCCATGCCCAGGCGCTGGTCGCCGCCTATCCGGAACTCGGCATCTTCGGCGACCATACCGAAGTGTCGCACGACTGGGGGGTGAACCCGTATCTCTTCAACCCCGGCCCCAAGGGCATCGCCTTCGTCAAGGAAGTGCTCGACGAGCTGATGGCGGTGTTCCCGGGCACCTATGTCCATCTCGGCGGCGACGAGGCGGTGAAGGACCAGTGGGAGCGCTCGCCCGAGGTCCAGGCGCAGATCAAGGCGCTGGGCCTCAAGGACGAGAATGCGCTGCAGAGCTGGATGATTGAGCAGTTCGGCGCCTACCTCGAGCAGCATGGCCGCCGCCTGATCGGCTGGGACGAGATCCTCGAAGGCGGCCTGCCCAAGTCTGCCTCGGTCATGTCGTGGCGCGGCGAGAAAGGCGCGGTGGATGCGGCCAACCAGGGGCATGACGTGGTGCTCTCCCCCGCCCCCACTCTCTATCTCGACAGCCTGCAGAGCGACCGCCGCGACGAGCCGCCGGGCCGCCTGTCGATCCAGACGCTGGCCGATGTGTACAAGTACGAGCCGATGCCGGTGGGCATCGACGCTGCCAAGGCGAGCCATGTGCTGGGCGCGCAGGGCAATGCGTGGAGCGAGTATCTGATCACGCCCTACCAGGTGCAGCACATGCTGTTCCCGCGCGCGGCGGCGATCGCCGAGATCACCTGGTCGGGCAAGGACAAACGCGACTTCACCGGCTTCGTGCAGCGCCTCCAGCCGCAGATGGCGCGCTGGCGCCGTTCGGGCATGGAAGTCGCCGACAGCGCCTTTGCGGTCGATTACAAGCTGCAGGGCACCCGCGGCGAGGCGCTGCGCGCGAACCAGGCCAAGGTGGCGCTTACCACCCAGACCGGCTTCGGCACGATCCGCTACACGCTCGACGGCAAGCAGCCGACCGCCAAGTCGCCGGTCTACAAGGCACCGCTGACGCTCAAGCCCGGCACGACGATCACCGCCGCCGCCTTCGACTCTGCAGGCGTGACGACGGCGACGCCGCGCGCTTTCGACACCAGTCGGACCGCGCTGCTCACCCGCACCAGCTCGGACATGGTGGCGTGCCCCAAGGGTGCGCTCGGCCTGCGCGTGCCGCTGAACAGCGAAGCGCAGGAGAATGCGCCGGTGTTCAACGTCAACCTGTTCGACACCTGCACCGCCTATCCGGCCGCGCCGCTTGACGTCGCGACGGGCTTCACCGTCGACGTCGCCCGCACGCCGCGCAACTATGGCTTGGCGCACGACTTCAACAAGGTGCGGGCGCATTACAATGTCAGCACCTATGGTGAGCTGATCGTCCGCGCGCGCTGCATCGCCGCCGCCAAGGATCCGTCGATCAAGCCGATCGTCGTCGCCACCTTCCCGTTGCCCGATCCGGCCAAGGCGCCGCAGCAGTTCCGCTTCTCCGGCACGCTGCCCAAGCTGGGCGGCGACGAGGATCTGTGCTTCCAGTTCACCTCACCGCTCAGTGACCCGTTCTACACGGTCGAGCGCGTGGTGCTGACGGAGAACGCGAAGTGAAGGCCGCGAAGCCTGCGCTCCCCTTCCGCTTGCGGGAGGGGTCGGGGGAGGGGCTGCACCGTGTCGGCACTTCTTCCACGTCAGCCCCTCCCCTAGCCCAGTTTCAGGTAAACGATGCCCCGCATCGTTTAGGTCAGGCCGGGGGCCTGACCGACCTGAAACTCGCAAGCGGGAGGGGAACGCGTAGTCGATACGCTCTTGCTCTGCTTCCCCTGCTCGCCCTCGCCACCCCAGCCTGGGCTGATCCGCGCCAGTCGGTTTCGCTCAACGGTGCTTGGCAGGTCCGCATCGATCCCAGCGACGCCGACGCCACCAAGGCGCACCCGAAGGAAGCCGCCTGGTTCCCCGCCAAGGTGCCCGGCAGCGTCCAGCAGGACCTGATCGCGGCGAAGCGCGTGCCCGATCCCTACAAGGGCATCAACGAGGCGCCGATCCAATGGGCCGGCCTCACCCGCTGGCAGTTCCGCCGTACGCTCACCGTCACGCCCGCGATGCTGGCGCGCGACCATCTCGAGCTCGTGTTCGACGGGCTCGACACCTTCGCCACGGTGACGCTCAACGGCCAGAAGCTGATCGAGACCGACAACGCCCATCGCCGCTGGCGGGTCGACGCCAAGCAGGCGCTCAAGGCCGGTGCAAACGAGCTGGTCGTCACCATCGCCTCGCCGATCAAGACGCTGCAACCGATGGTGCTGGCCGAGAAATTCCCGCTCCCCGGCGAATATGATTCCGCCTTCGGTGACGAGCCCAAAGGCAAGCAGACCTCGCCCTATATCCGCAAGCCCAAATATGATTACAGCTGGGACTGGGCGCCGCGGCTGGTGAAGATCGGCCTGTGGCGCCCGGTGCGGCTGGAGGCCTGGGACGACGCCCGCATCGACGGCTTCCGGGTCGACCAGGAAGCGCTCAACCCCGCCGAGGCCCGCCTCGTGGCGCGCTGGAAGCTGCTCGGCGACCGCGCGCGTGCCGTCACGGTCCGCACCCGCATCACCGGCCCCGACGGCCAGACCGTCGAAGCCGCGCGCACGCTCACCCTCGGTGCGGGCGAGAACGCCGTCAGCGTGCCGCTCACCCTGGCCAAGCCGCAGCTCTGGTGGCCGGCGGGCTATGGCGCGCAGCCGCTCTACAGGGTCGAGGCCACGCTGGAGGAAGACGGCGCGGTCAGCGACCGCGTGTCGCAGCGCATCGGTCTGCGCACCGTCGAGCTGCTCACCCAGGGCGGCGGCTTCGGCTTCCGCGTCAACGGCCTGCGCATCTTCGCCAAGGGCGCGAACCTGATCCCCTTCGACATGTTCCCCAACAACGTGTCCGAAGCGCGCATGCGCCGCATGCTCACCGACGCGCGCGACACCAACATGAACATGATCCGCGTCTGGGGCGGCGGCTATTATCTCGACGACGCCTTCTACGCCGCCGCCGACGAGCTGGGCCTGATGGTGTGGCAGGACTTCATGTTCGGCGGCTCGATCACCCCGCCCGACGCGGCCTTTCGCGAGAATGTCCGCATCGAGGCCGAGGAGCAGGTCGCCCGGCTCCAGCCGCATCCGTCGATTATCGGCTGGAACGGCGGCAACGAGATCCTGTCGGGCTGGGAAAATTGGTCCGATCGCAAGGCGTTCAAGAAGAATGTCGGCGCCGACGAGCAGGAGCGGATCGGCGCCGCTATGGCGGTGTTGTTCGATCGCACCTTGCGCGACGCGGTGCTGAAGGAAGCGCCCGGCACCACCTATTGGCCGGGCTCGCCGTCGAACGACTATACCGGCCCGGTTGATACCGACGCCACCGGCGACCGCCATTTCTGGGACGTCTGGTCGGGCTCCAAGCCGGTCGAGAACTACCTGAACGGCTGTGCGCGGTTCATGTCGGAATATGGCTTCCAGGCGATGCCGAACCTGTCGACGATCCGCGGTTTCGCCGGCAACGGCCCGCTGGCGATCGACAGCCCGGTGCTCAAGGCGCACCAGAAGTTCCTGGCCGGCGAAGGCAATAGCCGCCTCCAGCTCTATCTCGACCAGCGGCTGCGCAAGCCCGCCGACTTCGCCGATCTCGTCTACCTGACCCAGGTGAACCAGATGCAGGCGATCGGCATGGCCGCGCGCCACCACCGCGCCTGCGCGCCGATCACGATGGGCTCGCTCTTCTGGCAGCTCAACGATGCCTGGCCCGCGATCAGCTGGGCGAGCATCGACTATGACGGCCAGTGGAAGCTGCTCCAGTATGAGGCGCGCCGGATGTTCGCGCCCCAGGCGATCGTCGCCGAGCACAAGGACGGCGCGACCCGCCTCGCCGCGGTGTCCGACGCAACCAAGCTGATCGCCGCCGAATGGCGCGTGCAGGGCTTCACCATGGACGGCAAGCCGCTGGGCACGAAGGCGGAGAAGGTCGACCTTTCGCCGGGCGCGCTCGAGCTCGCCAAGATCACCGACGCCGACCTGTTCGGCACCGCAACACCGGCCGACAGCTACGCCGTCGCCGAGCTGTGGATCGACGGCAAGCCGGTCTCGCGCGCCATCCTCGAACGGTCGCTGCCCAAGGACATGGCCTATCCGGCCCCGCGCCTATCGGTGCGCTGGCAGGGCAAGCAGGTGACCGTCACCGCCGGCGCGCTCGCCCGCGCGGTGATGCTCGATTTCGGCGCCACCGTCGCGCAGCCGAGCGACAATGGCTTCGACCTGCTGCCCGGCGAGAGCCGCACCCTCACCATCACGTCGGATGCGAATGCTGCTACGCTCGCCCGCGCCCTCACCCTTCGCACGCTGGGACCCCGTTGATGCCCCTCCTCCCCCTGCTCCTCCTGGCCGGCGATCCCGATCCGGTCGCCGCCGCCATCGCCAAGATGACGATCGAGCAGAAAGCCGCGCAGCTCCAGAGCACCGCCCCCGCCGATCCAACCATCGGCCTGCCCGCCTATGACTGGTGGAACGAGGGCCTGCACGGCCTCGCCCGCGACGGCTACGCCACGGTGTTCCCGCAGGCGATCGGCCTCGCCGCTACCTGGGACGTGCCGCTCCTCCACAAGGTGGGCGATACCGTCGCCACCGAGGCCCGCGCCAAGTTCAACGCCAGGCCGGTGAGCGCCGACCGCAAGATCTATGAGGGGCTGACGATCTGGTCGCCCAACATCAACATCTTCCGCGATCCGCGCTGGGGCCGCGGCCAGGAAACCTATGGCGAGGACCCGTTCCTCACCGGCCATCTCGCGATCGGTTTCATCCAGGGCCTGCAGGGTCCCGACCCGGCGCACCCCAAGGTGCTCGCCACGCCCAAGCATTTCGCGGTGCACAGCGGCCCCGAGGCGGGCCGCGACGGCTTCGATGTCGATCCCAGCCCGCAGGACCTGGAATCGACCTACACCCCCGCCTTCCGCCTCGCGATCACCGAGGGCAAGGCGCAGTCGCTGATGTGCGCGTACAACTCGATCCACGGCACCCCGGCCTGCGCGTCGGGGGGGCTGCTCAACGACAAGCTGCGCAAGGACTGGGGCTTTACCGGCCTCACCGTCTCGGACTGCGACGCGGTGGCGAACATCCATAGCTTCCACCACTACAGCCTCGATGCCGCCGAAGCCGCGGCGGTCGCGATCAAGGGCGGCAACGACCTGAACTGCGGCACCACCTATGCTGCGCTGCCCGAGGCGGTGAAGCGCGGGCTGGTCAGCGAGGCCGAAGTCGATGTAGCGCTGAAGCGTGCGCTCGACGCTCGCCGTGCGCTCGGCATCGCCTTCGGCGGCGCCAATCCGTGGAGCAAGATCAAGCCCAGCGAGCTCGGCACCCCGGCCCGCCGCGCGCTGGCGCTGGAAGCCGCGCGCAAGGCGATCGTGCTGCTCAAGAATGACGGCGACCGCCTGCCGCTCACGCCGGGTGGCCGCATCGCCGTGATCGGCGCCAATGCCGATGATCTCGGCGTGCTGGAGGGCAATTACCACGGCACCGCCAAGGATCCGGTGACCCCGCTCGACGGCATCCGCCGCCAGTTCGGCGCGGACCGCGTCCTGTACGCGCAAGGATCACAGCTGGCCGAGGGCGGCGCGGTGATCATGCCGGAAACCGCCTTCCGCGCCGACGGCAAGCCGGGCCTCAAGGCCGAATATTTCGCCTCGCCGACGGTGACCGGTACGCCCGTCACCACCCGGCAGGATCGCCGCATCGACTTCAACTATGCCCGCGCCGTGCCGGTGCCGGGACTGAATCCCACCGGCTTCGCGGTGCGCTGGAGCGGCGAGTTCGTGGCCCCGGGCGCAGGCGAGTATGAGCTTGCGGTCGACATCCCCGCCTGCTGGAAGGATTGCACCACGCACGACGCGGTGCGGCTATGGGTAGACGGCAAGCTGCTCCATGACGGCCCGCTCGGCAAGGCGCGGGTGGCGGTGAAGGTCGCCAGCGACGGCAAGCCGGTGCCGTTCCGCATGGAGATCGACCATCGCAGCGAGGATGGCGGCGTGCGCCTGATGTGGCAGCCCCCGGCCGAGCCGATGCTCGCCCAGGCGCTCGACGCCGCGAAGAATGCCGATACGATCGTCGCGGTGCTCGGCCTGTCGCCGGATCTCGAGGGCGAGGCGCTCAGCGTCTCGATCCCCGGCTTCGTCGGCGGCGACCGGACCGACATCGCGCTGCCCCGCCCGCAGCTCGAACTGCTCAAGGCACTGCGCAAGACCGGCAAGCCGCTGGTCCTCGTCCTCACCAGCGGCAGCGCGGTGGCGGTGGATCCGTCGCTGGCGGACGCGATCCTCGAGGCCTGGTATCCGGGCGAGGAAGGCGGCACCGCGATCGCCGAGACGCTGGCCGGCAAGAACAACCCCTCGGGGCGCCTGCCGCTGACCTTCTACGCCTCGGTCGACGATCTTCCCGCCTTTGTAGATTACGGGATGAAGGAGCGCACCTATCGCTTCTTCACCGGCAAGCCGCTCTGGGGCTTCGGCCATGGGCTGAGCTACACCAAGTTCGCCTATGCCGACGTGGCGGTGAAGGCTACGGGCATCGGCCAGCCGGTGCAGGTCAGCGCCAAGCTCACCAATGCGGGCAACCGCAGCGGTGAGGAAGTGGCGCAAGTCTATGTCGTCACGCCCGACGCAGGCAAACCGGGCGGGTTCACTACGCCGGTGCTCCAGCGCCAGCTCGCCGGCTTCCAGCGCGCCGCGCTCGCGCCGGGCAAATCGGCCAGTCTGTCGTTCAGCCTCGATCCGCGCAGCATCAGCAGCGTGGCACGAGACGGCACCCGCCGGGTGTTGCCGGGCACCTATCGCGTGTGGATCGGCGGCGGCCAGCCGGGCGACGGCGTCGGCCAATGGGCCGAATTCACCCTGAACGGCGATGCGCAGGTGCTGCCGAAATGATGGACCGCCGTACCCTGCTCGGCTCGGGCCTCGCGCTCGCCGCCACGCCCGCCTTCGCCGCCGACACGCCCGCGTTCGTCAGCAAGCGCCCCGCGCCCGCGGATCGCCGCTTCGTCAGCAAGGCGGTAGAGCGTGAAATTGTTCGTGTTTCCAGCAAGATCGCCGATCCCAAGCTGCGCTGGATGTTCGGCAACTGCTACCCGAACACGCTCGACACCACGGTGAAAATGGGGGTGGTCGACGGCAAGCCCGACGCCTTCGTCATCACCGGCGATATCGACGCGCTGTGGCTGCGCGACAGCTCGGCGCAGGTGCGGCCCTATCTGCACCTCGCCAAGGAAGATGCCGACCTGCGCCGCCTCTATCAGGGCCTGATCGCCCGCCAGGCACGCTGCATCCTGCTCGATCCGTACGCCAACGCCTTTCTCGAAGACACCAACGCCCGCACCGAACTGAGCTGGGCGCTGCACGACAAGACCGAGATGAAGCCGGGCGTTGCCGAGCGGAAATGGGAGATCGACAGCCTCTGCTATCCCATTCGCCTGGCCCATGATTATTGGAAGGCCACGGGCGACGCGACGCCGTTCGATGCGCAATGGGCGGAAGCCGCGCACACGACGATCCGCACCTTCCGCGAGCAGCAGCGCAAGGACGGACCCGGCCCCTATCGCTTCCTCCGCAGCAGCGACCGGCCGACCGAAACGCTGATGCTCGATGGCTATGGCCCGCCCAGCCGTCCGGTGGGGCTGATTCATTGCGGATTCCGGCCTTCGGACGATTCCTGCGCCTACCCGTTCCTGATCCCGTCCAATCACTTTGCAGTGACCGTCCTTCGCGAACTTGCTGCGCTTGCGATGGCAGCGCGGCGGGATTCCGCACTTGCGAACGATGCGACGTCCCTCGCCGGTGAAGTCGAGGCCGCGCTGCGCGACTACGGCACGATGCGGCTGCGCGACGGGCGCGAGGTGATCGCCTATGAAGTCGACGGCTTCGGCAACGCGATCTTCATGGACGACGCCAATGTCCCGTCGCTTTCCAGCCTTGCCTACCTCCGCTGTGTCGATCGCACCGACCCGTTGTGGCAGCGCACCGCCGCCGCGGCGTGGAGCGAGGCCAATCCCTATTGGTCGCGTGGCAAGGTCGTAGAAGGCATCGGCGGCCCGCATGTCGGGCTGGGCCAGGTCTGGCCGATGTCGTTGATCATGCGCGGTTTCAGCTACGATAGCGATGTGCGAACGCTTCGCAATATCCTGAGAATGCTTAGCAATAGCGATGCGGGCACCGGCTTCATCCATGAGGCCGTCAACCAGGACGACCCGTCCAAATTCACCCGCGACTGGTTCGCCTGGGCCAATGGCCTGTTCGGCGAACTGCTCGTCCATCTCGCTGGGGTACAACCCAAGCTGCTCCAGGAAACGCTGTGATCCTCTCCCGCCGCCACCTGCTCGGCTCCAGCGCGATCGGCCTCGCCGCCGCCTCCATTCCCGGTCCCCTGTCGGCGACATCGCCGCGCCGCACTGCACCCAATCTGTTCATCGGCACCGGCGGCACTGGCCACACCTATCCTGGCGCGACGCTGCCGTTCGGCATGGTGCAGCTGAGCCCCGATACCGGCGTCGAGCGCTGGGAGACCTGCTCGGGCTATTATGACAGCGACGGCTCGATCCTGGGCTTCTCGCATACCCATCTCTCGGGCACGGGCATCGGCGACATGCTCGACCTGCTGGTTGTCCCCGCCCGGGGACCCGTAGTGCTTGAGGCCGGCACGCGCGAAAAGCCCGAGACCGGCTATCGTCAGCGCTATCATGACGAGCATGCCGAGCCCGGTTATTACCATGTCGCGCTCGACAACGGCGTGCGGGCGGAGCTGACCGTTACCGAGCGAACCGGTTGGCATCGCTATACTTTTCCCTCCGGTGCCGGGCATATCCTCCTCGATCTGTCGCACCTGGTACTCGACAGCTCGGACAGCCCGCCGCTGATCGCCGACGCGCTGATGGAAGTGGAGCCCGACGGCACCATCACCGGTCGGCGACAAGTCTTCCGCTGGGCCAAGGGCCGCAAGATCTTCTTCGCGCTCCAGCTCTCGCGCCAGCCCGATCGCATCACCTTCTACGGCGATGACGATGCCGAACAGCCCGCCAGCAGCCGCAAGGTCACCGGACGGCGACTGAAGGCGGTCCTGCACTATGCGGATGCAGGAAAGGCCCCGATTCTCGTGCGTTGCGGCATTTCAGGCGTCGATGTCGCCGGTGCCCGCGCCAATCTGGTCACCGAGGCGGGACATTGGGACTTCGATCGCACCCGCCGCAATGCCACCGCCCGGTGGCAACCGGCGCTGGACGCGGTGAAGGTCGATGGCGGCACGGCGGACCAGCGCACGATCCTCAGCACTGCGCTCTACCACGCCCAGCTCGCGCCGACGCTGTTTTCCGACGCGGATGGCCGCTATCTCGGCATAGACGGCCAGGTCCACAGCGTGCCCAAGGGCGGCGCGGCCTACAGCACCTATTCGCTGTGGGACACGTATCGTGCGCTCCACCCCCTCCTCACCCTCATCGCGCCCGATCGCACCAAGTCGCTGGTCCACGATTTGATCCGCCAGACCGCCCAATCCCCCTATGGCCCACTGGTCTGGCCGCTGCAGGGCAAGGAGACGGGCACGATGATGGGCTGGCACGGGGTCGTGCCGCTCGCCGAGGCGCAGGCCAAGGGGGTCGAAGCCGATTACGCAGCCGCCTGGCCGGCGATCCGCCGCCGCAGCTTCGATTTCACCACGCCCGACAAGGACAACAGCAAGGGTCGCGATCTCTACGATCGCATGGGCTATGTGCCTGCGGACAAATGGTTCGAGAGCGTCAGCCGGACTCAGGAATATGCCTATGACGACTGGGCATCGTCCCACCTCGCCGCCGCGATCGGCCAAAAGGGCGATGCCGAGCGGCTGCGCACGCGCTCGGGCAACTGGCGCAACGTAATCGACGGCTCGATCGGCTTCGCGCGCCCGCGCTTCGCCGACGGCAGCTGGTGGACGCCCTATGATCCGGTTCAGCTGGGCCACATGCCCAAGCCCTGGTGGCGCGACTATACCGAGGCGAACGGCTGGCAGGCGACCTTCCTCAATCAGCACGACATCTACGGCCTGATGGAGCATATGGGCGGCGAGGCGAAATTCGAACGCCAGCTCGACGCCTTTTTCACCGCGCCCTCGACCTTGCCCGCCAACGCGCCGCCCGACATCGCCGGCCTCGTCGGCCAGTACGCGCACGGCAACGAACCCGACCAGCACGCCGCTTACATGTACGCCTACACCGGCGCGGCGTGGAAGACGCAGGCGATGGTCCGCCGCCTGTGTACCGAGATGTACAAGAACGATCCCGACGGCATCATCGGCAACGACGATTGCGGCCAGATGAGCGCGTGGTTCGTACTCTCGTCGCTCGGCTTCTATCCGGTCGATCCGGTCGAGGCGGTCTATGTCTTCGGCTCGCCGCTGTTCGCACGCGCGCGGATCGCGCTGCCCGGCGGCAAGCAGCTGACGATCGAGGCGCCGGGCAACACCGCCGACACGCCCTATGTCCGGTCGATCACGCTCAACGGCCGCCCCTGGACCAAGAACTGGATCGCCCACGCCGACCTGATGAAGGGCGGCCGCCTGGTCTTCACGATGAGCAAGACGCCCGTGCTACGGACGCTGGCCCGCTGATGGCGGCCACAATGCTCCCCCACTCCCCCCGTCACCCCGGACTTGGGTTCCCATCAAAGTATTACTTTGATGGGGTCCCTGTTCCGGGGTCCACTCCGCGGCGAGGGGGGTGGCAAGAGGCTCGAACGCTGCCCCCGCGGCCCGGTGGACCCCGGAACAAGTCCGGGGTGACGAA
>NZ_CAJYHX010000006.1 GCF_913774285.1 uncultured Sphingomonas sp. | reverse complement strand
CGCAGATCGTCCATCCCGTATTTCAGCATGGCGAGGCGGTCGATGCCGCAGCCAAAGGCGAAGCCCTGCCACTCATTGGGATCGAGCCCGCACGCCTCGATGACCTTGGGATGGACCATGCCGGAGCCCAGCACCTCCATCCAGCCGCCGCCAGAACCCCCGATGACGCGCTTGCCCTTCTCGATCGTGTAGCCGACATCGACCTCGGCCGAGGGTTCGGTGAAGGGGAAATAGCTGGGGCGCAGACGCAGCACGATGTCGTCGCGCTCGAAGAACGCCTTCAGGAAGGTCTCCAGCGTCCACTTCAGATGGCCGAGCGTGATACCCTTGTAGATCACCAGCCCCTCGACCTGATGGAACATCGGCGTGTGGGTCGCATCCGAATCGGAGCGATAGGTACGACCCGGCGCGATGATGCGGATCGGCGGCTTTTGCTCGAGCATGGTGCGGATCTGCACCGGCGAAGTATGGGTGCGCAGCACACGCCGCACGGTCCGCTCGTCGCCGCCCGCCTCGACGCCCGCCAGATAGAAGGTGTCGTGCATCGCGCGCGCCGGATGCGTCTCGGGAATGTTGAGCGCGGTGAAGTTATGCCAGTCGGTCTCGACCTCCGGGCCGGTCGCGACCGCGAAGCCCAGATCGGCGAAGATCTCGGCCAGCTCGTCCATGACCTGGCTGACCGGGTGGACGGTGCCGAAGCTGGCGGTGTCGACCGGCAGGGTCATGTCCAGCCGCTCGGACGACAGCCGCGCGTCGAGCGCCGCCTGCTCCAGCGCCGCCTTGCGATTGGCGAGTGCCTCGGTGACAGCCTCGCGCAGCGAATGGATTTTCGGCCCCTCGACCTGACGTTCCTCGGGGCTCATCTTGCCGAGCGTCTTGAGCAGCTGGGTGATGCGGCCCTGCTTGCCCAGCGTGTCGACGCGGATCGTTTCCAGCGCATCCAGTGCGGGCGCATCGGCGATGGCGGCGAGCAGCGGCTCACGCATTTGTTCGAGTTCGTTACTCACATGTCACTCCGTCGGCCGTTCTGGCGCCCCCGTAAAGGCGCGTGGCCCGTTGGCGGGATTGCCCCCGCCGTAGCGGCTGGGTGGCCATGGGATCAATCCTTCACGCAGGGTCCGCGACCATGACGGCCGCCATGACGACCCATGTCACGCCAACCTTTCCTCAACATGTCATAGGTTAAGATCGCGTCCAGGCCCTTTCGAAGGGCCGTGCCATGCCCGCTACGGAACACCCATCTTGATTCTCGACGTCTTTACCATCCAGGTGATCGCCGCGATCAGCCACTTCATCATCGGCGCGCTTCACCTGACGCCGGGCCTCACGCGCCAGGATCGCGGAGGATGGGTGCGCGACTGGGGGCTGGCGAAAATCCTGATCGGCCTGGCGAACGGACTGACGCTGCTCTTCGACGGCTCCAGCACGCTGGCGGTCGAACGCCTGCTCAACCTGGTCCTGGTGATCGGCCTTGCCTTGAGCATCCGCAGCGCCGCGACCATGAGCGGCCGGACGCCGCCGCGTATCCTGATGATCCTGTTCGGCACCACCGGGGCGGGGCTGGTCGCGCTGTTGCTCTTCGACCCGTATGACGTCCGCTGGACCGTGGCGACGATGGGGATGGCGCGCATCCTATGCCTGTTGTCGCTCACCTGGCTGGTGACCGGCATCGCCCGGCGGGAAAGACTGATGACCGCCTGGACCATGGGCGTCATCTTTGCCCTTTCGACGATCGCCTTCCTGCTGAACATGATGCTGAACCTGATCGGCTTCACCGTCCCCGCCTGGGAGGTGCAGGCCCATGCGATGGCGCACTGGGCGGTCGGCACCGCGATCATCATGGTGACGCTGACCCATTTCTCGCTGCTGCTGATCGAGTCCGAACGCACCCAGCGCGAACTGCGCGAACAGGCGTGTCGCGACAGCCTGACCGGCGCGCTCAACCGGTTCGGGCTGGACCAGAGCCGGACCGCGCAGCACGGCCCGGTCGCCCTGCTGCTGATCGATATCGATCACTTCAAGTCGCTCAACGACACGCAGGGCCATGCGGCGGGAGACATGGTGCTGCGGCTGCTGGTCGATCTGGCCCAGGCCGAACTGGGCAAGCGAGGCCAGGTGGTGCGGATCGGCGGCGACGAGTTTCTCTGCGTCCTGCCTGCCGCCACCCAGGCCGAGGCGGAGGCGCTGCACAAGGCCCTGTCCCAGCGGTTCGACCGCGCCGTGGTCGCCGCCGTCGATTCGTCCCATCCGCCGTCGCTGAGCATCGGCATCGCGACCGGATCGGCGGACAAGGGGCTCGACCGGCTGATCCGGCAGGCGGACGAAGCGATGTATGCCGCCAAGCGGGCCCGCCACGCCCAGCGGCCACAGATGGAAGCCGCCTGATCCGATCGGACTGGGCGGCCCCACGGGCGACCCCGGCTATCGGGACGGCCGTATGGCGCCCCGATAACCGCGTGCATCAAAGCGCCTTGGTCACCCCCGGCGTGTTGACGCCCATCGACTGAAGGTAACGCTTCACGTTGCGCGCCGCTTGGCGAAGCCGCTGCTCGTTCTCGACCATGGCGATACGGACGAAGCCCTCGCCATTCTCGCCGTAGCCGACACCCGGTGCGACCGCGACCTTGGCCTCGGTCAGCAGCTGCTTGGAGAATTCCAGGCTGCCCAGATGCGCGAGCGCGGGCGGCAGCGGGGCCCAGGCGAACATCGAGGCCTTGGGGGAGGGAATATCCCAGCCCGCCCGGCCGAAACTCTCGACCAGCACGTCGCGGCGCTTGTGATAGAGCTGGCGGTTCTTCTCGACGATATCCTGCGGCCCGTTGAGCGCGGCGCAGGCCGCCGCCTGGATCGGGGTGAAGGCACCGTAATCGAGATAGGACTTCACCCGCGTCATCGCGGCGATCAGCTTCTTGTTGCCGACCGCGAAACCGATCCGCCAGCCCGCCATGGAATAGGTCTTGGACAGCGAGGTGAACTCGACCGCGACATCCTTGCCGCCCTTGACCTGCAGGATCGAAGGCGTCGGGTTGCCGTCATAATAAAGCTCGGAATAAGCGAGGTCGCTCAGCACCCACAGCTCATGCTTCTTCGCAAAGGCCACAAGGCGCTCGTAAAAGGCCAGGTCCACCGTCTCGGCGGTCGGATTGGACGGGTAATTGACGACCAGCACCGAGGGGCGCGGCACGGTGAAGTGCATCGCCCGCTCCAGGCTCTCGAAATAGGCCTCGTCCGGCGTCGTCGGCACCGCGCGGATGGTCGCGCCCGCGATGATGAAGCCGAAGGTGTGGATCGGATAGGATGGGTTCGGCGCCAGGATCACGTCGCCCGGCGCGGTGATCGCGGTGGCGAGGCTGGCCAGGCCCTCCTTCGAGCCCATCGTCACGACGACTTCGGTCTCGGGATCGAGCTCCACGCCGAAGCGGCGGCCATAATAGTTCGCCTGGGCGCGGCGCAGGCCGGGAATGCCCTTGGACTGCGAATAGCCATGCGCGTCGGGCTTGCGCGCCACTTCGCACAACTTCTCGATCACATGGTCGGGCGGCGGCAGGTCCGGGTTGCCCATGCCGAGATCGATGATGTCCTCTCCGCCCGCCCGCGCCGCTGCCCGCATCGCGTTCACTTCGGCGATGACATAGGGGGGCAAGCGCTTGATGCGGTAGAATTCTTCGGACATTTCCTCGACTTTCAAGGGTTCTGGCATGCGACACAAAATTGTGTCGTGCGGTCGTTCTACGCCATAATAACCAAGTCGGGAATGACGCATTGCATTGCCTGCGCTAAGGCGGGGCAAAGGAGAGGATCGAATGCCCGATACGCTCACGCCGACCCTGCCCCGCCTGGAAGACCTGCAGCACTGGACCTGGGTGCTCGGCCGGGCGCAGCAGATGATGCTGGAGCACGGGCTGGACCTGATGGAGCATGTGCCGGCCGCGCCGCCCTTCGGCATGCTGCTCGATCCCACGCCGGCAATGCGCGCCAGCGCCGATTTCTGGGCGGACACGATGCAGCTGTGGCAGCGCTTTCTCGATCCCGCCAACGCCGAGCCCTTCGTCGAATCGCCCGAGCAGGCGCGCGACAAGCGCTTCAAGGCGCCGCAATGGCGCGAGGAGCCGATCTTCGACTTTCTCCGCCAGAGCTATTTCGTCATCGCCGACCACCTGCTCAAGAATGTCGAGGCGCTGGAGCATGTCGACGATCGGCAGAAGGACCAGATCCGCTTCGCTACCCAGGGCTTCATCGATGCGATCAGCCCCACCAATTTTCCGGCCACCAACCCGCAGGTGATCGAGAAGATCGTCGAGACCAAGGGCGAGAGCCTGCTCAAGGGGCTGCAGCACATGCTGCAGGACATGGCCAAGGGCCAGATGACGCAGACCGCCGCGGGCGCGTTTGAGCTCGGGCGCAACCTGGCGATGACGCCCGGCAAGGTGATCAAGCGCACGCCGCTCTACGAGCTCATCCAGTATTCGCCGACGACCGACGAGGTGCTCGAAACCCCGCTGATCATCTTCCCGCCCTGGATCAACCGCTTCTACATCCTCGACCTGACGCCCGAGAAGAGCTTCATCCGCTGGGCGGTGGAGCAGGGGATCACCGTGTTCGTCGTCTCCTGGCGCTCGGCCGATGCCACGATGAAGGACGTGGTGTGGGACGATTATGTCGAGCGTGGCCAGATCGACGCGATCGACACGGTGCGCGACCTGCTCGGCGTCGAGAGCGTCCACACCATCGGCTATTGCGTCGCCGGCACCACGCTGGCGGCGACGCTGGCAGTGCTCGCGGCGCGCGACCAGGCGGCGAAGGTGGCGAGCGCCACCTTCTTCACCGCCCAGGTCGACTTCACCGAGGCAGGCGACCTGCGCGTGTTCGTCGACGACGACCAGCTGGCGATGATCCGCAGCCTCAGCGCCGAGGGGTTCCTGGACGGACGCTACATGGCGGCGACCTTCAACCTGCTGCGCGGGCGCGACCTGATTTGGAACTACGTCACCAACAACTATCTGATGGGGCAGGAATACGCCCCCTTCGACCTGCTCCACTGGAACTCGGACGTCACCAACCTGCCGGCGACCTGGCACCTCAGCTACCTGACCGACCTCTACCGCGACAACAAGCTGATCGCCCCCGGCGCGCTGCACATCGGCGGCACCCCGATCGACCTCTCCAGGGTGACGACGCCCAGCTACATTCAGGCCGGCCGCGAAGATCATATCGCGCCCGCCAGAAGTGTTTGGAAGTTGACCGAGCATTTTCGCGGTCCGCACAAGTTTGTGCTCGCCGGCTCGGGCCATATCGCAGGTGTAATAAACCCTCCATCTGCTAAAAAGTACCAATATTGGACCAATCAAGGTCCTGCCGAGTCGTTGGAAACCTTCCTCGAAAATGCGATGGAACATGCGGGAAGTTGGTGGCCGGACTGGCTGGATTGGCTCCGCGCGGTGAACGGTGCCAAAGTCGCGGCGAGCGGTGCACGGATCCCGGGGGGTGGAAACCTTTGTGCGGTTGCGGAAGCGCCGGGTGATTATGTTAAAATGCGCTGACAAATTGTTCTCTAACTGAGCAATTTGTTACATTTTGTGCAGTGCACAATGACGCCTTGCAAATCTGACACCACGTCGCTATATGCTGCGGTGCAGCAATAGGCAGGGAAGCTAGTCACATGGCCAGCAAGGGACCCAAGACGACGGCCAAACCCGCCGCGAAAACGGCGGCACGCGGCGCACCAAAGCCCGCGATACTGGCCGATGCTGCCGCGGTGACGCCGCCGCCCGTACCCCCGCTTGCCGAGACGATCGTCCCGGCCGCGGCTCTGGTACCGGCGCCGGTTGAAACCGCTGCACCGCAGGAAGTGAAGACCCACGTTGAAGAGACGATCGCCGCCCCCGCGGAAACGGCCAAGGCCGTCGCCGAACCGGTGATCGAAGCCGCAGAGACCGTCGCGCCGGCGGTCACCACCAGCACCGCGAAGGAAATTTCGATCATGGCTACCACCTACGAGAACGCGACGACCCAGGCCCATACCGCTTTCGCCGACATGAACGAGCGCGCCAAGGCCGCCGTCGAGAAGTCGACCAAGCTGGTCGAAGAAGCCAACGAGTTCGCCAAGGGCAACATCGAGGCGCTGGTCGAGTCGGGCCGCATCGCCGCCAAGGGCTTCGAGACCCTGGGCCAGGAAGCTGCCGATTACAGCCGCCGCTCGTTCGAGAGCGCGACTGCCGCGATGAAGAACCTGGCCTCGGTCAAGTCGCCGACCGACTTCTTCAAGCTGCAGAGCGATTACATGCGCAGCGCGTTCGACTCGTACGTCGCCGAAGCCTCGAAGCACACCGAAGCGATGATCAAGCTGGCCGGCGACGCCGCGCAGCCGATCTCGAACCGCTTCGCGGTCGCCGTCGAGAAGGTGAAGACCACCGCCTGATCGGCCTTGCCGATCCGGATTGCTACGAATGGGGGGCGATCGCTGCGGCGATTGCCCCTTTTTCGTGCCGACAAAATGCCGCCGCGTCCTCGGGATGCCTTGCCCTTGGCGGCAGTGCGACATATTTTGCGACGCCTATGGTCGAGCTTCGTACAACACAGATCCGGATGGCTGAGGACGGCGACCAGGACGATCGCGGCAATGACAATGCCGTCGGCATCGCCACGCGCACCCGCACCCGCACCAAGAAGCCGACGCCCTATCGGGTGCTGATGCTCAACGACGATTACACGCCGATGGAGTTCGTCGTGCTGGTGCTGCAGCGTTTCTTCCGGATGAATATCGAGGAAGCGACCCAGGTGATGCTCCACGTCCACCAGCGCGGTGTGGGCGTTTGCGGCGTGTTCAGCTACGAAGTGGCCGAGACCAAGGTTTCGCAGGTGATCGACTTCGCCCGGCAGAACCAGCACCCGCTGCAGTGCACGCTGGAAAAGGCGTAAGCGGCTTCGCGGCGCTTCGGCGCGTGATGCCGGCATTGTTCCAATGCAACGTCGTCATCCCCGCGGATGCGAGAATCCATTGGCGCTGAAGGTCCGGTTCCTGCCCACGGCATCCCGGCAAAAATGGATTTCCGCCTTCGCGGGAATGACGATCGAGAGTGGACGCCTTCCGCGCCTTATCGCGCCGGCGGCAGCCAGCGCAGGTCGAGGCCTTCGTAGCGATTGACGTAGTTCGCCGCCCCCGCGAGCGCACCGGGATCGAGCAGCGTCACCCGGCCGCCCTCGCGCGCGATCATGCCTTCGTCCTCCAGTTGCCGCAGCATCCGGTTGACGTGCACTGCGGTGAGCCCGGTGGCATCCCCGATTTCTTCCTGCGTCAGGCCCAGCGGGAATGCGCGGTCGATCGACTTGTCGGTTGCGCGCAGCCGGTTGCGCAGGTCGAGCATCAGTGCGGCGACCCGCGCCTTGGCGCTGGTCCGCCCCAGTGCGGCCAACCGATCGGTGAGCGCGACCCGCTCGATCTGGCTGTAGACGAGGATCATCGCCGCCAGCCGGGGGTGTTCCTGCATGATTCCGGACAGCGTCGCGCGGTCGAACGGGCAGACCACCGTGTCCGAAAGGGCACACAGCGTCTCCGGCGCTTCGTGATAAATCGCCGAGGAGATGCCGAGCATGTCGCCCGGGAACAGGAATCGGAGAATCTGCCGGCTGCCGTCGTCGAGCAGCACATAGCTCATCATCAGCCCCTTGCGGAGTATGAACAATTCCCCGCAAGGCTCGTTCTCACGTTGTAAAATCGCCCCGCGCCGGACATGGCGCTGGCGCAGCTCGAGCGCATCCAGCGCCTCGTGCTCCTTTGGCGTGAGGTTGATGAACTCGCTCAAAACATCGGCAAAACAACTGGATGACACGCTCTGCACTTTCCCCCGGTTCGCCCTGCAAAGCAGCGCAACGAAATCAGCGCATTAAAATCGATCAAGCCCGTCCAGCAGCCCGCCGCTTGCGCGCGCGCGCAGAGCGGCTAGAAGCTCGCCATGGACCGTATCCTCATCCGTGGCGGCAACCGACTTGCCGGCAAGATCGCGATTTCCGGGGCGAAGAACGCCGCCCTTACCCTGATGCCGTGTGCGCTGCTCACCGACGAGCCGCTCACGCTGCGCAACCTGCCACGGCTTGCAGATGTCGACAGCTTCGGACATCTACTGAATGAGCTCGGCGCCTCCACCTCGGTAGAGGGCACGCGCCCGAACGAATTCGGCCGGGTGCTGTCCGTACGCGCCAGCCGGTTGACCTCGACGGTCGCGCCCTATGACATTGTGCGCAAGATGCGCGCCTCGATCCTGGTGCTGGGCCCGCTGCTCGCGCGCGAAGGCGAGGCAACGGTGTCGCTGCCCGGCGGCTGCGCGATCGGCAACCGCCCGATCGACCTGCACCTCAAGGCGCTGGAGGCGATGGGCGCCGAGATCGAGATCAGCGCTGGCTATGTGAAGGCGACCGCGCCCGGCGGCCGCATCGCGGGCGGACGCTTCCGCTTCCCGGTGGTCTCGGTCGGCGCGACCGAGAACGCGCTGATGGCGGCCGCGACCGCGCGCGGCACCACCGTGCTCGAGAATGCGGCGCGCGAGCCCGAGATCGTCGACCTGTGCAACCTGCTCGTCGCGATGGGCGCGGTGATCCGCGGCATCGGCACCGAGACGCTGGAGATCGACGGCCGTGACCGGCTGCACGGCGCCACCTATGCAGTGATGCCCGATCGCATCGAGGCGGGCAGCTATGCCTGCGCGGCGGCGATCACCGGCGGCGATGTCGAGCTGGTCGGCGCCTCGGCCGAGGACATGCGCGCGACGTTGGATGCGCTGGTCGAGGCCGGCATCACGGTGGAGGAAACCCCGAACGGCGTGCGCATCGCCGCCGAGAACGGCATCCATCCGCTGACGCTCAACACCGCGCCCTTCCCGGGCTTCGCCACCGACATGCAGGCGCAGTTCATGGCGATGCTGTGCAAGGCGGATGGGGCGAGCACGCTCACCGAGACGATCTTCGAAAATCGCTACATGCACGTGCCCGAGCTGGCCCGCATGGGGGCGGACATTGAGGTGCATGGCCGCACCGCGATTGTGCGCGGGGTGAAAAAGCTGACCGGCGCGCCGGTGATGGCGACCGACCTGCGCGCCTCGATGAGCCTGATCCTCGCCGGCCTGGCGGCGGAAGGCGAGACGCAGGTCAACCGGGTCTACCATCTCGACCGCGGCTATGAGCGGCTGGAAGAGAAGCTGCAGGCCGTCGGCGCGGATATCGAGCGCGTCGGCGACGGCTGAACCGTTCCGTACGAGCGGAAAGTGCAGGACTGTACCCTATAGGTTGTCATCCAGGCGAAAGCCGGGATCCATTGGCGCTGCGTCTAGGCTCTTGCCGCGACCGAGGGGCGAATGGATCCCGGCTTTCGCCGGGATGACAGCTGCTGGGAAGAGCTCGCTTTACAACCGCAGCATCAGCGTGGGGCAGGGGCCGACATCGAAAACGGCCGCGCCGCCACCGGCACCACTGCCCGGTTCGGCGTCGCCTGCATGACGAAGCGCAGCTCGCCGCCGCGCATCAGCTCTTCGTGCGTCACATATTGTCGGTCGAGCTTGCGGCCGTTCAGCGTCGCGCTGCCGACATAGCGATTCGCCTCCGACAGCCCCGGCGCGCTCACGGTGAAGCGCTTGCCGTTCGGCAGCGTCAGCGTCGCCTGCTCCAGGAACGGCCGCCCCAGCACATATTGGTTGGAGCCCGGCGCGACCGGGTAGAACCCTAGCATCGTGAACACCAGCCACGCCGACATCTGGCCGAGATCGTCATTGCCGGCGAGCCCATCCGGCGTCGGCTTGTACTGGCTCTCGACGATCTGCTTCAGCCGTTCCTGCGTCCGCCAGGGCTGGCCGGCATAGCTGTACAGATAGGCGACATGGTGGCTCGGCTCGTTGCCATGGATGTACTGGCCGATCAGCCCGGCGATATCCTCGGCATGGCTGTAGTCGATCTTCGAATTGTCGAAGTCGAACATCGCGTCGAGCTTGCGCACCACCGCCGCATCGCCGCCCATCAGGCGGAACAGCCCGGCCTGGTCCTGGGGCACGAACCACGAATATTGCCAGGCATTGCCCTCGGTATAGTCCGAGCCATAGTTGATCGCGGTGGGATCGAAGGGTTCGCGGTACGCCCCGTCGCTCTTGCGGGCGCGCAGGAAGCCGGTCTTCACGTCGAAGCTGTTGCGCCAGTTGCCCGCGCGCTTCTCGAACGTGGCGGCGAGATCCTCGCGGCCCATGGCGCGCGCCATGCGGGCGATGGTCCAGTCGTCATAGGCATATTCGACGGTCTTGGAGGCGGCTTCGGGCTCCTTGTCGATCGGCACGAAGCCCAGCTTCTGGTACCAGTCGAGGCCGCCATAGGGGCCGTAGGTGGCGCTCGCGACCATCGCGTCGAGCGCGGCCTTGCCGTCGAATCCGCGGAGGCCCTTGAGGTAGGCGTCGGCGATGACCGGGACGGCATGGTAGCCGATCATCGTCCAGGTCTCGCGGCCCTGGAACTGCCAGACCGGGAGGATGCCGAAGGGGCTCTCCTGCTGGCTGGCGATCAGCGAGCGGATGATGTCGCGGTTGCGCGCCTCGGGCTGGACGAGCAGCAGCAGCGGATGCTCGACGCGGAAGGTATCCCAGAGCGAGAAGGTCGAGTGGAAGGTGAAGCCCTTGGCCTGGTGGACCTGGTCGTCGGGCCCGCGATAGCGGCCGTCGGCGTCGGAGAAGACGCTGGGCGCCATCAGCGTGTGGTAGAAGGCGGAGTAGAAGTTGCGCAGCGCGGTGTCGCTGCCCCGCGCCTCGATCGCGCCGAGCGCCTGTTTCCACGCGGCCGTGGTGCGGGCGTGGACGGCGTCGAAGTCGCCGGCTTCGGTAGCGAGGTTGGCGATCGCGGCATCCTCGTCGACGCTCGACAGCGCGACGCGGAGTTCCAGTGGCCGATCGAGCACCCCGAAATCGAGCCGCGCGACGATCGAGCGCCCCTGCAGCTGGGCGACGCCATCGTCGCCACGCCCGGGCCCCTGGAAGCCGCGATAGGGCACCTTGCCTTCGGTATCGACGAACGCATGGGTCTTCAGCGGTGTCGACGGGCGGATCGCGAAGAACAGCTTCCGCGCGGGCGCCCAGCCGCGCGTCTCGCGGGCGCCGGTGATCGTCCCGTCCGGGCGCACGCGCACCGACGACCAGAGGATCTTGCCCGGATAATTGTACAGCGAACTGCGCAGATCGAGCACGAGATGCGCTGCCTTGCCAGCCGGGAAGGCGTAGCGCTCGACCGCGACGCGCGTGCCTGCGGTCATCTCGGCGCGGATGCCCTGGTCCTGCAGCATTACCGCATAATAGCCCGGCCGCGCCACTTCCTCGGCATGGGTGAAGCGCGAGCGATAGCCCGAGCCCGGCTTCTTCGGGTCGCCCGGCTCCAGCGGCACGGTGTCGCCCGCCACCGGTGCGATCAGGAAGTCGCCCAGGTCCGAATGACCAGCGCCCGAGAAGTGGGTCAGCGAGAAGCCCTGGATGGTCGGATCGCCGTGCCGATAGCCCGCGGCATGGCCGTAGCATTCGCGGATCGCGCAGCTGGTATCGGTATCGGGGCTCAGCTGCACCATGCCGAAGGGTGCGACCGCGCCGGGGAAGGTGTGACCCTCGCCGCCGGTGCCGACCAGCGGATCGGCATGCTCATAGCCGGTCTGGGCGGCGAGCGGCGCTGCCAGAAGCGACGTGGCGGCGAGTGCGAGCGCGGCGCGCTGAAATGTCCCCTGCATTCCTAAGGCTTAACCGAGCGAAGCTGAGGACGGAAGCCCGCCCGGTTCACTCCGCGGCGAGGGGCAGCATCGGCGGTTCGCGACTGGGGGCAGCTACCACGCGATTTCGCCCGCCCTCCTTCGCCTGGTAGAGTGCGGCATCGGCCATGCCGAGCAGATCGGCGACCGAGCGGGTGCTCTCGGGAATTGCGGCGACCCCGAACGAGGCCGAGATCTTCGCATCATGGGTGGCGGACAGCGCCTCGATCCGCTCGCGGAGGATCTCGGCCTTCGCGACCGCTTCGCTCAACCCGCATTCGGGCAGGATCACCAGCAGCTCCTCGCCGCCATAGCGGCAGGCGACGTCCGAGGTGCGCAGCGCCCCCATGATCTGCGCCGCGGTCTCGCGCAGCACCGAATCGCCCAGCGCATGGCCGAATTCGTCGTTGAGCTTCTTGAAGTGATCGAGATCGATCATGATCGCGGAGAGGTGCGCGCCGGTGCGCTCCGCCAGGCTGGCGTGGCGGGCGAGCGCATCCTCCATGTAGCGGCGGTTGTAGAGCCCGGTAAGTGGATCGCGCAGCGCCTGGGTGCGCAGCTTCTCTCGCAGCGCGATGTTGGAGACGGCGAGCGACATCGCATCGGCGATCGCGGTGGCGAGCGGCTGGATCCGCGCCAGCTGCGCGGCAGCGTCGGGCAGGGTGGTCGCGACCTTGAGCATGCCCTGGATCTCGCCATGCGCGGTCATCGGCAGTTCGAGCACGGTGGCGCAACCGAGATGGTGTTCGCAGCGCAGCGCCCCGCGCGTCTCGGCGTTGAGGTGCGGCTTGCCGCGCTTGAGCGCCCAGCACTGCGACGGCGTGAGCATCTGCCGCAGGGTATCCGCCTCCGGCCAATGCCAGCTGGCGGACAGCTCCAGCCGGTCGCGTGAATTGTTGAACACGTAGAGCGCACCGCCGAAGCCGGCGAGCAGCGAGTCGATCGTCGCCCCCAGCACCGCATTGGCATCGGCATAGCCGTTGGCGCTCTGCAGCATCTCGGTCATGCGGAACAGGTGGTTGATCTGCTTGCGCTCGGCATGGGCACGTTCGGCATCCTGGCGGCGATCGCGGAGGACGCGCAGCGTCTCCGGGCCGCCGACCAGCAGCAGGAACAGCGCAAGTGCGGCGCTGCCGAACTCGAGGACCGCGTCGACAAGCTGGATGTCACGGTCATGCGAGAGCGGATGCAACAGGTGGGCGACGACCATCACCATCACCGCGGCAGACGCCGCGATCACCCGCCGCTGCATCGAGCGTTCGAGCGGATCATATGTCCTGGCGTCGGGCGGGTTGGCGTCCACGGATCCTGTTCCCGGCCGCGGCATGCGCGCCGCGGCTCAGAAACATTATAGGGGTGGTCGCTCCGCCGCTCCTCTCGTGGAAGCGTCGCTAGGTAGTATTACAGCATCGATCCCGTATCGATGAAACGCTGGTGCCAGGCGAGGGCTTCGCCCGGCAGCATCGGCGTCTGCTTGCCATAGCTTCCCGCCAGCGCGCGCTCATAATAATCGCGCAGCATCGGCTTGTAGGTTGGATGCGCGCAGCGCTCGATCACCTGCTCGGCGCGCTTGCGGGGCGCTAGCCCGCGCAGATCGGCCAGGCCCTGCTCGGTCACCACGATCTGCACGTCCTGCGCGATGTGATCGACATGGCTGACGTGCGGCACGATCGACGAGATCGCCCCGCCCTTGGCGGTGGAGGGCGACATGAAGATCGAGATATAGGCGTTGCGCGCGAAATCGCCCGATCCGCCGATGCCGTTCTGGATGCGCGAGCCCATGACGTGGGTGGAATTGACGTTGCCGTACAGGTCCGCCTCGATCATCCCGTTCATCGCCAGGCAGCCGAGGCGACGGACCACTTCGGGGTGGTTGCTGATCTCCTGCGAACGCAGCAGGATCCGGTCGCGGAACCGGTCGAGATCCTGGTTGAGCCGCTCGGCCGCGCCGGGACTCAGCGAGAAGGCGGTGCAGCTCGCCATGCGCAGCTTGCCCGCCGCCAGCAGGTCGAGCATCCCGTCCTGCAGCACCTCGGTATAGGCGGTGAGGTTCTCGAACGGCGCGGTCAGGAGACCTGCGAGCACCGCATTGGCGATGTTGCCCACGCCCGATTGCAGCGGCAGCAGCGACGGCGGCAGGCGGCCCTTGCCGACTTCGTGGCGGAAGAACTCGATCAGGTGCTGGGCAATGGCGAGCGCGCTGGCGTCCGGCGCGGCGAAGGGCAGGTTGCGGTCGGGTGCGTTGGTCTCGACCACCGCGATCACCTTGTGCGGATCGCATCGCAGGGTGGGCTGGCCGATGCGCTGGTCGGGCGCGGTGAGCGGGATCGGTACGCGGTTGGGCGGCAGCGCGGTGCCGTAATAGATGTCGTGCATCCCCTCCAGTGCCGGGTTCTGCCAGCTGTTGACCTCCAGGATCACGCGCTTGGCGACGTCGAGCCAAGTCTTGTTGTTGCCCACCGAGGTGGAGGGGATCAGCGACCCGTCCTCGCGGATGCCGGCGACTTCGATCACCGCCACGTCGAGCTGGCCCAGAAACCCCTCCCAGGCGAGCGGCGCGACCTGGCTGAGGTGCAGGTCGACATAGTCCATCTCGCCGGCGTTGATCTTCTCGCGGGCGATGGGATCGGAATTATAGGGTAGCCGGGCGGCGATGCCGTCGACGCGGGCGAGCGCGCCGTCGAGCTCCGGGCCGGTCGAGGCGCCGGTCCATACCTTGAGCCGCATCGGCTTGCCGGCGGCGTGCTCCGCCTCGATCTGCGCGGCGAGCGCGATCGGCACCGCCTTGGGATAGCCGGAGCCGGTGAACCCGCTCATCCCGACGGTCATCCCGTCGGCGATGAACGAGGCGGCGTGTTCGGCGGTGGTGACCTTGGCGGCCAGTCCCGGGTGCGCAATTCGGCTCATGAATCCTCTCAAGGGCTGCATCATTGGCGGCGATGCAGACGTACCGAGCAGCGTGCAATTGTTGCAATTACCTACTTGGGTTGGGTGGATGCACCCGGCGCATGCGTCGGCCGTGGCAACGCGTTCCTTTTGTGCGCCTTCCGCACTCCTCATGACAGTTCGACGACTGCCAAGTGGTTGATCTGGTTGAATCGACCGGAACTCCCCCAAGCGCCGAGGGGTTTAGGCGGCCAAGCAGGAGAGAGTTTTCCCATGGCAACGCTAGCGCGCGATTTCGCGCCACGCATTCGTTCGCAGTTCTTGACCGACAGTTTCCAGCGGGGCCTTGCCCACTGGAACCGCGAGCGGCTCGAACCAGGGTTTCCGTCCGACGACTGGCAGCGCCTGTTCGAGCGCGATGTGCGCATGGAGCGGCTGCAGGGTGCGTTCCTCGAGGAGCTGCGTGCCGAGGTAGCCGACGAGGCCGCGGCGGCACCGACCGACGTCGACGGCTTCATCGATTGGTTCGAGGGGCTGAAGGCGACCGGGCCCGGGCAGGGCGATCCGCTTTTCCCATGGCTCGCCGAGCATGCCGACCGGGACCAGCTTCGATGGTTTTTCGAGCAGGAAGCCGCCGGCGAGGCGGGGTTCGACGACCTCGTGGCGATGACCCAGGTCAAGCTGCCGACCCGGCCCAAGCTCGAACTCGCCCGCAATTACTGGGACGAGATGGGCCATGGCACCGAGAAGGGCATGCACGGCCCGATGCTCGACGCGCTGGTCGAGACGCTGGCGGTGACGCCGGTGATCGAGAACACTGTGTGGGAGAGCCTGTGCCTCGCCAATGCGATGACCGCGATGGCGAGCAGCCGGCGCTATGCCTGGCATTCGGTGGGCGCGCTGGGCGTGATCGAGCTGACCGCGCCGGGGCGCTCGGCGGCCACCGCCGAGGGGCTGAAGCGCGTCGGGCTCAGCCCCAAGGAAGCGCGCTACTTCACCCTGCACGCGGTGCTCGACATCAAGCACAGCGAGGACTGGAACCGCGAGGCGATCCGTCCGGCCGTGGAAGAGGATCCGCGCCGCGCGACCGCAATGGCCGAAGGGGCGCTGATCCGGCTGCGCTGCGGCGCGCGCTGTTTCGAGGCCTATCGCGAGCGTCTCTGGGGCTGACGCGACCGATGCAGCTTGCTAGGCGGGGCGCATGCTTCGCCTAGCCCTTGCCGCCGCGCTGATGCTCGCGCCCGCCGAAACCCCCGTGCCGCTGCATGCCGGCGGACGGGTGACCGAAGATGGCCGTTTCGGCTGGCCGGGCGTTTACTTCGAAGGGCGGTTCAAGGGTACCGCGGTGACGGTCTCGGTCGAGGCCGGCACCGATCATCTCGCCATCCTGATCGACGGCGTCGAGCGTGCCGTGCTGAAAAAGCCGGGCCGTGTCGAGCGCCGCTTCGACGGCTTGGCGGATGGCGACCACGTCATCCGCGTCGAGAAGCTGACCGAGACTCAGAGCGGCTATAGTCGCATGGTCGGCATCACGACGAACGGCATGGCGCTGTCCCCGATTGCCCGCGCGCGTCGAGTGGAGTTCATCGGCGACTCGCACAGCGTTGGCTATGGCGACACCTCGGACAGCCGCACCTGCACGCCCGAGGCGGTGCACGACACGACCAACACGTCTCTCGCCTTCGGCCCGCTGGTCGCGAAGAAATGGGGCGCCGATTATCGCGTGATCGCCTTCTCCGGGCGCGGGGTGGTGCGCAACTATGCCGGGGGCAATCCCGGCGAGACGCTGCCGGTGCTCTATCCCCGCGCGATCCCCGGCGCGCCGACACCTGCCGCCGCCGACGACTGGAAGCCGCAGCTGATCGTCATCAACCTCGGCACCAATGATTTCTCGACTCCGGTGCATGCGGGCGAAGCATGGAAGGACGAGGCGGCGCTGCGGGCCGACTATCGGGCGAAGTACGTCGCTTTCGTACGCCACCTGCAGCAGGCGAACCCCGGCGCGCGGTTCCTGCTGATGGGCGCGGCCAATTTCATCGGCGACGTGCGTGCGGTGGCTGCGGAGACCAAGGTCAAGGCGGTGGAAGTGCCAACGCTGGCGCTTACCGCCTGCAACTTCCACCCGTCACGGGCGGATCAGCAGCGCATGGCGGCGCTGGTCGAGGCCGCGGTCGGCACGCTGGACTGAGGCCAACGACGCTTAGCGCTGCTGATTCTGGCAGCGCTCGGGATGCTTGCGGCATTCCTTCTCGCGCTTGCGCATCTCACGCCCGCGGTTGCGATCGGCTTCTTCCTGGCTCGTGGTCGTCCAGTCGACGGCCTTGGCGCCGGCCCGTACCGGCAGCGTCACCACGTTTGCGGCGGTCTTCACCACGCATCCCCCCGCGAGCAGCGGCAGCATAAGCAAAACGGGGAGGATGCGCATCGGGTAAGCCTTACTTGTCGCGGGTTTTCAGGAAGCTATCCCGAGCGGGCACGCCGATGGAAGGAAAATCGGTAAAGAAGCCGTCGATCCCGGCCTTGAGGAAGGCGGTGATCTCCGCTTCGAGCTGCCCATGCCCGGCGGGATCGGTGCCGACCCGATAGGCGGGCATCAGGAAGAAATTCTCGGCGCGGAACGTCCAGGGATGCAGCTTCAGGCCCGCGGCATGGGCATCGGCGACCAGTGTCGAGGGGGTGCCGTCGGTGGCGAGGATCTGGGTCAACTCGGGGCCGATACCGGCGGCGTAGTGCGCGATGGCCTTGAGCCCCTCCGGCGTCGCCATTTCCTTGTAGCTGGCATAGGCGTGGTCGGCTGGACCCTGGCTGCCGGCCATCAACTGGATCAGCGGCACCTTGGTCATGGTGTGGAGCTGCTTGAGGTTGTTCACCTCGAACGACTGGATGAACACCGGCGCATCGGCGCGGTCCCAGCCGGCGGCCTTGAGCTTGGCGACCAGCCTAGCCTCCAGCGGCAGGCCGATCGAGGCGAAATAGCTCGGGTGCTTGGTCTCGGGATAGATGCCGATCGTGCGGTGCAGCCGCGCCGATTCCTTCTTGGCGAGCGCGATGATCTCGTCGAGCGTCGGGATGGTGGCCTGTCCATCATAGGCCACGTTGCCAGGGCGCATCTTGGGGAGGCGTTCCTTGGCGCGTAGCGTCTTGAGCTCGGCCAGGGTAAAATCCTCGGTGAACCAGCCGGTGAGAGTCTGGCCATCGATTGTCTTGGTGGTCTTGCGATCGGCGAACTCGGGATGCGCCGCTACGTCGGTCGTGTCGGTGATGGCGTTCTCGTGCCGGGCGACCAGTTCGCCGTCCTTGGTGGGGACGAGATCGGGTTCGATGAAATCGGCGCCGAGGTCGATCGCGCGCTGGTAGGAGAGCAAGGTGTGCTCGGGCCGCTCGCCGCTGGCGCCGCGATGGGCGATCACGACGATGCGGGGCATGGGCTTCTGCATGGGATGACCTTGTCCGAAAGCGAGGGCGGGCGCCACCAGCGCCATGGCCAATAACATCAGTCTCGTCACGAAACTCTCCTTCGTCTAGGCGGTTAGGCAGCGGATGTGACGGGAGCGAGACAAGTGGCCGACAACGACAGCGTGCTGGCAGCGGCCGAGGCCTGGCGCGGGGCGAGGATGGCGCTGGCTACGGTGGTGACCACCTGGGGCTCGGCCCCGCGCCCGCGCGGCAGCCATTTGCTGGTCCATGAGGACGGGCGATTCGAAGGCTCCGTTTCCGGCGGCTGCGTCGAAACCGATATCCTGCAGACCGCTACCGATGTTATCGCCGGCGCGCCCGCGGTGGTGAAGGACTATGGTGTCGCCGATGCCGCGGCCTGGGAAGTCGGGCTGCCCTGCGGTGGGCAGATCGCCGTGTTGGTCCAGCCGGTTTCGGCACAAGGCTTCCCGCCCGAACTGTTCGATGCGATCCGCGCGGCGCGCGCCGAAGGTCGTGCGATCGAGATCGGCACCGACCTTGCCACCGGGCGGAGCGCAATTCGAGCGGAGGGGTTCGTCAACCGCTACGATCCGCCGCGGCGGCTGCTGATCGTGGGCGCGGTGCAGATCGCGCAGGCGCTGGCGGGGCTGGCGCGCGAGCTGGGCATCGCGACGACGGTGATCGATCCGCGCGGACGCTTCCTCACCGAGGAGCGCTTCCCCGGCGTGACGCTCGACGATCGCTGGCCCGACGAGGCGGTGACCGCGCTCAAGCCCGATCCGGCGACGGCGGTGGTGACGCTGAGCCACGATCCCAAGATCGACGATGCCGCGCTGGTCGCGGCGCTGGCCCACCCCACCGGCTATGTCGCGGCGCTCGGTTCGCGGCGCAGCCACGCGGCACGGCTGGAACGACTTGGCGCGGCGGGCGTCTCAGCCCAGGATCTCGCGCGGATCGAGGGGCCGGCGGGGCTTTCGATCGGCGCGATCGGTCCGTCCGAGATCGCCCTTTCCATCGCCGCCGCCATGGTGAAGACCTTTCATGCTGACTCCTGAAAAGACCGCGCTCGTCCTGCTCGCCGCGGGCAAGTCCGAACGGTTCACCGACGGTGACAAGCTGACCGAGGAATATCTCGGCCATCCCCTCGCGTTTCATGTCGTGACGGCGCTGGAAAATATCCCCTTCCTCGCCAGGATTGCAGTGGTGTCGGATACCACGCTCGATTTTGCCGAACGCGGGTTCCAGGTGGTGGAGAACCCCGATCCGTCGCAGGGCCAGGCGCGGTCGGTGCGCTACGGCGTGCAGGCGGCCGAGCAGGCGGGGGCGCAAGCGGTGCTGATCGCGCTGGCGGACATGCCGCGTGTCACCGTGACGCATTGCTACCGGCTGTTCGAGGCTTCGGACAATGGCGCGACCCTGGTCGCCTCCAGCGACGGCGTCCAGCCGATGCCCCCGGCGCTGATCGGCCGCGACCATTTCGCCGAGCTGTGCAGCCTGGAGGGCGATGCCGGGGCGCGGACGCTGATCCTGCGCGGCCACCATGTCATCACCCGGCCCGAGGAACTGGTCGACATCGACACCCGCGAGGACCTGGAGGCGCTCCGCGGGCGCGAGGCGGCGGCGGCTATTCGTGCCGCAAGGCGTCGATCGGATTGAGTGCGGCGGCGCGCCGCGCCGGGAAGAAGCCGAACACGATGCCGATCAGCGCCGAGATCGCGAAGCTGATCAGGTTGATCGACAGGTCGAAGGTGAAGGGCAGGTCGGCCAGCTTGGCCAGGCCCCAGGAGGCGAAGAAGGCGAGCCCGACGCCGATCAGCCCGCCCAGGCACGACAGGGCCACCGCCTCGACCAGGAACTGCAGCAGCACTTCCTTGCCCAGCGCGCCGATGGCGAGACGGATGCCGATCTCGCGGGTCCGCTCGGTCACCGACACCAGCATGATGTTCATGATACCGATGCCGCCGACGAGCAGGCTCACCGCGGCGATCGCGGCGACGAACAGCGTCATCTGCTGCATCTGGTTGCTCACCGTCGAGGCGAATTCGGCGCTGTCGAAGATGTCGAAATTGTCGGGCTGATCGGGGGTGAGGTGGCGGCGCTCGCGCAGCAGACCGACGATCGACTGCTTGACGCCTGCGGTGTCATAGCCCGGCGCCACCGCAATCTGGATCGCGAGCACGTTCTGGTTGCCGACCAAACGGCGCTGCACCGTCTTGAGCGGCAGCACCACGGTGGAGTTGGGATCGGTGAAGCCGGCATTGTCGCGCTTCTTGAGCACGCCCACCACTTCGCAGCTCACCGTGCCGAGGCGGAAGCGTTCGCCGACCGGATCGTCATTGGCGAACAGATTGGCGCGGATGGTATCGCCGATCACGCACACCGACTTGCCGGCGCTCTGCTCTGCCTCGGTGAAGCGCCGGCCGGCGGCGAATTCCAGATTCTGCGCAGCGAAATAGTCGTTGCTGGTGCCGGTGACCGACGCGTTCCAGTTCTGCGCGTTGCGCACCGCCAGCGCCGAGGCGGAAGCCTGCGGTGCGACCGCGCTGACGCCGCTCACCTGCTGGCGGATTGCCTGGATGTCGCCATTCTCGAACTGGGGCGGGGCGTTGCCGCCGCCGCGTCGACCGCCGCTGGGGAAGACGGTGAGCGTGTTGTTGCCGAGCGAGCTGATCGACGCCTGCACCGAGGCGGAAACGCCGTTGCCCAGCGTCACCATCGTGATCACCGCCGCGACGCCGATGATGATGCCGAGCGTTGTCAGGAACGAGCGCAGGATGTGGCGGCGGATTTCGCGCAGCGAGAGGAGCAGGGTGGTGAACAGCATTGCCTCAGACCCCCATGCCGGCGGGGGTCTCGGTCCGCTCGACCAGCCCGTCCTTGAAGTGCACGATCGTGCGCGCGAAGCTTGCCATCTCGGGCTCGTGGGTGACCATCAGCACGGTGATGCCGAGCTCCGCGTTGAGGCGCTGAAGCAGCTTCATGATCTCCACCGAACGCTCGCTGTCCAGATTGCCGGTCGGTTCGTCGGCGAGCAGCACATCGGGCTGCGTCACGATCGCGCGGGCGATGGCGACGCGCTGCTGCTGGCCGCCGGAAAGCTCCGAGGGCGTATGGTCCGCCCAGCGATCGAGCCCGACCTGCTCCAGCGCCGCCATCGCCGCCTCGCGCCGCGCCTTGCGGTGCTCGCCGCGGTAGAGCAGCGGCAGCTCGACATTCTCCAGCGCGGTGGTGCGCGCGAGCAGGTTGAAGCCCTGGAACACGAAGCCGAGATAGCGGCGGCGCAGATAGGCGCGCTGGTCGCGATCGAGCTTTTCGACGGGCACGCCGCGGAAGAGGTAGCTGCCGCCCGTCGGCACATCGAGACAGCCGAGGATGTTCATCGTCGTCGACTTGCCCGAGCCCGAGGCTCCCATCACCGCCAGGAACGCACCCGCCTCGATCGTGAGATCGACGCCCTTCAGCGCCTGGAACGCGGTCGGCCCCTCGCCGAACGTCTTGGTGATGCCCTGGAGCTGGATAAGCGGCTCGGCCATCTTAGTTCTGATCGTCCTTGGCTGGCTTGGCCAGGCCGTTCGCCTGGACCCCGACGATCACCTTCATGCCGGGCCTGAGCTGGGTGCTGGTCACCGCGGTGCGGCTGCCGTCGCTGGGACCGGTGACGACCTCCACCTTCTGCGGCTTGCCATCGCTGCCGACGACATAGACCGTCTGCTTGCTGCCGCGGCCGATCGCCTTTTGCTGCTCCTCGCGGCGCGGGCCGAACTGGATCCCGCCGCCGCCGCTCTTCGCGCCGGCATCCTGCGGGGTGTAGCGCAACGCGCCGTTGGGAATGAGCAGCGCGTTGTCCAGCTTCTCGACGCCGATCGTCGCGGTTGCGGTCATGCCGGGGCGCAGCGTCAGGTCCGGATTGGCGACCGAGAGGATCGCGGCATAGGAGACGACCTGGTTGGCGGTGGTCGTGCTGGTCGTGGCGCTCGTCGTTGCGGTCGAGGCGGTAAGGTTCGAGCCGAGGTCGACGCGGGTGATCTGCGCCGGGAAGGTGCGGCCGGGGAAGGCGTCCACCGTAAAGCTGGCCGGCAGGCCGACCTTGACCGAGCCGACATCGGCCTCGTCGATCGCCACCTCCAGCTTCATATGGGTCAGGTCCTGAGCGATGACGAACATGTTGGGCGTGCTGAATTGCGCGGCGACGGTCTGGCCGGCATCGACCTGGCGGGCGAGCACCACGCCGTTCACCGGCGAGCGGATGATCGAGCGAGTGCGCTGGGTCTGGTTCGACGACAGCGAAGCCTGGGCGGAGATCACATTGGCTTGGGCCGAGCGGAGATTGGCGCGCGCGCGGGCGACGGCGGCGCGCGCGGTATCGAGCTCGGTCTTGGCAGGCACCTTGCCGCCCGAGAGGCGGCTGACTTCCTCCATGCGGCGAAGCTGCGCGGTCGCTTCGTCCAGCGTCGCCTGAGTCTGTGCCACCGCGGCCTCGTTTGCGGAGAGCGTCGCGCGGCTCTGGGTGATCGCGTCGTCGAGCCGGGCGGGGTCGATGATCGCGATCGTCTGCCCTTCGGTCACCCGATCATTGACGTCGACCAGCACCTTGAGGACGAGGCCCGAGATTTCCGAGCCCACCGTCACCTGACGGATCGGCGCGAGCCGGCCGGTCGCGGAGACGGTCACCGACAGCGCGCCCTTCTCGGCCGGCACGGTGATGTAGTTGGGCGGCGGCTTGGGCGCGAAGCAGCGCGAGACCAGCAGCCCCAGCACCACCACGACCAGCGCGATGAGGAGCCAGCGCAGGTTGCGCCGCCACCAGGGGCGCCGCTTGGTGCCCAGAAAGGTGTCGAGGTCCTGCGGTTCACTGGGCATTGGTGGCGCTGCCTGTTTTTGGAGGGAGGGGCGGGATCGGCGCGGCTTCGTCCCAGCCGCCGCCGAGCGCGACATAGAGCTGGATCAGCGCGGTTGCCTGTTCGGATTCGGCTTGGGACAGGCCGTTCTTGGCCGAAAGCAGCGCGCTTTCGGACTGGTTGAGCGTCGTGAAGTCGGTGAGGCCCGAGCGATACTGGAAGCGCGCGAGCAGCGCCTGGTTGGTCGCGGCCTCCAGCGCGGTGCGGAACGCTGCCTCGCGCTCGCGGGCGGCCTGGAGGGCGACGATCGCGTTCTCGATCTCCTCCATCGCCTGCAGCACGCTGGCCTTGTAGCTGTAGAAGGCGCCGTCCGCCCCGGCGCGCGCTGACCTTAGCTGGCTGCGTAGCCGGCCCGAATCGAAGATGGTCTGCGCAACGTTGGCGAAGGCGCGGCCGGTGATGAGGTCGAGCAGCGACCGCACCGAGCCGCTGCCCGAGCTGATGGTGCCGCCGAGCGCCAGGCTGGGATAGAGCTGGGCGCGCGATACGCCGATCTGCGCAGTGGCGGCGGCGAGGTTGCGCTCGGCCGCGCGGACGTCGGGCCGCTGGCGCAGCGCATCGGCGGGGAAGCCCGCGGCGACAATGGCCGGGCCGCGCGGGATCGGCTTGGGCGCCGTCATCGCCTCGCGCAGTGCGCCGGGCGTCTGGCCGGTCAGCACCCCCAGCCGGGCGACGTTGGCGGCATAGCTGCTTTCGAGCTGCGGGATCGAAGCGGCGGTCTGCGCGCGCTGTGCCCGCGCCTGCTCGGCATCGAGCGAGGAGACGAGGCCCGCCTGCACCCGCCACTGTGCGATCTGGAGATTCTCGTCCTGGATGGCGAGGCTTTCGCGGGCATTGGTGAGCTGCGCCTGGGAGAGCCGCGCCTGCACATAGTTGCGGGCGGTTTCGGATTCGACCGAGAGCAGCACCGCCGCACGATTGAACCCGGCTGCCTCAACGTTCGCGCGCGCGCTGCGGACGCCGCTGCGCACGCCGCCGAACAGATCGACCTGGTAGCTTGCGTCGAGCCCGAGCGAGAAGTTGCTGCTGCCGCCCTGCGAGAAGGACGCGATCGTGCCGTCGGGCAGCTGCGTCGTGGTGGTGCCGCCGCGCAGCGGCTCATTGCGCGAATAGCCGGCCGAGCCGCTCACTGTGGGAAGCAGCGCCGAGCGCGACTGGACCAGCGATTCGCGCGCCTGGCGCAACCGGATCACGGCCTGGGCGATGTCCAGATTGGCGGTCTGCGCCTGGCCGATCAGCTGGCCGAGCATCGGGTCGTCGAACTTGTCCCACCAGCGCACCAGATCCTCGCGCGCCTGCTGCTCCGCGCTGACCGAGAAGCGATCTGGCATATCGATCGGGGCGGCGGTCTGTTGCGGGCGGGCGGAACCGGAGGAGCAGGCTGCAAGCGGCAGCGCCGCACAGAGCAACAGAGCAAACGCAGGTCGTGCCATAGCGTCTTATATGGCTGATACGGTTTCGCGGTTCCACCGAAATTTGTTTGCTGGATGTAACGATGTTGCAACCACCGGTGCCTTGCCTATCCACCCCTTGCGCTCCTAGATGCCCGCCGACCAGGAGGGGTCTCGATGAGCGAAAATCTGTATCCGGTGCCGGAAGCCTGGGCGAAGCACGCCCGCGTCGATGCCGCAGCGTATGAACGTCTCCACGCCCAGTCGCTGTCCGATCCGGACGGGTTCTGGCTCGAACAGGCCAAGCGGCTCGACTGGATGGTCTCCCCGCAGACCGCCGGCGACTGGTCGTTCGACGAGGCGGATTTCCGCATCCGCTGGTTCGCCGACGGCAAGCTCAACGTCGCCGCCAACTGCCTCGACCGTCACCTCGCGACGCGCGGCGAGCAGACAGCGATCCTGTGGGAGCCCGACGATCCCAAGGAAGAGCCCCGCCGTATCAGCTACCGCGAGCTCCACGAACAGGTCTGCCGCTTCGCCAATGTGCTGAAGGCGGAAGGCGTGCGGAAGGGCGACCGCGTCACCGTCTACATGCCGATGATCCCCGAGGCGGCGGTGGCGCTGCTCGCCTGCGCGCGGATCGGCGCGGTGCATTCGGTGGTATTCGGCGGCTTCTCGCCCGAGGCGCTGGCCGGCCGCATCGTCGATTGCGACAGCCGCATCGTCATCACCGCCGATGAAGGCCGGCGCGGCGGCAAGCGTGTGCCGCTCAAGGCCAATGTCGACGCCGCGCAGAAGCATGCGCCGGTGCTCGAAAAGGTCATCGTCGTGCAGGCGACGGGCGGCGAGGTGGCGATGCAGCCCGGCCGCGACCTCTGGTACCACGAGGCGGCCGCCAAGGTTTCCGCCGACTGTCCGGCCGAGCCGATGGACGCCGAGGATCCGCTGTTCATCCTCTACACCTCTGGCTCGACCGGTAAGCCCAAGGGCGTGCTCCATTCGAGCGGCGGCTATCTGCTCTGGGCAGCCTATACCCATGAGGTCGTGTTCGATTACCGGCCGGGGCAGGTCTATTGGTGCGCGGCCGATATCGGCTGGGTCACCGGGCACAGCTATATCGTCTACGGCCCGCTGGCGAACGGCGGCATCACGCTGATGTTCGAGGGCGTGCCGACCTGGCCCGATGCCGGCCGCATGTGGCAGATCGTGGATCGCCACCAGGTCGAGATCCTCTACACCGCGCCCACGGCGCTCCGCGCGCTGATGAAGGAAGGCGATAGCTACGTCACCGCGACCAGCCGGAAGTCGCTAAAGCTGCTCGGCTCGGTCGGCGAGCCGATCAACCCGGAGGCGTGGCGCTGGTATCATGACGTGGTGGGCGAGGGGCGCTGCCCGATCGTCGACACTTGGTGGCAGACCGAGACCGGCGGCCACATGATCACCCCGCTGCCGGGCGCCACCGCGCTCAAGCCGGGGTCGGCTTCGATGCCCTTCTTCGGGATCGAGCCGCGGCTGGTCGACGGCGACGGCGCGCTGCTGGAGGGTGCGACCGAGGGCAATCTCGTCATCGCGCGCAGCTGGCCCGGGCAGATGCGCACCGTCTGGGGCGATCACGAGCGTTTCTTCCAGACCTATTTCACCACCTATCGCGGCAAGTATTTCACCGGTGACGGCTGCCGCCGCGATGCCGATGGCTATTACTGGATCACCGGTCGGGTGGACGACGTGATCAACGTCTCGGGCCACCGCATGGGCACTGCCGAGGTGGAGAGCGCGCTGGTGCTCCATGACAAGGTGGCCGAAGCCGCGGTCGTGGGCATGCCGCACGACATCAAGGGGCAGGGCATCTACGCCTATGTGACGCTCAACGCCGGCGTGGAATCGAACGAGGCGCTGCGCAAGGAACTGCGCGACTGGGTCCGCGGCGAGATCGGCCCGATCGCCACGCCCGACGCGATTCAGTTCGCCCCTGGCCTGCCCAAGACGCGAAGCGGCAAGATCATGCGCCGTATCCTGCGCAAGATCGCCGAGGGCGACGTGACCAGCCTTGGCGATACCTCGACGCTGGCCGATCCCGCGGTGGTCGACGACTTGGTCGCCAACCGGGTCGGGTGATGAATACCCCTCCTCCCGCGGATACGGGAGGAGGGGTGGCCGTTCAGACAGTATCGCTTGTAACAAAATACCGTTGCGGCGCCCCGCACCCCCCGTTACACTTCGCTAACACACACCGTGGTGGGGAAGCCTAACATCATGAAAATGCGTCGTTCCTTGTTGCTGACCAGCGCCGTTGCGCTGCTCGTCGCCGCGCCTGCGCTCGCGCAGGGCGGCAAGCCCAAATATGGCAGCTTCGGCGTTGATCTGGCCGCGCAGCAGCCCGGGGTGAAGCCCGGCGACGATTTCTGGACTTTCGCGAACGGCGGCTGGGCATCGCGCACCGAAATCGCCGCCGACCGTACCTCGGCCGGCCCGTTCGTCGATCTGGCGCTCGCCGCCGAGAACAACGTCCGCGCGCTGCTCGACGACATGGCCAAGAACCCCGCCGCCTACGGCGCGAGCGGCAAGCAGGTCGGCGACTTCTACGCCAGCTGGATGGACGAGGCGGGCATCGAGGCGCGCGGCACCGCGCCGCTCAAGCCTTATCTCGGCCGCATCGCGGCGGTGCAGGACAAGGGCGCGCTGCAGGTGCTGTTCGCCAGCACCGGCTATGCCACGCCGGTCGAGGTGGAGATCAGCCCCAGCCTCGCCGATCCGACCAAGTACACGGCGGCGGTGGGCCAGGGCGGCCTGGGCATGCCGCGCGACTATTTTCTGAACCAGGGCGCCAAGTTCGATGCGGCACGCACCGCCTATCGCGCCTATGTGCAGAAGATCCAGGAGCTGGCCGGCATCCCCGACGCGAGCGCCAAGGCCGATGCGATCGTCGCGCTCGAAACCGCGATGGCCAAGGTCCAGTGGTCGCCCGAGCAGAGCCGCGACATCGCCAAGCTCAACGATCCGCAGACCATCGCCGGCCTCACCGCCAAGGCGCCTGAGTTCGACTGGGCGCTGATGCTGAAGACCGCTGGGCTGGAGAGCTCGCCGCAGATCCTGATGACCCAGAACACCGCGCTGATCGCGCTGGGCAAGATCTTCGCCGCGACGCCCTTGCAGACGTGGAAGGACTATCTCGCCTATCGCTTCGTCAGCGATCACGCGACCTATCTGCCGAAAGCGTTCGACCAGGCGCGGTTCGACTTCTATTCGAAGACGCTCTCCGGCGTGCAGGTGCAGCGCGAGCGCTGGAAGCGCGGCGTGCAGATCGTCAACGGTGCGCTCGGCGAGGCGGTGGGCAAGGCCTATGTCGCCAAATATTATCCGCCCGAGTCCGAGAAGCAGATGGCCGAGCTGATCGAGAATCTGCGCGATTCCTATCGCGAGCGGATCGAGGCTTCGACCTGGATGGACGAGGCGACCCGCAAGGCTGCGCTCGCCAAGCTCGCCGCCTTCGAGCCGCGCATCGGCCACCCGGAGAAATATATCGACTATTCGGCGCTGACGGTGGAGCGGGGTGACCTGCTCGGCAATGTGATGCGCTCGGGCGAGTTCGAGCACCAGCTGGAACTTTCGCGTTTCCCCAAGCCGGTCGATCGCAGCCTGTGGGCGATGACGCCGCAGACGGTGAACGCCTATTACAACCCGCTGTCGAACCAGATCACCTTCCCGGCGGCGATCCTCCAGCCGCCCTTCTTCGATCCCTATGCCGATCCGGCGGTCAATTACGGCGCGATCGGCGCGGTGATCGGCCATGAGATGGGCCACGGCTTCGACGACCAGGGCAGCATGTTCGGCCCCACCGGCAAGTTCGAGAACTGGTGGACGCCCAAGGCCAAGGAAGATTTCGCCGCGCGCACCAAGGCGCTGGCGGGCCAGTACGACACCTATGAGCCGGTGCCGGGCACCAAGATCAACGGGCGGCTGACGCTGGGCGAGAATATCGGCGATCTCGGCGGCGTCGAGGCGGCGTACGGCGCATACCAGAAGTACCAGGCCAAGCACGGCAAGGCGAAGCCGGTCGGCGGGCTGACCGGGGACCAGCGCTTCTTCCTCGCTTATGCCCAGGCGTGGCGGGTGAAGGTGCGCGAGGATGCGCAGCGCCAGCAGCTGCTCACCGACCCGCATTCGCCGGCGACCGCCCGCGTCAACGGCATCGTCCGCAATGTCGATGCCTGGTACAAGGCATTCGACGTCAAGCCGGGCGACAAGCTGTACCTCGCGCCGGAGCAGCGCGTGCACATCTGGTAAGCGCCACTCGTATTTATACGGAAAAGGCCCGGCAGCGATGCCGGGCCTTTTTGCATTCTGGGAGGGAAAACGTTCGCACTTGCAGCGACTGCAACTGCGGCGGAGCGGCTTTGCAGTTGCGGACTCAGGCCAAGGCAACCAGATGCGGCGCCCGCGCTGCATTGCAGCAAAGCTGTTTCGAGGTTCTCATGTTTTCGCTGATCGCGCTTTATTTCGCCCATCGCCGTATGGCCGCTACCGGCCAGATGAGCACTGCGAACGTCCGCGCGCTCGCGGCTGCCAATGAGCAGGAAGCGCTGGCAGTTCTGCCGCTCGCGGCCTGATTTCGAGACTCGTTCGCCCACTCCCCCTCGGGCGAACGACAGGGGCGCCGCTGTCCCCCCATTTCTGCGGCGCCCCGTCCCTCTTGCGGGGAACGGCGCTTACTTGACGCCGTGCATCCAGCGCTTGAGCGGCCAGCTGAGCAGCAGCAACAGAAGCCCAAGCCCGATCGCCCATTCCGAGATCAGCGTGAACACGCTGAGATAGGTCTCCAGGCTGACCTTCAGATTGGTCACCTGGCCGCCCACCGTCTCGACGCTGGCGAACTGCGCGATCACGCCCGCCACGTACTGCGCGACCGAGATCGACAGGAACCACACGCCCATCATCATGCCGACGATCCGCGCGATCGACAGCTTGGTGATCATGCTGAGGCCCACCGGCGAGATGCACAGCTCGGCGAAGCTGTGGATGAAGTAGAGCCCGGCGATCCACCAGACCGACACCTTGAAGCTGGTATCGGCCCATTGCGCGCCCCACACCAGGAACAGGAAGCCGCCGCCCACGGCAATCAGCGCGATGCCGAACTTCACCGGAATGCTCGGCTCGAGGCCGCGCTTGGCGAGGCCCGCCCACAGCATCGACATCAGCGGCGCGAGCAGCACGATGAACAGCGCGTTGAAGCTCTGCGTCTGGCCCGCCGTCATGGTGAACCAGCCGAAGATCGACAGATCGGTGTTGCGATCGGCGAACAGGGTGAGCGAGGAGCCGGCCTGCTCGAACAGCGTCCAGAAGACGACATTGAACACGATCAGCACCATCGCGGCCATCATCATCTGGAATTCGCGGCGATCGCCGGCGAAGAAGGACCAGATGAGGATCGCCGGCACGCCGATCAGGAAGGTGCCGAACAGCAGCTTGCCCATCAGCGACAGCGACGCGACATAGCCGAGGAGGCCCGAACCGGCCGGCGCTGGCTCGGCCGCCATCAGATTGATGTAGAGCAGGTAAAAGAGCGGGATGACGCACAGCGCGCCGATATAGATCAGGATCTGCTGGCGGCCGGTCGCGGCCTTGGCCGGCGGCTCGCCGATGCCGTTGAGCTTGCCGCCGTCCAGCTGGATCAGCGCCCAGGAGCAGAGCATGCCGATCGCCGCGAGGCCGAAGCCGGCCCACCAGCCGACCGCAACGGCCAGCCACGGGCACAGTGCCTGCGACAGCATCGAGCCGAGATTGATGCCCATGTAGAAGATGGTGAAGCCGGCGTCGCGGCGACTGTCTCCGGCCGGGTAAAGCTCGCCCACCATGGTGGAGATGTTCGGCTTGAAGAAGCCGTTGCCGACCGAGACCATCGACAGCGCGATCAGCATCACCATCACGTAGAAGGGGCTGCGATCGGCCTCGGATTCGAACCCGCCCTTGGCGATGGTGCGGACCGTCTGTCCGTTCTCGCTCAGCGTGATCGAGCCGTCGTCATTGCCCTTGATCAGCTGCTTGTGGCCGGAATCGAGCACATAACGCTGCTCGCCGGCTGCGGTCTTCTCGATCGCCACTTCGTAGCGCTGGCCGTCGATCTTGGCATAGGGCGTCGCGGTCTGGCCGCCGAAGCACAGCACGAAATAGCCGATCGACATCAGGATCGCGCCGAACTTCACCGCGCGCTTGGAGCCGAGGAACTGGTCCGCCAGATAGCCGCCGACCAGCGGGGTCAGATAGACCAGCGCGGTATAGCCGCCGTACAGGCCGGTGGCCTCGCGATCCCCGAACAGAAAATGCTGGGTGAGGTACAGCGTCAGCAGCGCCCGCATGCCGTAGAAGCCGAAGCGCTCCCACATCTCGGTGGAGAAGAGGCGCGCCAGCTGGCGGGGATGGCCAAACCAGGTCTTTTCGTCGGCGGGGTTTACGCGGGAGATATCCGGTTCTGCCGGGGAATCGGCAGTGGGTGTGTCGACCATGCAGGTTTGCGTCCTAAGTTGGGATCCGGGCGCATGGGCCCGGTGCATGGCGCGCAGACTAGAGCCTGCATCGCCGCTGTAAAGTCGCGCGGCTTGGCGGGGGCGGGACAGCACCCTAGATGCGCCCCATGACCTTCAACGATCGCACCACGCCGCTCCGCCTCCTCAAGACCCGTCGATCGGGCAAGCCGCGCGACCTGGTGGCGCCGGGGCCCAGCCCCGAGCAGCTCGACCAGATGGTGGCGATTGCCGCGCGCACGCCCGATCACGGCAAGCTCGCGCCCTGGCGCTTCGTGATCGTGCCGGACGAAGCGCGTCCGGCGCTGGCGCTGAAGCTGGTCGAGATCCTGCGCGCCGAAAAGCCCGATGCCACCGCGCGCGACGAAGAGGCGGCCGCGCAGTTCGCCACCCAGGCGCCGGCGCTGGTGGTGGTGCTCTCGGCCCCCGTCCAGCCGCACAAGGTGCCGCTGTGGGAGCAGGAGCTGTCGGCAGGGGCCGCCTGCATGAACCTGCTCCACGCCGCCCACGCCATGGGCTTTGCCGGCGGTTGGCTGACCGGCTGGCCGGCCTATTCGGATGCGGTGCGCGACCTGTTCGGCAGCGAGGGGCAGCGCATCGCGGGCTTCGTCTTTATCGGCACGCCCGGCCGTCCGCTGGAGGAGCGTCCGCGCGGTGAGCTGAGCCAGCTGGTCCATCGGTGGAATCCCTGAGTATGGACTCGAAGGCCATCTGCTGTATTATGGCAGCATGACAGCCTTGGAGCACGAAGACAGCCCGGTCTACCTCAAGCTGCGCGCGATCATCGCCGCGGCGATCCTGCGCGGTCAGTACCGCGCCGGGGACCAGCTTCCCTCGGTCCGCGCGCTCGCCGCCGAGCATGGCGCGAACCCGCTGACCGTGGCCAAGGCCTATCAGAGCTTCCAGGACGACGGCTATGTCGAGGTCCGTCGCGGGGTCGGCATGTTCGTGGTGTCCGGCGCGGTCGAGCGGCTGCGGACGGCGGAGCGCGAACGCTTCCTCACCGGCTTCTGGCCGCGGGTGAAGGACCATATCGCCCTGCTCGGCCTCGATGCACGCGAACTGCTCGATGGCAGCCACGAGATCGCCTGACGCCATGGCCGAGACCAAGCCGAGCTGGAAGCGCACGCTGGCCGGGTGGGCGGCGACGCTGGGCATCTTCTTCCTGTTCCAGAGCGCGGTGGCGCGGCCCTATTACATCCCCTCGGGATCGATGATGCCAGCGCTGCGCACCGGCGACCGGCTGGTCGCCACCAAATTCCCCTATGGCTTCTCGCAGGCCTCGCTGATGCTCCACGGCAAGGACATTGCGGCGACGCGCCTGTTCGGCGGTACCCCGGCGCGCGGCGACATCGTCATCGTCGTCCGGCGCGGCGACGGCGAGGATCTGATCAAGCGGGTGATCGGCGTGCCGGGCGACACGGTGGCGGTGCGCCACGGCGTGGTGATCCTCAACGGCAAGCCCGTGCCGCGCGTGGCGGAGGGGCGCGCCAGGATCCCGGTCGACGCCGCGGTGCCGTGCGACGAGGGCCCGCTCGCCGCGTTCCGCACGCAGGAGGCGGACGGGAAGCTCTATTGCGAGCCCCCGCTCTATCGCGAGACGTTGCCGAACGGCGCCAGCTACGACGTGATCGACCTGGGCGATACCGTGCTGCCCAACGGCTTTCTCAGCCCCGGGGACAATTACGGGCCGATTACCGTGCCCGCGGGCCATGTCCTCCTGATGGGCGACAATCGCGACCAGTCCGCCGACAGCCGCTTCGGATCGGACGAACTGGGACTCGGCGGCCCGGTGCCGCTGGAGACGATCGCCGGCCGTGCCGAGCTGGTGACGCACAGCTTCGACGGCGAGGGATCGTGGTTCAACCCGCTCGCCTATGTGACCGCGGTCCGCTGGGATCGCAGCTTCACCAGCCTGCGGCCCAAGCACGACTGATGCAGCTCGACGGGGACTATGGTCGGGATGGCTATGCCCTCGTGCGCGGGCTTGTGCCGCCGGCGGTATGCAACGCGCTGCTCCGGCAGATTGAAGGGGACGTCGTCTCGAAGGTGCCCGCTGGCCAGTTGATGCGCCAGCCGAACCTGCTCAAGCGCGAAGCGGTGGAGCTGTACGGCTTCCACTATCCGCCGCTGCTGGGCTTTCTGTGGGGGCTGACTCCCACCGTTTCGACGCTGCTTGGGCTCGATCTACTGCCGAGCTACAGCTATTTCCGCATCTATCGCGAGGGCGATGTCTGCCGCGTGCACTGCGATCGCTATGCCTGCGAGGTGAGCCTGTCGCTGACGCTCGACTATAGCGATGGGGTTCCCTGGCCGCTGGAGATGGCCGGGGCCGCGGTGCCGCCCAGTGCACTGGTGGAGGATGATTTCGGCACGCTGCCCTTCGCCTCCGTGGAGATGCAGCCGGGAGACGGCGTGCTCTATCAGGGCGTCGAGCGCCGCCATGGCCGCATCACCCCCAATCCCAATGGCTGGTCGGCGCATCTCTTCTGCCACTGGGTGCGCCGCGAAGGCCCGCATCTCGCCTATGCTTTCGACGGGCGTGCCGAGGCGGCGCAGCCGGTCAATTTCCGGCTGGGTTGAGACGATGCACCTGCTCGTCACGCTCGGTGTCATGCTGGTGGTGATTGCCACGATCCCGCTGCTGGTGCGGCTGGGCCGGCGCCAGGCGAAAGGGCGTATGGGCGGCGCTGCGCTGATGCTCGGTCTCGCCTTCGGGCATCTGTTTGACCCAGCCAAGGCCCAGGCCACCGAGTCCCTCCAGAAGCGCCGCGAGCAGGGCGAGGCGGCTGGCGAAGAAGCCGCTGCGCCGCCATTGGGTACTTCCCCTAAGCACCTCTCCGAATAGGGTTTTCGTAGCTCCGGGCGCATGCCTCCCGCCGACAGGGTTTCGGATGGAGGAAGCGATGTTCGAGCAGGCAATCCAGACCATGCGGACGCAAGGGCACCAGCCCGCCCGCTATGGCAATTTCATCGGCGGCCGCTGGGTGGATCCCGTCGAGGGCCGCTGGTTCACTGATCACAGCCCGATCAACACCAGGCCGCTGGCCGAGATCGCCCAGTCCACGCCCGCCGATGTGGAGGCGGCGCTCGATGCCGCGCATGCCGCACGGGTGCGCTGGGCCGCCGTGTCGCCGCAGGAGCGCGCGCTGATCCTCAACCGCGTCGCCGATCGGCTCGAGGCAAATCTGGAGCTGCTCGCGCTCGCCGAGACGATGGATAACGGCAAGCCGATCCGCGAGACCCGCGGCGCCGACGTGCCGCTGGCGATCGACCATTTCCGCTATTTCGCGGGCTGCGTTCGCGCCGCCGAAGGCACGATCTCGACGATCGACGCGAAGACCATCGCCTATCACTTCAAGGAGCCGATCGGCGTGGTCGGCCAGATCATCCCGTGGAACTTCCCGCTGCTGATGGCGGCGTGGAAGATCGCGCCGGCGCTGGCGGCGGGCAATTGCACGGTGATCAAGCCCGCCTCGCAAACCCCGCTCAGCCTGCTGCTCTTCGCCGAGCTGACCGCGGACATCCTGCCGCCGGGCGTGGTCAACATCGTCACCGGGCCGGGCGCCTCGGTCGGCCGGGCGATTGCCGCCAATCCGCGGATCGGCAAGGTGAGCTTCACCGGCGAGACCACCACCGGCCGCCAGATCATGCAATATGCTGCCGAGCACCTTATCCCGCAAACGATGGAGCTGGGCGGCAAATCGCCCAACATCTTCCTCGCCGACGTGATGCAGGAGGACGACGCCTTCCTCGACAAGGCGCTGGAGGGCTTCGCGCTGTTCGCCTTCAACAAGGGCGAAGTGTGCACCTGCCCGAGCCGCGCGCTGGTGCAGGAATCGATCTTCGAGAAGTTCATGGAGCGTGCGGTGAAGCGCGTCGGGGCGATCAGGGTCGGCGATCCGCTCGATCCTGCCACCCAGATGGGGCCGCAGGCCTCCGAGGACCAGCTCCACAAGATCCTCGGCTATATCGACATCGGCCGCAGCGAGCTGGCCGAGTGCGTGACCGGCGGCAAGCGGGCGCTGCCCGGCGGCGAGCTTGACCAGGGCTATTTCGTCGAACCGACCGTGTTCGTCGGCCACAACAAGATGCGGATCTTCCAGGAGGAGATCTTCGGACCCGTCCTCTCCGTCACCACCTTCAAGACCGTGGAAGAGGCGATCGAGATCGCCAACGACACCGTCTACGGCCTGGGCGGCGGGGTATGGAGCCGCAACGGCACCCATGCCTACGAAATTGGCCGTGCGATCGAGGCCGGGCGCGTCTGGACCAATTGCTACCATGTCTATCCCGCGCATGCGGCCTTTGGCGGGTACAAGGAGTCGGGCTTCGGGCGCGAGACGCACAAGATGATGCTCGACCATTATCAGCAGACCAAGAACCTGCTGGTCAGCTACGACACCGCCGCGCGCGGCCTGTTCTGAGAAACCGGAGGGGAGCCCCATGCTCAAGACCATGAAAGCCGCCGTCGTCCGTGAATTCGGCAAGCCGCTGGTGATCGAGGAAGTGGCGGTGCCGCAGGTCGGCCCCGGCCAGATCCTGGTGAAGATCGCGGCGAGCGGCGTGTGCCACACCGATCTCCATGCCGCCGAGGGCGACTGGCCCGTGAAGCCCAAGCCGCCCTTCATCCCCGGCCATGAAGGCGTCGGCCATGTCGCCGCGGTGGGGGCGGGCGTCACCCATGTGAAGGAGGGCGACCGGGTGGGCGTCCCCTGGCTCTACACCGCCTGCGGTCATTGCATGCACTGCCTGGGCGGCTGGGAGACGCTGTGCGAGAGCCAGCAGAACACGGGGTACTCGGTCAACGGCGGCTTTGCCGATTATGTGCTGGCCGACCCCAACTATGTCGGCATCCTGCCCGACAAGGTCGGCTTCGTCGAAATCGCGCCGGTGCTGTGCGCAGGAGTGACGGTCTACAAGGGCCTCAAGGTCACCGACACCAAGCCGGGCGACTGGGTGGCGATTTCCGGGATCGGCGGGCTCGGGCACATGGCGGTGCAATATGCCAAGGCGATGGGGCTGAACGTCATCGCGGTCGACATCGATGACGAGAAGCTGGCGTTGGCAAGGAAGCTGGGCGCCGAACTGACGGTGAACGCGCGGCACGAGGATCCGGCGGCGTTCGTCAAGAAGGCGGTCGGCGGCGCGCGGGGGGTGCTGGTGACCGCGGTCTCCACCAAGGCGTTCCAGCAGGCGCTGGGCATGGTCGGGCGCGGCGGCACCGTGTCGCTCAACGGCCTGCCGCCGGGGGACTTCCCGCTCTCGATCTTCGACACGGTGCTCAACGGCATCACCGTGCGCGGCTCGATCGTCGGCACCCGGCTGGACCTGCAGGAGGCGCTCGACTTTGCCGGGCAGGGCAAGGTCCATGCGACCGTGGCGACCGAGCGCCTGGAGAACGTCAACAGCGTGTTCGACCGGATGCGCAAAGGCGAAATCGAAGGGCGGATCGTGCTCGACATGGCCTGACGAGCGCGACCTCCCATCCGCCGTCATCCCGGCGGAGGCCGGGATCCATTGGCCTGTGCGGTCCGGTTCTTTCCCCCGGCCAAGTGGCGAATGGATTCCGGCTTTCGCCGGAATGACGATTTGGTGGGGCGGGGTGGCTTCCGCTGGCCGCGCCTTGCGTTAAGCTGCCGCCCATGCAGGACAATCTCACGGCCGAGCGGCCAAGCTTCGTCACCCATCTCGAATGCTCGATGACGGGCGAGACCTATGCGGCGGACCAGTTGCACGGGCTCTCGCGCGTCGGGCGGCCGCTACTGGTGCGCTATGATCTGGCGGGGGTGGGCGGGGCGCTGACCCGCGACGCGCTGGAAGCACGACCGACCGATCTGTGGCGGTGGCGCGAGCTGCTGCCCGTGCGCCGGGCAGAGAATATCGTCTCGCTGGGCGAGATCGAGACGCCGCTGATCGCCATTCCCAAGTCCGGCGGTCCGGGCGCGATCGTCAAGGACGAAGGCCGGCTGCCGACAGGCTCGTTCAAGGCGCGCGGGCTGGTGATGGCGGTGAGCATGGCGCGCGAGCTGGGCGTCACCCGCATCGCGATGCCGACCAACGGCAATGCCGGCGCGGCGCTCGCCGCCTATGCCGCGCGCTGCGGCATCGAGACGGTGATCCTCTGCCCGGAGGAGACGCCGGAAGTGAATGTCCGCGAAATCGCCGCGCAGGGCGCGCGGGTCTACCGGGTCAACGGCCAGATCGACGAATGCGGCGCGATCGTCGGGCGGGGGGCGGCCGAGGGGCGCTGGTTCGACATCTCGACGCTCAAGGAGCCCTACCGGATCGAGGGCAAGAAGACGATGGGGCTGGAGCTCGCCGCACAGTGCGGCTGGGAACTGCCCGATGCGATCTTCTACCCCACCGGCGGCGGCACCGGGCTGATCGGGATGTGGAAGGCGTTCGACGAGCTGGAGCGGCTCGGCTGGATCGGATCGAAGCGGCCGCGCATGTACGCGGTGCAGGCCTCGGGCTGCGCGCCGATCGTCCGCGCCTACGAGGCGGGCTCGGAACATGCCGAGCGCTGGGAGAATGCCGCGACGGTGGCGGCGGGAATCCGCGTGCCGCGCGCGGTGGGCGACTTCCTGATCCTGCGCGCGGTGCGCGAGTCCGGTGGGCGGGCGCTGGCGGTGGGCGATCCGGCGATCCTCCAGGCGGTGGAGGACTGCGCGCGCAAGGATGGGCTGCTGCTCTGCCCCGAGGGCGGGGCGACGCTGGCGGCGTACCGGCAGGCGATGCGGGACGGGCTGGTCGATCCCGAGGAGCGGACCGTGCTGTTCAACTGCGCGACGGGGCTGAAATATCCGCTGCCCGAGGCGGGGACGTGGCTGGACAAGGATGCGGTGGGGGATCTGGGGGCGTTGTAAGCGAGTGCGTCGCGTACCTTCCCCTCCGATCCGCTGCGCGGGCCACCTCCCCCTGGCGGGGGAGGATTTTACACCGCTCCCCTCACGCCGCGAACGCCTCCGCCTCCACCGCATACAGTACCGCCGCCTTCGCCATCGCCGCTGCGCGCAGGCCGAGGGCTTCGGGCACGATCTGCTCGACATAGAAGCGTGCCGCGGCCTGCTTCATCTTGAGGAAGCCCGGCTCGCCGTCGCTCTCCGCCGCCAGCCGCCCGCTCTTCTCCATCAGCCAGCCGCAGACCGCGACCGACAGCATCGTCAGGAACGGATAGCTCGCCGCCAGCCGGTCGTCGGTATCGCTGCCCAGCAGGTTGCGGCCGACCTCCTCGCATGCGTCGATCAGCGACCGCAGGCCGGCATCCTCGGCCTCGGCACGCATGTCCGCGAGCAGGCCGAGCAGGGTCGCGCCATTGTCCATGCTCAGCTTGCGGCCGACCAGGTCGGCGGCCTGGATGCCGTTGGTGCCTTCGTAGATCGGGGTGATCCGCGCGTCGCGGAAATGCTGGGCGGCGCCGGTCTCCTCGATATACCCCATGCCGCCATGGACCTGCACGCCCAGGCTCGCCACTTCGTTGCCGAGATCGGTTGCGTGCGCCTTGGCGAGCGGGGTCAGTAGTTCGACGCGCTTGTCCGCCTCCGCATCGCCGGCGCGGCCGCGATCGAGCTGGCCGAAGGCGTAATAGACCAGCGCGCGCGCCGCCTGGGTCTGCGCCTTCATCCGCAGCAGCATGCGGCGCACGTCCGGGTGCTCGATGATCGCCGTCGGTGCGCCGCCGCGATAGCCCTGCACCCGCTCGCGGGCATAGGCGACCGCGCGCTGGGTGGCACGCTCGGCGACCTGCACGCCCTGCAGGCCGACGTTGAGCCGCGCATTGTTCATCATCGTGAACATCGCGCGGATGCCGCCCAGCTCCGGGCCGATCAGCTCGCCGATACAGTCGTCGTTGTCGCCGAAGCTCAGCACGCAGGTGGGCGAGGCGTGCAGGCCCATCTTGTGCTCGATCGAGACGACCTTGATGTCGTTGAAATCGCCCGGCGTGCCGTCGGCGTTCAGCCGGTATTTGGGCACGAGGAACAGCGACAGCCCCTTGGTGCCCGCCGGCGCGCCCGGGGTGCGGGCCAGCACGAGATGGACGATATTGTCGGCCATGTCGTGGTCGCCGAACGAGATGTAGATCTTGGTACCCTTGATCTTCCACTTGCCGTCGCCGGTCGGCTCGGCCTTGGTCTTCACCGCGCCGACATCCGATCCCGCCTGCGGCTCGGTGAGGTTCATCGTGCCGGTCCATTCGCCGGTGGCGAGTTTCGGCAGATACTGCGCCTGCTGTTCGGGCGAGCCGTGGTGGTGCAGCGCCTCGACCGCGCCGACGGTCAGCACTGGGCAGAGGCAGAAGCCCATATTCGCGGTACCCAGTGTCTCCAGCACTGCGACCGACAGGCTCACCGGAAGCCCCTGGCCGCCATGCTCGGCGGGCGAGCCGATCGTGCCCCAGCCGCCCTCGACATAGGCGCGGTACGCCGCGGCGAAGCCCTCCGGCATCGTCACGCCCCGGTCGGTCCAGCGCGCGCCTTCGGTGTCGCCCAGCCGTTCGAGCGGCGCCCATTCGCCGGCGGCGAACTGGCCGGCGCCCTCGAGCACGGCGTCGAGCAGGTCGGGCTTGGCCTCTTCGCTGATCTCGGACAGGCGGACGATATGGTCGAGCACGAAACGCTGCTCGGCGGTGGCGGGGGTGAACATCAGGCCTCTCTCTTGTGATCTTGTTGTGGGCAATATAGCGCCTTCCGCGTGACCCCAGCAAATCCGCGCATCTTACCCTACGGCGAGGCCGCGCTCGGCGACGCGGCAGCGCTGATTCGCGCACGTCAATGCGTCGCAGTGCCGACCGAAACCGTCTACGGGCTCGCCGCCGACGCGACCGATTCGGATGCGGTGGCGGGGATTTACGCGGCCAAGGGGCGCCCCTCGTTCAACCCGCTGATCGTGCATGTGGCGGACATCGCCCAGGCGCAGACGATCGCGCGGTTCGACGAAGAGGCGCTCGCGCTGGCGGCGCGCTTCTGGCCGGGGCCGCTGACCATGGTGCTGCCGCTGGCGGAGGGCTCGCCGGTGGCCAGCCTTGTCACCGCCGGTTTGCCCACCGTGGCGCTGCGCATGCCCGACCACCGCGCGATGCAGGGGTTGATCCGTGCGAGCGGCCGCCCGCTCGCCGCGCCCTCGGCCAATGCGAGCGGCGGCATCAGCCCGACCCGTGCTGCCCATGTCGCTGCGAGCCTGGCCGGTCGCATCCCGCTGGTGATCGACGACGGCGCTACCAGCGCGGGGATCGAGTCGACCATCGTCGAGCCGGGCACGCGGCGCATCCTGCGGCCGGGGCCGATCACCGCCGAGCAGCTGCCCGGTTATGGCAGCGGGGCGACGCCGGGTGCGATCACCGCGCCTGGCCAGCTCGCGAGTCATTACGCTCCCGCAAAGCCGGTACGGCTGGACGCCGAGCGGGCGGGGGCGGGGGAATGGCTGATCGGCTTCGGCGCGATCGCGGGTGACGATACGCTTTCCGCCGCGGGGGACCTCCGCGAAGCAGCCGCGCGTCTCTTCGATGCGCTGCATCGGGCGGATGCTTCCGATCGGTCGGGGATCGCCGTGGCGCCAGTGCCCTCGCACGGGCTCGGGCTGGCCATTCGGGACCGGCTGGCGCGGGCGGCGCATCCGCGAACCTGATCGCCGCCGTGGTTTGTCAGACTAATGCCGGGTATGATCCAGGCCCGGATCTGGAGGGTATACGATCAACTCATACCGCCGCTGGCTGTCGCGACGGCAAAGACGAAGTTAACCGAACTGGACTGACCTGGCCAGTAAGGCAGATCGACCAATCGTTTGTCTTCTGCAATATTGAACCAAACTGGATAACTTTAGCTGTAATTCCCATTTCGGGTAGGCTGTATACGATCTTGCCTTTACAGCGGGTGCGAAGGGTCTAGGTTCCGGCGCGTCGTATAGCTTGCGCAACAAAGACGAGCGACGCGGCAACTGCTGGACGATCGTCCGCGCCGCCGTCGCCCAACTATCGGGCCGCGCGTGTGGCGCTCGGGTCAGCGGACGAGAGCGGAACCCGAATGGCGCCGAGTTGCCCCCGCAGCCCCGCGCGCCTTCGTTCCGCGGCCGGCCTTCGCAAGCCGGCCGCGGTCTCGAACACCCCCGTGGGAGGGCGCGGCCTTATGCGGCTGCGCCCTCTTTGGTGCGGTTGGCGAAGCTCTTGCGCAGCTTGCGGAGCTTGGGCGGGATCACCGCCAGGCAATAGGGGTTCCGCTGGCCGTCGCCCTGCCAATATTCCTGGTGATAGTCCTCGGCCGGCCACCACTGGCCCAGCGGCTCGATCGCGGTGACGATCGGTTGCGGCCAATCGGGGCGGGCGCGCTCGATCGCGTCCAGCGCCTCGCGCTCCTGCTCCGCCGAATGCGGGAAGATCGCCGAGCGGTACTGGGTGCCGATGTCGTTGCCCTGGCGGTTGAGCTGGGTCGGGTCATGGGTGGCGAGGAAGATGTCGAGGATCTCGCCATAGCTCACCACGTCGGTGTCGAAGCTCACCCGGATCGCCTCGGCATGGCCGGTGTCGCCGGTGCAGACCTCCTTGTAGGTCGGGTTTTCCTTGGTGCCGCCGATATAGCCGCTCTCGACGCCCTGCACGCCGATCACGTCGTTGAACACGGCTTCCGTGCACCAGAAGCAACCGCCGGCGAGCGTCGCCGTTACAATGGTCATGTCTCAGGAACTCCTTGCTTGTGCGCCCAAGATAGGGTGGAGCCGGTGCGGAACAAAGAGGATGACGTGATGCGCGACGGTGCGGTGCTGGTGACGGGCGGGGCAGGCTATATCGGCAGCCATGCGGTGCTGGCCTTGCTGGACGCGGGCTGGCGCGTGGTGGTGGTCGACAATCTGGTCACGGGGTTCGACTGGGCGGTGGATCCGCGCGCGACTTTGGTGGTGGCGAACATCGACGATGCCGATGCGGTGCGCGGCGCGATCCGCCAGCACGGCGTGATCGCGGTGATGCACTTCGCCGGATCGGTGGTGGTGCCGGAATCGGTGACCGACCCGCTCAAATATTACCGCAACAACACCGTCGCCAGCCGCGCGCTGATCGAGAGCGTGGTGGCGGAAGGCGTGCGCCACTTCATCTTCTCCTCGACCGCGGCGACCTATGGCATCCCCGACCAGGTGCCGATCCGCGAGGATGCGCCCAAGCAGCCGATCAACCCCTACGGCATGTCCAAGCTGATGACCGAGATCATGCTGAAGGACGTTGCCGCGGCGCATCCGCTCAACTATTGCGCGCTGCGCTATTTCAACGTCGCGGGGGCCGATCCCAAGGGACGGAGCGGCCAGTCGACTGCGGGGGCCACGCACCTGATCAAGGTCGCGGTCGAAGCGGCGACCGGCAAGCGCGAGCATGTCTCGGTGTTCGGCACCGATTTCGCGACGCCGGACGGCACCGGCGTGCGGGATTACATCCACGTCAGCGATCTCGCCGCCGCGCATGTCGATGCGCTCGACCTGCTGATCGCGCGGCCGGAGGAGAGCCACACGATGAACTGCGGCTATGGCCGCGGCTTTTCGGTGCTGGAGGTGCTCGACGCGGTCGACCGGGTGACGAACATGACCATCGCGCGCAAGCTGGAGGGTCGCCGTGCCGGCGATCCCGATGCGCTGGTGGCCGACAACAGCGCCATTCTCGCGGCGCTGCCCTGGCGGCCGAAACATGCCGATCTCGGCGAGATCGTCCGCGACGCGCTCGCCTGGGAGCGCAAGCTCGCCGAACGCGGGCGATAGGCAGCGGCCTTGCTGGCTGTTATGCTGGCGCGTAGCTCGCCGGGGGAGGCGAGGCGCGTCGGGAGGTTGCCATGTTGCTGGTCCTGTTGCTGCTGTCGATCACGGGGGAGGATGTTCCGGCTGCTGCGGCGGTCGAGGCTGGGGCAAAAGCGCCCGCAACGCGCTGCGAGAATGCCAGCATCCAGTCGGTGCGCGCGCCGGCTGATGCTTCTGCCAGCCTGCGATCGCTGGGGGAGGAGCCGCTTGCCAATGCCTATCGGCCGGTCGTGCGCGATGTGCGCTGCGATCGTCCCGAACTCGTCGCCGAGCGCGTCGGCCAGCGGCAGCGCTGATCGCGGGGAGTCGCCCGAGGCTTAGTCGCTCCGGCGACGCTCAGGCCTGACGGTGAACGATGTCAAGACTATCCGCCGGAGGCGTCCCGCTGCTCTTCCGGCGTCGCCGCGCGGTGGCCGTAGCTCAGCACGGTGGTGATCCGCCACCGGCCGTTCTGCTTTGCCCAGACCATCACGAACTTGGCGATGCCTTCGCAGCGTCCGCTCGCCAGCTCGCAAAAGCGGTGCTCGCCTTCCTCGATCGCGCCATAGTCCTTGATCGGAGAGACGCGGAACGAGGCCGCGATCCGCTCGCGCCGGACCTTGCCGCAGATATACTTGCGCACGCCGTCGACCATCGCTTCGCGGTCGAAGGTCGCGCCGCCATTGTCGTGGTAGAAGGCGACCTTGGGGTCGAAATAGCCGGAAAAGGCCGGCAGGTCGCAGCGATTATAGGCGTCGAAAACTGTCGCATCGAGCGCGCTGATTTCGGCCGTGAGTGGATCGGCGCCGGACGGGTCTGCGGTGGCGAGCAGCGCGGCAAACAGCGCGACGGCAGTCATGATCTTCCCTCTTTTTGCACGCCTCGTGTGCGCGGGGCGGGAGCCTAGCCCCTCTCGTTCGCTCCACCAACAACGCAATCGGCCCGGGGGATCGCTCCCCCGGGCCGATGCTGTTTCCCGAAGCTGGAAGGCTCAGACGTCCGCCGGCGCTTCCTTCTTGCCCTTCTTGGGCTTCTTCGGTGCGGCCGGCACGATCTCGAACGCCAGCGCATTGTCCTTCAGCTTCACGTTCACCTCGCCGCCATGGACGAGCTTGCCGAACAGCAGCTCCTCGGCGAGCGGCTGCTTGATCTTCTCCTGCATCAGGCGGCCCATCGGGCGCGCGCCGTACAGCTTGTCATAGCCGCGCTTGGTGAGCCACGCCTTGGCTTCCTCATCCAGATGGATGTGAACGCCGCGATCGGTGAGCTGCAGTTCCAGCTGGAGCACGAACTTGTCGACCACGCGGGCGACGACTTCCGGCGGCAGATAGCCGAACGGCACGATCGCATCGAGGCGGTTGCGGAATTCGGGGGTGAACAGGTTCTTCACCGCCTCTTCCTGCACGTCCTCGCGGCTGAGTTCGCCGAAGCCCACGCTTTCCTTCGCCATGTCCGACGCACCGGCATTGGTGGTCAGGATGAGGATGGTGTTGCGGAAGTCGACGGTCTTGCCGTGGTGGTCGGTCAGCTTGCCGTTGTCCATCACCTGCAAGAGGATGTTGAACAGGTCCGGATGCGCCTTCTCGATCTCGTCGAGCAGCAGCACCGAATGCGGGTTCTGGTCGACCGCGTCGGTCAGCAGGCCGCCCTGGTCATAGCCGACATAGCCCGGAGGGGCACCGATCAGCCGGCTGACCGAGTGGCGTTCCATATACTCGGACATGTCGAAGCGCTGAAGCGGGATGCCGAGCAGGTTGGCAAGCTGCTTCGCCACCTCGGTCTTGCCGACGCCGGTGGGGCCCGAGAACAGATAGTTGCCGATCGGCTTGTCCGGATCGCGCAGGCCCGCACGGCTCAGCTTGATCGCCGAGGACAGGACCTCGATCGCCTTGTCCTGGCCGAACACGACGCGCTTCAGATCCTGCTCGATATTGGCGAGCACCTTGGTGTCGTCCGACGAGACGGTCTTCGGTGGGATGCGCGCCATGGTCGCGATGACCTGCTCGATCTCCTTGGGGGTGATGACCTTCTTGCGCTTGGACGGCGCCACCAGCATCTGCATCGCGCCGACTTCGTCGATCACGTCGATCGCCTTGTCCGGCAGCTTGCGGTCGTTGATGTAGCGTGCCGACAGCTCCACCGCCGACTTGATCGCGTCCGGCGTGTACTTCACCGAATGGTGCTGCTCGAACGCCGAGCGCAGGCCGGCCAGGATCTTCACCGTATCCTCGACCGACGGCTCGTTGACGTCGATCTTCTGGAATCGGCGAAGCAGCGCGCGGTCCTTCTCGAAGTGGTTGCGGAATTCCTTGTAGGTGGTCGAGCCGATGCAGCGGATCGAGCCGCCCGACAGCGCCGGCTTGAGCAGGTTCGACGCGTCCATCGCGCCGCCGCTGGTCGCACCCGCACCGATCACGGTGTGGATCTCGTCGATGAACAGCACCGCGTGCGGCAGCTTCTCGAGCTCCGAGACGACCTGCTTGAGCCGCTCCTCGAAGTCGCCGCGGTAGCGGGTGCCGGCGAGCAACGCGCCCATGTCGAGCGAGTAGATCACGGCGTCCTTGAGGACGTCCGGCACTTCGCCCTCGACGATCTTGCGCGCCAGGCCCTCGGCGATGGCGGTCTTGCCGACGCCGGGATCGCCCACGTACAGCGGGTTGTTCTTGCTGCGCCGGCAGAGGATCTGGACGGTGCGGTCAACCTCGGACGCGCGGCCGATCAGCGGATCGACCTTGCCGATCTTCGCCTTCTCGTTGAGGTCGACGGTGAACTGCTTGAGCGCGCTCTCACCCTTGCCCGTCTTCGCCTCCTGCTTGTTCGACTTGTCTTCCTCGGCAGCGCCCTTGGGGGTGCTCGCCTCGGTGGGCGTGGTACCGCCCTTGCCGACGCCGTGGCTGATGAAGCTGACGGCATCGAGCCGGCTCATGTCCTGCTGCTGCAGGAAATAGACCGCATAGCTCTCGCGCTCGCTGAACAGCGCGACCAGCACGTTGGCGCCGGTCACTTCGTCGCGGCCCGAGGACTGGACGTGCAGGATCGCGCGCTGGACGACGCGCTGGAACCCGCTGGTGGGGGAAGGATCGGTGGCATTGTCCACCTTCAGCGCTTCCAGCTCGGTATCGAGATAGTGCGCGACGGTGGTCTTCAGTTCGCCCAGGTCCACCCCGCACGCGCCCATTACCTTCGAGGCGTGTTCGTCGTCGATCAGCGCGAGCAGGAGATGCTCGAGCGTCGCATATTCGTGCCGGCGCGAGGACGCAGCCTCGAGCGCCTTGTGGAGGGTGGCTTCGAGAGCGGAGGCGAAACTAGGCATTCGGATACAACTCCAGTCGGGCCGAAAGGGTGCTGAGCCCGTCTTCCCCTATGTCGGGAGTGGCAGGCCCCGCATCAAGCGCTGCGGCCCCGCACCGGAGGTTCGTGGCGTATCGCCCGAATTCCGGTGCCTTGACGCTCATCTCTTAAATAGAGCGTCAGCGCTTGCACGATGGTGAACGGCGCGTTGAATCTTTTCTCGACATCGGACGATCTCGGTTTCGAGCAGCCGGATTCGGGCCTCTAGTTCGGCCACCGAAAAGGGGGCGAGGTCCTGCTTTGCCAGCTGCACCGCGAGATCGTCGGATCGACGCGGAAGATTTTCGTCGGCGTCCATGCGAGGAAACGTTGACCCTGGGGAGGTCGATGTCAATAAGGCCCCGAAGTTCCCCTTAGGCCAAAAAGCGACGAACCGAATGATCGCAGCCGAAATGATGCTGGCCATCGACCCCGATGCGCCAGGCGGCCCCGAAGTCCTTGTCCCCGTCGAGCGACCCGTGCCCCAGCCGGGCAAGGGCGAGGTGCTGGTGCGAGTCGCGGCGGCCGGTGTGAACCGGCCGGAAGTGCTGCAGCGGCAAGGCAAATATCCGCCGCCGCCGGGCGCGCCCTCGATCCTTGGCATGGAGATCGCCGGTACAGTGGTGGCCCTGGGTGAAGGCGCCGACGAGTCGTTGATGGGCAAGCAGGTCTGCGCGCTGATCGCGGGCGGGGCCTATGCTGAATACGCCGTGGCACCGGCTGGCCAGTGCCTCGAGGTGCCCGAAGGGCTGAGCCTCGTCGAAGCGGCGGCGCTGCCCGAGACCCTGTTCACCGTCTGGTCGAACCTGTTCGATCGTGGCTGGGCGCAGCCGGGCGAGAGCGTGCTGGTCCATGGCGGCACCAGCGGCATCGGCACGATGGCGATCGCGCTGGCCAAGCTGTTCGGGCTGACGATCCTGGTTACCGCCGGATCGGACGAAAAGTGCGCGGCGGCGCGCAAGCTCGGCGCCGATCTGGCGATCAACTACAGGACGCAGGATTTCGTCGAGGAAGTGAAGCGCTTCACCAGCGGCAAGGGCGTGGAGATCGTGATCGACATGGTCGGCGGCGACTATGTCGCGCGCAACCTCCAGTGCCTCGCCGAGGATGGCCGCCACGTCTCGATCGCGGTGCAGGGCGGGGCGACTGCTACCATTCCGGTGTGGGATGTGATGCGCCGCCGGCTGACGCTGACCGGATCGACGCTGCGGCCGCGCTCGGTCGAGTTCAAGTCGCTGCTGGCGGACGAGCTGCGGCGTCATGTCTGGCCGCTCGTTGCCGAGGGCAAGCTCAGGCCGATCATCGACCGCAGCTTCCCGCTGGCCGAGGCGCCCGCCGCGCACCGCCGGATGGAAGCGGGCGAGCATGTCGGCAAGATCGTGCTGACGATCGGCAACCAGCACGCCTGATCAGGCGGCGAGGGGGCGCTGCTCCAGCGCTTCCTCGGCCATCGGCAGCAGCAGCTGCTCCTGGTGCGCGGCGCGGCGCTCGCAGAGCCGCAGCAGGCGCTGCGCGGCGGCGCGATGGCCATGCGGATCGGCGAGAATCTTGCGGAGCGTCCAGGCGGCGCAATGGTCGAGCGTTCGCTGCCGCCACTCCAGATCCTGCTCGGTGGTGCGGCGCGCCATCGCCTGGTGCGCGCAATCGTCGCTCTCGCGCAGCGTGGCGAGCAGCAGCCTGTCCTTGACGAGGGTGTGGACGCGCATCGCATCGAGAAGACGCTCGCGCGCCGCGTTGAGCGCGATGGCGGTCGGTCGGGGGTCTAGCTGGGAGAGCGCCTTGGCGGCGTCGGTGAGATCTTGCGTGGCGGCGAACAACGATTGGAATGGCATGACGCCATTCTAGCGGCGTTTCAGGCAGCTGGTCGTTTTAGCGACGAAATGAGTCCAACGAGTGCGGGATAGGCGGTCTGCTCGGCGTAGAGCGTGCGTGTGCCCATCCAATCCAGTACGCGACGGACGTCGGCGCGATAGCCAAAGGGGTCTTCCAATATGCGGGCGAGCGGCCAGCGCTGGTAATGCTCCAGCCCCATCTGCCGTCCTTCCAGATCGCGGTCGATACAACTCCGGGCGATCGCCATCAGGGCCGGGTTGCCGCTTTGGCGAAGCGGCTGGAGCAACGCGCGTTCCTGCTCGGCAAAGAGGGTGTTGTGTGCCAGCGCGACCTTCTTGCGCAGCTCGGCCAGGCGCGGCGGGTCGATTGGCGGCTCGGCGGCGTGGAGGATCGCCTCCGTCATCGCCAAGATCTCGCACGTGATCGCGCGCAGCTTTTGCACGGGCATGCGTTCGTCCTCCCCGGGCGCATTGTAGAGGCGGTCGCCGCTGCGTGGCGATGGCTACCTCGAATTGTATCGTCGGCCTACCCCACAGCCGCGACTATGACAGTCCGGTGAAATCCGAGGGATTCGATTTGTAACAATGCCGCGGCATAGGCGAGTCCCGGTACAGGGCAGCTGCACGGGAACTTGGGCATGGCCACGATCACCAGGCTTTCGTTTGACGTCGCGGGTCTCGCGGACTTCCACGCGACGACTCCCACGATTCCGGAACGACCGATCGGTACGCGGCGCAAATATCGCGCAATCTGGATTTCCGATGTCCATCTCGGCACGCGCGGCTGCAACGCCGAAATGCTGATCGACTTTCTCGACCATGTCGACAGCGAAATCATGTATCTGGTGGGCGACATCATCGACGGCTGGGCGATGAAGAAGCGGCTGTACTGGCCGGCGACGCACAACGACATTGTCTGGCGGGTGCTCAAGCGCGCAAAGCGCGGTACCGAGATCGTCTATATTCCGGGCAACCATGACGAGATGTTCCGCCAGTTCACAGGGCTCGACTTTGGCGGCGTGCAGATCAAGCGCCAGGCGGTCCACACCACCGCGGATGGCCGCCGCCTGCTGGTGCTCCACGGCGACGAATTCGACGCGATCACCATGTCGCACCGCTGGCTCGCCCATCTGGGCGACGCCGCGTACGAAATAATGATGACGCTCAACCGCTGGCTTAATGCGGTGCGGCGCTGGATGGGCCTGCCCTATTGGTCGCTGTCCAAATACGCCAAGCAGAAGGTGAAGAACGCGGTGTCCTTCATCTCCAAGTTCGAGGAAATCGTCGCGCGCGAAGCCGGCACGCGCGGCGTCGACGGCGTCATCGCCGGGCACATCCACAAGGCCGAGATCCGGCCGATCGACGGCATCGAATATTATAACGACGGCGATTGGGTAGAGGGTTGCACAGCGCTGGTGGAGCATTACGACGGGTCCATGGAAATTCTCCACTGGGCCGACGAGATGGCAGCGCGCGAGTCGCAGCCGGAGTCCGAGGCCAGACTGGCGGCGGCGTGACGGCAGCGGCGGAGATCGAGGCCGTGCGTATCGCGATCGTGACCGATGCCTGGGAGCCCCAGGTCAACGGCGTCGTCCGCACGCTCCAGTCGGTGCGGCGGGTGCTGGAGAGCCAGGGGCATCAGGTGCTGGTGGTCTCTCCCGACAAATTCTATTCGCTGCCCTGCCCGACCTATCCGGAGATCCGGCTGGCGATCACCAGCGTCGCGGCGGTGGGCGCGATGCTCGAGGAATTCGCCCCCAACGCGATCCACCTGGCCACCGAAGGGCCGCTCTGCGTCGCCGCGCGGCGCTGGTGCCTGCGCCAGAAGCGGCCTTTCACCACTGCCTATCACACCCAGTTTCCCGATTACGTCTCGGCGCGCTCGGGCGTGCCGGCGGAATGGATCTGGCGCTATATCCGCTGGTTCCACACCCCCAGCGCGACGATCCTCGCCTCCACCGCGTCGATCCGCCAGTCGCTGGTCGATCACGGTCTGCCGCAGGTGCGCCATTGGGGGCGAGGGGTCGACCTTGCCAATTTCCATCCCGGGCTTGCGCCGCACCCGCGCATGGCGGCGCTGTCGGGACCGGTGATGCTCTATGTCGGTCGGGTGGCGGTGGAGAAGAATCTCGAGGCGTTCCTGAGCGTCGATCGGCCTGGCACCAAGGTGGTGGTGGGCGACGGTCCGGCGCGCGCGATGCTGGAGGCGAAATACCCGGACGCGCTGTTTCTCGGCGCGCAGTTCGGCACCGATCTCGCCAGCGCCTATGCCGCGGCGGACGTGTTCGTCTTCCCCAGCCGCACCGATACTTTCGGGCTGGTGATGATCGAGGCGCTGGCCTGCGGCACGCCGGTCGCCGCCTATCCGGTCACCGGCCCGGTCGACGTGCTGACGCCCGAGAGCGGCGCGATGGACGAGGACCTGGGTACGGCGATCGAAAAGGCGCTGACGCTCGACCGCATGGCCTGCGCCGCCTATGGCCGCAGTTTCACCTGGGAGGCGAGCGCGCACCAGTTCCTCACCGCGCTGGTCCCGATCGGCTGCGAGAAGGCCGCCGCCTGAATTGCGGAAACGCTTGCTCCTGCGGGCAAGCTCCCCTACATCAAGACCATGTGTGGCCGCCCGTGATGGGCGGCCCTTATTGTTTCAAGTTCCGGAGATCCACCGTGGCCCAGCCGCTGATGCCGCACGCGACCGCTTCCTGGCTGGTCGACAACACGTCGCTGTCGTTCGAGCAGATCGCCGAGTTCTGCGGTCTCCACATCCTCGAAGTGCAGGCGATCGCCGACGATACCGCCGCGACCAAGCTCACCGGCCGCGATCCGGTGCGTGCGCACGAGCTAACGATGGACGAGATCGAGAAGGGGCAGGCGAACCCCAATTACGTGCTCAAGATGCAGAAGGGCCCCGAGCAGGTCCGCCGCACCAAGGGCCCGCGCTACACGCCGGTCTCGAAGCGCCAGGACAAGCCGGACGGCATCGCCTGGATCCTGCGCAACCATCCGGAAGTGTCGGACGGCGCGATCGGCAAGCTGATCGGCACCACCCGCACCACCATCGCCGCAATCCGCGACCGTACCCACTGGAACATCGGCAACATCGTGCCGAAGGACCCGGTGACGCTCGGCCTGTGCTCGCAGCGCGAGCTCGATGCGCTGGTGGCGAAGGCCGCCAAGGCCGCCGGCATCGAGGCGCCGACCGACACCCGCCTGGAGGGCGACCGCGAGGCGCTGATCGAGCAGCTCCGCGCCGAGCGCTATGCCGCGAGCCACGTGCCCGAGGCGCAGGAGGCCGCACCGATCGAGCATACCGCGGAAAGCCTGTTCAAGCATTGATTTCGCCTTCCCGGGCGTGAACGAGCGGGCCCCGGCGCATGCAGCGCCGGGGCCCGTTCTGCTTCTCGGGGCAGCTTTGCGGGGGCGGTGGGCTGAGGTATCAGAGCTTTCGCCCTCTCCCGCCTGCGGGAGAGGGAGGGGCCCGCTGCCGCAGGCAGTGGGAGGGTGAGGGTGAGTCGGGTCAAAGAGCCCCCAAAAGGAGGAGGATCGCCATGTGTGACGAACATACCGCAGCCGACAACGACCGCGCCCTGGGCGGCCTGACCCGCCGCGGCTTCACCGCCGCCGCCGCCGCGACAGGCCTGATGGCGATCCTGCCCAGCCCCGCCAATGCCGCGGCGGTCAAGGGCCGCGACGTCACGATTCCGACCGCGGACGGCACCGCCGACGCCTATTTCGTCGCGCCGACCAGCGGCAAGCACCCCGCCGTGCTGGTCTGGCCCGACATCATGGGCCTGCGCCCGGCGTTCCGGCAGATGGCCGATCGGCTGGCGCAATCGGGCTATGCGGTGCTGACCGTCAACCAGTTCTACCGCTCGACCAGGGCGCCCTTCCTCAAGCCGGGCCAGTCCTTCGACCAGCCCGAGGTGCGCGCGATGATCATGCCGTGGCGCGAACCGCTCACCCCCGCGGCGATCGCCGCCGACGCGACGACGTTCGCGGCATTCCTCGACGCGCAACCCGAAGTGGATACCAGGCGCGGGATGGGCAGCACCGGCTATTGCATGGGCGGGCCCTTCGTCGTCCGCACCGCCGTCGCGCTGCCGGGGCGAGTAAAGGCCGGGGGCAGCTTCCACGGCGCGCCGCTGGTCACCGACGCGGCCGACAGCCCGCACAAGCTCGCGCCGCAGCTGCAGGGTCGCTACCTGTTCGCCATCGCCGGGAATGACGATGCTCGCGCCCCCGGCGACAAGGACGCGCTGCGCGCCGCCTTTGCCGCCGCGAAGGTTCCGGCGGAGATCGAGGTCTATGCCGGCACGATGCACGGCTGGTGTCCGCCGGACAGCCGTGTCTACAACGCCGCCCAGGCCGACCGCGCTTGGGATCGCCTGCTCGCGACCTTCGCCAGCCTGTGATCGGTTGACCCGCTGGCGGTTTCGTGTTCCCTTCTTGTTCCCGGCTGATTGAGTCGGGAGCAACAGGGGTACGGGGCCATGACGGACGAACTGATTCTCTATACCAACCCGCAATCGCGGGGCCGCATCGCGCGCTGGATGCTCGAGGAAGTGGGCGCCACCTACCGCGTCGAGGTGCTCGATTACGCCTCGACGATGAAGGGCGAGACCTATCTGGCGATCAACCCGATGGGGAAGGTGCCGGCGATCGTCCATGGCGGCAAGGTGGTCACCGAATGCGCGGCGATCTGCGCCTATCTGGCCGAAGCCTTCCCTGCGGCAGGGCTGACGCCGCTTCCGGAAGAGCGTGCCGACTATTATCGCTGGCTGTTCTACGCGGCGGGCCCGGTGGAGCAGGCGACGACCAACCATTTCGCCAAGTTCGATTCGGGCGAGCAGTCGCGCATGTTCGGCTATGGCAATTACGACCTGGTGGTCGACGTGCTCGACGGGCTGCTCTCGTCGCGGCCCTACGCGACCGGCGACCGCTTTACCGCGGCGGACGTCTATCTCGGCTCGCAGATCGGCTGGACGGTGATGTTCGGCATGCTGCCCAAGCGTGACTCGTTCCTCGCCTATATCGAGCGCGTGCAGAGCCGCGAGGCGTACCAGCGCGCCTGGGCGCTCGACGACGCAGCCGCGGCCGAGCTGCAAAAGACCGCTGAACCCGCTTGATCCGCACGCCCCGCTCGCCGATGCTTGCGCGGTGAGCGGGGACGGGATGCAGCACGAGCGCACCGAACAGGGGGCGGCAACCAAGGCAACAAGCTGGATCGCGACCGCAGGGCGCTATCCGCCGCGGCTGATCGAGGCGGCGCTGGCGTTGCACGACAATCAGCTGCACCTCGCCGAGCCGCTGCTGCGCGCGCATCTGAAGGACGATCCGTTCGACGTCGCCGCGATCCGGATGTTCGCCGAACTGGCCGGGCGGATCGGCCGCTACCGGGATGCCGAGTCGCTGCTGCGCCGCGCGGTGGCGCTGGCGCCCGGCTTCACCCCGGCGCGCGCCAACCTCGCGCTGGTGCTGTACCGGCTCAACCGTCCGGTCGAGGCATTGGCCGAGCTCGACCGTGTGCTTGTCGACGAGCCGGACAACCCCACCCATACCAATCTCCAGGCGGCGGCCAACGCGCGCCTTGGCGACTTCGACGCCGCGATCGGCCTCTACGAGCGCGTGCTCGACCAGGCGCCGAACCAGCCGCGGGTGTGGATGAGCTACGGCCATATGCTCAAGACCGTGGGGCGCCAGGCCGATGCGGTGGCCGCCTATCGCCGGGCCATCGCGCTGCTGCCCGCGCTGGGCGAAGCGTGGTGGAGCCTCGCCAACCTCAAGACCGTCCGCTTCGACGACGCCGACCTCGCCACGATGCAAGCCGCGCTGACCGGCGGCGACCTCGCCGAGGAGGACCGCTTCCACCTCGATTTCGCGCTGGGCAAGGCGCTGGAGGAGCGCGGGCAGGCCGCCCCCGCCTTCGCACACTATGCCGCCGGCAATGCGCTCCGCCGCAAGTCGCTCCGCTATGCCGCCGAGGACACGACGCGGCTGGTCGATGCCCATATCGCGCACTGTACCCCCGCGCTGCTGGCGGCGCGCGAAGGGCAGGGGTGCCCCGCGCCCGACCCGATCTTCATCCTCGGCATGCCGCGCGCCGGATCGACGCTGGTCGAGCAGATCCTGTCGAGCCACAGCCTGGTCGAAGGCACCGCCGAGCTCGCCGACCTGCCGGTGCTCGCGCGCGACATCGCCGGCTATCCCGCCGGCCTGGCGGACCTCTCGGGCGAACAGCTCCGGGCAATCGGCGAGGCCTATCTCCGCCGCACGCGGATCCAGCGGCGCACCGATCGTCCCTTCTTCATCGACAAGCTGCCCAACAACTGGGCGCATGTGCCGCTGATCCTGCTGGCGCTGCCCAACGCCAGGATCATCGACGCGCGGCGCCACCCGCTCGGCTGCTGCTTCTCCAACTTCAAGCAGCACTTCGCCCGCGGGCAGGGCTTCAGCTATGCGCTGGAGGACATGGGCCGCTATTACGCCGATTATGTGCGGCTGATGGCGCATGTCGATGCGGTCGCGCCCGGTCGCGTCCACCGGGTTTTCTACGAGGCCATGGTCGAGGATACCGAGGCGCAGGTCCGCGCGCTGCTCGCCGCCTGCGGGCTCGACTTCGAGCCGGGCTGCCTCGCCTTCTACGAAACCGAGCGTGCGGTGCGCACCGCCAGCTCCGAACAGGTGCGCCGCCCGATCTTCCGCGACGGCGTCGAAGGCTGGAAGCCGTTCGAGCCCTGGCTCGATCCGCTCAAGGCCGCGCTGGGCGACGTGCTGGCGGTCTATCCCGAGGTGCCGGCATTTCCCGCCAAGTGACGGTGCATCTGCTTCGTTGCTCAATTGTCACACGAAGCGAACAATCCTTGCGCGAACTGCTGCGCTAACCTTCGCATGCTTGACCGAAAGATCGTTGCGCAGGACGCTGCGACGCAACAATCTGGGGGTCTTCCATGCCGCTCAACCGGTGCGTCGTCCGTTCGCTGCTGCTCGCGTCCACCATGCTCGCCGCGGCGCCGGCGCTCGCCCAGCAACAGGCCGACGCCCCGCCGACGACCACCGACTCGAACGACATCGTCGTCACGGCGCAGAAGCGCAGCGAGAGCCTGCAGAACGTTCCCCTCAGCATCCAGGCGCTGAGCACGCAGAAGCTGGACGAGCTGAACGTCAGCAACTTCACCGATTACGTCCAGCAGCTGCCCTCGGTCTCGTTCCAGGCGCTGGGCGGCACGCCGGGCACCAACGTCGTCTATATGCGCGGCGTCGCCTCGGGGGGCGACGGCAACCATTCGGGCTCGCTGCCCTCGGTGGGCGTCTATCTCGACGAGCAGCCGGTCACCACGATCGGCGGCAATCTCGACGTCCATGTCTACGACATCGCCCGGATCGAGAGCCTGTCGGGGCCGCAGGGCACGCTCTATGGCGCCTCGTCGGAAGCGGGCACGATCCGCATCATCACCAACCAGCCCGACCACAGGGGCACCTATGGCCGCGTCGACGGCGAGGTGAACACGGTCAACAAGGGCGGCACCGGCGGCAAGCTGGAAGGCATGCTCAACCTGCCGATCAACGAGATGGCGGCGCTGCGCTTGGTCGGCTTCTACCAGCATGACGCGGGCTATATCGACAATGTCGCCGGCTGCCGCAGCTTCCTGCCCGAGCCGACCGGCACCGCCTGCACCGCCACCAAGGGCGGGGTGGTCGTCGACAACAAGGCCTTCGTGAAGAAGGACTATAACGACACCGATATCTGGGGCGGCCGCGCCGCGCTGAAGGTGGACCTCGACGAGAACTGGACCGTCACGCCTGCTGCGATCTACCAGGAAACGCGCAGCCACGGGGCCTATGGCTATGATCCCAAGGTCGGCGACCTGCAGGTCCAGCACTTCTTCCCCGAATATCGCCGCGATCGCTTCCTCCAGGCGGCGCTGACGATCGAGGGCAAGCTGGGCAATTGGGACCTCACCTATGCCAGCGCCTATCTCGACCGGCGCGCCGCCCAGTCGAGCGACTATACCGATTATGCCGAGGCCTATGACTCGCTCTATTCCTCGGTCGGCGGGCTTGCGGGCTATTTCTACTTCTCCGACAATGCCGGCAACCCGATCGACCCGCGCCAGCGCATCGTCGCCACCGATCATTTCAAGAAGCTGAGTCAGGAACTGCGGATCGCCTCGCCGTCGAGCGATCGGCTGCGGCTCGTCGCGGGGCTGTTCTACCAGCGCCAGTCGAACGACATCCACCAGGATTATCGGGTGACAGGGCTCGCGGACGACCTGTCGGTCAACGGCCATCCGGGCACGCTGTGGCTTACCCAGCAGCACCGCGTCGACCGCGACTATGCCGCGTTCGGCGAGGTCAGCTACGACCTGACCGACACGCTGACGGCAACGGCAGGCGGCCGCGCCTTCATCTACGACAACACGCTGATCGGGTTCTTCGGCTTCGGCCGCAATCCCGCCGACCGGTTCAGCGCGACGCCCTATAACGGCGCGGGCAGCTCGCGTACCGGCGTGGCGCAGTGCTTCACCACCGACGGGATGCGCCTGCGCGACGCGGTCGATGCGGGGGCGAGCACGACGCTGCTGCCGGCGGCGGTGGCGGGCGGGCCTTGCACCAACCTCGCGGTCTATGCGCGCGGTGCCGGGCTGCTGCCGGTGCGTGCGCAGGGGCAGGGGGCGACCTATCGCTTCAACCTCAGCTGGAAGCCGGTACAGGGCGTCCTGGTCTACGGCACCGTCTCGCGCGGTTTCAGGCCCGGCGGCATCAACCGCCGCGTCGACGTAGCGCCCTATCAGGCGGATTACCTCACCAACTACGAGCTGGGCGCGAAGACGACCTGGCTGGACGGTGCACTGCGGCTGAACGCGGCGGTCTATCAGCAGGACTGGAACAAGTTCCAATTCTCCTTCCTCGGCGCGAACAGCTTCACCGAGATCCACAATGGCCCGAACGCTCGGATCCGCGGCGTGGAGGCGGATGCGGCCTTCACCCGCGGCGGTCTCTCGCTGACGGCTGCTGGCAGCTATACCGATGCCAAGACGACCCGGAATCTCTGCCTGTTCGATGATCCCAGCTTCACCTGTGCCGGGCCGGACAACCTCGTGTCCGCACCCAAGGGGACGCGCCTGCCGATTACCCCGCAGGTCAAGCTGAGCGGCACCGCCCGCTACACGGTGCCGGTGGGGAGCGCCAAAGCCTATGGCCAGGCAACGGTGTCGCATCAGAGCTCGGCCGCGTCGGATATCCGCACGGCGATTCTTCAGACGGGAACGGGGGCGATCGTCAGTCCGGCCGAGCAGCTCGGTCGGCTGGCGGCGTTCACCACCGTCGGACTTGCCGCCGGCGTGAACTTCGAACGGTTCAACATCGAGCTGTTCGCCACCAACCTCACCGACGAGCGCGGCCAGCTTTCGCGCTTCCAGCAGTGCGGCTCCTGCGGGCAGCGGACCTATATCGTGCCGATCGCGCCCAGGACGATCGGCATCCGGGCGGGGGCCAAGTTCTAGGCGGCGTGGCCTGACGCGTGGCTGCTGGCCGGGCTGGTCGGGCGGGGCGGCTGTGCCGCACCCGCGCACGAACTCAGGCGTCGATCGTGTAGTTGAGGAAGTCCGGGATCGGGCCGTTCCAGCCGTCGTCCGGGCCATCATCCTGGTCGCGGCGGCGGCGGCGATCGTCGCGGGCAGGCCGCTCGTCGCGGACCGGGCGCTCCTCGCGGACGGGACGCTCTTCGCGCGCCGGACGCTCGTCACGGGCCGGGCGCTCCTCGCGCTGCGGACGGGCGCGGCTTTCCTCGCGCGGCGCGGGCGCTGCAGCTGCTTCCTCGCGGGCCGCGGCAGCGCGGCGCGACCTGGGCTTGGCCGGCGCTTCTGCTGCGGCTTCCTCGCGCCGCGGCTCGGCCTTCTTGGTGTCGCGCTTGCCGCCGCGGGTGCGCTTCGGCGCCGGCGCGTCGTCGGCACCGTCGACCGCGACGGGGCTCGGTACGCGCTCGATCTTGTGGCCGGTCAGCTTTTCGATCTCGACGATGTTCTCGGCATCCTCGGGCGTCACCAACGTGTAGGCGATGCCAGTCGCGCCGCCGCGGCCGGTGCGGCCGATCCGGTGGACATAATCGTCCGGGTGCCAGGGGGCGTCGAAGTTGAAGACGTGGCTCACGCCCTTCACGTCGATGCCGCGCGCGGCGACATCCGAGGCGACGAGGATGTTGACGTCGCCGTTCTTGAACCGGTCTAGCTCGGCGATGCGGGCCGACTGGTCCATGTCGCCATGGATCTCGGCCGAGCGGAAGCCGTGCTTCTTCAGGCTCTTGTTCAGGTCGCGCACGGTCGTCTTGCGGTTGCAAAAGATGATCGCGTTGGACACTTCATCCTGCTGCAGCAGGCGGCGTAGCACCTGGCGCTTCACATGCGCGGTGGCCGGCACCTGGACGATGCGCTGGGTGATGTTGGTGTTGGTGCTGGCGGGGCGCGCCACTTCGATCGTCTTGGGATCGGAGAGGAAGCGATCGGCCAGCTTCTTGATCGGCGGCGGCATCGTCGCAGAGAAGAGCAGCGTCTGGCGCACCTTGGGCAGCTTGGTGCAGATTTCCTCGATATCGGGGATGAACCCCATGTCGAGCATCCGGTCCGCCTCGTCGATCACCAGCAGGCTGCAGCCGGTGAGCAGGATCTTGCCGCGGCCATAGAGGTCCATCAGCCGGCCCGGCGTGGCGATGAGGACGTCGACGCCCTTTTCCAGCGCCTTGACCTGGTCGCCCATCTGCACGCCGCCGATCAGCAACGCCATCGAGAGCTTGTGGTTGACGCCGTATTTCTCGAAATTCTCGGCGACCTGCGCGGCCAGTTCGCGCGTCGGCTCGAGGATCAGCGAGCGCGGCATCAGCGCGCGGGTGCGCCCTTCGCCGAGCACGTCGATCATCGGTAGCACGAAGGCGGCGGTCTTTCCGGTGCCCGTCTGGGCGATGCCGATCAGGTCCTTGCCCATCAGCACCGACGGGATCGCCTGGCGCTGGATCGGAGTCGGCTCTGTATAGCCGGCGTCGGTCACCGCGCGGAGAAGGTCGTCAGAAAGGCCGAGGTCGGCAAAGCTCATGCATATGTCCGGAAATAGGGCGCGTTGCTATGCACCTTTACAGAAGCCATGGCGCTTGCGGATTCAGCCGCAAAAGTCAAGCTTCACCGTGCGCGAACGAGGTTCTTGAACGCCTGAACGGGGCAGGTTCTACCCGATCTGGAACGCAGCGCATCACGTCCGGCGCAGAATTTGCTGTCCTTTGTCGGCTTCAGATAGGCGCCCGAATAGAAGCCGAGCGCCGGGCATTCGGCGCCGAGCTTGGCGCGGAGCAGCGATCCGTCCTCGAGGATGAGGTCGACGCTGTCGGCGGCGTTGACGGTGAAGCCCTGGATGCGGCCGACATCGACGCAGCTTTTCGCGCGGCGCTCGATCACCGCCGGGGATTCGCGTACGACGATCGTCGTGGTGGTCACCGTCATGCGGGGCACGTGGATCGAGACATGCTGCTGAAAGGACGGCGCAATAGCGGCGTCGACGGCCATGGCCGGGCGCGCCGCGGGGGCGGCGAGCAGCAGCGCAAGGCCGGCAGCGGCGATCGGCAGTTTCAACATGGTGGGGCGGGACGGTAGATACATCGGCTTGAACGGTGGATGAACTGCCGCACGCCATGCTAGTGCGCAACCATCATGATGACTCTCGAGCAGCAGCGCATCACTGCCTTCGCCGCCGAACGCTTCGGCCCCAAGGCGGTCACTACCGATCCGCAGGACATCGAGCCTTGGCTCACCGATTGGCGCCGGCGCTACCATGGCGCGGCACCCGCGATCCTGTCCCCGGCCTCGACGGAGGAGGTCAGCGCGCTGGTGGCGCTCGCCAATGATCTCGGCGTCGCGCTGGTGCCGCAGGGGGGCAATACCGGCATGGTTGGTGGCGCGATCCCGCCCGCGGACGGATCGGCGCTGCTGCTCTCGACGCGTCGAATGAACCGCATCCGCCGCATGGATGCGGACGCAAACCTCGCCGTGGCGGAAGCGGGGGTGATTCTCGGCACCTTCCGCGATGCGGCCGAGGTGGCCGGGCGGCGCTTCCCGCTCGATCTCGGCGCGCGGGGGAGTGCCACGATCGGCGGGCTTGTCTCGACCAACGCGGGCGGCGTGCAGGTGCTGCGCTTCGGGACGATGCGCGCGCTGGTCGCGGGCGTGGAGGCGGTGCTGCCCGACGGTTCGGTGCATGACGGGCTGTCGGCGCTGAAGAAGGACAATCGCGGCTACGACCTCAACCAGCTGCTGGTCGGTGCCGAGGGGACGCTCGGCATCGTCACCGCCGCGACGCTGCGGCTGGTGCCGGCCGCCGCGGCGCGGGCGGTGGCCTGGGTAGGGCTGGAAAGCCCCGCCAAGGCACTCACCCTGCTGCGCCGGCTGCAGGCCGCGACCGACATGATCGAAAGCTTCGAGATCATGCCCGACGATACCGTCGCGCTGGTGCTCGAGCATGTGCCCGGCACGCGGCTGCCGCTTGGCGGCGCACATCGCTGGCACGTGCTGATCGAAGCGGTGACCAGCGACCCCGCCGCCGAGGCACCGGCGACGGTGTTGGAGCGGATGCTGGCCCAGGCCTTTGAGGCAGGACTCGCCCAGGACGCGGTGATCGCCGCGAGCGAAGCGCAGGCTGAAAGCTTCTGGCGCATCCGCCATTCGATCTCCGAAGCCGAGCGTTCGGCTGGGCCAGCGGTGCAGCATGATATCTCGGTGCCCGTCGAGGACATGCCCCGCTTCATGGTGGAAGGCGGGACAGAGGCCGAGGCGCGCTTCCCGGGCACCCATGCAATCGCCTATGGGCATCTGGGCGACGGCAACGTCCATTTCCACGTCCGCGCACCCAAGGGTGTCGATCGCGATCGCTGGTATGCGGAGGACGGGCCTCGGATCACCTGCCTGGTGCACGACATGGTGGTCGCGGCGGGTGGATCGATCTCGGCCGAGCATGGCATTGGCCAGATGAAGCGCGACGAACTTGCGCGCCTGTCGCCCCCGGCGCGGATGGCGACGCTGCGCGCGATCAAGACGGCGCTCGATCCCAAGCTGATTCTGAATCCGGGAAAGCTGGTCGCGCTTGCGCCGACCATCGCCAGCACATAGACCGCGGGCCGGTTGAAACGCCTTTCGACGAAAAAAGTTCTCAGGAGATCCTCATGGCCAGCGCGCCGCAGCAGTCGCTTCCCTTGTTCTACAATCAGCTCGAGCCGCTTTCGAGCCAGGTCCATGCCGATTTCCGCTCGCGTTCGACCGACCGCGCGCCGTTCCTCGCCAACCAGCACGCGGTGCCGGTGACCGTCGAGGAATTCCCGCTGGTGCAACGCTTCATGCCGATCGTCTTCTCGGTGGGCGAGGATCCTGTACCGCTGGCGCTGATGGGCCTGAACGAAGGCGTGAACACTTTCTTCGACGCCGAAGGCAAGCTGGTCGACCCGAACTTCTACGTGCCGGCCTATATCCGCCGCTATCCGTTCCTCCTCGCGCGCCTGCGCCCGGAAAGCGACGAGCTGTCGCTCTGCTTCGATCCGACCTCGGACGTGATCGGCAAGTTCGAGGAGGGCGAGGCCCTGTTCGAGAATGGCGAGCCGAGCGAGATCACCAAGAACATCCTGCAGTTCAACGAGCAGTTCGAGACCGCTGGTGCCCGCACCAGCCAGTTCATGCGCGAGCTGAAGGACATGAACCTGCTGATCGACGGCGAAGTCTCGATCCAGCCGGACGGCGCCGCGCAGCCCTTCATCTACCGCGGCTTCATGATGGTCGACGAGAACAAGCTGAACGAGATGCGCGGCGACCAGCTGCGCAAGATCGTCCAGAACGGCATGCTGCCGCTGATCTACGCGCACCTCTTCTCGCTGGCGCAGATGCGCGAGCTGTTCGCCCGCCAGATGCGCTCGGGCTGGCAGCCCGAGGTCCAGCTGGTCGGCTGATTTTTGCCGGGGGCGTTCGGCCCCCGGCATTTCTTTAAGCCCCTCCTCCTTGGAGGAGGGGTTTGGGGGTGGAGGGATTCCAGACCATCTGGTTTCTGCGAGAGACGGCCCCACCCAAACCCCTCCCCCGAAGGGGAGGGGCTTAGATGTCCCCGGTTAATCGGGCATCTCCGGTCCTCGTGGCCTCAAAAACCTCCCCGCCGTTCAATCGAAGAACTTCTGCGATGAGTTGCCTTGAACTCGGTCGCCTGCTCTCTATATCTTGTAGGTACGGCTCGTGTCCCCCCTTTCGCGATGCCGTGCGACGCGCCTTCGGGCGTGTCTCCTCCCTGAACCTTGGCCACCTCGTGGGTAACCACGGGGTGGTTTTTTTATGGGCGTTTCACTCGGCGGCGAGCGCGCCGGGCAGGGTCTCGTCGGCCAGCGCGTCGATGATCGCGCGCAGCAGCGCGGTCACCGCCTCGGCACCCGGGCCGAGGGCGTCCAGCGCCGCATCCAGATAGAGTGATCGATCTATTTCGAGCTGCAGCGCATGCACGCCGCGGCGCGGGTCGCCGTGGCGTTCGAGGATATGGCCGCCGGCATAGGGCGTGTTGGCGGCGACCGCGATGCCGTGCTGCCGCGCCACTGCCTCCACCCGCGCCCCGAAGCGCGCGGCGGCGGCGCGGCCGAAGCGGTCGCCGATCACCAGTCGCGGCGCGCTCTCGGGCGATCCCAGCGGCGGCATCGAATGGATGTCGAGCAGCAGTGCGATTCCGAAGCGCGCCCGCGCCGCGGCCAGTGCTTCGCCCAGCGCGAGATGATAGGGACGGTGGTCGGCATGGATGCGCGCCGTCACGTCCTCAGCAGCGAAGCGCCCGCGCCAGAGCTGGCCGAGCGTGCCGACCCGCCGCGGTATTAACCCCAGCCCGCTGCGTACCTTGGCCGAGAGCGGCCGGCCGAGCAGATGCGCACCCTCGTCGATCTGGGGATCGCGCTCGTGCTCGGCGCGGTTGAGATCGATCCAGGCGCGGGCGCGGGTGGCGACGAACAGCGTCTCGTCGCGCCGTGCGCCCAAGGCCAGCGAGTCGACATGGCGGTCCTCCAGCGCGCGCAGCACGGTGGGCGAGACGCGCAGAGCCGCGAGAAGCGACTCCGGATAGTCGCGCCCGCCATGGGGAGCGGAGAGCACCACGGGGCTTCCCGGCGGAACAGGCCCATGGCGATCGAAGCTGGCGGCGCTAGTCACCCCGCCAGCCTAGGCCGGTGCGCCCGTGCGGGCAAATGATAGGGTTGCGGCGGCTGGAAAATCTTAAGGCCTTGCCGCATAAGGAGCGGGCGGTTGGTACCTAAGGGGTGAAGATGATCCGGATTCTGCTGGCCGAGGACGACCGCGTGATGCGCGAATACCTCACCCGCGCGCTGGAGCGTTCGGGCTATGCGGTCAGCGCCGTCGATCGCGGCACGGCGGCGGTGCCGCTGCTCGAGACCGAGCGATTCGACCTGCTGCTGACCGACATCGTCATGCCCGAGATGGACGGGATCGAGCTCGCCCAGCGTGCTGCGGAGATCGCGCCCGAGATGCGGGTGATGTTCATCACCGGCTTCGCCGCGGTGACGCTGCGCGCCGGCAAGCAGGTGCCGCAGGCGCGCGTGCTCTCCAAGCCGTTCCACCTGCGCGACCTGGTGCTGGAAGTGGACCGCATGTTCGAATCGGAGAATGTGGGGCAAAATTGAAATTAGCGCTTGCGCGGGGGGCGGACCCCCGCTAGAGGCGCGCTTCCCGAGTTTCGGGCGCGTAGCTCAGTGGTAGAGCACTGTGTTGACATCGCAGGGGTCGCAAGTTCAATCCTTGCCGCGCCCACCATCAAAGACCCCGCTGAGCCCTTGGCTTGGCGGGGTTTTTTGCTTTCAGAACACAATCGCTTTCGTCGCGCATGCGGGGTTTGTCGCGCTGGTACAGAACCGCGCCGGAATCCGCTGATCGGGTGAATCAAGGGGTTCGTGGAAAGTCGCTCGGTTGTGCCATGGAGCATGGCGTAGTTCGTGCTCGATCGTCATGGTCAGGCAGCACATCGATGGCGGCAAGAAGATTGTCGCTGTCACCATGGCGCTCGTCGCTACGGTCGCGGGGAGGGGGAGCAGCCGCAGCCTGGAACCAATGCGGCGCTGCTGATGCGGGACCTTGGCGCGAGAGGCGTTCCGGCGTATCGCACGCAGGTACAAGCGGCGCGCGCGGATTGGCAGAAAAATTTTTCGATCTTGGTGCGGGTCCGGCCCATCGGCATCGTCTTATCGATGTGGATTGTTTTCGCTGAACATTCTGCGGGCTTGTTTCGACCATTCGGAGCATGCTGGTTGATCCGGCGTGCCAGGCGCGAACAAAAGCTGGCAAGCTGGCGAGACGATCGCAACGATGGCAAGGGGATCCGCGATTGTCGCCACATTATAGCAGCGGACGAATCCGCGTCCTCACCTTTCTCCACAGTTTCGCGCCGGGCGGCGTGGAGCGCGTGGCACTGCGACTCGTCCGGCACTGGCGTGCGATGGGAGTGGACGCGCCCTTGTTCCTCGGCCGCGAAGACGGGGCGATGCGCGACGAGTTCGCGGACATCCGCTATGATATGCCGCGCCAGCCGCGGCGGCACCAGGGCGGCTGGGAAACGCTGTGGATGATCCTCACGCTGCCGGCCGCGATCCGCCGGCTGCGCCCCGACGTCCTGTTCGTCGCCGGCTCCACCTACACGATCGTTGCCGTGGCAATGACGCTGCTGCTCGGGCGGCGCTGCCCGCCGATCGTGGTCAAGGTCAGCAACGATCTCGCGCGGCGCGACCTCAATCCGCTTGGCCGTTTCTTCTGGCGCGCCTGGCTGCGCATCCAGGCGCGGTGCGCGCGCAGCTGGGTGGTGATGGACGAGGCGATGCTGCCCGAATTGCCGCCGGTGATGGCGCAGCGGGGGCATGTCGTTCACGATCCGGCGATCTGCGCAACGCAGCTGTTGCCCGAGCGCGCCCCGCGCCCCGCCGGACCGCGCCGCTTCGTCGCGATCGGCCGGCTGGCGCCGCAGAAGCATTTTGCGCTGATGCTGCGCGCCTTCGCCCGTGCGGTGCAGCCGGGCGAAACGCTGACGATCTTCGGAGACGGCGCCGAACGTGCCATGCTCGAGGCGCTCTCCGCATCCCTGGGCATAGCCGATCGCGTCCGCTTTGCCGGCCATGTCGCCGATGCCCCCGCGCACCTGCACGACTATGACGTGCTGCTGATGTCCTCGCGCTACGAGGGCGTGCCGGCGGTGGTGATCGAGGCGCTCGCCGCAGGCCTTGCCGTCGTCTCCACCGATTGCGGTGCCGGCCTGCGCAGCCTGCTCGGGCAGGGACGCTTCGGCATCATTGTGCCGCAGAACGAGGCGCTGCTCGCCGAGGCGATCCGCACGGCGCCCAGCGCCGCGCCCGATCGACCGGCGCTGCTCGCCTCGCTGCGACGCTTCACCATCGAGCGTTCGGCGCAGGATTATCTGGCGCTGTTCGTCGCCGCAGCGGAAGCGCGCGGCGCCAGCCGGCCGATGCCGCTGGAGCAAGAGGTTCCCGCATGAAATTCCCCGTGCCGGCGGTACGCGCCGCCTATGCATCGCTTTCGACGACCACCCGGGAGCGGCTGCTCGCGATCATCGGCCTCGCCTTCTCCGCGGCCATCCTGATCGCGGTGTTCTGGCAGCTGGACGGAATCGACTTTACCGTCCTCACCCAGACGCCGACCAATCCCCTGTTCTGGCTGGTCTTCGTCGCCACCTATGTGCTGTCGCCGTTCATGGACTGGCTGATCCTGCGTCGTATCTGGGGGCTGGGTGCGGCCGCTTTCCCGGCGCTGCTGCGCAAACAGGCCGCGAATGAAGTGGTGCTCGGCTATTCGGGCGACGCGCAGCTCTATGTCTGGGCGCGACGGACGCTGGGCCCCGAGGGCCGGCCGTTCGAGACGCTGCGCGACGTGGCGGTCACCTCGGCACTGGCCGGCAATCTCGTCACGCTGGCGATGCTGGTGCTCAACGCGCCGATCGTCCAGGGGCTGGCCAAGGGCACGCTGTTCACCACGTTGCTGATCTCGACCGCGACGATCGTGCTGTCGTCGCTGGCGATCTTTCTCTTCCGGCGCTTCGTCTTCGCGCTGCCGCCGCGGCAGCTGGCAATGACGATCGGCATCCACACCGCCCGCATCCTGCTCAGCCTGGTGCTTACCGCGCTGCTGTGGAAGCTGCTGCTGCCTTCGGTATCGGTGGCGGCGCTGTTCCTGGTCGGCACGCTGCGAATGATGATGTCGCGCCTGCCCTTCGTGCCCGCGCGCGAGGCGCTGCTCGCGCCGCTGATCGTTGCGCTGCTCGGCGACGCTGCCGGGCTCGCCGGTGCGGTGCTGTTCGTCGCTACGCTGATGCTGGCGGCGCATGTCGTCGTGGGCGGCGTCTCGGCGCTTGCCGACTTCGTCACGCGTCCCCGACCGCGCCTGGCCTGAGCTCCGGACCGAAAAAGACTCTGGCATATGCCTGAAGCTGCCGCCATCAGCCGCCCCGGATAACGAAAGGGACGGGCTATGGCGAAGACGGCGCTGGTGATCGGCGCGCTGCTGGCGGGAGTGCTGCTCGGCTTTGCCGCGCGCTGGCCCGCAGGCGCGTTCCTGGTGCCGTGGATCGACCTGGTCGCGCCGATCGGTGCTTTCTGGATCCGCGCGCTGACCATGACGCTGGTGCCCTTGGTGTTCGCGCTGGTGGTTAGCGGCGTGGTCAACGCGGTGCGCCACGGCCAGGGCGGGCGGCTGCTCGCGACCAGCTTCGCGGTGTTCCTGCCGATGCTGGTGCTCGCCGCGCTGCTTGCCTGGGCGGCGCTGGAGATCGTGCTGTGGCTGTTCCCGCTGGGCCCCGATCCGCTGGCGGGCTTGCTGACCGCCGGGCCGCCGGCGGTGCCGCATGTCCCGAGTGCCTCGGAACAGATCCTCGCGATCCTCCCCGAAAACCCGATCGCGGCGGCGGCCAGCGGCGCGATGCTGCCCTTGGTGGTGTTCGCGGTGCTGCTGGGCGTGGCGATCGCGCGGACGCAGGGCAACGCCCTCGCAGGCGTGATCGACGAACTGGCCAAGGCGATGACGCGGATCGTCGACTGGATACTGCTCGCCGCGCCGGTCGGCATCTTCGTGCTGGCGATGGGGGCGGGCAAGGCAGCGGGGGCGAGCGTGGCGGGCGTGCTCGCGCGCGACGTGGCGGCGGAGATCCTGTTCTGCCTGCTCGCGATCGGCATGTGCTATCTGCTGGTTTTCGGGCTGCGGGCGATGCCGCTTGGCCGGTTCGCGCGCGGAATCGTGCCCGCCCAGGCGACCGCGGCGGGCACCTGCTCGTCGATGGCGACGGCGCCGGTGTCGATGGACGTCGCGCTGAACGGCCTGCAGCTGCCGCAGGAAGTGGCGGGGACGACGCTGCCGCTCGCCATCTCCACCTTCCGGCTGGCGACCACCGGCGTCACCGTGATCGAGGTGTTCCTGGCGGCGCATGCGGCGGGGGTGCACGCCTCGCCGGTGCAATGGGTGCTGGCCGGCCTATCCGCGGTGATCGCGGGCATCGCCACGCCAGGGCTGCCGGGGGCGGCGATCCTCTACGCCTGCGACGCGCCGGGCATGCAGATCCTCGGTGCGCCGCTGGCGATGATCCCGCTCTACATCGCGGTTTCGGCAATCCCGGACATGTTCATCACCACCGCCAGCGTCACCGGCCAGGTGACCGCGACCACGCTGGTCGCGCGGCTGGTCAGGCGAGCGCGCTGAGGCCGGGGAGCGTGCCTTCGGCGATGGTCATGCTGCGGCCACCGATCCAGGCCTGTCCATCCGCATCATAGTCGACGAAGATGCGGCCGCGCCGATCGAGCCGGGTACCTTGCGCGGCGACATAGCCGCCGGTCACGCGGCCGCTCTCATAGAGCCACTGCGCCGCCGAGGCGTTGAAGCTGCCGGTCACCGGATCCTCGATGACCGCACCGAACGCGCCGCTGAAGATCGTGCGGATCTCCCAGTCGACCGGCCCGCCGGCCGAATGCGCGCCGATCAGGCCGATCTCGATCCGCGCGTCCGAGTGGCGCACCGGCTCGACCGCCAGCACCGCCTCGGCGGATTCCAGCAATACGGCGATCCAGCCGGGGCCGTTATCCGCCCAGGCGGCATCGACGATCGCGGACGGGTCTATCCGCAGCGCCTGCGCCAGCCCGGCGCGCGTCTCCGCATCCACCGGGCCGCCTCGCAGCAAGGGCGGGGCCGCGAAAGCGAGCCGATCGGCATCGCGGCGGAGCGGGATCAGTCCTGCGCCGCATTGCTGGACGATTCTATCCGACGCGGCGGGCACGCCGCCCGCCGCCAGCCAGGCATGGCAGGCGCCGAGCGTGGGGTGGCCGGCAAAGGGCAGCTCGCGATCGAGCGTGAAGATGCGCGCGTGATAGTCCGCACCGGCCACGCTCGGCGGCAGCAGGAACACCGTCTCGCTCAGGTTGAACCAGCGGGTGATGGCCTGCATCGTCGCGGTATCGAGGTCGCCGCCGCCCCGCACCACCGCCAGCGGATTGCCGGTGAACGGGCCGTCGTGGAACACGTCGACGAGTGAAAAGGGCGTGGTCATGCGGTGCGTCTCCCCTGCCGCGCGCGCGGCGCGGGCAGGGGATCGCCGATTGGAGCGCACGTGGCAAGCGTCAGCCGGGCGACGCCGCCGATCCCGCCAGCAGGCCGCCGTCGACCTGCAGCTCCGCGCCCGTGATGTAGGTCGCCTCATCCGAAGCCAGCATCGCCGCGACCGCTGCGACTTCCTCGGCCAGCCCGAACCGCCGCAGCGGCGTATCCGCGACAAAGGCCCGCATCCGCGCCTCCCGGTCTGGCCCGTCGCCCAGCATCGGCGCCCACATCGGCGTCAGAATGGCGGCGGGATGGATGCTGTTGCAGCGGATCTTCCAGCCCTGCTGCGCGCAGTAAAGCGCCACGCTCTTGCTGTGGTTGCGGATCGCCGCCTTGGACGAGGCATAGGCGGCCGCGCCGGGAATGCCGACCATTCCCGAGCGCGAGGAGATGTTGATGATCGATCCCGTGCCAGCGGCCTTCATCGCGGCGATGGCATAGCGGCAGCCGAGAAAGGTGCCGTCCAGATTGACGCGGTGCACGGCACGCCAGTCCTCCAGGCGGGCATGTTCGGGGTCGTGGGCGATCATGCCGGCTTCGAAACCGGTGATGCCGGCGTTGTTGACGACAACGTCCGCTACGGGGACGCGCGCCGCCAGCCGGGCCCAGTCGGCTTCCTCGCAGACGTCCAGCGCCTCGAACCGGCAGCCGATCTCGGCTGCGGCCGCGGCGCCGGCTCGGGTATCGCAATCGGTGAGGATCACCGTACCGCCTTCCTCGTGGAAGCGAGCGGCGATGGCGCGGCCGATGCCGCGGGCTGCGCCGGTGACGACGCAGGTCTTGTTGTTCAGTCGTTGCATGAAAGTCTCGAAACCAGGGTCCAGGGGCGCGGCGTTACCGCGGGCTGTGGTTTTCCGCTTCAGCGGTGACGGTGGACCATGTCGAGAACTCCCTTGAGCGCTGCGAACCTAAGCGCGGCGCAAGGGCAGGGCAAGCGTCGAACCGAACCGGCCGCTGCCCACTGGGGGCGGCGGCCGGCCGGTGGATCGTCGGATCAGAAGGTGACGCCGAAACCGGCGCTGACCGTCTGCCCGCTATCCTTGCCGGTGAAGGAGCCGGCGCGATTGTTGGTCTTCCAGCTGATCAGGTTCAGCTGGAGGCGAATGATGCTGTCCAGATACCAGTTGGTGCCGATCGTCGCGGCGCTGCCCTTGGTCGCGTTCGGGATGCCCGAATATTCCAGGTTCTCGTAGCGGGCGAGGATCTCGATCGCACCGGGGCCGCCGTCGAACACCGGCCGCAGCACACGCGGCTGGGCGAAGGTGCCGAGGCGCGGATTGTACGGCGGCAGGTCACCGGTGACGAAGAAGCCGGTCGACAAGCTCCATGCCTTGCTCTCGAAGTCCGGACGCCCGGCGTTGAGATGCGCGACGCGCTTGCCGGCTTCGCCCATCACCCAGAACGGGCCGGCATAACCGCCCAGTTCCGCGCCGTAGCCGGTGGTGCCGGTGCCGCCGGTGAGCGCACCGGTCTGCACGCGCAGGTTGCCGTTGAAGCGGCCGCCGATCACGGTGTTGCGGGTCAGCGTGCCCGGGCTGCGCGACGACAGCGCCTCGTCGAAGCCCCACAGGCCGACATGGACGATCGAGCGATCGGTCTTGAACGGGTTCCAGTGCACACGGCCGAGCACGGTGCGGCTGTCGTTCATCGCCTGGCTCGCGTCGACGCTGTCGCCGCTGATCGTCACCGAGGCGTGGCCGGTCTTCCAGAACAGGCGCGGCATCAGCGCGATGCCGTAGAAGCCGCGCTGCGGGATGATCGAGGTCGCCACGACGTTGCGCTCAAGGAACGGCGGCGCGTCCGACCCGCTCGAGCCCTCGAAGCTGCGGTCGTTGAACATGTTGCCGAAGCGGACGTCGTAGGAGACCTTGCCCACGTCATCCCGCCAGCCGACGAACATCGTGCCGACGTCCGAGGTGTTGTCGGCGAAGTCGTTTTCGAACTGATAGAAGAAGTGCGGGCCGACGGCGCCCTCGATACCGATACGCAGCGCGCGGGCGCCGGTCGTCGTGATGTTGCGGGCATCGTAGTTCGAGCCGAAGGTCGAGCTGACATGGTTGATGATGCGGCCGCGCATCTTGAACAGGAACTTGCCGTCTGCCGAACGGAAGATCGGCAGGCCGCCGCGCCATTCGGTGGTGACGTTGGAGACGTTCGCGGCCGCACGAGCCTGAGCCACGCTCTGGTCGGCGAGGCCGACGGGGGCGAGCTGCGGCGCGAAGGAATCGGCGACGGTCTCGTCGTTGGCGACGTTGGTGCGCCTGGCCTGCACGGCCTGCGGTGCCGCTGCCGGGGCACCGGCTTGAGCGACCGGCGCAGCGGCCTGGCTGCCTTCGATCTTGTCGAGGCGCGCGCGCAGCGCGGCGATCTCTTCGGCCTGCGCCTTGAGCAGCTTGACCAGCTCGGCCTGATCCCCCGGCGTGCTCTGGGCAAGCGCCGGCGTGGCAAACAGCAGCGCCGAAAGCGCCGCGCCCGCCAGGAACTTCATCTTCATCGTGACAACCCCGTTTGTTGATCCTGCGTCGCCATGGGCAACCAAGTATCAATATAGGACGGGCGTGTGCGGATGATCCGGCAATGAAATGAAAGATGATACCTTACGTATAAATCCGTTGTCTGCTAGATTGCGAGATGGCTGGTATGGTTTTGTGCCGAAACATTTTATTAAGAAATGCATTTATTGTTGAGCGCGCTGGGGTTGGGCGCCTAATTTGAGGATTTGTACTGCTTCTAGATACGATTTGGTTAGCGAGATATTGCTTGGCGCCTAGGGGATTTTGCGGGGCCACCCGCGCCCTCAGAGTGTCCTTTCCATGCGCACCAGCGGCACCTGCACCCCGTCGATCGGGGCGGACAGGATCCTCTCGATAGGGCGGTAGCCGCAAGCTTCGTAGAGGGGGACGCCGGCCATGGTCGCCATCATCTCGGTGCGGACGAACCCGGCAGCGCGGGCGGCGTCTTCGCAGAGACCGAGTAAACGGCGGCCGATGCCGCGGCGGGTAAAGGCCGGGTCGGTGTACATCGCCCGGATCTTGGCGGCGTCGCGCGCCGGATCGAGACGCTGGGGTTCGCGCGCGACGATGCTCGTGTCCCCGCCATAGAGGGTCGCGCGATAGGACCAGCCGCCGCAGCCGGCGATCGTACCGGCCTAGTCCTCGACGAGGAAATAGGTCTGGTCGGCGATCAGCTGGGTGTCGAGGCCCATCACCCGGTGGCTGGCGGCGACCTGCTCGGGGGTGAGGAAACCGTGCTGCAGCTGCGCGATCGCGCGGGACATTACCGCCCGCAGCGCTCCCAGGTCGGCTGGCTGGGCGAGGCGGTGGGTGAACATGTGGCTCCTTTACGATCCTCCCCCGCCAGGGGGAGGTGTCAGGCCTAGCCTGACGGAGGGGGCGGAAGCCAGACCCTCGCGGCCGGCGCTTCCTCCCCCTCCGTCGCCTGCGGCGCCACCTCCCCCCGGCGGGGGAGGATAGAGGGTGTCAGTGGTTGTCGCGCGGGATGCCGTGGGTCTGGGCGATGCGCTGGAACTGCTCGGCGCCTTCCAGGATCGCGCCGGTGTTCATCTGGCCGACCACGGCGCGCTGGATCGCCTGCCACGGCGTCTGCGACGCCGGATAGGCATAGCCGCCCGCCTCGGCCAGCACGCGGCGGCGCTCGGCGAGTTCGTCGGCCGGGATCAGCACGTCGGCGGTGCCGCGCTTGAGATCGATCCGCACCCGGTCGCCGGTCTTGAGCAGCGCAAGGCCGCCCATCGCCGCCGCTTCGGGCGAGGCATTGAGGATCGAGGGCGAGGCCGAGGTGCCCGACTGGCGGCCGTCGCCGATGCACGGCAGCGCGTGCACGCCTTCGCGGATCAGATGCGCGGGCGCGCGCATGTTCACCACTTCGGCCGCACCCGGATAGCCGATCGGGCCGGCGCCGCGCATCACCAGCAGCGTGTCCGGGGTGATGCCGGTGGCGGGATCGTCGATGCGGTGGTGATAGTCCTCGGGACCGTCGAACACCACGACCGGGCCTTCGAACGCCTCGGGGTCCTCGGGGTTGGAGAGATAGCGGTCGCGGAATTCGGGGCCGATCACGCTGGTCTTCATGATCGCCGCGTCGAACAGATTGCCGCGCAGTACGATGAAGCCGGCTTCTTCGACCAGCGGCTGGTCGAAGGTGCGGATGACCTTTTCATCCTCGATCACGGCATTACGGCAATTCTCGCCGATGGTCTTGCCGTTGGCGGTGATCGCATTCTCGTGGATCAGGCCCTGCTGCATCAGCTGGGCGACCACCGCGGGCACGCCGCCGGCGCGGTAATAATCCTCGCCGAGATATTCGCCCGCCGGCTGCAGGTTCACCAGCAGCGGCACCTTGTGGCCGTGCGTCTGCCAGTCATCGAGCGCGAGCTCGGCGCCGACATGGCGGGCGATCGCGGCGAGGTGGATCGGCGCGTTGGTCGAGCCGCCGATCGCCGAGTTGACGACGATCGCGTTGAGGAACGCCTCGCGCGTCAGGATGTCGGAGGGCTTGAGGTCCTCGTGCACCATGTCGACGATGCGCTTGCCGGTGCGATAGGCGGCTTCCTGCCGGTCGCGATAGGGGGCGGGGATCGCCGCCGAGCCCGGCAGCATCATGCCCAGCGCCTCGGCCAGGCTGTTCATCGTCGTTGCCGTGCCCATCGTGTTGCAATAGCCGGTCGACGGTGCCGAGGAGCTGACCAGGCGGATAAAGCCCTCATCGTCGATCTCGCCCGCCGCGAGCAGCTCGCGCGCCTTCCACACGATCGTGCCCGAGCCGGTCCGCTCGCCGCGGTGCCAGCCGTTGAGCATCGGTCCGACCGACAGCGCGATTGCCGGGATGTTCACCGTCGCCGCCGCCATCAGGCAGGCCGGGGTGGTCTTGTCGCAGCCGGTGGTGAGCACCACGCCGTCGATCGGATAGCCGTAGATCAGCTCGACCAGGCCGAGATAGGCGAGGTTGCGATCGAGCGCAGCCGTGGGCCGCTTGCCGGTCTCCTGGATCGGATGGACCGGGAACTCGATCGCGATGCCGCCCGCCTCGCGAATGCCTTCGCGGATGCGCTCGGCGAGCACGAGGTGGTGGCGGTTGCACGGGCTGAGGTCCGAGCCCGTCTGGGCGATCCCGATGATCGGCTTGCCCGAGCGCAGTTCCTCCAGGCTCAGCCCGTAGTTGAGATAGCGCTCAAGATAGAGCGCCGTCATGTCAACGTTATCGGGGTTGTCGAACCAGGCGCGGCTGCGCAGCTTGCGGGCAGTATCGGTCATCGGAAAAGCCTTGCGGGAGGAAAAGGTCAGCGGGTCGTCGAGAAACGATAGACGATCACGTTGCGATAGGTCTGCCCCGGATCGAGCCGTGCCGAGCCGAGCGCCGGCTGGTTGGGCGTGTCCGGGAAGACCTGGGGTTCGAGTGCGAGCGCGTCGCCCTGGCGATAGGCGTGATTGGACTTGCCGATCGCGGTGCCGTCGAGGAAGTTGCCGGTATAGAATTGCACGCCGGGCTGGTTGGAGAGGATCTCCATCACCCGGCCGCTCGACGGATCCTCGACGCGGGCATGGAGCACCGGCTGGGCCGAGGGCGCCTTGGCGATCACGAAATTCTCGTCATAGCCCTGGCCGAACACGATCTGCGGATCGCGGCCGTCGCGGATGCGGGCACCGATCACGGTGGGCTTGCGGAAGTCGAACGGGGTGCCTTCCACCGGGCGGAGCTGGCCGGTGGGGATCAGCGTCTTGTCGACCGGCGTCGTCGTCTCGGCGGGGATGGTCACGACATGGTCGTAGATCGAGCGCTGCGAGGCTTCGCCGGCGAGGTTGAAGAAGCTGTGGTTGGTGATGTTGACGATGGTCGGCTTGGTCGTCGTCGCGGTGTACTCGACCGACAGCTCGTTCTTCTCGTTCAGCGCATAGGTGGCGGTGACGGTGAGTTGGCCGGGATAGCCTTCTTCGCCATCGGCCGCGACATAGCGGAGCGTGACGCTGGCATTCTCGCCGCTGGTCACCTTCTCCACCGTCCACAGGCGCTTGTCGAAGCCCTTCAGCCCGCCGTGCAGCGCGTTGGGGCCGTTGTTCTTGGCGAGCGTATAGGTCTTGCCGTCGATGCTGAAGGTGCCGCCCTTGATGCGATTGGCATAGCGGCCGACGGTGGCGCCGAAATAGTTGGGCGCGACGAGATAGCCCTTCATGTCGTTATAGCCGAGCGTCACGTCCTCGGACTTGCCATTGCGGTCCGGTGCCGACAGCGACTGGAGGATCGCGCCATAGCTGAGGATGGTGGCGCGCATACCATGGCCGTTGGTGAGGGTGATCGCTTCCACCTTCTGGCCGTCGGCGGTGGTGCCGAAGGCGGCGCGGGTCGCTTCGCCAGCCTGTGCGGACAGCGGAATCATCGCGGTGGCGAGCAGCGCGCCCTTGATAAGATAATTCATGCAATACCTCTCCCTATCGGTTATCGCTGCTGCAAGCGGCGACGCGGCCGTTGACGCTGGACATCGGGTTTAATACTCCGACTAGAAAGCGAAGAGCAACCCCGCCGCGTCTCCCCGTGGCAAAAAACGAGAGGATCATACCAGCATGGCGGTCGTGCCAACCTCAAAGGCTGCTCCGGCGGGGGCCGGGCAAGCCTCTCCCCCAACGCAATATGGACGCGCGCTGGCCCTGCTGGCCACGCTGTTCTTCATGTGGGGCTTCATCACGGTGATCAACGGCACGCTGCTGCCGCATCTGCGCAGCGTGTTCGAGCTCAGCTATTTCCAGGCGGCGCTGATCGAGAGCGTCTGGTTCATCGCCTATTTCTTCGCCTCGATCCCCTCGGCCAAGCTGATCGAGCGGATTGGCTACCAGAAGTCGCTGGTCGTCGGGCTGCTGATCATGGCAGCGGGCGCGCTGGGGATGACGCTGGCGGCGAGCCTGCCCTCCTATGGCGTGACGCTGTTCATGCTGTTCGTGATCGCCAGCGGCATCACGCTGCTGCAGGTGGCGGCCAACCCCTATGTCGCGGTGATCGGCCCGTCCGAGACTGCCTCGTCGCGGCTCAACCTGGTGCAGGCGATGAACTCGGCGGGCACGATGCTGGCGCCGCTGTTCGGTGCGTATCTGATCCTCGGCCGCTCGAAGGGCGGCACGGCGGAGGCGGGCGCGACGCTCACCCAGGCCGAGCGCTTGGCCGACGCGCATGCGGTGATCCTGCCGTACGTGCTCGTCGCCGTCGTGCTGCTGGTGCTGGCGATCGTGATCGCCCGCTTCCCGCTGCCGGCGATGGGCTCGGCGACCAGCCGCGTCGCCAAGGAAGAACGCAAGCACCACTCCTTGTGGAACCACCGCAACCTGGTGTTCGGCATCGGCGCGATCTTCATCTACCTGATCGCCGAGATCGGCGTCGGCAACCTGTTCGTGAACTTCGTCAGCCGTCCCGAAATCGGCAACATGACCACCGAGCAGGCGGGCCGCTACCTAACCCTGCTGTGGGGTGGGATGATGGTCGGCCGCTTCGTCGGTTCGGCGATCATGCAGAAGGTGGATGCGGGCATCGTGCTTGCCGCCTTCTCGATCGCGGCCTTCATCGTGATGATGGTCACCGTGTTCACCCAGGGCGAAGTGGCGATGTGGTCGCTGATCCTGGTGGGTCTGTTCCACTCGATCATGTTCCCGACGATCTTCACCCTAGGCATCAAGGGCCTCGGCCCGCTGACCGAGGAGGGCTCGGGCCTGCTGATCATGGCGATCGCCGGCGGTGCGCTGGTGGCGGTGCAGGGCTGGCTGGCCGACACCTATGGCCTGCAGCACTCGTTCCTGCTGACCGCGATCTGCGAGCTGTACATCCTGTTCTACGCGCTGTGGGGCAGCAAGCCGACCAACGCGATCGAGGACTGATCGAAATCCTCCCCTGGAAGGGGAGGTGGCAGGCCGAAGGCCTGACGGAGGGGTGTCCCCGCTTCGGGGCACCCCTCCATGTAGGGGTAGATACCCCTCCACCACCGCCTTCGGCGGCGGTCCCCCTCCCCCTCCGGGGGAGGATTTTTTCACATCGACAGGCGGGTATCTTCCAGTGCCAGATCCACCAGCGTGCGCATCGCCGCCGCTGCCGCATCCGGATCGCCGGCCGCGATCGCGTCGAACACCTTGATGTGGTCCGGCACCGGATCGCGCGGCAGGGCGCGGGCGCGCTGCTTGTACTTGGTCGTCCAGCTCACCGCCGCGCCGATGCTGGCGCTCAGCGCGATCAGCGCGTTGTTGTGCGTGGCTTCCAGCAGCGCGTCATGGAAATCGCGATCCGCCGCGCGCCCGGCATCGGTCGCCAGCGTGTGGCGGCGCATCTGGGTGAGCGCGTCGCGCATCGCCTTCACGTCGTCGCGGTCGCGGCGCTCCGCGGCGAGGCGGGCGGCGGCGGGCTCGACCACCGCGCGCAGCTCGAACAGATCGCGGACGAAATCGGTGTCGGGCTCGCCCGAAAAGGCCCAGGCGAGGACCTGCGGATCGAGCATGTTCCAGCGGGCACGCGGCAGCACCCGGGTGCCCGCCTTGGGACGGCTCTCCACCAGCCCCTTGGCGGTGAGCACCTGCACCGCCTCGCGATAGGCGCTGCGCGACACGTCGAGCGCTTCGGCATTGGCGACTTCGCCGGTCAGCTTCTCGCCGGGCGCGATCGCGCCGGAGACGATCTGGGTGCCGAGATAATGCGCGATGGCGCCCCGCAGGCGGCGGCCCGAGCCCTTGGGCGTGCGGGTGATCGGCTGCACGCCTGCCTCGTCCAAACCGTCCGCCTGATCGTCCACTGCCATCCGCTCGCTCTCCTGCATATCCTTACCGTGTAGCGCGAAGCCGTGCCGTCCCGCAAACGATGCGCGATTGCCAAGTGGGACAGAGACTAATAAGTCGGACTAAACCAAGACAAGGAGTGGTTCGATGGCGTTGCGGCTGATGCAGTATCGAGGGGCGGACGGGCAGCGGCGGGTGATCGCCGCCGACGACAGCGGGGCGCGCTTCGTCCGCGGCTTCGCCGATATCCGCAGCCTGGCGCTGCACGCGATCGAAGCCGGGCAGTCGCTCGCCGAGGCGGTGGCGGCGGCAGGCAGCGACGGCGACGCCGATCCGGCGGCGGCGCTGGCGGCGGGCCAGCTGCTCGCGCCGATCGACCATCCCGATGCTGCGCACCTGGTGCTGACCGGCACCGGGCTCACCCATCTCGGCTCGGCCGAGGGGCGCGACAAGATGCACCGCGATGCGGCCGCGGCCGAGCACAAGACCGACTCGATGCGCATGTTCCTCGAGGGCGTCGAGGGCGGCAAGCCGGGTGCGGGCGCGATCGGGCAGCAGCCCGAATGGTTCTACAAGGGCAACGGCCACCACCTCGTCGGCCCCGGCGAGACGCTGGCAATGCCCGGCTTCGCGCAGGACGGCGGCGAGGAGCCCGAACTGGCCGGCATCTATCTGATCGGCCCGGACGGCACCCCGTTCCGCCTCGGCCTGTGCCTCGCCAACGAGTTCAGCGACCATGTGACCGAGCGGCACAATTATCTGTGGCTGGCGCATTCCAAGCTGCGCCAGGCAGCGCTCGGGCCCGAGCTGCTCGTCGGCGAGGCGCCGAGCGACGTGCGCGGCACCAGCCGGATCGTGCGCGACGGCGCGACCTTGTGGGAAAAGCCGTTCCTCTCGGGCGAGACGAACATGTCGCACAGCCTCGCCAATCTCGAGCATCACCACTTCAAGTACGGGCTGTTCCGCCAGCCGGGCGACGTGCACGTCCATTTCTTCGGCACCGCGACGCTGTCGTTCAGCGACGGGGTGAAGACGGAAGTGGGGGATACGTTCGAGATCGAGGCGGCGCCGTTCACCCTGCCGCTGCGCAATCCGCTGGCGCAGGTGGAGGATGCGGGGATCGCGGCGGTGAAGACGCTGTGACTTGAAAATCTTCCGCATAAATTCCCCTCCCGCCTGCGGGAGGGGCTAGGGGAGGGTGCGACGTGGAGGTTCTAGCTGCGGCGGTTTAGCCTGCGACCCTCACACCCTCCCCCGTCCCCTCCCGCAAGCGGGAGGGGTGCGAAAGAACCGCAGTGTCAGCCTTCGATCGCCACCACCGCGACCGACTTTGCCGGCAGCTCCAGCGTCACCCCGCCCTTGGCCACGGTGCCGCGGATCGGCTTCGGCACCACGGTGTTCGGCGCCTCGAAGCTATTGACCGCATCCACCTTCGCCGCGGTCAGCACCTCGCCAACGGCACTCTTCGCCGCCACCCCGGCGAACTTCACCGCGACCCGCGCCGGCTTGCCCGCATCGAGGTTGGTCACCGCCAGCCACAATTTGCCGTCCTTGCCCCGCGCGGCGACCGCGTCGACGCGGGGCATCGTCACGCCGCCCTGCGTGTAGGTCCCCGCGTCGAACGCCACCGGCACCGCCTGTGCATCCTGGAACGGCACGTACATGCGGAACACATGGTAGGTGGGCGTGAGGACCATCTTCTCCTTGTCGGTGAGGATCATCGCCTGGAGCACGTTGATCATCTGGGCGATGTTGGTCATCCGCACCCGGTCGGCATGGCGCGCGAAGATGTTGAAGTGGAGCGCGGCGATGATCGCATCGCGCAGCGAGTTCTGCTGGTAGAGGAACCCCGGGTTGGTGCCCGGCAGCGGCGCCAGCCATACGCCCCATTCGTCGACGACCAGCGGTACCTTCTTGTCCGGATCGTACTTGTCCATGATCGCCGAATGCTTGGCGATCATCCCGTCCATCGCCAGCGCCGCCTTGACCAGCTTGGCATAGCCGGTCTCGTCGAACCCGACGCTGGGATAGGAGGGCGGCCAGCCGCCGGTGGTATAGGCGTGCATCGACAGGCCCTCGATGTTCCACGCCCAGTCATGGCCCTTCCACGCCGCCATCACCGCTTCGGTATAGCTGGTGTCGTTGTCGTTGGGGCCGACGGCGATCCGCTGCATCGGCTCCGCGCCCTTCTCGCCCTGCACCGGATCGAGATTGTGGGTGAAGCGGGCGAAGCGCTTCATCAGATCGATATAGGCGTCGGGCCGCATCGATCCGCCGCAGCCCCAGCTTTCGTTGCCGAGACCCAGCCACTTGACCTTGTACGGCGCGACATGGCCGTTGGCCGCGCGCTCCTTGCCGGCGGTGGTGGAAGGATCGGCGGTCATATAGGCGAGCCAGTCCGCCGCCTCCTGGATCGTGCCCGAGCCGACATTGACCGAGACATAGGCCTCCGCGCCGACCTGGTCAGCGAAGTCCATGAACTCGTCGGTGCCGAAGCTGTTGGGCTCGCCCGACCCGCCCCAATTGGTGTTGACGCTGCTGCGGCGCTTGTCCTGCGGGCCGATGCCGTCGCGCCAGTGATATTCGTCGGCGAAGCAGCCGCCCGGCCAGCGCACCACCGGCACGTGAATCGCCCGCAGCGCCGCCACTACGTCCTTGCGGATCCCGCGGGTGTTTGGAATCGGCGAATCCTTGCCGACCCAGATGCCGCCATAGATGCCGCTGCCGAGATGCTCGGCGAACTGGCCGAAGATGTGCCGGTCGATCACCGGCCCAGGCTTGGCTGCGGCGTCGACCGTGACCGTCACGTCCTGCGCGAGCACGGGGGTGGGCGCGAGCAGCAACGCCGCGCCGCACAGCAATGTCTTTCGAAGCATGGATCCTCCCTGATCTTTTCTCAGGGCAGCCATGCCACGGATTCTACTCCGACTAAAGAGGCCGCGTTCAGAGCGGCGGCAACGCCGGCGGCAGGGTCCAGCGCGCGACGATCACCACCGCGGCGACCACGACAACCCCCAGTACCGCAACCAGCACGCGCTGCGGCGACGGCCGGGTGCCGCTGGCGGCGAGCAGCGCCAGCCCGGCGGCAAGCATGCCCCAGACATGGTAACGATAGTCAGAGGCCACCCCGACCACGCCGAATGCTAGCTCGGTGAGGATTGCCGAGAGCGCCAGCGTCACCGCGACGCCCCCCGCGCCGTCGCGCGCGGGCCAACTGCAGAACAGCACGCCGAACGCGACCGCGAACCACAGGATCGGCGCGCCCGCCGCGCTGCTCGCCAGCGTATAGCCGAGCTTCTGGAAGCCGTTGATCCGCTTGTCGGGCGAGCCGAGCCCGATCGTGTTGGGCTCGGAGCGCGCCAGCGGCCCGGTGCCCGGCATGGTGGTGGGCATCCACAGCCGCATCTCGCTGTTCCAGTGCGCGATCCGGTGCTCGGCATAGGCGAGCGGATGGGTGGCGATGGCCTCGACCCAGGCGCTCCGCAGCTTGCTGCCGGGCGCGGCACGCTGGAGCGTATCGACGATATAGCCGCAGGCCTTGTCGTCGCCGAGTGGGTCCCACAGGATCGGGGTGAGGCAGCCCTTGGCCTCGGCACGGCGCCAAAGCCGGGCGGGTACCTGCGGCACTGCCTGCGGTCCCGCATGGTGGGCGATGCCGGCGAGATCGAACAGCGGCAGCGAGCGCTCGACCCCGCTCGGCGCGGCGTGCAGCAGCCGCTGGTTGATCGGCGTCAGCACGGCGATCACCGCGGCGGTCGTCGCCACCACCAGCGCCAGCTGGAAGCGCGGCCGGTCCCAGCGCCAGCCGCCGAGCAGCCCGAAGGCGAGCGGCACGGTGGCGAAGGCGGCGTTGAACCGCACCAGCGTGGCATAGCCGAGCAGCACCAGCACCAGCGCTGCCGCCCAGAGCGGCAGCCCCCGGTCGTCCAGCCGCCACCAGCTCGCCAGACCCACCGCGGCGAGGATCGCGCCCGCCATCTGCCCGTCCTTGAGCACCGCGACCTGCCAGCCGAGCATCGGCGGCCAGATCCCAAGCAGCAGCACGGCCAGCGCCGCGATGGCCTGTCCCCGGCGGGCGAGCGCGCCCGCGAACAGCGCCAGGCCGCCCCAGTAGAGCAGCAGTTGCAGCGCGAACATCGGCGCCTGTCCACGCCAGCCCAGGCCATGGAACACCGCCCACAGCCGCGCCATGGCCGGCGGGTGCCAGTCGTCATACTGGCCGCGCAGCACCTGCTGATATTGGACGACGCTGTCATAGCTGGCGACGCCCGGCCAGAAGAAGGCGAGGGTGATCCCGGCGAGCAGGACGGCGACGATCAGCGCCGACAGCGCCTTGCGCCGGGTGCCGACCGGCCTGCGCTGCAACGCGCGCGCGCCCCGGCCACGCGGCGACCCGCCAAAGCCCTGGGAACGCGAGCGGTACATGGTCATCGAGCGGCTTTCCTGGCGGACAAGGGCGAAGTGCCGTGCGACTCTAGGAGGGAACCGCGTGCGACGCCAGCGCACGCCCTCGCGCAGGAAAGGCGGTTCGTCGGCTGAGCAGCGGTGTAAAATTGCGTAGAGTATCTCGGCAGATGGTTTTGTAACATGCCAAGTGCGCGAAGTGCGTATTGCGAACCAGTGCAAGTAGCGTAAAATTAAGATGCGTTAGCGAGTCGTTGCTGTCGCGGGGTGGCAAAACAACGATAAAACAACCGTTGGAAGCAGAGTTGGCCTTAGGCGCCGGTCTGTTTGCAGTCGTTTGCATTCGGGCTCCTCGCACATGTCGGGTGGCGGCAGAATGCATGGTCTGGCAGGAGAGGGACAATGACGGTATTTGCGATTCAGAATCAGTGGGGCGGCAGCGGTGCGCCTTGGCACGAAGGCGGCATCTTCAATATCGGCAACCGCGCCGACCAGCGCCCGATCGCGCTGAAGATCCAGTCGGGGGATGGCGGACACAGCTTCTCCGGCACGATGACCTATCAGGGCGAGGGGCCGATCGGCATGCGCGCGACCCTTGTGACTACCAACACCTATCGCGTCGAGAACCAGTGGGGCGGCCCGAACGCGCCCTGGCACGATGCCGGGCTGTTCCTGCTCGGCGCGCGCAATGGCCAGAACGCGGTCGCTTTCGATCTTCATTCGAACGACCAGGGACAAACGCTCACCGGCACGATGCGCTACCAGGGCGAGGGCGACATCGGCGTCAAGGCTGCCGTGTCCGACGGCGTGGCCTATGACGCGCAGAATCAGTGGGGCGGCGATCACGCGCCCTGGCACCCAGGCGGCCTGTGGGTGCTCGGCTGCCGGCCGCAGCAGGCGGTCGTTGCGATCGACGTCTCCAGCGGCGATGCCGGCAAGACGCTGGCGGGCACGATCACCTACAAGGGCGAGGGCCCGATCGGCTTTCGCGGCACGCTGATCATGGCCAACACCTATAGCGTGGTGAACCAGTGGGGCGGCAACGACCAGCCCTGGCATCCGGGGGGCACCTGGGTGCTGGGCTGCCGCACCAACCAGGGCGTGGTGGCGATCAACGCCAAGGGCAACGGCGTCGAGATCGACGGCACCATGACCTATCAGGGCGAGGGCCCGATCGGGCTGGAACTCGAGCGCGCGTCGCAGCAGGCGCTCGCCGAGGCCTGAGGGCGACGCCCCGCTGCGATGTCGGGCTTGCCTCGATGTGATCCCCCCATCGAGGCCGGCAGGGCGGCGCGACGGCGCGGCCTGAAACGGCTCCGGCCCGGGTTTCCCCGGGCCGGAGTTTCTCGTTCATGGGGCGGGCAGCGCGGGTTGCGCCGCCGCCGCCCGATCAGATGTGCAGCGCGCGGCCGTAGGCGCCGAGCACCGACTCGTGCATCGCTTCGCTGATCGTCGGGTGCGGGAACACCGTTTCCATCAGCTCGGCCTCGGTCAGCTCGCCGGTCTTGCCGATCGTATAGCCTTGGATCATCTCGGTCACTTCCGCGCCGATCATGTGCGCGCCGAGCAGCTCGCCGGTCTTGGCGTCGAACACCGTCTTCACGAAGCCCTCGGGCTCGCCCAGCGCGATCGCCTTGCCGTTGCCGATGAACGGGAAGTTGCCGACCTTCACCTCATAGCCGGCTTCCTTGGCCTTGGCTTCGGTGAGGCCGACGCTGGCGATCTGCGGGTGGCAATAGGTGCAGCCCGGGATGTTGCGGACGTCCATCGCGTGCGGGTGGCCGCCGTTGATCGCTTCCACCGCGATCACGCCCTCATGGCTGGCCTTGTGCGCGAGCCACGGCGGCGCGGTGACGTCGCCGATCGCCCAAAGGCCCTCGACATTGGTGCGGCAGGCGGCGTCGGTGACGATATGTCCGCGCTCGGTTTTCACGCCCAGCGTCTCCAGCCCGATATTCTCGGTGTTCGGCACGATGCCGATCGCGACGATGACGTGGCTGAATTCCTCGACGGTGACCTTGCCGTCCTTGCCCTTGATCGACGCCTTCACGCCGCTCGCCGTCACGTCGAGCTTCTCGACGCCGGTCTGGGTGAGGATGGTCATCCCCTGCTTCTTGAACGCCTTTTCCAGGTGCGCGGAGATGTCCTTGTCCTCCACCGGCACGATCCGATCGAGCATCTCAACGATGGTCACGTTCGCGCCCATGTCGTTGTAGAAGCTGGCGAACTCCACGCCGATCGCGCCCGAGCCGATGACCAGCAGCTTGGTCGGCATCTCAGCAGGCGTCATTGCGTGGCGATAAGTCCAGATGCGCTTGCCGTCGGCCTTGGCGAAGGGCAGGTCGCGGGCGCGGGCGCCGGTCGCGACGATGATGTTCTTCGCTTCGAGGTCGGTCTTCTTGCCGTCCGCGGCGGTGACGGTCAGCTTGCCCTTCGCGGTCAGCACGCCGGTGCCCATGTGCACCGCGATCTTGTTCTTCTTCATCAGGTGCGTGACGCCCTGATTGAGCTGCTTGGCGACGCCGCGCGAGCGCTTCACCACCGCGTCCAGATCGGCGCTGATCTGGTTGGCGATCAGGCCGTAATCCTTGGCGTGCTGCATATAGTGGAAGATTTCCGCCGAGCGCAGCAGTGCCTTGGTGGGGATGCAGCCCCAGTTGAGGCAGATGCCGCCGAGCAGCTCGCGCTCGACAATGGCGGTCTTCAGGCCCAGCTGGGCCGCCCGGATCGCCGCGACATAGCCGCCGGGGCCCGAGCCGAGAACGATGACGTCGTAGGATTCAGCCAAGGTGTGCTTCCTTCTGCTCCCTTCCCGCTTTCAGGGGAGGGCTGGGGAGAAATAGTGCGGAGCCGGCGAATTGCATCGCACGCCGTAGTTCCGCACGGGCGTTACGCGATCTGGTCCACCGGCCGCGGACGCTTGTTCTCGTCGACCGCAACGAACACGAACTGCGCCTGGGTGACGAGGCAGCTTTCCTCGACATGCCGGCCGCGGCGCCAGGCCTGGACCTCGATGGTCATCGAGGTGCGGCCGACCTTGACCAGCTCGGCATAGACCGACACCTCGTCGCCCACCGCGACGGGGGAGTGGAACTTCATCCCCTCCACCGCCACCGTGACCGCCCGGCCGCGCGAATAGCGCGAGGCGAACAGCCCCGCCGCCATGTCCATCTGGCTCATCAGCCAGCCGCCGAAGATGTCTCCATAGGGATTGGTGTCCGCCGGCATCGTCGTCACCCGGATCGCGGGCTGGCGATCGGGCGGGCCGCCCTGTTGATCAATCATCGCGAGCCTCCTGGTTGCCGTGCAAGCGGGCGCGGTCTTCGGCATAGGCTCGCCGCAGCGGGCCGATGCCCATCGCCACCACCGCCACCATCGCGACATAGGCGACCAGCCAGATGTCGTGGGTGGCGCGGCGGTAGGACCAGGCGGCGAGCGACGCGATGATCCACGCCGCGATCAGGCCGACCACGATATGGATGACTTCGATCAATACGCGCACCGCCCGGCTCCTCCGATCAGGCGATCATGCCCATCGGGGCTTCGACGAGTTCCTTGAAGACCTTCATCATCTCGGCCCCGTCGGCACCGTCGATGGCGCGATGGTCGAAGCTGCCGGTGGCGCTCATCACCGTCGCCACGCCGAGCGCGTCGTCGACGATGTACGGGCGCTTCTCGCCCGCGCCGATCGCCATGATCATGCCCTGCGGCGGATTGATCACCGCTTCGAACTGCTTGATGCCGTACATGCCCATGTTGGACAGGCTGGCAGTGCCGCCCTGATATTCCTGCGGCTGCAGCTTGCCCTCGCGGGCGCGGGCGGCGAGGTCCTTCATCTCGGTCGCGATCGCCGAGACGCTCTTGTTCGCCGCATCCTTGACGATCGGGGTGATCAGGCCGGTCGGGGTCGACACCGCGACCGACACGTCGGCGCGGCTGTACTTGATCAGCTTGTCGCCGGTGAAGGTGACGTTGCACTTGGGCGTACGCGCCAGCGCGACACCCAGCGCCTTGATCAGCAGATCGTTGACCGACAGCTTCACGCCGCGCGCCTCGAGCGCCTTGTTGAGCTCACTGCGCAGCTTGAGCAGCGCATCGAGGCGGATGTCGACCGTGAGATAGATGTGCGGGACGGTCTGCTTCGACTCGGTGAGGCGACGCGCGATCGTCTTGCGGATGTTCGAGAGCTTCTCTTCCTCGTGCGGGATCGAGTCGTCGAACCACACCGCCTTGGTCTCGGTGCTCGCGGCAGGTGCGGCAGCCGGAGCGGCGCTCGCGGCCGGCGCAGCAGCGGCCGGTGCGGCAGCCGGGGCGACGCCGGGCTTGGCGCCCTCGACGTCGGCCTTGACGATGCGGCCGTTCGGGCCCGAGCCGGTCACGCCGGCGAGGTCGACGCCCTTGTCGGCGGCGATGCGGCGGGCCAGCGGGCTCGCCTTGACGCGCGACCCCGAGGCAGCGGCAGGCTGTGCCGCCGGGGCAGGGGCCGGAGTCGGCGCGGGCGCGCTGGCGGCCGGTGCGGGAGCGGGCGCGGGGGTCGGGCTCGGGGCAGGGGCGGCGGTGGCGGACGACACGTCCTCGCCTTCGCCGGCGATCACCGCGATCACGGTACCGACCTTTACGTTATCGGTCCCTTCGGCGACCAGGATCTTCCCGATCACGCCTTCGTCGACCGCTTCGAATTCCATCGTCGCCTTGTCGGTTTCGATCTCGGCAAGCAGGTCGCCGGATTTCACCGTGTCGCCTTCCTTGACGAGCCACTTGGCAAGCGTGCCCTCCTCCATGGTGGGAGAAAGTGCCGGCATCTTGATTTCGATTCCCATGAAGGTTCCCGTCGTTGGTCCTGGGGGTGGCTGGCCCCTCCTTTGCCGCCGCAGTCCCTAGGGTCAAGCCCCGCTCTTGCGCTGCGGCCCGCGCCGGTCCACGTAAAGGCGGATTGCAAGGAAGGGCCCATGCGCACCTATCTGGTGGTGATCGACGATTCGCCCGAGGCCGAGATCGCGCTGCGCTTCGCCGCGCGGCGCGCCAGCAAGACCGGCGGCAATGTCGAAATCCTGGCACTGATCCCGCCTGCCGAGTTCGTCCAGTGGGGCGGCGTGATGGCGACGATCGAGGAAGAAGCGCGCGAGCGCGCCGAGGCGCTGGTGATGCGCGCGGCGGGCACGCTGTTCAGCGAATCCGGCCTGACGCCGTCGATCACGGTGCGCGAGGGCGACGGGCCGAAGGTGGTGCGCGAGATGCTGGCCGCCAATGGCGATATCGCCGCTTTGGTGCTGGGCGCCGCGCCGAGCGGGCCCCCGGGCAAGCTGGTCGCACACTTCACCGGCGCGGATTCGGGCAAGCTCACCGTGCCGGTGATGATCATCCCAGGCTCGCTCGACATGGATGCGATCGATCGACTGAGCTGAGTCGATTGACCGGCGCGGCCGGGCACGTCAGCATAAGCCGATGCGCATCCTCGCTCTTTTGCCGCTCGCCCTGCTCGCCACGCCTGCCGCCGCGCAGGATCGCCCAGATCCTCAGCGGCTGAAGGCCAGCGTCGAGAAGCTGGTCAGCTTCGGCACGCGCCACACGCTGTCCGACGCGGAAAACCCCACGCGCGGCATCGGCGCGGCGCGGCGCTGGTTCGGCGGCGAACTCACGAAGATCGGGGCGGCGTGCGGCGGCTGTATCGAGACCAGCGAGGTCGCGCGGGAGTTCAAGGGCCCGCGGGCGCCCAACGGCGTACGGATCGTCGACGTGCTCGGCATCCAGCGCGGCAGCGAGCCGAACCGCGTGGTGATCGTGATGGGCCATATCGATAGCCGCGTGACGGACGTGATGAACGCGACCGCCGATGCCCCTGGCGCCAATGACGATGCCTCGGGCGTCGCGCTGGTGCTGGAATCGGCGCGGATCCTGTCAAAGCACAAGTTCAAGGCGACGATCGTCTATGCCGCGCTCTCGGGCGAGGAGCAGGGGCTCTATGGCGGGCAGTTGCTCGCAGAGACGGCCAAGGAACGCGGCTGGACCGTCTCGGCGGTGCTCAACAACGACATCGTCGGCAACACGATCGGGCAGGACGGCCGCCGCGTGGCGGACCGCGTCCGCGTCTTCTCCGAAGGCGCCCGCGACTCCGAAAGCGTCGCCGAGGGCAAGGCGCGCCGGGCCGATGGCGGCGAGGATGACGGCCCCAGTCGCGCGCTCGCCAAGGCGATCCGCGGCGTCGCGGCTTCGGACAAGGCGGGACTGAAGGTGCTGATGGTGCGCCGCCCGGACCGGTTCGGCCGCGGCGGCGATCATTCGCCCTTCCTGACGCTCGGCTATCCCGCGGTGCGCTTCTCGGTCGGCGTCGAGAATTACGACGCGCAGCATCAGGATCTGCGCACCGAAGCGGGCAAGGTTTACGGCGACACGGTCGACCGGATGGACTTCCCCTATCTCGCCAAGGTCACCGCGCTCAATGTCGCGACGCTGCGCCGCCTCGCCAGCGCCCCTGCCGCGCCCGAGCCGGTGATCCTCAGCGGGGCGCTCGCCACCGATACGACGGTGAAATGGCCGGCCGTGGCCGGGGCAGCGAAGTACCGTGTCTACTGGCGCTCCGCCGACAGCGACGCCTGGATCAACCATGTCGATGTGGCGGGTGACAAGACCGAAACCGTGCTGAAGGGAATCATCGTTGACGACACCTTCGTCGGCGTGGCCGCGCTGGCAGCCGATGGGGCGGAGAGCCTAGTCAGCTTCGGCGCGCGGCCGGTGCGCGAACGTTGAACCTTCTGGCGCATCGGTTCATAGAGCCGCCCTCTGGGGTCCATTTGTACAAGAGTCGAGTTTGAGTATGGCAACCCATCCCCTGTCCGACGAACCCGCCACGCTGCTGGTGGTGGACGACGACCGCGACATCCGCCTGCTCCTCGCCAACAGCCTCGGCGCGCGCGGCTACCGCGTCGAGACGGCGTCGAGCGCGCGCGACATGGACGTTATCCTCGAGAAGATGCCGGTCGATGTGGTGATCCTCGACGTGATGATGCCGGGCGAGGACGGGCTCTCCGCCTGCCGCCGCATCGCCACCGCCGACGGCCCCGACGTGATCCTGCTCAGCGCGCTGGGCGAGGAGCAGGACCGGATCCTCGGGCTCGAAGTCGGTGCCGGCCATTATCTCCCCAAGCCGTGCAGCCCGCGCGAGATCCTGGCGACGGTGCGCGCGGCGCTGCGCAAGCGCGGCACCACCGCCGCGCCGCCGGCGGGGGATGTCTACACCTTCGAGGGCTGGCGGATCGACCTCGGCAGCCACGAGCTGTTCGATCCCGAGGGCGTGCTGGTCGGCCTTACCGACGGTGAATTCGCGGTGCTGCGCGTGTTCATCGAACGCCCGCGCCGGGTGCTCACCCGCGAGGCGCTGCTCGCCGCCGCGCGCGGCCCGGATTCGGACGCCTATGACCGCGCGATCGACGTGCAGGTCAGCCGGTTGCGCCGCAAGCTGCGCTCGGGCGCGGACGAGATCATCCGCACCGTGCGCAACGAAGGCTATCTGTTCGTCCCCCGCGTGACGCGCGCATGAGCAAGGGAACGGCGGCATCCCGGTCGCCGCTGTTCCTGCGCATCTTCGTACGGATGCTCGCCTGCGTCGCGGTGGTGCAGCTGCTCAATTTCGGGCTGCTGTTCGCGGTCCAGACGCCCAATCCTAAGCTCCACACCGTCGGCCAGATCGCACAGGCGATGCGCAATCCCGCGGCTGCGCCGGATCGGTTTGAAGTGCTCCGCGCGCTTGCGGTGGAGCGCCAGCCCTGGAATCCGCGCGCCGAGCGGACCGAGGTCGCGCTGGCGACCGCGCTTGGGGTGCCCCGCGAGGACGTGATCCTGCGCTTCCCTGTCGGCTTCCTGCAGCGCCCGCAGGTCTATAACCGGGCCGGCCTGCCGCCCGCGCCGGCGCCTGCCAGTGCCGCCGCGGCGCAGGACGTGGTCGTCACCGGCGGGTTCGAAGCCTCGCTGAAGCTGCCCGACGGCAGCTGGCGTACGGTGACGCCGGGCGAGGGACTGGAGCCCTGGCGGCTGTTCGTCATCGCCTGGCTGGTCCTGTCGGCGCTCGCGGCTGCCGTCTTCGCCTGGGCGATGGCGCAGCGCTTCGCCCGCCCGATCGGTGCCTTCGCCCGTGCGGCCGAACGACTGGGCCGCGATCCGCGCGCGCCGCCGATCGAGCTCGACGGCCCCGCCGAGATCGCCGAGGCCGCGCGGGCGTTCAACGACATGCAGGCGCGGCTCAACCGCTATGTCGACGACCGGGCGACGATGATCGCGGCGGTGGCGCACGACCTGCGCACCCCGCTGATGCGGCTGGGACTGCGCGTCGAGGACGCCGATCCGGGGATCCGCGCGGCGTGCGAGGGCGATATCCGCGAGATGCAGGCGATGATCTCGGCGGTGATGGCCTATGTGCGCGACAGCAGCCGCATTGGGGTGCGCCGCCCGCTCGATCTGCGCTCGCTCGCGGAGACAGTGGTGGACGATGCGGCTGATCGCGGCGCCGACGTCAGCCTGGAATTGGGCGATCCGGTGGTGATCGAGGCGGACCCGGTGGCGCTCAAGGCGATGCTCGCCAACCTCGTCGGCAACGCGGTCAAATATGCCGGCGGTGCCGAGCTGCTGCTGTCGGCGCGCGACCATGAGGCGGTGATTGCGGTGCGCGATCGCGGGCCGGGCATCCCGGACGAGGACATGGAACGGGTGTTCGACCCCTTCTTCCGCGGCGAGCGCTCGCGCAACCGCGATACCGGCGGCATGGGACTGGGCCTGGCCAGCGCGCGGGCGACGGCGCGCGCGCATGGCGGCGACATCTCGCTGCACCGGCGCAGCGGCGGCGGGCTGTGCGCCACCGTCACGCTTCCGCTTTGATTTCAGCCGCTTCCATCTACGACCCCGAGACGCTGGCCCGCCTCTCCCATTGTTGATACCGCTGTCGGCCGTGCGGCACGCATAGCCGCCGGGGACGAGGAGGAGGATCATGGGAACGCGACGCGACGTGCTCGGCGGGATCGGCGCCGGGGTCTTGGCCAGTGCGCTCGGCGGATCGGCGGCAGCAGCGCCCAAGCGCAAGCTTGGCTATGCGATCGTCGGCCTGGGCTATTACGCCACCAAGCAGATCATGCCCAACCTCAAGGACTGCGAGTTCGCCGAACTCAAGGCGCTGGTGAGCGGCACGCCCGCCAAGCTGGAGAAATACGGCGCCGAATACGGCATCCCCAAGACTCATCAGTACAGCTACGAGACCTACGACCGGATCCGCGACAATCCGGACATCGACATTGTCTATGTCGTCCTGCCCAATTCGATGCACGCCGAATACACGATCCGCGCGCACCAGGCCGGCAAGCATGTGATGTGCGAGAAGCCGATGGCGGTCTCGGTCGCCGAATGCCAGGCCATGATCGCCGCAGCAAAGAAGGCCGGCAAGAAGCTGATGATCGGCTATCGCTGCCACTTCGAGCCGTACAATCTGAAGGCCATCGAGACGGTGAAGTCGGGCGCGCTCGGCAAGCCCACGCTGATCTTCGCCGAGCACGGCTTCTATGCGGGGCCCAACCAGTGGCGGCTCGACAAGGCGCTGTCCGGCGGCGGATCGATGATGGACATCGGCATCTACAGTCTCAACGCCGCGCGCTATCTCTCCGGCGAGGAGCCCGTCGAGGTCACCGCGATGGAATATACCGATCGCAGCGACCCGCGCTTCAAGACGGTGGAGGACCGGATCGACTGGCAGTTCCGCTTCCCCAGCGGGCTGATCGCCGATTGCGTGTCGAGCTACAGCTCGAACCACAACCATTACCGCGTCACCGGCCGGAAGGGCTGGGTCGAGCTGGAGCCCGCCACCAATTATGAGGGGCAGGAGATGTGGACCCGGCTGGACGGCAAGCGCGAGCAGGTGGTGCTGCCCAAGCCGGCCAAGAACCAGTTCGTCCGCCAGCTCGACCATCTGCCCGAATGCATCCTGAGCGGGCGCGAGCCGATCGTCTCGGGCGAGGAAGGCTTGCGCGACATGCGGCTGATCGAGGCGGTCTACCGCGCGGCGCGCGAGCATCGGGCGATCACGCTGGCATGAAGAAGGGACGGATGAATCGACGCGATGTACTGGCGGCGGGCGCGATGCTCGCCGCTTCCGCCTGGAGCCCGCTCGCCCGTGCGGCACGACCGCTTGGCGCCGACCACCGCGCGCATATCCAGGCGCTGCTCGGCCAGATGACGCTCGCCGAGAAGGTCGGGCAGATGAACCAGATCGCCGGCGGCCGGCAGAAGGCGCTCAACTCGAAGCTGGACGCGGCGATGCTCGACCGGGTGCGCAAGGGCGAGATGGGCTCGTTCCTCCACGTCGCCGGCGCCGAGCCGCTGCGCGACCTGCAGCGCGTCGCGGTGGAGGAGTCGCGGCTCAAGATCCCGCTTTTGTTCGCGATGGACGTGATCCATGGCTATCGCACCATCCTGCCGGTGCCGCTGGCGCTCGCGGCGAGCTGGGACCCGAAGGTGGCTGAGCAGGCCGCACGAATCGCGGCGGAAGAGGCCTGGGCGGCCGGGCTGCACTGGACCTTCACCCCGATGGTCGACGTAGCGCGCGATCCGCGCTGGGGCCGGGTGGTCGAGGGCGCGGGCGAGGACGCCTATCTCGGCAGCCGCATCGCCGAAGCGCAGGTCGCCGGCTTCCAGGGCGCGGACCTCGGCAAGGGCATGCGGATGATGGCCTGCGCCAAGCATTTCGTCGGCTATGGCGCGGCGGACGGCGGGCGCGATTACGACAGCGCGGAAGTGGGGCCGCGTACGCTCAACGAGGTGTACCTCCCGCCCTTCCATGCCGCCGCACGCGCAGGCGCGGGCAGCTTCATGACCGCGTTCAACGCGCTCGACGGCGTGCCGATGACCGCCAATGCCGAGCTCGTCCGCGGCTTCCTGCGCGCCCAGTGGCACTATCAGGGGCTGGTGGTGAGCGACTGGAACGCGATCCGCGAGCTGGTCAACCATGGCATCGCCGCCGATGCGCGCGAAGCCGCGGTGCTGGCGCTCAAGGCCGGCGTCGACATGGACATGGCGAGCGGCAGCTACGCCACCTACCTCGCCGAAGCCGCGATGGCGGATAGGAGCCTGGTGCCGCTGATCGACGAGGCGGTGGGCCGCATTCTCGCCATCAAGGCGCGGCTGGGGCTGTTCGACGATCCCTATGGCTTCGGTGATCCGGCGCGCGACAAGGCGCCGCTGCGGCGGACCGAGGCGCGCGATCTCGCGAAACGATCGGTGGTGCTGTTGCGCAACGACGGCGCGGTGCTGCCGCTCAAGCCGGGCGCCAAGCTCGCGCTGATCGGCGCGCTGGCGGACGATGCATCCTCCGCGATCGGCTCGTGGCGCGCACGGGGACAGGCGACCGATGCGGTGACGCTCAAGGCGGCGCTGGCGGGTGCCGACTATCAGCCGGGCACCGATGTCGCGGCGGCAGTCGAGGCGGCCAAGCGCGCCGATGTGGTGCTGGTCGCCCTCGGCGAGGATTTCAATCGCACCGGCGAAGCGCGCAGCTATGCGGAGATCGGCCTCCCCGACGGGCAGGCGGCGCTGCTGGAGGCGCTGAAGGCGACCGGCAAGCCGATCGTGGCGATCCTGATGGGCGGCCGCCCGCTGGCGCTCGAACGCGAGCTGACCGGGGTACCCGCCGTGCTGCAGACCTGGCTGCTCGGCATCGAGAGCGGCCCGGCGATCGCCGAGATCCTCACCGGCAAGGCCGCCCCCGGTGGCCGCCTGCCGATCGGCATGCCGCGCAAGACCGGCCAGTCGCCCCAGAGCTACGCCCACCTGCCCACCGGCCGCCCGGCCAACCCGGACCTCGCGGTGGACAGCGCACGCTATCACGATACCGAGATCGGCCCGCTCTTCGCCTTCGGCCATGGCCTCACCTATGGCGAGATCGCCTATGGCTCGCTGGCGCTCAGCGCCGAGACGCTCGCCCTTGGCGGCCGGATCACCGCCTCGGTGCAGGTCACCAATCGCGGCACCATGGCGGTGGAGGAAGTGGTGCAGCTCTATGCCAACGATCCCGTCGCTTCGGTTTCGCGGCCGGTGGCGGAGCTGCGCGGCTTTGCCCGCGTGCCGCTCAAGCCGGGGCAGAGCCGCACCGTGCGCTTTACCCTGAGCCCCGAGCAGTTCGCCTTCTGGCGCGACGGCAAGTGGATCGTCGAGGCGGGCGACATCCGGCTGATGGCCGGCGCTTCCTCAGCTGACCTCAAGAGCGAGGCCAGGTTCCGCATCACCGCCGCCGCGGAGGGGCAGGTGCCCGCCGCCTCGCTTGCCGCCAAGGTGGAGGTCGCGTGATGGGCGAGCCCTGGCATACGCTGCTCATCGTCGCCGGCAGCATCGCGACGGTCATCCTGCTGGTGCTGCGCCTCAAGCTCCAGCCGTTCGTCGCGCTGCTGCTGGTGGCGCTGGCGACCGGCCTGGTCTTCGGCAACGATCCGCAGGCGGTGATCGCGGCGATCAAGAAGGGCACGGGCGAGGCGCTCGGCTCGGTCGCGGTGGTGATCGGGCTCGGCGCGGTGCTGGGCGGGATGCTGGAGGCATCGGGTGGCGTGCAGGCGATCGCGCGGCGGCTGCTCGATCTGTTCGGGGAGAAGCGCGTCCCTTGGGCGCTCACCGCGATCGGCATCGTCGTCGGCGTGCCGTTGTTCTTCGACGTCGCGTTCATCATCCTCGCGCCGCTGCTCACCACGCTCGCGGTGCGGGCGGAGCGACGCGTCACCTATTTCGCGTTGCCGCTGCTCGCCGGCCTGATGACGATGCACGCGCTGCTGCCGCCGCATCCGGGGCCGGTCGCGGTCGCCGAACTGCTGCATACCGATTATGGCCGCATGGCGCTGTACGGCCTGATCTGCGGCATCCCCTCGGCGATCCTAGCCGGCCCCGTCTTCGCCAAGCTGGCCCATGGCGCGCCCGGTTACGGCGCGATCGGGGCGCCGCCGATGCTCGACGAGGGCGCGCCGCAGACGGTTGCGGTCGGCTTCGGACCAGCGCTGGCCGCGATGCTGCTGCCGCTGGCGCTGATCCTGATCGGCACGGTGGCGAGCGAGACGATGGCGCCGGGGATGGCGCGCTCGACGCTCGTCTTCCTCGGCCACCCCTTCACCGCGCTGATCCTCGCGGTGCTGGCGGCGATGGCGTGGCTGCGCTTCGTGGCGGGCGCGGGGTTCGAGACGCTCTCCAGGATCAGCACCCGCGCGCTCGAGCCGGCGGGGCTGATGGTGCTGATCATCGGCGCCGGTGCGGCCTACAAGGAAGTGCTGATCGACTCGGGCGCGGGTAAGCAGATCACCATGGCGGTGCAGGCCGCGCAAGTTTCGATTCCCGTCTTCGCCTTCCTGCTCTCCGCCTTCGTCCGCGTGGCGCAAGGCTCGGCAACGGTGTCGATGGTCACCGCGGCGGGGCTTGCCGCGCCGCTGATCACCGCGGCCGGGCTGGGCCCCGATCGGATCGCGCTGGTGACCGTGGCGATCGGCGCGGGCGCGACCGTGGCGAGCCATGTCAACGACACCGGCTTCTGGCTGGTGAAGCAATATCTCGGCCTCACCGAAGCGCAGACCTTTCGCAGCTGGACCATCGGTGCCACCATCGCGGGACTGACCAGTTTCGCCATGGCGCTGCTGCTATGGCCGTTCGTCTGATGGGGATTTCGATGCTCGCCACCACCCGCCGCACCCTGTTGGGCGGCCTCGCCGCGCTGCCGATGCTGCCGGGCCTCGCCCGCGCGGCGGGGGCGGGGACGATCACCCGGCTCGATCCCGAGCTCGACACGCTGCTCGACGTGGAGTCGCCGCTCGAGGTGATTTCGAGCGGCATCCAGTGGGCCGAGGGGCCGGTGTGGATACGCGACGGCGCGGTCTCGGGTGATGCGGCCGGCGGGGCGAGCGCGTTCGATCGCAGCTATCTGCTCTTCTCTGATCCCCCGGCGAACATCGCCTATCGCTGGGACGGCAAGGAGACCAAGCCGTTCCTCGTCCCCTCAGGGCTCGCCGGTCCGATCCCCAAGGGTATGCGCGAGGCGGGGTCGAACGGGATGATCCAAGGCCGCAAGGGCGAACTGCTGATGGCGGACAGCGGCACCCGCGCCATCGCGGCGGTGGACCTGGAGACCAAGGAAAAGACGATCCTCGCCGGCAAGTACCAGGGCAAGCGCTTCAACAGCTGCAACGACCTGGTGCAGGCGAAGAACGGCGCGATCTATTTCACCGACCCGCCCTATGGCTTCACCGAGGGCGACCAATCGCCGCTCAAGGAGCTGCCGTTCAACGGCGTGTACCGGCTCGACACCAACGGTACGGTGCACCTGATCGAATCGAAGCTGACCCGGCCCAACGGCATCGGCCTCTCGCCGGACCAGCGGACGCTCTACGTGTCTGTCTCCGACGACGCGGCGCCGTACACCTGGGCGTATTCGTTGGGAGACGACGGGCTGGCGACGGGCCGCAAGATCTTCCTCGATCACCGCGCCGGCACCGCCGCGGGCCTGCAGGGCCATGCCGACGGGATGAAGGTGGCGGCGAGCGGGCATCTCTATGCCAGCGGTCCCGGCGGCATCCATGTCGTCGCGCCCGACGGGCGGCGGCTGGGGCTGATCTCTACGGGCAAGAAGGCGGCGAACTGCTGCTTCGGCGAGGACGGCAAGACGCTGTTCATCACCTCCAGCGACCAGGTGTTCCGCCTCCGCCTGCGTGCCTCCGGCTGGTAAGCAGCGCGCGCGGGGCGTAGAGCCGGGCCGATGACGTCGCCCGAAGCCATCCCAGCCGCCACCGTCGTCGTAATGCGCGATGTGGCGGGCGGGCCGCCGGAACTGCTGATGGTAGAGCGCTCGCGGGCGATGGCGTTCGCGGGCGGGGCGCTGGTGTTTCCGGGCGGCCGAATAGATCCGGGCGATCATCTGCTGACCGACAGCCATGATGATGCCGCCGCCCGAGTCGCGGCGATCCGCGAGACGATCGAGGAGGCGGGGCTGGCGCTGGGCATGGCCTGCGAGTCCGGTGCCCTCGCGAAACTGCGCGCGGCGCTCCATGCCGGTGAACCCTTTGCACAGCTGTTGACGGAAGCCGGACTGGCGCTCGATCTTGACCTGCTGGTGCCGTTCGCCCGCTGGCTGCCCTATGGCCTGCCGCACCGGGTGTTCGATACCCGCTTCTATCTCGCCCGCGCGCCCGAGGGCGCCACGCCGCAGGTTGATGGCAGCGAGAATGTCCGGTTGTGCTGGATCACCGCGCGAGATGCCCTGCACGCAGCCGATCGCGGCGAGGCGATGGTGATCTACCCCACCCGGCGTAACCTGGAACGGCTGGCGCTGTTCGACGGTTTCGACTCGGCGATGGCCCATGCCCGCCGCTTTCCGATCGAGCCGATCACCCCCTTCGTCGAGTCGCGCGGCGGCGTCGACTGGCTCTGTATCCCGGAAGGGCTCGGCTACCCCGTCACCGCCGAGCGGATGGACCGCGCGGTGCGGGCGTGAAGGCGCTGAAGCAGACCGTCTGGGTGCTGCTGGTCTTCGCGCTGATCGCCGGCGGTGCGCTGCTGTTGCTGATGTGGACGCGCAGCCGCCCGCAAGACGTGCCTTGGACGCCGCTCGACCTGTCGCAGCCGATCGGCGCCTTTACCGGGCGCAAGCTCGCGGGGCTGGGGAGCGATGACGGGCAGTGCCGGGCGCTGCTCACCCAGGCAGGCGTCCGCTACGAGAAGCTGGCGCCGGTGCAGCGGCAGGGCGAATGCGGCTATGCCAATGGCGTGCGGTTTACCAGCGGGGGGGCGCGGACGATCGCGTTCAGCCCGGCGTCGCTCGGCACCGCCTGTCCGGTCGCCGCTGGGCTGGCGCTGTGGGAGTGGAATTTCGTCCAGCCCGAAGCGCAGAAGCATTTCGGGACGCGCGTCGTTCGTATCGAGCATTTCGGCAGCTATTCGTGCCGCCGCATGTACGGCCGCACCACCGGCGACTGGAGCGAGCATGCCAGGGCCAACGCAGTGGACATCGCCGCCTTCATCCTCGCAGACGGGCGGCGGGTGAGCGTGCTGAATGACTGGAAGGGGGAAGGGGACAAGCCGGCCTTCCTGCGCGCGGTTCGGGACGGCGCTTGTCGGCTGTTCGCGACGGTGCTGTCGCCCGACTACAATGCCGCCCACCGCGACCACCTCCATCTCGACCAGGCTGCACGCGGCGAGATGGGGTGGCGGGCCTGTCGCTAGCCGATCAGTTCGGCAGGGCGTTAGTGTCGATCTTCTCCACCCATTGCGGGAAGAAGCTCGGCTGGCGGTTCGACCAGCCCGAGGCGGTCGCCGCGGCTTCGCTGATCGACTGGAGCAGCTTGCGACGCAGATCCGGGTGGAGGTGCGGCAGCGCCGAGGCCGAGCAGAACGCCGCCGGCAGCCACGGCCGCACTTCCGCACCGAGCAGCCGCTCGTAGAGGAAGCGATAGGAGGAGAAGCTGGTCAGCCGGCCCTGGCCGAGGTCGAACGCCGAGAGCGTCACCAGCGGCGCCATGAACGGCTCGATCCCGTTCAGATCGCTGTCGTTCGGCATCATTGCGCGAATGTCCTTGAGGCGCTCGTAGATGCGCGCCTGGGCGCGAATGCTGGCGGCTTCGACCACGTCGCGCGACCAGCGCGAAAGGGCGTCGTCGCGCTCCAGGCCCACGTCGAGCGACCGGCGCACATAGCGCTGGGTGCCGGCGGCAAAGCCTGCGAATTCCTTCATCTCTGCCAGCGTCATCGCACCTTCGGCCGGTTTTGCTCGTGCAGCCATCGTAACGTCTCCCGCTCGGGTTCCTTCTGCCCGGTAGAGAGGATCATGCTCCGCACTGGTTAACGCAGAGCTTAATGACCCCCTCCGTATCCCCACGAGCATTGGACCCTAAAATGTGCTGCGACGCAACATTGGTTTGCGACGAACCGACGGGACTAAGGGAACTTCCTTAGGCATCTGAATTCGTGCCGTAATTTCCCTTATGTCCTTGCCCCTATGCCAATTTGGGCAATCGGTTGCGCGCCGCGCGGCAATGTGGGTTTTAGGGCAGGTTCCACCGTTCAGAAACGGTTCAGCGCACCTCGTCGGCGCATTCCAACGGTTCGTCGGATCGGCGAACCGCAGGGCTGTACTGCCGTCCTATAGTTTGGGTACCAACCCTCAACCACTTCCTTTCCTGACCGGGGGGTCCAAAGATGTTCACTCGTTTCGCAGCGCGTTTTGCGCTGATGGCGGCGTGCGCCCTGATGACTGTCGTTCCCGCTCAGGCGAAGGGCACCTTCTGGCAGTGCGTCACCTTCGCCCGCCAGGCCTCGGGCGTCGAGCTCCGCGGCAATGCCTGGACCTGGTGGGACCAGGCCGCCGGCCGCTACCAGCGCGGTGAGACCCCCAAGGTCGGCGCAGTGATGTCGTTCCAGCGCACCGCCCGCATGCCGATGGGCCATGTCGCGATGGTGTCGCAGGTCGTCAGCCCGCGCGAAGTGCTGCTCACCCATGCCAACTGGTCGACCCCAGGCGCCGTCGAGCACGACGTCCGCGCAGTGGACGTCTCGGCCGCCGGCGACTGGAGCGAAGTGCGCGTGTGGTACGGCCGCACCGGCAGTCTCGGCCTCTCGGCCTATCCGGTGAACGGCTTCATCTATCCGGACGCGGCACCGGCCAGCGACTGGGCCAATGTCCAGGTCGCGGCGCTCAGCCTGCCGACGCTGACCCAGATCGCGTCGAACTGATCACCCGCGCGGCGTGAAGCGTAGCGCCACCCCATTCATGCAGTAACGCTTGCCCGTCGGCTTGGGCCCGTCATTGAAGACATGGCCGAGATGGCTGCCGCAGCGGCGGCACAGCACCTCGGTGCGCTCCATGCCTAGGCTGCGGTCGCTCCGCGTCACCACCGCATTGGCGAGCGGCTGATAGAAGCTCGGCCAGCCGGTGCCGCTGTCGAACTTGGTGGCGGAATCGAACAGCGGCAGCGCGCAGCCGGCACAGCCGAACACGCCCTTGCGATGCTCCTTGTTGAGCGGGCTGGTGAAGGGATATTCGGTCCCGCCGTTGCGCAGCACGTTATAGGCCGCCGGGCTCAGCTTCTTCTTCCATTCGGCATCGCTCAGCTTGAACGGGAAGTTCGGCAGCGGCGCGGCGGGGGCACTGCTGCAGGCGAACAGCGGCAGGGCGATGGCGCCTGCTCCGGCGGCGGCGAGCAACTGGCGGCGATCGATCGGCATGGCGAACCTCGTGCGATGATGGTCTCGATATAGGTTCGGTCCGCGCGGCCGAAAGGTTGCAGCACCCTCGGCACTTTCTTTCCACCGCCCGGCTGCGGCGGGTTGCATGGTGAAGGATTGATTTCCCGGGGCCGCTGTCACAAGGCTGCAAAGCTTTTGTCACAGGGGGTGTGGGGAGCTTGTTCGGCGGGGCGCCGGGCGGGCTGGTTCGCCGGGAGTCGTTTCGAATGCCATCTATCGCCAAGTCGCCGAAGAACGATGCGGTCCGGGGTGCGGTGCACCGCCACGAGCATCTTTCCAAGGAAGGCATCCTCGAGCGCGCCTTCACCTTCGCGTTCCGCGGCCTGGTCTATGCCCAGATCTGGGAAGACCCGGTGATCGATATGGAAGCGCTGCAGATCACGCCTGAGAGCCACATCGTCACGATCGCCTCGGGCGGCTGCAACGTCTTTTCCTATCTGACGGCGAACCCGGCGAAGATCACCGCCGTGGACCTCAACCCTGCGCACATCGCGCTCAACAAGCTCAAGCACCAGGCGGCGCTGCGGCTGCCGGACTATGAGTCCTTCCATCGCTTCTTCGGCCTGGCCAACCGCCCGGAGAATATCGACGCCTACAAGACCTATCTGCGTGGGAACCTCGACGATACCTCGCGCGCCTATTGGGACGGCCGCGCGCCCAACGGCGTGCGCCGGATCAACGGCTTCAAGACCGGCTTCTATCGCCAGGGCCTGCTCGGTCGGCTGATCGGCTTCGTCCACTGGCTGGGGCACCGCTACGGCATCGATCCAAGGGAGATCCTGCAGGCCAAGACGATCGAGGAGCAGCGCCACATCTTCGAGACGCGCTTCGCGCCCTTCTTCGACAAGAAGCTGCTGCGCTGGATGGTCGACCAACCCGCCGCGCTGTTCGGCTTCGGCATCCCCCCGGCGCAGTACGACCTGCTCAAGGTCGACGACCAGGAAGGCATCACCGGCGCGCTGCGAAGCCGCCTGCGCAAGCTCGCCTGCGACTTCGACCTGAAGGACAATTTCTACGCCTGGCAGGCCTTCGGCCGCGGCTATGGCGAGCATGAGGGCGCGCCGCTGCCTCCCTATCTCGAGCGCAAGAATTACGAGCTGGTGCGCGACCGTGCCGACCGCGTCGAGATCCGCCACACCAACTATGCCGATTATCTCGAGTCGATGCCGGCCCAGTCGCTCGATCGCTACATCCTGCTCGACGCGCAGGACTGGATGACCGACGCGCAGCTGACCCGCATCTGGACCGAGATCACCCGCACGGCGAAGCCGGGCGCGCGCGTGCTCTATCGCACCGCGGCGGTGCCGGACGTGGTCCGCGGCCATATCCCCGACGAGCTGATGAACCAGTGGCAATATGAGGACCAGGCCAAGCTCGACGACTGGACCCGCCGCGACCGTTCGTCGGTCTATGGCGCGACCCATGTCTGGACGCTGAAGCCGCACGCATGAGCGGCAACGCGGCGGCGGGCGATCAGAAAGGGCTGATGGATGCGACCTATGCACTCCATCGCCACTTCTACGATCTCACGCGCAAATTCTATCTGCTCGGCCGCGACCGGCTGATCCGCGAGCTCGCGCCGCCGCCGGGCGGCACGGTGCTCGAGGTCGGCTGCGGCACCGCGCGCAACCTGATCGTCGCGGCCAAGCGCTGGCCGAACGCCCGGTTCTACGGCTTCGACATCAGCGAAGCGATGCTCGATACCGCGCGCAAGTCGGTGGCGAAGCGCGGCCTGAGTGACAAGATCACGCTGGCGCAGGGCGATGCCGGGGCGTTCGACGTGGGCACGCTGTTCGGGCTGGAACAGGTCGACCGCGTATTCATGAGCTACACGCTGTCGATGATCCCGCCGTGGAAGGAAGCGATCGCGCTGGGAGCCAAGGCGCTCGCGCCGGGCGGCAGCCTGCACATCGTCGATTTCGGACAATATGAGCGCCTGCCCGGCTTCGCCAAGCGCTTCCACTTCAAGGAACTCAACGCCTTCCACGTTTACCCGCGCGCAGATCTTCGCGAGGTGGTGGAGGCGATTGCGGCCGAGCAGGAGCTGACGGCCTCGTTCCGGTCGTCTCTGCGCGGCTATACGTGGAGCGCAGTGCTGCGGCGGCCCTGATCGCTCAGGTGCCGCCGATGGGCGCGCTTACGCTGCGAGCCGCAGTTCCAGCCTTCCCCAGATCTCGACCAGCGCGTCGACCAGCTCGCGCATCATCGCTTCGTCGTGCGACGGGCCGGGGGTGAAGCGCAGCCGCTCGGTGCCGCGCGGCACCGTGGGGTAGTTGATCGGCTGCACGTACACGCCGTACTCGGCGAGCAGCACGTCGCTGATCTTCTTGGCCTTGACCGGATCGCCGACCATCAGCGGCACGATGTGGGTGGTCGAGGGAAGCACAGGCAGCCCGGCGTCGTTCATCAGCTGCTTGAGCATCGCCGCGGCGGCCTGCTGGCCCTCGCGCTCGACGCTGGAGGCCTTGAGGTGGCGCACGCTCGCCAGCGCGCCGGCGACCAGCACCGGCGACAGCGAGGTGGTGAAGATGAAGCCCGGCGCATAGCTGCGGATCACGTCGATGATCACCTGGTCGGCCGCGATATAGCCGCCCATCACGCCGAACGCCTTGCCCAGCGTGCCCTCGATGATCGTCAGCCGGTCGGCGAGCCCCTCGCGATCCGAGATGCCGCCGCCGCGCGGACCGTACATGCCGACGGCATGGACCTCGTCGAGATAGGTGAGGGCGTTATACTTGTCGGCCAGGTCGCAGATTTCGGCGATCGGCGCGATGTCGGCGTCCATCGAATAGACGCTCTCGAACGCGATCAGCTTCGGTACCGAGGGGTCGTCGGCGGCGAGCAGCTCTTCGAGATGGGCGACGTCGTTGTGGCGCCACACCCGCTTCTCGCAGCCCGAATTGCGGATGCCCGCGATCATCGAGGCATGGTTGAGCTCGTCCGAATAGATGATGCAGCCCGGCATCACCTTGGCGAGGGTCGCCAGCGTCGCCTCGTTCGAGACATAGCCCGACGTGAACAGCAGCGCGTTCTCCTTGCCGTGCAGGTCAGCCAGCTCGCGCTCGAGATCGATGTGGTAATGCGTGTTGCCGCCGATGTTGCGCGTGCCGCCCGAGCCGGCGCCGACATCGTGCAGCGCCTCTTCCATCGCCGCGATCACCTTGGGGTGCTGGCCCATGGCGAGGTAATCGTTCGAGCACCACACCGTGATCGGCTTCGGCCCGTTATGCCCGGCGAAGCAGCGCGCATTGGGGAACATGCCCTTGTTGCGCAGGATGTCGATAAAGACCCGGTAGCGCCCCTCAGCGTGGAGGCGGTCGATGGCCTGGGTGAAGACCCGCGTGTAATCGATCGCGGGTGCGGAGGCGTCTGGGCGCTGCATGGACGTGATCTCTACGCCTTAATTTCCAGCAATTCTAGCACGTGAACTACCGTATAGGTTTGGGATTGCTCCCCGGAGCATGACCGCGGGGGCCATGCCTCGCAAATAGGCGATGCATGCCGCAGATGCAGCATCCGGACTGATGAAGATTCTCGCCATCGGTTATCGATCCTTGCGCAAGATCAGGGATCTGAAGCTTCGCTTGTGGTAAATAAAGCGTATCGCGGACGACTCGGGGCGCCAGCATGTCCGCGGCTGGGAGACGATTGCGCTCCCGCTCGGCATCGGAGGGCAGCCCATGGCGAAGAACGACATCGAATATTTCGAACGGCGCGCGCGGCAGGAGCGCGAGCGCGCAGGCAAGTGCGACGACAGCAGCGCGCGGCGCGTGCATCTGGAGATGGCCGATCGCTACACCGCCAAGGTCGCGGTGCGCGATCCGCAGGCGATCCTTGGCGACTTCGCCTGAAGCTTACAGAGTCTCGATCCGGCTGAGCCCGTAGCGGGCCAGCGTCGGAGCGAGCGCATCGGCGCGGTGATCCCGTGCGGTGAACACGGCGCGGCCGGGGGGCAGGTCGGCGGGCCAGCTCTGTTCGCGGGTGAGGTAGGCGACTCGGCGCGCGATGCCGGGGCCGCCATCGACGAACTGCACGCCTTCCGGCACCACCGCGCGCATTTCGGGCTCCAGCAGCGGGAAGTGCGTGCAGGCATTGACGATCACGTCGATGCGCTCGCCGCCGGGCTGGTGGAACAGGCCGTCGAGTTCGTTGGCGATCACCTCGGGCGCGATCGTCTCGCCCGCAAGCTTGGCCTCGGCCAGTTCGACCAGCGCCGCCGAGCCGTGGCGCAGCACCGTGCAGTCGTCGGCGAAACGCGCGGCGAGATCGTCGACATAGGGCTGGCGCACCGTCGCCGCGGTGCCCAGCACGCCGATCGTCCGCGTCCGGCTCATCTCCGCCGCCGGCTTGATCGCGGGTACCGTGCCGACGATCGGCAGGTCGAGCGCGGCGCGGACATGCTGGAGCGCGATCGTCGAGGCGGTGTTGCAGGCGATCACGATCAGCCGCGGATCATAGCGCTCCGCCAGCCGCCCGAGCAGCGCCGGCACCCGCGCGGCGATTTCCGCCTCGCTCTTGGTGCCATAGGGAAAGCCCGCCGAATCGGCGACATAGACCAAAGGCGCCTGGGTGAGCAGCGCGGTGGTGGGCCCGAGCACCGACAAGCCGCCGACACCGGAATCGAAGAACAGCACGGGACGACGATCGGCCATGCGCCCGCCATGGCCGAGGCACCGCGACAGCGTCAACACGAGCGTCCGTCTGCACGCTGATGCAGATCATTGCGTTTGGGTAAGGGAAGCGGCTAAACGCAGGAACGAAAGGGGGCCGCATTGCCCACGGAAGTTCCATGGATGGCCCCGGCCGGGGCCTTGTTGCTCGGTTATCTGCTCGGTTCGATCCCCTTCGGGGTGCTGCTCACGCGCGCCGCGGGGGCGGGGGACCTGCGCCAGATCGGATCCGGCAATATCGGCGCGACCAACGTGCTGCGTACCGGCCGCAAGGGCCTGGCGGCGGCGACGCTGCTGCTCGATATGGCCAAGGGCGCGGTGGCGGTGCTACTTGCCGCGGCCTTCCTGCCCGGCTCCGCCGCGCTGGCGGCGACCGCGGCGTTCATTGGCCATTGCTATCCCGTCTGGCTGAAGTTCCGCGGCGGCAAGGGGGTGGCGACGCTGATGGGCGTGGTGCTGGCGCTCTACTGGCCCTCCGGCCTCGTCTATGCGGCGGTGTGGCTGGGACTGCTGGCGACGGTGCGAATCTCCTCGGTCTCGGGCATGGCGGCGGCGATCAGCGCGCCGGTGAGCGCGGCGTTCTTCGGCCGGCTCGACCTGGTGCTGATGCTGCTGGCGCTGGCGCTGATCGTGCTGTGGAAGCACCGCGAGAATATCGACCGGCTGCTCAGCGGCGCCGAACCCAGGGTCGGCAGCAAGCGTGGCTGACGGGCGGGAGCCGCGGCTGAGGCTGCTGCGCTCCGCCAATGTCGGTCCCGTCACCTATGCCCAGCTGATCGCCCGCTTCGGCACCGCCGAGGCGGCGCTCGACGCGCTGCCGATGCTCGCCGCGCGCGGCGGCGGGCGGGCGCCGCAGATCGCCGATGCCGGCGCGGTGCGACGCGAGATCGCCGCGGTCGAGCGGCTCGGCGCGCGCTACCTGTTCCTCGACGATCCCGCCTATCCGTCGCTGCTCGCCGAGCTGGACAACGCGCCGCCCGCGCTGATCCTGCGCGGCAACATGGCGGTGCTGGAGCGGCCCTGCGTCGCGATGGTCGGCGCGCGCAACGCCTCGGCGGCGGCATGCCGCTTCGCCCGCCAGCTCGCCATCGGGCTGGTCGAGCAGGGCGCGAGCGTGGTCTCCGGCCTGGCGCGGGGCATCGACACCGCCGCGCATCAGGGTGCGCTCGCCGGGGGGACGGTGGGGGTGATCGCCAGCGGCATCGACATCGTCTTCCCGCCCGAAAACGCAGAGCTGCAGGAGCGGGTCGCCCGCCAAGGCCTGCTCGTCACCGAGCAGCCGCCCGGGACCGAGCCGCTGGCGCGGTTCTTCCCGGCGCGCAACCGCATCATCGCCGGGCTGTCGCTGGGCACGGTGGTGGTCGAGGCGGCGCCGCGCTCGGGCAGCCTGATCACCGCGCGGATCGCCGCCGAGGCGGGGCGCGAGGTGATGGCGGTGCCCGGCTCGCCGCTCGATCCGCGCGCGCAGGGCTGCAATCTGCTGATCCGCGAGGGCGCGATCCTCGTCCAATCCGCCGACGACATCTGGGAGCAGGTGCGGCCGATCGACTCGCGGGTCGTGCGGTCGCCACGCGATCGCTTCGGCGCAGCGTCGCCCGAGGACGCCAGTGATGCAGACCGCTCGCGTGTGACCGGTCTGCTCGGCCCTGTGCCGGTCGGCGTGGATGAGCTGATCCGCCAGTCGGGCTGCGCGCCTGCAGTGGTGCAGACGGTGCTGCTCGAGCTTGAACTCGCAGGCCGGCTCGATCGTCACGCCGGTGCGCGGGTGTCGCTCCGCTAGCCGCTCAGCGCAGCCCGAACGCCTGGAGATAATAGGCGCCGAAGCCGTCGCCGATCAGCAGTTGCCCGGGCCCCAGCCGCCCGACCAGATAGGCAGCGCCGACCAGCAGCGAGGCGAGAACCGAGATGGTCGCTAGGATCGCCGTCCAGCGCGGACCCGGCGCCGGCCCCCCGCGGCCGGCCACGATCAGGCCCGAAAAAGCGAGAAACTCGAACAGCGGGTAGAAATCTAGCCGGTAGCGGAAGTTCATGCTCACCGCGCACAGCATCAGCCCGGCTGGGATCGCGAGCCCCAGCGCAACCGCGATGCCGCGGGCGCGGTCGGCGGTCGCATGGCGCATCCAGCCGAGGATCGCGAGCACGCCCAGCACCAGCACCAGCGGATCGGTGAGCAAGAAGCTGCTCGGCGGCAGCTCGGCGGCGTCGATCCATTTGCTGCGGGTGGCCTCGAGCAGCAACTGCCCGTCGGCACCGCGCAGCACCCAGATCGGCGCGAAATAATAGACCAGGCCGAACGGCACGCGGTGGAGGTTGAACAGCCCCTGTTCGGCCAGGCGCACCATCCGGTCCGGATACCAGGCGTTGTAGTTGTAATGGTGATAGTCGGCGAAGGTGAAGGGATTGCCCCAGCGCCCGATATTGACCCCGGCCGTGACCAGCCCGAACAGCATCAGCATCAGCACCGGAGGGCCCGCGCTCGCGAGCCAGCCGCGCAGGTCGGCGCGGCTACGCACCGCCTCGACCAGCAGCACGCCGCCGAACGCCGCGACCAGCCCGATGCCGAGCGACACGCGGGTCAGCATCGCAAGGCCCGCGGTAAGCGCCATCACCAGCAGCGCGCCGCGCCCCAGCCCGCGCAGCTGCGCCTGGATCGCCGCCGCGACGAACAGCGCCCCCCATAGCGCCGCCCACAGGCACACCTCCTGGTAGAGGCTGAAGCGCAGGAAGCAGGTCTGCGCGCCGGCGAGCACCAGCACCACCGCCATTGCCCGCCCCAGCCATGTGGGCAGGCCGGGCAGTTCGCGCCGGATCAGCCGCAGCGTCCACAGCTTGGTCGCGATCATGCCGGCGAGTGCGACGAGGCAGGAGCCGATGGTGAAATCGAGCATGCGCCAGCCGGGAAAGACCATCATCGGCAGCCGCAGCAGCGCGGGCAGCGGCCCCCAATAGGCCATGACCTGCCCGTGGATCGTGAACCCCTCGCGGCCCACCGTCCCCGGATAGACGTCGAACCGGCCGCGCAGCAGATGGTCGAGCATCGAGTTGAACGTCAGCTCCAGCGGATGCACCTCGCGCGGGATCAGCGCGATCGCATAGGTGCCGAGGATCGCGACCAGCGCGAGCCCGGCGATGCGAAGGAGGCGGGGGGCTGCCGTCATCGCGGCGCCTTTGCCCGCGGATGCGAGTGGCCGCAAGCGCCGGAAGTTGGATCGATCCCGCGGAGGCCACTGGCAAGTCGCCGCCCGCGCCCTACATGCCGCCGGCAAGATCCTCTGAGGAGACACAAGCATGGCCGACGCCCCCGATCCCGCGAACAACCTTCCCGCCGGCTATGTGCCGCCCCAGGTTTGGGAATGGGCGCCGGGCAATGGCGGCCAGTTCGCCAACATCAACCGACCGGTCTCGGGCGCGACGCACGAGAAGGAACTGCCGGTCGGCCGCCACCCGATCCAGCTCTATTCGCTCGGCACGCCCAATGGGCAGAAGGTGACGATCCTGCTCGAGGAACTGCTCGCCGCGGGCCATGCCGGCGCCGAGTATGATGCGTGGAAAATCAACATCGGCGAAGGCGACCAGTTCGGCAGCGGCTTTGTCGCGATCAACCCGAACTCGAAGATCCCGGCGATGGTCGACCATTCGATCAGCCCGGCGCTGCCGATCTTCGAGAGCGGCGCGATGATGATCCATCTCGCCGAAAAATTCGGAGCCTTCCTGCCGACCGACACGGCCAAGCGCGCGCAGACCCTCAGCTGGCTGATGTGGCAGATGGGCTCGGCGCCGTTCCTCGGTGGCGGCTTCGGCCATTTCTTCGCCTATGCGCCGATCAAGATCCAGTACGCGATCGATCGCTATGCGATGGAGGCCAAGCGCCAGCTCCACGTGCTCGACACGCATCTGGCAACCCACCGCTACATGGTGGGCGACGAGTACACGATCGCCGACATGGCGATTTTCCCCTGGTACGGCGCGGTGGTGCGCGGCGAGACCTATGCGGGCGCCGACGTGTTCCTGAATGCCCAGGAATATCCGAACCTGCTGCGCTGGGCCGCCGAGATCGCCGATCGCGAGCCGGTGCGGCGCGGACGGCTGGTCAATCGCGGCACCGGTCCGGAGGACCAGCGCGTTCCCGAGCGGCACGACTCCGGGGATATCGATGTGGTGCTGGCGCGGATGCGGGCCGCCCAGCCTGCCTGATCCAGGCGCTCAGCGACAGGCGGTCTCGACCGCGCCGGCGCGGCACAGCGTCGCGCGGTCGAGCTCGGCCTTCGCCCAGCTCGCCTGCACGTCGGTCGGCACGGAACGGAAGGCGACCTGCAGGATGTACAGCTTGCCGCTGGCCGGCACCACACGCTGGAACATCGTTTCCGCCTGGCCGGTGGTGGGATTGCGGGGGCAGTCGATCCGGACGTCGACTCCGCGGGGGCCCCTGCTGGCCGGGCTCGCCACCGCGCCGGGGCAGGCCTGCTGCCAGCGCTCCGCCATGCGCGTGCTGAACAGCATCGGATCGACGGGCGCGGGAAAGGTGATGCGGGTGATCATACGGGTCCACGCCTCGACGGTCTCGCCCTTGGCGACGCGCTCCTCGATCGCGGAGCCGTTGGGCGATTCCTCGTGGAACGCGGTCGTGAAGCCCTCCGCCATTGGCCAAGCCAGCGTGTCGTCGGCCTGCAGGGTGACCAGTGCGATCAGTGCCAGCGCGTGCATTTCCATTCCCCCTCGTCCTGCCGGGCGTGGTAGCAGCCTTGCCCGGGCGGCGAAACCGTCCGCTTGACGCGCCGCAGCGTCGCCCCCCACCTTACACGCGTACACGTAGGGATCGATCGAACACCTCATGCAGCTTGTCATCGTCGAGTCGCCCGCCAAGGCGAAAACCATCGAGAAATATCTCGGCAAGGATTATCGCGTTCTCGCCAGCTATGGCCATGTCCGCGATCTGCCGGCCCGCGACGGGTCGGTGAACCCTGACGAATCGTTCGCGATGGAGTGGGAGACCTATGCCGACAAGTCGAAGCAGCTGAAGGCGATCGCCGACGAGGCGAAGAAGGCCGACCGCCTGATCCTCGCCACCGACCCTGATCGCGAAGGCGAGGCGATCAGCTGGCACGTGCAGGAAGTGCTGCGTAACAAGAAGGCGCTCCCCAAGGAGGTCGAGCGCGTCACCTTCAATGCGATCACCAAGCCCGCGATCCTCGAGGCGATGCAGCGCCCGCGCGAGCTGGATACCGACCTGATCGACGCCTATCGCGCCCGCCGCGCGCTGGACTATCTCGTCGGCTTCACCCTCTCGCCGGTGCTGTGGCGCAAGCTGCCCGGCGCCAAGTCCGCCGGCCGCGTCCAGTCGGTGGCGCTGCGGCTGATCGTCGGGCGCGAGCGCGAGATCGAGAGCTTCGTCGCGCAGGAATATTGGTCGGTCATCGCCGAGATGGAATCGGACGGCACGCCGTTCCAGGCCCGTCTCGTCAAGTGGAAGGGCGAGAAGCTCGACCGGCTGTCGATCGGCGACCAGGCCAGTGCCGAGGCCGCCAAGAAGGCGGTCGAGGAAGGCCGCTTCACCGTCGTCGCGGTCGAGACCAAGCCGGCGATGCGCAACCCGCCGCCGCCCTTCACCACCTCGACGCTGCAGCAGGAGGCCGCGCGCAAGCTCGGCTTCTCGGCCAGCCATACGATGCGGATCGCGCAGGCGCTCTATGAGGACGGCGCGATCACCTACATGCGTACCGACGGTGTCCAGATGGATCCCTCGGCGATCCAGGCGGCGCGCAAGGCGGTGGCCGATCGCTATGACGGCAGCTACGTGCCGGACAAGCCGCGCCAGTACCAGACCAAGGCGAAGAACGCCCAGGAAGCCCACGAGGCGATCCGCCCGACCGATTTCAGCAAGGACCGTGCAGGCACGGGCGACCATGCCCGGCTGTACGACCTGATCTGGAAGCGCGCGCTCGCCAGCCAGATGGCCTCGGCGCGCATGGAGCGCACGACGGTCGACCTGGCGGACGGCACCGGCCAGCACGGCCTGCGCGCCACCGGCCAGGTGGTGCTCTTCCCCGGCTATCTCGCCCTCTACGAAGAGGGCAAGGACGACGAGGGCGACGAGGACAGCCGCCGGCTGCCGCGCATGTCCGAAGGCGCCTCGCCCGCCAAGAAAGCGGTCAACGCCGAGCAGCACTTCACCCAGCCGCCGCCGCGCTTCTCCGAAGCCTCGCTGGTCAAGCGGCTGGAAGAGCTGGGTATCGGCCGGCCTTCGACCTATGCCTCGATCATCCAGGTGCTCAAGGACCGCGCCTATGTGCGGGTGGAGAAGAACCGCTTCTTCGCCGAGGAGAGCGGCCGCCTGCTGACCGCGTTCCTCGAGCGCTTCTTCGAAAAATACGTGTCGTTCGACTTCACCGCCGAGCTGGAGGAGGAGCTGGACGACGTCTCCGGCGGCCGTGCCGCCTGGCAGGCGGTGCTGGAGGCGTTCTGGCGCGACTTCAAGCCGCGCACCACCGAGGTGATGGAGCAGAAGCCCTCCGACATCACCGCGGCGCTCGACCAGTTCCTGGAGCCGTACCTGTTCCCCGCCAAGGCGGACGGCAGCGATCCGCGGCTCTGCCCGAATTGCGGGGTCGGCAAGCTGGCGCTGCGCGGCGGCCGTTTCGGCGCGTTCGTGGCCTGCTCCAACTATCCGGAGTGCAAGTACACCCGGCGCTTCGGCCAGCCGGGCGGCGAGGGAAGCGAGGATACGGGGCCGGAAGTGCTGGGGCAGGACCCCGAGACGGGGCTCAACGTCGAGCGCAAGTCGGGCCGGTTCGGGCCGTATATCCAGCTCGGCGAGGGCAAGGATGCGGCGCGGGCGTCGATCCCGAAGGACGTCGATCTCGATCTCGAATGGGCGCTGAAGCTGCTCAAGCTGCCGCGCACCATCGGCAACCATCCGGAGACGGGCAACCCGATCACCGCCTCGATCGGCCGCTATGGGCCGTATCTGGCGCATGACGGCAAATACGCGCGGCTCCAGTCGACCGCCGAGGTGTTCGAGACCGGCATGAACGCGGCGGTGGTCAAGCTGGCCGAGGCGGCGGCGGGCGGCGGTCGTCCGGCGCGCGGTGCAGCCCGCGAGCCGCTCAAGGTGTTCGGCAAGCATCCTCGCACCGAGGCCGAGATCAAGCTGATGGAGGGCCGCTATGGCGCGTACCTCACCGACGGCGAGACCAACGCGACGCTGCCCAAGACGATCGACAAGGACGCGCTGACCTTGGAGGAAGCCGCCCAGCTGATCGACGCCAAGGCGGCGATGGGCCCGGTCAAGGGCAAGGCGAAGAAGAAGACGCCGGCGAAGAAGGCCGCGGCGAAGAAGCCGGCGGCCAAGGCTGCGGCGGGCGAGAAGGCTACGGCGGCCAAGAAGCCCGCCGCGAAGAAGGCCCCGGCGAAGAAGAAGGCGGCGGCAGAGTAAGCGGACGAACCAAGGCGGCCCTATCAATCGTCATCCCGACGAAAGTCGGGATCCATTCGCCACTAGGCCTCGGCAAGAGCCGAGACGGCGAAGGCAATGGATCCCGGCTTCCGCCGGGATGACGAGGTGTGTGAAGCGCGCCCACACTTTGGCGGCAGCCCACGCTTTCGGCTGGCAATTCCCCCCGAAAACCCCCACATCGCGCGCATGGCTCCGCCAACCCCCTCGATCATCCGCGTCATCGACCTCGAAACCACCGGCGACAAGCCGCCCGTTCACGCCGTATGCGAGATCGGCTGGCAGGACGTGGCGCTGGGCGCCGACGGCCGCTGGGAATTGTACGGCGAAGGCGGCAATCGCCTCGTCAATCCAGGCCGCGGCATCCCGCCGCTGACCATGGCGATCCACCATATCCGCGACGAGGACGTGGCCGACGCGCCCTATTGGCACGACGTTGCCCGTCCCATCCTCGATCCTTGGCCGCGCCGCGTCGCGCTCGCCGCGCACCGCGCGACCTTCGAGGAGCAGTTCTGCACCCCTGCGCTCACCCGCGGCGCGGATTGGATCTGCACCTGGAAATGCGCGCTGCGGCTGTGGCCGGACAGTCCGGGCTTCTCCAACCAGATGCTGCGCTACTGGCGCCGGCCCGAAGGCATGGAGCATGAACGCGGCCTGCCTGCGCACCGTGCTTTCCCCGACGCCTATGTGACCGCGTTCCACCTGCGCGACATGCTCAACGAGGCGAGCGTCGCGCAGCTGGTCGAATGGTCGAGCCAGCCGGGGCTCTTGCCCCGCGTCCGCTACGGCCCCGATCGCGGCAAGGAGTGGAGCGAGATCTCCGAGGATTCGCTCGAAGGCTTCCTCACCGATCGCGACGAGGATGTGCGGTTCACGGCGGAGACGGAGCTGGCAAGGCGGCGCGGTGGGGCGCCGGTGGGGCGCGGGAGTTCCACCCAGCGGCTGCTGTTCTAGGACTTCCAGATCCTCCCCGTGCCGGGGAGGATCGAAGGCCCCCACCGCAGCTTAACCCCCTTTGGGGTTCCGCTAGGGCATCGCCTCCGCTAGGAGGCCAATCCATGACCTGCAGCGACCAAGCCCCTGCCGGCCGGTTCGACGGCCGCGAGCACCGCTTTGCGCTGCGCGTCTATTTCGAGGACACCGATCTCACCGGGGTCGTCTATCACGCCAATTACCTGCGCTACATGGAGCGCGCCCGATCGGACATGCTCGACGTCGCAGGCATCGACCAGCGCGGCGTGTTCGAGGCGGGCGGTGGGGCCTATGCCGTGGCCGGGCTCGACATTCGCTATCGCGCCCCGGCGAAACTCGGCGACACGCTGGTGGTTGTCAGCAGACTGATCCGATTGCGCGCCGCCGTCGTCACTATTCAGCAACGAGTCATGCGGGACGAAACCATAGTCGCCGAAGCAACCGTGGAGGTGGCGTTTGTCGCCCCCGGCGGTCGCCCGCGGCGGCAGCCGGCCGAATGGCTGGCCGCGTTCGAACCGCTCGTGTGGAAGGAGAGTTAAGCGTCCATGCCGTCCGTCTCAACCGGTGCCGTCCTGTCGCCGATCCATCTGTTCCTGGAAGCCGACATCGTCGTGAAGCTGGTCATGATCGGCCTGCTGCTCGCCAGCCTGTGGACCTGGACGATCATCGTCGGCTTCGCGCTGAAGGTCAGCGGCCTGCGCAAGGAGATGCAGCGCTTCGAGACCGAGTATCGCGAAGCGGATGACTTCGACGAATTCCACCGCCGCGCCGCAGGACGCGACCAGCCGATCGCGCGCGTGTTCGCCGCGGGCGTCAGCGAATGGCGCCGCTCGACCGCAGGCAAGACGATCGACCGCGAAGGCACGCGCGAGCGCCTCGCCACCGCGATGGGCGCCACCGTCGCGATGGAGATCGATCGGCTTTCGGACCGGCTGAACTTCCTCGCCACCGTCGGCTCCGTCGCACCGTTCGTGGGCCTCTTCGGCACCGTCTGGGGCATCATGCGCAGCTTCACCGGCATCGCCGCGGCGCAGAGCTCGTCGCTCGCCGTCGTCGCGCCGGGCATTGCCGAGGCGCTGTTCGCCACCGCGATCGGCCTGTTCGCCGCCATCCCGGCGGTGATCGCCTATAACCGCTACAGCCACGCCGTGAACCGCGTCGAGGCGCGGCTGAACCGCTTCGCCGACGGCTTCCACGCGACGCTGAGCCGTCGCCTGGAGATGGAGGGCTAAGCCGATGGCCATGCACCTCCCCTCCGGCAAGGGCCGCGGCCGCCGCGCGCCGATGGCCGAGATCAACGTCACCCCGCTGGTCGACGTGATGCTGGTGCTGCTGATCATCTTCATGGTCACCGCGCCGCTGCTGACCGCCGGCGTGCAGGTGAACCTGCCCGAGAGCCGCGCCAAGGCGCTCGACCAGGAGCAGAAGCCGGTCCAGATCTCGATCGACGACAAGGGCCAGATGTTCCTCGACAATGATGCGGTGAGCGATGCCGAGCTTCCCGCCAAGCTGGAAGCGATCGCGGCGAAGAAGGGCCCCGACGGCAAGCCCGCCGCGATCTATCTGCGCGGCGATACCGCGCTCGGCTATGGCAAGGTGATGCGGGTGATGGGCGAGCTCAACCAGGCCGGCCTCAACAAGGTCTCGTTGCTCACCGAACCGAGCGACCAGCGCTGAGGTGAGCGAGACCATGGACCGTAGCGAGCGGATCGGGCTCGGCGTATCCGTCGCGGCGCATGCCGCGGTGTTCGCCGCGCTCGTGCTCAGCTTCGCGAAGACGCTGCCGCAGGAACCGCCCAAGGCGATTCCGATCGACATCTCGCTCGCCGACAAGGTCGGGCTGGAAAGCAGCGCGCCGGTGCCGAGCCAGGAGGAGCTGGCCGCCAAGAAGTCGCCGGTCGAGGCGCCGGCGGAGCCCGAGGCAGCCCCGCCGCCGTCTCCGGAACCGCAGCCGCAGCCCAAGCCGCAGCCCGCGCCGCCGCAGCCTCAGCCGGCCCCGCAGCCCAAGCCCCAGCCGCCCCAGCCCAGGCCGGCACCGGCCGAAAAGCCGCAGCCCAAGCCGAAGCCGGCGCCCGCCGAGAAGCCGCAACCGGCCAAGCCCGCGCAGCCGGCCAAGCCGGCGCCGCCCTCCAAGGCCGCGCCCGCCAAGCCGAGCAACGCGCCCGCGCAGAGCGCCGCGACCGGCAGCGCACGCCGCCCGGTGAAGCCGACCGGCAACCTGGCCGGGCTCGATCTCGGCCGCTCGAACAACAAGACCGCCAGCACGTCGCTGCAGAATCCCGGCAGCAAGGCCTCCGCCGAGGATGTGGCGAGCTTCCGCGGCGTGATCGCACGGCAGATCCAACCCTGCGCCAACCGCCAGGTCACCCCCGGGCCGGGCGCGGAGCGCATCCGCGTGCTGCTGCGCGTGAACTTCAATCCTGATGGCTCGCTGGCGGGCGATCCGGACATTACCGGTGTACAGGGGAACGATGCGACCAATGGTCGGTATGTGGAGCGGGTGAAGGATCTGGCGATCGCCACCTTCAAGGGCTGCACGCCGATCCGTGGGCTGCCCGCCAGTCTCTATGCCGTGCCGAGCGGCTGGAAGAGCCTGGCGTTCAGCTACAAGCTGCCTGGATGAGGATGAAGCGATGAAATTCAAATTTGTGGCCCTTGCGACGGTCTGCCTCGCGACCGCGGCCCACGCCCAGACGACCCCGCCGCCGCCGATCGCCAACAGCCCGGAGGCGCAGAGCCAGGCCGCACAGCCGGCGCAGCAGGGCGGCGGCCAGCCGGTGATCGACATCGTCGGCGGCATCTCCGCGCCGATGCCGATCGCGATCCCGACGATGCCGACGTCCGCGGTGGTCGACACCCCCGCGGGTTCGACCGACGTGCTGGGCCAGAAGCTCGCCGACATCATCACCAACGATCTGCGCGGCTCGGGGCTATTCACCCCGGTGCCGCCGGCGCAGCTGCGCACTGTCGTCTTCCCCGAAGTGACCGCACCCGCCTATGATTATTGGGGCGGCACCGGCGCCCAGTCACTGGTGCAGGGCTATGTCCGCGCCAATTCGAACGGCACGCTGACGGTCGGCTGCTATCTCTACGACGTTTCCTCGAAGGTCGAGCTGATCCGCCAGGGCTTCGTCGTGTCGCCGGGCGAATGGCGCCGCGCGGGCCACAAATGCGCCGACGCGATCTATGCGCGGCTGACCGGCGAAGGCCCCTACTTCGATACCCAGGTCGTCTACATCGCCGAGAGCGGCCCCAAGAACCGCCGCCGCAAGCAGCTGGCGATCATGGACCAGGACGGCGCCAACCACCGCTTCCTCACCAACGGTCAGTCGATCGTGCTGACCCCGCGGCTGAGCCCCAAGCTCAACGCGATCCTGTACATGAGCTTCGAGCGCGATCGCCCGTCGATCCACATCTACGACCTGGCCTCGCGCCAGGATCGCGTGCTGGTGGCGAACGTGGCGCTGAACTTCGCGCCGCACTGGTCGCCGGACGCGCGCTGGGTGGTGTTCTCGATGGCGGTCGGCGGCAATACCGACATCTACCGCGTGCCCGCCAGCGGCGGCACCCCGCAGCGGCTGACCACTTCGCCCGGCATCGACACCGGCGGCAGCTATTCGCCGGACGGCTCGAAGATCGTGTTCGAAAGCGATCGCGGCGGCACCCAGCAGCTCTATGTGATGAATGCGGACGGCTCCAACCAGCACCGCATCAGCTTCGGCGGCGGGCGCTATGCGGCGCCGGCATGGAGCCCGCGCGGCGACCAGATCGCCTTCACCCGCATGGGCGGCGGCGCGTTCCGCATCGGCGTGATGAATCCGTCGGGCGGCGGCGAGCAGCTGCTCACCAACAGCTGGGGTGACGAAGGCCCGAGCTGGGCACCCAATGGCCGCGTGATCATCTTCTTCCGCTCCGCCCAGGGATCGGGCCGTCCGGACCTCTGGACGGTCGACCTGACCGGCCGTGCGACGCGAAAAGTGCCGACGCCGCTCGATGGCTCGGATCCAAATTGGGGTGCCGTGCGTCCCTGACACCAAGTAGAAACTCTAGCGTAACGAATGCGCGGCATGCGCGACAACCGTACAAGGAGGATTTCATGACCAAGCTCGTCCCCAGCCTGATGCTCGGCGTGGCACTCGTCGCCACCGCGGCCTGCTCGAAGAAGCCGCCGAAGGAACTGCCGCCCGCGCCGACCGAGACCCCGGCGCCGAGCCAGCCCTATGGCAATGGCGAGACGACGCAGACCACGCCGATGTCGGAGCAGTTCCGCCGCGAGGTGACGAGCGACACGATCCACTTCGGCCTCGACCAGTATGACGTCGACCAGCAGTCGCGCGCGATCCTCGACAGCCAGGCCAAGTGGCTTGTCGCGCACCCGAACGTCCGCATCACGCTGGAAGGCCATTGCGACGAGCGCGGCACCCGCGAGTACAACCTCGCGCTGGGCGACCGCCGCGCCAATGCCGCGAAGAACTATCTCGCGGCGCAGGGCGTCTCGGCCGATCGCATCACCACGATCAGCTACGGCAAGGAACGTCCGGTCGCGATGGGTTCGGACGAAGCCGCCTGGGCGCAGAACCGCCGCGCGGTGACGCTTGTCCTGAACTGAGTTCAGGCCTGAGCCGAACGACAAGGCCGCCGGGGCGAAAGGCTCCGGCGGCCTTTTTCGTGCCCGCCGAATCCGCTTGTCCACCCTCCTGATTCGATATAAATATGATATCATAATTCAGGAGGGAAAGATGACGGACGTACGGAGCACCGCACCCGCATTGCGCCAGAGCACCGAGTCGGTAGCGCGCACGGCGAGCGGCTACGGCATGTTGTTGGTCGCGATGGCAGCGCTGGCCTTGGGCGGGCTGGCCTTCACCCAGATCGATCGACTGCCGGACTGGATGGTGGTCGCCTGGATCGTGCTCGCGTCGCTCGTCTTCCTCTTCGTGCTGTGCGGCTTCTACCTGCTCCAGCCCAACCAGGCGGCGGCGATCCTGCTGTTCGGCGACTATCGCGGCACCGATCGCACCACCGGCCTGCGCTGGTCGTGGCCGTGGCTGATCAAGACCAAGGTGTCGGTCCGCGCCAACAACATGATCTCGGACAAGATCAAGGTGAACGACCTGCGCGGCAACCCGATCGAAATGGCGGCGCAGGTGGTGTGGCGGGTGACCGACACCGCCCAGGCGCTGTTCGACGTCGACGACTACAAGGCGTTCGTGAACGTCCAGATCGAGGCGGCGGTGCGCACCATCGGCTCGCGCTATCCCTATGACGATTTCGAGCATCAGGAAGTCACCCTGCGCGGCAACCACGACCAGGTCGGCGGCGAGCTTCGCGCCGAGCTGATCGCGCGGTTGGCGGTAGCCGGTATCACCGTCGACGAATGCGGCTTCACCCACCTCGCCTATGCGCAAGAGATCGCCGGCGCGATGCTGCGCCGCCAGCAGGCCCAGGCGGTGGTCGCGGCGCGCAAGGCGCTGGTGGAGGGCGCGGTCGGCATGGTCGAGATGGCGCTCGACCAGCTCTCGGCGAAGAATGTCGTGGAGCTCGACGACGAGCGTCGCGCCGCGATGGTCTCGAACCTGATGGTGGTGCTGTGCGGCGAGCGCGACACCCAGCCGGTGGTGAATGCTGGCTCGCTCTATCAGTAAGGCCGTGGCGTGAGCGTACCCCCGCAGAAAAAGGCCTTCCCGCTCCGCCTCGATCTGGCGCTGTACGCCGCGATCGAGCGGAGCGCGGCGACCGATCTGCGCAGCGTCAACGCGCAGGTGGAGTGCCTGCTGCGCGAGGCGCTGGCGCGGCGGGGGGTGAAGCTCGCCGAGCCGGTTCGGCCCAGGCGGGGCCGCCCCCCCAGGGATTCGCAAGGAGACGAGGAATGACCGAGGATCGCGTGCGCCCGGGCTTCTGGTTCAAGCCCAAGGCATTCGGCTATGGTGCCACGCCCGCGACGTGGCAGGGCTGGCTGGTCGTGGCGATGTTCGTGCTGCTGACCGGGCTGATCGTGCACCTGGCGACGCCGCGCCACCCGCTGTTCCTGACGCTGCTGGCGCCGCTGACGCTGGCCCTCGTCTGGGTCAGCCGGGCCAAGACCGACGGCGACTGGCGCTGGCGACCCTGAGCCTCAGGCGACGAGGGCGAAGGCCGGTCCGTCGCCATCGTCGTTCGCAGCCGGACGGGCAGGCCGACGCGTCCGGCGCGCGCGCGGGAGGCTACGGCTGAAGCGCGCCGCGACCCAGTGGCGCAGCCCGCGAATGCGCATTGCGGTAAACACGGTGGCCGTCGTTAGCGCGACGTCGACCAGCGTGCCGATCTCGAACATGCTCGCCCAGGCAATGGCCTCCGGCGCCATCATCCCGAATACAACGGCACCCTCGGTCTCCATCACCCAAACGATCGCGATGGCAGCGGCCACGAAGCCGAGGACGAGCACCACCTCGCCGCGCGACCAGCGGTTGCACCAGCGGGCAGGGGCCTCCACGAGCACCCGTCGCAGCGTCCGGCCAACGGGGGTCCCTTCGGCCACCAACAAGGCGAACCAGAACAGCAGCAGCGTCACTTGGATCATCGTGAAGTCCCCCCAGTTGGCGAAACATCGGTGCGGACTTGCGGCATTGCCAGCCCGAAAGCGCGGAAAATCGCTTTCTCCTATCCCCTGTTCCGCTTATGTACCGGCGATGCTGCTGCCTGCTTTCCCGCTGCCGCCGGTGCCCTTCCTTTCGGAGTGCCGCCGATGATTGCCCATCTTCGCGGTGCGCTCGCCGCCAGCGGCGCCGATCATGCGGTGATCGACGTGAACGGCGTCGGCTATCTCGTCGGTGCCTCGGCCAAGACGCTCGACAAGCTGGGCGCGGTGGGCGAGCAGGTCACGATCCATACCGAGATGCTGGTCAGCGAGGATTCGATCCGGCTGATGGGCTTCGCCACCGCCGATGAGCGCGACTGGTTCAAGCTGCTCACCAGCGTGCAGGGCGTGGGCGCCAAGGTCGCGCTGGCCATTCTGTCGATTCTCGCGCCCGAGGAACTGCGCACCGCCGTTGCCCGCGCCGACTCCGCGACGATCGCGCGGTCGAACGGGGTGGGGCCCAAGCTCGCCCAGCGCATCGTCAACGAGCTGAAGGACAAAGCCGGCGGGCTCGCGCTCGGCGGTGTGGGCGCGGCGGCCGCGCCGAGCGGTGGAGCCGGGGCCGATGCGGTGTCGGCGATGCTCAACCTCGGCTTCAAGCCGGCGGAGGCCAGCGCGGCGGTCAACGCCGCCAGCGACGAGCTGGGGCCGGCGGCCACGCTCGACGCGCTGGTGCGGCTCGCCCTGCGCAAGGCGGCCAAGTAAGGGGCGATCATGGAAATCGAAGTCTCCGCCGAAGCCAAGGACAAGCGCCTCAACCGCCGCGTCGCCGTCACCGTGGTGATCCTTTCGGTCTTCACCGGCGTGTGCGGTATCAAGGACGGCAACATCGTCCAGGCGATGCAGCAGGCGCAGTCCAGTTCGGTCGACCTGTGGAACGAGTATCAGGCGACCAAGACCAAGCAGCATCTCGCCGAAACCAGCCGCGCGCAGATCGCGGCGATGGCGAGCGATCCCGCGAAGGTGGCGCCGGTATTGAAGGGGCTCGACGCGGACATCGCCAAGTACAAGGTCGAGGCGCCCAAGCTCGCTGAGCAGGCCAAGGCGCAGGCGGCGCTGTACGACGCACTCAATATCCATGACGACCAGTTCGACGCCAGCGACGCGGCGATCGCCACTGCGATCTCCGTCGCGGCCGTCTCCGCGCTGGCCGAAAGCAGCTGGCTGCTCGTGGTCGCCTGGGTGTTCGGCGCGTTCGGGCTGTTGATGGGGCTGTGCGGCTTTGCCGGCTGGGGGTTCCATCCCGACGTGCTGAGCACCTTACTCGGATGAGGAAGCCCTCCTCAAGATCCTCCCCTCTAAGGGGAGGTGTCGCGAAGCGACGGAGGGGTGTCCACGCTGGTGCGGCATACTTGCGTTTCGACCCGGGACACCCCTCCGTCAGGCCTTCGGCCTGCCACCTCCCCTTCCAGAGAAGGATGCCACCGTCACAGCAGCGGCGTCGGCAGCGACTCGCCGGCGAAATGGGCGTCGAGATTGGCGAGCACCAGCGCCGCCATCGCTGCGCGCGTCTCCGCCGTGGCGCTGCCCTGATGGGGGGCGAGCACCACCTGCTCCATCGATCGCAGCGCTTCGGGCACGTGCGGCTCTTCGGCGAACACGTCGAGCCCCGCGCCGGCGATGGTGCCGGCCCACAGCGCAGCGATCAGCGCATCCTCGTCCACCAGGCTGCCGCGAGCGACGTTGACCAGCACGCCCGCGGGGCCGAGCTTGTCCAGCACCGCCGCGTCCACGACATGCGCCGTCGCCGCGGTGCCGGGCGCCGCCAGGATCAGCACGTCGCTTTCCTCGGCGAGGCTGGCGATGTCGGGCAGATAGCGCCAGGGCACCGATTTCGCGCTGCGGGCGGTATAGAGCACCTCGCGTGCGAAAGGCGCAGCGCGGGCGGCGATCGCGGCGCCGATCTTGCCCATGCCGAAAATGCCGATGCGGCGGCCGCTCGCGTGGCGGCCGAGCGGCGCCTTCCAGCCGCCGCGGCGCACCAGCGCATCGTTGGCGGCGATCCGGCGCTGCACCGCCAGCATCAGCCCGATGGCGAGGTCGGCGACGTCGTCGGTCAGCACGTCGGGCGTGGTCGACACCCGCACGCCGCGGGCGCGCAGGGCATCGAGGTCGAGCCCGTCATAGCCGACGCCGTTGATCGCGACGATCTCCAGTGCCGGAAACCGTGCCAGCGTCTCGGCACGCAGCTGCAGCTGTCCGCCGCCGACGATCGCCCGCGTCGACGCGGGCGGGTCCTTCTCATGGACGGTGAAGCGTCGGTCGAGCTCGGCGCGAAGGCTGGGCGATGCGGGCGTCGCGAGGTACAGGTCCGTCATGGCGACCTGATGCGCCTGTCGGACGCTGCTGGCCAGCCGCAAACGATCGAAACCGTGCGATGAGCGGGCATATCGATCCCGTCATCGTCCATCTGCGCGATCGCATCCTCGATGCAGACGGCACGCTGGAGGAGGACTATAACTACCTCGTCTACGACTTCGGCGACGACCATATCGCCCGCGCCTATCTCGATACGCCGGGGCGGGTGGCGGTGATGCGGCAGGGGCCGGTGCCGGACGCGGTGCTCGCCTATCTTCGCCTGCGGTTCGACGTGATCGACCAACTCGGCCCTAGCGGCTATAAAACCATCTGGACTGCATGACCGATACCGATCGCCTCCTCACCGCCGGCCGCCGCGCCGAAGACGTCGACGCCGCGCTGCGCCCCAAGTCACTCGACGAGTTCGTCGGGCAGAAGGCCGCGCGCGAGAATCTCCGCGTGTTCATTGATGCCGCGAAGGCGCGCGGCGACGCGCTGGACCATGTGCTGTTCTTCGGCCCCCCGGGACTGGGCAAGACCACGCTGGCCCAGATCATCGCGCGCGAAATGGGGGTGGGATTCCGCTCCACCTCCGGGCCGGTGATCGTGAAGTCGGGGGATCTGGCGGCGCTGCTCACCAATCTCGAGGATGGCGACGTGCTGTTCATCGACGAGATTCACCGGCTCAATCCGGCGGTGGAAGAGGTGCTGTATCCGGCGATGGAGGACCGCGCACTCGACCTGATGATCGGCGAGGGCCCCTCGGCGCGCAGCGTGCGGATCGATCTGCCGCGCTTCACGCTGGTCGGGGCGACGACCCGGCAGGGGCTGCTGACGACGCCGCTGCGCGACCGTTTCGGTATCCCGGTGCGACTGCAATTCTACACGGTGGACGAATTGGAGCGGGTGGTGACGCGCGCCGCCGGGCTGCTGGGCCTGGACATCGCCGCCGATGGTGCGCGTGAAGTCGCCCGTCGTTCGCGGGGTACGCCGCGTATCGCCGGGCGCCTGCTGCGCCGGGTGCGCGACTTCGCCAATGTGTTCGGCGAGGCGGTGGTGCATGCCAAAGTGGCCGATGCGGCGCTCAACCGGCTGGAAGTGGACGGGCTCGGCCTCGACGCGATGGACCGGCGCTACCTGATGATGATCGCCGACGTCTATCGCGGCGGCCCGGTGGGGGTGGAGACGCTCGCCGCGGGGCTCAGCGAGCCGCGCGACACCGTCGAGGAAGTGATCGAGCCCTATCTGATCCAGCTCGGCCTGATCGCGCGGACGGCGCGCGGGCGCTGCCTGAACGGACCGGGCTGGAAGCATCTCGGGCTCAACCCGCCCGCGGGATCGCAGGACGGACTGTTCGACTGAGGGGCGACCATATCCTCCCCCGCCAGGGGGAGGTGGCAGGCCGCAGGCCTGACGGAGGGGGAGGAAGCACGACGGTCCGAGAGGTTCTGGCATCCTCCCCTTCCGTCGCCTTCGGCGCCACCTCCCCCTGGCGGGGGAGGATAGGCTCTACTTCACTCGCCGTGCTCGAAGCCCAACCGGTCCGGCAGCGCCAGCGCTAGGCCGCCATCGTGGAGCGTCAGCCCTGCGCCCTCGCTGAACGCGCCGAGGCACGTCGCTGCCACCGGGAGCGGTCCCGGCGGCGCCGCAAACAGCAGCTCGTAATCGTCGCCCGCGGTCGCGGCGGCCAGCCGCGCCGCGCGATCCCCGCCGCGCACGGCCTGATAGTCCGCCGAGAGCGGCACGGCGGCGAGATCGATCGTCACCGCGAGCCCGCTCGCGTCGGCCATGCGTGCGGCATCGATCAGCAGCCCGTCGGACACGTCCATCATCGCGTGCACCCCCGAGGCGAGCGCCTGCCCCTCTTCCAGCCGCGGCGTCGGGCGGCGATAGCGGTCGAGCAGCGTCGCCGGTCCTTCGCCGGACAGCGCGACCGCCAGCCCCGCGCCGCCATCGCCGATGGTGCCGGTAACGTAGAGCAGGTCGCCCGGCTGCGCGCCGCTTCTCGCGGGCGCATGGGGCGAGCGGCCGAGCGCCGTCAGCGACAGCGTTCGCGGCACGCCTGCAGGCGCCTTCACCGTGTCCCCGCCGATCAGCGGGCAAGCAAAGGCTGCCAGCGCTGCGTCCAGCCCTGCCAGGAACGACGAATCCCAGGCATCGTCCCCCGCCAGCGGATAGCCGAGCAGCACACCCTCCGGCACCGCGCCTTTGGCCGCGAGATCGGACAGGTTCACCGCCACCAGCTTCCAGGCGACGTCCTCCGCCGGGTCGTCGGGCAGATAATGCACGCCCTCCACCAGCACGTCATGGGTGAGAACGAGGTCGCCGAGGACGGCCGCATCATCGCGCAGCCCGCGCGCTCCGGCATGGAGCGGCAGGTGGCGCAGATAGGCAAGGAACGCCGCTTCGTTCATCCCGCCCGGCACGGGGCAGGGGCGCGCGTCAACCGCGCGCGTCCTTGGCGATCGCGTCGAGAATGCCGTTCACGAACCCCTTTTCACGGCGATCGTAGAAGGCGTCGGTGACATCCAGATATTCGCTGATCACTGCAGCGGTCGGCACGTCCTTGCGGGCGAGCAGTTCATAGGTGCCGGCGCGCAGGATCTGGCGCATCGGCTTGTCGAGCCGCTCCAGCGTCCAGCCGGTGCTCAGCTTCGCCGCGATGATGCCGTCGATCTCCTCGCGGCGGGCATCGGTGCCGCTGACGATGTCGTCGAAGAAGGCGATGTCGGCGTCGGCATATTCGACGTCCTCGATGATCGCGCCGAGCCGGTGCTGGTGGAACTCGTGCAGCAGCGCGGGGATCGAGGTGCCCTCCATCTCGCGCTGATAGAGTGCCTGGACGGCACCGAGACGCGCGGCGGCGCGGGCCTTGGAACGGGAACGTGCTTGCGGACTGGCCATATTCTTACTCTATCACTTTAGACGGATCGCGACCGACTTCGCGTGCGCGGGCAGGCCTTCGGCTTCTGCGAGCGCCACGGCGGCGGGGCCGATCGCGGCGAGCCCGGACGGATCCAGGCTCAGGAACGAGGTGCGCTTCATGAAATCGAGCACGGAGAGGCCCGATGCGAAGCGCGCGCGCCGCCCGGTGGGCAGCACATGGTTGGGGCCGGCGACATAATCGCCGACGGCTTCCGGCGTATAGCGGCCGAGGAACACCGAGCCGGCGTGGCGTACCATGTCGAAGAGCGGCTCGGCATCGTCGCAGGCGAGTTCGAGATGCTCGGGCGCGAGGCGATCGACCAGCGGCATCGCGGTGGGCAGGTCGGGCACCAGGATGATCGCGCCGTTCGCGTCCCAGCTGGTGCGCGCGGTGGCGCCGGTGGCGAGCGTGGCGATCTGCGCATCGACGGCCGCCGCCACCTTGTCGGCGAAAGCGGGGTCGTCGGTGAACAGGATCGACTGGCTGGTGGGATCGTGCTCGGCCTGGCTGAGCAGGTCGGCGGCGATCCACTCGGGATCGTTCTTGCCGTCCGCCACCACCACGATCTCGGAGGGCCCCGCGACCATGTCGATGCCGACCACGCCGTACAGCTGGCGCTTGGCTTCGGCCACCCAGGCATTGCCCGGGCCCGTGACGACGTCGACCGGCGCGATCGTCTCGGTGCCATAGGCGAGGGCGGCCACGGCCTGCGCGCCGCCGACGCGGTACAGCTCGTCCACACCTGCGACGTGCGCGGCGGCGAGGACCAGCGGGTTGACTTCGCCATTGGGAGTAGGGGTGACCATCACCAGCCGGCGCACGCCCGCCGCCTTCGCGGGGATGGCGTTCATCAGCACCGAGCTGGGATAGGCTGCGCGGCCGCCGGGCACGTACACGCCCGCCGCATCGACCGGCGTCCAGCGCGCGCCGAGGCGGATGCCCTGCGCGTCGGTTTCGTCGCGATCCTCGGGGCGCTGCTTGGCGTGGTAGACCGCGATCCGCTCGGCGGCGAGTTCGAGCGCGTCGCGCAACTCGGGGCTCAGCCCTTCATAGGCGGCGAGGCAGTCGGCGCGGTCGATCGTCCAGCCCGAGCGATCGAGATCGTGCTTGTCGAACAGCCGGGTGAGGTCGCGCACCGCGACATCGCCTTCGTCGCGGACGCGCTTGATGATGTGCGTGACGTTGCGCGCGACATCGTCGTCGGCCTCGCGGCGGGCGTTGACCAAAGCGGTGAAGGCGTCGGCAAAGCCGGCGTCGGCGGAGTTCAGGCGGATCATGCCACGGCCTTTCTAAATCCATCCACCAGCGGCACGACTTCGCTCGCGCGCGTCTTGAAGGCGGCGCGGTTGACGATCAGGCGGCTGGTCACCTCGGCGATCACTTCCACCTCTACCAGGCCGTTTTCCTTTAGCGTGCGGCCCGAAGAGACGAGGTCGACGATGCGCGGGGCCAGACCCAGCACCGGTGCGAGTTCCATCGCGCCGTTGAGCTTGACGCACTCCGCCTGAACGCCGCGGGCCTCGAAATGGGCGCGGGTGATGTGCGGATACTTCGTCGCGACGCGGACATGGCTCCAGCCGCGCGGATCGTCCTGCTCGGCCAGCGCCACGGGTTCGGCGACCGAGATGCGGCAATGGCCGATGCCCAGGTCCACCGGCGCGTAGAGCTCCGAATAGTCGAACTCGGCCAGCACGTCCGAACCGACGATGCCCAGATGCGCGGCGCCATGCGCGACGAAGGTCGCCACGTCGAAGGCGCGCACCCGGATAAGGTCGATCGCGGGATTGTTGGTCGCGAAACGCAGCGCGCGCGAGTTCTTATCGGAAAAGGCGGCTTCGGGCACGATGCCGACGGCTGCCAGCAAGGGCAACGCCTCTTCGAGAATCCGGCCTTTCGGCACGGCAAGGATCAACGGCTCGGTCATGGGTGCGGGGGCTTTACTTGGGGGGCGCCATGGGCGCAACAGGCGCCAAAGGGAGATGCGCATGGCAAGCGAAGCCGAGAACCGCAAGAGTTTTGCCATCCAGGCCGGCTATTGCGCGGCGATGGACGCGCCGATCACCGCGCGCATCTGTACCGCGCTGGGGCAGGGCATCACCCGCGCAAGCGAAACCGGCCGCCGCGTGCTCGACTGGCCGGGCGAGCCGGTGGCGGATGCGCTGGTGCTGCGGCTGGTCGGCGGGCTGCATGCGCTCCACCGGCGCGGCGTGCCCGAACTGCGGCGCATCTTCACCGGCGAGGAGACCGATCTCGGCCGGATCGGCGCGGCGCTCGACGCGGTGCTCTCGGCCTATGACCTGCCGCTGATGCCCTGGCTGTACGGGCCGCCCCAGACAAACGAGGCGGCGCGCTCCAACGGATTGATGACCGGGCTGCTCCACCTGGCGACGCGCTACGGCCCGCGATTCGAGCTGCTCGAGATCGGATCGAGTGCCGGGCTGAACCTGATGCTGGGGCGCTACCGTTTCGATCTGGACGGCGTTGCAGTCGGTCCGACCGAGTCGCCGCTGGTGCTGCGGCCGGACTGGCGGGGGAGTCCGCCGCCTGCTGCGCCGGTGGAGATCGTCTCCGCCCGCGGGGTGGACATCGCGCCGCTCGACCTGACCGACGACCGCGATGCCGATCGGCTGCAGGCCTATGTCTGGGTCGATGCGGTGGAGCGACAGGTGCGGCTTGAGACCGCGATAGCGATGCTCCGTGCCGCGCCGGTGCGGCTGGAGCGCGGGGACGCCGCCGAGTGGCTCGAAGCCCGCCTCGGCGAGCCGCAGCCGGCAGGGGTGACGCGGGTGCTGCTGCATTCGGTCGTCTGGCAATATCTGCGCCCCGAGGCGCAGGCGCGGATCGCCGCGATGATGGAGGCGGCCGGGGCCGCCGCGACGCTCGAGCGCCCGCTGGGCTGGGTGATGATGGAGCCCAACCGCGATCTCGCGGTGCAGGAGGTGCGGGTGCGCGGCTGGCCCGGCGACACGCCGATGGAGCTGGTCGCGCGGACGCATGCGCATGGCGCCTGGGTTGAGGGGCTAGCCCCGCCCTATGACACTACACCGTATGTGATGCGCGCGGCCTGAGGCCGCGCCACCGCCCCTGCGCATCCTGCCCGTCGATCGCGGCGCCGCCGCGGCCGCAACTGCTTGCGACTGCACGTCTTTCATCGCTGACGATGAAATTTCATCCGTGCATCATTGACAGCTTTTCCATTTTGTCAGACTTAAAAGATCGAAACCGCGCCTGTCGCGGTGTTCTGTGTCTGTCGCAGCGATCGGGAAAGCCCGAGCCGATGGACGCCAAAAGGGGAGGACGACGTGACTCGCAAACCGATTCTTTTGCTGGGCGGGGCGCTGGCCGCGCTTGCCGCCACCACGCCCGCATGGGCGCAATCTGCCGCAACGCCCGAGGAAGGGGCGCAAAAGCCGAGCGCGCAGAGCAATGCGACCGAAGAGGAAATCCTGGTTACCGGCATCCGCGCCAGCCTTGCCTCAGCGCGCGAGTTCAAGCGCAATTCGGACTCGATCCTCGATGCTATCGTCGCCGAAGACATTGGCAAGTTGCCGGACAATAATGCGGCAGAGAGCCTTGCGCGCCTGCCTGGCGTGCAGGTCGGCCGCTATGCCGACGAGGCGTCGGGCATCCTGATCCGCGGCCTGCCGGACGTCGGCACCTCGTTCAACGGGCGCGAGATCTTCACCGCCGAGAACCGGACCGTGGCGGTGCAGGACTTCCCGGCGGGGGCGCTGGCGGCACTCGAAGTCTACAAGTCGGCGACCGCCGATCTGATCGAGCCGGGCCTGGCCGGGCTGGTCAATGTCCGCTCGCGCCGTCCGTTCGACTTCAAGGGGCTGGAGATCGCCGGGGCGATCCGCGCCTCGTACAACGACCAGTCGAAGAAGACGAACCCCAACGGGAATCTGCTGATCAGTGACCGCTGGAACACGCCGATCGGCGAGATGGGTGCGCTGATCAACGTCGCGTACAACCGTTTCTATTACAACAACGCGATCCGCTATACGAACGGCGGGGTCGATCCGGTGGCGAACAGCAAGGCGACGCTGCCCGCCGGCGAGGCGGCCGATTTCCGCTTGCCGTACAGCGTCGGCCTCTATTATCCGCGCGGCCTGCGCGAGCGGCCCTCGGTCAACGGCTCGCTCCAGTGGAAGCCGGCGCACAATCTCGAAATCTATGCCGACGGCCTGTGGCAGGCCTTCCGCAACCAGGGCTCGACCGAGAGCTTCGACGTGTCGCTGCTGCGCGCCGCGCCGAAGAATGCCGCGGGCGTCGAGGTGCCGCCGAACCTGTTCAACATCGTTCGCGTACCCGGCGAGGCGAACAAGCTGGTCAGCGTGAGCAAGACCGGCGGCTATCCGGCGGAGATGTTCCGTTCGACCACGCGCGATTACACCAACACCTACCAGGCCGCCGCCGGCTTCATCTGGACCACCGGCCGGGCGGTGATCTCGAGCGATTTCGCCTATACCTTCTCGGAATATGGCAACAACGAAGCCAGCCTGGACGGGCAGACCGCCGCCGCCCCGCCGGTCAACGTGATCTTCGAGAAGGACAAGTCCTCCTGGTTCGATCTCGGCAATTACGATATGACCAATCCCGCCAACTATGTGTGGCGCGGCTTCTACCAGAAGGAATATTACGTCAGCGGCGCCGGTCTCCAGTGGCGCGGCGACGTCGCGCTGGATACCGAGATCGGCTGGCTGCCCAAGATCAAGTTCGGCCTGCGCGCGACCGACCGCGATGCCAAGCGCCGCCAGGGCAACCGCTATGCCTATACGCCGACGCTGGGCATCGCGCTCGCCAGCCTGCCCACCGGCAGCCTGGAGCAGGTGCAGGACGGCTTCCGCGGCGACGGCCCGCCGTTCCGCAACTGGCTGATGCCCTCCTACGACGCGATCCAGAGCAACGCCGAAGCGCTGCGCCAGCTATCCTACGCGTCGCTTCAGAAGATCGTTGCCGCCAACCCGAACGACCAGGGCTATAAGGATGCGTTGAAGCAGTTCAGCACCCAGGCGATCCCGATGGATCCCTATGGCGGCTTCTACGCGAAGGAATCGAGCTACGCCGCCTATGCGTCGGCCGGCTACGCCTTCGATGTCGGTATCCCGATCGACGGCACCTTCGGGGTGCGGATCGTCAACACCGACGGACGCTATGTCGGCACGTCGAAGGTGACGGCAGTGGACGGCACGATTTCGGCCGTGACGGATACCAACCGGCAGAACTATGTCGACGTGCTGCCGAGCTTCGGGCTGCGCGCCAAGCTGGCGCAGGGGCTGCAGGCGCGGCTGGGCTTCACCATCACGCGCACCCGGCCAGGCTTCGGCCAGCTCAACCCGGCGTTCAGCCTCAACCGCAACACCGACACCAGCTCGGGCGGCAATAATGCGCGCTATGCCTTTTTCGGTTCGGGCGGCAATCCGGACCTGAAGCCGCTGACCTCGAAGAACTACGACGCGACGGTCGAATATTATTTCGGCCGCAACGGCGCGGTGAGCGGCGCGGTGTTCTACCGCGATCTGAAAGGGTTCATCAGCAACTATACGCGCGACGTGAACGACCCGGTCTACGGCCTGATCCAGATCAGCCGGCCGGAAAATGCCGGCACCGGCAAGATCAAGGGCTTCGAGCTTTCGGCGCAGAGCTTCTTCGATTTCCTGCCGGGCTGGCTGAGCGGGTTCGGCGCGCAGGCCAACCTCACCTATGTCGATGCCAAGAACCAGCTGCCGGCAGCGCTCGGCACGGCGCAGCCGATGGTCTCGCTGACCGGCCTGTCGAAATGGTCGTATAACCTCAGCGGCTTCTATGAGCGTGACAAGGTTTCCTTCCGCCTGTCGTACAATTATCGCAGCTCTTATGTCGACTTCTACAGCAGAAACTCGAACGATGTCCAATATACCGGCCAGATGGTGCGGCCGATATCACGGCTGGATTTCTCAGCATCGTACACACCGATCGAGAACATCACGCTGACGGCGGAGGTCAATAACATCCTCGCGCAGCCGTTCAGTAACTATCGCTACTTCAATGAGACGCAGTACTATCCGATCGACACGCGTTACGAAGGGCGTTACTACAGCGCCGGCGTACGTTTCCGCTTCTGAGACCCGGGCTTTCGGTTCCTTCCCCCTGCGCCCGGCCTTGCCGGGCGCTTTTTTGCGTCCCGGCCTTTTCTCAGACGGGACGTGCAGCCAGCCATTCGAGCAACGCGGCGGTCACGTCCTCGGGTTTCTCCCAAGGCGCGAAATGGCCGGCGTCGCGGATCTGCACGATTCGATAGTCGGGGATCAGCGTCTCCAGCCCATCGAGCAGGCACGGCAGCAGCCCGCGATCGCGCATTCCCCAGATCACCAGGGTCGGCTGCGGCTGAAGCGGGAAAGGGCCGTCGATCCAGCTCGGCCGCGGCGGATCCTCGTCCATCGCCGGCACCACGATCTGCGTGGCGCGATACCAATTGAGCATCGCGGTGAGCGCACCCGGCTGGCTCCATTGTTCGAGATAGATCGCCTGTTCCTCAGGCGGCACCGTAACCTGCAGATGCTCGCCGAACAGCGAGAGCAGGAACTGCTCCAGCCCGGTCTTGTCCGGCGCGCGATCGAGTTCGGTCTCGCGAAAGAAGCGGATATATTGGCTGGCGCGGCGCTGGCCGGGATCGTCGAACAGCTTGCGCTGGAAGACCTGCGGGTGCGGCGCGTTGATGATCACCAGCCGGGCGACCCGCTTGGGTTCGCGCAGGGCCGCCATCCAGGCGATCGCGCCGCCCCAGTCATGCCCGACCAGCGTGAAGCGTTCGACTCCCAGCGAATCGGCGAGCGCGAACACGTCCGCCGCGATCTTGTCGGCGGCATAGGCCTCGACGCCGTCGGGCTTGGACGAGCCGGCATAGCCGCGCTGGTCGGGTGCGATCACGAAATAGCGCTCCGCCAGCGCCGGGATCTGGTGCCGCCAGGTGCGATGCGATTCGGGGAAGCCGTGGAGCAGGATGACGGGGGGGGTGGCGGGATCCCCCGCCAGCGCGACGTTGAGCGTAACGCCCGTCGCCAGCGGCAGGCTGGTCTGTCGAATTGCGGTCACACGGCTCTCCCTGTTCCTGTCCGGCACCGCCTCCGTGCCGTCCAGTCTCTGCCCAAGGCCCTAGATGCGCCGGTTGGGCGAAAGCCGCAAGTAAAGGAAAACTAGGGGTAACTTACCGTCTTAGGAACCGCGGGGATGGGGATGAATTCCTTGTCGTCATTGGGCACCTTGGGGAAGGCGCCGGCCTTCCAGTCTTCCTTGGCCTGGTTGATCCGATCGCGGCTCGAGCTGACGAAATTCCACCAGACGTGGCGCGGCGTCTTGAACGCCTCGCCGCCGCAGAACATCACCCGCGCGCCGCGTTCGGAGCGCAGCGTCGCGCGGATGCCGGGGCGGAGCAGATAGAGCGTCATCGGCACCAGCGGCATGCCGTCCAGGCTCGCCTCACCCGTCGCGACATAGAGCGCGCGCTCGTCCGCCACCGCGTCGATGGGAATGCTGGCGCCGCCCTCGAGAACGATGTCGCCATAGATGGTCTGGGCATAGGTGGTGGTCGGCGCCGTGGCGCCCCACAGCTCGCCCATGATCACCCGCGCGCGGGCGCCATGCGCCTCGATGATCGGCAGATCGGCCGCCGCGACATGCTCGAAGGCCGGATCCATCTCTTCCAGCGCCTCGGGCAGCGCCAGCCAGGTCTGGATACCGGATAGCTCGGGGCCCTTCTCGCGCTCCGCGGAGGGCGAGCGTTCCGAATGGACGATGCCATGGCCCGCGGTCATCAGGTTCACCGCGCCCGGCTCGATGGTGGCGAAGGTGCCCAGCGAATCGCGATGGTCTATGGCGCCGGCGAACAGATAGGTGACGGTGGCGAGGTTGATGTGCGGGTGCGGGCGCACGTCGATGCCGGTGCCGACGTCGAGGATCGCCGGGCCCATCTGATCGAAGAAGATGAACGGTCCCACCATGGTGCGCGGGAGCGAGGGGAGGGTGCGATGCACCTTGAAGCCGCCCAGGTCGTGCGTGGTCGGCTCGATCGTCTGGATCACCAGGTCGTCGCGCATCGTTCGTCTCCGTGTTTGCTGGCCCCCGGATAGCCGCTCAGGCGCGCAACGCCCAGACAAACCAGCGGATAGGATCGGGAAGACAGCGTTTCCGAGGCGGCCGGTACAGCTTGTTACAACTCGATCGTTGTAAATGCGAATCGTTCGCGTTATCGCACCGGTCCGACCCTAGCCGAGATTCCTGATCGCCCGATGCACGCCCCGTCTCCTCCCGTCGCGCCCCGCAAGCGCAGCCGCAAGAGCTTCTGGCTCAAGCAGCTCCACACCTGGCACTGGATGAGCTCGGCGATCAGCCTGATCGGGCTGCTGCTGTTCGCGATCACCGGCTTCACGCTCAACCATGCATCGGACATCGAGGGCGCGCCGCAGACGGTGGATCGCGCCGCGCAGCTGCCACCCGCGCTGCTGCCGCTGGTCAAGCCCGACGACAAGCCCGACACCAAGCAGCCGCTGCCCGCGCCGGTGGCGGGCTGGCTGCGCACCACCCTGAAGATGCCGGCCGAGGGCGTCGCCGAATGGTCGGCCGACGAGATCTATCTCGCCCAGCCGCGCCCGGGCGGCGACGGCTGGATCGCGATCGAGCGCGACACCGGCAAGGTGACGAGCGAGAGCAGCTCACGCGGCTGGATCGCCTATCTCAACGATCTCCATAAGGGCCGCAACGCCGGCACCGCATGGAAATGGTTCATCGACGTCTTCGCCTTTGCCTGCCTGGTGTTCACGCTGACCGGGCTGGTGCTGCTGTGGATGCATTCGAAGCATCGCAAGAGCACCTGGCCGCTGGTTGCCGCCGGCCTCGCCATTCCTGCGCTGATCGCGCTGTTCTTGATTCACTAAAGGGGGTTTCATGCAGTTTCGCCTGACCGGACTCACCACGGCCGCGCTCGGCGCGGGCGCATTGCTGCCGAACGCGGCGGCGGCGCAGACGATGGATCTGTCGATCGAGCTGCCGCGCATCCGCGTGGCCGAATATCACAAGCCGTACGTCGCCGTGTGGCTGGAGAAGGAGGGGCAGGCGCCGCGCACGCTCTCCGTCTGGTACGATGTCGACAAGCGCGGCGGCGAGGGCACCAAGTGGCTGCACGAGGTGCGGCAATGGTGGCGCGCCTCGGGCCGCACGATGAGCTTCCCCGCCGACGGCATCAGCGGCGCCACCCGCGCGCCGGGCGTGCAGAAGCAGCGGCTTGTCGCCGGCAAGGGCGGCATGCCCGCGCTCACGCCCGGCCAGTATACGCTGGTGGTGGAAGCCGCGCGCGAAGTCGGCGGACGCGAAGTCGTGCGCCTGCCCTTCGCCTGGAACGGCAGCAGCGCCACCGCCACTGCCAAGGGCGCCAGCGAGCTCGGCGCCGTCTCGTTCACGCTCAAGCGCTAATCCGGGGGGATCGATACCATGAAGTTCCGCAAGCCGCTTTTCGCCCTCGCCGCTGTCACCGCGCTCGCCGCGCCGGCCGCGATCGCCCATCGCATGTGGCTGTTGCCCTCGTCGACGGTCGTCTCGGGCACCGACAACTGGGTGACGGTCGACGCCGCGGTGTCGAACGACCTCTTCTATTTCGACCATCGACCGATGGGTGCCGTTCCGACGATCACCCAGCCCGACGGCACCGAGGGCAAGGCCGAGCACCACAATGTCGGCCAGTTCCGCGCGACTTTCGACGTGCACCTCACCCAGCAGGGCACCTATCGAATCGCGGTGGTGAACCAGGGCGTGTTCGGCCGCTACACGCTGAACGGCGAGACCAAGATGCTCCCGCGCGGCACCACCAAGGCGCAGCTCGCCACCGTCATTCCGGCCGGCGCCACCGACGTGCAGACCAGCGAGATGCTCGCCCGCAACGAGATCTTCGTGACGCAGGGCGCACCGACCAGCACCGTGTTCAAGCCGACCGGCGAGGGCATCGAGCTGGTGCCGGTGACGCACCCCAACGACCTCGTCGCCAATGAGCCCGCGACCTTCCAGTTCCTGCTCGACGGGAAGCCAGCCTCGGGTCTGTACGTCACCACCATCCTCGGCGGCGGCCGCTACCGTGCGGCGCCGAAGCAGATGGAGCAGCGCACCGATGCGGCGGGCAAGGTGACGATTCGATGGCCCGAAGCAGGCATGTACTGGATCAACGTGACCCAGAACGCGCCGCAGCCTGAGGGGGAGGGGCCCCGTCCCCAGGCGCAGGGTGCAGGCGCGCGTCCGGCACAGGGCGGGCCGCAGGGCATGGGGGGCGTTCCCTCCGGCCGCCGCGTCAGCTACACGACCACGCTGGAGGTACTGGCACCCTGATCGCCGACGCACGTATTGCCATTCCCGAAAGCCTGTCGCCGGCGGCGTTCCACCGGCGGCGATCGGCCGCGCCCGTCGCCACCTTCGGCGGCGCGACGATGGGCACCACTTGGCGGCTGGTGGTCGTCGACCCTCCCGAGGACATCCGCGAGACCGTTCAGGCGGTGCTGATGCGGATGATCGCCGAGTTCAGCCATTGGGAGCCGGCCTCGCGCATCGGCCGGTTCAACCGCGGCATGCTCGGCTATTGGCAGCCGCTGTCGCCAGAGGCGGCGCGCGTGCTCGACGCGGCGCTGTCGGTCCACGCGGCGAGCGACGGTGCGTTCGATCCGGCTGCGGGCGTGCTCGCCGATTTATGGGGCTTCGGCCCCGTCGGACCGCGCGACGACGTGCCGAGCGCCTATGCGATCGGCGAGGCGAAGATCATGTCCGGGGCGCGCCACCTCGAGTTCGACCGCGAGCAGCGCCGCATCCGCCGGCGCGAGGCGGTGCAGATCGACCTGTCGGGTATCGCCAAGGGCTATGCGGTGGATGCCGTGGCCGAGCGGCTGGTGGCACTCGGCATTGAGGACTTCCTGATCGAGATCGGCGGCGAGCTGCGCGGCGAGGGGATCAAGCCCGACGGCCGGCCCTGGTGGGTTGAGCTGGAGCCGGTCCCCGCCAGTACGCTGGCGCCGCTCCGCGTGGCGCTGCACGGACTGTCGGTGGCGACCTCGGGCGACTATCGCCGCTTCTTCGAGCAAGGTGGACGCCGCTATGCGCACAGCATCGATCCGCGCACCGGCTGGCCGATCGACAACCAGGTCGTCTCGGTCTCGGTGCTGCACCGCGAGGCGATGCTGGCCGATGCCTGGGCGACCGCGCTGACGGTGCTGGGGCCCGCGGGCATGGCGCTCGCCGAACTCCAGGGGCTGGCAGCGCATATGGTGACGCGCGAGGGCGCGGCGTTCGCGGAGCGCCTGTCCCCTGCTTTGCTGGCGATGCTGGACTGACTGTACCAAGGGGTGCCGGTCGCGATGCTGGCGTTTCCTTGACATCTGCCCGATGGGGCGCATGTGGGAGGGATGGCGCAGGACAATCCCCTCGATCGGCTTCGCGACGTGCTCGCGGGCACCGCGCGTGCGCTCTCGGGTGCCGACGAACTCGAATTCGGCTTCACCGCCGACGCGCCGTTCCAGAGCGGCAAGACGGTCAAGGTGCCGATGCCCTCGCGCACCCTGCCGCCCGAGCAGGTCGCCGAGGCGCGCGGCTTTGCCGACAGCTTCGCGCTGCGGATGCGCCACCATGACGCGAACCTCCACGGCCGCACCGCGCCGCGCGAGCCGGTCGCCCGCGCCGTCTACGACGCGATCGAGACCGCGCGCGTCGAGGCGCTGGGGTCGCGTGGCTATGCCGGCATCGCCGACAATCTGGAGCAGGCGCTGGCGATGCGGCTGCGCTCGGACCCGATCGGCCGCGCCCGCACCCGCGACGAAGTGCCGCTGTCCACCGCGCTCGGGCTGATGGTCCGCGAACGGCTGACCGGCCGCGAATCGCCGTCGAGCGCCGCGCTAGGTCTGGCGCTGGTCCGCGACTGGATCGAGGAGAAGGCGGGGTCTGATCTCGATGCCATGGCCATGGCGATCGACGACCAGAACGCCTTTGCCGCGCTCGCCGCCAAGCTGCTCCAGGATCTCGAGCTGACCGAAGGCGAGATGGTCCCCGACGAAGCCGATGAAGGCGGCGACGAGGAAGAGGGCCAGGAAGAGCAGCAGGAGCAGGGCGAAGAGGAAGGCGAGTCCCAGCAGCAGCAGGGCGAGGGTCAGACCGAGGCACGCGGCGAGCAGCGCGAGTCCGAACAGGGCGAGGAAGGCGACCAGGAGCAGCAGTCCGAAGGCATGGACGATGGCGACGGCGAGCCGGGCGATGACGGCGACGAAGGCATGATGCCCGTCCGCCCCAACCGCCCGTGGAGCGACCTGCCGCCGAGCTTCGAATATCGTCCTTATACCACCCAGTTCGACGAGGTCGTGGCGGCGACGGACCTGTGCGACACCGACGAGCTGGAGCGGCTGCGCTCCTATCTTGACCAGCAGCTGGTGCATTTGCAGGGCGCGGTGACCAAGCTCGCCAACCGCTTGCAGCGGCGCCTCATGGCGCAACAGAGCCGCAGCTGGGATTTCGACCAGGACGAGGGCCTGCTCGATGCGGCCAGGCTCGCGCGGGTGGTGGTGAACCCGATGCAGTCGCTCAGCTACAAGATCGAGCGCGATACCGAGTTCAAGGACACGGTGGTGACGCTGCTGATCGACAATTCGGGCTCGATGCGCGGCCGTCCGATCTCGATCGCGGCGATCAGCGCGGACATTCTCGCGCGCACGCTGGAACGTGTCGGCGTGAAGACCGAAGTGCTCGGCTTCACCACCCGTGCCTGGAAGGGCGGCCAGTCGCGCGAGAAGTGGCTGGGCGAGGGCCGCATCGCGCAGCCGGGCCGGCTCAACGATCTGCGCCACATCATCTACAAGCAGGCCGACGAGCCGTGGCGCCGCGCGAAGAAGTCGCTTGGGCTGATGATGCGCGAGGGGCTGCTCAAGGAGAATATCGACGGCGAGGCGCTGCTCTGGGCGCACAGCCGGCTGATCGCCCGGCCCGAGGACCGCAAGATCCTGATGGTGATCTCCGACGGCGCACCGGTGGACGACTCGACGCTGTCGGTGAACTCGGGCTCGTACTTGGAGCGGCACCTGCGGCAGGTGATCGGCTGGATCGAGGCGCGTTCGCCGGTGGAACTGGCGGCGATCGGCATCGGCCATGACGTGACCCGCTATTACAGCCGGGCGGTGACGATCATGGACGCCGAGCAGCTCGCCGGCACGATGGTCGAGCAACTGGCCGCGCTGTTCGATACCGAGTGACGCCGTGGCGCTGGAGATCGTGCCGCCGCCGGGGGGCTTCCACGGGCCGCTAAAGCGCTCGATCACCATCGCGGGCCATCCAACCTCGATCAGCCTGGAGCCGATCTTCTGGGTTGCGCTGGAGGCGGCCGCAGTGGAGGCCGCGCTGCCGCTGAGCGCACTGGTCGCGGCGATCGACCATGCGCGGATCAGCGCGGAGGACCCGCCGAACCTGGCCAGCGCGATCCGCACGTGGCTGATGGCGGCAACGCGAAGGTAGCTTATACTCCCCCGCCAGGGGGAGGTGGCCCGCGCAGCGGGTCGGAGGGGGAGGAGGATGCCAGAACATCTGGCCGACATGCCTCCTCCCCCTCCGTCAGGCCTGCAGCCTGCCACCTCCCCTTGCGGGGGAGGATAGGGGCGGCCTTACGCCCCGGCCTTGATCCAGTCGTGCATGGTCATCCAGCGGACGAATTCGTCGAACCAGCCGGTGCTCGTGGTCTTCTTCGGGTACATGCCGAAGCCGTGGCCGCCCTGCTCGAACAGATGGAATTCCACCGGGCGCTTGGCGCCGCGCCAGCTGTCGATCAGGCCGAAGCCGGTATTGCCGAACAGCGGATCGTCGGCGGCCAGCGCCACGAACAGCGGCGGCGCGTCGGCGGGGACCTGGAAGGTGGTGAGTGGTCCGTAGATCGTGCCGATAAAGGCGGGCTTGGCATCCTGCCCGTCGAGCGCGGTCGCGAGCGTTAGCATTGCGCCCGCCGAGAAGCCGACCATGCCGACCTTGTCCGGCTGGACGTGCCATTCGCCCGCGCGCTTGCGCACCAGCGCGAAGGCCGCGCGCGCGTCGGTCACCTGGGTCGCGATTCCCGCCATCATCGCCTTGGGATCGGCACCGCGCGGCGGGCCGCCGCCGCCGCCGGCGAAGCGTGCCTTCATCGCAGCCTCATAGGCAGCGAGGTCCTGCGGGGTCTGGTTGAGCCGGTATTTCAGGACGAAGGCGGCGACGCCGTGCGCGGCGAGCGCCTTGGCGACATCCCAGCCTTCATTCTGCATCGACAGCGAGGTGAAGCCGCCGCCGGGCGCGACGATCACCGCAGTGCCGTTCGCCTTGGCGGGGTCGGGCAGGAAGGGGGTGAGCGTCGCCACCGTCACGTTGCGCGCGAATACGCTGCCATATTGGCTGTGCCAGCTCTCGGTCGCCGTGGCGCCGGGCAAGGCGCCGGTGCCGAGCGCGATCGCTGTCGGCTGCGCAGGCGTGGCGATGGCGGCCATCTTGTCGTTTTGCGCGAGCGCCGGTGCGCTCGCCACGCCGGCAAGCGCAAGCGCGACTCCAATGGCGCGGACCCGTCGCCGCGGCGTGCTGCTCCCCATCCTGGACGGTACGAAGTTCCACCACGTCATTCGCATTCCTCCCCTGTTGTTATGCACGGCAACTATTCATGGTACCGGTATCATTGTCCAACGAATTAGGTGCTGCACCGCGGCAAGGCGCAGTTGTTGCTTCCGGCGTGCCGAGAGTGCTTGCCCGCTATTCTGGCGCGGTTGCCGCTTCAGCCTAGCGGATCGCCGGTTCTTGTGTGGGGTCGCACACAACTTGAGCCCTGACGCAATCTGGCCTGCCAAACCCCCAAAGCAGAGGTTTTTTGCAAACCGCTCGCATTAGCGTTGACTCTGCGAGGCGCTCGCAATAGCAGGCGCGTAACGATTCATCGGGGGTTCTTACGTTGCGTCTTTCTGCTGCACCTGCATCCAATCGCATTCCTGCTTTCCTCGCGCTCGCCTGCGTCGGCTTCGTCGCTTCCGCACCGGCGCACGCCAGCGACAATGATCCCGAATCGGACGATCAGGATCGCATCGTCGTCAACGGCCACCGCGTCGGCGAACAGGTCGGGCCCAAGGCGGTCGCGCCGGTCGTCAATACGCCGCGCTCCGTCGTGGTGCTCTCGCGCGAGGTGATCGAGCAGACCGGCTCGACCAGCCTGGCCGACGCGCTGCGCACCGTGCCCGGCATCACGTTCGGCGCGGCCGAGGGCGGCAACCCGATCGGCGACCGCCCGTTCATCCGCGGCTTCGATAGCCAGGGCTCGACCTTCCTCGACGGCGTGCGCGATATCGGCGCACAGACCCGCGAAGTCTTCGCCACCGAGCAGGTCCAGATCGTCCGCGGCTCGGATTCGACGCTGGGCGGCCGCGGCAGCGCCGGCGGCTCGATCAACATCATCTCGAAGCTGCCTGTCGCCGGCAGTTTCGTCGCCGGCGCGGCGAGCGTCGGCACCGCGGACTTCAAGCGCTTCACGCTCGACGTGAACCAGAATATCACCGACAAGGTCGGCGTGCGCGTCGCCGCGCTTTGGCACGACCAGGATGTCGCGGGTCGCGACCAGGTCTGGCAGCGGCGCTGGGGCGTCGCGCCGTCGGTGACGATCGGCATGGGCACCAATACCCGGCTGACCGCCTCCTATTATTATCTCGAAAGCCACGAACTGCCGGACAGCGGCATTCCCTATGCCTATACGCTGGCCAATGCGCCCGGCACGGGCACGATCACCAGCCAGCCGGTAATGGGCGACTTCACCACCATCGCCGGGGTGAAGGGGCATGTCGATCGCAACAACTTCTACGGCATCGCCGCGCGCGACTTCCGCGATGCGACGACGAATCAGGCGACGCTGCGCGCCGAGCATGATTTCGGTGGCATCACGCTGCGCAACACCGCGCGCTACAGCCATACCGATCAGGCCTATATCTTCACCCTGCCCGACGACAGCCAGGGCAATGTCTACGGCACGGCGGCGACCAATCCGACCACCGGCGCGGCGGCAGCGCGCGGCGACATGCTCACCGGCGGCCTCGTCTGGCAGCGCGCCAACACCCGCTATGGCTATACCGAGACGCTGAGCAACCAGACCGATCTGTACGGCAGGTTCGAGACCGGATCGGTGAAGCACAGCTTCTCCACCGGCGTGGAGGTGAACTGGGAAAAGGCACGCCGCGGCACCTATGTGCTGTCCAGCGGATTCGGCGTCAGCCCGCGCTGCAACGCCGCGACGGTCGCGCGCTTCTATTGCACCAGCGTCTTCAACCCGGTGCAGCAGCCCTGGGTGAACTATAGCAGCGACACCTCGACCGTGCAGACGCCGATCGTGAAGGGCGCGCCGATCACGGAGACGCAGAACGACGCGAGCACCGTCGCCGTCTATGGCTTCGATTCCATCACCCTGCTGCCGCAGCTGATCCTCAACGTCGGCGCGCGCTACGATCGCTTCAAGTCGACCGTCACGCCCGGCCAGGCGGCGACCGCGACCAGCACCTTCCAGCTCAGCAAGACCAGCAACCTGTTTAACTGGCAGGCGGGCCTGGTGTTCAAGCCGACCCGCAACACCAGCCTCTATGCCAGCTACGCCACCGCCGCGACGCCGCCGAACAGCCTGGTGGGCGAAGGCCAGGAGGGCAACGGCCTCGGCACCGCCGTCAGCGCCGCTGCGGTGCTGGACAGCCTGAAGGTCGAGAAGACCAAGTCCTATGAGGTTGGTGCCAAGGCCAATCTGTTCGACGAGCAGCTGTCGCTGACCGCCGCCGTCTTCCAGACCGACACCGACAATGCCCGTGTCACCGGTCCCAACAACACGGTGGAGTTCATCGGCAAGCGCCGCATCCGCGGCGTGGAGCTCAACTTCAACGGCAACGTCACCAAGTGGCTGAGCGTGTTCGGCGGCTATACCCATCTTGATCCGGTGATCGTCGACGGCGGCTTCACGGCGCTGACCGCCGCCGCGGTCGGGAACCAGGCGGCGAAGACGGTGCAGGTGCCTTCGGTCAACACCGGGCGCCAGGCGCAGCAGACGGTGAAGGACAGCTTCACGCTGTGGGCGGACGTGAAGCCGACCAGCAAGTTCAGCTTCGGCGGTGGCGCCTTCTACGCCAGCACGATGATCGGCGGCTACCAGGACAACCGCAGCGCCACGCAGAACGCGGCGGGCGTAGTGACCGTGAACCCGGCCACCAAGGTGCTCGTCCGCTCGGTGCCGTCCTACTGGCGTTTCGATGCGCGGCTCGCCTATCAGCTCACGCCGAAGATCGGGGTGAGCGCCAACATCCAGAACCTTACCGACAAGACCTATTATACGCAGGCCTATACCTCGCACTATGCGACGGTCGCGCCGGGCCGCTCGGCCTTCGCGACGCTGAACGTGAAGTTCTGATGCGCGTCGCGCTCGACGACCTCAGCGCCGAAGACATCGCCGCCCGCCTCTCCGGTTCCCCGGAGGCGCGGGCGGCGCTCGTTCGGGAAGGCGCCGAAGCGGGCGTCGCCGAAGCCCAGGCGGTGTGGGGGCAGATGCTGCTCGACCAAGGCCGGGCGACCGAGGGGTTCGAATGGTTCGTGCGCGCCGCGCGGGCGGGGCACCTGATGGCGCTCAACATGCTCGGGCGCTGCTACGATCTCGGCTGGGGCACGGGCGTGGATAAGGTCCGCGCCGCCGAATGCTTCCGCGTCGCCGCCGAGCGCGGGCTCGACTGGGGCATGTATAATTACGCGACGGCACTGGCGCTCGGCGAAGGCTTGACCGAGGACAAGGCTGCGGCGCTCGGCTGGTTCGAAAAGGCCGCGGCGACGGGCAACGCCAAGGCGATCAACTATGTCGGCAGCTTCCACGAGGATGGCTGGGTGGTGCCGCAGGACATGGCCAAGGCGGCAGACTGCTATGCCCGCGCGGCCGAGGGCGGCGATTTCCGCGGCGCGTTCAACCATGCCCGCATGCTGGCGGGTGAGGGGCTGCTGGAGACAGCCGCCCATTGGCTGATTCGCTGCCGCGAAACCGCGACTCCGGCCTTCGTGCAAAAGGCCCGCGACTGGCTCCGCCGCTCGCCCTGGCCCGAACTGGAGACCCATCTTTGCTGATTCCCATCCCCGACCTGCTGACCGCAGACGAAGTCGCGCATATCCGCGGCATCATCGATGCGGCGGAATGGGTCGACGGCAACGTCACCTCGGGCGCGCAGTCGGCGCTCGCCAAGCGCAACGAACAGCTGCCGGAAGGCGGCGAGGCGCATCGCAAGGCCGGCGCGATCATCCTCGACGCACTGGCGCGCTCGCCGCTGTTCGTGGCCGCCGCGCTGCCGCTCAAGGTGTTTCCGCCGCTGTTCAACCGTTATGCCGGCGGTCAGGCGTTCGGCACCCATGTCGACAATGCGATCCGCATCCAGCGCGGCAGCGACTTCCGCATCCGCTCCGACCTGTCGATGACCGTGTTCCTGGAGCCGCCCGAGGCCTATGACGGCGGCGAGCTGCGGATCGAGGGACTGTTCGGCGAGCAGAGCGTCAAGCTGCCGGCCGGCCACGCGATCCTCTATCCCTCGTCGAGCCTCCACCGGGTGGACCCGGTGACCCGCGGCGCGCGAACCTCGAGTTTCTTCTGGCTCCAGTCGATGGTGCGCGACGACGGCGAACGTCGCATCCTGTTCGACCTCGATCGTTCGATCCAGGCACTGGCCGGCGAGGTGGGGCAGGGCCATGCCGAGGTAGTGGCGCTGACCGGCGTGTACCATAATCTGCTGCGCCGCTGGGCGGACGCCTGAGGAGCCAGCCTGCAACGACAGGGACGGGGCGTACGTTGTGCCGCCATGCCGGCCGATGCTCCGCAAACCGCCACCGTCGTTACCAGCCGCGCGATCCGTGCGGGGCACGAGCAGGATTTCGATCGCTGGGCGACGGCGCTGGGGGACCTCGCCGAGGCCGCGCCCGGCTATCGCGCGGCGATCCGCCTCGGCCAGACCGCCGGCTTCCAGCATCTGCTCTTCCGTTTCGAGGATCGCGCGACCGCCGAGGCCTGGCATGAGAGCGAGGCGGTGCGCGCGCATGTCGCAATCGCCGATCGCTGGTCCACGGCGCTCCGCCAGATCCAGTCGGGCGACCGCATCGCCTTCGATCTGCCGAGCGACGCCAGCGCGAGCAAGTGGAAGCGCTTCGTCACCACCTGGCTGACGGTGTTTCCGGTGCTGCTGCTCGTCAGCCTGGGCGTGCGCACCGTGCTGAAGGACGTGCCGCTGCCGCTGCAGCTGCTGCCCTCCTCGTTGCTGCTGACCGCGACGCTGCAATGGATCATCCTGCCGCGGCTGCAGCGCTACACCCGCTTCTGGCTGCTGCAGGACAGCTCGGGCACGCTGAAGACCTGAGCGCTGCGGATCGGCGCGGATCATGCTATGCAGGGCCGCCAACTTGGGGGGAGGCCGATGACCGCCACGCCGCTTGCGATCCGCCGTTCGACTCTGTGGGTGCGGCTGCTCCCCATCCCGGTGCTGTTCCTTGCCGCCTGGGCCGTGCGGACGCCGCTGGCGAGCGCGCATCCGCTCGTCGCCGGGATGCTCTTCTTGTGGATCGCGAGCGACAGCCGGCTGCTGGCGCTGATCGCGCGCGCGCCGCGCCGTCGTCCGGCTCCGCGCCAGATCGTCGCGGGGCTTGCGCTGGCCGTGTTCGCGGTGCTGATCGCCGCGCCTCCGGCGGTGCGGAGCGCGTTGCTGAACCTGCCGGTACTGGCGGGCGCGATGGCGATCGTGCTGGCCGTCCATCTCGGCTGGGGCGCCTGTGCCGCCTGGGGGCGGCTGCGGACGGCTGCCGAGGCGCGCTGGGTCGCGGCCCTGTCCGAGCTGTTGCCGCCGCCCCTCGTTCGGCTGGCGGCGGCCGAGCTCCGCCTGCTCCATCTCGGCCTGTTCCGCTGGGGCACGGCGCCGGAGGTGCCGGCGGGCTGCCAAGGCTTTGCCTATCATCGGCACCTGACGCCGATGGCGGTCACGCTGCTGGCGTTGCAGGCGATCGAGGTCGCCATCCACCATCTGTTGCTCGCGCATTGGAGTGCGTTCGCCGCCTATGTGCTGTTCGTGCTGAGCGATGTCGGGCTGATCTACATGATCGCCCTGATCAAGTCGTTCCGGCTGTACCCGGTGCTGCTGACGCCCGACGGCGTGCGGGTGCGCGCCGGGCTGCTGATCGACCGGTTGGTGCCCTATGCGGCGATCACGAGCGTCGAGACCAGCTTCGACTCCACGCTGGTGAAGGACAAGGCGACGCTGAATGCCGGGCTGCTTGCCTGGCCGAATTTGGTGCTGCGGCTGGACTCGCCGCTGCCCGGCCGGCGCCCACGTACCGCAATCGCCTTCCGCCTCGACGATCCGGAGCCGTTCGTGCGCGCGCTGCGCTGGCGGCTGGAGAGCAAGTCCTAATCCTCCCCCTGGCGGGGGAGGATAGGCTTGATTACGCCCGCCCGACCACGCTCTCCGGCAGATCCTTGCCGAACACGCGCTGGTAATATTCCGCCACCTGCGCCCGCTCGGCGTCGTCGCACTTGTTGAGGAACGACAGGCGGAAGGCGAAGCCCACGTCGCCGAAGATCAGCGCGTTCTGCGCCCAGGTGATCACGGTGCGCGGGCTCATCACCGTCGAGATATCGCCGTTGATGAAGCCGCGGCGGGTCAGCTCGGCCACGCGGACCATGTTCTCCACCGTCTCCTTGCCGCCCGGCTTGTCATATTCGCCGGACTTGGCGAGCACGATCCGCGCCTCGGTGGCGGCGGGCAGATAGTTGAGCGTCACCACGATGTTCCAGCGGTCCATCTGGCCCTGGTTGATCTGCTGGGTGCCGTGATACAGCCCGCTGGTGTCGCCCAGGCCCACGGTGTTGGCGGTGGCGAACAAGCGGAACCAGGGGCTCGGGCGGATCACCCGGTTCTGGTCGAGCAGGGTCAGCTTGCCCTCGGTCTCCAGCACGCGCTGGATGACGAACATCACGTCCGGGCGGCCCGCGTCATATTCGTCGAACACCAGCGCGGTCGGGGTCTGCAGCGCCCAGGGCAGCAGGCCTTCGCGGAACTCGGTGATCTGCTGACCGTCCTTGAGAACGATCGCGTCGCGGCCGATCAGGTCGATGCGGCTGATATGCGCGTCGAGGTTGATGCGGATGCACGGCCAGTTGAGCCGCGCCGCCACCTGCTCGATGTGGCTCGACTTGCCGGTGCCGTGATAGCCCTGGATCATCACGCGGCGGTTGTGCGCGAATCCCGCCAGCACCGCGAGCGTGGTGTCCGGATCGAACACATAGGCGGGGTCCAGATCGGGCACGCGCTCGTCCGCCTCGCTGAACGCGGGGACTTCCATATCGATGTCGATCCCGAACAGGTCGCGCACCTTCACCATCTTGTCGGGCGCATCGAGGATCGTGGAGTCCCGGCTGTCGGGCAGGGTGTTGGGGATGTCGGCCATATCAAATCCTTCAGTCGCACCGGACCTAGTGGCTTGTTTGCCGCACTGCAACCGCATGCCCTAATGGGATGGTTCAGGCGCCGATCTTGGGCGGCAGCAAGAACAGGGTGGCGAAGTCAGCGGCGCGGGCCTGGTCGCCTTCGACAACGAACCTGTGCTCGGCGAGTGCCATCGGCAGCGGCATCGTGCCGAACAGTACCGGCAGGAAATCATTGGGTTCGCCGACGAACACCGCCTCGGCATCGACGAGCGTGCCCCGGTCGATCGCCAGCGCGCCATCGGCCACGGTAACGCGGTAGGTCTCCTCGCCCAGCCGGAAGCCGATGCGGCCCGCCCAGCCCGCCGCCTTGTCCGGCAGCAGCAGCATGCGCAGCGCCAGCATCAAGGAGACGCGCGAGAAGGGGAGCGAGGGATCGTGCCGAGGCGAGCGCAGCGCCCAGCGACCCATCGCCATCACTACCGGCTCGGCCTCGTAGCCCCAGGGCGTGAGCGCGTAGACCTGCACGCTGGCCGGTGGCGGCAGTTTTTCGCGCACGACGATGCCATCCGCTTCCAGCCCTTGCAGCCGCTGGGTGAGGACATTGGCGCTGAGCCCCGGCAGCCCTGCGCGGATCTCGCCGAAGCGGCGCGGGCCGAGCAGCAATTCGCGAATGATCAGCAGCGCCCAGCGCTCGCCAACGAATTCCAGCGCGAGGGCAGTGCCGCAGGCATCCTCATAGCGGCGCTTGAGATTGGTTATATGTTCTAACTTCACGGTTGTTTTTTAGGATCAGGCGCGGCACGAATCAAGCAGCGCGCGACTCGAAAGCGCTGCACAAAGGGGAGAGACAGCGATGCCGAACGCCGTGTTCGTGAACCTGCCGGTGGCCGATGTGCCGCGCGCGACCGCCTTCTACGAAGCGATCGGCTGTACCAAGAACCCGCAGTTCAGCGGGCCGACCGCGAGCGCGATGGTGCTGTCCGAAACGCTCACCTTCATGCTGCTCCACCGCGACTTCTTCCAGACCTTCACGCCGCGCGCCGTCGCCGATGCGACCGCGACAACGGAGGTGCTGATCGCGCTGCCGCTCGACGATCGCGCCGCGGTCGATGCGCTGGTCGAGAAAGCGGCGGCGGCCGGCGGATCGGGAGACATCCGCCCGGTGCAGGACATGGGGTTCATGTACGGCCGCACCTTCACCGATCCCGACGGGCATATCTTCGAGCCGTTCCACATGGACATGGCCGCCGCTGCCAAGGTGATGGCACAGGCGGAGCCGGCCTGAACCGAGGAGGAGACCGACGATGTCGTTCCAGGCCTATCTCGACAACATCCAGGCCAAGACCGGCCGCAGCCCCGACGATTTCCGCAGCTACGCCGCCGAAAAGGGCTGGGCGGATGCCGCTGGCCTGCGCGCGGGCGTGAAGGCGGGGGCGATCGTCGCCGACCTCAAGGCGCAGTTCGGGCTGGGCCACGGCCACGCCATGGCGATCGTCGCGCTGCTCAAGGGTGCGAAGCGCGAAGGCGATATCTGAACCGGAGGAGAGGATGGCATGCCCGTGGTTTCCGAAAGCCCGATCGAGATCGTCACGCTGGACTGGGTGCCGGACTTCGCGCGTGGCCATGTCCGCGACTTCCGCGTGCGCTGGGCGCTGGAGGAGGCAGGGATCGGCTATCGCACCGATCCGATCAGCACGGTGGACCGGCCGGCGGCCTATTTCGCCGAACAGCCGTTCGGGCAGGTGCCCGCCTATCGCGAAGGCGCGGTGCGGATGTTCGAATCCGGGGCGATCGTGCTGCACATCGCCGAGCGCTCCGAGACGCTGCTGCCGCGTGATCCCGTTGGCCGGGCACGGGCGCTAAGCTGGACGGTAGCGGCACTCAACAGCGTCGAGCCGATGCTGATGGAACTCGCCACGGTCGACAGGTTCGCGCAAGGCGAAGAATGGGCGCGGCTCCGCCGGCCCGGCCTGGTCGCGGATGTCGACAAGCGGCTCGGCCACCTTGCCGCGGCCCTGGGCGACCGCGACTATCTGGAGGGCCGCTTCACCGCTGGGGACCTGCTGATGGCCTCGGCGCTGCGGATGCTCGACCATACGGACATGCTCGCCGCGCACCCGGCGCTGGCGGCCTATCAGCGGCGCTGTCTCGCACGCCCTGCTTTCGGTGCAGCGATCGCGGCGCAGCTCGAGGACCTGCGGAGCGAGATGCCCGAACCTGCCTGAGGGAGCGCGACCATGGCCTATCTCGATGGATATGTGATCCCGGTGCCCGAGGCGAAGAAGGAAGAATATCGCGTGCTGTCAGAAGTGACGGCCGAGCTGTTCCTCAACTTCGGCGCGACGCGGGTGATGGAGACGTGGAGCGAGGACGTGCCGCACGGCACCGCCACCGACTTCTACCGCGCGACGCTGGCCGGGGCGGGGGAGGCCGTGGTTTTCGCCTGGGTGCTGTGGCCCGACAAGCCGACGCGGGATGCCGGCTGGGGCAAGCTGATGGAAGCCCCCGAGATGCAGGGGCGGACGATGCCGTTCGACGGCAAGCGCATGTTCTGGGGCGGATTCGAGCCGATCGTCGATCGCGGCGACGGCTGACGGCAGGAGAAAGCGAGACATGACCAACCGGCAGGGCGAAATCATCTGGTACGAACTGATGACGCGCGACGCGGACAAGGCAGCGGCTTTCTATGGCGCAGTGGTCGGCTGGCAGGTGGCTGCACCGCCGCCGGGTGGCCCTGATTATCGCATGATCGTGGCACCGGACGGCAATGCGGGCGGCATGCTGCAGCTCGACGATGCCATGCTGGCGGCGGGGGCGAGCCCGACCTGGCTCGCCTATTTCGGGGTCGACGATGTCGATGCGAGCGTAGCGGGCATCGTCGCCGAGGGCGGCAAGGTGCTGGTGCCCGCCTGGGATGCGGCCGGGGTGGGGCGGATCGCGATGCTCACGGATCCGCAGGGCATTCCCTTCTATGTGATGCGCGGGGCGACCGAGGGGGCGACCAGCACCGTCTATCAGCGGCGAGGGCTCGGCCATGTCGGCTGGAACGAGTTGCTAGCACCCGACGCCGAGGGCGCGCTGGGCTTCTACCACCGCCAGTTCGGCCTCACCCGGATGGGCGGCATGCCGATGGGCGAGATGGGCGAATACAGCTTTATCGGCCACGAAGGCGGCGAGCCGATCGGCGCGATCATGCGGGCGCCGCCGGGTGCGAAGCCGGGCTGGGGGTTCTACTTCCGGATCGACGATGTGGATCAGGCGAAAGGGCTGGTCGAAGCAGCGGGCGGGACCGTGGTCATGGAGCCGATGGATGTGCCGGGCGGCGAGCGGGTGCTGCAGGCGGTGGATCCCGACGGCGCGGTCTTCGGCCTAGTGAGCGGCGCGGAGGTACAGGCATGAGCGATCTGCTGGAACTGTTCGTCGAGCGCCTGATCGACGCCCCGGTCGAGCCCTGCTGGCGCGCCTTCACCGATCATCTTGAGGAATGGTGGTGCCCGCGGCCCTGGACCACCCAATTGATCGAGCAGGATCTGCGCTCCGGCGGCCGTAGCGCGATGATCATGCGCGGCCCCAACGGCGAGGAGCAGCGGCTGGAAGGCGTGATCCTGGAGGTCGTCCCGGGGCGCCGCGTCGTGTCCACCGATGCGTTCCGGGTGGGATGGATCCCGCAGGCGCCGTTCATGGTCGGCACCTGGTCGTTCGAGCCCGAGGGGCCACGAACCCGCTACCGCGCCAGCGCGCGGCACTGGTCGCAGGAAAGCTGTAATACGCACCGCGAAATGGGGTTCGAGCAGGGTTGGTCCGCGGTGGCCGAGCAACTCGAAGTGGTCGCGCGCCGGCTGACGGCGGACGCGGAAGTCTGATCCGGCGCGGCCTTCAGGCGAAGGCCGCCGACCCCTTCAACTGCTGATACGCCGCGATCACCCGCTGCAGCCGCGCCTCGTGGCTGCGGTCGCCGCCATTCCGGTCAGGATGGTATTTCCGAACCAGCTCCGAATAGCGCTTGCGCAGCGCCGTCCGGTCGCAGTCGATCTCCAGATCGAGCACCTTCAGCGCATCGCGATCCGCGCCGGAGAGCGGACGCCCGTCCTTGCGCTCGCCGCGATCCTTCATCCGGTCGCGGAAGCGCGCGCCGATCGCGTCGAGCGGGTCGGCGAAGTCGGCCCAGCGTGGCGGCACGTCCGGGTTGGCGCTGAACGCGCGCGTCTCGCGCTCCCAGCCGGCGATCGGGCGCTGCGCCTCGTGGATTTCCTCCGGGCTCATCCCCGAGAAGAAATTGTAGCCCGAATTGAACGCGCGGACATGGTCGAGGCACAGCCAGCGGAACGGCGGCGGCCCGTCGAAGCCGCTGCGCGCGCCTTCCAGCGGCGGCGCGCGGAACTCGCCGGCGGCATTGCAGCCCGGCTCTGCGCACATTCTTCCCTCCGCTTCCACGCGACCGTGGAAACGGGCATTCGGACGATCCTTCTTCGGCGGACGGCTAGCCACGCGACTCCCTCGAGCAAACCGCCTATATAGGCGCGATGACCGACCTCGCCACCGGCCCTCTGGCCGATCTTATCGCCGAACGCCTGCGCACCGCGCTCGCTCCCTCCCAGCTCCATGTCAGCAACGACAGCGCCCAGCATCGCGGGCATCTGGGCGATGACGGCACGGGCGAAACGCACTTCTCCGTCACCATCGAGAGCCCCGAATTCGCCGGGCTCAACCGCGTCGCCCGCCAGCGCAAGGTCAACCATGCGCTCGCCGACCTGCTCGCCACGCGCATCCACGCGCTGGCGATCAAGGCGACCGCGCCGGGCGAATGAGCACGCGTATCGCGCGCCCTGCGGCGCGGATCCTGCTGCTCGATCGTGCGCGGCGGGTGTTGCTGTTCCGTTTCGATCCCAGCGACCGGCCGCCCTTCTGGTGCACGCCGGGCGGCGCGGTCGATCCGGGCGAGAGCTATGAGGCCGCCGCCCGGCGCGAGCTTTGGGAGGAGACCGGCATCCGGGCCGATCCCGGACTCGAGGTGACGCAGCGGATCGTCGAATTCGTGACGATCGAAGGCGTGCCGGTGTGGGCGGACGAGCGCTATTTCGTCGTCCGCACTGAGGTGGAGGCGATCGAGACCGGCGGCCATACCGCGCTGGAGCAGCGGGTGATGCGCGGGTGGCGCTGGTTCACGCGCGAGGAGATCGCCGCGCATGACGAGGCGATCTTCCCGGAGGACCTGCTCGAGATGCTCGCGGCGCTCGAAGGCTAGCGCCTTCTTCTTCTATTCTCCCCTCCCGCTTGCGGGAGGGGTAGGGGGAGGGTGTGTGCTGCAAGCGATGGCTGCGGGCGAAGAAGCGCTGGTTTGTACGCCATTCATTTCAGCGGATCGCCTGCTACCCTTACACACCCTCCCCTAACCCCTCCCGCAAGCGGGAGGGGGACTTAAGGTAACGGGAAGTAGCTCAGATCACTCCCGCCCGAGCAGAACGCGTGCTTGCCCCGCGATCTGCGCGAGCATCGCCGCGTTCGGCACCGCCGACTGGCGCGCACGCCGCACCAGCGCGCTGAACTGCTCGACGCGGGCGCGGTGCTCGGCGAGCCACGCGTCCACCGCCGCCTGCGGGTCCTGCCCATCGACACGGCCGAGGAAGTCCAGCCGCAGCTGCTGGAAGTCGCGGGCGAGGCCGGCGATCAGCAGGCGCTCCCACACATCGCCGGTGGTGATCCGCGCCGCGGTCGCCTGCGCCCAGTCGAGGCCGAGCGCCTGGCCGAGCGCGGTGAAGGCGCGGGTGAGCACCACCTCGTCGACCCCGCTGCGCTGGCCGAGGTCGGCGAGACCGATGCAGCCGTCCAGCTCGAACACATGGACCACGCGGTCGACCAGTTCGTGCGGCGCGCCCGCGGCGGTGAGCTTGCCGCAGATCCGATCGGCCTGGGCGCGCACCTCGGTGAGCATCAGGCTCTTGGTCTCACGGCCCAGCGCGTCGATACCCGGCTGCAGGCGGGCGATCACCTCGGCCGGGCTGGCGCCCGGGCGGGTGATGCGCAGCAGATCGGCAATCTGGCCGCGGACCGCCACCGCCAGCTCGTCGAGCAGCGCGACGCGGGCGCCCTCGCTGATCTCGGCGGTTTCCACCGCTTCCCACAGCGCCGGGAGCCCCAGCAGCCGCTCCGCCACGACGAACATCGCCGCGATGTCGCGCATGGACGCGCCTTCTTCCTCGGCGAGCTCGAACGGGTGGAGCACGCCGAGGCGGTTCACCACGCGGTTGGCGAGCTTGGTCGCGACGATCTCGTTACGGAGGCGATGCTCGTCGATCGCCTTGCCGAAGCGTTCCTGCATCGCGCGTGGGAATGCGGCGTGGAGATCGCCGACCAGCGCGGCGTCATGGCCGAGCTCGCCCTGTTCGATCGCGTCCTGCAGCGCCAGCTTGGCCGAGGCGAGCAGCACCGCCAGCTCCGGCCGGGTGAGCCCGCGGCCGTCCTGGGCGCGGCGCAGCAGATCCTCGTTCGAGCCCAGCCCCTCGACGCCGCGGTCGAGCCGGCCGCTTGCCTCCAGGATCTCGATCACCCGCACATAGCTGGGCAGGTCGAGCGCGCCGTCATTCTCCATGAAGGAAAGCGCCAGGGTCTGGAGGCGGTTGTCCTCCAGCACCAGGTGCGCGACATCGTCGGTCATCGAGGCGAGCAGCGTGTTGCGATCCTCGAAGCCGAGGCGCCCTTCGATCATCTCGCGGTTGAGCGCGATCTTGATGTTGACCTCATTATCCGAGCAGTCGACGCCCGCCGAATTGTCGATGAAGTCGGTGTTGAGGCGGCCGCCGTTGCGGGCGAACGCGATGCGCGCCGCCTGCGTCACGCCGAGGTTGGCGCCTTCGCCGACCACCTGCGCGCGCACCTGCTCGGCATTGATGCGGATGCGGTCGTTGGCGGGATCGCCCACCTCGCCGTTGCTCTCGCTCGCCGCCTTCAGATAGGTGCCGATGCCGCCGAACCACAGCAGCCCGACGCGCGCCTTGAGGATCGCGATCATCAGCCCGTTCGGGTCGATGCTATCAACATCGAGGTCGAGCAGCGCCTTCACCTGCGGGCTGAGCGGGATCGACTTTTCGGTACGCGGGAAGACGCCGCCGCCCTCGGAGATGAGATCAGGGTTGTAATCTGCCCAGCTGGAACGCGGCAGCGCGAACATGCGCGCACGCTCTTCCCAGCTCTTCGACGGGTCCGGATTGGGATCGAGGAAGATGTGGCGATGGTCGAACGCCGCGACCAGCTTGATCGCCTTGGACAAGAGCATGCCGTTGCCGAACACGTCGCCCGACATGTCGCCCACGCCCGCCACGGTGACCGGCTCGGACTGGATGTCGGTGCCCATTTCCAGGAAGTGGCGGCGAACCGAGACCCAGGCGCCCTTGGCGGTGATGCCCATCGCCTTGTGGTCGTAACCGACGCTGCCGCCCGAGGCGAAGGCATCGCCCAGCCAGAAATTGCGTTCGATTGCGAGCGCATTGGCGACGTCCGAGAAGGTCGCCGTGCCCTTGTCCGCCGCGACGACGAAATAGGGGTCGTTACCGTCGAGGACGGTCACACCCTCCGGGTGGACCACGTCGCCGGCGACGATGTTGTCGGTGATCGAGAGCAGCGCGCGGATGAAGATGCGATAGCTTTCGGTGCCCTCGGCCAGCCAGGCGTCACGGTCGATGGCGGGCGAGGGGAGATGCTTCGGATAGAAGCCGCCCTTGGCGCCGGTCGGCACGATGACGGCGTTCTTCACGCGCTGCGCCTTCATCAGGCCCAGGATCTCCGTGCGGAAGTCGTCGCGGCGATCGGACCAGCGCAGGCCGCCGCGGGCGACCGGGCCGGCGCGCAGGTGGATGCCCTCGACACGCGGGCTGTACACCCAGATCTCGCGCCAGGGGAGCGGGGCGGGGAGGCCCGGCACCTTGGCCGAATCGAGCTTGAAGGCCAGTGCCTCGGCACCGGCGGGCGCGAAGGCGTTGGTACGCAGCGTGGCGAGCACCACGCCCTTGAACAGGCGCAGGATGCGGTCGTCGTCGATTGCGTTGACCTGGGTGAGGCCGAGATTGATCGCGCGTTCGGCATCCCCGATCGCTTCGGCATCGCCGCCGCGCGCCGGATCGTGCGCGGCTTCAAACCGCTCGACCAGCGCGGTGGCGACCAGCGGCGCCCGGCGCAGCGCGTCAACCACGGTGCCGAGGCCGTAGAGCATGCCGGTCTGGCGCAGATAGCGGAACCAGGCGCGCAGCAGCACCACCGCGGACGGGCTGAGGCCCGCCTCGACGATCAGCCGGTTGAACAGGTCGTTTTCGGCGCGGCCTTCCAGCACCGCCGCCACCGCCGCCTCAACGGTAGCCGGATCCTCGTCCAGCATCGCGCTTGGCGTTGCCGGCTCGACCTTGAAGTCGTGGATGAAGGCGCCGTTGGTCAGCTCGGTCGGCACTTCCTCGAGCACGCGGAACCCGAAATTCTCGAACGCCGGCACCGCATCGGACAGCGCCAGCGCGCCGCCCAGGCGGTAGAGCTTGATCCGGTATTTGCCGGGCTCGCCCTGCAGCGGCACGATCCGCACCGAACGGGCATGCTCGTCCTCGAGCCCGCCGATCCGCACCATGTCCTGCGCGGCTTCCTCGGGCGTGTGGGTGAGGCGGTAGACATCGGGGAAGGCGTTGGCGAGGCGCAGCGACAGGCGGGCGGCGCCGCTGCCGGCGATGTCGCTGAGGCACGCTTCCACCGCCGGCGCCCAACCGCGCACCATGCGGGCAATGCGCGCGTCGAGCTCGGCCTCGTCGGGCATCGTCGTGTCGCCGCGCAGGTCGAGCGTGTAGCGGAGCTGGGCGAGCACGCCGTCTTCGAGCGCGATCGACCAGTTGATCATCTTGGCGTGCGCCGCCTCGGTCAGCATGTTGCCGATCGTCTCGCGGTGGCCGGCGGCGACCTGCTCGCGCGGCAGCCAGACAAAGGCGAACAGGTGGCGGCCCAGCGTGCTGCGCACCAGCACCAGCTTCGAGCGCGGCCGATCGGCGACCGACATGGCGGTGAGCACCAGGCTTTCCAGCGCTTCGAGGTCGAAGGCGGTGGTCAGGTCGTGCGGCAGGCCGGTGAGGGCGTGCGTCATCGCCTTGCCGGTATGGCCCGAGGGATCGAAGCCGAACTTCGATTCGAGCATCTCCAACCGCCCGCGCAGCATCGGCACCATCGCCGGGGGCGTGTTGAGCGCCTGGCTGGTCCACAGGCCGTAATGGATCGACAGGCCGGTGACGTCCTGGCCGGTCATCAGCGGCGTGACGACGATGTCGAGCGGCACGCGGCGATGCACCGAGGAGGTGGCGTTGGACTTCAGGAGCAGCGGAATCTCGCCGCCCATCTCGAAATAGTCGACGGCCAGCTTGCGCGACGTTTCGGCGAGCAGCGGCACTTCATGGGTGTAGCGGGCCAGGCCGATCTGATCGGTACTCTCGCCGGTGATCGACCATTTCTCGTGGCCGAGCAGCGTCATCGCATCGTCGGCGAACCAGCGCAGCAGCGCCTCGCCTTCGCGCGAGGGGACGCGGGCGCCGTCGATCGACAGCGCCTGCTGGAGCGGGCGCCAGTCGGAAACCACGTCGCGGACATGCTCGAGCACGCGCTCGATCTCGCTGGTCAGCGCGCGGCGGGTGCGGGCGTCGGCACGCTCCATCTCGATGTAGATCATCGACTCGGGCGACGCATCCTTCGCCTTCTCGCCGATGTCGGTCACCACGCCCTTGGCGTCGCGCTCCACCGGCAGGATCGGGTGAATGATGCGGAAGATGCTCAGGTCGAACGAGGCGATCGCCGCCGCGATCGAATCGACCAGGAACGGCATGTCGTCGTTGATCACGGCGAGCCGCATCTTGCGGCTGGCATCGTCCTGATAGGTTTCGAGATTGAGCCGTACGGTCTGCGGCGGGCGTTCCGCCGCCGTTTCCGCGACGAACCGCGCCACTTCGGTGCGCTCGGCCTCGTCCAGTCCTTCCAGCTCTCCGGGCAGGGCGCCTTCGAAGATCCGATCCTCAAACGCCTGCATGATCTTTTTTTCTAGGTTCTTCATGGATGCGGCTATGCTCCCGGGCGAAGGCCACCTCAAGTCTGGAAAAACCGGGAGGAAAGGCGCAAAAGCGCCCTCCGCCGCGGCGAGACTCAGGCCGCCGCGCGGCGGACGGCGCGGTCGGTCAGCTGGGCGTCGTCTTCCAGCTTGGCGATGATATCGAGACCCTGCTCGCCCGCGCGGGCCAGCAGCAGCACGAATTCGGCCTGGCCCGGCGTCATCGCCACGCGGGCGAGCGGCGGCCGATGGCGAAGGGCCTCGACGGCACGGGCAAAGGCGGCCGGGCGGCGCTCGCCGGCCACCGAGGTGCGCAGCTCGCGCTCGGCAGCGACGACGCCCTTGATTCCGCCGGGCGTGATTTCGAGAAACGCGTCGAGCCCGTCCGCCGGCACTGCCAGCCGCCGGGCATGGGTGAGCACGGCGGCGAATTCGGCCAGCCGGGTCTTGTCGTAATCAGCGCCGAAAACGAGCTTGGCCACCGGCGTCATCGGCGCGCGCGCCTGGGCGGCGATTCCCGCCTCGGCGAGCAGGGCAGCATAGCCCTCCGGGTCCTTCTCGGCCGCGATCGCGAAGCCATAGGCGCGATCGAGCGCCCGGTAGAGCGCCGCGCGGCCGCGCAGCTCCGAGGCGCGGGCGGCCGCAGCCGATTCGCGCGCGAGCATCAGTTGGTCGGCGAGCGGCGAGGCGACTTCGGTGCGCGGCAGCTCGGCGGTGGCGGGCGAATCGAAGCCGGCGCTGGGACCGTCGGCCCAGACTGCCTGGGTCGGCGCGGGGTGCGGCACCGCGCGGCGCGACGCCTCGATCTCGGCATCGAGTCGCGCCTGCATCTCGGCGTCGACCACTTCCTTCCAGTTGATCACGCCGTAGATGAAGTCGATCGTTTCGGGGTTCGACGCGAAGGGCATCAGGATGCCGCGATAGAACATCTGGTGGCCGCGCTGGCCGACGAACTCGGCCTCGAATCCGATCGGCGCGCGGTTGGCGATGATCTGCAGATAATGGTCGGTGAGGCGCGACAGCAGCGAGCGGCTGGGCACTTCGCCGACATGGGCGATTGGCCCCTCGATCCCGCATTCCTCGCGCAGCGCGGTGCCGAGATAGCGGATCGCGGGGTTCTCGATCCCGGCGGTGAAATCGAGCAGCACGCTGTTCGGGCCGAAATCGGCGATATTCTCGGGATCGAGATCGTGGATCGCGGGGTAGGGGCGGCCGCGCAGCAGCGAGACCCAGTGGTTGTAGGCGCGCACGTGCATCCGCCGCTCGTCGCCGCCGATCGCCACGGGGCGTTCATCGATCGCCTCGTCCGCCACGGTCACGGGCTCGGGTTCCGTCGGACGATTGATGCCGCGAGCCATGTTCATGCGGATGCTCCACTGCGGGCAAGGGCCCGAAAACGCTGATCCGGCGCCTTGTGCAGGGTCCATGGTAAATGCTGCGTAAAAAGCGGATCAGGAAAAGCCGCGGACGCAAGAAAGTTAGCCTCGGCGTAAGGAGGTGCTTGCATGCGCTGGAATCGGCTGGTAAGCGCGCCGTCCTCCGGGCAAGCCAGCGCCCGGCACCGGGCGCCGCTTTAGCTCAGCTGGTAGAGCATCGCATTCGTAATGCGGGGGTCACAGGTTCGAGTCCTGTAAGCGGCACCAGTACATATTGAGAACATTGTAGAAAACCGCGGAAAACTGCGGTAAAATGTCTCCTGCGGGTCCCGTGGTTTCCCATTTTGTTCCACCGTGGCCCACCCGAAGTGGGCCACGAATCGGTGGGCCACGGAGATCGCAGGAAGGCGTGGCCCACCATGCTTACGAACGTCGAGATTCGCGCCCTCAAGCCGGCAGCGCGTCCGTTCAAGGTTCCGGACGGCGATGGCTTGTATCTTCTCGTCCAGCCCTCCGGGGCACTGTTGTGGCGGTTTCGCTACAAGGTGTTTGGAGTCGAGCGGAAGCTTTCGCTTGGCAGCTTCCCCGAGGTAACTCTCCAGCAGGCGCGCCACAAACGAGACGAGGCGCGCGCTGAACTCGCCGACGGCTTCGATCCGGTCGAGCAGAAGCGACAGAAGCAGCTCGAGGCGGAACTGGCAGCGAAGACCACCTTCGAGCTGGTCGCCAATGAATACATCGAGAAAATGGAGCGGGAGGGAAAATCGGCGGCCACCCTTAAGAAGGCGCGCTGGTTTCTCGAACTGCTCGGTGGAATCGCCCGCCGGCCCATCGCGGCGATCACACCGCACGAGCTGCTGGATGTCCTGAAGCGCGTTGAACGCCGCGGGCATCACGAGACGGCGGTGAGGCTGCGCTCCTTCGCAGGCCGCGTGTTTCGCTATGGCTTCGCAACCCTGCGTACCGAAAAGAACCCGGCGGACATTCTCCGAGGCGCGCTGACCGTTCCCCGTGTAAAGCACCACGCCGCGATTGTTCAGCCGAAGAAGGTCGGGGAACTGCTTCGCGCCATCGAGGACTATAAAGGCCGCCCCGAAACGCTCTACGCGCTGCGGATCGCGCCGCATGTGTTCCTGCGGCCGGGCGAGCTCCGGCAGGCGAGATGGAGCGAGATCGACTTCGCCGAGAAGGTCTGGCGCGTGCCTGCGGAGCGCATGAAGATGAAGCAGCCGCACGCTGTGCCACTTTCCCGGCAGGTCCTGTATCTGCTCCAGGATCTGCGCTGGCTTGCGCGATCCAGCGAGTTCCTTTTCCCCGCGCTGCACACGACGTTGCGTCCGATCTCCGACAACACGCTGAATGTCGCACTTCGGCGGCTGGGCTTCGAACATGACGAAATGACCAGCCACGGTTTTCGCGCCATGGCGAGCACGCTGCTCAATGAATCCGGCCTTTGGCACCCCGATGCGATCGAGCGTGCGTTGGCCCATGGCGAACGGGATCGCGTCCGAGCAGCCTATCATCGTGGCGCGCATTGGGAGGAACGCGTTCGCATGGCGCAGTGGTGGTCTGACTACCTTGATCAGCTTCGGGCTGGCGGTGCGCTAATCAAGGCGAAATTCCGAAAGCGCGGGTAGAGTTGCCCTAATCGCCTGCGATTGCAGGGAACGAATGGATTGAAAACGGATCTCAAAACAATTGCTTACCGCACTGCAGTATAATCGGGCCCCATGGGTCAGGCCCCACTCCAATTTTCGTAAATAGGGTTCTAAGCACAAGCGCGCTCGGGTTGGGCAACTACCAACGTCGGAGATGTACCACGATCGTTCGGCTGCAGGCGACAGCTGAAGACGTTCAGGGTTCTCGGCTTGCACGGCGGCCGTTGCTGAAAGCCGTCATTCGGGTCCCGAGACCCACCGGAGGCGAGTTGCGTCTACTTCCCACCATGAGATGAGCGAAGGCGGTGAGTGATTCCTTGCCTAATTTTCTCGCGGGGGCAGATTACGTCAACCGGCGTTGAGGACGCCCGATCGCAGAGATGTGCGATCAACCGGTCAATTGCCCATCGCTTTCAAAGGGTCGATTTCGGCGGAACAGGTGGCTCGTTTTCATCAAGGTACATGTTCCGTCGCGTGCGTCAGCAGGAAGCGTTCGGCCGATTTGGTAAGACCATGGCCACCGCCGCAGCGCAAAATATTCGCCAGCTATATGCGGCCTATATGCGAATCATGGCAATCGATCTCGAATTGCTACGCTCCTAGCGCCTAATCGCCCGGCATGAAGACCGCCGACTCAGCGGCGGCCAGCTCTTCTGGGGGCGAAGATGAAGAATAGTTATTGGATCTCGGCGATGGCGATGTTTGCCCTGCCGATGGCGGCCAACGCGCAGTCGACAACGGAAGATAAGCAACCCGTCGCCGCGCCGTCGGCCCCGGCGATCACTGTCAGTGGTGCCGCTACGATCGCATCCGACTATCGGTTCCGCGGCGTGTCGCAGTCCGACCAGCATATGGCGGTCCAGGCCGGCATCACCGTTGCGCACGAAAGCGGCTTCTATGTCGGCACTTGGGCATCGAACCTCGCCGGCTGGGGCACGTTCGGCGGTGCGAACATGGAACTCGACCTGATCGGCGGCTACAAGGCCAAGCTCGCCGACCATGCCACGCTCGACGTTGGGCTCACCTGGTACGTCTATCCGGGCGGTGCCGACAAGACCGACTTCGCCGAGCCCTATGCCAAGCTGAGCGGCACCGCCGGGCCCGCCTCGCTGACCGCCGGCGTCGCCTATGCGCCCAAGCAGGAAGCGCTGGGCAAGTGGTATAATGGCGGCGCGTCGGCGGCGGCGGGCACCTATGATCATCCCGGTGCGAAAGACGACAACCTCTATCTCTGGGGAGACGGTGCGCTGGCGATCGCGGGCACGCCGCTAACCGCCAAGGCGCATATCGGGCACAGCTCCGGCCAGAACGGCCTTGGCCCGAACGCCACAGCCGTCTCGCCGACCGGCGACTATTGGGACTGGTCGCTGGGTGCCGATGCGACCTGGAAGAATCTCACGCTCAACGTGAGCTACATCGGCACCGACATCTCCAACCGTGAGGCCGTCTATCTGCGGCCCAGCTTCAGCAAGGGCCAGGACGGCACCGGCAACATCGCCGGCGGCACCGCCGTGGTCTCGCTGACCGCTGCCTTCTGAAAGGGCCTAGCCGATGCAAGACCTGCTCTGGATCCTCGTTATGCTCGGGCTGGCGGCGGCGACGCTTGCCTATGCCCGGCTGTGCGACGCTGCCTGAACCCCTGGCGTGAGGTGAACGCATGACCCTCGATCTCTGGCTCGCCGCGATCACCGCGCTCGGGCTCCTCGTCTATCTGGTGGCGGTGCTGATCCGCCCCGAACGCTTCTGAAGGGAGCGGCATCATGACACTTCAGGGCTGGCTCCTGATCCTTGGCTTCGTAGCCATCCTGCTGCTGCTGACCAAGCCGGTCGGCATGTGGCTCCATGCACTTTATGAGGGGCGGCGGACGCCACTCCATCTCGCGTTCGGCCCGGTCGAACGCGGCTTCTACAAGCTCGCAGGCGTTGATCCGAATGCCGAGCAGGGGTGGCGCCGCTACGCGCTGCACATGCTGCTGTTCAACATCGCGCTGATGGCGTTCACCTACGCCGTGCTTCGGCTGCAGGGCGTGCTACCCGGCAACCCGCAAGGCCTGCCGGGACTGTCCCCCGACCTCGCTTTCAACACCGCGGTGAGCTTCACCACCAACACTAACTGGCAGAGCTATGGCGGCGAAAGCACCATGTCGAATCTTAGCCAGATGCTGGGGCTGACCATCCACAACTTCCTGTCCGCCGCGACCGGCATCGCGCTGGCGTTCGCGCTCTTCCGCGGCTTCGCGCGGCGCTCGGCGGCCACGATCGGCAATTTCTGGGCCGATGTCACCCGCGTGACACTCTACCTGTTGCTGCCGATCTGCGTCATCTACACGGTGTTCCTGATTGCGTCGGGCGTCCCGCAGACGCTGGCGGGCACGATCCACATCCAGACGATCGAGGGCGCGGCGCAGACGCTCGTCACCGGTCCGGTGGCGAGCCAGGAAGCGATCAAGATGCTCGGCACCAATGGTGGCGGCTTCTTCAACGCCAACAGCGCGCATCCGTTCGAGAATCCGACGACGCTGACCAATCTGGTCCAGATGCTGTCGATCTTCCTGATTGGTTTCGGTCTCACCTGGACGTTCGGCAAGGCCGTGGGCAACACCCGTCAGGGCTGGGCGATCCTCAGCGCGATGGTCATCCTGTTCCTTGCTGGCGTCTCGGTGACCTATTGGCAGGAAGCCGCGGGCAACCCTGTTCTCCACCAGCTCGGCGTCGCCGGCGGCAACATGGAGGGCAAGGAAGCGCGCTTCGGCATCGCTGCCAGCGCGCTGTTCTCCGTCGTCACCACCGCCGCCTCCTGCGGTGCGGTGAACGCGATGCATGACAGCTTCACCGCGCTGGGTGGCATGATTCCCATGTTCAATATGCAATTGGGCGAGGTCGTCATCGGCGGCGTCGGCGCCGGCATCTATGGCTTCCTGCTGTTCGCGATCCTCGCGGTGTTCGTCGCCGGGCTGATGGTAGGCCGCACGCCCGAATATGTCGGCAAGAAGATCGAGAGCCGCGAGGTGAAGCTCGCCGTGCTGGCGATCGCCGTGCTGCCGCTGATGATCCTCGGGCTGACGGCGCTGTCGGCAGTGCTCGCGCAGGGCCTGGCCGGGCCGCTGAACAAGGGCCCCCACGGCTTCTCGGAGATCCTTTACGCCTTCACCAGCGCGGTGGGGAACAACGGATCGGCCTTTGCCGGCCTGACGGCGAACACACCCTATTATAACGGGCTGCTCGGCTTGGCGATGTGGGGTGGCCGCTTCTTCGTCATCGTGCCGATGCTCGCCATCGCGGGCAGCCTGGCGGCGAAGAAATACACGCCCGAGAGCGCCGGTTCCTTCCCGACCACGGGGGGGCTGTGGATCGGCCTGCTCGTAGGCATCGTGCTGATCCTGGGCGGTCTCACCTTCCTGCCGAGCCTCGCGCTCGGTCCCATCGCCGATCATCTCGCGATGATCCGCGGCCAGCTGTTCTGATCGGGGGCCACCATGGCAAAAACCCAAAGCAAGAGCCTGTTCACGGCCGACCTCGTCGTGCCGGCGATCCAGGCATCGTTCCTCAAGCTCAATCCCAAGGAACTGATCCGCAACCCGGTGATGTTTGTCACCGCAACGGTGGCGGCGCTGATGACGATCCTGCTCGTCGTCGGCCACGATAACCTCAGCTTCGCCTTCAAGGCGCAGCTCGCCGTTTGGCTGTGGCTGACGGTGCTGTTTGGCACCTTCGCCGAAGCGCTGGCTGAAGGGCGCGGCAAGGCCCAGGCGGCCTCGCTGCGTGCGACTAAGGCGGAGCTTACCGCCAAGCGGCTGATCGGCGACGGCCGGACTTGGGACTCGGTGCCCGCCAGCCAGCTTAAGATCGGCGACATCGTGCTCGTCGAGACTGGCGACCTGATCCCGTCCGACGGCGAGGTCGTCACCGGCGTCGCGTCGGTCAACGAGGCGGCTATTACCGGCGAGAGCGCGCCGGTGATCCGCGAGGCGGGCGGCGACCGTTCGGCGGTGACGGCGGGCACCCGCGTCATTTCCGACGAGATTCGCGTCAAGGTGACGGTGGAGCCCGGCAAAGGCTTTCTCGACCGCATGATCGCGCTGGTCGAAGGCGCCGAGCGGCAGAAGACGCCGAACGAAGTGGCGCTGACGATCCTGCTGGTCGGGCTGACGATCATCTTCCTGATCGCCGTCGGCACCATCCCGGGCTTCGCTTCCTACGCGGGCGGCAGCATTCCGATCGCGATCCTCGCGGCGCTGCTGATCACGCTGATCCCGACCACTATCGCGGCGCTGCTCTCCGCGATCGGCATTGCCGGCATGGACCGTCTCGTTCGCTTCAACGTGCTCGCCAAGTCGGGCCGCGCGGTGGAAGCCGCCGGTGACGTCGACGTGCTGCTGCTCGACAAGACCGGGACCATCACCGTAGGCGACCGCGCGGCCAGCGAGTTCCGCGCGGTCGGCGGCACCAGCGCGGCGGAGCTGGCCGAGGCGGCGCTGCTCGCCAGCCTGGCGGACGAGACCCCGGAAGGGCGCTCGATCGTGGTGCTCGCCCGCGAACGCTTCGGCGTGCGCACGGCCACGCTCCCCGAGGGCGCCGAGGTGATCCCGTTCACCGCGCAGACCCGCATCTCCGGCGTGCGCGCCGGCGCGGACCTGATCCAGAAGGGCGCCGTCGACTCGATCCTCAAGGCCAATCCCGGCCTGGGCGAGACGGCGGCCGCGACCGAACTGCGCCGGGCGACCGACGAGATCGCGCGCGCCGGCGGCACCCCGCTGGCGGTGGCCAAGAATGGCCGGCTGCTGGGCGCGATTTTCCTCAAGGACGTGGTCAAGGCGGGCATTCGCGAGCGTTTCGGCGAATTGCGGACGATGGGCATCCGCACGGTGATGATCACCGGCGACAACCCCCTGACCGCCGCCGCCATCGCTGCTGAGGCGGGGGTTGACGACTTCCTTGCCCAGGCGACGCCGGAGGACAAGCTGGCGCTGATCCGCAAGGAGCAGACCGGCGGCAAGCTTGTCGCGATGTGCGGCGACGGCACCAACGACGCACCCGCGCTGGCGCAGGCAGATGTCGGCGTGGCGATGAACACCGGGACCCAGGCGGCGCGCGAGGCCGGCAACATGGTCGATCTCGACAGCGATCCTACCAAGCTGATCGAGGTGGTGGGTCTGGGCAAGCAGCTGCTGATGACCCGCGGGGCGCTGACGACCTTCTCGGTCGCGAACGACGTCGCCAAATATTTCGCGATCATTCCGGCGATGTTCGTCGCGCTCTATCCGGGGCTGTCGGTGCTCAATGTGATGCGCCTCGGCTCGCCCGAATCGGCGATCCTCAGCGCGATTATCTTCAACGCGCTGATCATCCCGCTGCTGGTGCCGCTTGCGCTGAAGGGCGTGACCTACAAGCCAATGGGCGCGGGGCCGCTGCTTGCCCGCAACCTGGCCATCTATGGCCTGGGAGGACTTGTCGCGCCGTTTATCGGTATCAAGATCATCGACCTCGTGGTCGGCGGGCTCGGGCTCGCGTAAGGAGTACGACATGGGCAAGGACTTCACTTCCGCATTGCGACCGGCGATCGTCATGACGATCCTGTTCGCCGCGCTCCTCGGGCTGGCGTATCCGCTGGCGATGACAGGGATCGGCCAGGCCATCTTCCCGGCGCAGGCGAACGGCAGCCTCCTCCGCGACAATGCCGGCCGTGTCATCGGTTCGGCGGTCGTCGGCCAGTCGTTCACCAGCGAGCGCTATTTCCAGACCCGTCCGTCGGCTGCCGGCAAGGGCTATGACGGCCTCGCGTCCTCGGGCTCAAACCTGGGCCCTGCGGCACAAGCGCTGGTCGATCGGGTCAAGCCTGATATCGCCAAGCGGCGCGCCGAAGGTGTGACCGGCCCCGTGCCGGCCGACCTCGTGACGGCCAGCGGCTCGGGCCTCGACCCCGACCTTTCGCCCGCCTCGGCGCTGGCCCAGGCACCACGCGTCGCCCGCGTCCGCAATCTTCCGGTCGATCGGGTGCGTGCACTGGTTACCCAGCATGTCGAGAGCTCGATCCTGGGTGAACCCACGGTCAACGTCCTCGCCCTCAATCGCGCGCTGGACGCCCTGTCGCGCTGATGGGCGTATCCGGAGACGGCCGGCCGGATCCCGACGCCCTCCTGCGCGCCGCCGCGCAGGAGGGTCGGGGACGGCTCAAGATCTTTCTCGGCGCGGCCCCCGGCGTCGGCAAGACCTATGAGATGCTGTCCGAGGGCGCGGCCAAGAAGCGTGACGGCGTCGACGTGGTGGTGGCCGTCGTCGAGACACACGGCCGCGTCGAAACCGAGGCGCTCACCCGGGGGCACGAGATCGTCCCGCGCCGCGCGGTGCCGTACGAGGGCCGCACGCTCCACGAAATGGACCTCGACGCGGTGCTCGCCCGGGCCCCGCAGCTGGTGCTGGTCGACGAGCTTGCGCATACCAACGCGCCGGGCAGTCGCCATTCCAAGCGCTACCAAGATGTCGAGGAACTGCTCGCCGCCGGCATCGACGTCTATTCCACAATCAACATCCAGCACGTCGAGAGCCTCAACGACGTCGTCGCCAGCTTCACCCGGGTCCGCGTTCGCGAGACCGTGCCGGACAGCATCCTGGAGCAAGCCGAGATTGAGGTGGTCGATATCCCGCCGGACGAGCTGATCGACCGGCTGAAGGCCGGCAAGGTCTATCTGCCGCAGGAAGCGACCCGCGCGCTAGGCCATTTCTTCTCCAAATCCAATCTCTCGGCGCTGCGCGAACTCGCTCTCCGCCGCGCGGCGCAGGCGGTCGACGCGCAGATGCTCGAGCATGTTCGCGCAATGGGTGTCGGCGGCACCTGGGCAGGCAGCGACCGCATCGTCGTCGCCGTTTCAGAACTGCCCGGCGCCGATGGCCTGGTTCGGGTCGCCAAGCGGGTGGCCGACGCACTGAAGGCGCCATGGACCGCGCTCTTCATCGAGACGCCCCGCACGCAACATTTCACAGATGCGCAGCACCAGCGCGTGGCGGCAACCATGACGCTGGCGACACAACTGGGCGGCGCGATCGCGACGGTGCCGGCGCCGTCCGTCACCGAGGGCATCCAAACCTTCCTCGCAGATGCCCGCGCGACACAACTCGTTCTCGGCAAGTCGAAGCGCTCGCGCTGGTTCGAGCTGCGGCACGGGTCGGTCGTCGATCGGCTAGTGCGCGCGACGCCGGGGGTCACCGTGCACGTGGTGCCGATCGAAGACGGCGCAGAAGCAGCGGCGTCTGCCCGTCCTCGGGGACGTGGGTGGGGTACCCCGACGGGATATTTCGCGAGCCTGCTGAGCGTTGCGGCCGTCACCGCCTTGGCGAGCGGATTGTTCCATATCCTCAACCTCGGCAATGTCGCGTTGCTCTATCTGCTGCCGGTGATGGCTGCGGCGAGCCTGTACGGCCTGCGGACGGGACTCTTCGCCGGCGTTCTCTCCAGCCTCGCGTATAATTTTTTCTTTCTGCCGCCGACCGGCACCCTGACCGTCAACAATCCCGAAAACGTGGTCTCGATCTTCGTGCTACTTGGTGTGGCAATCGCGACCAGCCAGCTCACGTCGCGGGTGCGCGCGCAGGCGGATCTCGCAGCCGCCAGCGCGCGGACCAACGCCACGCTCGCCGGCTTTCTGCGCCAGATCACGAGTATCAACGATCCGGCTCAAGCTAGCCAGATGATCTGTGACGACGTGAAGCGCCTGTTCGGCGTGCAGGTAGTGCTGCTCGTCCCCGCGGCCGGCGGCGGGCTCGAAGTGCAGGCGGCGACCGACCCCGATTACCGTCTCGATACAATGGATCAGGCGGCGGCGAGCTGGGCGTTCGACAGCGGCGTTAGTGCCGGCAAAGGTTCCGGAACCCTCGCCGCGTCGGAGTGGCTGTTCCAACCCTTGAAAGCCGGAGGCCGCGTACTGGGCGTGCTTGGTGTCTCGCGCGATGCTGGCGGCGACCCGATTCGCGCCGACCAATTGCCGCTTCTTGCCAGCTTGATCGATCAGTCCGCCTTGGTGCTCGAGCGCCTACGCCTGGAAGCCGATATGCGCGACGTTGATGCCGTTCGCACGCGGGATCGGCTACGCGCGGCACTGCTATCCTCGGTGAGCCATGACCTTCGTACGCCACTGACTGCCGTCATCGCTGCTGCGAACGAACTGGAGCATGGCGCCACGCCCGAGCTGATCGGCACGATCAAGTCGGAGTCGGCACGATTAAACCGGTTCATCGCCAATCTGCTCGACATGGCGCGGGTCGAAGCCGGAGCGCTCAGGCTGAACATCGAAGCGGTCGATCTCTGCGATGCCGTAACGGGGGGCGCGCACGATGCCAGGCGCGCCTTGGAAGGTCATTCCGTGCGACTGGATGTGCCGCCCGATCTGCCGCTGGTGCGGGCTGATCCGCAGCTTCTGCACCACTGTCTCCTGAATCTGCTGGACAATGCTGGCCGATACGGGGAGCCGGGAACGGAAATCGTCATCCGGGGGCGGCATCAATATGGACAGATAGAGCTCGCAGTGCTCGATAAGGGGCCCGGACTGCCCCCAGGCCGAGAAACGGAGGTGTTTGAAACCTTCCGACGCCTCGAAGGCTCCGATCGAGCGATCGGCGGCACCGGGCTGGGTCTCGCCATCGTCAAGGCGTTCGCGGAAGCGATGGACATGGGCGTCGAGGCCCATAACCGCTCCGACGGAACGGGTGCCGCTTTCGCGCTCCTCTTTCCTTCCTCCCTCATCGTGCGCGACACCGCGCGGGAAAGTAATCCCTAATGCCTGCCAAGATCCTCGTAGTGGACGACGAAGTCGCCATTCGCCGACTGTTGCGCAACACGCTCACGCGGGCCGGCTATGCCGTGGTGGAAGCGCACGACGCTCGTGAGGCGCTGCGCCAGGCTGCAATCGAGCACCCGAGTGCCGTGCTGCTCGACCTCGGGCTCCCCGATCGTGATGGGCTGGGACTTATCCCGCTGCTGCGTGCGAATGGCGACGCCGTCGTGGTCGTCGTTTCGGCCCGCGACGCGGTAGACGAAAAAGTAACCGCGCTCGACCTGGGGGCGGACGACTTCGTCTCCAAGCCGTTCGACACCGAGGAGCTTCTGGCGCGACTTCGGGTCGCGCTGCGCCATCAGGGCCTGTCCGAGTCGACTCCGAAGGTCGTCAAGCGCGGCGACCTGACCATCGATCTCGACCGGCGGATCGTTTGCCGCGGTGACGAGGAACTGCACCTGACCCGTAAGGAGCACGACGTCCTGGCGGTACTCGCGCGGCACATCGGCAGGGTCGTGACCCATGATCGTGTGCTCGCAGCGGCCTGGGGTGGGGACGAGGAGCCGAGGGTCGAATATCTGCGCATCGTCATCCGCAACCTGCGCCAGAAATTGGAAGCGCCTGGTCCGATCGGCAGCGTCATCTCCAATGAACTGGGCGTCGGCTACCGTCTGAAGGCGGACGGTTGATCGCTTCATCAAAAAATCTCGTGTCGCGCTATGCCGGCTATACGCAAATAGCGGCTTTCACTCTCGAATTGCTACGCCCGTCCCGATAGCTGAGCTGCGACATTTGAAAGGATGTGGCATGGCGGCGTGGCATCGGTCGCGCAGGGCGGATCTTGGTCTGCGTGCGTTGGGTTTGGGATTTTGCGCGATGGCATATCTCGCCATCGCCCGCCTGGTTGCGCTCTCGCATCCACAACAGGCGGCCAGCGCGTTAGGCATCGCGCTGGCCGCGATCGGCGTCGTCTGTGGCATCGTCGGCAGCGCGCTGACGATGCTGGGAAAGCACTTGTTCGACGACGTTCAAGTGAGCACGCGTTGGCAACACCGCAGTATTCACGATCCGTATGCCCGCGCGCGGTGGCTTGAGGGCGAGCAGTGAGCGACCCCATCGCCCCGCCGATGCTAGTAATTGGACGCGGCCTCGACGGAGCCTGGACGGTCAGCGAAGCCGCCGGCGCGCTACTCGGCCGCTTCAAGAGCAACGCATCCGCTGCACATTTCGCACGCCGCCAGCAAAGGCTGCAACCATCCACGTCGATCGCCAATGCCCCAGCGCCGCGGCCGCGGCTGCACGGCCGGCTATCGGTTGCAACGACGCCTGCCCGCAAAGACCGGGACGATGCGTAAAGAGCGGCATAGGCTTATCGGCGTGCTGCTGATCCTCGCTTCGTGCGGCACCACCCTCGCCCATCGCGCGATCTGGACTGCCGCGCGGCACGGACCGGCACAAGCCGCAGAGATGGGCCTAGCGCTGACGAGCTTCGTGCTCGCGAGCCTGGGCATGCTGTTGATTATCCACGGCGGGAAATTGTCCGGCGGAGGAGGGGCAGGCGCCAAACCGCTCGGCCGTCGTCGCGGACGTGATATGCTCCTCTTCTTCCAAGAGCCCGTACGCCCCGGCACCGCCATCCTGGATACAAGAGACGGCGTCGCGGGGCTGCAGGCATATTGCGCCATCCATGCCGCACGGCATCGCCTGCGAATCGTCCCCCTGTCGGTCGACCGGACCCGCTGATCGGCCGTCAGGCAGAAAAAGACAGAGGATGGGCCATGCCCGTTATCGCCGCGTATCTATACCGACACGGCCGCCGTGTACGTGCCATCGCCATTGGCGAGCGAGTTGACTGCCCCAACGATCGCTCTGAGTTCGTCTGGATTGGATTATCTGATCCATGCGCCAAAGAGGTGGAGGCACTTCAGGCGCTGTACGGCCTGCATCCGCTGGCGGTCGAAGACGCGCTCAAGGACGGCCAACTTCCCAAGGTCGATGTCTATGGCGACCAGCTCTTCGTCATCGGCCGGACCGCGCATCTTTGTGACGGGCATATCGTGTACGGACAGACCGCGGTTTTCCTCGGCCACAGCCACATCATCACCGTGCGCCAAGGATCGACCAGATCACACCGGCCCTTGCGCGAACAGCTGGAAGCTTCGCCGGACCTGCTCGGCCAGGGCGCCGATTACGTCCTCCATGCCGTGCTGGATTTCATCGTCGACGGATATTTGCCACTGGTGACAGCGGTAGAGGAGGAAGTGGCGGGGATGGAGCAGCGTACGATCGACACGTTCCTCGGCCGCACCGAGATTGCGCGGATCTTCACGCTGCGGCGAGAGCTGATGCGCTTCGATCGCATCCTGGTTCCGATGGGAGAGGTCGCACGCAAGCTCGCGCGTCACGACTTGCCCTGCGTGGACGGCGAGGCGCGGCACTATTTCAGCGACGTCCTCGATCATGTGCGTCGGGTCGAGGCCATGGCTAGCGGGCTCCGCGAGGTGCTCACCTCCGTGTTCGAGTTCAGTAACCTGATGGAGCAGCAGCGTACCGGCGCGATCACCCGACAGCTTGCCGCATGGGCTGCTATCCTCGCGGTGCCCACGGCGATTGCCGGCATCTACGGTATGAACTTCGACCATATGCCGGAGCTGCACAGCCGCTTCGGCTACCCAGCTATATTGGCGATCATAGGCACGGTCTGTGGCATTCTCTTCTGGCGCTTCAAGCGTTTCGGTTGGTTGTAACGCCGAAAGAGCGATATGCGGCGGGATGATCCTCGCCACTATGGTAGCGCTATGAAGATAGTGCGGATCGATCTCGAAACCCTATACGAGCCTCCGTACATCGATGTTCGAGCAGCAAAGCTCGATCATTGGAGGCACTTCGACATCATGTCGGCTGATACCAAATCGGAGCCCGACCCAAAGGGCCGCATTATCTTCGTCGGTCAGGATAGGGCCGGCCATTGGCTGGTCCAGGACAATAGGCAGACCCTGGAGGGTCGCTTCATCTCACGCGGCGCGGCGATGCACTTCGCACAGGCAGAGCGTGAGATCTACGGCGCGGCGCTGGAAATGGCGACAGCGCCCTTGACGCCGTTGGTCCCGTTCGAGCCGGCACGGCAGGACGAATGTGTCCTGCCCCGTGCCGCCTGACCGGAGGAAAGTGCCATGCAAGCAAAGCACATCCCACCCATTACCCTCCCCACGCCACAGCGGGGACACAGGACGTCGACCCCAGGCGCTTGGACCGCAGCGCACGACACGCGCTGGCCGCAATTGGCCGCAAGACTGCTTTCGCTCAAACACGCGTGCCGCAGGTCGGTTCGCATCGTGGATGTCGATTGCGGCGCTGGCGGGCTGCTGCTCCATGCGGTTGCCCATGCGCGGGCGCTGGGCTTCCTCGCCATCGAGGGGCGCGGGATCGACGCGTCGCCCGCGCTGATCGGCCGGGCCCGTGCCGCCGCGGCGCGCTTGAGCGATCCCGCGATCGGCATGACGTTCGAGGTAGGGGAGATGCTCGCCGCACTGCGCGAGGAGCAGCCGTTCCCGGCCGATATCGTGCTCTGGCCTTCGTCGGCCCCGGCGGCGCTGTACGAGACAGCGCATTGCTTGCTGCTCGAAGCGGCGGACTTCGTCGTGCGTGGCCACGAACCTTCTTGGCGTGCCGCGGCATGACGGGGCGGGACCTTGTCTGGCGCACTGCCGGTGCGTGCCTGTTCGTCGGCGGCTGTGCCGCGTCCACGATCGCCCGTGACGGCTCGCCTTGGGTGGTGCTGGATTTCCTCGTCGCAATCCTTGGGATCGTCCTCGTGCTGAACGGCAAGCGCGTTGCCGTGGCGATACGCGCGGAACGCCGAGGCCATTGCAATACTGCCGCTGCGATACATGCCGCGCGAGTCCGTCGCCGGCACCGCAGTGGCGAACCTCGCGACTTTTGACAGAGAAGAGCCATGTCTTTCTTTGAACATCGTGACGGCGTGCTGCACGCCGAGGGAGTGCCGCTGCCCGCCATTGCCGACGCGGTCGGCACGCCGGTGCACATCTATTCGGCTGCAGCGCTGCGGCATGCGGCGGACAGCTTCACCGCGGCCCTGTCGATCCTGCCGCGGGTTCGCGTGGCGTTCGCCGTCAAGTGCAATCCAAACACCGCGGTACTTCGCGTACTTGCGGATCGTGGTTTCGGCGCGGACATCGTATCTGTCGGCGAGATGCGCCGCGCAATCGCCGCAGGGATCGCACCTGAAAAGATCGTGTTTTCCGGTGTTGGTAAAACCGACCGTGAGCTGGAGGAGGCGCTGGACGCGGGCGTCGGCCAGTTCAACCTTGAACTGGAGGAGGAGGGCGAAGTCCTGGCTGGGCTCGCGTGGGATAGGGGTCGCACTGCGACCGCGGTCCTGCGCGTCAATCCGGACGTGGATGGCGGCACGCATGCCAAGATTTCGACGGGGAAACGCGAAAACAAGTTCGGGGTGCAGATCGACGAGGCTGTCGGCATCTACGATCGGCTTTCTCAGTTGAAGGGTCTGAACTTGACAGGTGTGGCGCTCCACATCGGAAGTCAGCTATGTGACCTGGGCCCCCTTGAGACCGCGTATCGACGGGTCGGTGCGCTCGTCGATACATTACGGACGCGTGGGCATGCGGTCACGCGGGTGGATCTGGGGGGCGGACTGGGTATCGCGTACCGATCGGAGGACGCGGTGCCGACGCTTGATGCATATGCTGCGATGGTTCGGCAGGTCGCAAACGGCTGGGATGTAGAGCTCATCTTCGAACCTGGGCGTGTTATCGCGGGTCTGGCGGGCGTGCTGCTAACGCGGGTGACGTGGGTGAAGCCAAGCGCTGCCCATCCCTTCGTTATCGTGGATGCGGCGATGAATGATCTGGCCCGGCCCGCGCTATATGGCGCGTATCACCGCTTTGAAGCGGTGCAGTCCTCGCGGCAACGCATGACGGCGAACATCGTCGGGCCGATATGCGAGACGGGCGACACCTTTGCGTCGGCGCGAGAAATTGACGTGGTTCATCGCGGGGATCTGGCCGTCTTCCACGGCACAGGCGCCTATGGAGCTGCGATGGCGTCAAGCTACAATTGTCGTGCGCTCAGTCCGCAGATCATGGTCGACGGGGATATGTTCGAAGTGGTGGCGGATCGGCTTATGCCTGCGGAGCTTGCCGCCTAATCGGAGTAATTCGGGATAATCTATAGCGTCTGTAACACCGCATTCCGTCTGGTCGCTTCCGACCCTCCTTGCGTAGCGCGCGCGAAATTCAAAGTCTGCAGACTGTCAGAAGGGCGCAGGTCCGCATGGGAAACGCGACTCAGTTCAGTACGTTCATGTCCGATTTTGCATTGTTCCACCCAAGAGCTGGCGCCCTTTGCGCCAGCTCTGCTCATTCGTCTGCCATTAAGATCAAATGGGAATGTCCGGTTTTGACTGAAGCCGTCTTTCAGATACGGTGCGGGAAATAGCTGGAAAGTCCCAGGCTTCGTCATTCCACACTTTGCCGTCGGATATGGTCGCCGCGGCGGGCATGTCCTATGAGGAAGTCGCCGAGGTTACCGGCGTGATGCTGGGCACGGTCAAAAGCCGCGTGTCGCGGGCGCGTGCTGCGCTCGAGACGCTGATGACCGAAGGCGTCCTCAACACCAAGCGCCAGGATTTCGCATGCGCCGAGGGTGCGGTGGTCAGTTTGCTGTCGTCGCTGAGCGCCATTCAGGCGCGCTCTGCTCCCACGCCACGCCCGGAACCGCTTCCGATCGCGGCCTGACCGAGCGCCGTGGCTCTCCACGTCCCCGAGTAGGGCGCGGTCTCTTCGGTCGTCATAGGCCGGGACCGCGCCGTCTTCATTGCTTCGAACCAGCCAGCGGGAGCACCGCTCCGTCCGAAAGGATGACGCTGGGCCTTTCCAGGACATCGAGTAGCTCCGCGGCGGAGATCTGATCCCCATCTGTCGCGCCGCGCGCTTCCTGAATCGCACCACTGATCGCGGTCGCCATGGCGGCACATTCCACGAGCCCCTGCACGAACGGTCGATTGCCAAGCAAAAAGGGCAGCGCGCAAAGATGTACGCGCTCGAGCGAGGAGTCCTGTTCGCGCATGGTGAGGTCGCCTGCTGGATTGAGGCCGCTGCTCCATGCCTGATCCGCTTCCAGCGCGCTGGCGCATAGCTGAAGGCGCAGGGTGGGGAAGGGGAAGTGGTTCAGGGCGGCCGTTTGCGATCCGCGGGCGTCGAGCAGTTCGTCGAACGCGCTGGTCCAGTTCGGAGAATGCACCAGGCAGGTGCCATCCTGCTGCGGCGCGATGTCATAGGCGTTACCCAGCGCCTGCGCCTCGAGATGCCCCGCGTCGTGCAACGCCAGGATCCGTTCGATCGAGAGATGCGGGACAGCTGCGTAATTGTCGGTAAACACGCGCTTCAGGCCACGATGGAAGCGGGCAAGATCGGTTTTCGACAGCGACGGGATCGCCGTGGCGAACACCTCGTGCGCCTTGAGGATCGCGATGCGCCAGAAGGGCGTGTCGTGATGCGCATGCCAGTGACGTACGTCGGCCAGATTATGGCGGGCGTAGTCCCAAGCATTGCTTGAATGTCGGGCGGCGAAGTAGCGATCCGCGAAATCATCCGCCGTCGCCTCGGCAAGACCAAGACGCGCGGCCCAATCGGACGCGCCCTTGCGAAGCACCGCGATGAACTGGTCGAACAGCCTGTCCAGATCGCCGTCTTCGCCCCGCAATGTCGCGGCCGCAGTCTCCGGCGTGAACCCCTTCAAGCTGGGGAGGGGATGGGGGAACCAGTAATCCGCTTCCGGCAACAGGCCGTTCCGGCTGAGCAAGGTCGCCTGCCACGGGGTTTCGGCAACATAAGTCAGGGTATCGCCGTCCGGTACGAACGTGCCGCGGGCGGTGGCGATCGCGGTCACCACGTCGATCGCGGACAGGGATGAGCCCAGCACCCCGAAGCGTTCGGTCTGCCGGGCCCGTCTCATGGCTGTAGGGGGCTCCCCAGTGCGAGCGGCTGCCGCCGTCATATTCGCTGCGATCGGGCCATAGCCGGTTGCCACGATCAGCCGGTCGAACTGGTCCTGCACGATGCGGCCGTCAGTGCCGCGCCACTCGACCCGGCAGCCCTGCGGCATCGCCACGACGTCAACCACTTCCGCTTGCCGCTGCACCGAGATCGGTATCGGACTGCCGGCGACAATCATGGCGAACTGATCGGCGAGCCAGGCACCCAAAGCCACCCGCGGGAAGAAGGCGCGATCGTCGCCGGCGCACGCGTGAATGCCCCAGGCATCAAGCTTGTCCGGAGACTGCCGCACCGCCCACGCGTTGAGACTTTCGATCAGCGGCGGGATTTCGATGCCGGCAATGTTCGACAGGGCATGCGGCGCGTTGAGATGCTCGGCATAGGCGAGGCCGGGGCCCAGCGCGGCGCTGCTTTCGAATATGGCGATCTCGCGCGCGACGCCGCTGCGGAGCAGGGCATCCAGCACATAGGTGCCGGTGGCGCCGGCACCGACAATCGCGATGCGCTCGCCCAGATCATGGCGATCCTTGGTATGGATACGGAAAGCCTCTATTCGCGCCGTGCGCTTCGAAGGATTGCTGGAACGCGGCCCGCCGCTGGGAGGTTCCTGCACCAACGTGCATGTCGGGCGCGCCCTCGGAACACAAGCGTGAAGGATCTAGGATGAAGCTCTACCTCGTGGAAATCGGAGGCATGCGCGACGGTAATCTGTTCGAGTGTCACGAGGTCCATGCGCTGGTCGCGGCCAGCGAGGAGCAACTCCTCCGCGATTGCCAATCGCGATTTGCCGGCGCGATGCGTGCCGCCCATCTCGACGGCTGGATCGAACTGGAGCTCGAACATCTGGCGCCGGACAATCGGCGAGACGGGCCATCGTTCTTCGTTGCCGAGCTTGGACGCAATTCGGCTAGCGCGATGCGCGAACAGCATGACTATCGCTTCCTGAACGCGGCAAGCTTGCGGGAGGCGGTGCAGGCTGCCCGCCAGGGGGCGCCGGGATGGCACGTCGATGCGTGCGTCAACCTCGATGACCTGGCGCGAGAAGCCGGATATGCGCTGCGCCGCGATCTGTTCGGAGAGGTGCCGAACCCTCGTTCACAAGCACGGTACGTCCGCTTTCTGGAACCGCGAGCCGAAGCGCCGCTTCAGGCACCTGTGCCGGCCGATCCTGTCCAGGCCTGACCTCCGTCGGCGCATGGGGCGTTGCCGAAGTGGCCGGGAGCGCGTTTGCGGTCAGCGGCCTCTGCGGATCACGGGAAGCAGGCAACAGCGCCGAGGAACTTGACCTATGTCAGTCCGTTAATTGCAGGCTGCTTTAACCGACATCTTGAAAAACTCCCGTGGGCGAACTCACCGACAAGATCAACGCGGCCGGCAACAAGATCGTTGGCAATGTCAAGGAAGCGATCGGCAAGGCGACCGACAACGACAAGCTGGTCGCCGAAGGCGAGGCGCAGCAGCTCAAGAGCACCGCACAGGACGTGAAGGGCAGCGTCAAGGGCGCGCTCGGCGACGATATCTGAGACGTTCCGACAGCCGCATGTCGCCGGGTTTCCTTCGGCGCCATGCGGCTGAGGTTGCTCCAGCAGCAATGCCACGCCCTTGATCCATCGGTCGTGCGATTTGGAAGAGATTGTTCCGCAAATGACCGACACCCTCGAGGGTAATTTCTGCCAGGACGAGACCGTACGAGCCGCGGCGATCCGAAGTTTCGGACTGGCCGATCTGATCGGCAGTCCCAAACTGACCCGGATCACCGATTTCGCGTCGACCCTGTGCGAGGCGCCGATCGCGTTGGTGAGCATCGTCGAAGGCGAGCGGCAATGGTTTCCGGTGCGGACCGGACTCGACGTTCGCGAGACCCCGCGCGAGACGTCCTTCTGCGCCCACGCGATGCGCGGCACGGACATCATGGTCGTAGCCGACGCGACGCGCGACCCGCGCTTCCGCGAGAACGCGCTGGTGACGGGGGAGCCTTGTATCCGCTTCTACGCCGGCGCGCCGCTGGTGTCAGAGGACGGGGTGCAACTCGGCGCGCTGTGTGTCATCGACCGCGCGCCGCGCGCGGGCTTGAGCGATGTGCGGCAGGAGGGCCTGCGCGTCCTGGCCGCGAACGTCATGGCATTGCTCGGCGCCCGCCGCGCTTCGCGCCGCACCGACCGCGAACTGGAGGAGCGGGAGGCGAAATTCCGCATCCTGGCGGACGCGATGCCGCAGATGGTCTGGTCAACGCGCCCGGACGGATTCCACGATTATTACAATGCGCATTGGTATGCGTTCACGGGCGTGCCGTCCGGCTCCGCCGATGGGGAAGGATGGAACGGCATGTTCCATCCTGACGACCAGCCCAGGGCCTGGTCGGCGTGGCGACACTCGCTCGAGACCGGCAAGCCCTACGAAATCGAATATCGGCTGAAGCATGCCGATGGCGTCTATCGGTGGGTGCTGGGCCGGGCGCTGCCCATCCGCGACCGTGACGGCGCGATCACGCGGTGGTTCGGGACCTGCACCGATATCCACGACCAGAAGATGATCCAGGTGCAGCGCGAGATCGTCGCGCACGAGCTGAGCCACCGGATCAAGAATATCTTCTCGGTGATCAGCGGTCTGATCAGCTTCTCAACCCGGCACCATCCGGAGATGGCCGAGGCCTCGAATGATCTGCGCGAGCGCATCCTGGCGCTGGGGCGCGCCCATGATTTCGTGCGCCCCCACAGCGAAGCGTCGAAGCCGAGCGCCGTGCAGGATAGCCTGACGGGCATGCTGGGAAACCTGCTGGAAGCCTATGCGGGCCGCATCACGATCCTGGGTGACGACGCGATCATTGACGATCGATCCGACACGCCGCTGGCGCTTCTGTTCCACGAGCTTGCGACCAATGCAGCCAAATATGGCTCGCTCTCGTCCAGCGACGGCGAGGTTCGGATCAGGATCGCAGCGGATGATGCGCGTGTCCATCTCGAGTGGCACGAGCAGGGCGGGCCTGCCGTCGCGGCGCCCTCGCAGGAGGGCTTCGGCACCAAGCTGATCGAGCTCAGCGCCATCCGGCAGCTGGGCGGGCAGATCGACCGGGATTGGTCGGTGGAAGGCTTGCGGCTGCACCTCGTGCTGCCGGCGTCCGCGCTGAACCGCGTGCCGCAGCCCCTATAGCTTAATGATGTCCTGATGGGCGGCGGGCGGCGCTTCCACCTCCGCTGCGATCGCTGCTGCCGATCGTATCGCATCTTCCGAGAAAGGTTTGCGGATACAGCCGATCGCGGTCGGCGCAGGGGTCACGATCTGGCTCGGGTTGGCGGTGACGTAGACAATCCGCACGCCGAAGCGTTCCGCCAGTTGCTGCGCCAGGTCCGGACCGGTCGGGCCATCCCGGAGGTTCAGGTCGACAAAGGCCACTTCGGCCGCCGCGGCCGCAGCGATCGCCTCGGGCTGATCGGCGGCAATGCCGACCACCGTGTAGCCGGCATCCTGCAGGATCCGTTCTATCTCCATCGCAATGAAGATTTCGTCCTCGACGATCAGCACCGACTTCATATTGCAAACCTCACCCGGGACACAATGCCACGGGGGCTTCCGCGTTCCCCATTCTCGGCGGTTCATCCGTTTCCTCCCGCAGAAAAATGCGCGTTTGGCCAGGTGCTTGCACCGTAGGATTTCGGCCGCTTCATCGGTCTGATTGCACGGTGGTCTGATAGGTAGCGGGGTTGTCAATCCAGCGCTCGATGGCGGATGCGCGCCACCCCGTGCAGCGAGTGCTGATCTGGATGCTCTGGGGAAAGGTGCCTGCTTCCATTTTCCGGTAGAGGGTGGAGCGCGTGAGGCCTGTCAGCGCCAGCACCGCCTTGAGCCGAAGAATGCGATCAGTAGCGGTGGATTGCATCGCGATCACCTTGCGTCTCCCAAAGGCGTTGATGATTGTGCTGCTAGCCGATTTGCACCTCCGATCGCTTACAGGGGAGAGCTGAGATGGGGCAGAAAACGCCCTGTTCGGTGCAGGTCGCCCGTCGCCGCCCGAAGGACTGGGATCAACTGCCCGAGCGTTTATCGAAGTCGCTTTGGCCGCTCAGGCAACGTCAATGTGACGTGGCGATCATCAAATGCCAAACGAGACCGGGCCAACGGCCCGTAGCTCGCCTGGACAAACAGCCGTGTAACATATTGTCCAAGTGACACCTTGTCTTCAGGCAGCTAGATGATCGTTGTGCAAGCCTTCCGGCACCTCCTCGCGCAACGCAATCTGGCCATGCTTCTCTGCACGGCGGCGCTGCTGCTGAAGCTGATTGTACCCAGCGGCTACATGGTGGATGCGGACCACGGCCGCCCGTTCATCGGTTTCTGCTCGGGGACCGGCGCGCCCATGGCCATGCCGGCGGTGCGCGAAAACATGCCCGATCCGACCGCGCCGAAGCACCATGGCAAGGCGGAACTGCCGTGCGCCTTCGCCGGGCTCTCGGCCGCTGCTACCGGCGCGGTCGATCCGCTGCAGCTCGAAGCACTGATCGCCTTCGTGATGGCGGTGGGAGTCGCTCGCGTCCGATTGCCCGCCCCCGACCAACCGACCTTTCTGCGACCACCTCTGCGGGGACCCCCGATCCTGCGTTGATCCTCCGCTGCGTGTCGCCCGTCGCGCTACGCTCGTGATCCGTCGCCGGCGCCTTGGGGCGTCCGGCCGATCAGAGGTTTTCCCATGCAACGAACCCTCCTGCTGGCAGGCGGCGCGCTACCGTGCCTGCTGGCCCATGTTCCGGCCTTCGGCCAATCCATGCCTGCGTCTCCAGGCGACATCGTCGTAACCGCCACCCGTTCGGCACGTGCGCGCGCCGAGGTGCCGGCGAGCGTCTCCGTCGTCACCGGCGACCAGATCGAGCGCACCCCGGCGCGCTCGATCGACGAGGTGCTGCGCCGCATCCCCTCGGTGGATATGTCGATCGCCGGCACGAACGAGCAGCACCCGACCAATACGATCGTCTCGATGCGCGGATTGAGCGGCATTCGCGCGTTGGTGCTGCTGGACGGAGCGCCGATCAACGACCCGTTCTTCGGCTATGTCCAGTGGAGCGAAGTTCCGCTCGAGACGGTCGACCGGATCGAGGTGGTGCGCGGTGGCGGCGCGCCGCTCTGGGGCAATTACGCGATGGGCGGGGTCATCAACATCCTGACCAAGCCGATCGACCGGACCAGCCTCGTGGCGGAGGCGGCCGGCGGCAGCCGTGGCAGCTATCGTGGCGACGGCCATGCCGCGCTGGCGGGGAAGGGCTTCGGCCCCGGGGCTCGATGCCGGCATCAGCCATAGCGACGGCTATGTCGAGCAGGTCGAGAGCGCGCGGGGCGCGGCGACGGTCCCGACGTCGTTCACCGCCCGCACCGCCGCGCTGTCCGGCAATGTCGACCTGGCACCCGACCTCACCGCACGCGGCCGGGTCAGCTATTACGACAATGACCAGACCTTTCTCACGCGGGCCAACACCAACGAGCAGCGGACCTGGCGCTACACGGGCGCGCTCCGCTGGACCCCGCGCGCGGGCGCGGCGCTGGACCTTACCGTCTTCCACAATGACGAGCATTTCGTCACCAACAACCCGGGCGCGCCGGCCGGCGCCAATCCCAACGACGTCGAGTTCGTCCAGAACAGCCATCGCACGCGCGCGACCGACTGGGGGGCGTCGCTGCTGTGGACGCAAAGCTTCTCGGGCGTCGTTCGCTCGGTATCGGCAGGCGCCGATTATCACGGCATTCGGGGCAGCGACCATGCGCGGATCTTCGAGGAGACCGGCGCGCTGGTGCGGATCGATATGGGCTCAGGCAACCAGCGGTTCCTGGGCGGCTTTGCGCAGGTGGAGGTGCGCCCCGTCGATCGGCTGCAGATGCTGCTGAGCGTTCGCTACCAGGATTTCTACAGCTTTCACGGCGTGGACGACACGCCCGGCGGGCTGGGCAGGGTGGCCAGCCGTCACGACAGCGATGTCGATCCGCGTCTCTCCCTGCGATACGCGCTGCCCGCCGGCTTTGCACTCCGCGGTGCCGTATATCGTGCTTTCCGCGCGCCGACGCTCGACAATCTGTATCGCGGTGCGTCGGTGCCGGGCTACATCCTATACGCCAATGCCGCGCTCAAGCCCGAAACGCTGGAGGGCGCGGAAGCCGGGTTCGACATGGATCGCGGTGCGCTGCGCGTGCAGGTGACCGCCTATGCCAGCCGCATCTCGGACTTCCTGACCTATCGCTACCTCGATCCGGCCATGCTGCCGCCGGGGTTCGATATCGGCGCGCGGCTGATCAACGCAGGCCGCGCCCGCAGTCGCGGCGTGGAGGCGGAACTGACCTGGCGGCCGAGCGCCAGCCTAGCCGGCACCATCGCCAATACCTATGCGGATTCGATCGTCACCCGGAACCCCGAGGATCCGGCCAGCGTCGGCGTGCAGCAGCCCGGCGTCCCCAGCCACCGGGCGAGCGCGAGCCTGGACTGGACCGGCCCGCGCGGCATCCGGGTCAGCCCGCGCGTCCGCTACCTGGCGCGGACCAATGGCGACCCCGACGCGATCTACCGGACCGACGCGCATTTCATCGCCGACCTCGGGGCGAGCATGGCGGTGCGGCGCGATCTCGAGGTTTTCGGGCAAATCGAGAACCTGTTCGATCAGCGCTATATCGGCACCAACGACGGCTTCACCGCAGCGCTCTACGGCAAGCCGTTCACGGCCATGGCCGGCATTCGCGTCAAGCTCGGAACGCCGTGATGCGAGCGTCCGCAGGCGCATGGCCGCGCCACCCTCATTTCCCAGCCACGATGGCCGCCCTGCGGCGTGCCCGTCATGGCCTTTCGAAAGTATCGTTCATGCAAAACGCCTTCCTCGCGAAGTCCGCTATATCCGTATTCGCCTTCATGGCCGCCGCAAGCGCCTGGGCGCAGTCCACCACGCCTGCGCAGCCGCCCGAGCGCGGGCAGGAGGGCTGGACCGGCGACATCCTCGTGATCGGTGTTCGAGGTGGCTATGGCGTGCCGGCGACCGATGCGGGCACGCGGACCGACACGCCGCTGATCCAGATTCCCCAGTCGATCCAGGTGCTGACCCGCACGCTGATCGAGGAACAGGACCGGCGCACACTCGGCGAGGCGCTGGTCAACGTCTCGGGGGTCACCCCCACGCGATCCGATGAAGTGCTGTTCATCCCGCCGATCATCCGCGGCTTCCCGGCAGAGGTGTATCTCGACGGCCTGCCCATCTTTGCGGGCAACCAGCAGGCCTATGATCCGAACGGCCTGGTCGGCATCGCCCGCATCGATGTGCTCAAGGGCCCGAGTGCCACGCTGTACGGCGGCGGCCTCGGTACGCCGCTCGGCGGCATCATCAATCTTGAAAGCGAACGGCCGGCGGAAAAGCTTGGCGGCACTCTGGCGCTGCGTGCCGGCAGCTTTTCGACCTGGAATCCCTATGGCGATCTGAACGTGCCACTCGCGGATGGCCTGGCAACGCGTATCGCGGGCGAGTACCAGCGCAACGACAGCTGGATCGACAAGGTCGATGGGCGTCGCTGGTCGATCCAGCCCAGCCTTTCTTACCAGATCGACGCGGCAACCGATCTGCTGGTCCAGGGGCAGTTCAGCCACCGCAGCACCTTGGAATATTCGGGCCTGCCGGCCGATGCAGCGCTCGCCGGCACGATCCGGCGCAACGCCTTTCCCGGTGCGGCGATCGACCAGCCGCCGACGACCAACGATATCCGCATGGGCATGGCGACGCTGCGGCATGCCTTTTCGAACCGTGTGAAACTGACGGTGAGCGGTCGCTACTATACGAGCGACATCGATGAGCAGGGCAGCTTCGTCTATCCAGGCCTGATGCCCACCGGGACGGTGGCCCCGCTGTACGATGTCTTCCCGATCACGATGCGCAATCGCACCAGGGAAGCGACCGCCGATGCCAATCTGGCGGGAACGCTGGAGATGCTGGGGGGCACTCACCGGCTGCTCGGCGGCGTCAACTATGACTGGACCAGCTTCTACAGCGGCATGGGACTGTTCGTCAGCGATTCGCCTCTGGGTACGATCGACCTGTCTGATCCTCGGTACGACCTGCGCTACACAGCCCAGCTGCCCGTCAACTCCTACACGGACGACCGGTTCGAGACCTTGGCCGGATATATCCAGGACCAGGCGACCTATGGCCGCCTCCACTTGACCGGGGGGCTGCGGCTGACCTCGCTCAAGTTCCTGGAGAACAGCAATATCGGCGTCGCGAACAACAGGACCTACACCCATGTCTCGCCGCGGCTCGGCGCGACCTTCGATATCGGCAAGGGGGTTGCCTTGTTCGCGGGTTATGCCACCGCGTTCCGCGCGCCCTTTGGCTTTATCGGCACGGCGGCGCCCGTCCCGGAGACGTCCAGCAACCTTGAAGGCGGCGTGAAGCTGGCGCTTGCCGGCACAGGCCTGTCCGGCACGCTCGCGGTCTTCCGGCAGACCCACGACAATGTCGTCACCACCGATCCGGCCAATGTCGGCTTCTACATCCAGAGCGGCCGGCAGCGCGCCCGCGGCGCGGAAATGGATGTCGTCTGGGAGCCGAGCCCGGCCTTTTCGCTGCTCGCCAACTATGCCTATACCGACACGCGCGATGACGGGGTGGCGCCGGGAGACCGGCTCGCCCGCGTGCCAGAGAGCAGTGGGCGGGTCGCGGCGCGGTACCGGATCCTCCACGGCCCCGCCAAGGGCCTGTCCTTCGGTGCCGGCGTCAGCGCCTTCACCGCGCGCGAACTGAACCTGCCGAACACCATCGCAGTGCCGGGCTATGCGGTGGTCGATGCCCAGGCCGCCTATGACATCGGTCGGTTCACCCTTGGCGCGTCGGTGGTCAATCTCGGTAATCGCCGCGCGTGGGACCCCTATTCCTATATGGGCTATCCCGTGGTCGCACCCAATCAGCCGCGTGCTGCCTATCTGACGCTCAAGGCCCGGATCTGACGATGGCCGGCATGCGGATCTGCAGGGCGGTGACCGCTGGGCTTGCGGCTGCGGCTTGCCTCGCTGCCACTGCCGTGCGCGCGCAGCCAGGAGCTATCATCCCTCTTTCCGCAAAGGGCAGCGTACCATCGCTGGGCGTTCCCGAGGTTCGGGACCTGACCGAGACGGGCGAGACGTTGATCTACGACGTCAGCGTGCCGACGTTGGAGCTCTTCCGCCCCGCGCCCGGTCGCGGGAACGGCGTGGCGGTAATCGTTGCTCCTGGAGGCGGGTTCGTCGCGTTGAGCTATGGCTTCGGCGGGATCGAGATTGCCCGCGCGCTGGCCAGCCGTGGCTTCACCGCGTTCGTGCTCAAATACCGCACCATCCGTAGCGGCGCAGGGCCGATGCGGATGCCTGAGGTCCATCTGAAGGAAATGGAGCGGGTGACGGCGCGGGCCACAAGCGGAGCGCCCCTCGAGCTGCCGGCATTCGCGGGCGAGCCCCATGCGGTCGAGGACGGCGCCCGCGCGATGGCGATCGTGCGGCAGCGTGCGACCGAATGGGGCCTCGACCCGCACCGAATTGGCTTTCTCGGCTTCTCGGCCGGGGCCTATCTCGCGGCCGACCTCGCGATCGGCGCCGAGGCGTCGCGCCCTGACTTTGTCGGGCTTCTCTACGGCGGCCTGCGCACGCCCGTTCCGGCAGGCGCGCCGCCGGCCTTCATCGCGGGCGCTGCCGACGACGCCTATCAGCCAAACGATCCGATCCTGCTCTACACCGCCTGGCGTCGGGCGGGGGCCGCGGCCGAACTGCACGTGTACGAGCAGGGTGGGCATGGATTCGATCTGCGCCGACAGGGCAAGACGAGCGACCATTGGTTCGATGCGTTCGTGCAGTGGCTGGAGGCGTACCGTCTCGCGGCGCGCCGGCAATAGGGCATGGGCCTTTGAAGTGCAGGGCTGCATCGCAAGGTGCGGATCCCCGGTTTGCGCGGCAGTCGTTGCGATCCTTCTGTTCTGCCGCTACGGCCTCTGCATTCGAACAGCGGCATTGCCCTTGTTCGAACCATGATCGCGCTGGTGTTCCGAGAGGAGCTTAAAAGGGAACGCGGTGTGGGAGCGACGCTCCCGAAGCCGAGGCTGTCCCTGCAACTGTAAGCGGCGAGCGAGATGCGCGGGCTTCCTCCCAAGGAAGCAGCCACTGGGCCCGGCGGGCCTGGGAAGGTGCGCATCGAGCGACGACCCGTGAGCCAGGAGACCTGCCGGCGTCTGGTCGCTCTTGCCTTGGTCCAGGGGATGGCCGCGGCACGGTGTACTCCGTCTGAGCGACGAACGAGCGGCGGGAGCCGCATCGGTCACGTGCGTCGGTCGCCCATGGCGTCCGGCCGGCGCCGTGCGCCGACCGTTCGCGCGAACGGCACGCTCCCGCCCGACGTCGACGACGCCGGGGGTATGAATGATGCATTTTTCGTATGTTACGCGGTCCGTGGCCGTCCTCGCTACTGCCGTTACCTTCGCGATTCCGCCCGCCCATGCGCAGGCGGAAGGCGAGGACGAGACGCTGGTCGTTACCGGCGCCAGCCTGGAGGAGACGCTGCCGCACCAGCGTGCCCGCTATGGCAGCGATCTCGCGGTGCTCGCCGAAGCCCAGGTCCGGGAGAGCGGCGCGGTCGACGTCGCGACGGCGCTGCGTTCCGTGCCCGGCCTTTACGTCCAGCCCGGCAGCGGGCCGTTCAGCTATGTCGACGTTTCGCTGCAGGGCTCCCGGACGCAGGACGTGCTGTGGACCGTCGACGGTATCCGCATCAACAACCGCCTCTATGGCAGCACCTCGCCCAACGACACGCTGCCGGCCAGCATGACCGAGCGCGTCGAGGTGCTGAAGGGCGGCGAGAGCCTGTTCTACGGCACGCAGGCGGCGGCGGGCGTGATCAATGTCGTCACGCGCGATTTCGCGGACCGGTTCGGCGGCCAAGTTGACGCCAGCGTCGACAGCTTTGCAGGCACCAACCTTGGCGGCTATGTGCGCGGCGGATCGGGCCGGCACCAGTTCGTCGCCTGGGGGTCGTACAATCGCTCCGAAGGCTATCGGCCCTATAGCCGGATGGAGCCAAGCGCGACGGACCGCCTGCGCGGCTACGATCTGTGGTCGGTCGGCGGCAAATATCGCTACGATCTCGGCCCCGACTGGCGGTTCAACCTCCAGTACATCCATACCGAGGCGAAGCTCGACAATCTCAGCCCCACCCGCACCCGCGAGAGCCGCAACGATCGCAACGAGGAGATCGCGAGTGTCCGGCTCGACTATGTCGGGAACGAAGTGGTGCAGCTGTTCCTCAAGGGCTATTTCCACGACTGGAAGACGGCCTATGTCCAGATCCGCAATCCCGTTGGCGGCGGCGCGCCGATCGTGGTGTATCCGGCCGGCACCTTCTGGGGCTTCAAGGACTATGGCGGCAGTGCGCTGGTGCAGCTGCGGCCGCATCGCGGGCTGGACTATCTGATCGGCTATGATTTCCAGCAGTTCAGCGGCCGCGACGACGTGCTGCGGATCGCCGCGACCAAGGAACGCGTCCATGCCGGCACCTTCCAGATCCGCACCAACGACGACCTTTCACGCCGCGCGCGCCTCTCGGCGGGGGTACGATACAATGACGGCAGCGGATCGCGGAAGGCAGTGTGGAACGTCTCCGGTCGCATCGAACTGACCGAGCGCCTGTTCGTGCAGGCCAATGGCGGGACGTCGTTCCTGCTGCCCAGCGCCTCGCAGCTCTACCAGATCGATCCCTGTTGCGAGCAGGGCAACCCGAACCTCAAGCCCGAGGAGAGCCTGAGCGTCAATGCCGCGATCGGCGGCGCCCTGGCCGGCGGTTTGCTCCACTGGCAGGGGACGGTCTTCGCCCGCCGCATCGATCATCTCATCGATATCGACACGACCAACCCCGCCTATCCCGACGGCATCTACACGAACTCAGCCTCGCGCGTGAACGTGCGCGGTGCCGAGGTGGTGCTGGGCGCGGTGATCGCCGATGCCTGGCACCTGGGCGCGAGCTACACCCATGCCCGCGCGCGTACCGAGGGCTCGTCGCTCCAGCGGGACCGTACGCCCGAGCAACTGGCGCGCGGCACGGTCGCGTGGCGTCCCCGGCGGCTGCCGGTGGGGGCCAGTGCCTCGGTCAACTGGGTCGGCGACGCCTATGCGACCGCGAGCGGCTTCGGGCGCCGCAACTATGGCAACTATGCGATCGTCGATGCCGGTCTGACCCTTTTCCCCGACACGGCGCGCCGCCACCGCTTCGGCATCAACGTCGAGAATCTGTTCGACCGCGACTATGCGACGCGCGGCTTCCAGTCCGCGGTGCCGGACAGCGGGGTGGGGCGGTTCCTCTACTTCACCCGCGGCGTGCCGCGGACGCTGCGGGTCAGCTACGGCCTGGGCTTCTGAGGATGCCCAAGGCGGTCCTCGTCCTGCACCGCTGGCTGGGCGTCGTCATCGGCATGGTGATGACGCTCTGGTGCCTGTCGGGCTTCGTGATGCTCTATGTCGACTATCCACGGCTGACCCCGGCGGAGCAACTGCGGGGGCTGCCGCCGCTGCGGCTGCCCGCCGCTGCAGCGCTGGCGCGGATCGACCTGCCCGACGATTTGATGCTGGCCTCGGCGCGGCTGGAGACCCTGGCGGGCCGGACCATGCTGCGCGTCGTCCCCGCCGCGGCGCCGGAGCGGCGGATCGCGCAGATCCGGTCGATGCCCGGCAGCTACGACCTCGCCACCGGCGCGCTGCTGGCCGCACTGTCGCCGACCGACCTACGCCGGGTCGCCTCCGACTATGCGGCGCAGGCCGGCATCGCGGGGGCGGTGAAGCGCGTGGCCGAGACCGGCATCGACCAGTGGACGGTGCAGACCTATCGCCAGAACCGTCCGCTCGTCCGCATCGACTATGCCGATCCGGCCGCCACCAGCGTGTACATCGCCCGCCGGAGCGGGGAGGTGGTGCAGCAGACCACGCGGTTCGAGCGCTTCTGGGGTTGGCTGGGTGCGGTGCCGCACTGGCTCTATCCCACGCTCTTGCGGCAGAATGGCGCGCTGTGGAGCCAGGTGGTGATTTGGACCTCGCTGATCGGCTGCTTCCTGACGGTGACAGGCCTGTGGGTCGGGATTGCGCGATTGCGCCGAAGGAAGGACGGCAGCTTCGGCTCGCCGTACATGGGGCTGTGGTGGTGGCACCATGTCTTCGGGCTCGTCTTCGGGGTGCTGACGCTCACCTGGGTGGCCAGTGGACTGCTTTCGATGAACCCCTGGGGCTTTCTCGATAGCCAGGCGGGGGCCGTAGAGCTCGCGCGCCTCGCCGGGCCGATGCGCTGGGATGCGTTCCGCACCGCCTTGGCGCGGATCGAGCATCTCCCGGCCGATACGCGGCGGCTGGAAAGTGCTCCGCTGGGGGGACGCATTTTCCTCCTGGCGGTGAATGGCGCGGGGGCAGCGGTGCGTTTCGATGCGCAAGGTAAACCCGCGCCGCTGCAGCGTGATGCGCTCGCGGCGGCATTGCGGCCTGGTCCGCGCGTCACGAGCCTAACCCTACTCACGGACGAGGACGCCTATTACTATGGCCACAAGGTGCCGGCATCGCTGCCGGTATGGCGTGCGGTGCTGGCAGATGGCCAGGCTACGCGGCTCTATATCGATCCCGCTACGGGCGGGCTGCTCCGCGCGGTCGATGGCAACGCCCGAGCCTTTCGCTGGCTACAGGACGGTCTTCACCGGCTCGACCTGCCGGGTCTTCGGTCCCGCCCGCTTCGGGATCTGGTGGTACTGCCGCTGCTCGCGATGGTCACGCTGGTCTGCGCTACCGGCAGCTGGATGGGGTTGCGCAAGGCACGGCGGGACATGCGTCGGCTGTCCCGGCGATGGCGGCGCCGGTCCGAGGGACGGCGCAGTGCGCGTCAGGAAAACAGGCCCCGCTCCTCGCGGATCGCGTGAACCAGGCGGTCGAGCTCGTCCTGCGTGTTGAAGAGGGAAGGGGTGACGCGCAGCACCGGCCCGGACGCAAGCCCCTGCTTAGCGACGACCAGCAAGCGATGCCTGTCGAGAAAGCGCTGCTGCGCCGTTCGCGCTTGATCCCAGCTTGCCTGGCCCGGGAGGCGGAAGGCGCCGATCACCGCGCAGCGATCGTCCTCCTCCGGATGAACGATCGCCAGATCCTGCAAGTCGCGCACGCGGTCGGCCCAGTAACGACGCTTGGCGACGAGCGTTGCCAGTTTCCGATCGGGGCCCAGCGCGTGATGCTCGGCGATCGCTGCTGGAATCGTCAGCCGCGCGGCGAAGTCCACGGTGCCGGTGGGTACACGCGCGCGAATGTCGTCGTCGGGATGGATGTGATTGCCGAGCCATGGCGCGATGTCCGCGAGGCGGCTCGCGCGGATGTAGATCGCGCCCGAGCCGAGCGGCGAGGCCACCCATTTGTGCAGGCTGAAGCCCATGAAGTCGACGCCCAGGGCCCCCACGTCGACGGGGAGGAGCCCCACCGATTGGGCGCTATCGAGGATGACGTCGACCCCGTGCGCCTTGGCCATCGCGGCAATCTCGCGGACGGGCAGCACCAATCCGTTGCGGTTCGAGACGTGGGTGAGCAGCAACAGCTTGAGCCTCGGTGTGTCGCGCAGCGCCTGTGCATAGGCGGCAAGAATGTTCGCCGTGGTTGCCGGCTCGGGCAGCGCTATACGAACGTGCTGCGCGCCGCGCGTCGCCGCGAGATGGCTCATGGCTAATTGCATCTCGTCGTAATCGGTGTCGGCGGTGAGCACGGCGTCGCCCGCCTTCAGAGGCCGATAATTGACGATCAGGCCATAGAGCGCCTCGGTGCCACCTGCGCACAACGCGATTTCCTCGGGCCGGGCGCCCACCAGCGCCGCGACGCTGTCTATCGCCGGCTGCAGGCGCTGGTCTCGTGACAGTCCGGGAAGCGCGCTGCGCAGGAAGAGCGCGTTGTGCCGGTTCACCCATTCGCCATGCTGCCGGTAGGTCTCCGCCACCGAACGGGTCATCGCGCCGTAATAGGCCGCGTCGAAATTGGCCACGCTGCGATCGATGTCGTATCGGCTTGCCCAGGCATCCGGCTGTGGCGAGGCGTGCAGGGCAGGGGCGATAAGGCTTGCCGCCGCTGTGCTCCCCGCCAGGCCAAGAAAGGTACGACGTCCGCTCAAAACCCCACCCCCCGTAGTAACGCTATGAATCTTTCGTTCGACGCCTATCTGATACAACATATCATGGGCATTTGAAGGGCATTCGACGGCGTTGGGGACAGCGCCGCGACCATAGCGCCGTGGAGCGCGCCGTCAGGCGGACGATGAGGGCCGTGCAAAGCGCACAGTGTAAATGGCGGGGTGGACAGTTTGCCATATGGTCCTCGCCGAATTTAGGCGGCAGGAACTCTGCCCGTCTGTCGGCCTAGCTTGGCGCGAAACGGCTGCGATAGCGGAAGAGCGAAGTTCAGGTACGGGTTTTGAGCATGTTGACGAAAGGCGAGCGCTGGTTCCGTCGGGGACTTCACCTTACCATTGCCCTGCTGGTTGTCTTCACCGCATTCGTGGTGGTTCTCGAACCAAAGCGCGACAGCGCGGCCGGACCGACCCCGCCGCTCTGCTCCAGCAAATAGCCGGAAGCCTTGCCGGGGGAGCCGGCCATCCGGCTCATTCTTACCCGGTGGCCCGGTCCAGTGCCTGGCCCAGATCGGCGAGAATGTCGTCGATATGCTCGAGGCCGATCGACAGCCGGACATAGCCTTCGGACACACCGGTAACGGCCTGCTCCTCGGCGGAGAGCTGCGAATGGGTGGTCGACGCTGGATGGATGGCCAGGCTGCGCGCATCGCCGATATTGGCGACATGGTAGAAGAGCTCGAGCGCGTTGATGAACGCGCGGCCCGCGGCGCTGCCCCCCGCCAGCTCGAAGCCGACCAGCCCGCCCTGGCCGCCGGTCAGCACGCGCGCGGCGCGCTCCGCCTGGACGCCGGTCTGGACCGAAGGGTGGATCACCCGCGTCACCTCGGGGCGCGACTGCAGGAAGGCGACGACCTTGGCGGCATTCTCGCAGTGGCGCGGCATGCGCAGCGGCAGCGTTTCCAGCCCCTGGAGGATCTGGAAGGCGTTGGTCGGCGAGAGCGCGGCGCCCAGATCGCGCAGCAGCACGGTGCGGGCGCGCAGGATATAGGCGATCGGCCCCAGCGGCTTGGCCGCCTGGTTCCATATGGCGCCGTGATAGCTGGGATCGGGCGTGTTGAGCAAAGGCTGGCGCTCGGGGAAAGCTTCCCAGTCGAACGTCCCGCCGTCGACGATCATGCCGCCGATCGAGGTGCCGTGCCCGCCGATGTATTTCGTGGTCGAATAGACCACGATCGCAGCGCCATGATCGAACGGCCGGGCGATCAGCGGTGCTGCGGTATTGTCGACGATCAGCGGAATGCCGAGCGGACGGCCCAGCGCTGCGATCTCGCCGATCGGGGCGACGATCAGCTTGGGGTTGGGCAGCGTCTCGACATACCAGGCGCGGGTGCGGTCGTCGCTGGCGCGCACGAACGCCTCCGGATCGGCGGGATCGACGAAGCGGACCTCGATGCCCATGTCCTTCAGCGTGTTGGCAAACAGGTTCCAAGTGCCGCCATAGAGGTCGGTGCCGCTGACGATGTTGTCGCCAGCGCGGGCGAGGTTCTGCACCGCATAGGCCGACGCAGCCTGGCCCGAGGCGACTGCCAGCGCCGCCGCGCCGCCTTCGAGCGCGGCGATACGCTGCTCCAGCACATCGGTGGTCGGGTTGCCGAGCCGGGTATAGATGTTGCCGAGCTCGCGCAGCGCGAACAGGTTGGCGGCGTGGTCGGTATCGCGGAACTGGTAGGAGGTCGTCTGGTAGATCGGCGGCACCACCGCGCCGGTGCTCGGATCGGCGCGCCAGCCGGCGTGGAGGGCAAGCGTTTCCGGGTGCAGCGGGCGATCGGCCATTGTCGTTCTTCCTCTCAAGCGGCGGTCTGTCCTGTTGGGGAGGATGCTAACGGGCGCTCTCGCGAAGGGGAGATAGATTTCCTTGGGATCGCCCTGGCGGACGCTCACCCGTGGCGGCGGCGCGGCCTCCGGCGCCGCCAGCGCAGCAGGCCGGTGACGAACAGCGCGATCGGCGCCAGCCCCGCCAGCAGCGCGAGCAGTCGCCCGGTCAGCCCGAACGCCTCGCCGCCATGCAGCGGGTGCAGCCAGTTGAGCAGTACGTCGCCGCCGCTTTCCGCCAGCCCGTCGCGCACGGCGAGGATCCGGCCGCTATAAGGGTCGAGCCACACATTGGTACGCGGGAAGCGCTGGCTCGGTTCACCGGGGCGGGCGAGGTTGATGCGGATCGGTGCGGTCGCCCGCGCGGGCGTTTCGATCCAGGCGAGGCGGCCATCGGGGAAGCGATGCTCGGCGCGCGCGACGAGCGTGTCGAGCGGCAGCGGTTCGCCGGTGAGTTTCACGGTGAGCACAGGCGTCGCGTACAGCGGGGACATCTGCTGGAGCAGCGGGCGCACCTGGTCGGGCAGGTCGAGCAGCACGCCGGTGCCGGTGACGACGAGCACCAGCACCAGCGCACCCACCCCGGTCAGCTTGTGCCAGTCGTAGAGCCGCCGCACCGGCGCCGCGCGGTGCTTGAAGTGCAGGCCGCGCCGCCAACCGCCCCGTCGCGGCCACCACGCCCAGAGGCCGCTCGCGATCAGCGCCAGCATCACGATCCCGAAAATGCCCATCGCTACCCCGCCGGGCTTGTCGAGCAGCAGCCGGTAATGGAGATCGTAAATCCAGGTGAACACCGTGTCGCCCCAGAAGCCGGTGCGGATCGTCGTGTTCCGCCCCGGATCCACCCAGACGAGCAGCGGCGCGAAGTCCCGACCGGAAGTTTCGCGCGGTTTGTAATAGCGCACCGGGATCGCGCCACCCTCCGGCGTCACTTCGATCCGCCAGGCGCCGGTGCGGCTGGGATGCTCGCGGTGGAGCGTGTCCACCACCGCCTGCCACGAGGCGGGCCGCGCCCCCGCCGGCACCGCACGCAGCGCCGGCGACAGCGCCGCATCGATCTCCGGGTAGAAGACCAGCAGGCTGCCGGTCAGCCCGGCAAAGGCGAACAGCGCGCCGATCGTCAGGCCGAGCCAGAGATGGACCCGCCGCACCAGCACCCGCAGCGAAGGCCGCGCCGCCGCCATCAAAAGCGCAGCCGTACCGCGCCGTAGAGCGCGCGGGGATCGGCCGGGCCGTGCAGCCGCTGGGTGCCGTCGAACCAGACATATTCGTAGCGATCGTTGGCGAGGTTCTTGAGCTGGGCCGACACCTCGACATGCGCGTTGACCTGATAAGCGGCCTCGGCGTTGAGCACGACATAGTCGCCGAACCGCCCCTGGTTGTTGGCGGCGTTGAGCTGGTAGCTCGACTGGCCGTTGCCGGTCAGCGACAGGCGCAGCTTCTCGGTCGGCGTCAGGTCGATGCCGCCCGAGAAGACGTTGCGGGGGACATGGTCGATGTCGTTGCCCGCCTGCGACGGGGTTGCCGGATCGGGGGTGACGATGCGGGCGGTCTGGTAGGAATAGCTGCCCCACAGGTCGATGCCGCGTACCGGCTTCACGTCGATCTGCAGGTCGATGCCGCGCCGCCGGGTCTTGCCGAGATTGTCGAAATCGCCCGAGGGATCGTTGAGACGGCGCTTGAGCTCGCCGCTCGCGGTCTGCTGCCACAGCGCCACGCGCGCCTCCAGCCAGCGCCCCCGCGCGAGCTTGATGCCGGCCTCATAGCCCTCGTTGATCGAGGGGGCGAGATTGGCGGTACGCGGCGGCACCAGATAGGCGCCCGAGCCAACCCCGATCTGGAAGCTGCGACCGTAATTGCCGTAGAGCGTCACGCCGCCGCCGGGGCTGATCGCCACGTTCAGCTTGGGCTGGCTGATCGTGCCATAGTCGTTGATCGGCGCGGTGGTGCCGTTCAGGCGGTTGGTGAAATTGCCCGCCACCCGGTCCACGCGCCAGGCGGGGGTAAGCTTCAGCCAGGTGGTCGGTTCGATCACCGCCTGCAGATAGCCGCCATAGACGGTGAGATCGAACTTCTGGTCGCGGGTCTGGCTGGTCAGCGTCCGGCGATTGGCCAGCCAGCGCAGGCTCTTGTTGTCCTGTACCTGTACGTCGCCGCCCGCCTCCAGCATCAGCCGGTAGAGGAAATCGACCTGCGGATGATAGTGCAGTGCCAGCGTGCCGCCATATTGCCATTCATCCGCCAGCCGCCGCTGCTGCGCGACGCTTGCCGAATAGCGGACATAGCGGTCGTCCCACAGGCTGTTGGCATAGCCGGTGGCGTTCAGCGCCATCGTATCGGTAAGGCCGCTGTCGAGGTGCAGGCTGTATTGGCCGATCCGCCGGGTGCCGCCATCGGTTTCCGAAATCGGGTAAGAGATGCTGCGGCGGGTATAGGCATCGGCATCGGTGAGATAGCCGGGCTCCTGCGCGGTTGCATCCGAATAGCGCACGATCGCGCCCAGTCGCGTGCCGCCGAGATCGTAAAACCATTTGCCGGCGAGGTTGAGGCGCTCGAGATCGGCATGCGCCCTGTACCCGTTGGTCGAGCGATAGCTGACCATGTAGTTCTGGCTGAAACGCCCGCGCTCCAGCCCGGCCGAGAGCTGCCCGTCCATCGTCCCGAACGACCCGCCGAGCAGGCGCGCGTCGAGATAGCTGCCGCCGATCCGGGTGAGGATATTGGCGCTCCCTGCAATGGCGTTCAGGCCCCAGCGCGGATCGGAGGTGCCGCGCACCAGCTCGATCCCCGCGATATCGAGCGGCGCGATCATGTCGATCGCGGTCATCGCGCCGGCATTGTCGTTGCTTGGCACGCCATCGACCAGCAGCTTGACGGCGTTGATCTCGCCTTCGCCGTTGAAGCCCCGGATCGAGAAACGGCCCGAGGTCGTGCCCTGGTTGAAATCGGTCAGCACCACGCCGGGCAGCCTAGCGAACAGCTCCCAGGCATTGTCGACCGACTGGCGCTGGGCGACGTCGCCGCCGAGCACGTCGACCGAGGTGAGGACGTTCTCGGTCGAGCGGGCCATGCTGGGCGCGGTGACGATGATCTCGCCGATGGTGAAGCGGGTATCGCCTTCGGACGATGCGGGCGGGTCGGTCTGGGCCAGCGCCGGCGCGGCCAACGCGAGGCATGCGCCGGTGAGAAGCGTGGTCTTCAAAACATGTTCCCCCTTTTAATGGCTGCTCGGATCAGGATGCGATCACGCGCTTGAGCTTCTCGAACGCGACGTCCTGCTGTTCCTGGTGATCGATGGTGGTGACGAACCGCCCTTCGCGGTCCATCAGGTAGATCGAAGCGGTGTGGTCGATCGTGTAGTCGCCGCCGGGTACCGGCACCTTTTCGTAATAGACGTGGAACGCCTTCACGATTTGCGCGACCTGGGCATCGGTGCCGGTCAGCCCGATGATCGGCGTGCCGAACAGCGTGAGATAGTTGCCGATGTCCTGGCGCTTGTCGTGGCCGGGATCGACCGAGACGAAGACGATGGCGAACTTCATGCCGTCGGGCCCAAGCCGCTTGCGCAGCTGCGCCATGCGGTTGAGCGAGGTCGGGCAGACGTCCGGACAGCGGGTGAAGCCGAAGAAGATCGCATAGGGCTTGCCGCGCAGCGACCGGTCGGTGACGGTGTTGCCGTTCTGGTCGGTCATCGCGAAGGCGCCGCCGAAGCTTGGAACGGCGGTGGCGGGTGCCTCGCGGCGGGTGACCCAATAGGCCGCACCGCCCGCGAGCGCGAGCAGCAGGAGAGCCGTGATCGCCCAGCCGATCCAGCCCGGCGCGACGCCGCGCTGCCGGGGCGTGCCGTCCGGATCAATGCTGCTCATGCGCTGCCTCCCCGGTAAAGCTGACCGGCTCGACCTTGAGCTGGACGGTGATCGTGCCCGCCCGCGCGAAGCGCAGCGTCAGCGGCACCATCGTGCCAAGGGTGAGCGGCGCCTTCAGTCCGATCAGCATGACGTGATATCCGCCCGGCGCGAGCGTCAGCGTGCCGCCCGCCGGGATCGGCAGTCCTCCGGTCACCGGACGCATGCGCATGATCCCGCCGTCCATCGACATGGTGTGGAGCTCCACCTTGTCTGCCACGGGCGAGGCAACGTCCACCAATTGGTCCGCCGCCCGGCCCTTGTTGGTGACGACGAGGAAGCCGCCGCCATTGCGCTGGCCGGGAGCGGTCTGGCGGGTCCAGGGATGGGCGATTTCCAGGCTGCCGAGCTTGAACTCATGGGCAAGCACCGGGGTGGCGACGGCAACGGCGCAGGTCAGGCCGGCAAGAATGCGTTTCATCGTGTCTATTTTCCTTGCAACGAGGGAATGTCAGGACGGTTTTGGTCAGGAGAAGCAGCGGGCCGCACGCAGTGCGGCCTGGAGGCGCGGGGCCACGGCCCGTCGCTCGGCCGCGGAGACGAAGCGGCCGATGCGGTGGCGTTCGCGACGCAGGACGAGCCAGAGCTCGAAGTCGAGTTCGGATCGGCTGCCGGTTTCGAGGCGGGTCCAGAACACCGGCAGCACGATCTCGGTGCGTCGCCCGTGATGGTCGATCCGGGTCAGCTCGAGTCGGTCTCCACGAATGCGCAAACATTCCTCGGGCACTTGGCGCTTGCGGAACAGGATCAGCGCGACCGCGAGGCCGCCGAGGTCGAGGATCGAGAAGACCAGCACCGGCCAGGCACCGAGCAGCAGGAACCGCAGCGATACGAGGATCGCAGCGAATGCTGCGCCACCGAGGAGCAGCTTGCCTTCCAGCGAAAACGGGGATCGCGGGGCGACCAGCCGCATCTCGAACGCAGCTTCGGTTGAAGTTTCCCATGGGGAGGGTCGGGATGGGCGTGAGGCGTCGGCGCTCATCGCGGCTGCTCCGCCGCAGCGACGGCGTCGCCAGGCCCGCCGGGGGTTTCCTGAACGATCGCTGTTCCGATCCGCACCAGCATGCAGACGGCGATCAGCAGCCACGCCGAACGGCGCAGCCTGCGCAGCCAGGCTATGAAAGGCGGCAGTGTGCTCGCCGCCGGAGCATGCAGGCGAACGCGATTATGGCGGGCCGGCGCCCGCGCTGAGAAAGGATAGCGCATGGATGGCAGTCCTCGATGCCAGCCGGCATCGCGCATGGCGATGTCCCGGCCGGACGATGCAACGAGGCATGACGGCGCGCGGGTTGGCGGCGCCAGGGCACAGCCTTCCCGTCAGCCGATCACGCGGCGTGGGTGATCAATGTGCCGGTGGGCCGCGTAGCGGCGGTCGCAGATGGGCTGGTGCGGCCGTGGTCGGTTCCGCCACCGCGCGGACGCCCATCGCCAGCACGAAGAGGATCGCCAGCGCCAGCAGGATCGGGTCCGCCGCTGCCAGCGACGGCGTGGACAGGCCGGAGAAGGCGCAAGGCTGCTCATGCTTGTCGTGGTGGCTCTCGCGGTCGGTCCTGTTCTCGAGTCCGGGGATCGCCATGACCATCGTCATCGGCCCCGCTCCCGAGCACATCCGCACGACCATCTGGCCATTCGCCACCGTCGGCATGAAGCCGGCAGGGATCAGCAGCTTCATCACCAGCGCCAGTGCGAGGATCGCCCCGGCGACGACACGATGACTTGCAACAAGGCGGCGTAACGGGTGCACGATCTGACCCTAACCTCAGCGTACGGGCTTGTCATGTGCCGAGAGGGGCAGCCGAGGCATGCCTTTCCTGCATGCATTCGCTTGCGGAGGGCCAAAGAGGCTTGAGCTCGCCGTCGATCATGCGGCTCCAGGCGGAATCAGCGCTCCCAGCCGGCCGCTTGCAACGACAGCCGGCGAAAGGCGGGGATTGCCCGGTTCGATGCGGCTTGCCGCATGGGCTACGGCGAACTTGCTTGAAGTTCTTGTTATGTTCTAATTGGTGCTTCGCCGCAAACCCCGGCGATTCGATACCATTGGGAGTGTCCGAATGGAGCAAGATCTCCAGCTGCGTGCCGCTGCGCGCGCAATCTACGACGCCTGCTATCCGAGCGAGGAATGGGCGCCATTCGGCTTCGACGAGGCCGAGCGATTCAGGACCATCCATTATCGCCAAGCGGTCGGCGCGGCGCTGCAGGCGCGTCGGGCGCTATACGATCGTGCCGTCCAGCCGACCCTGTTCAGCGAGCAGGCGCGCGCCTGAACCCCGCGCGATGGATGCGATCAAACGGACCAACTGGCTGGCGCATCGCTGGCCGATCGAACTCGAAACCTTCTCCTATGGCGGATGGCTGATCCATGTGGGCAGAGTCGAGGGGTATCGCCTGGGGCAGGTCAACTCCGCTACGGAGTTCGAGACCTGGAAGGCGGCGCAGCGGCCGCTGTGCCTGGCGCGCTTCATTGCGGGGCGGCGCGAGCTTCATCCTCCCGCGGTGCTGGTGGTCGCCGGCAAGTACCGCCTGGGCCGTATCCCGCCGGAATTGTGGTGTGGCTATGACGCGACGCTGCTGATGGATGCACCGTCAGCGACGCTCCTGTCCGCCAAGGTGCGGGCGATGTTCCCGGCCTGGCCGGATGCCCTCATCCGGGTGGTGCCGCAGGCGCAGGTGCCCGCGCTCGGCCTCCACCCTGCGCCCGCCGCGGCAGGTCCGCGCCTGCGCTTGGTAGGCTGATATGGCTCGCTACGACGCAGATGGCGGGCAGGTGCCCCGGACGCTGTTCGAGGCTGCGGCGTTCCACCGTTCGGTCCGGGCAGCCTGTGCGGGATGTGGGCACATCGGGGTCTTTCATGCGGCGGCGCTCTGGCGGCTGTTCGAGCGCAGGCAATGGCCTGGCCTGCTCGCCGAGGTAGGCGCTCGCCTTCGATGTTCGCGATGCGGGCGGCGCGGCACGACGATCAGCCTGACCTGCGATCCGCCGACGATCACCAGCCTGCCGCTCCCGAGCGATGTCGAGTGGCGGCGGGCGGTCAGCCGGTTTCGCGCCTAGAACAGAGCTGCCTGGTCGACGGCGCCCTTGCGCTTTACCCAAGGCTCATCGGTACGCTCCATGACGATCAGGTCATCGGGGAAGCAGCGCGCCTGGAAGCCGAGAATGTCGTCGAAGCTACCGTGCAGCCAGCGATCATGGTCGTCACGGTGGAGCAGCACCGGCATGCGGTCATGCACCGGGCGGATCGCCTCGTTGCAGTCGGTCATGACGCCGGAGTAGACCGGCCCCCATTCGGCGCTGTCCCGCCACAGTCCCGCCCAGGCGAAAAGCGGCGCGTCCTGGACGCTGAACCAGGTCCGCGTCTTCGAACCCTTGGCGCCCTCCGCCTCGGCAAAGCCGGTCAGCGGGATGAGGCAGCGCCATTCCGGCTTGCGCGCGAGCCCGACCCACATCGGCTTGGTGAGATCCGCGATATTGTTGACCGGCTTCGGCTTGGCGGTCGGGCTCATCCCCTTCAGTCGGAACGGGAAGCCCCACACCATCGACTGCAGCACGCGCGCGCCCGCTTCCTCGCGCACCACCATGCCGGGATAGCCGGGATACACTTCCTCGCCTGCATTGGACCGCACCGGGGTATCGACGCCGAAGTGCGCGGCGACTTCGGCCGCGCTCTTCCGAAGGTGGTAGAGGTTGCACATGGCGGCAGCCTAGGTCGAAGGCGAGATGGCTGCAACGCACGGCTCATGGTTTGCGGCTAGAGCAGGTCCAACTGCGTTCCATCGGGCGGAGGGCCGCCGCCGCGCCGGGGATCTTCGGTGCGCAGCACCTCCATCTGCTCGGCGGCGATCGGCGGACGAAACTGGAAGCCGATCACGTCCCGGATCGAGCCGTGCAGCCAGCACGCGTGCTCGTGCGGCTCGAGCAGTACCGGCATGCGGTCATTGGTCGGCGGATTGGCTGCGTTCGCCTCCATGGTCATGCCCGCATAGGAGGGCCCGACCTCGGGGAAGTTCCGGCAGAAGCCCGCCCAGGCCAGGATCGGTTGGTCGCGGACCGAGAACCATGTCCGTGTCTTGGCGCCTTCGTCGCCATCCGGGTTGCCGAAATGGGTGATCGGGATGATGCAGCGGTAGCGTGGATCGACGACGGTCTGCTCCCAGAGCGGATTGGTGAGGTCCGCTACCAGGCCGATGATCTCAGGCTCGTTCCGCTGCAATTGCGTGTCGCGGATCCGGCGGGGAAAGCCCCAGCGCATCATCCGCAGACGCCTGCGGCCATCGGCCTCGAACATCACCAGCCCTTGGCGGCCCTCGGTGACGTCGGGCGGAAGGATGATCTGCCCCAATGGTTCCGCGTCCAGGAAGCGGGCGACATCGTCGATCGTGGCGCGGAGGCTGTGAAGGCGCGACATGGTTCGGCGCGGGAGCCTAGCGGCACCCGGCGACGGGACAAGGGCTGCTGGCAAATCCCGGAACCCAGCGCTGCTGCGGCCCCCGCAAACTTCTTTCATGTCGCGACCCCGTAGTTCGCCGTCGGCTGCGTCAATCGCTCCAGTGCCGGGACACCGGCGGGGAGAAACGAATGACGATCTCGAAAAGGGCGCTTTGTGCGGCGATGCTTGCCGCGACGATTTCCTACAGCGACATGGTAGCCGTCCCTGCACACGCCCAGGCAGCGACGACCAGTTTCGACTTGCCGGCGCAGGCCCTAGCGACGACGCTTCGCGCAATCGCGCGTCAGACCGGGCGGGAAATCCTGTTCGCTGATGAGGAGGTCCGCGGCAAACGCGCCGTGGCAATTCGGGGCAGCTACACCGTCGAGCAGGCCGTGCACCTCGCCATAGGCGAGGGGATGGTGGTGCGCGAGGAAGCCGGCGCACTTGTCGTTCGGGGCAACCCTGGCCGGGCTGGGAGCGTGGCAGCCCAGGCAGAGACGCAGGATGCCATCACGGTCACCGGCTCGCGCATCCGCGGTGCCGAGGGTCCTTCGCCGGTCATTATCGTGTCGCGCCGAGGGCTGGAGGAGCAGGGCATTCCCGACATTGCGAGTGTTTCACGGATACTCCCGCAGAATTTCACCGGAGGGCAAAACCCCGGGGTCGCGGGGGGCGGTGACCAGGGCGGATACAATAATGCGAACAACGCGACGACGCTCAACCTTCGCGGGCTGGGCTCGGACGCGACGTTGACGCTCATCAATGGTCATCGCCTCCCTTACGACGCCGTCAATCAAGGCGTCGACATTTCGATCATTCCCGTGGCGGCGCTCGAACGCATCGAGGTCATCACCGACGGTGCCTCGGCGCTCTACGGCTCGGACGCGGTGGGCGGCGTCGCCAACCTGATCCTGCGCCGCGACTATGACGGCCTCCTGACCAGCGCGCGCGTCGGCGCATCGACCGAGGGCGGCAACGTCCAGCAGCAATATTCGGGCGTCGGCGGCGCGCGCTGGGCCGGCGGCGGATTCATGGCCGCCCTCGACTACAGCAAGGCGACTCCGATCTATGCCGACGATCGGCCCTATACCCGCCAACTCAACGCCGGGCAGATGTTGACGACCAGCAGCCGACAGGTGAGCGGGGTGCTGGCCGGCCACCAGGATTTTGCCAGCTGGGCGTCTTTCGAGCTCGACGTGCAACTCGCCGATCGCCGGTCACGCAAGGTCAACGCCTTCTCGCTGACGGGGCCGACCACCTTCTATGGGCAGGACAACCGACCGGTGGTGCGCAGCTATGCGGTGACGCCGTCCTTGCACCTCCGCCCGGGTTCCGGCTGGGAGGCAACGCTGCAGGTGACCGATGGCGAGAGTTCCACCGTCATCCATACCCAGCGCTATACCAACGGCACCCTGTCCGTCAGTCGAGCTGCCTATGACAACCGGCTGAGCAACTTCGAGGCCAGCGCCGAGGGCCCGCTTGCCCATCTGCCCGGCGGCGACATCCGGCTCGCACTGGGTGGCGGCTATCGTCGTTTCCAGCTCGACTTCGACGTCCGCACGACAAGCGGCGGCGTGACCACCGTCTCGCGCGACTCCGTCGAGCGCCGCAACAGCGCGTTCGGCTATGGCGAGCTGTCGGTGCCGCTGGTCGGGGCGGCCAACCGGATGCCGTTCATCGACGCCCTGCGACTGAGCGGGGCCGTCCGCTATGAAAGCTACAAGGGCATTGACGCCGTCGCGACGCCCAAGCTCGGCTTGGTCTACTCGCCACACCGCGACATTACCCTGAAATATAGCTGGGGCCGCTCGTTCAAGATCCCGACGCTGCAGCAGGTCAACCAGGCACGGGAGGTGATCCTGTTGCCGGCCTCGGTGTTCGCGCCACAGCCCAGCCCGCCGCTGCCGGCGGGCGCCACGATCCTGGCGATCGGTGGTGGGAGCCCGAACCTGCACGCCGAGCGGGCCAAGAGTTCGACCTTGTCCGCAGAAGTGCGGCCCCGCTTCCTCCCGGGGCTGCGGGTCGAGGCGACGTGGTATGACATCGACTATCGTGACCGCATCGCCTCCCCGATCAGCGACCTGCTCTCCGCGCTGAGCAATCCTGCCGCGGCGAACTTCGTCCAGTTCTCGCCCAGTGTCGCAGAGGCGCAGGCGACCGTTGCGCAGGCAGCGGCCGGGCTGTCAAACCAGAGCGGCCAGCCGTTTGATCCGGCAAAGGTCGCCGCGATCGTGGATTCGAGCCTGCGCAACATCGCCCGCGAGCATATCCGGGGTGTCGACCTGTCGATCGACTATGACGCTCGGTTGGGAGGAGACAGCCAGCTGACGATTGCTGGGTCCGCAACTTATCTCGATGGGGATCGCCAGGCCGCGCCCAACCTGCCGAAGGTCGGCCGCTCCGGCCTGATCTTCACGCCGCCGAAGTTTCGAGCGCGGGGCGCGGCGAGCTGGCGCACCTCGGTGGTTCAGCTGTCCGCGGCGCTCAACTATCTCGACGGAACGACCGACAAGCGTTTTTCCACGCCGACGAGGATCGGTTCGTTCACGACCATCGACCTGAGTGGCTCCGTTCGGACACGGGAAGGGCGCGGTCCGCTTGATCGGATCGAACTTCGCCTGAGCGCGCAGAATCTGCTGAACGAGCAACCCGATCCCATCCGTGTCACCAACCCGACCTATGTGGCCTATGACTCGACCAACCAGTCGCCGATCGGCCGCTTCGTCAGCTTCACGGTGACCAAGCAATGGTGAGGCGGCATCTGCTAGCGGCGTTGCTCGCGACCGTGTGGCTGCCGGTACCGTGCCACGCGGCCGTCCCGCCCGATTGCAACGGCATCCTGCCGCCGACGATCGCGACACCACAGGCGAAACGCGCGCTGGTCCCCGAGGATCTCGTCCGACTGCGCGACATCGGGCCCGTCGATCCCAACCAGCAATATGGCGGACTGTTCACGGTATCGCCGGACGGGACCAAGGCCGCGTTCCAGCTACGGCGCGGTGATCCTGTCGCCAATGGGTATTGCCTCGCGATGGTCGTTGTCGATCTGGGAAGCGGCCGGGCGGTTGTGGTGGACCGAGGTGGCGATTTCATCCGCTTGCGAATCGATGTGCGGGGCAAGGCGCATTTTCCGACAGGGCTTGCCGATGCCATCACGCCGCGTTGGACGCCCGATGGCCGGTGGATCATCTACCGGCGACGCGACAAGGAGTCGATCCAGCTCTGGCGCGCCCGAACCGACGGCAGCGGCAGCGCGGCTATCACCGACAGCCTCGATGATGTCGACGACTTTCGGCTGACCGCCGATGGGAGCGGGATCGTCTATGCGACCGATTCTAAGTTGCGCGAGGCACTGGCCGCGATCGAAGCGGAAGGGCGTTCGGGGTTTCACTATGACGATCGCTTCGCGCCCTCGGCGAGCAATCGCCCGTTTCCGCCAGCTCCGCTTCCGCGAAAGACCTGGTTCCGCGACCTGGCGACGGGAGATACGCGGCCTGCGACAGACGCCGAGGCGGGATTGCTCGGCGCCGCCGCGATGCAAGAGGGAAGCTGGACCCAATCGATCGGCGCCGCCGGGTGGATCGCCAGGATTCGCGTGCCGCCCGAAAGCCTTCGTCCCGATCGTGGCGTGCTCGAGACGGAGCTCGGCGATCGACATCGCACCTGCACCGCAGCGGCGTGCACCAACGCAAGCTACCCCTGGTGGGTCGGTGACCGGGTGCGATTTCTCCGTCGCGAAGGCGTGCGGGGAGAGAATATCGGCATCTACGAATGGCGGCCTCGCACACCCAAGGCACGCCGGCTGTACCAGACCCAGGACCTGCTGATCGGCTGCGTGCCCAGCGGCGCCGAGATCCTCTGCCTCCGTGAAGGTGCCTCGCAGCCGCGCCGGCTCGAGCGGCTCGACCCGACCACCGGGCGGCGCGATGTGCTGTTCGACCCGAACCCGGAGTTTGCGGGCCTGACGCTGGGGCGGGTCAAACGCCTCTATGCGCGCAACAGCTTCGGCCTGGACTCCTTTGCCGATCTCGTCCTGCCGGTGGGGTATGAGCCGGGCAAGCGCTACCCGTTGGTCGTGGTGCAATATGTGTCGCGCGGCTTCCTGCGCGGCGGCACCGGCGATGACTACCCCATCCAGGCGTTCGCCAATCGCTGCTTTGCGGTGCTGAGCGTAGACAAGCCTGAGGCGGTGGGCGCGAGGGCCGCGCCCGACTTTGTCGAAGGCGACCGGATCAACCTCAAGGACTTTGCCGACCGTCGCAGCGTGCTCGAAGCGGTGGAGGCTCCGGTGCGTGCCGCTATCGCGCGCGGGATCGCGGATCCGTTGCGGATTGGGATCACCGGGCTGAGCGACGGGTCTTCAACCATGCAATTCGCGCTGCTGCACAGCACGTTGTTCTCGGCGTTCGCGTCGAGCAGTTGCTGCTGGGATACGAGCATGCCCGTTCGGGTCGGGCCGGGTGCTGCAAAGGAGTTCTACCGCATCGGCTATCCACGGATCACCGATGACAGCGAGAAAGCGCGGGCCATGTGGCGGCAGATCGCCATTACCCCGAATGTGGAGCGGATCCACGCGCCGATCCTCGCGCAGGTTTCCGATGACGAATATTTGGCCGCGCTGCAGAGCTTCACCGCGCTCCGCGACCTCGACCGACCGATCGACCTGTTTGTGTTCCCCGGCGAGCATCATGTTAAATGGCAGCCCGAGCACAGGCTCGCGACCTACGCGCGGGCGATCGATTGGTTCGACTTCTGGCTGAACGGGGTGAAGGCGCCCGGCCGAGAGGCGGAGATCGCGCGGTGGGAGGCCATGCGGAAGGTGCAGGCGATCCCCGACAAGCCCGCACGCGTGCCAGCACCCACGCCCTGACGCCAGGTAGATTCGAGGGACGGGCGGATGCCGCTGCACCCGCCCGCTTGGGTCAGTCCGCCTGCAGGCCGGGCTGCCAAGTCAGGCCGCCCTCACTGTCCGCGAACCCCATCATCGAACCGCGGGTGGCTAAGCTCGCGGTGCCGAGTTCAATCGTCATGTGCTTGGTGTTCATCATGCTTCTCCAATGTCGTCTGTTCAACCAACAATGCTCGCACTGGATGCGGTCTCGGCCCCGGATGGCCGGGAAGACCGGGCACCAAGCCAGGCCTCGACATTCGCCAGTTCGAGCAGGCGCACATTTTCCTCTCCGGTGGTCGGCCGCCCGGGCCGGAGCGTTTCCTCGATCGCGCCGGGATCGAGAATGCGGTGATATGCGAGCTGTCCGTCGAGCAGCCGGGCGCGCAGCTCCGCGCGTTTGCGCTGGACGATCTCGCCGCAGAATGGGTCAGGCGTGCCCTTCATCCTTCGCTCGACGATCACGCTGGGGAGGCGCTCGGCAAAGGCCGCCCGGGCCATTGCCCGGTCCCGGCCACCCTCTCGCCAGCGCCAGCTCGGGATGGCGAGGCAGGTTTCCATGATCGGCTGCGAAACCAGCGGATTGACCACCGGCAGCATCTGGCTGCGATCGGATTCGAGCGTGAGCTGCGCGCGGACCAGCGCGGCGATGTGTGCCGCTTTGGCCGGTAGCGTCGAGGCGGGGGCGTCGAGCCATGGGTGAGAAAGCCGCGTATCGGCGAGCGAGGCGACCAGATCGCGATGCAGGAAGCGCGGGTTCGGCTTCCAGCGATAGCCTCGGGGCTGGCGTGCATGGCGCATGGCGGCGCGCGTCACGCGTAGCGGTCCCGCGCCGGTTTGTCGGCAAATGTCCCGTAGTGTCGCAAAGGCGCCGGCGCCGGGGCCTTCGTGAAGGGCCCGGTCCGCAAGCGCTGCAGCCGATTGCGAATAGCCGAAGACATTGTCGCCGCCATTGCCGGTGAAGAAGGCGTCGGCGCCGATCTGCCGTGCGAGGGCGCGATGCGCGGCCTCGTATGGCTGTGCTTCGACACGGCCTGCGGGACGCGGCAGGTGCCCGCCGAGTGGTCGTGACAGGTCGACGGCATCCAGGTCGTAGCGGTGTTCGGAGAGCGGCAGGCCAACCGCGTCGCACACCAGCTTCGCGAAGGCGCGTTCGTCGCCTGCGGCATCGTCGGTGTACAGCGTCAGGCACTCGGCGCTTGGCCTGGCGCCGCCGAGACAGGCCGCAACGATGGACGAATCGAGCCCGCCCGACAGGCTCAGCAACGGACGCCCATAGAGCGATGCCCAGCCGGCGACGCAGTGTTCGACGACGCGCCGCAGCCGTTCGGCGGTCGCGGCGCTTTCCTCGTCGTTGCGAGGATCGGCGAACGTCCAGGGGGACCAACCGGTGGCCGTCTGCTCTGCCACGCCGTCGAGCGTTATGATGTCGCCAGCGCGGAGGTCGCCGATGCCGGCAAGTGCGGTCTCGGGGGTGGGCAGGCCCGCCGAGTACAGGACTCGGCCGAGGGCATCCCAGGCCACCGGATACCTCCGGCCGCTCGCTGCTTCCAGAAGGGCGAGATCCGAAGCGAAGAGCGTCGACCCGCCCTGTTCGGCTCGGTAGCAGGGCAGCGCAGCGGAGGGATCGCGGATGACTTGCGTCCGACCGCCTTGGGACCGGACGCCCACATAGCCGCCCCACCAGGCTTCGAGCAGCGCGGCGAAGCCATGGCGCGATAGATGCGCCCGTTCTGCCTCGCTGAGGGCAGTCACCGCGCGTGCCGGACCCTGCCTCGGGAATAGGGTGCCGATGACCACCGCCTCCGGATCGACGGTGATACATGTGCAGGCCTCGTTCGTCAGAACTGCAAAGCCATGGGCGCTGTGTGCTACCGCAAGGCCCGTACGCGCCGCGACGCGCGCCGTTGCCAGAGAGACCGCCTCCCGGTCCCCGACCAGCAGGAGATAACGCGGCCTCACTGCAGCACCAGGATCGGGGTGTAGAGCCGCACCTGCTCGAGGTCGCCGACCACGACGGCATCTCCGGACTGAACCCAGCTATGCGCGGCGAAGGGGTGAAGGCGAACGCCCAGGATCAGCGCGGCATCCAATCCGCGGTGCCAACAGAGACGGGCTGCAGCGATCGCCCGGGGCAGGCATTGGTCAGCTGCGGGGAGGACCATGGCGCTCGTCGCGAACGCGCCAGCGATTGCCTGCAGCGACGCTTCACCCGGCGATCGAGCTGCCGACGCGGCGGGTGACGGAAGGTCTCGCAGGATATTCGCCAGCGGCCGCCGTCGGAGCCAGTACTTCGCGCGCAACTGACCGAAAATCGCCTTCGCCGAGGTCCATACAGCTCTGCCTGGACCGGCATGGGCGAGGTCTCGCCTCGCAACCGAAAACGAGACGGGCTGCGGACGTTGTGTGGGATCGGCGCCAGCGACGCCGGCGGCGACCAGCGCGGTGTGCGCGTCCCGGTCGATCGCTTCGCCGGCAGCCCAGCGCTGGAAGATCGCATCTAGGGGCTCGGGCAGGCAGAAATAGCGGTCGCCTTCCAGGTCCAGGAAGACCGCCTGGCCTGCACAACGGCACCAGGAGATGCTGGGATGAGAAGCAAGCGACATGTCGGGATCCCTCACCGATAGGGCGCGCGCCCGAAGACGCGCGCCCGGGTCGATCAGTCGTCGCTGAGGCCGACATTCTGCTGCAGGGTCGCTTCGACATCGGCGAAGCCGATCGTGCCGCCCTTGGTGTCGACGCTGGCGACGCCCAGTTCGATGGTCTGTTCGGTGTTCATGGCACTTCTCCAATCGTGGGAAATGTCATGGCCATGACCCGGTCGAAGGTAGCCGGCCCGCTGGTTATGAGAAGCTTATAATCTGATTATAATTCGAATGTTTGCGCAGGCTTTGCGATAAACCTTTTGGCAACTGGCTTGGCCGACCATCGCCAGCGGCCGGGTGGCCACCACTATGTCCAGGCCTCGCGGCTAAAGGTGGTGGCGCATGCCCACCAGGCGCATGCTTTCCCCGCCCGGCTTCGTCGCTCCCTGTGCGGTCTCCGTTCGATCGGGCACGGTTCAAAGCGCGGCCTGTTTCTGTGCCTCCCTGGTTGCACAGCTTCCGTGTCCTTCCTGCGGCACTACCACGATCTGGTGCGCGTCGCGCAGGTCGACGTCGCTGCACAACAAGGCGCCCAGCCGGCGTGCCAGGAGCAGTGTGTCGTCGACACGGAACCATCCCGACACGCGCCGCGCGCCCAGGGACGGCTCTGCGAGGCGGATCGGCCGGCTCGTGGTGCGGTTCGCCAATGCGATGAGTTCCTGGACGGGCACCGCTTCGAACGATTGCGGCGTGTCGCTCTGCAAGCCTGCGGCACCTGCCGAGGTTACGCGCGCTGCGGGATGTTCTGGCTCGGCCGAGTACGTGACCTCCTGGCCCGGTGCCAGCCTGCGGATCGCCGGCGTCGCCTTGGCGGTGCCACGCGGCATCGCCACGTCCACTGCGCCGCGGAGCAGCCGGACCTCGACCCTGCCGGCAGGTGCCAACGCAACCTCGAAGATCGTGCCGCGCGCGGTCACGCTGCCGCCGCCAGCCAGGACGATGAAGGGCCGGCGTTCGTGCGCGACCTCGAACCGTGCCTTGCCCCGGAGCAAGCGCAGCTGACGCACGCCGGTCGCGATCTCGACCCCGACCATTGTGTCGACTGCAAGCGTCACGGTCGAGCCATCGGCTAGTTGGACGGTCTGTGGGGCGGTGCTGGTCGACAGTGTTCGGTTGTCCGTCGTGTCTGCCAGTGCGGCCGGCCGATCGGACGTGGGCGCGGAGGACTGATAGGTGATCCAGCCGCCGACGCCGATCGCGCAGGCGGTGATGGTGGTCAGCATTGCGACAAGGACCTTGCGCCCTCGCTTCGGTTCAGGCGCGGCCAAGGATGGAGGCGCATCCGGCTCGGAGAGCAGCTTTCCCATCGCGAAGATCTCGGCGGCGCGATTATATGCAGCACGGTGTTCCGGCGCCTCCGCCAGCCAGGCCTCCAGTTCCGCCCGGTGCACCTCGGCGTCCGGGCCGCGCGTCCTGGCGAACCGATGTGCGGCCTCGCGGGCCAGCGCCTCGGCGGCACCCTCGGTGGGTTCTTCGGCGTTGGTCATTGTCACAGCTCCTTGCCGATCCGCACCAGCGCCTCGCCGACATGCCATTCGACGGTGCGGATGCTGATGCCGAGCTGAGTCGCGATGTCCTTGTAGCCGAGCCCCTCCATTCGGTGGAGCAGGAACACCTCGCGCGTCCGCGGCGGCAGCGCGTCCACCGCCGCCCGGTAGCGTATGCGCATCTGGTCGAGCTGGATCGCATCCTCCTGGGTAGCACGCGTCTCGGGTTCGTTCGCCGCGTCGATCGGCACATGCGCCATGCGGTTCGCAATCCGCCGTGACCGGTCGATCAGCAGGTTGCGCACGATCCGGTTGAGGAATGCCTCAGGCTGGCGCAGCCCCTCGCGGGCGCCCGACCCGAGCAGCCGGGCAAAGGCATCCTGCACGACATCATGGGCGTCCTCGCTCGAGCGCAGGCGTGCATCGAGCCAACGCCGCAAGCGCGGTGCCTGCTCGCGGTAGAGCGCGTCGATGCGCAGCTCGGCATGGCCGTCCCCGTGGGGCGCCGCGCGAGGATCCTGCTCCGGTCGCCGCATGCGCAGGCCTAGGCGAAGCCGCCGCGCAGGGCGCGGGCAGGGGAAGGGGATCGCACGAGAACCCATCTCGTGCCGGGCAGATGCCTCGGGGATACAGCCGACCGCGCTGGTCGAATGCGTGTGATGCCTGGCGGTCGAACTCCACAGCGGGCTGCCGGCCTGGACCGCGCTGCGTGTGCAGTCTGCGGTACTTCGCGCGGCTGTGCAACTCTCCCGGCAAGCGACTGATTTGCCTGGCCGTCCGCCGCCCTCGGGGCCGGACGCCGCATGTCGGGCGCGGCGCGGGCGTCCCGCAACCCGGCCGAGGCCGGGTGCTTCGCTGGCGCTTCGCCCTGCGGTGCGGGCCACCGCTGGATCGCGCCCGCTGGTCGCGCCGCCGACCGGCCCCGTCGGGTCGGCGCAGCGGAGCAGGATCATGTCCATCGACCGGCAGGAGAAAAGAGCAGCGATGCAGCGCGCGGTCGCCGCTTTACCCGAGGACCAGCGCGCGGTGTTCCAGCTTTGCGCCGTGGAGGGGCTCGCCTATCCGGAGGTCAGCGCGCGGCTCGGCATCAGTGCGGCGCAGGTCGAGCACCTCCTCGGGGAAGCCATCGTCGCGGTCGATCGATCCCTTCGCGATGCACGATATCTGCGCGATCCCGTTGGTTTCGGCGGCAAAGCGCGTCGCGCGCTGTTGCATCGCCTGGCACGCTGGCTAGGGTCTGGCTGATGCGCACCGATCTCGATCACCTGCCGGCGGCGAAGCAACGCGAGCTCGAGCGCGTGGTGCAGATCCTGTTCGAGGAATTCGGCGACGCGACCGCCACCGCGACGGTCGACTGGAAGCGCCACGCGCGCATCCTCACGGTCATCCTCTATGGCAGCTATGCGCGCGGCGGCTGGGTCGATGAGCCGCACACCGCCAAGGGCTACCAGTCCGACTTCGACCTGCTGGTCATCGTCAATCACGACAAGCTGACCGACCGCGTCGAGTTCTGGGCCAATGCCGAGGAACGGCTCAACCGCGAACTCGCCGTTACCCGGACCCTGCGCACCCCGGTCAACTTCATCGTCCACACGCTGCAGGAAGTGAATGACGGCCTCGCCCATGGCCGCTATTTCTTCATGGATGTCGCCCGCGACGGCATCGCGCTCTACCAGAGCGACAGCACCGGGCTGCACGAGCCCAAGCCCAAGACGCCGCAGCAGGCGCTGGCGATGGCGCGCGAGTATTTCGGGGAGTGGTTTCCCGCCGCGGCTGGCATGTTGGAAACGGCGCAGTTCAGCCAAGCGCAGGGCAGACTGAAGGATGCCGCCTTCCTGATGCATCAGACGGCAGAGCGGCTATATCACTGCGTTCTGCTCGTCTGCACCTTCTATACGCCGCACGTTCACAATCTCGGCTTCCTGCGCACCCAGGCCGAGCGGATCGATCCGCGCCTCGTCGATGCATGGCCGCGCGACAGCCGTGCCGATCGCGGTCGCTTCGAGAAGCTCAAGGAAGCCTATGTGAAGGCGCGCTATTCCAAGCACTATCGGATCAGCGACGAAGAGCTTGCCTGGCTCGGGGAGCGCGTCGAGGTGCTGGGTCGTGCCGTCCAGGTGATCTGCGAGGAGCGGATCGCGGCCTTGGAGCGCAGCGCCGCCGCCTGACGCTTGCGTTGAGAGGGCGCGGCGCGTCTATCTTCGGATGGGGCGCATCAGATGCCCGACGGTGCCCGTCACCGCCGCAATCCTGCGGCGATGATAGCGCGTCAGCGCAGCCGCCAATGCGACCCGGTCACCAGCGTCGATGACGGATTCCAGGCCCGCGATTTCGTCTGCGATGGCGGGCAGGGTAGCGACCTCCGCGCGCCGCACCACCATGAGTCGATCGTTGAGCGACCGGACGGTGGCGACAAGCTCGGCGCTTTCGGTTGCCTGCGCGACGCGGAGGAAGAGCGTGGCGGTGATCTCCTCGATGCTGCCGGAATGCTGGAGGTGGGTGTCGGATGCGGGCTGAACCTTTTGCGCAGCCAGGCCGAGCACCCGCCCATTCCACTGGTAAAGATCGCGCAGCGCTGCTTCGGAGAGCAGCGGCACACGGAAGCCATTATGGTTGGGCGCCTCGACCAGCCGCTCGCCGGTCAGCCGGTGGAGCGCATCGCGCACCGGCGTGATGCTTGCGGCAATCTCGCGGCCGATCATGGCAGGCTCGATCGGGGCACCGGGCGGCAGCTCGCCGTCGAGCAGCATCTGCTTGATCGCACCATAGACCCGCTCGAACGTGGCACCGGGGCTCATCGGGCCAGTTCCCGTGGCCGGAGCGCGATCATGCCGCCTTCGCTTGGGCGAGTGGGACCTGCGGCTGGATGCCGCTGGCCGCAAGCAGCGCCGGCGTGTCGGGGCGGATCTCGATCTGCAGCGCGCCGAGGCGCATGCCGCCGACCGTGCCGACTGGCCCGAGCGCGTGCGCTTCCCATCCAAAGGCGAGGATCTGCTCGCGCCAGGCCGGTTCGGCGACGCCGACGTAGCGGCTTATCCCGTGGTCCAGCGCGTAGCGGGCGATGCCGTGGACCAGAACGTCGCGCCACCTGCGCCGCTCGCCCGCGCGCAGGCGCCGGTCGAGGCAGAAGCGGGTGATCTCCCAGGTGCTGGGGCCGGTGGACGGCGGCACGTCGCACAGCGCGGCGAACAAGCGGCCGAGCAGATGCGGGCGTTCGGTCGGCAGCAGGCGGGCGGAGGCCAGATGCTGCCCCTCGCCGTCGGTGAGGATCAGGTAGCGGGCATGGATGTCGTCGAACTGGTCCACCTCATAGCGATCGCCCAGGACCGGCAGGTCCCAGCCGAGCAGGTCGACGAATACCCGCTTCCGCGCCTCGAACATCGCGCGCATCGCCGCATCGCCCGCGGAGGCGCCATCGCCCTGAATGAACTGCATGATCGGCTTCCCTCGTTGTGGAAGCCCGATCGTCCGCCCCGGCTCGGTCGGCCGCTATTCCCCAGAGCTGGGGAGTTTCAACGCCGCAGCGCGTCGGTGAAGCTTAGCGCTCCATCGAAGATTGCGTGGATCGCGAGCTGGGTCCGGTTGCCCACCCCGTAACGGCCGCGCGCTTCCTTCAGGTGCTGGATCGCCGTTTCATGACTGATGCCCAGGATCTTCGCAATTGCCCAGTCGGACTTGCCCTGCGCTGCCCAGTAGAGGCAGTCGCGCTGTCGGTCGCTGAGCCGCGGCCGGTCTACCTGCGCCCGCCGCATGCCGACCAGCCGCCTGGCACTCTCGAACGCCGTGGTCCCGACGAACTGGAGGAGCGGCAGCCATTCGGGGCGGGGGGTGCTGCCCCAGCTCACCGCAAACGAGCAGGAGCCGGCCGCCTCGCCGGGGAGATGCGCCGGAATGGTGATGCCGTCGATCAGCCCGATCTTCCTAGACCTGGCGAGGAAATCCTCGTCGCGGTTGGTCAGCGACAGCAGCTGCGAAAGCATCGACCAGCAGAACCCGGCGCTGGTGAGGTGGCTGGCCCGGTGCACCGGGTCCGAGGGGCCGAAGCGCTCGGCATCATAATAGGCTTCCCACTCGGGGGGATAGTTATGCAGCCGGAGCACAGGCTGCGGCGCCCGCGGCACGTCGACATGGTGCGACAGGGCAAAATACTGGAAGCCCATCTCGCGCGTGATCGCGTGGAGGAGGTTGTTCAGTTCATTGAGCGTCGTGGCCGCCAGGACGGCCTGGCCGAAATGCTGCGCGGTTGCGATGACCATGGGGCGTACCCACCCGATGCTGGACGCGCCCCAGGCCGCTGCGCCGATGCCTTGTCCAAGCCGGCACCGCGACCGCCGCTTTCCCGTCGGCATCGCGACCCGATCGAAGTGCAATCGATACTAGCATTTGGTGCACTGCGCAAATTATCTTGGGGGAAGTGGCCTGCAAGCCATTTGACAGGCTCGGTATTTGTCCTGCGTACCAGCCATGGGGCCGGCGGCTGACCCGCGACCCGACTGGCGCGACGACGCGCCGTACCGCGCACTGGCCGGCATCGATCGCGCCGGTCTCGCCTGGGAGTGGTTGCGCCGCGATCCCGGCTATGCGGCGATGGCTGCCCGGCTCGGGCGCCTTGGTGCAGTCGCGGATCAGTCTCTGGTGCCGGAGGCGGACGCCCGGGCTTTCGGGCTCTGCTTTTGCCGAGGATCCGGGGCGGCCTGCACCCGCGGCGCGCCTGCTCTGGCACGCGGACCTCGATCCCTTCGTGCTCGAAGTCCGCGTCTCGCCGACCGCGGCGACGGACCCCGATGGCATCGACCTAGCCCGTCTGCTGAGGTGGGCGACGATCGTCCGCGGCGGTGGCCGCGAGCATGTCGCGCTTTCCGACGGATGGCACCGGATCCGGCTGGACGTGGTCGGCGGGTCACTGGTCGAGGAAGGACCTGCGCGGCTCGACTATCTTCTGTCGGGGATGACACGGGTCGATGCCCATGTCCTGACGCTCCGGCGCATGCTGGAGCTGTGGCGCACCGGCCGCTTCTCTCCGAAACTCCACCCGCCCGAACCGGGGATCGAGCGGAGGATCGAGGCGCTCCGCGTCGGCGACGCGGTGGCGGCGGGTGCCACCTATCGAGAGATGGCGTCGGCGCTCTACGGCGAGACCCTCGTCCGCGAGGAATGGAAGGGCCGGTCCGACTTCCTGCTGTCGCGCGTCCGTCGGCGCGCCGACGAGGCAGCGCGCATGGCTGCCGGCAGCTGGCGCACGCTGCTCGGCACCGGCGCTGGTTCGCGGGACGATCGGGTTGGTGGCGCGCGCTAGAGTTGGAGGTCCGCCGCGTACACCGCGCGGACCCAGGCAGGCAGCTGGGGGAGGGCGAAGACCAGCCGTCCGTTCGCGAAGGTCAGGCAGTGGCGGGGCGGCCGGTTGAGCGTCGAATTGTCGAACACCATCGCGCGATCGGTTTTGAGCGCAGCGGCTCGTATCAGCGGCGCGCCACGGGCATAGCGCGCGCGGATTTTGTCGTCGGGGACGACATGCCCGCCTTCCTCGACCCGGGCGCCGACGCGCGCCACCGACAGTTCTGGCGTCTCCACCCCGACATGCATCAGCACCACGGTGAAGCCGCTTGCCTTGGCTTCGTCGATCAGGTCGAGCTTTGACGGGTGCGAGAAGACCGTCTCGGTGACGAAGTCGCGGGCCCCGGCGAGATGGTCGGCACGCCGCGCCGTCGCGATCCGCGCGGCTTCATAGGAAGCAGCAGGTGACGGATCGCGCAGTTCGTCGCGCTGGATCAGGTCGGCGTTGATGAACGGTCCCGCGAAGCTCGGCGCGACGCGCGTGGCATAGAGCGTCGACTTGCCGGCGCCGTTCGGTCCGGCAAGCACGATCATCGTCGGCTTCATGCCTTGCGGCCGGCCTTCTCGCGCACGAGGTTGCCGCCTTCATCGAGCCCGACGCCGAGGCCAAGCTGGCGACGCTGGGTGTAGAATGCCTCTTCCTCGGGGCTCGCCTGGCCCATCTTGTCGACGAAGCCGTCGAGCCAGACGTCCTTCTCCTCGTCGGTGAGCGCGGTCGTCTCGATCTCGCCGGCAAGGGCTGCGGTGATGCGGGCATGGTCGAAATTGCCCGACTTCTCGATCGCGCGCCCGATCCGGACCCAATGGGCGATCTGCCCGGCCAGCGACCGGCTCTGCAATTCGGATTCGCGGCGCACGATCTTCATCAGGTCGTCGCCGAGCTTGATCGACTGCGCCATCCCGCACCTCCAGCTTTGTAGGTAGCAAATTGCCACCTCCTTTTCAACGCGGGACGGCGAGCAACCTTAAGCACCAACCGATCAACGTTGGAGCCTTGGGCCTTTGCATGCGCAGATGCGGACAGTCTCGAAGGAAGAAGCAGCGGTGCGGCCTCGGTCGAGACGCTTCTTGCCCCTAAGTGGCCAACAATCTCGCTGAGACGTTTCGACCGCGGAACTAAAAAGCGCGCCGAGCATTCCCAGCAAACCGTTGATACTGAAACCACTTGGTCGCCGAGTTTCGCATCTCGCGATATGATCTGGTCAGGGAGAGCCGCCAGATCAATTCCTCGGCGCTCTCGGGTCACGGCCCCTGCGCGGTCACGCAAGGACCCGAATGATGAACCAGGCGATACTCGTTCTTCTGGTCGAGGACGAACCGATGTTGCTCATCAACGCCCAGGATGCTCTCGAAGACGGCGGCTTCGACATCATTGATGCCAGCAGCGGCGATGAGGCAATCCGCATCCTGGGTTCCGACGGCGAAAACATCGTCGGTTTGATCACTGACGTGCGACTTGGCTTCGGCGCGAGTGGCTGGGATGTCGCCCGCAAGGCCCGCGAGCTCAAGCCAGCCCTTCCTGTAGTGTACATGACGGCCGAGAGTCCCGAGGACTGGGCGGGGTACGGCGTTCCCAAAAGCATCCTGGTCCAGAAGCTAGTCGCTCCCTCCCAACTCGTCACGACAATCTCCACATTGCTAAACGAGGCAGGCTTCAGCCTCTGAGCGGGGGGACAGGGCGGTTGGTTGGCGTGCCGACGGCGTCGGTCAGCCTAGTCAACACATCGACATGGTTTGCGCCCGTTAGTGCCAACCTACCGAATCGGTTGCGCGGAGCGTTGGGCTATTCAAGCAGGCTGGTACGTTCCAGGACGACCAGGACGCATTCCGCGAACGATACGCGGTGCACGACGGTGCCCGCGTCGTTCATCACCTCGATGCTTCCGTTCAGGTCGATGAAGCCTTGGGCGAGATCTTCCCCCAGCAGCGACCGGCCGAAGGCAACGGCGGTATGGCGGGCCATGGCGGCATCCGCATGTTCGATGCCGTCCGGATCGACCAGATAGCCGTGCCGATCCTGCACGTTGAAGAAATAGCGCTGCATCGCTTGGGTTTAGCCCATCTGATCCGACGGACAATCACGCAGGTTGGGGCAACCCAGAGATTGGGCGCCGATGGGCGCAGATCGTCGCTGCCATTGCACGTCACTGCAATGGCTGAGGTCGCCGCGCTCCCGGCGCGGCGGCGTACTTGTGCCTCTCCCGGCGCGGCGGGGGAAGGCGGCGCGCCCGGCTAGGCCCGGCGTGGCCGGCGGCAACCCCTCCGCTCGCGCTCCGGGGTGCTCCGCTGCGCTCCGCCCTTCGGTGCCCCCGACCCCTGGCGCCGGGTCTCTGGGTCGCTGCTGCCGCCTACCCCCCGCCTTTGCGGGGAGGCATGGTGCCTTTTGGGGCGGCGAGGAGGAACCGATGCGCCAAGCCACCCGCCGATCTGCCCGCTCGCGCGGTGCCTGCGAGGATCGCCAGCCTGCGGCCCGAACCAATCTCTATGACGAGGTGACCGCGCGGATCGTCGCCGAACTCGAAGCCGGGCGACTGCCCTGGGTCCAGCCATGGGGCCGGACCGGCGGGACCGGACCCGGCCTGCCGCGCAACGCGCTGACCGGCCGCAGCTACTCCGGGGTCAATGTCCTGATCCTCTGGGGTGCGGTCATCGAGCAGGGCTGGCCCTCGCAGTCCTGGCTGACCTTCCGGCAGGCGCTGGAGGCAGGCGGCTGCGTCCGCAAGGGCGAGCGCGGACAGTGCGTTGTCTATGCCGACCGCTTCACCCCCGAGGCCGAGCGCGCGCGTGCCGCCCGCGACGGTGACGATGCCAGGGCGGTACCGTTCCTCAAGCGCTTCACCGTCTTCAACGTCGCCCAGTGCGAGGGGCTGCGCGCAGGGCTCGCTTGCGACCCCGCGCCCTTGCCCGAGCGCGAGATCGTGCCGGTCGCCGAGGAAGTGATCGCTGCCTCGGGCGTCGAGTTCCGCGTCGGCGGGGATCGCGCCTTCTACGTGCCGTCGCACGATTTCGTGCAGGTGCCGCCGCAGCCCTCCTTCTTCGAACAGGTCAACTATTACCGCACCTGCCTGCACGAACTCACCCATGCCACCGGTCATGCCAAGCGGCTGGGCCGCGACCTGACCACCGCCTTCGGCAGCAAGGACTATGCCCGCGAGGAACTCGTCGCCGAGATGGGATCGGCGTTCCTCTGCGCCGCCCTCGGCATCGTGCCGACCGTGCGCCATGCCGACTATATCGGCAGCTGGCTGGAGGTGCTGCGCGAGGACCACCGCGCCATCTTCCGCGCGGCGAGCGCCGCCAGCAAGGCCGCCGACTGGCTGCTCGCCCGCCACCGCGAGGCCGGGGCCGCCCGCGAAGCGGGGAGGGCGGCGGCATGATCCTTCTCACCCCCGACCTTCGCGAGGCGCTGCGCGCCAACGACAGTGCCCGCCGGACCGCCATGCGCGAGGGCCTGCCGGAACCCGACCCGCTGTCGCTCGTCAAGCTGTTCAACCCGCTGGGCGCCGCGACCTGGCTGGCGACCGAGCTCGACGCGGACGGCGACACGCTGTTCGGCCTTGCCGACCTTGGCTTTGGCTGCCCGGAACTGGGTAGTTTCAGCCTCTCCGAGATCGCCGCGATCCGGCTTCCCTTCGGCCTCCGCATCGAGCGCGACCTCGGCTTCGAAGGCCTGGTCCCCCTCTCCGACTGGGCCGAGTGGGCGCGGCGCGCCGGGTCGATCATCTGGGCAGAGACGCTGATCCGCCGTGCCGTGCGCGGTGGGCAAGCGTCGGACCCCGAGCTTCCGCCGAATGGCGGTTGAGGCGCCGGCGGCGCGCTTCGCCGCCATCCCCGACAGCCCGGTCCGCCGCATCGAAACGAACGGCGGACCGGCGCTCGCAAGGAGTACGACCATGACCCTGTTATTCATCGACCAGGACAAGCTGTCCGTCAGCAAGACCAACATGCGATACAGCAAGAAGGCCCCCGACGTGGCCGACCTGCTGCCCACCGTCCGCAAGCGCGGCATCATCCAGACCCTGCTCGTGCGCCCCGCCACCGAGCCCGGGCAGTTCGAGATCGTCGCGCGCGCGCGACGCTTCCATGCCGCGCGGATCGTCGCCGCCGAAACCGGCGAGCCCGAACCTTTGCCCTGCCGCATCCTCGCCGACACCGACGATGCCGCCGCCATCGAAGCCTCGATGATCGAGAACCTGTCCCGCCTCGACGCCGACGAAGTGACGCAGTGGGAAACCTTCACCCGGCTGGTCCGGCAGGGCCGCGACGTGGCCGACATCGCCGCCACCTTCGGGCTGCCCGACCTCACCGTTGCGCGGGTGCTGGCGCTCGGCAACCTGCTGCCGCGCATCCGCCAGCTCTTTGCCGCCGAGAAGATCGACCGCACCACGATCCGGCACCTGACGCTTGCCAGCAAGGGCCAGCAGCTTAGCTGGCTGGCGCTGTTCGACGACCCCGAGGGTTATGCCCCGACCGGTCATCAGCTCAAGGCATGGCTGTTCGGCGGCCAGTCGATCGCCGTACGCTACGCGCTGTTCGACCTCGATGCGTTCGGCGGCGCGATCGTCGTCGACCTGTTCGGCGAGGACCGCTATTTTGCCGATCCCGATGCCTTCTGGGCGGCGCAGAATGCGGCGATCGCGGCGCGCCGCGCAGCCTATCTGGAACAGGGCTGGAACGATGTCGTGGTCGTGCCGCCGTCCGAGCACTTCCATGGCTGGGAGTATGAGAAGAAGCGCAAGGGCGGGCGGGTCTATGTCGATGTCCGGGTGAGCGGCGAGGTGACCTTCCACGAGGGCTATTTGCCCGCCCGGGAAGCGCGCCGCCTAGCGCGCGGCGAAGCGTCGGAACCCGCCAGGGCGCCCCGACCGGAAGTCACGTCCACCATGCAGGCCTATCTCGACCTGCATCGTCATGCCGCCGTTCGCGCCGCGCTGCTCGGGCATCCCGGCGTCGCGCTGCGGCTGATGGTTGCCCATGCCATTAGCGGCTCGCACCTCTGGCGGGTGTCGCCCGACCCGCAGGCGACGCGCAACGACGCCGTGCGTGAAAGCGTTGAGGCCTGCCCCGCCGAGGCGCTGTTCGACGAGCGCCGCCGCGCCGTGCTGGCCGTGCTCGGCCTTGCGCCCGACGAACCGACCGTGACCGGCGCCAGCGGCCATGAGGGCGGCATGCCCGCGCTCTTCCTGCGGATGGTCGACCTGCCCGGCGCGGTCGTCATGGAAATCCTGACCATCGTCATGGGCGAGACGCTGGCGAGCGGCAGCGCCGTCGTCGCGGCGCTAGGCGTCCATCTCGGCGTCGACATGGCCGACTGGTGGGAGGCGGACACCGCCTTTTTCGACCTGATCCGCGACCGGGAAGTCCTCCTCCGCATCGTCGCGGAGGTGGCGGGCGAGAGGGTCGCCGCCGCGAATGCGGCCGAGAAGACCAAGGTCCTGAAGCGCATCATTCGCGATCATCTCGACGGGGCCGATGGACGTAGAAAGGTCGAGCGCTGGGTGCCGAGATGGCTGGGCTTTCCGGCGTCCGCCTATACCGACCGAGGCGGGAACGACGCCCTTGGGGGGCGTGATGGGGCCGAGTCCGCGCAGGCCCCCGAGCCAGATCCCGACACCGTGCCTGCACCATTGCAGCAGGCGGCATGACCGAAGGCGGGCGGGCCTCGGCCCGCCCGCAGCGGACCCCAAAATTTCGGCCGCGTGACGTCGCCCAAAGGCGCGCCACGCGGCAATTTTTGCCTAGTGGGCCGTCTGGTGCGAATGTTTACGTAGGGCTTCTGGGAGGAACAGGACGCATGCAAACCAACGCGATCGTCTGCGAAGTGCGGTATCGGCTCGACCCCGAACGACTTGTCGAATTCGAGGACTATGGTCGCGCCTGGGTGCGCCTGATCGAGCGGTTCGGCGGAACCCATTACGGCTTCTTTCTGCCGCGGGAGGCGCCCAGCGACACGACGATGAGCTTCCCCGGCAAGGGGCGCCAGGGTGAGGGCGACATTGCCGTCGCGCTGTTCGGCTTTCCCGACGACGCGGCCTATCGCCGCTATCGCATCGAGCTGCCGCAAGATCCCGAAGCCGTTAAGGTCATCGCGCGCTTCGCCGAACCGCCCTTCGAAAGCTATGAGCGCCTCTTCCTGAAGCCGCTTTCGGGTGCGATGTAAGCGTGGAGCGCTGGCGCGGTCAGAGCGTCTGCGCCAGCGGCAGCACGACATCGCGCGTCAGCGGCGCGAGCGGCAAATGGGCGGCCTCCGTGATGCCGATCCAGACCGCTTCCGCGATCTCCGCCTGCACGATCGGCACATGCCGCACGCGGAGGTGGAACAGCTCCGCCTCGACGATCGTGTCGGGTTCGTTGGCGGCGGGTGCCGAGAACCGGCCGAGATAGGTTGCATCCCGCGCGCGCAGCGCCAGCCCGATCTCCTCGGCCAGTTCGCGCCGAAGCGCGGCCAGGGCGCTTTCCTGACCCTCGATCTTGCCGCCCGCCTGCATGAACCATGGCGACCCCGCCTTCCGTACGAGCAGCAGCCTTCCGTCGCCGTCGTCGATCAGGGCGGCGGCGATGCGAATCGTGCCGTAAGCTGCGTCTGCCATGCGGTCAGCCGACCGTAGGCTCGGGAAGGCTGCAGACATCGATCCACGCGGCGCCGACGAGCGCCGCCAGCCGGTCCGGCGACAGCGCGACCGACGTGTTGCGCGAGCCGGCCGCCGGATAGACGACCGCGAACGCCTTGAGGCTCTCATCGCAGTAGATCGGGAGCGCGCTCGGCAATCCGAACGGGCAGACGTCGCCGATCGGATGGCTGGTCACCGCCAGCGTTTCGGCAGGATCGAGCATGCGCGGTCGTCCCCCGAGCGCTGCCTTGGTCTTGCGATTGTCGAGCCGCGTGTCGCCGCGCGTCACCAGCAGCGCGGCCTGGTCTCCCACGCGAAGCGCCAGCGTCTTGGCGATCTGGCCGGGCACGACGTCCAGCGCGATCGCGGCCTCGGCGACGGTCGCCGTGCTCTGTTCGACCGTGATGACGGTCAGGTCGGGCGCACGCAGCGCGAGGTCGGCGAGAACGGATTCATGGCTCATCGGACCCATCGATAGCCCAGCAATTCGCGATGCCGAATGCGCGCGATCGCCACGGATCGCTTCCGATCGTCGGTGGCCTTCCGATGCAGATCGCGTCCACCCCATGGCCTCTCTTGCTGGCAGGTCTGGCGCTGGACGGCCTGGTTCGCGCAACGGCGTCGCCGACTTTCTTCCCCGCCCTGGCGGGCTCCTCGCGGACCAAGAAAGCCGGCTTTGGCCGTCCTTCGCTGGCGCTTCGGCCTTCCGGTGCGCGTCGTCCGCCCATCGCCTGGTCGCCTGCCATCGAGGCCGCATGGGGCGGCATCGAGACACGCATCAGGAGACTTCACCATGGCACAGATCGGCAGCTTCACCCGCGGCGAAAACGGCATCTATACCGGCGAAATCCGCACCCTCACGCTCCGCGTCAAGGCGAGCATCCGCCCCGTCGAGCGCGATCACGACAAGGCACCCGACCACCGCGTCAACGCCGGCGGGGTCGAATTCGGCGCGGGCTGGACCAAGGCGGCGCGCGAGACCGGCGCGGAATATCTGAGCCTCAAGCTCGACGATCCGTCCTTTCCCGCGCCGATCTACGCGACCCTGACCCAGGGCGACGACGGCGAATACAAGCTCATCTGGTCGCGCTGACATCGGCCGCCCCTCGCGCACCGCGCGGGGGGCTTCGATCCTTGCGGGGCAGGGGGGTGTCGAACCGATGCAGGTCGATTCCGACACTCCGCAGCGTGTCTCCCACCGGTCATCCCAGGCGCGAGCGACGGCAGTCCCGCCGCCGGCTCGACGCGACGGGAATGGCGGATGGACATCGACGACGACATCACGCGGGCGAACCGCGCCAAGCGCGGCTCGCCCTACCTCAATACCGACCAGGCGGCGGCCTATCTGAAGATCTCGACCCGACTGCTCAAGCAGTTGCGGCGCGACGGCAAGGGTCCGACCTTCCGCCGCCACAGCCAGCTGATCCAGTACCATATCGACGACCTGAGTGCGTGGTCGGACGCCCAGTCGGTGCGCGGCGACGGCCATGGCGCGGCGTGAGAAATCGCCCGGCGAACTGCCGCTGCTCGCTTGGGGCGACCGGCTTCCCGCGCCCGGTAATGCTCCGCGCCGCTTGGGCTGGCGGGCCGCCACGATCGGGCTCGGCATCGGCTTGCTGGCGCTGACCATCGCCGTTCCCCCGAGGCCGCGTCTGCTCTGGAACGCGAGCGCCAGCGCGCCGATCGGGCTCTATGCGGTAGACCCCGGCGCCTCGATCCAGGCCGGCGACGTGGTCGTCGCGCGGCTGCCGGACGGGTGGCGGACGCTCGCTGCCCGACGCCGCTATCTGCCTGCCAATGTGCCGTTGGTGAAGCAGGTCGTAGCGGTCGCGGGCGACCAGGTCTGTGCCGTCGGTGCCCATGTCCGGGTCAATGGCAGGCCAATCGTCGAGCGTCGCAGCACCGATGCCGCAGGTCATCCCTTGCCCTGGTGGCATGGCTGCATTCGGCTGCGGCAGGGCCAGTTCTTCCTGCTGATGCCGGGCAATGCGGCGTCGTTCGACGGACGCTATTTCGGCCCGATCGAGGGCGCCCAGCTGGTCGGGAAGGCGACGTTGCTATGGCGGCGCTGAAGCTATTACATGCTGTGGTTCTGCTGGCACTCGCCACGCCGGCACGCGCCGGCGCCGTGGAGCAGTGGCGCCCGTTGATCGAGGAAGCATCGGCGCGGTTCGGCGTCCCGGCGGCGTGGATCGAGCGGGTGATGCGCGCCGAAAGCGGTGGCCGAACGACGCTCGGGGGGCGCCCGATCCGCAGCCGGGCGGGCGCCATCGGGCTGATGCAGCTGATGCCGGCCACCTGGGCGGAGATGCGCGCGCGGCTGGCCCTGGGCAACAACCCGGACGATCCCCGCGACAACATCCTGGCGGGCACCCTCTACCTGCGGCAGATGTATGACCGCTTCGGTTATCCGGGCTTGTTCGGCGCCTATAATGCCGGGCCCGGCGCCTATGCGGCGTACCTGGCGGGCAGGCGATCGCTGCCGCGTGAGACCCTTGTCTATCTGGCGGCGGTCACCGGCCGGGCCGTGCTTGTTCCTTTGCCGCGCCGGCAGGCCGCCCCGCGACCGGGACTGTTCGTGGTGGGGCTGGAGGGTGCCGTCGCATTGCCCCGTGAGCGGGTGGGCGATCCGAAAGGCGCACTTTTCGCAGTCCGAAAGGTCATCCCATGACTGCGGGCGGGGGAGGGGCTCGTCTCGAAAGTCCGAGCATGACGGGTGGCGAAGCGGCTCTCAAGGCCCGCGGGTGCCCCCCAATTTTCTTCGAAAATCGGTTCCCCCCACGTCCGCTTCGCGGCGCTTCCGCTGACGCTCCAGCGGCCCTGACAGCCGCTCCGCCACCCGTCTTCGAGGCGATGTTCTCGATCAGGAGAACAGAAGCGAAGGAGACGGTCATGGCGATGGTACAACCGATTTCGGCAGCGTCGGGCGCTGCACAGGATCGCGTGATGGCGGCGCTGGTTGCGGGGCTGGAGCGCGAGTTCGGGCACGATGCGGGCGAGGCTTTGGCACATCGGTTCCTGGATGCCGAGGAGGCCGAATTCCTCTGGGAAGCGCGCGACCAGGAGCGCTGGCTCGGGGCCTACGAGAGCGCGGGCAGCGAGGCGGATGTCGAACTGGACCGGGTCCGGATCGTCGGGCGGCTGGCAGGCCGCTGGTACGTCGCGGTGATGATCGTCGATGGCAACGGACACCCGCACGGGCTGCTGGGCAAGCGCAGCTTCGGGCACCGACGCGCGGCCATGGCGGCGTTCGCGGATGCCTAAGCGCCTGGCCAATCCATGCCGGGATGCGGTGCGACATCGGCATCGTGTCCCGGCTTTTTTGTCGCGCCGGGATGGGGGCCGGAGGACGACGTTGGATAGGCTGATTAAGAGGGCAAGATAAAAGCGGTGCCTCCAAGCGGCCCCGGAAATGGCGTCTGCACGTCGTTTTTGATGGAGGCATGGCCATGGCGGTGCCTCCATCGGGAAGGCGCGATCGCCGGAATGCCGGCATTTCTGCGGCTTTCCGGCTCCGCCGAATGGAGGCCCTTGAAGGGCTGCGCTGGCGCACCCTCATCTGGCGCTTTGCAGCATGGGACAGCGTCATGGCCGAGGATCCATTCGAGCTATGGTTGGGGCGGGTCGGCGCGGATCGCCCGTTCGCGCACCAACTTCGCAAGGCGACCAATCTGGCCGGCGGCGCAGCGCGGTCTTCGGCCGCGCGCGCCCGGTATTTCGACGGCAGCAGGATCGGGCGCGGTTCGGGCGTCGGCCGGGTGCTTGGGGCATCCGATCGCTTCGCTGGAATTCGCGTGCGCCGCGTCGTCGTGAAGGCGCGCTTCGTGAAGCTGGCGGGGAAGGGGACAAAGGGCGCTGTCGCGCACCTTCGCTATCTCCAGCGCGACGGCACCACCCGCGAGGGCGAACGTGGCACGCTCTATGCCGCTGACCATGATGTCGCCGACGGCAAGGCGTTCCTCGAACGCGGTGCTAGTGATCGGCACCAGTTTCGCTTCATCGTCGCACCCGAAGACGGCGCGCAGTACGAAGACCTCAAGCCGCTGGTGCGGCGTTGGATGGTGCAGGTCGAGCAGGACCTCGGCACGAAGCTCGACTGGGTGGCTGTCGACCATTTCAACACCGGCCATCCGCATGCCCATGTGCTGGTGCGTGGGATCGACGATCGCGGCCAAGATCTGATCATCGCCCGCGAATATATCAGCCGCGGGCTGGCGGCACGGGCAGCGGAGCTGGTCAATCTTGAACTGGGGCCGCGCACCGACCGGGAGATTTTTGAGGGTCGCCAGCGCGAGGTCGGCCAGGAACGCTTCACCAGCATCGATCGCAGGCTGCTGGTCGCGCGCGAGACCGACGGGTTGGTGTCGTCCTGGCATGGCGACAGCGTCGAGCACGGGCTGCGTGCGGCGCGCCTCGGCACGCTGGTGCGGATGGGGCTGGCGACCGACGAGGGCAAAGGGCGCTTCCGGCTCGCCGACGACCTGGAGGCCACGCTGCGGGCGATGGGCCGCCGAGGCGACATCATCGCGACGATGCACGTGCAGCTGAAGGAACAGGCGCCCGAGGTGCCTCCGCAGGACTATGCGATCTACGACCCGGCCGAGGGCAAGCCGCTGGTCGGCCGTGTCGTGGCGACCGGACTGGCCGATGAGCATCGCGACCGCCACTATCTGATCGTCGCGGGGACCGACGGGCGCAGCCACTATGTCGAACTGGGCAACTGGTCGCTCTCGGAAGGGAGCGATCGCGCCGAAATTGTGCGGGTGACGCCGGTCGTCGCAGGCATCCGTGATGTCGACCGGACGGTGGCCGACGTCGCTGCCGCCAATAGCGGCATCTACAGCGTCGACCGGCACCTGCGCCATGACGCCAGCGCCAACCAGCGTTTCGCCGAAGCCCATGTCCGGCGACTGGAAGCGCTGCGACGGGGAGGGGGCGAGGTAGAGCGCATGCCGGATGGCAGCTGGAAAATCGGCACCGATCATCTCGACAAGGTGCTGGCCTTCGAGCGAAGGGCGGCTGCCGCCCGGCCGGTCGAGATCGAAGCGCTTGCCGAGCGCCCGGTCCTGGAGCTGGTCTGCCACAACGGCGTGACCTGGCTCGACGAGCAGCAGGTCGCGAAAGAACCGGAAGTGCTGGGCGGCGGCTTCGGCGCGCAGGTGCGACAGGCATTGGTGCTTCGCCGCCAGTGGCTGATCGAGGAAGACCTCGCCTGGCGCGACGGCGATACCGTCCGCTTCCGCGCCAATCTGCTGACCGAGCTCCGCCGTCGCGAACTGCGGCAGGTAGCGGGCCAGCTCTCGAAAGAGATGGGTCTCGGCTATGCGGAGCATCGCGGCAGCGCGATCGAGGGTACCTATCGCAAGGCGGTGCAGGTCGGAGCCACGAAATATGCGGTGATCGAGAAATCGCGGGAATTCACGCTCGTGCCGTGGCGGCCGGTGCTGGAGAAGCAGATCGGCCGAACCGTCACCGGCGTTGATCGTGGTGGCACGATCAGCTGGACATTCGGGCGCCAGCGTTCGGGTCCGGATATCGGCGGGTTCTAAGATGCCCCGGATAGGTACCGGGAGTCACCAGCGAGGACCTGTAACGGAAGCGCGAACAGGCGGATTCTGCCCGGCATGCAGACCCGCAAGACCCGCCACCAATTCTACCTTCCCGACGAACTGTCGGTGAAGCTCGACGCGATGGCCGCGCAGCCGGGATCGTCGAAGACCGCAATCCTGACCGACGCGCTGACCGCATGGTTCGAGCGCCGTGCCGGCCATGAACTTGATCAGCGCTTCGGCACGCGGCTCGATCGCCAGAACCGCGCCGCCGACCGGATGGAGCAGAAGCTCGACTATCTGACTGAAGCCCTCGGGCTATTCGTCCGCCACCAGCTCACCCTTACGGCACATCAGCCGGCCTTCGATACCGAGACGCAGCGCCTCGGGCGGCTTCGCTACGACGCCTTCGTTGAGCTTGTCGGTCGAGCAATCGCCCGGGGGGACACGAACAACCGCATCGCTAACCGTCAATCCCCAGAACAGGGGAGGGGCAGATGAAGGAGCATACCATGCGCCCTACGCCGCGCCGGCCGAATGCCGATCTGTCCCCCATCACGCTGCGGGTTGCTGACGCGTGCCGCATCACCGGCATCGGTCGGTCGAAGTTCTACGAGCTGATCAAGGCGGGGGAGATCGAGGTGATCAAGGTTGGCGCGATTACGCTCGTGCCAATGACCAGCATCGATGGACTGCTGCAACGTGGCCGCCCGATTGCGGGCGACGGCGCCTGGCCACCCTTAGCGGAGGTCATGCACCCATTTCTGGCCAACGCCATTTTGACAGCGAGCCTTGCCTCGACCCCTGAGGCGGTTCGTCGCGATCTTTCGTCGGCGGACGAGAGGCGGCGGGGGAAAGCTGAAGACGGAATCGTAGAGCGTATGATTTTGGCGCTCTATGATCGAGACGACCAGCCCGACGTGGTTCGTTGATACCACCTTACGTCATTCTACTGTCCTAGCTTTGGCTAGTGTCTGTGCTTTGGGCCCTTGCTAAAAGTGGCCTGCCCGACAGGCCTGAATTTGGGACATTGCTGTCACTCCTAGGCTGCTGGCCTAACGGCAGGTTTCGTCGAAAGCCGCCGAATGAAATGACCCACAAGCGGTCATCCAGCCGGGTTGACCGCTTCTCCAGAACCGGCATTCGTTCACGCCGATATCCGGCGCCGTTCCCCTCGCTCGATCGTTGAGTTGCGCGAACAGGACGGAGTTTCATATTCACCAGATCACCCGTGGCAGTGGCAAGCCGCTGCTGCTCATCCATGGCTTAGGCAGTAGTTGGCGTAGCTGGCAGCCGATCCTGGATGGCCTGGCAGTAGAACGATCGGTTATCGCCATCGATCTGCCGGGGCACGGTGCGACGCCGGCCGAACAGGACAGCGGTTCGTTCGAGGGTCTGGTCGGCAGCGTCGAGCGCTACCTCGTGACGAACGACCTTGTCGGTATCGATGTCGTGGGCAGCTCGATGGGTGCCAGAATCGTCCTGGAACTCGCGCGAAGGGGCAAGGTCGGCAATGTCGTCGCACTCGATCCTGGGGGGTTCTGGCGCGGTTGGGAGCGTGCTTTCTTCCGCACCACAATCGGCCTCTCCGCACAGTTGCTGCGCGTCCTGCGATCGCGCCTGCCAGCGATCAGCCGCAGCGCCGTGGCGCGCACGGCGCTGTTGGCCCAGCTGTCCGCGAAACCCTCCGCCCTGTCGCCCGAATTTGTGTGTACCGAACTGACGGGCATAACGGACACGCCGACATTCGATGCCCTTGTCCGCGACCTTGCCCATGGCGCCGAGCAGCAAGGCCCAGCGGCCGATCCGACGCAACGCCTCATCATCGGCTGGGGCAAGCATGACCGGTTGTGCTTGGCCCGTCAGGCTGGCCGCGCGATAGCGGCATTCCCCTCCGCGACGCTGCACTGGTTCGAGCACAGCGGTCATTTTCCGATGTGGGACATGCCGCGCGAAGCCACCGCGGTAATCCTGCAGGCCACTAGGTGACAATGTCGGCTGTGTTGCATTCCACGAGAAAGGTTCAACGTCATAGCAAGACCCAATCCCCAGTCACTAGCGGCCCAATTGGTGGCTCCTGGAAGTGGACATCTTTTCATGTTCATGAATCGCGCTCTACGGGAACGCGGACTGCCCCACTGAACGGCGAGCAGTGGGACAAAACGGTCGTTCCGGAGAGATATCTTGAACGGCAGCTCCAGTCAGGAGCCGACCATCGCCCTCCTGCAGCATGAAGCCGCGCCCATCCTTCAATAACCAACCGTCGTCCACGTTCCACGCCCATAGCGATATGCTATCGGGCTCGATGGCCAGCCCGAAATGGTTGGCATGCAAATCACGCTTTGCATGCTTCGCTGGATGTGCCGGTTCCGTACCTGATCGTCAGCCAGCTTGAGCCTGACGCCGCAGCACGACAGCCGATAGATGCAATCGCATCTATTCATAGCGCTTCGGCGTCCCCATATTCAGTCTATCGCAGCACCCGCCACGAGCGTCGCTGCGACTGAGAGATGCTACGTACTCCCGCTCGGCGAGGACACATGCATGACCAACGACCAGAAAAAGACACGCCTGCTCGACGAAGCTGCCCCGCGCCCCTGCGCGCCAGCCGGATCGGATGCGGATGCGCTTGAGGCCGCGCTTGCGGACATGACCAGGGCGTTCTCCAGCGACTTCGTCGCCGGTCGGGTGGGGGAGCGCCATAACACCTATCAGCATCGCACCCGCGTGCTGCGCCAGTTGAGCGGTCAGTTGGCCACGCTGCGCGAACGGGAAGCGGCGGGGCACTGAGGGGAAGAAAGCCTGAGCGTGGAGATGCGCTCCGCCGAACAACGATCAGACATGGCGGTGCCAGCGTCTTTCGCACGCGCCGGCACCCGATCCGCTCGGCGACCGGTTAAGCAACGATGGACCATGCCAGCTTGCTCCCCTCCACCTATATCCTTGTCCTGACCGGGACGGGCCTGTTGGTGGCGCTGGTGGCGTGGCTGCCGCTCGCACTCCGCAAATTGCCGCTATCGCTGCCGATCGTGTGCATGGGCATCGGCGCAACGATCTTCCTTCTGCCCCAGGTAACGCTGCGGCCGCTGCCCATGCGGTATCCGGACATCACGGAGCGATTTCCAGAACTGATCGTCATCATCGCGCTGATGGGCGCCGGTCTCAAGATCGACCGGGTATTCGGGTGGGCGCGCTGGGCGGTCACCTGGCGACTGCTGGCGATTACCATGCCGCTCAGCATCCTTGCGATCGCGGGCATTGCCGGTTGGGCCGTGGGGCTGCCGTTGGCGACGGCGCTGCTGCTGGGGGCGAGCCTCGCGCCCACCGATCCGGTGCTCGCCTCGGACGTCCAGGTCGGCCCGCCAAAGACCGGGGAAGAGGATGAGGTCCGCTTCGGCCTAACCTCGGAAGCCGGTCTCAACGACGGAGCCGCCTTTCCGTTCGTCCATCTGGCCATCCTGCTCGCGGCCAGCGCCGTGTCGGGCGCGCCGTGGCTCGGCGCGTGGCTGGGCTATCGGGTGGTGTGGGAAATCGGCGGCGGCATCCTCGGCGGATGGCTGGTTGGTCTCGCCTTTGGCTGGCTCACATTCCACGTCCGCGCCGACTCCAAGCTCGCCAAGACGGGCGACGGCCTGATCGCGCTTTCGGCGACGTTCGTATCCTACGGCCTGACCGAGATCGCCCATGTCTACGGCTTCCTGGCGGTGTTCGTGACCGCGCTGACCTTCCGCCATACGCACCGCGAGCACGCATTCCACCACGAGATGCACACGATCATCGAACAGCTCGAGCGGCTGGTGATGATGGCGCTGCTGATCCTGTTCGGTGGCGCGCTCGTCAGCGGCCTGCTGGCGCATGTCGGATGGGTCGACATCGGCATTGCGGCGACGATCCTGCTGGTCGTGCGGCCGTTGGCGGGGTGGACCGGGCTGCTCGGCTACCGCGCCGATCGCAGCGAGAAGCTGACGCTGGCCTTTTTCGGCATACGCGGCGTGGGGACGATCTATTACCTGGCCTATGGGATGAACCACATGGCGGTGGCGCAGGCCGAACGGCTATGGGGCATAATCGGGCTGGTGGTACTCTTCTCGATCCTGCTGCACGGGCTGACGGTGACGCCGATCATGCGTTCGCTCGATCGCCAGCAGGGGCGAGATCCGGACGCCGGGGACCTATCGGCGGCGAACGAAAGCGGCGCGTGACGGAAGCGCGCGCCGCCCGGCATCACCCCAGCGCGTGCAGCACCGGTCGATCGGCAAAACCGCGATCCGGATTCTCGCTCAAGCCGCGATCCTCCGTGGTGCGTTCGAGACTCGCTTCGATCCGGTGCAGGCGGGTGGCGATCTCGCGCGCCTCGCGCTTTTCGGCCGCGAGCGCTTCCTTTTGCCAGGCTGCCGCTGCGATGAACGCTACGTCACGGGCATTGGGCAACGGGGCATCGGTCGCCAGCTGACGCTGGCGGGCTTCCTGCGCGCGGCAGGTAAAGGCGGTCGGCTGCATCGTGGTGGCTCCTCGGTGTTCGCGATGGGTAATTGCGCGGCAGTTGATCGTCCGATCAGATGCGCCGTGCGGGCCGCCGGACGCGCGTCACCGCGCCGTCGAGCAGGCGCCCCTGAAACAGCTGGCGGATTCGCTCGGCATCCTCTGCGCGGGCAAAGACGACATGGGTGCCGCGTGGTGACATCGGCTCGATCGCGCTGATCCGCACCTGCTGCTGCGCGCAGGTCGCGAGTACCTGTTGCATGGCCGCGTCGATGTTGACGACGCGCGACATTCAGGCGGACTTCGGGCTGGGCGGGCCTGCGGGATCGTGCCGCGGCGTGAAAATCGACAGGATCTGCCTGCGGCGCGCGCTGCCATAGATAAAGGGAACGACATTGGGGAACCGCGGAACCAGGGAGAAAGAAGACATGGGGCTGCTCCTTCGAAGAGCGGGAGCAGGATTCTCTCTCAGCCGCGGCCTTGCTCAGGCAAGGCTGGCCGCGATACCATCAATATGGGGATCCACCACGTATTTACTAGGGACGCTGCACGAGATCGTCGGCGAGCCCTCGATAGAAATGGCCTACGCGCTGCAGGTCCGCCGGTAGAATGACGAGCATCGTGCCAGTTTCGGGCGCCGGTGCCGTCCCAGACCTGCCGAGGCCGGTCCAGCACGCCGTCGCCATCGCGTGGCCGCGCAGGATACCGTCAAGTGGAACAGGCACGCGCGCGTGCCGCCTAGCCCCAGCAGCCGGCCGTGATCGACGCCGCCATGCCCCAGCGCCGCGTGCAGCGCGCGCAGCTTGTTGGCGCTGTTCCGCTGGCCGGGCGCGGCACCAAGCCCATGGACGTGCGCGACCGCGTCGAGCAGATGATGGAGGAACCGATGCAGTTCGCGCAGGCCGTTGCCGATCCATTTCGACCGATGCTGATGGCTGATCGGCACGGCGCTCTCCGGCCGCGTCGCGCCTTGCCCCATGGGGCCAACGACGAAGCGCGCGCCCCGGCACAACGTCCGATAGGCGCGATCGAGTTCGACGGTGCGTCCCAGGGTGTCGCGCATCTCAGCGTGGAGACGCGTCAAAGGCAGCGTCGGGCGCGCTGCTCGTCTCGACCGTCACCTCGACCTGCATGTCGAGAAAATCTTCGGGCGCGCCGAGATAGCTGCCCCGCACCGGGTGGATCCGGGCGATGTTGCCGGCGACCGCCACCGGGATCAGGCCCGCCCCGCCCATGCGGCCATGGGTGGGATCGAACGGGATCCAGCCGGCACAAGGCAGATATACCTCGGCCCAGGCATGGGTGGTGCCGTGCTGGTCTCCCGGCAGGTCGGGCTGGAGATAGCCAGACACCGCGTGTGCGCCAAAGCCAAGGTGGCGCACCGCCTCGATGAACAGCGTCGCGAAGTCGCGGCACGATCCGCTGCCTCGGTCGAGCGTCTCGTCCGGCGACTGGGTGCCCTCTTCCTCCCGCACCCGATAGCCGAGGCTGGTCGCGATGGCGGTGTTGATCATCTTGAGCAGCGTCAGCGTATCGGTCGGCGCGGTGCCGCGGAACTGCGCCACCCATGCGGCCACCCGGCTCGCCGCCTGCGGATAATGGGGCAGCCGCATCCCGCCCAGATCGGCGATGTCCGCATCGGAATAGGCAAAGGGAAATTGGTGCGCGGACGGCGCGATGCTGAAAACCGGCCATGCCGCGGCGGAATGATCCACCACCATCCGGCTGTCGATCGTCAGCGTCTGGGTCGCCTCCGCGAAGCTTGCCGTCGCGATCAGGTTGCCGAACACATCCTGCGTCCAGTCGATCGCGGCCGGCGGCACGCAGCGGAGCTCGGTCGTGAGCAGCCGGAGGTCATGCTGGCCGCGTGGGCACAGCATCATCCGGTGGGGCTGCAGCCAGACCGGCCGCGCATAGCGGTAGCTGGTGCGATGACGGATGGTCAGCAGCACGGCGGCGCTTCAACGGCGCTCGGCACGGGCGGCGATCGCCTGCTCCACCGCCTCGCAGCCGACCGGGCTGGCGACGGCGAGGTCGAGCGGCCGCCCGCCCAGCGCCTCGTCATGGCTGTTGAGAAAGGTGACCGCAGCATCGCCGCCGAGCAAGTTCCAGGCGAGCAGCGCGACGCGGCTCTGCCGTTCCAGACTTTCCGGCGCGGGGCGCGGCATCCCGAACTTGCTGCGGAACTGCTTGCGGGTCGGCGCGCGCGTGGCCGTGGTTTCGGTCGTCGTCGGATCGGACATCGGCATTCCTCTTTGTCGCGGGGCGCGGGAGAAAGGGGCGCGGCCAGAGCGGCCCCGCCCCCGGGCGATCACGAAGTCTGCGGGGCCAGCAGGACCTGCGATCGGCCCATTGTCTCGATCCGGTCGGCATAGGCGCGAGCGAGGCTGCGATGCGCATAGCGGGCTTCGCGCGACGCCGCGGTGGCGGCCAGCGTCAGTGAAAGCGCGTGGCGGCGGCGGATATAGTCGATGTCCATGGATCGGCTCCCGGGTACGGTAAGCGGGAGCGCGTCGGTCTCTCAGTCGATGGCGCCTACGGAGGAATCTGCCAACGATGCACTTGATATAAGGTGGAGGGGTGCAACAACCTACCCCCTGCCGCCAATTAAGCGGCGCCCTCCGCCTAGCGCATCAGCCCGCCCGCGCGCAGCGCCGCCTCGATCACGCGCCCGATATCCCGACCGGCAGGTGTCTGCGTGGAATTTGCGGGCACCAGCATGGACGGAGGGGCTGGATCCGGCCTCGCGGGGGCACCGCGCGCCCTGTCGCCAAGGGTCTGCGCCGGGGCGTCGGGATCCGCGATGCCCCAGAAGCGGCAGAGATGGGCCGTAGAAGAGATGCCCGTCTCCAGCATATAGGCGCCGCTGCTGCCGCAGCCTTCGGCGCCGGCCGTGTCGAGCGGCGTGCCATGGCCCATGCCGGTGATCCGATATTCCTCGAGCAGGATGCGGCCCTCGCCGTCCGCCCAAAGGTGATGGGGATAGCCGTCGACCCGGTCGCTACGCGTCGGCGCCTCGGGGAGACCGTGCAGCGCGCGCCACTGCGCGACGATGGCGCCCGCGTTGGACGGCGCGACGGTCGCGTCGCCCGTCCCGTGCCACACCGACACGATCGGCCACGGGCCTTGGTGCCGCGACGCGTCGCGGACCAGCGCGGTCAGCCCCGCCGCGTCCGGACCACCCTGCCCCCGCATCCGCTCGAACGCCTGCGGCATCGAGGTTGCAGATCCGAAGGGCAGGCCGGCGATGATCCCGCCACCGGCGAAAACGTCCGGATAGGTGGCGAGCAGCACGGACGCCATCGCGCCGCCTGCCGACAGGCCTGTCACGAAGATGCGCGCGGGATCGATGCCGTGTCGCGCCACCATCGCCGCGACCATCGTGCGGATCGACAGCGCCTCGCCGCCGCCGCGGCGGCTGTCCTCGGGCGCGAACCAGTTGAAGCAGAGATTGGGATTGTTCTGGCGCTGCTGCTCGGGGAACAGCAGCGCGAAGCCGTGGCGATCGGCCCAATCCGACCAGCCCGAACCGCGGTCATAGCCCGCCGCAGTCTGGGTGCAGCCATGAAGCACCACCACCAGCGCGGGCCGCTCGGCCAGTGCGGCGGGCAGATAGCTCCAGCCGGCAAGGCCGCCGGGGTTCGGCCCGAAGTCGCCGAGTGGCGCCAGCCGGCCGGGACCGGTGGACGTGGCGGGGGTGCTGGCGGCGCGGAGGGCGGAAAGGCGGGCAAGGGTATCGGCAAGACCGGGCATCGTGGCGTCCTTCAAACAAGCTCCAGGGAGCGGCAGGGTCGCAACTATGCTGCGTCGCACAAAATATGGTGATCCAGGATCAAAGCGCAATCTCCGAGTGTATTCACCCAGGTTAGGCGCGGCCATCATCTTCCATGAATGGCAAAGGATCGCGCCGTATCTGTCTGAAGCTATGCCGAGACAGTGCAGACCCGCACGTTGCGGATACGCATGCTCCTAGCCGATGAAGACTGCCAAGCGCGGCCCGCCAACACTCTCACGGCAGGGATCTGGCCATGGCCGCACCGCTGCTCGACGATGGCGGGTTGTTGATCGCGAGCGGTGCCTGGAACATGCCCCAGTCGCACGTGCATGGCCTCCGACAAGCCCGGGCTCGGTACCAGCATCGTCGAGGCGCTGGCCTGCCAGTTCGACGCTTTGGTGGGGACCAGCGACGCCGAACCAAGCACCATCATGTCCGTGCGGCGTCCGCCGGTGGCTGGCACGGAGGCACCGGTGAAGGGCAGCTAGGCCGCGAGCTTGAGCCGGCGGTGCAGGTAATTGTCGTCAAAGCCGGCGATCTGCACCAGCTTGTCCGGGTCGGTGATCGTGAGCGTGCCGCGGCCGATCTGCACCACCCCCGCCATGCGCAACGTCCGCAGCACGCGATTGACGTGCACCGGGGTTAGCCCAAGCGCATCGGCAAGGACGATCTGGGTGAGCGGGAACTCGATCTGCGGCCCCTGGACCAAGCCGATGTGTTGGGCCCGGACATAGATTTCGCACATCAGATGGGCGACCCGCTCGACGCTGCCGCGCCGCCCCATGCTGACAATCCAGGCGCGTAGCGTGCCTTCGTCGACCAGTTGCGACCACCAGAAGGCGTTGGTGATCAGCATGCTGGATGCGATCAGCGCTTCCATCTCCGCGCGTTGTACCGATGCCACCCGCGCCGGGGTTAGCGTGGCGATGCTATGATCCATTTCGTCGAGCACGGCGACATGCGTGTCCGAGAAATCGCCGGGCATCAGGACCGCCATGATTTGTCGGCCGCCTTCGGGCAGCAACTTGTAGCGGCAAGCCCAGCCTTCGAGCAAGATGAACACCGTTCCCGGCTTGTCGCCTTCGCGAATGAGGTCGTAGCGCCCCGCAACCGGTCGCGCGCCTTCGCACACCTTGGCCAAGGCCGCGCGGTCGTCGGCAGTCAGGGCAGCATATCCGCTCAGCTTATCGACGAAAGCATTGGCCATCGCTGTCCTTCGTATCGAAAGGACGCAGCAGGACTCTTAATCGGTATCAACATTCCGCTTGCCCAGCGTTTGTGGTGCGAATGTTTCGTTCGGCGTAGACAATGCAAATCCTCAGCCGGTGATTGCACCTCCGGACCACCGAGAGACATTATGCTCCAGAATAAATGTCGTTCGAACACACGACTTCCAATGACAATGGCGGCACTGCCAACGCTCCCTCGCAGCCCGAAGTGCCGGATGCGCATGGCTAGGCCCCGCTGCTCGCCGAAAGCGCGCTGCGTCTGCTGGTCTCATGGAAGCGCGCATTCGCTGGTTGCTGGCGTCATTGCAGAGGATACCCGCTCGTTTGAGGCGAATAGCTACGAAATCCCTGATCTGGGTGAGGGAACACAATGCAGGTTAACAATGCGCGACTGCTCTCAATCTAAGCAGAATCCCTTGATCGTCGAGGACCGTATTGGCGACGGCCCCGTGCGACGCTCATGCAACAGGAAGGGATACTACTATGCGTCCAGCGATATTGCTTGGAGCAACCGTTGCGCTTGTGCTGGCCGGGCCGGCTTCTGCCGCCGTTCTTCTGCCCGGCAGCTCGAACACGGCGTTTACCGGCTTCGACGCGTCGACCCAGGGCACGCTGCTCGACTGGAAGCGAATTCAAGGCGTCGCGCTGACCTTCACCGGTGATCTGCGGGCGGCGGTCTATCGCAACACGCTGGGCACGCTCGACTTCTACTATCAGGTTCAGCGAACGGCAGGCGGCGAGATCGGGAGCGATGACATCCGCAGCATCACCGCGGCGAATTTCGGTGACTTCGGCGTCGAGGCGCTCTTCAGCGATGTCGATCTCGATGGAAGCGGCATCTTCACCACGGCGAACAACGGCGGCGGTCTCGGAACCGGCAACCGCAATACCGCAGGCGGGGTGATCGGCATCAATCTCGACAGCGCCGCCGCATTGTCCGGCACCGAAACCACCGCCACCTACATCTTCCGCACGACAGCACGCACCTATTCAGATCGGGGTACCTTCGGGGTCAGCGACGGCGCGACCTTTTCCGGGCGCGCCTTCCAGCCGACCGGGGTGCCCGAGGCCGGGACCTGGGCGATGCTGCTGTTCGGCTTTGCCGGGATAGGTACCGCGCTGCGGCGGAACCGGGCACGGGTCGCCATCGCTTAGCAGGATCGGGGGAGTGACGGTACGCCGCGCTCCCCAAATCTCGTCGCTGACCCAATGGCGTCCCACATCACCGTTTCAGGTGGCGACAGGCCTCAGATCGCGGCCTTGAGCGGTTCCGGCTTCTTGCCATCCGGCAGCGTGTCGCGCAGATGCGCATGCACCATCGCCGCGGTGAAGGGCTTGCCGATAAAGGTCGCCTTTTCCGGCATGTCCCCCGGCCCGGGGGTGACGCGGCCGCTCGCGATAACGATCTCGATCCATGGATAATGTTCGGCAACGTGGCGCGCCAGGGCGAACCCGTTCGTTCCGCCCGGCATGTCCACATCGGAGAACAACAGGATCACGTTGTCGGCACATCCCGGCAGCATGGTGAGCGCGGCATCGCCGTGATCGGCTTCGTAGGTGCGAAAGCCCGCATCCTCCAAGATTCCGGTGACATCGAGCAGGATCATCGGATCATCATCGACCGCGATAGCATAAGGCATTGTGGAAGCGTTCATTTTGCTAGAACACGCGACATCGGCAAAGGACCCCTGCCAAAAGCAGCGCGGCGCGTTAAAGAGCGATGATGGTGGCAGATCCTTCCCTTCCCGAACCGATCGCCGCCGATATCGCCACGATCGGCGCGTTCGACGTGGTGCCGACGCTGCTCGACACCGTCTGCCGCATCACCGGCATGGGATTCGCCGCGATCGCCCGCGTCACCGACGACCACTGGGTCGCCTGCAGCGTACGGGACGAGATCAACTTCGGCCTCCAGCCCGGCGATGCACTCAAGCTCGAGACGACGATCTGCCACGAGATCCGGCAGCACCGCCAATCGGTCGTGATCCCAGACGTGGACGCCGATCCCGTCTATGCCAGCCATCCCACACCGGCTCTGTACGGGCTGAAGAGCTATATCTCGGTGCCCATCGTGCTGCCGGACGGCCGCTTCTTCGGCACGCTGTGCGCGATCGATCCCAAGCCGCAGGACCTGACTAGGCACGAGATCCTGCCGACGTTCGAGATGTTCGCCCGGCTGATCGCGCTTCAGCTGGAACAGGCCGACCAGGCATCGGCGCGTGCGCGGGCGAACGACGTCACGCGCGAAAGCGAGGCGCGGCATCGCCAGATCCTCGACAGCGCGACCGACTTCGCGATCATCGCGATGGACTGCGAGGGCCGCGTGACCCGCTGGAACGCCGGCGCCGAGAACATCCTGGGGTGGCGCGAGGCGGACATGCTGGGTGCTACCATCGAGCGGTTCTTCACCCCCGAGGACTGCGCGATCGGGCGCCCGGCGCACGAAATGGCCCGCGCACTTGAGGTCGGCCATGGCAATGACGAGCGCTGGCACCTGCGCGCCGACGGCAGCCGTTTCTGGGCGCAAGGCGAGATGACGCCGCTACGGGATGCGGACGACAAGGCGATCGGCTTCGTGAAGGTGCTGCGCGACCGCACCGAGGAGCGCCTGCGCGAGCAGCGGCTGGACCTGCTCGCGCGCGCCTCGGCCGGGCTGCTGTCCTCCGACGACCCCGATCAGGTGCTGCAGGAAATCCTGTCGAGCGGCGCGGAAAGCCTCGGCTATGACCGGAGCTACAGCTATCTCCTCAACAACGATTGCTCGCGGATGCGGCTGCTCCAGTCCACCGGCGTGGAGGAGGAGACCCGAGCATGGCTGGCGGACGTCTGCCCGGTCGACGTGCCGCTATGCGGACTGGTCGCCGAGCAGCGCGCGCCGCTGATCCTCGAGCATGTCCAGCAATCGACCGATCCGCGCACCGAGATCAGCCGGCGCAACGGCACGCGAGCCTATGCGGGCTTTCCGGTGCAATCGGACACGACGCTCTACGGCGTGATCTCGTTCGTCTCGACCAGCCGCGACCGCTTCGAGAACGAGGCGATCTCGTTCTTCGAAAGCTTTGCCCGGTTCCTCTCGATCGGCCGCGAGCGGCTCGACCGGGAAGCAGCGCTGAGCGATCTCGCCATGACCCTCGAGCACCGGATCGAGGAGCGGACGCGCGAGCTGATGGTGTCCGAAGAGGCGCTGCGGCATTCCCAGCGCATGGATGCGGTTGGCCAACTCACCGGCGGCGTCGCGCACGACTTCAACAATCTGCTGACGGTGATCCGGGGCTCGGTCGATCTGCTGCGCCGCCCGGACCTGCCGCCCGAGCGGCGCGCGCGCTATGTCGAGGCGATCGGAGACACCGCCGACCGCGCGGCCAAGCTGACCGGCCAATTGCTCGCCTTTGCACGGCGGCAGACGCTCAATCCAGCCGCCTTCGAAGTGGGCGAGCGGCTGCGCACCGTTGCCGACATGCTCAACTCGGTCACGGGGAAGCGGGTTGCGATCGCCCTCGACCTTCCCGACACGCCGTGCATCGTCCGTGCCGACGTCAGCCAGTTCGAGACCGCGCTGGTCAACATGGCGGTCAATGCGCGCGATGCCATGGCGGGGGATGGACAGCTCACGATTCGGCTCGTCTGTTCGGTCCCGAAGCCCGTCATTCGCGGCCATGCGGCATCCGAAAGCCCCTTCGCAGCCATTTCGCTGATCGATACGGGCGCAGGCATCGAGCCAGCTATCCTGGAGCGTGTCTTCGAACCCTTCTTCACCACCAAGGCGGTCGGCAAGGGCACCGGGCTCGGCCTCAGCCAGGTGTTCGGTTTCGCCAAGCAATCGGGTGGCGACGTCGATGTCGAGAGCGTGCCGGGCGAAGGCACCACCTTCACCCTGTACCTTCCGCAAGCGGAGCCGGGCGCCGAGCCCGAGGTAGCGCCGCGCACCAAGGAACCTGCCGCGCGCAAGGCCGGCCTGTCGATCCTGATCGTCGAGGACAATGAAGAGGTCGGCAGCTTCGCCCGCGAGGCGCTCGACGACCTGGGGTATCGCACGCTGCTTGTGTACAGCGCCGAGGATGCGCTGCATCGCCTGGGGCAGGACGGCGCCGGCTTCGACGTCGTTTTCTCGGACGTGGTGATGCCGGGCATGGGTGGTCTGGAGCTGGGCAAGCGCCTTCGGGAGACCTACCCCAAGCTTCCCGTCATTCTGGCCAGCGGCTACAGCCACATCCTTGCCGAAGAGGGTGCCCATGGTTTTCAGCTGCTGCAAAAGCCCTATTCGACGCAGCAGCTTGCACGCGCCATCGATGATCGGTTTGCCGATATGAACAGGGGCGAATGAGTTCCAGTCGTCAGATTGATTGCACCGCGCAGCCCCACGTCATTTCGCAAATACAAGCAGATGTCGGCTAAACGAATGTTAGTCGATAATCCTACTGTTGATCGCATTATGTGCGGGTCTTTCGCATCGCCGAACTGTTAGCCAGACCGAGTAGTCCTAAAGGAAATGGCTATGCGCGCATTATGCTGGCACGGAAAAGGCGACGTTCGCGTCGACACCGTCAAGGATCCCGAGATTCAACATCCGCGGGACGCGATCATCAAGATAACGGCCTGCGCGATCTGCGGCTCCGACCTTCATCTGCTCGACGGCTACCAGCCGACGATGGAAGCGGGCGACATCCTCGGCCATGAGAACATGGGTGTCGTGGTCGCCTTGGGCGCCGAGGTCACCAACCTCAAGATCGGCGACCGGGTGGTGGTGCCGTTCACGATCAGCTGCGGCAACTGCTTCTTCTGCCGCAAGGGCCTGTTCTCGGCCTGCGAGCGGACCAACCCCAACGCCGAGATGGCGATCAAGGCGATGGGCCATTCGCCCGCCGGCCTGTTCGGCTTCAGCCATATGCTGGGCGGCTATTGCGGCGGACAGGCGGAATATCTCCGGGTGCCCATGGCTGATTTCGGCCCGATCAAGGTGCCCGACAGCGTCACCGACGAGCAAGCGCTGTTCCTCTCCGACATTTTCCCTACCGGCTACATGGCCGCCGAGAATGCCCAGATCGAACCCGGCGACACGGTCGCGATCTGGGGCTGCGGACCCGTCGGGCAGTTCGCGATCCGCTCGGCGCTGATGCTGGGTGCCGGCCGCGTGATCGCGATCGACGAAGTCCCCGAGCGCCTGGCGATGGCCGAGGCCGGCGGTGCCGAGACCATCGACTTCAGCAAGGTCGAGGACGTCTATGACGAGCTGCAGTTCCGCACCAAGGGACGCGGCCCGGACAGCTGCATCGATGCCGTCGGCTGCGAAGCCTCGGGCCACGGCGCGGTCGATTCGGTCGTCGGCAAGGTCAAGGCGGCGACCTTCCTCGCGACCGACCGGGTGCACGTGCTGCGCGAGGCGATCATGAGCTGCCGGATGGGCGGCACGGTCTCGATCCCCGGCGTCTATGTCGGCATGGGCGACAAGATCCCGATCGGCGCGATGATGAACAAGGGCCTGACGATCAAGACCGGCCAGACGCATGTCCAGGCCTATACCAAGCCGCTGCTCGCGCGGATCGAGGCGGGCGATATCGACCCGAGCTTCGTGGTGACGCACCCCGCCAGCCTCGAAGAGGCGCCGGAAATGTACAAGAAGTTCCGCGACAAGCAGGACGGCGTCATCAAGGTGGTCCTGCGCCCCTGAGAACCGGCCGACCTCCGGCACGAGGGATCCGGGCGGCGCGCAAGCCCGCCCGGAGGCCGATCCCCGGCCCAGCCTAGGCGGCGTTGCGCAGGCGCCGGTGAAGGTAGTTCTCGTCGAAGCCGGCGATCTGGATCAGCTTTGCCGGGTCGGTGATGGCGAGGCTACCGCGCTTGAGCAACATCGTGCCCGACAGCCGCAGTTCCTTGAGAACGCGGTTGAGGTGCACGGGGGTCATGCCCAGCGAGTCCGCCAGCATCAGCTGCGACAGCGGCAAGGCGAACTGCGCGTCCGAGGTCAGCCCGATGTTCCTGGCCCGGAGATAGAGTTCGCACATCAGATGCGCCACGCGTTCGATGCTGGAGCGCCGGCCCATGCTGGTGATCCACGCGCGCATCGTGCCCTCATCCACCAGCTGCGCCAGATAGATCGCCTTCGCCACGGCGCGGTGGTTGTCGAGGATCATGTCCATTTGCGGCCGATCGATCGTGGCGACCACGGAGGGCGTTATCGTCTGGATGCCGTGGTCCATCTCGGCCAGCAGCCCGACGTGCAGGTCGCAGGAATCGCCGGGCATCAGATATGCCAGCACCTGGCGCGAGCCGCTGGGCAGGATCTTGTAGCGGCAGGCCCAGCCCTCCAGCATCACGAAGACGGGGCCCGGACGATCGCCTTCGCGAATGAGATCCGTTCGCGCCGCAACCTTGCGTGCCCGCGATGTGGCGGCCGCCAGCGCATCGACGTCCGACTGGCTGAGCGACCCAAAGCCTGACAGCTTGTCGATGAAGCGGTTCGTCATCCTGCATAGTCCCACGTCCCGATCGCCATGGATATTGCTCAAAGTTATAGTCCAAAGTTGATCTTAGTGATGGCAATCCACGGCAGGTGGCGTATGCCTGTCTGATCGTCGGCCCCAACCTTCAGGCTCCGGCGGCTGAGAGACGCGACGCTCTCGCCTGCGCAGGAGCGACGCCATGGCCGGAAACACCAACGACAATGAGAATCTTCGTGCGGATCGACGCGCTGATCCCCCGGACGCCCATGGCCAGGCGGCGATGCTCCTTGTCGAAAGCCTCCTCCACGGACTGGTCGCGCGGTCCGTTATCAGCCTGGCCGATGCAGTCGAAATCGTCGAAACCGCGACCGACGTGAAGGAAGAGATCGCCTTCGAACGCGGCGAGGATGCGAAGACGCGGCAAACGTCGATCATGTTGCTCGACATGATCCGTGCCAGCTTGAGCAATGATCTTCCCCGCGCCTAGCCCTGGCGCGATCCCGTAATTGCCGACATCCATCGCGAAATGGCAAAATCGATATTCCGAACGCATCCGGCAGAGCGTCGACGCCGTCCCATCGGTACACTGGGCCCTGAACAATTCGGGCCGCAGCCGCATGCTTCATTTGGGCGGTGTCTTGCCGGGCGAGAGGGGTTCGGCATAGATAACGCGGCGCGCCCGCGAAAGCATCCTTGTGTCGTGGCGTTCGTTCATTGAGTCCTTCCGGCCGGCCGACCTGACAACATCGAAGCCGGTCGCAGCCCTCCGACCTTCCGAAGGCACGTTTTCCCCAAATGCACTCAGGCGTACCCGCGCGAAGCGCAACCCCGGCCGATGCCAGTGCCGAACAGCCATACATCGACGTACAGGATGTCACCCGGAAGGTGACGGCCTTCCGTACCTCTGATGACCGGCGCGGGTTGCTGGAATTGCTCGTCAGCGTGGTGCCGCTGATGCTCCTTTGGCTGCTGATGTGGTTTGCCCTGGACATCCACTTCAGGCTCGCATTGCTCCTGTGGGTTCCCGCCGCCGGCTTTCTGCTGCGCCTTTTTCTCATCCAGCATGACTGCGGCCACGGTGCCTTTTCCACCGGGCGGCGCGCCAACGACTGGGTAGGCCGATGCATCGGCGTGCTGACCCTCACGCCCTATGAATATTGGCGGCGCACCCACGCCCTGCATCATGCCGGCACCGGCAATCTCGATCGGCGCGGTTTCGGCGACGTGACGACCCTGACGGTCGAGGAGTTCGCGAGCCTGGGAACGTGGGCACGGCTGCGATATCGCCTGTATCGCAGCCCGTTCACCCTGTTCGTGCTCGGGCCGGCCTTCGTCTTTCTTCTGCAACACCGCCTGCCTATCGGATTGATGAACGCCGGGTGGCGCCCGTGGATCAGCACACTGGGTACGAACGCGGCGCTGCTGGCCGCGTGTGCCGGCCTTATCCATGTCGTGGGCTTCTGGACGTTCCTCTCCATCCAGCTGCCGATCACCCTGATCGCGGCGTCGGTGGGCGTGTGGCTGTTCTACGTCCAGCACCAGTTCGAGCACACCTACTGGCAATCCGGCAGGGCGTGGAGCTTCCAGGAAGCTGCGCTGTTCGGCAGCTCCCATTACGCTTTGCCGCCTATCCTGCGGTGGTTCACGGCCAATATTGGGCTGCATCACCTCCATCACCTGTGCAGCAGGATACCCTTCTACCGTCTCCCGGCAGCCCTTGCCGCTCGACCGGAACTCGCGGATCTCAACCGTCTAGGCTTCGCTGAAAGCGTGAAGTCTTTGCGGCTCGTTCTGTGGGATGCCCAGTCGGGACGCCTGGTTTCCTTTGCGGAAGCAGGGTCGGCAGCGGCATGCGATCGGAATAGCCCGGAAGTTCCGGCGACTGCGCGCGAGCTTCATCCGGCCATCTCCCTTAAATCGACACGCGGCTGAAGAGGATCGATCTCCCCGAGCCGCTGCGCCCCCTGAAAGCGACTCCGTATAAGGCGGAAGAAGCGTGCAACTTTGTGCACTGCACAATGGTTCATTTCGCATGACACGGAAACCCAACAAGAAGCTCGCGCGGATGCGCGCCGCGGCCGCCACGCCCGCACGTCGCAGCTTCGTTGCCCGGCACGCGCGATCGCTCGGAGCCGGTGCCGCCGCACTGGTGGGGAGCGCCGTGATCAACCAGATCCAGGCGCGCCGCGCCGAAGCCAAGACGCCGCCTGCCGGCGCGTTCGTCGACATCGACGGAACGCGGCTCCATTATGTCGAGCGCGGTCAGGGTCCGGCCGTCGTTCTGCTGCACGGCAACGGCATGACGCTGCAGGACTTCGAGGCCAGCGGCGTTCTCGGGCTCGCTGCGGAACATCACCGCGTGCTGGCGTTCGATCGCCCGGGGTTCGGCTATAGCAGCCGGCCACGGTTCACCCTGTGGACGCCGGCCGCACAGGCGGACGTCATCGCGCGTGCGCTGGTGCAGCTTGGCGTGGAGCGCGCCGTGGTGGTCGGGCACAGCTGGGGCGCCATGGTCGCGCTGGCGCTGGCGCTGAACCACCCGGAGATCGTCGGGGGGCTGGTGCTCCTCTCGGGCTATTATTACGGCACGATCCGGCCCGATGTCCTGCCCGCAGCCTTGCCGGCAGTTCCCGTCGTCGGGGATCTGATGGCAATGACGCTCTCACCAATCGCCGGGCTGCTCACCGGACCGATCGCGCTGAAGGCGAGCTTCGCCCCGGCGCCGGTTTCCGACAAGATGGCCGATTTCCCGGTCGGACTTGCGCTGCGCCCATCGCAGATCCGCGCAGCTGCGGCGGAAGGCGCGCTAATGATACCAGCAGCGATGGCGCTCGCACCCCGCTACCCCGAACTTGCACTGCCGGTGATCATCATGGCCGGCGAAGGCGATCGGGTGACCTTTCCCAGAAAGCATGCCGAGCGTCTCGCTCGGGACATTCCAGGGGCCGAGCTGCGCCTGGTCTCAGGCCAGGGCTATTTTCTCCATTATGGCGTTCCGGAGCAGGTGACGGCCTCCATCGCCGCGCTCATCCTTCGGGCGAAGATGCCGGCCTTGCGGGATGCGCCGACGGCGTGACGAGAAGGCGTGCCTGGTTCCCTTCGGATGCCGCGCTGGTTTCGCAAGCGTTTCACGCCTCGCGGCACCGGACGCAGGAACGATCTGAAGCGAAGCGAATAATAGTTCAGGCTCCTGCCCGATCTTAATCCTCATCATGAACGCGATCCGCGTTCGATGTACTTTAAGGCCTCCTCCAGGGGGGTAAGCGCCGATGAACCGAGAGACTGAAGCCGCCCGAACCGCGATAGATAACACGCGAAACGACTCACGATCGCTCATCCATCTGTTCAGCCCTACCGCTCCATTATTTTCAGGCGACGCTGCCGGTTTGCAATCCCGCCCGTCGATATGGGCCGAGGACTCGGCGCACCGCGCAAAAAACCTGTCGCAGCTGGCGTCGGCACTGACGCGCATACGATCGCCGATCGACGAATCCTGCGACAACACGAAGAATGCACAAATCGCTCGCGAGCTGGCGGCTGCCTATGCGGCACTCGCGGAAGAAAAGCCGGACGGCGTGCCAACACCTTGTGCCGCGCTTCTCGTCGCGATCGGGGAAGGGCTCGTAACGCTCTTCGGTCAACATCCGCAGCCTGTCAGGCTCCGTTGCCTCGTGTCGGAACAATGGCTTTCCAGCCACGCCCGCCGCGTGCTGGTGCTTATTGCAAGCGAGCTCATCATCAACGCGCTGAAATATGCATTCCCCACCAGGGGTGGGTCCATCGTCGTCAACCTTGGCTCCTTCACGGATCACTTGGCTATGAGGGTGCAAGATGATGGCGTTGGTACGTCCGCAACAATGGCATCGGGCACTGGCGGCCGCATACTCGATGCCCTTGCCGCTCAGATCGACGCTCGCGTTGAACGCACGCAACCGTCTGACGGCGGACTTTGCGTTTCCGTAATCATGCCCCTGCGCGCGGCGCGCTGAGACACTCGGCAGGGTTGCCACGTAACCGCCCTTCCGCCGTCAATGCCGCTACAGCCACAATCTTCGATAAATTTTCCTAAACACCCAGCCACAGAACTGCACGAAAATGTTCGATACTGAAGAATCGGACATATAAATGCGAATTTTTATCTACTATATTTACCGGATTAGCCATTATCCAACTTTTAATCTTGGGCGCGAATGCAACATTCTACATCAAAAATGATGCAATAACGTCGATTATATCGTTTCTAGAACCATAGAATCGCATGGTTATTATTCTACTATTGGCAGACCTGACTGCAGACCGATGCGTTCCGCTTGAAGCAGTCAGATCACAAATTGTTCAGCGCTTACAAGGCCGTTTGCGGGACGAGATCGTCTACATGCGCTGGCACGCTGTTGGCGCCCCCCGCCACACCAGCCATGGCCGACGCAGACCTCATGCATCAGCACTCTGTAGTCAGGGTTCTCCCTCATGAGCTTTATCGACCACACAACGGGAGCAGCAGCAATTAGAAGGGGTGCCGCCAGTTCGGAATCACGATTCCAGGGCGATAATGCCGGTGGAGCGTTTAGGGCTGCCGATGGCCGCTTGCGGCTGGCACGGTCGTTTCCACCCGCTGATGGGAACGACTTAAGTTGGTCGGTAGGTGCCTCGGGGGATTCCCGCTTCTGAGGCTCGAAAGCGTTATTCGGACGGCCACTCTGGCCATCGGAGAATGATCATGGAGATGCCTGAAACCGAACTCACCGCAACAAAGCGCCCAGTCTGGAATGCCGGACGGACCGTTGGTGCGAAGCGCGCGCTGAAACCGAAACAGATATGGGAGATCCGATTTTACCTCAATCAGCGCCGCCGCTTGCGAGATCGGGCGCTGTTCGACCTGGCGATCGACAGCAAACTGCGGGGCTGCGACCTGGTACAGATGAAGATCCGCGACTTGGTCAGCGGCGGGCAGATCCGAACGCGTGCGATCGTGATGCAACAGAAAACCGGTCGGCCGGTTCAGTTTGAATTGCTTCCAGACGCTCGGACTAGCCTGCTGGCGTGGCTTGAACGGCGGGGCGGCGCAGTGGACGATTATGTCTTTCCGAGCAGGATTGATCATAGTGGGCATCTCAGCACCCGCCAGTATGCACGGCTTGTCGATGAATGGGTGACCGGCGTCGGTCTGATGCGAAGCGAGTATGGCACGCACTCGCTTCGCCGAACGAAGGCTTCGATCATATACAGGGCGACCGGCAACCTTCGTGCAGTCCAAATCCTTCTCGGTCATAGCAAGATCGAGAACACGGTGCGCTATCTCGGCATCGACGTGGAAGACGCGCTTGCCCTTGCCGAAAACACCGAAATCTGACCCGATGGCTCCTCGCCTCCGGCGAGGGGCCTATTCACCGTGCTGTGGAACAATCGTGCCATGGCCAGTTTGCCTGCCGAGTAGCCGCTCTTGGGTGAAAATCGGTCGATGCCAACGTCTTCGCGCTGAGGAAGTTTAGAACGGAATCCGACGCATCGGTACAATCAAGGCAGCCAGGCGGGCGGCGAGAAGCGGACTTGACCCTGCGAGAGAGGAGGAGGCTGCAGTTCCCGCGGCCAAGGCGCAATTTCCGCAGCATACCGCGCCTCGGCAGCGCCATAGGAAAATCCTGCCAGCACCATTAGGCGCTCGCGATCACAAATAGTGACGCGCGCTCGCTCGCAGCGGAGTATCTTCTCGCCCTCAAGCACATGGAAGCATTCGGTCACGCTCGCCCGCCGTGTGTGAAGCGCGCGTGCAACCTCGTCATGCGTCAACAACAGCGTATCGCCTTGACTGCGGTCGTGGAGCATCAATATCCATCGGGCAACGCGGCGTTCCAAGGCATCGATCGTGTTCGAACCGAGCATCGAGGCCATCTGCTCGAGAAAATTGTCGGCGTACCGCAGCAGATTGGCGCGGAGCGTCACACTCTTTGCGCAAGCCTCCAGCAGGGGCCCAGCCGCAATGGATAAAGCCGTGCCGCCCTGCATCTCCACGGTTGCGAGCGTGAAGCTTTCTTCCACCCCCATCAGCAGCGACCAACCCAACACGCCCTCATGGCCGACCAAGCCCAGGGCCGGCTGACGATCGCTGAGAAGCGTCTGACGAACACAGAAGACCGCCGTCTCGGGGAAGATCATCTGGACCGACCCGCAGGAGGTGCGGCCCACGCTTTCCCGTGGGCCGAAGGGAAGGCGGGAGAGGTGCGGGATAAGCAACCACGCGTCGCTTTGCGCGAGGGATCGCAGCAGCAGATTGCCGCGGATGTCCGGCGCATAGCAGGCGTTCGGTTTCGGCATCGGCGCGACCCTCTCCTCGTTGCCTGTAAGCTTCGGAACGTGCGGCGCCACGGATGCATGAAAACGCGTGGCAGGGGACATTTTGTACGACACCGTACCCAGCCCGTGCCGAGCCGGAACTGCTTGAAAACGCCCCGGGTTCGAACCCTTGCTACCATCAGGGAGGCATGCGCCGTGAACCAGGAAGTCGAGCTTATCGAAGCTTTCCAGCAACAAGCCCAACGCCGAAAAGATCGCCGCGAATTCTTCAAGGCGTTCGCGCTCACTGCAGTGGCCGGTGGCGGGCTGGCCATGGCAACAAGCGTGCAGCGTGCTGCCGCACAGGCAACCCTCACGGACGGCGACGTCCTCAATTTCGCACTGAACCTCGAATATCTCGAGGCGCAATTCTATGCCTACGCGGCCAACGGCGTTGGCCTTTCCGCCGACCTGTTGACCGGGTCCGGCAAGATCGGTGCCGCCGTGGGCGCACGCCAGGCGACGTTCAAGGATCCGGCGGTCGCCGCCTATGCCCAGGAAATCGCCGCGGACGAACGCGCCCATGTCGCGTTTCTGCGTAGTGCCATCGGCGCTACCGCCGTGGGGCAACCTCAGATCGACATCGGGGTGTCTCCCACCAGCGCCTTTTCCAACGCAGCCCGTGCCGCAGGACTGATCGGCGCGGGTGAATCTTTCGATCCCTATGCCAGCGACGAGAACTTCCTTCTCGGCGCGTTCATTTTCGAAGATGTCGGGGTCACCGCCTATAAGGGCGCCTCGCCGCTCATTACCAACAAGGTGTTTCTCGAGGCCGCGGCAGGCATCCTTGCGGTCGAGGCGTATCATGCCGCGCTCGTCCGCACGACGCTCGATGCCAAGGGAATCGCGGCCCCGAGCCTAGTGGACGCGACCGAGGCGATCTCAAACGCGCGCGACAGTCTCGACGGGGCGAGTGACGATGATCAGGGCATCCGCGCGATCGGTACCTCCAGCAACATCGCGCCGCTCGACGCCAACGGCCTCGCCTATAGCCGCTCGACGGGCCAGGTCCTCAACATCGTCTACCTGAACAAGGCGGCCGTCACTGCCGGCGGATTCTTCCCCCACGGCGTCAACGGCACCATCGTCACCAGCGCAGCGAACTGATCGCTCGGTCCTAGGGAGGCTTCAGCCATGAACCATGATATCGTTCTCCAGGTTCTGGACGCGTGCGACGCTCGCCGCGCCGAGCGCCGGGCTTTCATGAAAAATGCCGGCTTCGCGGTCGCGGGCGCTACCATGCTCGCCGCGTGCAGCAGCAATGACGATGGGCCGGGATCCATGATCACGCCTACGCCTACGCCGATCCCAACCCCCAGTCCGTCCGGCGCGCTCTCCGATCAGGACGTGCTGAATTTCGCGCTGAATCTCGAATATCTAGAAGCGCAGTTCTATTCTTTCGCGGCCAATGGCGTTTCGCTGCCGGCCAGCCTGCTGTCGGGTACAGGTCAAGCCGGCGCACCGAACGGCGCACGGCAGGTCACCTTCAAGGACGACGCCGTGGCCCGCTATGCCCGGGAGATAGCCGGCGACGAACAGGCGCACGTCGCCTTTCTGCGCAGCGCCCTTGGTAGCGTCGCGGTCGCTCAGCCCAATCTCGACCTGTCCGCCGACGTAAATGGCGCATTTTCGACCGCGGCACGCGCCGCCGGACTGGTCGGTGCCAATCAGGCATTCGATCCCTATGCGAGCGACGAGAATTTCCTGCTCGCGGCCTTTATCTTCGAAGATGTCGGGGTCAGCGCCTACAAGGGCGCCTCGCCGCTGATCACCAACAAGACCTATCTCGAGGCAGCAGCCGGCATCCTTGCCGCAGAGGCCTATCACGCCGGGCTGATCCGCACGACGCTCTATCGCAAGGGGCTGACGACGCCCTCGCTCATCGATGCCACCGAAGCCATTTCCAACGCGCGCGACAGCCTGGACGGATCGAGCGACCTAGACCAGGGTATTCGTCCGATCGGCACTGCCACCAACATCGTGCCGACCGACTCCAACGGCGTGGCGTTCAGCCGCTCCGCCGGCCAGGTGCTCAACATCGCGTATCTCAACAAGGCATCGGTCGATCGTGGCGGCTTCTTCCCCACCGGCGTCAACGGCACGATCAAGCTCAGCGCCGCCAGCTGATGCCACCGTTCGAGGGGGAAATGGGCGAGCCGGGGGGCTTGACCGCGATCCACGCGGCGAGCCTGCCGGGCGCGTTCCGGAGCGTCGCGGTGCCCGCCGCCGCGGGGTTCTGGCGCAAGCTGGGTGCCTTTGCGGGCCCCGGCTATCTCGTCGCGGTCGGCTATATGGACCCCGGAAACTGGGCGACGGGCCTCGCCGGCGGTTCCGCATTCGGCTATTCGCTGCTGTCGGTCATCTTGCTTTCGAACCTGATGGCGATGCTGCTCCAGAGCCTTTCGGCGAAACTGGGCATCGTCACCGGAATGGACCTCGCCCAGGCATGTCGCGCCCGCTATCCGTTGGCTCCCCGGATCGGCCTCTGGCTGCTCTGCGAACTGGCCATCATCGCCTGCGATCTGGCGGAAGTGATCGGTACGGCGGTGGCGCTCAAGCTGCTGTTCGGACTTCCGCTCGTGGGCGGGATCTTCGTCACCTCGCTCGATGTGTTTCTGATCCTCATGCTGCAGCGCCACGGCTTTCGACAGCTGGAAGCTGTCATCGTCGCGCTGCTGATCGTCATCGCCCTCTGCTTTGCCGTGGAACTCCTCTGGGCGCAGCCAAGCATTAAGGCGATCGGCGCTGGGCTGCTGCCATCGCCGCAGATCATCACCAACCCCGCGATGCTGTACGTCGCGATCGGCATCCTCGGCGCGACGGTGATGCCGCACAATCTCTACCTCCATTCATCGATCGTACAGACGCGCGCCTTCGACCGCAGCGACCACGGGAAACGCGAAGCCATTCGGCTCGCTACGATCGACAGCACGGTGGCACTCAGCCTTGCGCTTTTCGTCAATGCAGCGATCCTGATCCTCGCCGCAGCCGCGTTTCACGGATCAGGCCAGACCAAGGTAGCGGAAATCAGCGACGCCTATGCCTTGCTGGCGCCGGCGCT
>NZ_CAJYHX010000005.1 GCF_913774285.1 uncultured Sphingomonas sp. | reverse complement strand
CGCTGGATCGCCAGCCCCTTGCGGCCCGAGGTCAGGATCGCCTCCAGCAGCTGGCTCGGCCGTGCAACGCGGGTTTCGCCGCGCGCCAGCGTGGTGGCGTTGCCGTCCTCATCGGTCGGAACGACGTCCGCCGACGGTTCGGTCGCGGCGTTGCGCAGCGGCACCAGCTTGGCGGCATGGGCAAAGCTCTCGGCCTGTTCGGCGGCCAGCGTGTGCAGCTTGCGCGCCTCGGCCGAGGCGATGAAGCTGGCCTCGACGATGTGGTGATCGGTGACACCGCGCCACAACCGCTCGAAATGGACGCCGCCATCTTCCGTAAGACGCGCCGACCAGCGCGCCTCGTGATCGCCCGATTCCAGACGGCGCGTCGTTTCGACCACCGTCGCCATGCGCTGCTCGCGGGTCAACACTGGGTCGAGCGCGCCCGCCAGCGCCAGCACCTCGATGATCGAGGCGTCATAGCGACGCGGCACGTAGCGCATGAGGGTTCGCATCCGCCGCGCATGGTCGACCAGCGTCTTCAGGTCGTTGCCCGACCGCGCACCGCCCGCGCCCTCCAACACCATCGTCGAGACGCCCGCCTCGACCAGATATTCGTCGAGTGCCGTATCGTCCTTGAGGTACACCTCCGACCGTCCCTTGGTCGCCTTATAAAGCGGCGGCTGGGCGATATAGAGATGCCCGCGCTCGATCAGCTCGGGCATCTGGCGATAGAAGAAGGTCAGCAGCAGCGTGCGGATATGCGCGCCGTCGACGTCTGCGTCGGTCATGATGACGATCTTGTGGTAGCGCAGCTTCTCGATGTTGAAATCGTCGCGGATTCCGGTGCCGAGGGCGGTGATGATCGTGCCGATTTCGCGGCTGGCGAGCATCCGGTCGAAACGGGCGCGCTCGACGTTGAGGATCTTGCCGCGCAGCGGCAGGATCGCCTGGAAGTGGCGGTCGCGGCCCTGCTTGGCCGAGCCACCTGCCGAGTCACCCTCGACGAAGAAGAGTTCGGACTTGGCGGGATCACGCTCCTGGCAGTCGGCGAGCTTGCCGGGCAGGCTGGCAATATCCATCACGCCCTTGCGCCGGGTCAGCTCGCGGGCGCGCTTGGCGGCCTCGCGCGCGGCGGCGGCGTCGATCACCTTCTGGATGATCTGCTTCGCGACCGCGGGATTTTCCTCCAGCCACTCGGCCAGCTTGTCGGCCATCAGGCTTTCGAGCGGCTGGCGGACTTCGGAGGAGACCAGCTTGTCCTTGGTTTGGCTGCTGAACTTGGGGTCCGGCAGCTTTACCGAGACAATCGCGGTGAGGCCCTCGCGCATGTCGTCGCCGGTGAGGGAGACCTTCTCCTTCTTCAGCATCCCCGACTTGTCGGCATAGCCGTTGAGCGTGCGGGTCAGCGCCGCGCGGAACGCCGCGAGGTGGGTGCCGCCGTCGCGCTGCGGGATGTTGTTGGTGAAGCAGAGGACGTTTTCGTAATAGCTGTCGTTCCACTCCAGCGCGACGTCGATCGTCACGTCGTCGCGGGTGCCGCTGATCGCCACCGGATCGGGCATCAGCGCGACCTTGTTGCGATCGAGATACTTCACGAACGCGGCGATGCCGCCTTCGTAGAACAGCTCGACTTCCTTCACTTCCTCGTGCCGCGCGTCGCGCAGGAACAGGCGCACGCCCGAATTGAGAAAGGCGAGTTCGCGATAGCGGTGTTCGAGCTTCTCGAAGTCGTACTCGGTGATCTTGAAGGTTTCCGGGCTGGCGAGGAAGGTCACGCGCGTGCCCTTCTTGCCGTTGGCCGGGCCGATCACCTTGAGCGGCGCCTCGGCGTCGCCGTGGCGGAAGCGCATGTAATGCTCTTCGCCGTCGCGCCAGATGTTGAGATCGAGCCACTCGCTGAGCGCGTTGACGACCGACACGCCCACGCCGTGCAGACCGCCCGAGACCTTGTAGGCGTTGCTGTCCGAGGTGTTCTCGAACTTGCCGCCCGCGTGGAGCTGGGTCATGATCACTTCGGCGGCGGACACGCCCTCTTCGGAGTGGATACCAGTCGGGATGCCGCGGCCGTTATCCTCGACCGACACCGATCCATCGGCGTTGAGCGTGATCTGGATCAGGTCGCAATGCCCGGCAAGCGCCTCGTCGATCGCGTTGTCGGAAACCTCGAACACCATGTGGTGGAGGCCCGAACCATCGTCGGTGTCGCCGATATACATGCCGGGGCGCTTGCGGACCGCATCCAGGCCCTTGAGAACCTTGATGGAATCTGCGCCGTATTCGTTCGCGTTGGGATCGTTCGTCTTCGGAGTGTCTGCCATGCCGAGGATATAGGGATTCAGGGCACGGAACGAAAGCAAAATGGGCGGTTCAGCGCTTCCGGTCGGCTTCGTCGTGCGCGTCGTAATTGCGCCGCGTTGCATCCTCGGTTTCGTCCAGCTGCCGCTTCGACGTGCGGTTGCGCGCGATCGCCCAGATCAGCGCCGCGGCGAGGACGATCGGGCCGACGATCACCATCAGCCCCTGCATGCTCGACAAGTCCATGGCATCTCTCCGTTTTGCCCGGACCAACGAAGCCTGCGCCCCTTTCGATCCGTGCCCGCAACCCCATATCGCCGCCATGACGCTCGGTAGCTGGCTCACCCCCGATCCTTGCGGGATCTACCTTCCGGCAGCGGATGCGTGGATCGATCCTTCCAAGCCCGTCGCCCGGGCGATCATCACGCACGGCCATGCCGATCACGCCCGCGGCGGGCATGGCGAGGTGTGGGCGACGCCGGGCACGCTGGCGATCATGGCGGCGCGCTATGGCCCGCAGAACGGGCGGCCGGTGGACTATGGCCAGAGCATTCAGCTCGGGCCGATCGAGGTGGGCTTCGTGCCCGCCGGCCATGTGCTGGGATCGGCGCAGGTGGTGCTGGATCATGCCGGCGAGCGGATCGTCGTCTCGGGCGATTACAAGCGCCGCCCGGACCCTACCTGCACGCCGTTCCAGCCGGTGAAGTGCGACGTGTTCGTCACCGAGGCGACCTTCGGCCTCCCCGTGTTCCGCCACCCCGAAACCACCGACGAGATCGACAAGCTGCTGGCCGCCCTGCGCGCCGAGCCCGAGCGCTGCGTGCTGGTCGGCGCCTATGCGCTGGGCAAGGCGCAACGCGTGATCGCCGAGCTGCGCGCGATGGGGTTTGACGATCCGATCTACCTCCACGGCGCGCTCCAGGCGCTGTGCGACCTCTATGTCGAGCAGGGCGTCGCACTGGGCGAGCTGCGCCCCGCCACCGGCGTCGCGAAAAAGGAGCTGGAGGGGCGGATCATCCTCTGCCCGCCGGGCGCGCTCAACGACCGCTGGTCGCGGCGGCTGCCCGATCCGATCACCGCGATGGCGAGCGGCTGGATGCGGGTGCGCCAGCGCGCCCGGCAACGCAATGTCGAGCTGCCGCTGATCCTTTCCGACCACGCCGATTGGGACGAGCTGACCCGTACGATCGAGGAACTGGCCCCGCGCGAAGTGTGGGTGACACATGGCCGCGAGGATGCGCTGGTACATTGGTGCAGGCTCCGGCAGATACGCGCCCGTGCGCTCGATCTCGCCGGGTTCGAGGACGAAGACGATTGAGGGAGTTTTGGTGATGGCGAAGGGCAAGACTTGGGCCTGGGTTGGCGGCCTGCTGGGCGGCACGGTGATCGCGGGTGCGGCGGCCTATTATGCGTTCGAGAAGGCCAGCGAGCAGCCGCCCTTCACGCTGGTGGAAAAGGACGGCGCCTTCGAGATCCGCGACTATCCCGAGCTGGTGGTGGCGGAAACCCGCGCAATCGGCACCCGCGAGGCAGCGCTCAATGCGGGCTTCTCGCGCCTCGCCGACTATATCTTCGCCAAGCGGCGCGGCGACAATGGCGGCAGCGGCGGTGAGAAGATTTCGATGACCGCGCCGGTGCTCAGCACCAAGCAGGACGCCAGCTGGCGGACGCAGTTCGTGATGCCGTCCAAGTTCACCCTGGCGACGCTGCCCAAGCCCTCGGACAATGTCGACCTGACGACCCGTCCGGCACGGCGCGTCGCGGTGCTGCGCTTTGCGGGTTCGCCCGACGATGCGGTGCTGGCGAAGCGCGAGGCCGAGCTGCGCAGCTGGCTCGCAGCGAAGGGCATCAACGGCGGCGCAGTGGAATATGCCTTCTACAACTCGCCATTCATCCCCGGCCCCTTGCGCCGCAACGAGGTGCTGATCGCGCTCTAACCTGAGGTGTGGGAAGCGACGCGCGCGTCCTCCCAGCCGTCATCCCGGCGAAAGCCGGGATCCATTCGCCTGTCGCTCGCGGCAGAAGCCGATACGTGGGCCCCAATGGATCCCGGCTTCCGCCGGGATGACAACAGGTTGGCAACATCCGGCGCACCTTCTGCCGCGATCTTGCCGCGGAGCCTTTCTAAAGCATCCCCATGACGATTCGCCCGCTCCTTGCCGCCGCCGCGGCCTTTGCTTCGTTCCTCGCCCCCGCCGCTGCGCAGGCCCAGGCGCGCGACCCGTTCGGCGAGTGCCTTCGCGCCCGCACCAGCCGAGCCGATCGCGACGTGCTGGTCCGCTGGGTGTTCGCCGCCGTCGCGCAGGGCGCCGCGGTGCGCGACATGGTGAAGGTCGACGAGGGTCGCCGAGTCCAGGCCAGCCAGCAGGCGGGTCAGCTGATCACCAGGCTCGTCACCCGCGACTGCCGCGCCCAGGCAATGGACCGGATGAAGCGCGATCCCGGCGCCCTCCAGAACAGCTTCACCGCGCTCGGCCGCGTCGCGCTGATGGACCTGGCGCAGGACCCCAATGTCGTCGGCACGCTGGCCGGCGTCCTTCAGTACACCGACATGGGCAGCATCACGATGATGCTGATGGAAGGCGGCCTGCGCCCCGGCGGCTGAGCCCGCTCAGCGTTCGAAGCGAACTCGGGCGACGACCGGATAATGGTCGCTAGGGTAAACCTCGCCCCGGTGCGTATCGATCGTCGCGATCCGCTCGACCGTGAAGCCGCGCGTGAGGATCCAGTCGATCCGGTTCTCGCCCTTGCCCGTGAAGCCGTGGAAGGTGAAGGCGGGCCCCTGATGGTCCGACCGCGCGAGCCACGCATCCGCGAGCGTCGCGGTCAGCGCCCGGTGCGCGCCGGAGCTGTCCACCGTGTTGAAATCGCCGGTCAGGAGCACCGGCAGGTCCTTCGGCCCCGCGGCGATCCGCGTCGCCAGCAGCTTGGCCGCCTGCTCGCGCGCGCCTTCGTCCTGGTCGCGATGCGGGAAATGGGTGTCGTAGAAGCGGAACTTGCGGCCGTCCTTCGTCTCGAACGTCGCCCAGTTGACCATGCGCGGCAGATCGGTGCCCCAGCTCATGCTGCCAGGCTTGTCGGGTGTCTCGGACAGCCAGAACTGTCCCTGCTCGACGATCTTGAGGCGGTCGCGCCGGTAGAAGATGCCCATATGCTCGTTGGCATGGCCGCCGTACCGATCGGTGCCGAACCAGCTATATTGCGGCAGCGCTTTAACGACATCGTCGCCCTGGCGCTGGAACAGCTCCTGCGTGCCGATCAGGTCGGGGTCCGCTGCGCGGATCGTCGCGAAGGTGAGGTCGCGGCGCTTCTCCCACAGATTCGCGCCGTCGCCGTCGCTGGGCATGCGGATGTTGAGGCTCATCACGGTCAGTCCGGGCGCCCCCTGCGCAAGCGCCGGCGCGCACGCCAGCATCGCGGCAAGCGCCGCTACGAAACCCCATACACGCTGCATCAACCCGCTCCTTCGAGTGCCTTCTGGCGCCGGCGTTGCACCGAGCTGCCAATGCCCATCGCCTCGCGATATTTCGCGACCGTGCGCCGGGCGATATCGAAGCCCTTCGCATTGAGCATTTCCACGAGCGTGTCGTCCGAAAGAATTTTCTTCGGGTCCTCGGCCGCGATCAGCGTTTTGATTGCGCTCTTCACCGCCTCGGCCGACACCGCCTCGCCGCCATCCGCCGACTGGATCGCGCTAGTGAAGAAGTATTTCAGTTCGAAGAGGCCGCGCGCGCAGCTGAGATATTTGTTGCTGGTGACCCGGCTGACGGTTGATTCGTGCATCTCGATCGCGTCGGCCACCTGGCGCAGGGTCAGCGGGCGGAGATGTGCGACGCCTTTGAGAAAGAAGCCTTCCTGCTGCTTCACGATCTCGCTGGCGACCTTGATGATCGTGCGCTGGCGCTGGTCGAGCGCCTTGACCAGCCAGTTGGCGCTGGCGAGCATGTCGGTCAGCCAGGCCTTGCTCGCCTTGTCCTGCTTGCCCCCCGAAACCTCGGCATAATAAGCCCGGTTGACCAGCAGCCGCGGCAGCGTCGCCGCATTGATCTCCACCGCCCAGCCATTGCCGCGCCGCGCAACGAAGATGTCGGGGGTCACCGCCGGCACGGGATCGCCGCCATAGCGGCAGCCGGGCTTGGGATCGTAATTGCGCAGCTCTCGGATCATGTCGGCGAGATCCTCGTCGTCGACATTGCAGATCCGCCGCAGCCGCGCGAGGTCGCCGCGCGCGACCAGCTCGAGATTGTCGATCAGCCGCGCCATGCACGGATCGTAGCGATCCGCTTCCTTCGCCTGCAGCGCGAGGCATTCGGCCAAGTCGCGCGCGCCGACGCCGGTCGGATCAAAGGTCTGGATCACGCCCAGCACCGCCTCTACCCGCGCGAGCGGCACGCCCAGCCGCTCGGCGATTTCACGCAGCGACGCGGTGAGATAGCCGCACTCGTCGATTTGGTCGATCAGATGCTGGGCGATGAACAGGTCCGGACCCGAGACGCTGGAGCCCGCCTGCGCCAGCAGATGGTCCGCCAGGCTGAGGTCGCTGGTGCCGAGGCTGTCGAGATCGGGCCCGTCCTCCGATCCGCCGCCGCCCACGCCATTGATGCCGAGCCCGCCGTCCAGCCCACCGATCGAGTCGCTCGCCGAATCATGGTGAAAGGCTTCGACCGCGAGATCGACGTCGAGCGCCGCCTCCCCGCTCGCCTCACCGCCGCCGAGGATCAGTTCGCTGGCATCGGCGGGGCCGTCGCGCGGCTCGAAATCTTCGCCGCTGTCCGCCTGCTCGGACGGGCCGCCGTCGTCGCCGCCCTGCGCGTCGAGCAGCGGATTGCGCTCGACTTCCTCGGCGATGAAGGTCTCGATCTCGAGGTTGGACAGCGCCAGCAGCTTGATGGCCTGCTGGAGCTGCGGCGTCATCACCAGCGATTGCGACTGGCGCAGATCGAGGCGTGGCGCGAGACTCATCGCATCAGAGCGAGAAGCTCTCGCCGAGATAGAGCCGGCGAACATTCTCGTCGCGCACCAGATCGTCGGGCGAGCCCGCGAACAGCACGCGGCCGTCATAGATGATATAGCCGCGGTCGACGATTTCGAGCGTCTCGCGCACGTTATGGTCGGTGATCAGCACGCCGATGCCGCGCTGCTTGAGCTGCTTGACCAGGTCGCGAATGTCGCTGATCGAGATGGGATCGATGCCCGCGAACGGCTCGTCGAGCAGGATGATCGTAGGGTTGGCGGCCAGCGCGCGGGCGATTTCCGCGCGGCGCCTCTCGCCGCCCGACAGCGCCATGGCCGGCGAGGTGCGCAGGCGGGTGAGGCCGAACTCGTCGAGCAGCTCCTCAAGCCGGGACTGGCGCACGTCGCGGTCCGGCTCGGCGAGTTCGAGGACGGCAGAGATGTTCTTCTCGACGCTAAGACCGCGGAAGATCGACGTCTCCTGCGGCAGATAGCCGAGGCCGAGGATCGCGCGGCGGTACATCGGCAGGCGGGTGATGTCCTCGCCGTCGAGCATGATGCGACCGCTGTCGGGCTTCACCAGCCCCATCACCGAATAGAAGCAGGTCGTCTTGCCGGCGCCGTTCGGACCGAGCAGGCCGACCACCTCGCCGCGCCCCACCGAGACGGAAACGTCGGTCAGCACCGTGCGCTTGTCATAGGACTTGGCAATGGAGACGACCGCGAGACCACGATCGGGCAGCGGCACGGGATCCGGGGCGGAGCTTTCGGGGGCGGCGATGGCGACGTCGGTCATGACGGCTCCTGCAAAGGTAACGCGGTCGTTGTCCCCGCCGAGCGCGTGGCCGCTTGGCAAGGTTCCTGCATGATAACGCGCGCGAAGGAAAGACAGTGCACGGCGTACCGTGGCATTGCCTCGGCTTACTGCTTCGGCGCGTCGCGATTGGGGACGGAGAAGCGGCCGGTCACGCGACCGCCCGAATTCTGCGTCGTCGGTCCAGCCGGCGCGCCGCCGAACGTCGCGCGACTGGTGTCGAGATTGATCGTCAGCCGCGGACCGGCCGCGTTGGCGACGTTCGACCCCGCCTGCTGCAGCGTGACGTTGCCGATCATCGTGATGATGCGCCGATCGACATCGTACACCGCATAGCTGGAGCGCGCGGTCTGGTTGGGCCGCGTCACCGTCACGCCGCCGGTCGCGTCGAGGCGCGAGGCCTGGGGCGAGCCGTTGAGCGCGCTGCCGCTGTACGCAACCGTCACGCGCGCCGCGCGCAGCGTCATGTCAGACTGCTTGATGACGACGCCGCCGCTCAGGATCGCGCGATTGGCCTTGTCGTCGAGCTGGATGTTGCGCGCATCGAAATCGATCGGCGCGTTCGAATCGTGGCGGGCCTGCGCGAAGGCGGGCACGGCGGCGAGCAACAGCGGCAGCCCGAGGGCGAGCGGAGCGAGAGCGCGGGTCATCAGGGCCTCCTTGCCGGCTTCGGCGTCATCCGCAAGTGCGCATTGCCTTCGAGCGAGATCAGACGCTTGTCGAGATCGGCGCGCAGGCGATCGGCGCGGAAGGTGCCGGTGGGCGTATCGCCGGTCACGGCACCGCCGCTTTGCAGCTGGCGCGTCTTCAGGTCGATCGTCGCATCATGGGTGTTGAGCAGATAGCCGTCGCTCGTCTGGAAGCGGATCGGCCCGTCGATCATCATCTGATCGGTATTGAGGTTGTAGCGGCCGTGATTCGCAACCAGCGTGGCGGGGCCGTCGGTGAGGCTCAGCCGCGCGTTGAGCTGGTTGAGCTGCACCACCGGCTCGGCCGAGCTCTTCTGCACGGCGGAACCCGCATGCAGCTCGAACTGGCGACCCTTGGAATCCTCGCCGCGATAGTCGGCGGCGACGATCTTCAGGCGCTCGGGCGACATCGCCACCTTGTTCTTGTCGAGCACGAAGCTGACGTCCCCGCCCATGAACAGCGGCGCGCTGATCAGGAAGGCAGCAAGCGCCCCGATCAGGATCGGCAGCAGCACCAGCGCGATGCGTACCGCACGATCGTGACTGCTCCCGGGATGGGCCCAGGCGCGGTTCTGCGTGGTCAATCGGGCGGCGATCTCAGACATAGGCTCCCTTGTGGGGAGCCGAAACGGCCGAGGCAACCACTCGATCCCTGCAATCACGCATGGGCGAAGATATCCACCTCGGGCCAGCCGGCAATGTCGAGCTCGGCACGCCAGGGCAGGAAGTCGAAACAGGCCTGCGCCATTTCGGTGCGCCCTTCGCGCTCGAGTCGCTTGTCGAGCTCGACCTTCATCGCGTGCAGGAAGCGCACGTCGGAGGCAGCATAATCGCGCTGCGCGTCGGACAGGTCCGGGCCGCCCCAGTCGGACGACTGCTGCTGCTTCGAGATGTCGGCGCCGACCAGTTCGCGCGCCAGATCCTTGAGCCCGTGGCGATCGGTGTAGGTGCGCACCAGCCGCGAGGCGATCTTGGTGCAATAGACCGGTCCCGCGGTGACGCCGAGGTAGAAGCGAATCGCCGCCAGGTCGAACCGGGCGAAGTGGTAGAGCTTCAGCCGCTCAGGATCCGCAAGCACCGCGCGCAGGTTCGGCGCGGCATAGTTGGACTGCGGGCCGAAGCGCACCAGATGCTCGTCACCCGAGCCGTCCGACAGCTGCACAAGGCACAGCCGGTCGCGCGGGGTGATCAGGCCCATCGTCTCGGTGTCGACGGCGATGGCGGCGCCGGGCGCGAACACGCCTTCCGGCAGATCTTCTTCGTGGAAATGGACGGTCATCGCGTCCGCGTAGCGGGGATGGCGTCGCACCTCAATGCTTTGCCGTCCCTGCACGGCTTTGCATTTTGCGATTCGCGGCGATACAGGGGCGCTTCCAACGCGACGACTGGATCCAACTGGCCTTGAAAAAGGCACGCTTCACGCCCGGGAAGCGCCCATTGCGTGGCACAGCGGACACTTTCCTGCCGCAAAGCAGCCATGCGCGCGATTTTCGTTCGCGCACCCGATTTTTTTGGGGTATGACCTGCACTGTGGCACTACGTTAGTGCCGTAAGACCTGCGTTTTTCGTCCGGCGCTCGGTTTTGATTGGTAGTTTGAGGGCGAACCGGGAAGACGAACAGGGCATGAGTTTCGATAGAGGACGTCGCGGCGAGCGCGGTGGGCGCGGCAGGGACAAGCGCGATGGTTTCGGCGACGATAACTTCGGCGGCGGCGGCTTCGGCGGCGGCTTCGAAGATCGCGGCGGCTTTGGTGGCGGTGGTCGCGGCGGCTTCGGCGGCGGCGGTGGCGGCTTCGGTGGCGGCGGCGGCGGTGGTTTCCGCAGCGGCGGTGGCGGCTTCGGCGGCGGCGGCGGCGGTGGTTTCCGTGGCGGCGGCGGTGGCGGCATGCCCCCGCAGGTGATCGGCGAAGGCACCGGCGTGGTGAAGTTCTTCAACGCGCAGAAGGGCTTCGGCTTCATCGTTCGCGATGATGGCGGCGAAGACGTGTTCGTGCACATCTCGGCCGTCGAGCAGGCAGGCCTGACCGCGCTGGCGGAAGGCCAGCCGCTCGGCTTCACGCTCGTCGATCGCGGTGGGCGCATCTCCGCGACCACGCTGAAGATCGACGGCGAGCCGATGGAAGTCGTCGAGCGCGCCCCGCGCGAGCAGGGTGCAGGCGGCTTCGGCGGCGACCGCGGTGCGCCGCGTGGCGGCCCGCAGCGTCAGCTGACCGGCGAGAAGGCGACCGGCACGGTCAAGTTCTTCAACGCGATGAAGGGCTTCGGCTTCATCCAGCGCGATGACGGGCAGCCCGATGCGTTCGTGCACATCTCGGCCGTCGAACGCGCCGGCATGCCGACGCTCAACGAAGGCGACCGGCTCGAGTTCGAGCTGGAGGTCGATCGTCGCGGCAAGTACGCGGCGGTGAACCTGTCGCCGCAGCAGTAACCCAGCCGGGTACTGACGGATCGAAGAGGCCGGGCGGCAACGTCCGGCCTTTTTGTTTGCTGAACGGCGCTGGGAGACGCGCGTGCAGATTGCGGTACTGACCTTCGACGGGTTCAACGAACTGGACAGCTTCGTCGCGGCGGCCATCCTCAACCGGATGCGCAGCCGGGGCTGGGCGGCGCACATCACCGCGCCGACGGCGGAAGTGACCTCGCTCAACGGCGTGACGATTCGCCGCCAGCGCCCGCTGTCCTTCACCGCCGAGGCCGATGCGGTGATCATCGGCAGCGGCAGCAAGACGCGGGACATCGCCGCCGACGCCGATCTGCTCGCGCGGATCCCGCTCGATCCCGCACGCCAGCTGATCGGCGCGCAATGTTCGGGCACCTTGCTGCTGGCGAAGCTGGGCGTGATCGGCACCCTGCCCGCCTGCACCGATCTCACCACCAAGCCCTGGGTGATCGAGGCGGGCGTGGCGGTGATCGACGCGCCGTTCGTCGCGCACGGCAATGTCGCGACGGCGGGTGGGTGCATGGCCTCGCAATATCTCGCCGCCTGGATGCTCGCGCGCGGCGAATCGCGGGCAGCGGCGCGGGAGGCGCTCCACTATGTCGCGCCGGTCGGGGAGAAGGATGCGTATGTTGCGCGCACCCTCAGCGTCGTCACGCCATTTCTTCCGGATGCCGCGGGGACACCCGCGGAGTCGAGCTTGGCTCGCGTCTAGGATTGCTCCCCGGCGGGCTGTGCAGGCCCTTCAAACAAGGCCGGCGCGGTGGCGGCGATCGTGCAGACCAGCCCTTCCGGTGCGAAATCCAGCTCCACTTGCGCCTTGAGGTCGCCGGCCAGCGCACGTTCCAGCATGCGGCTGCCGAAGCCGCGCCGGGTGGGCGGGGTCACCGCCGGACCGCCCCGCTCGCGCCACTGGAGGACAAGGCAAGGCGAGGGTGCCTGCGCGACATGCCAGGTGCAGTCGACCCGCCCCGCCTCGCGGGACAGCGCGCCATATTTGATCGCATTGGTGCACAGTTCGTGCAGCGCCATCGCCACCGATACCGCGAGGCGCGACTCGAGCCAGATCGTCGGCCCATCGACCCGCACGCGATCAAGCACACCGCACGAATCGAGCGCGCCTTCGATCACATCGGCCAGTTCGGCCTTTTCCCAATGCACCCGCGTCAGCGTGTCATGGGCGCGGGCCAGCGCGCCGAGCCGCCCCTCGAACGCCAGCTGCGCGGCGGCGGGATCAGGGTTGCGCCCGATGGTCTGCCGCGCCAGCGACTGGACGACGGACAGCATGTTCTTCACGCGGTGATTGAGTTCGTCGATCAGCAGGCGCTGGCGGCGCGCCGCTTCCGCCAGCGCCTGCTGCGCCTCGCGCAGTTCGGTCGAGTCGAAATAATAGCAGATCACGCCCTGGCGCCCCTCGGGCAGCAGGGTGCGATGGAGTTCCCATTCATACCCCTCGACCTGTGCGACATCGTTGCGCGGCCTTACGAAGGCGCTCGAGCGATAGGGCACGCCGGTCTCCAGCGTACGGCGGAAATGGCCGAGAATCTCCTCCGCCACCGGCTCCGGCCAGAGGATCCGCATCGCCTCTTCGAACGGGCGCCCGATGACAGGGCGAACATTCTGAAACGCCCCTTGCTGGCTCCGCTCGTTCATCGCTACGATCGTCAGCGCATCGTCGACCAGATAGATGCCGAAGGGGCATTTGTTGATCAGCGTGACGAACACGTCGTCCTGGCGCTCGATATGCTCCGCGATTTGCCGGGCCCACGCCTCCGGAACTGCGCCGGCGACGCGCTGCAATAGCGCATCCCGCCCGGTAAACCGCTCCGACAGTGCCTCGGATTCAAAGCCCGATCTGGTCCGCATCGCATCTCTCCCTCGACGGGCATCGCCAGAGCATGGCCGCGGAACGCCTATGCTGTTTCCGGGATCGGTCTTATCGCTGCGAACATGGGGTTGTCCAATCTCGCGGCGGGTCCGGCAACGCGGCGTGCGCAGCGCCGGCCCCCCCCCCCCCGCGCGGTCAACGGATGAAATAACCGAACACGCGCCAGCCGCTCGCCTCGCGCACGAGCATGACGGTCTCGACCGAGTCGCGGCGCTGGGCGAACGCGGTCTGGAATTTCAAAATTTCATAGTCGCCGTCGGGGGCGCCCGGCAGCGTCTTGCTCCGAAGCACCGATTCGAACCGGCGCGAGACCACCGGACCGAGCGGCTGGCGCACCGGCGTCACCATCTCGGCCCAGCGCGCGTCCGAGACCTGGGAACGGAACAGGGCGGCAGCGGCCTCCCAGCTCTCGTGCCATTTGCCTTGGTCGACCAGCGCCACCCAGGTCTTGGCGGCATCGAGGCTGGCAGGTGCGGCGTCCGCGGCGGCTACCGGGGCGGGCGCCTGCGCCACCGGGGCGGACGGGGCATGCAGCGCGATGGCAGCGATGGCGGTACGCCAGCCTTCCCCCGCAGCCCCAAGAAATTTGTCTCAGGTCACCAGCCGACGCAGCCCGTCAATGGTGTCCGCCTCGGCGGCGGGCTTGTCGGTGCGGATGCGGGCGATCCGCGGGAAGCGCATCGCCAGCCCCGATTTGTGCCGCTTCGATTCGTGGATCGAATCGAACGCCACTTCCAGCACCAACGTCTTGTCGGTCTCGCGCACCGGGCCGAAGCGGTTGACCGTGTGGGTGCGGACATGGCGGTCGAGCCATTTCAGCTCCTCATCGGTGAAGCCGAAATAGGCCTTGCCGACCGGGAGCAGCTCGCCGCTCTCGGTCCAGGCCCCGAAAGTGAAGTCCGAATAGAAGCTGCTGCGCTTGCCCGATCCGCGCTGGGCATACATCAGCACGCAATCGGCGGTGAGCGGATCGCGCTTCCACTTGTACCACAGCCCCACCCGGCGTCCGGCGACATAGGGCGAATCGCGCCGCTTGAGCATCACGCCTTCGATCGCCGCATCGCGCGCGCCGGCACGGATTTCCTCGAGCGCCGCGAAGTCTTCGGCGTCGATCACCGCGGAGATGTCGAAGCGCTCGGGGTCCAGGCCGGGGACGAACGCCTCCAGCCGCGCGCGCCGCGCATGCCAGGGCAGCTCGCGCACGTCCTCGGTCCCGTCTAACAGAATGTCGTACAGGCGCACGAAGGCCGGAAACTCGGCCAGCGTCTTGGCCGACACGACCTTTCGCCCCAGCCGCTGCTGGAGCGCATTGAAGCTGCCCGCCTCGCCGCCCTGCACCTCGCCGCGCACCAGCAGCTCGCCGTCGAGCACGCCGGGCGTGGCGAACGCCGCGGCCACGTCGGGAAAGCTGCGGGTGATGTCATCGCCCGCGCGGCTGTAGAGCCGGGTCTCGCCGCCGGCATGGACCATCTGGACGCGGATGCCGTCCCATTTCCACTCCGCCGCATAGTCGGCCAGGCTGACCTGCGTCACCTCCAGCGGATGCGCGAGCATGAACGGCCGGAACACCGGCACGTCCTGCACGCGCGGCTGCTCTGCGCGGCCTTCGGCCCAGTCGAACAGCCGGTCATAGGGCGGGTGCAGCCCGTGCCACACCTCCTCCACCGCATCGACGTCGAGCCCGAAGGCCTGGGCGAGCGCGGTCTTGGCCAGCCGCGCGGAGATACCGACGCGCAGGGCGCCGGTCGCCAGCTTGAGCAGCGCATAGCGTTCGTCCGCCTCGAGCCGGTCAAGCATTGCCGCCAGCACCCCCGGCGCATCGGAGCGCGACAAGGCGGCGAGCGTGTCGACCACCTGTGCCAGGGTCAGCGGGCCGCTTTCCGGCGGCGGCGTCCGCGGCTCGGGCCAGAGCAAGGCGATCGTCTCGGCCGAATCGCCGACGAAATCACGACTCATCCCGTACAGCACGGGATCGACCCGCGATTCGATCATCGCGCGCAGCAGCGCCGGCTTCACCGCCGGCAGATCGAGCGCCCCGGTCAGCGCCGCCATCGCCCAGCCGCGATCGGGATAGGGGGTCGCGCGCAGATAGTCGCCGATCAGGCGGAGCTTGGCATTGCGCGACCGGGTGTAGATCAGCCGGTCGAGCAGGTCGGCAAATGCGCGCATGGTCGAGTAGATGGGTGCGCGCGGCGGATGCTGCTAGGCCTGCGCGGCGTCCCCACGTCCATTCGGCGCCGCCAGTACCCAGTCGACCGCGGCGGCGGCGTGGAGCGCGGTCGTGTCGAAGATCGGCACGGGGCTGTCCCCGGGCCCGATCAGCAGCATGATCTCCGTGCAACCGAGGATCACCGCCTCCGCCCCCGCGGCCACCAGCCGTTCGATGATCGCGCGATACGCCGCCCGCGATTCGGCGATCACCCTGCCGGCGACCAGCTCCTCGTAGATCACCCGGTGCACGGTCCCGCGATCCGCCGCTTCCGGAACGAGCACCTGCAGGCCATGCCGTTCGGCCAGACGATCCTTGTAGAAGGGCTGTTCCATGGTGAAGGCGGTGCCGAGCAGCCCGACCGTGGTGAAGCCCTCCGCCTTGATGCGTTCAGCAGTGGGATCGGCGATGTGCAGCAGCGGGATGTTGACCGCCGCCTCCACCTGCGCCGCCAGCCGGTGCATCGTGTTGGTGCAGATCAGCAGTCCCTCTGCACCGCCGCCCTCCAGCCGCTGCGCCGCATCGACGAGCCGGTCGCCCAGCGCGTCCCAGTCGCCGCGGTGCTGCAGCGCCTCGATCTCGGCGAAATCGAACGACCAGAGCAGGCAGCGCGCCGAGGCGGTCGGCCCCAACCGGTCGCGCACGCCCTGGTTGAGGATGCGGTAATATTCCGCCGAGCTTTCCCAGCTCATCCCGCCGATCAGTCCGATCATCCGCATGCCGGCAGCGTGCCACGACCGGCCGCCGACATCCGCCGCCGGATCGCCGCCGACCGGGGTACGAAAAGCGCGCGCCATGTTCTAGGGCCGGCGCATGAAGCGTTTCCTACTATGCCTGCTCGCGCTGATCCTGCTGCTCGGCGGCATTCTTGGGCTGGGCCTCTGGACGGCCATGCGCGATCCCGTCGTGCGCCGGCTGACGGTGCACATGCGCGACTGGCCCGCCGGTGCGGCGCCGATGCGGGTGGTGCTGATCAGCGACCTGCACGTCGCCGGCCCGGAGACCCCGCCGTCTCGGCTCGCGCGCATCGTCGCACAGGTCAACGCGCTGCGGCCGGACCTTGTGCTGATCGCCGGCGACGTGGAACAGGACCGGCGGATCACCACTCGGGTCTACAGGGCGGCGGAGGCGACCGCACCCCTCGCCGCGCTGCGCGCGCGCTACGGCGTGGTCGCGGTACTCGGCAACCATGATTACGGCCGTTACGACAAGACCGATCTGCCGCCCTGGCTGAAGCAGCAGCACATCACCGTGCTCCGCAACGACGCGGTGCGCCGCGGCGCGCTGACGATCGCGGGTGCCGACGATCTCTACCACGGCAAATATCGGGAGAACCGGCTCGATCATGCGGCGCGCGCGCTGCCCGGCCCCACGGTGGTGCTGAGCCACACGCCCGATATCGCGCCGTCACTCCCCGCGCGCTATCCGCTGGTCCTCGCCGGCCATACCCATTGCGGTCAGATCGTGCCGCCGCTGATCGGCCCGATCACCGCCTCCTCCAACTACGGCCTGCGCTACGTCTGCGGGCTGATTCGCGATCCCGGCCGCGATGTGCTGGTCACGGCCGGGATCGGCACCAGCGGGGTGCCGCTTCGGATCGGCGCGGTGCCCGATTTCTGGCTGCTGACCTTTGACGGCGCGACGCACTGACGATTCGCAAAGCTGCCGCATTTCGTCCCTAGCCTCCGGCCCGGGCGCGCCTTGCGCCCGTCCAGGGAGGGCCTTTTCCGATGAAGTTTCTTGTCGCAGGCGCGATCGCCGCTGCAATGCTGAGCCCCGCCGCCATGGCGCAGCAGACTCCGGCGCCTGCCGCCGCTCCGGCGGCTTCCACCAAGTTCAGCCTCGATACGCCGATCGAGACGCTGCTCGCGGACGAGAAGGCCAAGGCGGTGCTCGACACCGACATTCCCGGCCTGTCGTCGCACCCGGCGCTAGACCAGTTCAAGGCAATGAGCCTGAAGGCGGTGCAGCCCTTCTCGAACGGCGCGCTGACCGACGAGATGCTCAAGAAGGTCGAAACTGACCTCGCTGCCGTCAAGTAAACGGCAAAGGGCCGGCGCACGCCCACAGCGCGCGCCGGCCCATAGTGCGCTCAGCCCTTGCGGCTGGCTTCGAACAGGAACCAGGCGCGCTCTTCGGCCTGGTCGGTCCACTCGTCAACGATGCCGCTGGTGGCATTGTCCTTGGCCTCCTCGGCCGCTTCCTTCACCGCGCGGAAGCTCTCGACCAGCTTGAGATTGTCGTCGCGCAGCTCGGCGAGCATGGCGCCCGGCGCAACGAACTCGGCGTCGTTGTCCGAGATGGTCTGGCGGCGCGCGATGTCGCCGATCGAGCGCAGCGTGGTGTTGCCGGTCTTGCGGACGCGCTCGGCGATCGCATCGGTCACCCCCAGGATCTGCGCGGCCTGGTCGTCGAGCAGCAGGTGATAGTCGCGGAAGTGCGGACCCGAGACGTGCCAGTGGAAATTCTTGGTCTTGAGGTACAGCGTGAAGCAGTCCGCCAGCGCGCTGTTCAGGGCATCGGCAACACTCTTGGTGTCGTTGCGGTTGAGGTCGGTCGGCGTCGCGAGTGCGGGATTTTCGGCCATGGTTGTCCTCCTGAAGGCGGTCGATTCGTTGCCCTAACGATCGGGATATAGGGTTCGGTTCCGCCAAGGAAACAGCCATACCCTAGGATTAACCCGATCAAGCTGATCGATAGATCCGATGCCTGTTCCGGGCGCTTCGGCGCCAACACACTTGACTTTCCCGGGCGATTCGCGCATCCGCTCCCCCCTGTCAGCGGTGTGCCCATGGCGCGCCGCTCTTTTCTTTTCGCACGAATCAAGGGTTCCGGGTCATGGCAAAGCCGACCACCGTAAAGATCAAGCTCGTCAGCACGGCGGATACGGGCTTCTTCTATGTCACCAAGAAGAATCCGCGCACGCAGACCGAGAAGCTCAGCTTCCGCAAGTACGATCCGGTCGTGCGCAAGCATGTCGACTTCAAGGAAGCGAAGATCAAGTAAGGCCGCCGGGCGCGCTGGCTGCGCCTGCGCTGTTTGATCGCATCGCGCCGGATCCTTGCGGGTCCGGCGTTTTCGCTGCATCGATCGTCTAGTCCTCGATCGCGGCCATCAGCTTTTCGACCTGGTCGACGAAACGCGCCAGCGAGATCGGCTTGGCGACATAGGAGCGCGCGCCCGCCGCGCGAATCCGCTCCTCGTCCTCATGGCTCGAATAGGCGGTCACCGCCATGATCGGAATCCGGCCGAGCACCGGATCGGCCTGCATCTGGCCGATCAGCTCGAAGCCGGTGACGTGCGGCAGCTGCACGTCCATGATCACCAGATCGGGCCGGAACCGGCGCGCCGTGGGCACGGCCTCGCGCCCGTCGCGCACCGGCTCGGCTTCATAACCGTGCGCACGCAACAGGTCGCAGAACAGCTTCAGGTTCAATTCGTTGTCCTCGACAACGAGTACTCTTTTTGGCACGCGCTACCTCAACTCTGCGGGGCGGTGTTAGGCGATGGCGGGCGACGTGACAAATCCCGAAACGGTGGCGCTGCAGGCACTCGTCTGGATTCTAAGTGATTCTGGCCGAGCTGCCCGCCTGCTGGACCTGACGGGGCTCGACCCCGCGACGCTGCGTGCCCGTGCCGGCGAACCCGCGCTGCTCGCCGCAGCGCTCGGCTTTCTCGAATCCTACGAGCCCGATCTGATCGCCTGCGCCGACGCGCTCGATCTTTCCCCCGCGGCGCTGGTCGACGCCCGCCGCCAGCTGGAACGTGCATGAAACCGCTGCTGATCACCGATTGCGACGAAGTCCTGCTGCACATGGTCCGCCACTTCGGCGAGTGGCTGGGCGACAATCACGACATCGACTTTGCGCTGAACGGCAGCGAATTCGAGGGCGCAATGCGGCGGCGCGGCGACGGCAGCACGCTGGAAGGCCCGGAAATGTGGGCACTGCTCGACGGCTTCTTCCCCGGCGAGATGGATCGCCAGACGTTGGTGCCCCACGCACGCGAAGCCTTGGCGCGCATCGCCGAGGTGGCGGACATCGTTGTGCTCACCAACCTGCAGGACCATTGCCGCGACCACCGCATCAGCCAGCTGGCGAATCACGGCATCGTCCACCGGGTGGAGTGCAACCAGGGCGGCAAGGGCGCACCCGTGGCACGGCTGGTCGAGGAGCATGGCGCATCGGTGGCCGTGTTCGTCGACGATCTTGCCACCCATCACGAATCGGTCGCCAAGCATGCGCCGGACGTGTTCCGCCTGCACATGGTCGCCGAGCCGAGCCTCGCGCCGAAGGTCCCTCCTGCCCCGCACGCCCATGCCCGCATCGACGACTGGCGCGAGGCGCAGGCCTGGATCCTGGAGCGCTTCGCCCGGGCCTGAGCAGGCCTTGACCCTGCCCGCGCCCGGTGGTTGGGTCGCGCCATGACCACTGCCATCGATCGCAAGCTCGCCGAGCTCGGCCTCGCACTTCCCGAGGCCGCCGCTCCCGTCGCCGCCTATGTTCCGGTTGTCGAAGCCGGCGGGCTGCTCCACGTTTCGGGCCAGCTGCCGTTCAAGGACGGCGCGCTGATGACCGGCCGCCTCGGCGAGGATCGCGACATCGCCTTCGGTACCGAGGCGGCGCAGCGCTGCGGCCTGATGCTGGTCGCGCAGATCAAGAAGGCGCTTGATGGCGACCTGTCGCGCATCAAGCGCGTGGTGAAGCTGGGCGTGTTCGTCAACTCCAGTGCCGACTTTACCGACCAGCCCAAGGTCGCCAATGGCGCTTCGGAGCTGATGCAGGCGCTGTTCGGCGAAGCCGGCCGCCACGCCCGCAGCGCGGTGGGCGTCGCCGCTTTGCCGCTTGGTGCCGCCGTCGAAGTCGACGCGATCTTCCAGCTCGCCTGATTTTCCACCGCTTCTTCGGCCGTTCGCGCCGAGGAAGCGGCATGCCTGTGGCGGACCAGCAACAGTCCGTTACAATCGGCGCTAGGAAAACTATAAACTATTGTGCGCTACGGCCCGGTTCGGGCAATCTTTTGTTGCAATTCGGAAGTCGCCGGGACGTAGAGCCCTACACGATGCGATGCCGATTGCAGCAGGTGAGGGACCCTTTAGTTTCTATTGAAAGGGATTCCATGCGCTTCTCCACGATCAGCCTCGGCGCGCTCCTGCTCGCCACGACCGCGCCGGCATTTGCACAGGAAGCCGCGCCCGCCGCGCCGCCCGCCATCACGATCAACGGCACCGCCACGCTGATCAGCGACTACAAATTCCGCGGCATCTCGCAGACCGACGGCAATTTCGCCGTGCAGGGCGGCGCCACGGTCAGCCATGCCTCGGGCTTCTACGTCTCCTTCTGGGGGTCGTCGGTCGACAATTACGTGACGGCGCACGGCACCGCGCACCAGGAAATCGACCTGATCGCCGGCTACAAGCACGCCTTCCCGAACGGCGTGACGGTCGATGTCGGCGCGCTCTACTATGTCTATCCCGGCACCCGCAACAAGAGCACCGACAAGTCGTCGTCGGACTTCATCGAGCCCTATGTTTCGGTGTCGTATGCGCTCGGACCGGTGACCGCGAAGGCGACCGCCAACTATGCGCCGAAGCAGAAGGCGCTGGAGCTCGACCAGGGCCAGGGCGGGACGCTCCCCAAGCAGGACAATCTCTATCTGGCCGGCGACCTCTCCGCCGCGGTTCCGCACACGCCGATCAGCCTCACCGGCCATTTCGGCCACACCTTTGGCCCCGACTGGCTGGCGATCGGCAAGGAATATTCCGACTGGAGCCTGGGCGCTGCCTTCACCTACAAGGCGCTGACCTTCGGCGTCGCCTATGTCGATACCGACGCCGCCTTCCCCACGCCCAGCGGCAAGGACGCAGCGAAGGCCAGCGTGATCGGCTCGATCGGGGTCAGCTTCTAAGCGCTGGCGGGGGCGGCCCGGCCGCTCCGATCGCGTCCGAGAGAATCCCCCAACGCAAAAGCGCCGGCCCGCATCGTGCGGACCGGCGCTTTTTCTTGCGCGAAACGGCAGCGCTTACTGCGGCGTCTTGACGCTCGCATCCTTGTTATCGCCCTGGGGCGACTTGAGGATGTCCTGGGTCGTGCGGCCCTTGTCGACCACCGTGGTCGACGGGCTGCCGGCATTGCTGCGCACGCCGGCGTCGGCGCTGGCGGCGCCCGCCTGGTCGAGCGTCGCGGTTTCCGCCTGGCTGCGCGCAGCGGTGCCACCGAACAGCGCCTCGAGCGCCTGGTCCGACGGGTTGGTGTCCTGCGGGCGGGCGGCACCCGGCTGCGGCGGACGCAGCGAGAAATCGGGCGGAATCACCAGCGGTGCCTGGCGGGCCACCGCGAACTCGTCCGGACGCGCCCGATCATACCCCTTCTTGCCGCACGCCGAGAGCGAGGCCACCAGGGCGACGCCGGTCGCGACGAGGATCAACTTACGCATTGAATTTCTTCTCCACAGGGGCAGGCGACTTGGGGTTCTTGTCGCGGACGAGCAGGGCACGAAGCAGCAGGATCACCACGCCGATGGTAATCGCGGCATCGGCCACGTTGAAGACCAAAAAGGGGCGCCACTCGCCGAAATGCAGATCGGCGAAATCGACGACATAGCCGAGGCGGCTGCGATCGAGGATGTTGCCGCACGCACCGCCCAGCACCAGGCCCAGCGCGACCACGTCGCCGGTCTTCTTCTCGCGCAGCATCCACACCAGCACGCCGATCGCGATGCACGCGGTCATCAGCACCAGCAGCCAGCGCATCGTCGGGCTGCTGGCCGAGAGCAGGCCCAGCGACACGCCGATATTCTTGACGAAGCGCAGGTCGAAGATCGGCAGAAGCGTCATCGAATCATTCTGCACCACCAGCCCGAGCGGGCCGGTGACGATGTACTTGGTCAGCTGGTCGAGCACGAACACGGCAAGCGCCGCGGCGAAGCCATAGAGGCGAACCTGCTTCATCACGACACCACCTCTGCGCAACGGTCGCACAATGCCCCATCCTGAGTCACCTCGGGAAGATGGCGCCAGCACCGGCCGCATTTGTGGCGATCGGTGGGCGTGACCGTGACATCGGCAGCCTGATCCACCTTCGACACGATGAACAGCTCGGTGAGCTCCTCGGCCGGCATCGGCAGCGTCGGCACGGTCACTTCGGCCTCGAGGCTGGAGCGCACCTTCTTCTCGCGGCGATAGGGTTCGATCGCTTCGGTGACGGTCTGGCGCAGCGCGCGGATTGCGGTCCAGTCATGCTCGATCGAGGCGCCCTCCGGCAGCACCGGCCATTCGAGCTCGTGAACCGACCCGTCCTCGCTCGGGTACCGGCTCTGCCACACTTCCTCGGCGGTGAAGGCGAGGATCGGCGCGGCGTAGCGGACCAGCGCGTGGAACAGCACGTCCAGCACGGTGCGATACGCGCGGCGCTTGGGATCGCTCTCCGCGTCGCAGTAGAGGCAATCCTTGCGGATATCGAAGAAGAAGGCCGAGAGGTCCTCGTTCATGAAGTCGCCGAGCGCGCGCGCATAGCGATTGAACTCGAACGCCTCCGCCGCCGAGCGCAGCTCCGCATCGAGCGCCGCCAGCTTGTGGAGCACATAGCGCTCCAGCTCGGGCATGTCGGCCACCGCGACCTTCTCGGCCTCCCCGAACCCGTCGAGCGCGCCGAGCAGATAGCGGAAGGTGTTGCGGATCTTGCGATAGGCGTCGCCGGTGCCGGCCAGCACTTCCTTGCCGATGCGGACATCGTCGAAATAATCGGTCTGCGCGACCCAGAGGCGCAGGATGTCCGCACCGCTCTCGCCGATGATCTTCAAGGGATCGACGACGTTGCCGAGCGACTTGGACATCTTCTTGCCCTGGCCGTCGAGCGCGAAGCCATGGGTGAGCACCGCGTCATAGGGCGCCCGGCCGCGCGTGCCCGACGATTCGAGCAGCGACGACTGGAACCAGCCGCGATGCTGGTCCGAGCCTTCGAGATAGAGGTTGGCGCGCACGCCCTCGCCGTAGCGCGCCTCGATCACGAAGCTGTGGGTCGAGCCGCTGTCGAACCACACGTCGAGAATGTCGGTGACGACCTCATAGTCCTCGGCGCGGTAATCGGCGCCGAGCAGCGCCTGGTGGTCGGCCTGGAACCAGGCATCGGCCCCGCCGGCGCGGAAGGCGTCGAGGATGCGGGCGTTGACCGCTGGATCGCGCAGATAGTCGCCCGTCGCGCGGTTGACGTAGAGCGCGATCGGCACGCCCCAGGCGCGCTGGCGGCTGATCACCCAGTCCGGGCGCCCCTCCACCATCGCGCGGATGCGGTTGATCGAGCGCTCCGGCACCCAGCGGGTGCGTTCGATCGAATCGAGCGCGATGGCGCGGAGAGTTGGGGCGTTGGAAGCGCTCTCCGCACCCGTTCCCCTCCCGCTTGCGGGAGGGGTTAGGGGAGGGGCTGACGTGGAGAGGTCGGACGGCGCTGCCGCCGGTCCCTCCCCCGACCCCTCCCGCAAGCGGGAGGGGAGCGCAGACTGCGAGGGCTGCGGCTTGTCCATCGGGATGAACCATTGCGGGGTCGCGCGGAAGATGATCTTCGCCTTGCTCCGCCAGCTGTGCGGATAGCTGTGCTGGAAGTCGTCCGAGGCGGCGAGCAGGGCGCCGGTGGCACGCAGGTCCGAGCAGATCGGGCCTTCCGCGCTGACGAACTTCTTGTTGATCACCGATCCCTCGCCGCCGAGCCACAGCCAGTCGGCGCGGTACATGCCCGCGCCGTCGACCGCGAACACCGGATCGATGCCGTGCGCCTTGCACAGCAGGAAGTCGTCCTCGCCATGGTCCGGCGCCATATGGACGAGGCCGGTACCCGCATCGGTGGTGACGAAGTCGCCGGGCAGGAACGGCCGCGGCTTGGCGAAGAACCCGCCCAGCGCGTGCATCGGATGGCGAGCGACGGCGCCGGCGAGCTGGACGCCCTTCAGCACGTTGGCGAACATCAAGCCCGCATCATCAGCGGGAAGCGAAGCCTCATCACGGACACTCAACCCGGTCCGCTTGAGGAATGCGTCAACGAGATCGAAAGCAACGACGTAAGTGCGTCCATCGCTCGCAGGTACGCGAGAGTAAGCAATCCCCTCCCCATACGCCAAGGCCTGGTTCACCGGGATCGTCCAGGGCGTGGTCGTCCAGATTACCGCATGCGCACCGACCAGTTCGGGCGCGTTGGGTGCCTCGGTGATCTCGAACGCAACGTCGATCTGCGTCGACGTGATGTCCTCATACTCGACCTCGGCCTCGGCCAGCGCGGTCTTCTCGACCGGCGACCACATCACCGGCTTGGCGCCGCGATAGAGCTGGCCGCTCTCGGCGAACTTGAGCAGCTCGCCGGCGATCCGCGCCTCGGCGTCGAACTTCATGGTGAGATAGGGATCGTCCCAATCGCCCAGGATGCCGAGCCGCTCGAACTGGCCGCGCTGCACCGCCACCCACTTCTCCGCATAGGCGCGGCATTCGGCGCGGAAGGCGACGGGGTCGACTTCGTCCTTGTTGAGCTTCTTGGCGCGGTACGCTTCCTCGACCTTCCACTCGATCGGCAGGCCGTGGCAGTCCCAGCCGGGGACATAGGGCGCGTCCTTGCCCATCAGGCTCTGCGAGCGGACGACGATGTCCTTCAGGATCTTGTTGAGCGCATGGCCCATATGGATGTCGCCATTGGCGTAGGGCGGGCCGTCGTGCAGCAGGAAGCGCTCGCGGCCGGCGCGGGCCTCGCGCAGCTTCTGGTAGAGCCTGATCTTCGCCCAGCGATCGAGGATGGCGGGCTCCTTGGCAGCAAGGCCGGCCTTCATCGGGAAATCGGTCTTCGGCAGGAAGACGGTGTCGCGCCAGTCGCGCTGGGTGTCGGTTGCGTCAGTCATGGGTCGCGCGGGATTAGCCGGTGTGCGCGGGGAAGTCATCCCTGCTCTTCTTCTAAGCCCCTCCTCCTTGGAGGAGGGGTCGGGGGTGGAGGGATTCCAGAACCTTTGTTGGTCTCGGTGAGACCCTGCCCCACCCCAACCCCTCCCCTGAAGGGGAGGGGCTTAAGAGTGCGCTATTCGTGCGCGCCGTTGGGCTTCGGCGTCACCGCCTTGGCATGCGCGCCGGACTTGCAGGCGCGGATCGTCTCGGGCTCGGGCCGTTCGCCGCGTGCTTCGAACACCGCCATATAGCCGCCCGCCGAAGGCATCGGCAGCATCGACACCTGGGCATAGCCCACGGCCGCGAACTCGCACTTGAGCAGCGCCGGCGGCGTGCCGTGATTCTCGGTCGGGCGGTCGGCGTCGACCACGATCACCTGCCCGCCCGGCGCCAGCGACGGCCGCAGTCGCCACAGGAACTCGTAGGGCGATTCGATCTCGTGGTACATGTGCACCATCAGCACGCGATCGAAGCTGTTCTCGGGCAGCCGCGGATCGGCGGGCAGGCCCAGCCGCACGCTGACATTGTCGAGCTTCTCGCGCACCACCCGCGTCGCCAGCGCGCTGATGTAATCGGGGACGATGTCCTCGGCGACCACCCGCCCCTTGGCGCCGACGCGCTGGCCGAGGCGGATCGTGTAATAGCCCTCGCCCGCGCCGATATCGGCGACGGTCATGCCCGGCTTGATGCCGGCCAGGTCCATCACCTTGCTCGCCTCGTTCAGCCGGTCGCGTTCTTCCTCGCTCGACCAGCGCGAAGAGACGATCGTCGCCACCGGCCGGTCCGCCGCCGGGAAGCCCGAATTGGCCGGATCATGGCGCTCGTTGCGCACCGCCCGCGGACTGCCGTCGCACGCCGCCAGCAGCAGCGTCACGCCGAGCAGCAGGGGCCGCGCGCGCAAGCTCAATCGACATCCTCCACCGCGACGGCCTCGCCCGTCACGCGCTGTGCTAGCGCGGCGGCCATGAAGCTGTCGAGATCGCCGTCGAGCACGTCGCTCGGCGCGGTGGAGGTGACGCCGGTGCGCAGGTCCTTCACCAGCTGATAGGGCTGGAGCACGTAGGAGCGGATCTGGTGGCCCCAGCCGATATCGGTCTTGGTGGCGTTCTGCGCGTCGGCCACCGCTTCGCGCTCGGCCAGCTCGCGCTCGTAGAGGCGGGCGCGGAGCTGGTTGAAGGCTTCGGCCCGGTTCTTGTGCTGCGAGCGCTGGTTCTGGCACTGCACGACGATGCCGGTCGGCAAGTGGGTGATGCGCACCGCCGAGTCGGTGGTGTTGATGTGCTGGCCGCCCGCGCCCGAGGCGCGATAGGTGTCGATGCGCAGCTCGCTCTCGTTGATCTCGATCTCGATATTGTCGTCGATCACCGGATAGACCCAGACGCTGGCGAAGCTGGTCTGGCGGCGCGCGTTCGAATCGAACGGGCTGATGCGGACCAGCCGGTGCACGCCGCTCTCGGTCTTGGCATAGCCGTACGCGTTCTCGCCCTTGAAAAGCAGCGTCGCGGACTTGATTCCCGCCTGTTCGCCGGCGTGATAGTCGACGAGCTCAACCTTGTAGCCGTGGCGCTCTGCCCAGCGCGTGTACATGCGCTGGAGCATTTCAGCCCAGTCGTTCGATTCGGTGCCGCCGGCACCGGCGTTGATCTCGACATAAGTATCGTTGGCATCGGCCTCGCCCGATAGCAGCGCCTTGACCTTGTCGGCGTCGGAGCGCTCGGCGAGTGCACGCAGGCTCTCGGTGCCGTCGGCAGCCATTTCCTCGTCGCCTTCGGCCTCGGCCATCTCGATCAGCTCGACCGTGTCGCTCAGCTCGCTTTCGATCGCGCGGGTGGCGCTGATCGATTCGTCGAGGCGACGCCGCTCGCGCATCACGTCCTGCGCCTTCTTGGCGTCGTTCCACAGCGTCGGATCCTCGACGCGCGCGTTCAGCTCGTCGAGGCGGCGCAGCGCGCGGTCCCAGTCGAGCGAGCGGCGCAGCAGCGCGAGGGCCGCGTTGATCTTGTCGACATATGCCTGCGCTTCAGCGCGCATGTTCCAAACCTTCCGAAGTATCCGCCGGCCGCATCCCAGACGATGCGGCGATGTCATGCCATATAGGGTGCGGCGGCCTCGCTAGTAGATTCCGCCCTGTTGTTGCAAGAAGTCGCTGTCGCCCTGGCGATCGGCCTTGCGCTGCGCTGGGGCGGCTGCGGCGGCTGGAGCCGCTTCGGTGTTGGCGGTGCGGCGGGTGCGGCGCGGATCGGTGTCCGGCCGGAAGGCCTCCCAGATGATCGAGGAGAGCGGATCGTCGGTCGGCCAGCCGCCCTGGACCGGGCGCCCGCTGCCGCGGTCGATGCGCACCATGCGGATGCCCGGCGGCGCGACGAAGGGCAGCGGATCCAGCCCTTCATAGGCGGGAACCGCGAACTCCTTGAAGATCGGCGCGGCGATCGAGCCGCCCTGCGCATAGCCGCCGAGGTTCGATGGCGTGTCGTAGCCGAGATACAGCCCGCCGATCATCTGCGGGGTGCCGCCCACGAACCACACATCGGTTGGGCCCGTGGTGGTGCCGGTCTTGCCCATCATCGGGCGGTTCAGGTCACGCAGCACGGTCGCGGTGCCGCGCTGGATCACGCCCTCGGTGATGTGGACCATCTGGTAGGCGACCATCGGATCGATCACCTGGCGCGCGCGGACGATCGGGCGCGGCATCGCCTTGCCGTCCCAGTCGCGCGCGTTGCAGCCCGAGCAGGCGCGCCAGCCGGCGGGGAAGATCACCTTGCCGCGACGATCCTGGACGAAGTCGATCAGCGTCGGATTGAGCGCGCGGCCCTGATTCACCAGGATCGAGTAGGCGTTGACCATGCGCAGCACCGTCGTCTCGCCCGCGCCCAGCGCATAGGAGAGATAGGGCGGCAGCCGGTTCTTGGAGACGCCGAGCCGCTGGATCGTGTCGACCACCTTGTCCATGCCGATGGCGTTGGCGATCTGCACCGTCATCAGGTTGCGCGACTGCTCGATGCCCCAGCGCAGCGTGTGCGGACCGGCGCCGCGGGCATTGCCGAAGTTGCGGAAGCACTTCTGGCCGAGCCCCGCGCCCTGCCACACGCAGAAGGGCCCATCGACGACGATCGAAGCCGGGGTCATCCCGTTCTCGAGCGCCGCGGCATAGACGATCGGCTTGATCGTCGATCCCGGCTGGCGGGTCGCCTGTGTCGCGCGGTTGAATGCCTGGAGCCGCGAATCGAAGCCGCCCTGCATCGCCAGAATGCGGCCGGTCGAGGGATCCTCGACGACCATGCCGCCCGACACCTTGGGCACGCTGCGCAGGCTCCAGCTGCCGCCCTCCGGCGCCACCGCGAGGATGTCGCCGACCTTGATCGCATCGAAGGCATGGCCGCCCTTGCCGCGGATCGGCATCTGCGCGGCGCTTTCCGGCAGCGTGCCGGTGTCGCCATCGTCGAAGCCGAGCTGAAGCCCCCGCGAATCGCGCGCGATCACCACGGCGGCGCGCCAATTGTCGTAGTCGACGCCGATATTCTTGGAGACAAAGGCCGAATACCAGCCATCGCCCTCGAACTGCACCTTGCCGATCGGCCCCGACCAGCCGCGCCCGCGATCATAGCGCAGCAGCCCGTCGCGCAGCGCCCGCTGGGCGTACGCCTGGAGCTTCGGATCGAGCGAGCTGCGGATCCACAGGCCCCCGTCATAGACGCTGTAGGGCCCATCCTCGCGCTTCTCGCCGAACTGGCGGGCGAGCTGGCGGCGGACTTCCTCGACGAAATAGCCGCCGACCCGCTCGAAGCGCGGCGTCTGGCGCGGCACGGTGCCGAGCGGCGATGCCACCGCCTCGTCATGCTGCGCCTGGTTGATGAAGCCATTGCGCAGCATTTCGCCCAGCACCCAGTTGCGGCGATCGAGTGCGCGCTGGGTGTTGCGGTCCGGATCATAATTGGCGGGACCCTTGGGCAGGATCGCCAGATAGGCCATCTGCGCCAGGCTCAGTTTGTCGAGCGGCTTGCCGAAATAGGCCTCGCTTGCCGCCGCCACGCCGCCGGAATTACGCCCCAGCTCGATGGCGTTGAGGTACAATTCCATGATCTGCGGCTTGGACAGCGTGTCCTCGATCCGCCAGGCGAGGATCGCCTCCTTGAGCTTGCGGGTGTAGCTCGCCTCGTTGCCGACCGCGAGATTCTTGGCGACCTGCTGGGTGATGGTGGAGGTGCCGCGCGGCGTCTTGCCGCGAATGATGCCCTCGCCCGCCGCGCGCACCAAGCCCGGGAAATCGAGACCGTGGTGCGAGAAGAAGGTGCGATCTTCGGCAGCCATGAAGGCGCGGACCAGCAGCGGCGGGAATTCGTTGTAGCTCAACTGCACGCGGCGCATCTGGGCATAGGCATGGATCGGCGCGCCATCGGCCGAGCGCACATAACTCGGCAGCTGCGGCTCGTAGCTGCGCAGCTTGTTTACCGAGGGCAGGTCGCGCGCGACGAGCAGCCACACGGCGAACACCAGCAGCCCGGCGAGCAGCGCCAGGATCGCGAGCATGCGGAACCACCAGCGCCGCCGCAGCCGCGCCCAGCGTCCGGGCTCGCGTTCGATACGGATGGTTTGGGGAGTGTCGCCGTCGGCCATGCGGCGCGCGGTGTAGCACCTTTTCGGGCGGAAGGAAGGGAGCCGCGCCCGCCGCTTGTCCCGGCCTAGCGCGTGGCGAGGTAGATTTCGGTCGCCCGGCGCACCGCTGCGCCGAGCCGTGCACGCGCCTCCGGCGAACCGAGCGCCTGCGCATCCTCGGCGTTGGAGACATAGCCGAGCTCGAACAGCACCGAGGGCATGTCGGGGGCTTTGAGCACCATCAGCGCCGCCATCCGCCGCGGCCGCGCATGCAGCCGCATCGCGGGTGCCACCTCGCGGGCGAGCAGGTCTGCATAGCGCGCGGAGACCGCCATGGTACGGCGCTGGGCGAGGTCGATCAGCAGCGAAGCCACGTCTGCGCGCTCGCTCCCCAGATCGACGCCGGCGAGCAGGTCGGCGCGGTTCTCGCGCGCCGCCATGCGCGCCGCTTCTTTGTCCGACGCGACTTCGGACAGGGTGTAGAGCGTGCCGCCCGCCGCGAGTGGATCGGCCGCGCTGTCGCAGTGGAGCGACAGGAACAGCGCCGCGCCCAGCCGGCGGCCGATATCGGTGCGCTGCTGCAGCGGCACGAACGAATCATCGTCACGCGTCATCGCCACCCGCACCCGGCCCGAGGCGAGCAGCGCGTCGCGGATCGCACGCGCGGCCTCCAGCGTCAGTGCCTTCTCGGTGATGCCGTCGACCCCCGGCGCGCCGGGATCGCGCCCGCCATGGCCGGGATCGAGCACCACCAGCGGCAGCCCCGCCGCGCCCTGCACGGAGGGCAGCGGGCCGCCCTTTGCCGCCACCGGCTCGGGCATGGCGAGGCTGACGCTGTAGTCCTCCGCGCGCCAGGCGAAACGCGGGCCCGCATCGCCCTCCAGGGGCACAACCAGCGCGCCCTCTTCCACCCGCACCTGCTCGGCCAGCCCGATCCAGCCGGGCAGACCGGTCAGCCAGCCGGCGATCAGGAACAGCATCCAGGACATGGCCTCGCTATGCCGCGCCCGCCCGCGGCCGGTCCAGCCTCCAAATCGAACCGGAGGACTTGGTTAACCGGATGCGAAGAACCATTTGCTAGGGCGAGGGATCGAAATCCTCCCAAATGCTTTGTGGCGCGCGGGGGAACCAAATCTTCCAAAGCCGAGCCGGTTGCCGCAACGACATAGCGGTGCTAGGCAGGATATGCTTCCGGCACTGCGCCGGATCAGGCACGCGACGCTTCTTTGTCGCGACAGTTCAGGTTGACGTTCGCATGAGGCAATTTCCCCACCGTCCGCATCGCCAGGCCTTCGCGGCCGGCAGCGTGGCGATGGTGGAGCAAGGGGACCGCTGGTCCGCTCGTGCCCGTGCAGCAACAGCAGTTTTTGAAACCCGCGCCACCCGGACCGGCCTCGTCGGCCGCCGGATGCGCTTCTTGTATCGCGCGCTCGCGCCCCATTCCCTCGAGGAACTGTGCCGGCGCGCCCGGAGAATCATCAATGACCATGCGTATGCTGATCGACGCACGCCACCGGGAAGAAACCCGTGTGGCCGTCGTCAAAGGGAATCGAATCGAGGAATTTGACTTCGAGTCCGCTGAGCGCAAGCAGCTCAAGGGCAATATCTATCTCGCGAAGGTGACCCGCGTCGAACCGTCGCTGCAGGCGGCCTTCGTCGATTACGGCGGCAACCGCCACGGCTTCCTCGCCTTCTCGGAAATCCATCCCGACTATTACCAGATCCCCAAGGAAGATCGCGAAGCCCTGCTGCGCGAAGAGGCCGAGCATGCCGCGCAGGAAGCCGCGCTGCGCGAAGCCGATGGGGACGACGACGACGATCACCACGATCACGACCATGATCACGACGATCACGAAGACGGCGTCGAGATGGTCGAGCGCGCGCAGGACGACGAAGAAGCCTCGGAAGGCGAGGACGCGCCCCAGAGCGGCCGCCGCCGTCGCGGTCGTGGCGGCAATGGCGACGAGGCCGAGGCGCTGCGCCAGCGCCGCATGAATCTGCGCCGCCGCTACAAGATCCAGGACGTGATCCGCCGGCGTCAGGTACTGCTGGTCCAGGTCGTCAAGGAAGAGCGCGGCAACAAGGGTGCGGCGCTGACCACCTATCTCAGCCTCGCCGGTCGTTACTGCGTGCTGATGCCGAACACCGCGCATGGCGGCGGCATCTCGCGCAAGATCAACTCGGCCGCCGATCGCAAGCGCCTCAAGGGCATCATGGCGGACCTTAAGCTGCCCGCCTCGATGGGCTGCATCGTCCGCACCGCCGGCCTCCAGCGCACCAAGACCGAGATCAAGCGCGACTTCGACTATCTCGCCCGGCTGTGGGACGAGATCCGCGAGAAGACGCTCACCTCGTCCGCGCCCGCGCTCGTCTATGGCGACAGCGACCTGATGAAGCGGGCGATCCGCGACATCTACAATCGCGACATCGACGAGGTGATCGTCGAGGGCGAGGACGGCTATCGCCAGGCCAAGGACTTCATGAAGCTCCTGATGCCGAGCCATGCCCGCAAGGTGCGGCAATATGCCGATGCGGTGCCGCTGTTCCAGCGCGCCGGGGTCGAGGAGCAGTTGTCGGCGATGTACCATCCGGTGGTGCAGCTGAAGTCCGGCGGCTATCTGGTGATCAACCCGACCGAGGCTTTGGTCTCGATCGACATCAACTCGGGCCGCTCGACGCGCGAGCACAATATCGAGCAGACCGCGACCGCTACCAACCTCGAGGCCGCCCAGGAAATCGCCCGCCAGCTCCGCCTGCGCGATATGGCGGGCCTGGTCGTGATCGACTTCATCGACATGGATCATTCGTCCAACGTCCGTAAGGTCGAGAAGGCGATGAAGGAGGCGCTGAAGAACGATCGCGCCCGTATCCAGGTCGGCCGCATCTCGTCCTTCGGCCTGATGGAAATGAGCCGCCAGCGCCTGCGCACCGGCGTGCTCGAAGCGTCCACCCGCCCCTGCCCGCATTGCGAAGGCACCGGCCTGGTCCGCACCGCCTCGTCCTCGGGCCTGTCGGCGCTGCGCCTGATCGAAGACGAGGCCGCGCGCGGTCGCGGTTCGATCCTGACGCTGCGCGCCAGCCAGGAAGCCGCCGTCTACGTTCTGAACCGCAAGCGCGCCGATATTGCCGAGATCGAAGATCGCTATGGCGTGACCGTCGAGATCATCCCCGACCGCGAGGAAGAGGGTGCGCGCATGACGGTCGAGGCGTCGGGCCCGCCGCCCGCCTATGCGCCCAAGATCGACATGCTCCTCCCCGTCGAGGAGGATGAGGACGATCTGATCGATGAGATCGAGGAAGAAGAGGACGAGGAAGAGGCCGAGGAGGCCGCGACCGAAGCCGCTGCTCCCCGCGAGCCGCGCGAAGAGGGCGAAGGTGGTGGCCGCAAGCGCCGTCGCCGTCGCCGTGGCCGCCGCAACCGTGGCGGTGCCGAGGGCGAGCATGGCGAGGGCGAGGACCATGCCGAGCACACCGAAGAGACGGAAGCCGAGGACGCCGACGAGCAGGCTGAGGACGAGGCCGCCGAGCCGGTCGACGCGACCGAGTCGGAGCCGCGCGAAGGCGGTCGCCGCCGTCGCGGACGTCGCGGTCGCCGTGGCGGTCGCCGGAACGAGGGTGGCACGAACGACGCGATCGAGGCTGCGGCCGAGGACGCTTCGGACGACGCCGCGGATGAGCCGCTGACCATCGCCGAACCGATCGAGGCGGGCGACGCCGCGCCGGTCACCACGCCGCTGGTCATCGCCGAGGTCGAAGCCGAAGCCGAAGCGCCCAAGACCCGCCGCCGTCCGCGCGCTCGCAAGGCCGCGCCGGTCGTGACCGAGACGGTCGAGACGCCGGTGGCCGAGGAAGCGCCCGCTGCCGAGGCTCCTGCGGTCGAGGCCGAGGCTCCGGCCAAGCCGAAGCGCGTCCGCAAGAAGGCCGCACCGAAGGTCGCCGCCGAACCGGCCGCCGAGGAAGCAGCCCCTGCGGCCGAAGCCGAAGCCCCGGCCAAGCCCAAGCGCGTCCGCAAGAAGCCCGCGCCGAAGGCAGCGGCGGAACCGGTCGCCGAGGAAACCCCCGCCGCCGAACCCGCCCCTGCGGAGGAAGCGACCGAGGAAAGCACCTCGACCGAAACCCCGCGTCGCGGCTGGTGGCAGCGCACCTTCGGCGCCTGACACCCGTTACAGCCGACGCGAGAACGCCCTCCTTCCCCAGCGGAAGGAGGGCGTTTTGCGTTTTCGGGAATA
>NZ_CAJYHX010000004.1 GCF_913774285.1 uncultured Sphingomonas sp. | reverse complement strand
GTGGCGTTGCCGTCCTCATCGGTCGGCACGACGTCCGCCGACGGCTCGGTCGCGGCGTTGCGCAGCGGCACCAGCTTGGCGGCATGGGCGAAACTCTCGGCCTGTTCGGCGGCCAGCGTGTGCAGCTTGCGCGCCTCGGCCGAGGCGATGAAGCTGGCCTCGACGATGTGATGGTCGGTCACGCCGCGCCATAGCCGCTCAAAATGGACGCCGCCATCTTCCGTGAGCCGCGCCGACCAGCGCGCCTCGTGATCGCCCGATTCCAGCCGGCGCGTGGTCTCGACCACCGTCGCCATCCGCTGCTCGCGGGTGAGCACCGGATCGAGCGCCCCGGCCAGCGCCAGCACCTCGATGATCGACGCGTCATAACGGCGCGGCACGTAGCGCATCAGGGTCCGCATCCGCCGCGCATGGTCGACCAGTGCCTTCAGGTCATTGCCCGACCGCGCACCGCCCGCGCCCTCCAACACCATCGTCGAGACGCCCGCCTCGACCAGATATTCGTCGAGCGCGGTGTCGTCCTTCAGATACACCTCCGACCGGCCCTTGGTCGCCTTATACAGAGGCGGCTGCGCGATATAGAGGTGCCCGCGCTCGATCAGCTCGGGCATCTGGCGATAGAAGAAGGTCAGGAGCAGCGTACGGATATGCGCGCCGTCGACGTCTGCGTCGGTCATGATGACGATCTTGTGGTACCGCAGCTTGTCCGCGTTGAAATCGTCGCGGCCGATGCCGGTGCCCATCGCCTGGATCAGCGTGCCGATCTCCTTGGACGAGATCATGCGATCGAACCGCGCGCGCTCGGTATTCAGGATCTTGCCGCGCAAGGGGAGGATCGCCTGGAAATGGCGGTTGCGCCCCTGCTTGGCCGAACCACCGGCAGAGTCACCCTCGACCAGGAAGAGTTCGGACTTGGCGGGATCGCGCTCCTGACAATCGGCCAGCTTGCCGGGCAGCGAAGCGATGTCCATCACGCCTTTGCGCCGCGTCAGTTCGCGGGCGCGCTTGGCGGCCTCGCGCGCGGCGGCGGCGTCGATCACCTTGGCGATGATCGCACGGGCGTTCTGCGGATTCTCTTCCAGCCAATCGGCCAGCTTGTCGGCGATCAGCGATTCCAGCGGCTGGCGCACCTCGGACGAGACCAGCTTGTCTTTGGTCTGGCTCGAAAACTTCGGATCGGGCAGCTTGACCGAGACGATCGCGGTCAGCCCTTCGCGCATATCGTCGCCGGTCAGCGTGACCTTCTCCTTCTTCAGGAGGCCCGACTTGTCGGCATAATTGTTGAGCGTACGGGTCAGCGCGGCGCGGAAGGCGGCGATATGGGTGCCGCCGTCGCGCTGCGGGATGTTGTTGGTGAACGCCAGGACGTTCTCATAATAGCTGTCATTCCATTCCAGCGCGACATCCATGCCGATCGCATCGCGCTGGAGTGGAACGACTCCTACTATGAGAACGTCCTGGCGTTCACCAACAACATCCCCCAGCGCGACGGCGGCACGCATATCGCGGCGTTCCGCGCCGCGCTGACCCGCACGCTCAACAATTATGCCGACAAGTCGGGCCTCCTGAAGAAGGAGAAGGTCACGCTGACTGGCGACGATATGCGCGAAGGGCTGACCGCGATCGTCTCGGTCAAGCTGCCCGATCCGAAGTTTTCGAGCCAGACCAAGGACAAGCTGGTCTCCTCCGAAGTGCGCCAGCCGCTGGAATCGCTGATCGCCGACAAGCTGGCCGACTGGCTGGAGGAAAATCCGCAGAACGCGCGTGCGATCATCGCCAAGGTCATCGACGCGGCGGCGGCGCGTGAGGCGGCCAAGCGCGCACGTGAACTGACCCGGCGCAAGGGGGTGATGGACATCGCCTCGCTGCCCGGCAAGCTGGCCGATTGCCAGGAGCGCGATCCCGCCAAGTCCGAACTCTTCCTGGTCGAGGGTGACTCGGCCGGTGGGTCGGCCAAGCAGGGGCGCAACCGTCATTTCCAGGCGATCCTGCCCTTGCGCGGCAAGATCCTGAACACGGAGCGCGCGCGGTTCGACCGCATGATCTCGTCCAAGGAAATCGGCACGCTCATCCAGGCGATGGGCACCGGCATCGGCCGCGACGATTTCAACGCGGACAAGCTGCGTTACCACAAGATCGTCATCATGACCGACGCCGACGTGGACGGCGCGCATATCCGCACGCTGCTGCTGACCTTCTTCTACCGCCAGATGCCCGAGATCATCACCAACGGGCACCTCTATATCGCCCAGCCGCCGCTCTATAAGGCGACCAAGGGCCGGTCCGAGGTGTATCTGAAGGACGACGCGGCGCTCGACCAGTATCTGGTCGATGCGGGCGTGGGCGGCACGGTGCTCGACACCAATGGCAGCCAGCGCTCGGGCGAGGACCTGCGCACGCTGGTCGAGCATGCCCGCCGCATGCGTACCCTCATGCGCTACGTGCCGCGCCGCTACGATCCGATGATCATCGAATCGCTGGCACTGGGCGGCGCGCTCGATCCGTCGGTGAGCCGCGAACAGCATGCCGAGGAACTGAAGACCGTCGTCGCCCGGCTCAACGCCGCGGACACCGAAGCCCGGTGGAGCGCGCGCATCACCGAGGATGGCGGCTATCATTTCGAGCGGCTCTGGCGCGGGGTGACCGACCATCACATCGTCGAGGCGAGCTTCCTCGTCTCGGCCGAGGCGCGCAAGCTGCACACGCTGGCGAGCGAGCAGGCTGCGGCCTATCTGACGCCGTCGAAGCTCGTCTCCAACAAGGGGCTGGCGACCGAGGTGGATGCGCCGGTGCCGGAGGAAGAAGCGCCCGTCGCCGTCGGCAAGGGCGAGAGCCTGGTGTCCCGCCCGTCGCAGTTGCTCGACGCGATCCTCGCCTTCGGGCGCAAGGGCCTGGCGATCCAGCGCTACAAGGGGCTGGGCGAGATGAATGCGGAGCAGCTGTGGGAAACCACGCTCGATCCGCAGAACCGCTCGATGCTGCAGGTGGCGATCGATCAGGCCGACGTGGCCGACGCGATCTTCACCCAGCTGATGGGCGACGTGGTCGAACCGCGCCGCGATTTCATCCAGGAGAATGCGCTCAGCGTGGCCAATCTCGACGTCTGATCGGGCGTCCGGCTGAGGGACCTTCCGCACCACCAAGAGGGGGCGTTGCAATCTTCAACGGCCCCTCTTCGGAGGCTCAGTCGGCAAGGCGCTCCGCGAGCGCCGCGATGCCCTCGCCTTCGAAGCGATTCACTGCCGCGCCGTCGATGTGCACCGGATGGTCGAGGATCAGGACGGCGTGCGCCCGATGGTCGGGGTCGAGGCCGCGCCAGGCGCGCACCGCGTCGCCCAGATTGGTGACCTCGGCGATGTCGCCGCCGCCGCGCACGACATTCTCCAGCGCCGCGCTCATCGTCCAGTCGATCGGCGGGTTTCTGGCGTCGTCGCCCCAGCGTGCTTCGGTCATGCGCGGGCCTCCTGGTCGAGGTCGTTCTCGCTGATCACGATGATCGACCGGTCGGGGCCGTTGGCGAGCGCGGCGAGGGCGGCCTGCGCGATCGGCTCGCGGTAGCGGCGGAAGCTTTCCTCGGCATCGCCGTCGGGCTTGCTGCCGCTCAGTGCCTCGATCACGCTGTACTGCACGGCGAACTGATACGATTCGCCGTCAACCCGACCATCGAACTCCACCTGGCGATCGTCGAGATTGTCGAACAGGGTGGTGTCGTCGATTTCCAGCTGCTCTGCGGCCATTCCAAATCCTCCATCGCTCGGGGACCGAAACCGCACGAGCATGGGCGCGGTTCCGCGAGGTCGGTCGCTGTGCCCCGCGCAAAAAGCTGATCCAAACTGCGTCGGCGTGCGTATAGGAGGGGAAACCCGTTACGCTCAGGAGTTGCCATGCCTACCGTACTCATCACCGGCGCCACCGCCGGGATCGGCGAAGCTTCGGTCCGCGCGTTTGCCGATGCCGGCTGGCATGTGGTCGCGACCGGACGCCGCGCCGATCGGCTGGAGAAGCTCGCCGGCGAGCGCGTCCACACCCTCGCCTTCGACATCCGCGACGACGCCGCGCGCGACGAAGCGCTGGCGAGCCTGCCCGCGCCCTTTTCCGAGATCGACCTGCTGATCAACAATGCCGGCCTCGCGCTCGGGCTGGAGCCGGCCCAGAAGGCGTCGCTCGACAATTGGCAGACGATGATCGACACCAACGTGACCGCGCTCGTCTCGATCACCCACAAGCTGCTGCCGGGCCTGGTCGAGCGGAAGGGCGGTATCATCAACCTGTCCTCGGTGGCGGCAACCTATCCCTATCCGGGCGGTAATGTGTACGGCGCGACCAAGGCATTCGTCCGCCAGTTCACGCTCAACTTGCGCGCCGACCTGATCGGCACCGGCGTGCGCGTCACCTCGATCGAGCCGGGCATGGTCGAGACCGAGTTCACCCTGGTCCGCACCGGCAGCCAGGAAGCCTCGGACAAGGTCTATGCGGGCGTGAACCCGATGACCGCCGAGGACATTGCCGAGACGATGCTGTGGGTGGCGACGCTGCCGCCGCACTTCGCGGTCAACACGCTGGAGCTGATGCCGGTGAACCAGGCGAACGGCCCGTTCGCGGTGCACCGCGAAGGCTGAGCGGAGCGCACGCGGCCCCCGCAGCGTTGCACCACCCATGAGCCTTGCCCCCCGTCTCCGCAGCGACCCTCCGCCCGCCGGCCTCCGGCGCATGCGGATGGTCGCCACCGGCCTGCTGCTGGCGATGGCGGCGCTGTTCCTCGCTGCCCGCCATGTCCAGGGGCTGCACCCGGCGCTGCCCTTCGTCCGCGCCTTTGCCGAGGCGGCGATGGTCGGCGGGCTGGCCGACTGGTTCGCGGTGACCGCGCTGTTCCGTCACCCGCTCCATTTGCCGATCCCCCACACCGCGATCATCCCGCGCAACAAGGATCGCATCGCCGAGACGCTCGGCCAGTTCCTCCGCGCCAATTTCCTGATCCCGCGGGTGGTGGCGCGGCGGATGCAGCGGCTGGACGTGGCGGGGGCGGCGGGGCGCTGGCTGGCGGCGCCGTCGCACGGCACCGGGCGGATCGGCGCGGGGGCGTCGCGGCTGGCGGCGAACATTCTCGAATCACTCGACCAGGAGCGGCTGGGCGGCATGGTGAAGGGCGCGATCGCCTCGCGGCTCCGCGCGATCGACGTCGCGCCGCTGTTCGGCCAGGCGTTGGCGGCGGCGATCGCCAATGGCCGGCACCTGCCGCTGCTCGATTCGATGATCCGGGGCGGGGCGCGCATCCTGGACGCGAACGAGCATCTGATCCGCGAGATGGTACATGCCCGCGCCGGATCGGTGATGCGCTGGACCGGGCTCGACGAGACGCTCGCGACCAAGATCATCGAGGGGCTGAAGAAGCTGATCGACGAGATGGCCGAGGATCCCGAGCATCCCGTCCGCGCCAAGGTGGAGGAGGGGCTGGAGAGCCTCGCCGACCGCCTCCAGCACGATCCCGAGCTGCAGGCGAAGGTGGAGAGCTTCAAGCTCGAGATGCTGGAGAACGAGGGCTTTCAGCGCTGGGTGGAAGGGCTGTGGGAGCAGAGCCGCGGCGCGATGCTGCGGCTGGCGCGCGATCCCGAGCGGGCGCTGGGCGGCCGGATGGGCGAGGCGCTGCGCCAATTCGGCGGCACGCTGCAGACCGATGCCAGGCTGGCGCGGACGATCAACCGCTTCGTGCGGCGCGCGGCGGTGGGGGCGGCATCGGATTATGGAGACGGCATCGTCCGGCTGGTCTCGGACACGATCCGCGGCTGGGATGCGCAGACGGTCACCTCGCGGCTGGAGAACGCCGTGGGCCGCGACCTGCAATATATCCGGATCAATGGCACCGTGGTCGGCGGGCTGGTCGGCGTGGCGATCCACGCGGTGGATGTGGTGCTGTAGCCAGCTTCAAGCCCCTGCCCTTTAGGCGCATCAGGTCGGCGCTGTCCCCGGCAGCGCCTAAACAGCGCCGGGCGCTGTTTACCTGATGCGGGTTGGGGTGGGGCTATGTCTCGCAGCGACCAACGGGCGTTCTGGAATCCCTCCACCCCCAAACCCCTCCTCCAAGGAGGAGGGGCTTAGGCCCCATTACGACGGATGCGCCTCGGCCTCGGCGTCGTCCCCCGCGTCCTGGGACAACTGCTCCGCTTCCACGAACGGGTCTTCTTCCCCCGTCATCGGGATCCCGTCTGGGTCGTCCCCGGCTAGCGCATCCAGGCGCCCGTCGCGCGGCGGTGCGCCCTGCGCGTCGACGGCATGGGCATGGCGTTCGGTCTCGGTACGGTCGCGCGTCGGATTGGTGGTCATCTGCATTCCTCTCTCAACGTCGAGGCGACGAACATAGCCTAGCTTGGTTCCGTGCGCGACGCGCGGCGGAGCAGTGCCGCACCGCTCAAGGCCAGCAGGGTGCCGCCGACCAGCAGCAACGGCAGCCGCCGCGTCACTGGCTTGCGGAAGCCGCCGTCCACGCGGGGAGCGTCGCCTGGCGAGTGGAACAGGTTGCCCGACGTGACCGCCGCCGGTCGCGCCTGGGCGAAATAGCCTTCGAACCAGCGGTCGATGATCTTCAGGCTGAGCGTTGGCGCGAGCGCATGGCCGATCCGCGCCGCCCAGTTCTGCGCGCCCACCAGCGTGGTGGCCCGAGGATGATCGGCGAGACGCACCACCGCTTCGGCGACGCGGCGCGGTTCGAGCAGCGGCGTCGGCGGGTGGATCGCCTTGCCGGTATAGTTGCCGGCATGATCGAGCGCGGGGGTGTCGACCAGCGCCGGATAGACGTCGCAGATATGAATGTGCGGGTGCGCCGCCTGTTCGGCACGCAGCGCTTCGGAAAGCCCCTTCAGCCCGAACTTGCTCGCCGAGTAGGCGGCGGCCATTGGCGCGGCCGCGAATCCGACCATCGAGATCATGTTGACGAACACACCCCGACCCTGACGCTGGAAGATCGGCAGCACGGCATGCGCTTCGTAGAGATGGCCCATCAGGTTGGATCGCAGCACCTGCTCGTGCGCCTCGATCGGCACCTCCTCGAACCGTCCGACCGCACCGATCCCGACATTGGCGAACCACAGGTCGATCGTGCCGCTGAACGCCTGTGCCGCCTCGGCCAGCGCCAGGACGGCGGCATTGTCGCCGATGTCTGTGGGAACAACCGCCACCGCCGCACCCCGCCCGCGCAACTCCGTGGCGAGCGTCTCCAGCGCCCCGGCATCGCGGGCGGCGAGCACCAGTTTCCAGCCGCGTTCGGCGAACAGTCGGGCGGTGGCGCGGCCGATTCCGCTGGAAGCGCCGGTGATCACGGCGGTGCGGGGGGAGGGGTTCGTCGCCATCTACATTCTCCGGCTGGCGGCACGCGGCGCCGTGTCGATCGACCAACCGGAGGGACAGGGAAGGGTTGCAAGCCTTGCAAAACAAAGCCTTGCGGGCGGGTACGGTTGCGCTTCCCGTGAAGCGCCCGGTTCCGCTATGCAGGGGCATGCGGATCGACGCCCACCACCACCTCTGGCACTATACCCCCGAAGCGTTCGGCTGGATCGAACCCGGCAGCGCCATCGCGCGCGATTTCGACACCGACGATCTCGCGCGCGAGATGCAGGCCGTCGGTATCGATCACGCCATTGCGGTGCAGGCCCGGCAGAGTGCGGGCGAAACCGCCTTCCTCCTCGACTGCGCCGCGCATCAGCCGCGGATCGCGGGCGTGGTCGGCTGGATCGACCTGCGCGCGCCCGACATCGCCGAGCGGATCGCTACGCGACCGGCGGGGCCCATCCTAGGCTATCGCCATGTCGTGCAGGACGAGCCCGATGCCGACTTCCTGCTGGGCGACGCGTTCGTGGCCGGCGTGCGTGCGGCGCTGGCGGCGGGGCTCAGCTACGACGTGCTGGTCAACGCCGCGCAGCTCGGCACCGTGGCCGCCTTTCTCGAGCGGGTCGGCGAGGGCCGGCTGATCCTCGACCATGCCGCCAAGCCGAACATCGCCGCGGGTGCCTGGCAGCCTTGGGCTGATCAGATTGCCGCCGCCGCGCGCTACCCGACCCTGTTCTGCAAGGTCTCCGGCCTGGTCACCGAGGCCGCACGAGACTGGCAACCAGGCGATTTCGAGCGGTATCTCGACCATGTCTTCGCCTGCTTCGGTGCCGAACGCATCCTCTGGGGATCGGACTGGCCTGTGTGCGAACTCGCCGGCCGCTATGGCGATACGCAGGAACTTATCGCTAGCTACGTAGCGCGCCACTACCCGGAAGCCGAGGGCGCGGTGTTCGGCGGCAATGCGGTGCGCGCCTATGCGATGGAGCTTGGCGCTTAGGAAAACCGACTTGCATATATGCGAACGGTCATGGCAGGGCTTCGGCAGGAGACCCATGCCATGCGTACCATCCTCTGCAACGCGCCGTTCGAGCTGACCCAGATCCAGCGCGAGGCGCCGACGCCCGGCCCCGGCGAGGTGCTGATCCGCATCCACCGCGTCGGCCTGTGCGGCACCGATTATCATATCTTCGCCGGCCGCCACCCCTTCCTGCAATATCCGCGGGTGATGGGGCATGAGCTGGGCGGCGAGGTAGTGGCGCTGGGCGATGGCACGACGCTGACGCTCGGGCAGACGGTCGCGATCAACCCATATCTTGCCTGCGGTCACTGCGTCGCCTGCCGCAAGGGCAAGCCCAATGCCTGCGTCAATATCCGCGTGCTCGGGGTGCACAGCGACGGTGGCATGGCCGACCTGCTGGTGGTGCCGGCGAGCGCGGTGATCGATGCCGAGGGGCTGAGCGTCGACCAGGCGGCGATGATCGAGTTTCTCGCGATCGGCGCGCACGCCGTGTCGCGCGTGCCCAAGGACGGTGAGGGGCGGATGCTGGTGGTCGGTGCCGGCCCGATCGGCATCGCCAGCGCGCTGTTCGCCCGGCTCGACGGGTTCGATGTGACCCTGGTCGACCAGCGCGCCCAGCGGCTCGCCTTCGCGCGCGAGCAGCTCGGCTTCGACGGCCTGGTCGTCGACGACGCGCTCGGCGACACGCTGGCAGCGCGGACGCAAGGCGACATGTTCGACGTGGTGATCGACGCGACCGGATCGCTGCCGGCGATGCGCCGCAGCCTCGATTTCGTCGGTCATGGCGGCGCGCTGCTGCTGGTCGGTGTGGCGCCGGGCGACCTCAGCTTCGCCGACCCCGAATTCCACAAGCGCGAGGCGGTGCTGATCGCCAGCCGCAACGCGCTGGTCACCGACTTCCAGCGGGTGATCGCGGCGATCCGCTCGGGCGACGTGCCCACCGACAAGCTCCACACCCACAGCGTCGATGCCGACGACCTCCCTCAGCGCCTGCCCGCGCTGATCGAGGAGGCCGATCATGTGCTGAAGGCGATCGTCGCCTTCTGACCGACGCCGTGTCCGTTGGTCAGGGCTGATCGGCGAGCGCGAAGATCTGTTCGGTCGGGACCCATTTCACGCCGGGCTCGGCAAAGGCGAGCCGGCGCTGGAAGCCGTCCATCAGCGTCTCCCAGGCTTGGACGTCGGGATCGGCAGCATCGCGCGCGCGCTTGGCCTCGGGATCGAAGCTCGGGCCGGTCTCCATCACCATCACCAGTCGGTCGCCGGCGTGCCAGATCTCCATCGCCTCGATACCGGCGTCGCGGATCGACTGGGTGACGGCGGCGGGCGGCCCGCCCGGGCGGTGCCAATGGCGATAGGCGGCGATCGCCTCCGGATCATCGTGCAGGTCGAGCAGCAGGACGTGGCGCATCGGGGTTCTCTCTCCTTGGTCAGGCCTGCATAGCTGCGCCCTGCCCTGGCACAAGCCGGCGTCGCATCGCGGCTTTTCCGATCCGCCCGCATCGCGTACGTCCTGCCGAAATCGGGGGCAGGGAGAGCAGCGTGGCGAAGGCGGGCAAGCCGGTGCAAGGAGCGACGATCATCGACGTGGCGGCCAAGGCGGGCGTGTCCGCCATGACCGTGTCGCGCGTGATCAATGGCCGCGCCGGGGTGAGCGCCGCGACGCGCGAGGCGGTGGAGCAGGCGATCGCCGAGCTCAGCTACGTCCCCAATGTCGCCGCGCGCAGCCTGGTCACCTCGGCCGAATTGCGCATCGGCGTGGTCTATTCCAATCCCAGCGCCGCCTTCATGAGCGAGTTGCTGACCGGCGTGTTCGAGGAAGCATCAACCTGGGGGGCGCGGCTGGTACTGCTCAAGGGGGAGGCCGGGCGCCCGCCGGCGGAAGCGGAACTGGCGCGGTTCGTCGCCTCGGGCCTCTCGGGCATCTTGCTCGCCCCGCCGCTCGGCGAGGCGCCGGTGGTGCTGCGCGCGCTGAAGGGGGCGGGCGTGCCGATCGCCGCGATCGGCGCCTATCATGTGCCCGGCGCCACCTGCGTGCGTATCGACGACCGCCGCGCCGCCTATGAGATGACGCGCCACCTGCTCGATCTCGGCCATCGCCGGCTCGGCTTCGTCGTCGGCAATCCCGACCAGGCGGCAAGCGCCGAGCGCCGCGCCGGGGTGGAGGATGCGATGCGCGATTTCCCCGATGCGGGCGTGCAGCTGGTGCAGGGGGATTTCAGCTATGCCTCCGGGCTCGCCGCGGGCGAGGAATTGCTCGACGGGCCCGCGCCGCCCACCGCGGTGTTCGCCAGCAACGACGACATGGCCGCCGCCATCGTCTCCGTCGCGCACCGCCGCCAGCTCGATGTGCCGCGCCAGCTCACCGTTGTCGGCTTTGACGATACCACCGCCGCGGTAACGCTGTGGCCGCCGCTGACGACGATCCACCAGCCGGTCCGCCGCCTGGCTGCCGAGGCGCTGGCGCTGGTCGCGGACGAGGCACGCGGCGCCTCGCCCAAGACCCGCACGCGCCGAGATCGCGTTCTGGAGCATGAGATCGTGAAGCGCAGTTCGACGGCAGTGCCGCCGAAGGGCTGATCGCTACGTCGTCGTACCGTCCGGGCAGGTCAGCCGCACGCGCAAGCCGCCGAGCGGGCTCTGCTCCAGCGCCATCGTGCCGCCGTACAGCGCCACCAGATCGCGGACGATCGCGAGTCCGAACCCGTCGCCTGCCGGGCCTTCGTCGAGCCGCACGCCCGGCTGCAACACCTGCTCCCGGCGCTCGGGCGGAATGCCGGGGCCGTCATCGTCGATCGTGAGGACCATGCGATCCGGCGCTTCGGCAGCGGCGGCTGCAAGAACGGTCTTGCGGGCGTGGCGCGCGGCATTGTCGAGCAGGTTGCCCAGGATTTCGGCGAGATCGTGCGTGTCGATCCCGATGCGGGCGTCGGGCGCGATTTCCAGTCGCACGCCGATCACCGGATACAGCGTGCCGAGCACGCCCGCCACATCGCTCGCGACGGGCGCAATCGCGGTGCTCGCCCGCCGGTTCACCGCGGCGGCGCGCGCCCGCGCAAGGGTGTGGCGGATCACGCCTTCGATTCGTCGGACCTGCGCGGCTTCCGGGGAGTCGGGTGCAATCGTGAGCGCCAGCGTTGCCACGGGTGTCTTCAGGGCATGGGCCAGGTTCGCCGCCGATTGCCGTGCGGCCGCCAGCGTGGCGGCATTGGCCGCGGCGAGCGCATTGAGTTCGCTTGCAAGCGGCTGCAGTTCCGCCGGCTGCGCCTCGTCCACCGAGCGGCGCTCGCCCCGCCGGATGGCGCCGATCTGCGCGACTAAAGCCGCCAGCGGCCGCAAGGCAAAGCGCAGCTGCACCCAGGCCGCCAGCGCGAAGATCAGCGCCAGGGCGACGATCACGCTGGCGAGCGGTAGCAGTGCCTCGCGAATCGGACGGCCGAGCACGCGGCCGGGTGCCACTGCGGTCAGCGTCACCGTGCCCGCGCTGCTCTCCAGCATGAGGCGGCGGGCATGCACGCGGCCCTTGCCATCGGTACCATCGAGCGGAGCAGGCGGCTGTGCAGCCGCCGCCGCGCCGGGCGGACCCGGGAAGGGCGGCCGCAGTGTCGGAAAATCGGCGCTGCCCAGCGTATCGCGCGGACCTTCGATCCGCCAGCGCCAGCCCGGCCCGGCGGCGAGCGCGCCCTGCCGCGCGGCCAGCCACGTTCGATCGACGCTGCCGTCCTTTCGGACGGCGCTGGCCAGCACCGCAAGCTGCGCATCGAGCCGCCGGTCGACCCCGCCGGTCACCACCCGGTCCAGCACGCCCGCCATGATCCAGCCGGCGAGCCCCAGTGCGACGAGCGTCGCAAGCGCCGACAGCAGCATCATCCGCGTGCGCAAGGACGCGCGCGTCATGCCGGCTGCTCGCCGCAGGTCAGCCGATAGCCGCGCCCGCGCACCGTCTCGATCCGCTCGGCGCCGATCTTGCGGCGCAGTCGGCCGATGATCACCTCGAGGCTGTTCGAATCGACATCGGCATCGCCTTCATAGACGCGCTCGAGCAGCTCGAGCCGTTCGATGACCACCTCGCGGCGCAGGATCAGCTGCGACAGCACCCGCCACTCGAACGCGGTGAGCTTGAGCGGCAGCCCGTCCAGCTCGAACTGCCCGGTCTGGCTCTCGAAGGCGAGCGGGCCGCAGGCGATGCGGGTCTGGGCATGGCCGGCGGCGCGGCGGACCAGCGCGCGCAGCCGCATCATCAGCTCCTCGACGCGGAACGGTTTGGTCATATAGTCGTCGGCACCGGCCTTGAACGCGGTCACCTTGTCCGCCCAGGCCTCGCGCGCGGTGAGCACCAGCACGGGCAGCGCGCGCCCGTTCGCGCGCCATGCGGCGAGGATCTCGGCGCCGGTCCTGCCCGGCAGCCCCAGATCGAGCACCGCCGCGTCATAGGCCTCGGTTTCGCCGAGATGCTGCGCGTCGATGCCGTCGGCGGCGAGATCGACCGCGCAATGCTCCGCCCGCAGCGCCCGCGCGATGGCGGGGCCGAGATCGGGGTCGTCTTCTACCAGCAGGATCCGCATGCGTTTCGCCTAGCTCCGCGGCTTAAACCCAAACTGAACCGCGAGGTTCAGCGGGGGTCGGATACGACTCGCTAGACCGGCGCCATCGAACACCCAAGAGGAGTTGATGAAATGACCGACTGGAAGAACACGCTGCCGCGCAATCGCCTTGCCGTGGCGGCCGCGGCGCTGCTGGCACTGGGTGCCGCGGGCGGCGCAGGTGCGGTGCAGCTCACCCGCCCCAGCGTGGAAATGGCGCCGACCGTGCCGACCGCGGTTGCGAAGCTTGCCCAGAGCAGCGGCATCGTGACCGTGAAGGGCCGCGTCGCCGAGACCTATGGCGATCGCTTCGTGCTGCAGGATGGTTCGGGACGGACGCTGGTGGATACGGGTCGGGGTGCTGCCGACGTCGAGTCCGGCGCGGCGCTGACGGTGCAGGGGCGCTATCTCGACGGCCAGTTGCACGCGTCCTACATCGTCGACGGGCAGGGCAATGTGCAGGCGGTAGGCGCCCCGCCGCCCCCGCCGGGTGGCCCGCACGGCCCGCCGCCGCCCCCGCCGCCGGGTGGTCCGGGCGCCCCGCCGCCGCCCCCGGGTGCCGGCGCGCCGCCGCCTCCTCCGCCGGGCGCAGTGCCGCCTGCGCCTGGCGCGGTGCCCCCGCCGCCGCCCCCAGGCGCGGTAGCTCCGCCGCCCCCGGCAGGCGCTGCGCCGATCACCGGTGCGGCGGTCCCGCCGCCCCCGGCACCGGTGCCCAGCCCGTCGCCGAGCCGCTGAGCCTCGCTCCGGCCCTCGCACCCAACGGTGCGGGGGCCTTGCGCATTTACACCGGACGCGACGAAGGGCCGCCAGTCGCAAGACTGCGGCGCTACGTCGTTGGTAGATCTGGATTTTGGCCTTCGCCCCCCAGCGGGGGAAAATGGTGCCCAGAAGAGGACTCGAACCTCCACGACCTTGCGATCGCCAGCACCTGAAGCTGGTGCGTCTACCAATTCCGCCATCTGGGCACGGGGTAGGCCGGCGCCTCTAGTGGAGGTTCGCGGGGGGTGTCAAACACTTTTTGTGAAAAATATTGGACTTCGCGTCGCGCTTGCCGTTTAGCCGTCCACACGGCATTGGGGCCGCACGTTTGCGAGGCAAAGAGGCGGAAGATGAAGGACAGGCTGGTAACCCTGATCGGCGGTGGGGGCTTCCTCGGCCGCTACGTGGCGCAGGAGCTGCTCGCCGCCGGCGCGCGCGTCCGCGTCGTCGAGCGCAAGCCCCGCGACGCCTGGTTCCTCAAGACCCAGGGCAATCTGGGCCAGACCCAGCTCGTCGTCGGCGACATCACCAAGCCCGAGACGCTCGCCCGCGCGCTGCAGGGCAGCGATGCGGTGGTGAACTTCGTCGGCATCCTCGCCGGCGATTTCGACAAGGTCCATGTCCAGGGCGCGCGCAACGTCGCCGAAGCGGCGAAGGCGGCTGGCGCCGGGGCGCTGGTGCACATCTCGGCGATCGGTGCCGACGCGAACTCGCCCTCCGGCTATGGCCGCAGCAAGGCGGCGGGTGAGCAGGCCGTGCTCGCCGCCTTCCCCGGTGCGACGATCCTGCGCCCCTCGATCGTCTTCGGGCGCGAGGATGCGTTCGTGAACCGCTTCGCCGGCATGATCGCGGGCGCGCCGCTGAACATCGTCCCCGTCGTGCGCGGCGAGACCAAGTTCCAGCCGGTGTTCGTGGCCGACGTCGCGCAGGCGGTGACGGCGGCGCTCGCTGACCCGGCGGCCCACGGCGGCAAGACCTATACGCTGGGCGGCCCGGACGTGCTGAGCATGTCGGCGCTGCTCCACTGGATCGCCGGTGCGATCGGCCGCAAGCCGCACTTCGTCGAACTGCCCGATTCGCTGGCAGGCCTGATTGCGTCGCTGCCCGGCACGCCGATCACGCGCGACCAGTTTGCGATGCTGCAGGCCGACAATGTCGTGCCGGCCGGTGCCGAGGGCCTCGCCGCGCTGGGCGTGCAGCCGACGCCGATGGCGACGGTGGCGCCGAGCTGGCTGGTGCGCTTCCGCCAGGCGGGCCGCTTCAGCCGCTTCCGCGCGACCGCCTGATCCATTCCCCCTGCCGGGCGGCGCCTTGCAGGGGGTCGCCCGGCGCGACCCCTTGAAGGAGCCTTTCCATGACCACGCTGCTGGTGGCGATCCTGCTCGGCATCGTCGAAGGCGTTACCGAATTCCTGCCGGTCTCCTCGACCGGGCACCTGATCCTCGCCAGCGAGCTGATGGGCTATGATTCGGCGCGCTGGGCGATGTTCAACGTCGTCATCCAGCTGGGCGCGATCCTAGCGGTGGTGGTGCTCTATTGGCGCACCTTCTGGGCGGTGCTCGACGGGCTGCTCAAGCTCAATCCCGTCTCGCTGCGCTTCGTGCGCAACCTGCTGATCGCGTTCATCCCCGCGGCGGTGATCGGCCTCGCGCTCCACAAGCATATCGAGGCGCTGCTCGGCGCGCCCAAGGTGGTTGCCTGGGCGCTGATCGTCGGCGGCGTCGCGATCCTCGTCATCGAGCGGCTGGTCAAGTCCGCGACGATCCACGGTATTGCCGAGATCCCGGTGGTGCGCGTGCTCGGCATCGGCTTCGTCCAGTGCCTGGCGATGGTGCCCGGCGTCAGCCGCTCGGGCGCGACGATCATGGGCGCCTTGTCGCTGGGCGTCGAGCGGCGGACGGCGGCGGAGTTCAGCTTCTTCCTCGCCATCCCGACGATGCTCGGCGCCACCGCGCTCGAGCTGCTTAAGAATCGCGAGATGCTGGCGACGAGCGGCGTGGGCTGGGGCGAGATCGGCGTCGGATTCGTCGTCGCGTTCGTCGTCGCGCTGGCGGTGATCAAGTGGTTCGTGGGGATCGTGAGCAAGCATGGCTTCATGCCCTTCGCGCTCTATCGTATTGTTGCGGGAACGGCCGCGCTGATTTGGCTATCCATGCGATAAGGCCGATACGGACCTTTGCGGTGCGGATTTTTGTGCCTCGACGGCTAAAATACCGGTTATGAACCCATATAGGTAAGTATTGCTGTCTTTATTGCTCTGCTGCTCTCCTGTAGGGGAGCGGCATGGCTGACGATCCCATGCTCAAATTCGTCGGGCGCCCGCAGGCGTACCCGGCAAAGCGCCCCGCCGAGCTGCGTGCGGAAGACTTTCGCGAGATCGCGGAACGCTATGCGGTGCCCGATGCGGAATCGCAGGCAGGCCGCTGCAGCCAGTGCGGCGTGCCCTATTGTTCGGTGCACTGCCCGCTCCATAACCATATTCCGGACTGGCTGCGCCTGACCGCCGAGGGGCGGCTGCAGGAGGCGTACCAGCTCTCCAACAGCACCTCGACCATGCCCGAGATCTGCGGCCGCATCTGCCCGCAGGACCGGCTGTGCGAAGGCAATTGCGTGATCGAATTCTCCGGCCATGGGTCGGTTACGATCGGCTCGGTCGAGAAGTTCATCACCGATACCGCCTGGGCCGAGGGCTGGGTGGAGCCGGTGCAGGTCGGGCGCGACCGGGGCCAGTCGGTCGGAATCATCGGCGCGGGGCCCGCCGGCCTTGCCGCCGCCGAATATCTGCGCGGCTATGGCTATGCCGTGCACGTCTACGATCGCTACGATCGCTCGGGCGGGCTGCTCACCTATGGCATCCCCGGCTTCAAGCTGGAGAAGGACGTGGTGATGCGCCGCGTCGACCGGCTCGAGAAGGCGGGCATCGTCTTCCACCGCAATTTCGAGGTCGGCCGCGACGCGACGCTGGGCGCGCTCCGCCAGCGCCACGATTCGATCCTGATCGCCACCGGCGTCTACAAGGCGCGGGCGATCAAGGCGCCGGGCGTCGGCACCAAGGGCGTGGTCGACGCGCTCGACTATCTGACCGCGTCGAACCGGAAGAATTTCGGCGACGCGGTGCCGGCCTATGACGATGGCAGCCTCAACGCGCTGGGCAAGCATGTCGTGGTGGTCGGCGGCGGCGATACGGCGATGGACTGCGTGCGCACCGCGATCCGCCAGGGCGCGGCTTCGGTGAAGTGCCTCTATCGCCGCGACCGGGCGAACATGCCGGGCTCGCAGCGCGAGGTCGCCAATGCCGAGGAGGAAGGCGTCGAATTCGTCTGGCTGTCCGCGCCGGAAGCCTTCGAAGGCACCGAGCAGGTGAGCGGCGTGCGCGCCTCCAGGATGCGCCTCGGCGCGCCCGACGCCTCGGGCCGCCGCGCGCCCGAAGTCGATCCGGGCGGTGCGCTGCAGATGCCGGCCGACCTCGTCATCAAGGCGCTGGGCTTCGAGCCCGAGGACCTGCCCAAGCTGTTCGGCGCCGAGGAACTGGGCGTCACCCGCTGGGGCACGCTGCGCACCGACGGCAAGACGATGATGACCAGCATGGACGGCGTGTTCGCCGCCGGCGACATCGTCCGCGGCGCGAGCCTGGTCGTCTGGGCGATCCGCGACGGCCGCGATGTGGCCGCGCACATGCATGCGTGGATGAAGGCGCACACCAAGGCACCCGTCGCGGCCGCGCGTGCGGCGAGCCTGGCATGAAGGCGCTCGCTGCCGCGCTGCTGATGGCGCTCGCCTCGCCGGGCATCGCCCTCGCGCAGCCTTCCCCGGAGACGCACGCCCCTCAGGCGGGGGACGCGCTGAAGCTGGCGAGCCTGCTCATTCCCGAGGCGCAGATCCCGACGCTGATCGGCGCCGGCTTCCGCCCGGCATTCGCGGCGGGACTGGCCGCGAACGCCGAGGCCAAGGCACGCTATGAAGCGCATCCCGGCATGCAGGAATTCGTCGCCGATCGCGTTTCGCAGGCAGTGGCCCGGCTGGCGACTGCCGACCTGCCCAGCCTGCGGGAGCAGCTGGCGCAGGTGGTGCGCGACGAGCTCGAGCCGCAAGAGATCGTCGATACCATCACCTTCTTCGAAAGCCCCACAGGCGTGAAGATGCGGGCACGCGCAAATGCCGCCCTCGGGGAAAAGGGCGCAACCAGCGCCGAGGAAGGACAGAAGATCGCGGTCCAGGCGGCCGTGGCCAATCTGACTGCCGAAGACTATCCTGCGATCACGGCCTTCGGCCAAAGTTCGGCAGCGAAGAAGATGCCACTGGTGAACGCCAAGGTCACAGAAGTCAGCAGGGCATGGGGCGCCCAGCTCAGCAAGGCGAATGGTCCGGCGCTGGCCGCGGCACGATCGGCGGCCGAGGCCGAGTTCTTGGCGAAGGCGAAGTGATGCGTCCGGTTCTTGCCGGCCTAGCGCTCGCGCTTGTCGCCACGCCCGCATTGGCGCAGACCCAGCCCGTCGCCTCGGCACCGCCGACTGCCGCGCCCGATCCCGCACGCCTCGCGGTCGCGCGCGAGCTGGCCGACAAGCTGATCCCGCAGGGCATGTACCAGCGGATGATGGGCGAGAATTTCAACCGCATGATGGAATCGATGGTCGGCTCCGCCGCGGAGATCCCGATGCGCGACTTCGCGCAGATGGGCGGGATGAGCGAGCAGGACGTCGCCGCGCTCGGCCAGACCACGCTGCGTGAGCTGATGGAGATTTACGATCCCTATTGGAAGGAACGCCAGCAGCGGATGATGCGCTCGATGATGGGCGAGATGGGCAAGCTGATGTCCACGCTCGAGCCCAAGGTGCGCGTCGCGCTCGCCCGGGCGTACGCCCGCGAATATACGCTGCCCGAGCTGCAGGACCTCCAGCGCTTCTTCGCGACGCCGGCGGGAAGCCATTATGCGCGCAGCTCGATGGAGCTGATGATGGGCCCGGACATGACCCAAGCCATGGCGGAAGCGATGCCTCAGATCATGCAGCAGATGCCGGCGCTGGTGCAGGCCGCCCAAGCCGGCACCAAGGACCTGCCGCCGCCGCGCAAGCCCGAGGATCTGACGCCCGAGCAGCGCGAGAAGATCCTGAAGCTGCTCGGACCCAAGGCCGAGCAGCCCGCCAAGAAGTAAGCACCGCATCCCCCCGAGGACGCGCGAACGAAGATCGAGGAAGACCATGGACGACATCAAGCTGGCCGCCGAGCGCGAACGCCTCGCCCGCGAGGGCATGTACCGCCCCGAATATGAAGGCGATGCCTGCGGCGTGGGCATGGTCGCGGCCACTGACGGCCAGTCGTCACGCCGCGTCGTCCAGTCGGCGATCGATGCGCTGAAGGCGGTGTGGCACCGCGGCGCCGTGGATGCCGACGGCAAGACCGGCGACGGCGCCGGTATCCATGTGGACCTGCCGCTGCGCTTCTTCGACGAGCAGATCGTCGGCAGCGGGCACCGCGTGCTGCCGAACCGGCTCGCGGTTGGCATGATCTTCCTGCCGCGCACCGATCTCGGCGCGCAGGAGACCTGCCGCACGATCGTCGAGAGCGAGATCATCGAGGCGGGCTACACCATCTATGGCTGGCGCCAGGTGCCGGTGGACGTGTCGGTCATCGGCATGAAGGCGCAGGCGACGCGCCCCGAGATCGAGCAGATCATGATCGCGGGCCCGATGCCCGATGCGATGGATGCCGCTGAGTTCGAGCGCCAGCTCTACCTGATCCGCCGCCGCATCGAAAAGCGGGTGATCGCGGCCCAGGTCGGCGGCTTCTACATCTGCTCGCTGTCGTGCCGCTCGATCATCTACAAGGGGCTGTTCCTGGCCGAATCACTGTCCGACTTCTATCCGGACCTTAAGGATTCGCGCTTCGAGAGCCGCGTCGCGATCTTCCACCAGCGTTATTCCACCAATACCTTCCCGCAATGGTGGCTGGCCCAGCCGTTCCGCTGCCTGGCGCATAACGGCGAGATCAACACGATCCGCGGCAACCAGAACTGGATGCGCAGCCACGAGATCAAGATGGCGAGCATCGCGTTCGGCGAGCAGAGCGAGGACATCAAGCCGGTGATCCCGGCCGGCGCGTCGGACACGGCCGCGCTCGACGCGGTGTTCGAGGCGATCTGCCGCTCGGGCCGCGACGCGCCCACCGCCAAGCTGATGCTCGTGCCCGAGGCCTGGCAGCAGGACGAGGATACTCCGGCGTCGCACGCCGCGATGTACCAGTATCTCGCGTCGGTCATGGAACCTTGGGACGGCCCCGCTGCACTTGCGATGACCGACGGCCGCTGGGCGGTCGCCGGTATGGACCGCAACGCACTCCGCCCCTTGCGCTATACCCAGACCTCGGACGGGCTGCTGATCGTCGGCTCGGAGACCGGCATGGTGCCGGTGCCCGAGGCGAACGTCGTCGCCAAGGGCCGGCTCGGGCCGGGCGAGATGATCGCGGTGGACCTCGATGAGGGCAAGCTGCTCCACGACCGCGCGATCAAGGACCAGATCGCCGGCGAGGCCGACTATGCCTCGATGGTGCAGGGCTTCCTGTCGATCGACGACCTGCCCGAAGCACCGGCCGAGACCTATTACGACCGCGCTGAGCTGTCGCGCCGCCAGGTCGCCGCCGGCCAGTCGCTCGAGGACATGGAGCTGATCCTCGCGCCGATGGTCGAGACCGCCAAGGAAGCGATCGGCTCGATGGGCGACGACACGCCGCTGGCGGTGATCTCGTACAAGTCGCGGCTGATCAGCCAGTTCTTCCGGCAGAATTTCAGCCAGGTCACCAACCCGCCGATCGACCCGTTGCGCGAGCGCTACGTGATGTCGCTCAAGACGCGGTTCGGCAATCTCGCCAACATCCTCGATACCGAGGGCGCGGGGAGCCCGGTGCTGGTGCTGGAGAGCCCAGTGCTCACCAATGCCGACTGGCACCGCCTGCGCGCGCATTTCGGATCGAGCGCGGCCGAGATCGACTGCACGTTTGCAGCGGACGGCGATCCCGAATCGCTGAAGCTCGCGATCAAGCGCATCCGCCACGAGGCCGAGCAGGCGGTCCGCGCCGGCTGCACCGAGCTGTTCCTCACCGACGAGCATAGCGGGCCGGATAAGGCTGCGATCGCCGGCGTGCTGGCGGCGGCGGCGGTGCACACGCACCTCGTCCGCCGGGGCCTGCGCTCCTATGCCAGCGTCAACGTCCGCACCGCCGAGTGCCTCGACACGCATTATTATGCGGTGCTGATCGGCGTCGGCGCGACCACGGTGAACGCCTATCTTGCCGAAGCCGCGATCGCCGATCGGCATGCGCGCGGCCTGTTCGGCGAGATCAGCCTCGCCGACTGCCTCAAGCGCCATCGCAAGGCGATCGACGAGGGGCTGCTCAAGATCCTGTCGAAGATGGGCATCGCGGTGATCAGCTCCTATCGCGGCGGCTACAACTTCGAGGCGGTGGGGCTCAGCCGTGCGCTGGTGAACGACCTGTTCCCCGGCATGCCGGCCAAGATCTCGGGCGAGGGCTATGCCTCGCTCCACCTGTCTGCGATGATGCGCCACGAGGCGGCCTATGACGCGGGCGTGGCGACGCTGCCGGTCGGCGGCTTCTATCGCCAGCGCGCGGGCGGCGAGGCGCATGCCTATTCGGCGCAGCTGATGCACCAGCTGCAGACCGCGGTATCCAACGACAGCTATTCGAGCTATCTCGCCTTCTCGCGCGGGGTGCGCGACCTGCCGCCGGTCTATCTGCGCGATCTGCTCGAGTTCAACTTCCCCGAAACCGGCGTGCCGATCGACCAGGTCGAGGCGATCACCGAGATCCGCAAGCGCTTCGTGACCCCGGGCATGTCCTTGGGCGCGCTCAGCCCCGAGGCGCACGAAACGCTCGCCATCGCGATGAACCGGATCGGCGCGCGCGCCGTCTCGGGCGAGGGCGGCGAGGATTCGGCGCGCTACACGCCGTATGAGAACGGCGACAACGCCAATTCCTCGATCAAGCAGGTCGCCTCGGGCCGGTTCGGCGTGACCGCGGAATATCTCAACGCCTGCGACGAGATCGAGATCAAGGTGGCCCAGGGCGCCAAGCCCGGCGAGGGCGGGCAGCTGCCCGGCTTCAAGGTCACCGAGTTCATCGCCAAGCTGCGCCATGCGACGCCGGGCGTGACGCTGATTTCGCCGCCGCCGCACCACGACATCTATTCGATCGAGGATCTGGCGCAGCTGATCTACGATCTGAAGCAGATCAATCCGCGCGCGCGGGTGTGCGTGAAGCTGGTCAGCTCGGCCGGCATCGGCACCGTCGCGGCGGGCGTGGCCAAGGCGCATGCCGACGTGATCCTGGTCGCCGGCCATAATGGCGGCACCGGCGCCTCGCCGTTCACCTCGATCAAATATGCCGGCACGCCCTGGGAAATGGGCCTGTCCGAGGTCAACCAGACGCTGACGCTCAACGGCCTGCGGGGCCGCATCAAGCTGCGTACCGATGGCGGGCTCAAGACGGGCCGCGACATCGTCATCGCCGCGATCCTCGGCGCCGAGGAATTCGGCATCGGCACGCTCAGCCTGGTCGCAATGGGCTGCATCATGGTCCGCCAGTGCCATTCGAACACGTGTCCCGTGGGCGTCTGCACGCAGGACGAGAAGCTGCGCGCCAAGTTCGTCGGCACGCCCGAGAAGGTCATCAACCTGATGACCTTCATCGCCGAGGAAGTGCGCGAGATCCTCGCCAAGCTCGGCTTCAAGAGCCTGGACGAGGTGATCGGCCGTACCGAGCTGCTCCGCCAGGTCAGCCGCGGCGCCGAGCATCTCGACGATCTCGACCTCAACCCGATCCTCGCCAAGGTGGATGCGGACGACGCCGAGCGGCGCTTCAGCCTGAGCACGTTCCGCAACGACGTGCCGGACAGCCTCGATGCGCAGATGATCAAGGATGCCGCGCCCGTATTCGCGCGCGGCGAGAAGATGCAGCTCACCTATTCGGTCCGGAATACGCACCGCGCGGTGGGCACGCGACTCTCGTCGGAAGTCACGAACAAGTTCGGCATGTCGACGCTTGCCGACGGGCACGTCCATGTGCGCCTGCGCGGCTCGGCGGGCCAGTCGCTCGGCGCGTTCCTGTGCAAGGGCATCACGCTCGAAGTGTTCGGCGACGCGAACGACTATGTCGGCAAGGGCCTGTCGGGCGGCGTGATCGTCGTGCGACCGCTGGTCAGCTCGCCGATCGAATCGTGGAACAACACGATCATCGGCAACACCGTGCTGTACGGCGCGACGTCGGGCCGGCTGTTCGCTGCGGGCCAGGCGGGCGAGCGCTTCGCGGTGCGCAACTCGGGCGCCGATGTGGTGGTCGAAGGCTGCGGCGCGAACGGCTGCGAATACATGACCGGCGGCACCGCGGTGGTGCTGGGCCGTGTCGGCATGAACTTCGGCGCGGGCATGACCGGCGGCATGGCGTTCGTCTATGACGTGGACGGCAGCTTCGAGCGCCACGCCAACCCGGAGAACATCACCTGGAACCGGCTGGCCTCCAGCCACTGGGAAGCCAGGCTCCGGTCGCTGGTCGAGGCGCACGCCGAGGAGACCGACAGCAAATGGTCGAAGGGCCTGCTGGAGGACTGGGATCGTGAGGTGGGCAAGTTCTGGCAGGTGGTGCCGAAGGAAATGCTCACCCGGCTGCCGCATCCGCTCAACGACACCGTCGAGGCGGTGGCGGCGGAGTAAGGCTCAATCGAGGGCGGCGACCACGTCCGTGTGGCGGAAGTCGTCGCCCTTGAAGAGCAGCGGGCAGTCCGCAAGTGCCGCCACCGCATAGGCGATGCAGTTGCCATAGTTGAGCCGGGCGGGGCGGCCGCCGAAGCGGGCCAGCGCCTCGATCGCGATGCGTCCATGGTCTTCGGTCCAGGGCACGGTCTCGATCGTCGGCAATCGCAGCAGCCGTTCGGCGGACGGCAGGAAGCTCGGCCCTTTCTGCCGCAGCACCACCAGCCGGAACTCGAACGCGGTCGGCGCGCCGAGAAGCACGCGATCCGGCGTGGCGATGGCGCGGAGGAATGTCTCGGCTTCGGCTTCGTCCTGCAAGATGGCCATCAGCGCCGAGATATCGATCGCGATCACTTGGGCAGGCCGTCCTTGTCGTACAGCATCGCGTCCGGATCACGCGGATCGAGCGTCGGCATCGCGGCATAGGCCTGGCGCACCTCTCGCGCCACCGCGCGATAGTCGGCGAGGCGCTGCTCCACATCCGGATCGGCGACCGGCTCGCCACTGCGGCGCAGGGCATCGCTCACCGCCAGCTTGATCGCGGTAGTATAGCTCACCCCCTTGGCGCGGGCGTAGCGGCGCACCAGCCGGTCGGTTTCTTCGTCCTTGATGCTGAGCGCCATGGTGCGGCTCCGTTCTAGAATGCTTCTCAAAATATAGAATTGCTGCCCGCGCTACAACGAGTCTTCCCCGTCCCATTTCCGCTGCTTATGGCTTTCCCCATGTGGCAGCTCCTTCAATTTCCGCTCTGTCCCTTTTCGCGCAAGGTCCGGCTCCTGCTGGGCGAGAAGGGCATCGCCTATGAGCCGGTGCGCGAATCGCCCTGGCAGCGCCGCGACGAGTTTCTCGACCTCAACCCCACCGGCCAGACCCCGGTGATGATCGACGCCGAGCGCCATGTGACGCTGATCGACTCCACCGTGATCTGCGAGTTCTTCGAGGAGACGGTGAGCAAGAACGCGCTGCTCAACGGCTCGGCGGTGGACCGCGCCGAGATTCGCAGGCTGGTGGTGTGGTTCGACAACAACTTCTACAGTGATATCACCGCGCCGCTGCTACACGAGCGGATGATCAAACGCATCGTCTATCGCCAGCCGCCCGATGCCAAGGTGCTGCGCGACGCGATGAAGGCCGCGGTCGGCCATCTCGATTACATCGACTATCTGCTCGATCACCGCACCTGGCTGGCGGGTGCGACGATGAGCCTTGCCGACATCACCGCGGCGGCGCAGATTTCGGTCGCCGATTATCTGGGCGGCATCGACTGGAAGAGCCACGAGCTCGCCAAGCGCTGGTATATCGGGATGAAGAGCCGCCCGAGCTTCCGCCAGCTGCTCGCCGAGCGGATGGAGGGAATCACGCCGCCGGCCGATTACGAGAAGCTGGACCTCTAACGCGGGATAATCGCGGGGCCCGGCGCGTTTGGCTGCCAAACGGGAGAGAGTCCGCGATGCTCGAACATGTACCGCATTGGCTGGGAAGCGCGCTGAAGGGCCTGCGCGCCGGCGCCAACAAGCTGGCGATCGTCCAGCCCGAACTCGGCAGCTTCGAGGTGCTCCACCTCGCCAGCCCGGCTTTCGCGAACGGGGGCCGCCTGCCCGAACGCTTCACCGCCGATGGCGAGGGCGTCTCGCCGCCCTTGTTCTGGACGGGCGTGCCCGAAGGCACCGAATGCCTCGCGCTGATCGTCGAGGATCCGGATGCGCCTGCGCCGCAGCCGCTGGTGCATGCCGTCGTCTGGGGGCTGCCGGTCGATGGCGACCTCAAGGAAGGTGCGATCCGGGCGGACGGTGCGGGTGATGCCGAGGGCAGGGATGTCGGCCGCAACAGCTATCTCGGCGAGGGCTGGTTGCCGCCCGATCCGCCGACCGGCCATGGGCCGCACAATTATGCCTTCCAGCTGTTCGCGCTCGGCGGCGGTTGCGAGATCGGGGACAATCCTGGGCGCAGCGCGCTGGTGAAGGCGATGGCGGGGCATGTGCTCGCCGCCGGGCTGCTCACCGGCGTGTATTCGCGCGGCGAGGAGGCGCCCACCGGATTGGTCGGCGAGACCGCGCCGGTCTGAGACCGGCGCGGCGCGCGTTCAGCCGTTGACGACGGTGCCGCCGTTCGGGTGGAGCACCTGGCCCGACATGTAGCTCGAATCCTCGCAGGCGAGGAACAGGAAGGCGGGGGCGACTTCGTTGGGTTGGCCCGGGCGACCCATCGGCACGTCCTTGCCGAAATGCTCCAGCTTCTCGGGGCTTGCGCCGCCGCTCGGATTGAGCGGCGTCCAGATCGGGCCCGGCGCGACTGCGTTCACGCGGATGCCCTTCTCGATCAGGTTCATCGACAGGCTGCGGGTGAAGGCGGTGATCGCGCCCTTGGTGGAACTATAGTCGAGCAGCTCGGGCTCGCCCTGGTACATCGTCACCGAGGTGCAGTTGACGATCGCGGCGCCTTCTTTGAGGTGCGGCGAGGCCGCCTGCATCATGAAGAACATGCCGAAGATGTTGGTCTGGAAGGTCCGGCGGAGCTGCTGCTCGGTGATGTCGGTGATGTCCTTGTCGGGATGCTGCTCACCGGCATTGTTGACGAGGATGTCGATACGGCCGAACTCGGCGATCACCTTCTGGACGGCTTCTTCGCAGAACGCCTTGTCGCCTACGTCGCCAGCAATGGTAATCGCGCGGCGACCTTCGGCGCGGACCGCCTCTGCGGTGTCCTCGGCATCCTGATGCTCGTTCAGATAGACGATGGCGACGTCTGCGCCTTCGCGGGCGTAGAGCGCGGCGACCGCGCGGCCGATCCCGCTGTCGGCGCCGGTGACGATGGCCACCTTGTCCTTCAGGCGATCCGATCCGCGATAGCGCGGCTGCCACTGCGGCTTGGGATCGAGGGAGCGCTCCTCACCGGGGAGCGCATCCTCGCGGACTCGATCGATTACAGGGGTTTCGGACATCGGCACGGCTCCTGGGTCTTCGGGAGGGTGCCGAAAGAACCGGGCGCATGGTGCCCAAGTTCCAGGAAAAAGGGGCCGCCGGGGCGGCCGGCAGGGTCAGCCGAGGAGGCTGGAGCCCTGCAGGCCGCTGCCGAGGATCATCACGGTAGTGATGCCGAAGGACGCGACGCCGATGAGAAAGCTGCGGAACATGCTGATCTTCTCCATGGGGGCGAGCGCGATCATGCGACCGGGATCACGGGGGTGGAGAACAGGACGAGCGCGGCAGTGAGCAGCACGGCGGCGCTGACGGCAACGGTCTGGTGCAGCGAGACGAGACGAGCGGTCATGGTAGATACTCCCTGATGTTCGGCTGGCGGACCATCCGGCGGCCGATGCCAGCAGTTTTGCAGGGAGCGTGCCAACTTCGCTAAGTGGCTGTAAATGCGAGGTTCAGCTGCAATCGCTTCTCCAGACGAGGCATTTTGCACCAAGTGGATCGGCGAAATCTGCCAATCAGCGGCGAAATTCGCTATAGCTGGCGCTGCCGGTCTTCACCTGATTGCGGCCTTCGTGCTTGGCCAGGTACAGCAGGCGATCGGCGCGGTGGAACGCGGTCTGGTGCATCTCGCCCGGCTCCACCGGCGTGAGCCCGGCCGAGAAGGTGATTTCGCCGAGCGGCGCGTCATTGTCGCGCAGCTTGTAGCGCTTGGTCTGCACGGTGCCGCGGGCATGTTCGAGCACCGCGCGCGCCTGTTCCAGCGGCACGTTGGTGAACAGGATCGCGAACTCCTCGCCGCCATAGCGAGTGACGAGATGCCCGCGACAGCTCAGGCTCAGTGCGTCGGCGATCACGCGCAGCACGCGGTCCCCCACCGCGTGACCGAAGCGATCGTTGACCGACTTGAAATGATCGATGTCGCACACCGCGATGCACATGCTGCCGCCGCTCGCTTCCTGCGCGGCGAAGGCTTCCTCGAACGCGCGGCGATTGGGCAACTGGGTCAGCGGATCGCGGCGGGCATTGTCGCGCGCCTCTTCCAGCTTTTCGCGCAGGTCATTGGCTTCGCGCGTGGTGCTTTCCAGCTTCTCTTCGGCGACGCGGATGCGGTCGAGCATAGCGGCGGTGATCCGGACGACATCGTCGGTGGCCTGCGGCGTGTCGTTGCCGGTCGACATCGCCTCGGCGCTCGCCGCCAGGTCGCGGCCGAAATCGGCGGTTTCGGCGCGCATCGCCGTCACCATGTCGGCAAAGCCTTCGACCTGCATCTGGGTGCGCGCGACCAGTCCTTCGGCGCGCGCCTTGAGATCGATGTGGCAGTCCTGCGGCTCCTCGGGACCATGGTCGGCGGTGAGCGTCTGGATGTCGCGCGGGGTGATCCGTACGCCGCGCTCCGTGATCAGTTCGACGGCGCGGGCCAGCGCGTCCTCGGGTTCGGTGAACAGCCGGTGGACGAAAGTATAGTTGGTCGGCGTTGGTGCCAGCCGCTGATCGAGAAGGAACGCGCCGATACGCTCGAAAAGCGCCCGGCCTTCGTCTCCCTCCATCTCTGAACGAACGGCACGCGCGATGCGCATACGCTCCTAACCCCCGTGCAAATCACGGCATGACGGCCGCTATGTTGCGCACAAGGAATAAGCGTAGAGTGCTAATATCTGGTTGCCGCTCGATTTATCGTGAACGCGAGGGCCGACCAGGTGGGGCGGCAGACAGCGCATTATCGCAGCGATCCAGGCGCCCGGTGTCATCGTGCGGCGGATCTGCGCCGATCCGGAGGCTTAATGGCCCCGGGATCGGCGCGTAGAAAGTGGCGCGGCTGCGCCTCAGTTGCGGTGAGTCGCGCGATACTTTTCCACCGCGGCGAGGGTGAGTCGGATATGATCGGCGGGGTTCGGATCCGAATGGACGAACAGCACCTTGCCGTCGGGCGCGATCACGTAGCTGGTGCGGCTGGTGAACTTGGCAACGGTGCCGTCGGGCTTTTTAGCGGCGACGTCATAGCCTGCAGCCACCTCGGGCGTTGCGGCGGCGACGGCGAACTTGCCGGCGCAATATTGGCTGCTGAACTGCTCGAGCTGGTCGACATTGCCCGCGGTCATGCCGATCACGGTGGCGCCCGCCTTGGTGAAGTCGGGCAGCGCCTCGGCAAAGGCATGCGCCTCGGCATTGCAGCCCGAGGTGAAGGCGGCCGGGAAGAAGTAGAGCACGACCGGGCCCTTCTTGAGCGCGGCCTTGAGGTCGACGGTGATCGGCTTGCCGGCCACCGCACCCTTGGCGGTGAACACGGGCGCCTTGGCCCCGGTGGTGAGCGACGCATTCGCCGGCATCATGGCGAAGGGCAGGGCAAGGGCGGCAAGGGCGAGCTTCAGGCGCATATCGATCTCCCTGATCTGGTTGGTCTCGTGTCTACGCCACGCCGCGCGCCGCGGCTAGCGGGTGAAGGCGATGCCGATCCGCGCGTGCGTGTCGTTGACGTTGTACCGGTCTAGCGCCTCGCCATAGCCGGTGAATGCCTGTCCGAAGAGGTAGATGCCCAGGCCCCCGCCTAACCGGCGCAGCGGATAGGAGACGAACGCTTCGGCCGCGCCATGCCCGGTCTTCACATTGCCGCGCGCGGTGAGGGCGAGCTTGATCCCGTCCTTCTGCGCGATCGACGCGGAGAGCGCGGTATAGCCGTAATAGTCCTTCATGTCGTGGAAGGTGCCGCTGCTGCCGACATAGAACCAGGCTTGCGGCGCGACGTCGATCCGCCAGTCGCCGCCCAGGTCGAAGCTCTTCTCGCCGCGCACGAAGATGCGGTTGAGGTCGACCGAGTCGGTGACGCCGCGCCCGTTCGAATCGTGCCGCCAGCCGAGGGCTACCCGCGTCGTCTCGTCGACGGGAACATCGGCATAGAGTTCGGGGCTGTAGTTGGTCGAGCGGAACGGACCCGAAGGCTCGTTCAGCGCCCAGAACATCGTCTGGGTATAGGCGAAGCGGAGATTGCCGAGCTGGAGCGGCGCATCCTCGGCGAAGGGCCGCAGCGCGAAGCTGAACTGCAGCTTGGCCCCGGCGTCGTCGAGCCCGGCGACACCGTAGATCGGCTCGTGCGGCTCGAACCGGGCGAGCAGACCGCTGGAGCTGCCCGTCGAGCTCTGCACCACGGTCTCCTGTTCCGGCATCTCGGCCGGCTTGTGCTGCGCAGCGGGCGGCACCGCTAGCCCGGCAACGCCCACCGGCACGTAGCGCGCCTTGGCGAAGCCGTGGGCGGCAATCGTCGGGGTGGGGCCGGGGGTGCGCTCCAGCATCAGCCGGGTACCGTCGGCGGCGGTGATCTCGATCTGGCGCGGGCCGGCATCGGCGATCGGCGCCTCGCCCTCGTTGACCAGGAACACCTCGACGCCGCGCAGCGCGGCCTGTTCCGAGGCGGGCTGGGCGGGCACCGCGCGGACCTGCGCCAGCGCAGGCACAGCGACAAAGCAGAGGCCGAGCAGGGGAAGGGCGGCGATACCACGCATATTCCGCGAAGTGGCAGGCGTTTGTGACCTTGGCGAGTCAAATTCGGCCCGGTAGGGCTGGGGCATGGCCGTTTCCGAAACCGACATCGCGCTCGCCGCTCGCCTCGCCGACGCCGCCGGCGCTGCAATCCGCCCCTATTTCCGTGCCGAACATGGCGTCGAGGCGAAGGAGGACCAGTCGCCGGTCACGCTCGCCGATCGGGCGGGCGAGGAAGCGATGCGCAAGCTGCTGATCGCGGAGCGGCCGATGGACGGCATCATCGGCGAGGAATTCGGCGCCCGCGAAGGCACCAGCGGTCGGCAATGGGTGCTCGACCCGATCGACGGCACCCGCGCCTTCATCGCCGGCCGGCCGGTGTTCGGCACGCTGATCGCCCTGGTCGACAATGGCTGGCCGGTGCTGGGGGTGATCGACCAGCCGATCATCAACGAGCGCTGGCTGGGCGTGACCGGCCGCCAGACGCTGTTCAACGGCAAGCCCGCCACCACCCGCATCTGCCGCGAGCTCGACCAGGCGATCCTCGGCACCACCTCGCCCGCGCTGTTCGACGACGGCCAGCTCCACGCCTTCGAGCATCTCGATGCGCAGGTGATGAGCACGGTGCTGGGCGGCGACTGCTACAATTATGGCTGTGTGGCGAGCGGCTGGCTCGACATCGTCGTCGAGGCGGGGCTCAAGCTGCACGACTTCGCCGCGCTGGTGCCGGTGATCGAAGGCGCAGGCGGGCGGATGTGCGACTGGCAGGGCGATCCGCTCCATGCCGGCAGCAACGGCGAGGTGATCGCGGCGGGCGACCCGGCGCGGATCGACGACATCCTCGACGCGATGGCGTGCCGCGGGCACTGAGCCTGGGCTAGCGCCGGTCCCAGAAGCCTGGGTGCGCATCGATTTCGCGCACCAGCCAGTCGGCGATCTGCCGCTGCGCTTCGAGACCATAATGGCCGTGGCAGGCGGTGGCGCGGAACTGTCTGGCCGGGAAGGGCAGGAACAAGACGTCGCGCGCACCCGCGGCCCGGGCTGCGGTGCTGATCCGGGTTTCGGCGGTGCGGAGCATCGCGACCTGCTCGGGCGGCGCAGCGCTGGTGTCGAACCACCAGAGGAGGAACGCCGCGCGCGGATAGCGGCCGTGCAGCCGGGCGAGAAACCGGCCGTAATGCTCGGCATAGTCGGCGACGAGCGCGCCCAGCGTCGGCCAGCGCGCATCCGGGCGGAAGCCGACGAAATCGGCCTGCAGCTTGAGTATCACGATCTGGGGCTGCCAGCGCGGGTCGTCATAGAGGGCAGGCTCGGCCGGCAGGCGGCGCGGCCACAGCTGCTCCATCGTGCCTTGCGGCGCGGTGCCGCCGAAATTGCGGATTAGCCCGCGACCGGAGATCGCATTCACCTGATAGTCAGCGCCGAAATGCTGCGCAGCAAGCGCGGCGAAGGCGTCCGGCGTATCGGTGGTGGCGCGGACCTGTGCCTGGGTGCAGTCGATGCGATCGGCCCGCGCGCCATAGCCCGCCATCGAGGAATCGCCGATGAACTCGATCTGCCGACGGCGCGGCGGTGGCGCGGGCAGGCTGCCTCCGGGAGCGACGAAGAAGCCACCGAAGCGCGCCGGCGCGGCGCTTTCGGTGACCTTGTCAAGCCGGATGCGATGCGGGCTGGGCGTGAGACCGTCGATTGCCACATCGGCCTTGCCCGGGCGATCGATCGTCACCGGCGGGGCGCCGTCGATGCTCGCGCGCCATTCGTTGATCGCATCGTCGAAGCGCAGCACTACGCGAGGACCGCGGAAGGCCGCTTCGAAATAGATGCCCGGCCATTGGTGGCGATACCCCGTTGGGCCGGTCTCGACCCGCCCGCCGATATGGACCGGGAACCGCTCCCCCGCCTCCGACGCGGCGGGCGCGATCGTCACCCGCTGCGGCGGCCGGACGTCGCCCGCCATGGCGAGCGCAGCGGAGAGGATCAGCAAGCGCAGCATCGCGCACCGATCCTGCGCCAGCCCCGCACCCCCGCGCAAGCGGATCAGAAGATGCCGAGGAACTTCTTGCGCTGCCGCTTCTCCTCGCCAGCGTTCGTCTTGCCGCTTTCGGACTTGGCGGTGGTGCCGTGGCCGACATCGTCGCGCGGACGGCCCTTCGCGTCGCGCTGGCTGGCGGCGGTGGCGCCCGAGAGCACCGGCCCGCAATCCGCCGCCTTGGCGTCCCCGAAGTCGACGAACGCGAGCACCGCGGCCAGCGGCGAGGCGGCGACGCCCAGTCCCAACCCGACTCCGGCACGGCCGACCAGCTCGGGGCTGATCACGCTGATCCCCGGCTTGGCGAAATAGCCGCCGATCCCCACCGGCGACTGGCCCGAGAATAGGCTGAAGCGCTTGGAATCGGCGCGGAAGGCGAGGTCGATCGTCTCGTTCTTGAAGCTGAACCCGCCGCGGCCGAGCATCACGTTCTTCTGCGTGTCGATCAGGATCGGGTCCGCCGCGGCGATGCCGTCGCGCACGGTGAAGCCGATCAGCCCGCAATTGATCTGCACCGGCTCCTTCAGCTTCTTCTCGAACATCTTCTGGACGAAGGTGCCGATGTCGAACTCGGCCAGCTCGGTGTTGCGCGTCCAGAAATCGCCCTTGGGCAGGATCACCGCGATGCGGCCGTTCGCGGTGCTGAGCGAATCGCGCACGCTGTTGCCGCTGCCGCTCATCTGGATGCGCGCCTTGAGCATGCCGGTGGTGCCGGACTGCTCGGCGCCGAAGCCGGCGAGCAGCACGCCCATCGGCGTCGGCGACAGGCGGATGTCGTAGGTGGTGAACACCGGCGCCTTGCGCGCGTCGATGCTGATGTCGGAGGTGACCGTGCCGCGTGCGAGGCTGAAGTTGAGCGGGCTCAGCTTGAGCAGCCGGTCGTTGAGGTCGAGGCCCAGCTCGATGTTCGACACGGGCAGGTTCGGCGCGCGGACGGTGCGCACCTGCCACTGTACCTTGGCATCGAAATTCTTGAGCGCCTCGATCCGCAGCGGCGCGTCCGGAAGCAGGCGCGGCGTGCCTGAGACCTGCGTCACCGCCGCCGTCGCGCCCTGGGCGGCTAGCGCATTGGGATTGTAGCCGATGAACGGCCCGGCATCGACGATGTCGAGCACATGGGTGAACAGGTCGGCGGTCACCAGCATGCGCGGCTCGCCGAGCTTCACCGTGAACTTGCCCGCGAGGTCGCTGTCGCCAAACCGGCCTTTCATGCCGGTGAAGCGCCACTCGTCGCCCGCCTTGGTGACGACCGAGGTCAGCCGATAGGTGCGGGTATCCGGCACCGCGATCCCGGCGAGCAGGAACACGTCGGCGAGGTTCTGCCCGCGCAGGTCCATGTGGAGCTTGGCGCCTTCCAGCACCGTCGCGCCGGGCAGCGTGCCAGCGATATCGACCGCGCTGCGCACGCCCTCGGCATGCAGCTTCAGCCGGTTCTCGCCGCCCGCCAGTGTCGCGTTGGAGGAGAGCAATGCGCCGGCCAGCGTAAAGCGGGCGCCGCGCGCGGTGCCGTTGCCGTCGAAGCGGATCGTGTCGGCGAAGCGATTGTCCTCGGCCGCCACCGTGTCGACCCGGATCGCCGCGTCGAGCTGGTGGCGCGGATCGAGATAGCGGATCTGGGTGCCGGCGATTCGCGCGCGCTGGATCAGCGGCATGGTCAGCGGCTTTCCGCCGCCGCTGCCAAAGGTCCACGTGTTCTGCTTGCCGTCGCGATCCCATTGCAGGTCGATTCGCCCGTCGGTGAGGCCGAGCCACTGGAAGCGCTTCTGGTCCGCGAGCAGCGAGAAGGTGGCGATTCGCGCGTCGATTCGCTTCGCGGTGAAGAAGGGGCTGGTGCCCGCCCAGTCCGGGTTCTCGACGCTGAGGCCCTCGGCCACGAACTTCAGGTTGAACGGCGCGAAATAGAGCTGGAAGTCGCCCGCCACCCGCACCTTCCGATGCGCACTCGAACCGGCGATCGACTCGAACGTTCCCTTGAGGAACCGGCCCTTGGTGACGAACAGCACGGCCCAGGCGAGCACCACCAGCCCCACCAGGCTGGTGAGGACCGCGATCGTCGCGGCAAGCGGCGTGCCCATCGCCCGCGCCGGCGGGGGCGGCGGGGCCGCCTGCTCGGCGGCGAGAACGGGGCTGTCCAGATCGGCCATGATCCTCAAAATCCTTCGTGCCCGCGCGGTTCCCCGGTGGTTGCATAACGCCGAACCATCGGTTAAGGGGCCGCCTTTCCGCGATCGAGGGACCGTCCGGCTAATAGGGCTGCCGCGGCTGTCTGCAATCGTCGAACCATAAGGAGACGAAAATGCCCAAGCTCAAGACCAAGAGCGGTGTGAAGAAGCGCTTCAAGTTCACCGCCACGGGCAAGGTGAAGCACGGCGTCGCCGGCAAGCGCCACCGCCTGATTTCGCACAATTCGAAGTATATCCGTACCAACCGCGGCACCAGCGTGCTGGCCGACGCCGACGTGGCACACGTCAAGGCGTGGGCGCCGTACGGCCTGAAGTAAGGGAGTCCTGAAAAATGGCACGAGTGAAGCGTGGTACGACCACCAAGGCGAAGCATAAGCGGATTTTGGATCAGGCGAAGGGCTATTATGGCCGTCGCAAGAACACCATCCGCATCGCGCGCCAGGCCGTCGAAAAGGCCGGCCAGTACGCCTATCGCGACCGCAAGGTAAAGAAGCGCAGCTTCCGCGCCCTGTGGATCCAGCGCATCAACGCCGGCGTCCGCGCCGAAGGCCTGACCTATTCGCAGTTCATGCACGGCCTCAAGCTGGCCGGTATCGAACTCGACCGGAAGGTCCTGGCCGACATCGCGATGCACGAAGGTGAGGCGTTTACCGCCATCATCGCGCAGGCGAAGGCGGCACTGCCCCAGGCCGCCTGAGCGGACCTGCGCGCAAGCTGAACAAGGGGCGTCGAGGCTGCGGCTTCGGCGCCCTTTTTCATTCCAACCGGGGGAGACGATCCCGTGGCGATGAAGACCTGGTGGCTCTACGTCACCGCCGTGTTTTTCGTGTCGATGACGCCGGGGCCGAACATGCTCCACGTGATGGTGCAGAGCATCCGCGAAGGCGCCGCCCGCGTGCTGCCGACCACCGCAGGGCTGATGAGCGCGAACCTGTTCTGCCTGGTCGCCTCGGCGGCAGGGCTGGGCGCGCTGCTCAAGGCGTCGCCGGGGCTGTACGACGTGCTGCGCTATGCGGGTGTCGCCTATCTCCTGTGGCTGGGCATCAAGGCGTGGCGCGCCCCGGTGGAGGAGGCGCATGCCGATGCACCGGTGCCGGTGCGCCAGTCGGTGCGCGCGCGATACCTGACCGGGCTCGGCACGGGGCTTTCCAATCCCAAGCTGATCGTCTTCGCCGCCGCGCTGTTCCCCCAGTTTCTCGACGTGAACCGTCCGTTCCTGCCGCAGTTGGCGATCCTGATCGCCACCTTCGCGGTGATCGAGGCCTTCTGGTTCTCGGTCTATGCGCTGGGCGGCCGCTCGCTCGCGGCCTGGCTGGCCCCGGCGGCGCGGCAGCGGATGTTCAACCGGGTGACGGGCGGCGTGTTCGTCGCCTTCGGCGCCGCACTGCTCGGCAGCCGGGTGTAGCGCTCCTAATCCACCCCAGTCGTCATTCCCGCGAAGGCGGGAATCCATTGACTCAGCGGGCGCGGCTCCTGCTGAATCGGCACGGGCAATGGATCCCCGCCTTCGCGGGGATGACGAGGGGGTGGGGGAGAGGGCGTGGACAAGCAACCGTGTGTATACATCCTGGCAAGCCGACGGCATGGGACCCTCTACACCGGCGTGACCTCCAACCTGCTGGGCCGCCTCTACCAGCATCGCGAGAAGGTCACGCAGGGCTTCACCGCCGAGCACGACATCGCCCGCCTCGTCTGGTTCGAAGCGCATGAAGACATGAGCGCCGCGATCCTCCGGGAAAAGCGGATCAAGAAGTGGAACCGCGACTGGAAGCTGGCCCTGATCGAACGCAGCAATCCGCAATGGCTTGACCTCGCCATCGGACTAGGGTTCCAGCCATCTCGCACAGTGAACGGAAAACGATGACCACCGATCTCGATACCCTGCGCGGCGAGCTGCTTGCCGCGATCGATGCCGCCACCGCGCTCGATGCGCTGGAGGCGGTGCGCGTCCAGGCGCTCGGCAAGCAGGGCGCGATCACCGGCCTGCTCAAGACGCTGGGCAAGCTCACGCCCGAAGAGCGCCAGGAGCAGGGCCCGCGCATCCATTCGTTGCGCGAAGCCGTCACCGAGGCGCTGGCCACCCGCAAGGCCGCGATGGAACAGGCCGCGCTCGATGCGCGCCTCGCCAGCGAGACGGTGGACATGACGCTGCCGGTCGACGGCGTTGCCCCCGGCTCGGTCCACCCGGTCAGCCAGGTGATGGACGAGCTGGCCGAGATCTTCGCCGATCTGGGCTTCGCGGTCGCCACCGGCCCGGAGGTCGAGGACGACTGGCACAATTTCACCGCGCTCAACATTCCGGAGACGCATCCGGCGCGCGCGATGCACGATACCTTCTACATCGCCGGCGAGCACGAACGGCCGATGGTGCTGCGCACGCACACCAGCCCCGTGCAGATCCGTACGATGACGAGCCAGAAGCCCCCCATCCGCATCATCGCGCCGGGCCGCGTCTATCGTTCGGACTCGGATGCGACGCACACGCCGATGTTCCACCAGATCGAAGGTCTGGTGATCGACAAGGGCATCACGCTCGGTCATCTGAAGTGGACGCTGGAGACCTTCCTCAAGGCCTTTTTCGAGCGCGACGACATCGTGCTGCGCCTGCGCCCCAGCTATTTCCCCTTCACCGAGCCTTCGGCCGAAGTCGATGTCGGCTTCACCTGGAAGGACGGCAAGCGCGTGATCGGCGGCAGCGGCGACGCGCCCGGCGGCGGCTGGATGGAAGTGCTGGGCAGCGGCATGGTGCACCGGCGGGTGATCGAGGCCTGCGGGCTCGATCCGGAGGAATGGCAGGGCTTCGCCTTCGGCACCGGCGTCGACCGGCTGGCGATGCTCAAATATGGGATGGACGACTTGCGCCCCTTCTTCGACGGCGATCTGCGCTGGCTCAAGCATTACGGCTTTTCGGCCCTCGACGTGCCAACGCTGAGCGGGGGAGTCGGCGCATGAAGTTCACCCTCTCTTGGCTCAAGGAGCATCTGGAGACCGAGGCCTCGCTGACCGAGATCCTCGAGGCGCTGACTCGCGTCGGCCTCGAAGTCGAAGGCGTCGAGAACCCCGCCGAGCGGCTGAACGGCTTCCGCGTCGCGCGTGTGCTGAGCGCCGAGCGCCACCCCCAGGCCGACAAGCTGCAGGTGCTGAGCGTCGAGACCGGCGACGGCGTGCTGCAGGTGGTCTGCGGCGCGCCCAATGCACGTGCGGGGCTGGTTGGCGTGCTCGGTCTGCCCGGCGCGGTGGTGCCGGCCAACGGCATGCAGCTGAAGGTCTCGGCGATCCGCGGCGTCGAATCGAACGGCATGATGTGCTCGACCATGGAGCTGGAACTCGGCGAGGACCATGACGGCATCATCGAGCTGCCCGCCGATGCGCCCGTCGGCACCGCCTATGCGGACTATGCCGGCCTCGACGATCCCGTCATCGACGTGTCGATCACGCCTAACCGCCAGGATTGCATGGGCGTGCGCGGCATCGCCCGCGATCTGGCGGCGGCGGGTCTCGGCACGCTCAAGCCGCTCGAGGCGGTGGTTGCCGGCCTTCCTGCAATCAACCCGCAGGGCGCAGGCCCCGACGTGCGGACCAACGATGCCGCGGGCTGCCCGGCTTTCTATGGCCAGAGCGTGCGCGGCGTGAAGAACGGTCCCTCGCCGGACTGGCTTCAGCAGCGCCTCAAGGCGGTGGGGCAGAAGCCGATTTCCGCGCTGGTCGACATCACCAACTTCGTGATGTTCGGGCTCGGCAGGCCGCTCCACGTCTATGACATGGCGAAGCTTTCGGGCGGGCTGGTCGCGCGCAAGGCCAAGGACGGCGAGACCGTGCTGGCGCTGAACGGCAAGACCTACACGCTGACCGACACGATGACCGTGATCGCCGACGACACCGCGGTGCACGACATCGGCGGCATCATGGGCGGCGAGCATTCGGGCTGTTCGGACGACACCACCGACGTGCTGATCGAATGCGCCTATTTCGATCCCGAGCACATCGCCCGCACCGGCCAGAAGCTGCTGCTGACCAGCGATGCGCGTACCCGCTTCGAGCGCGGCGTCGATCCCGATTTCCTCGACGACGGGCTGGCGATCGCGACGCGACTGGTGCTGGCGCTGTGCGGCGGTACCCCGAGCGAGGTCACCCGCAGCGGCACGCCGCCCAAGGTGGGCGCGGTCGTCGGCTATGATCCGAAGCTGGCGGAAACGCTGGGCGGCCTTGCGGTCCCCGCCGAGCAGCAGGTGGAGATCCTGGAGAGCCTCGGCTTCGTCGTCCAGCCGCTCGACGGCAATGGCGACCCGGTGGCGCTGGGAGAGGGCTTCGACGCCCTCCGCGTCACCGCGCCGAGCTGGCGCCGCGACATCGACGGCCCCGCCGACATCGTCGAGGAAGTGATTCGCATCGCCGGCATCGACAATGTGCCGTCGGTCCCGCTGCCGCGCACGCCGGGCGTCGCGACGCCCACCGCCACGCCCGAGCAGAAGCTCGAGCGCCGGATGCGCCGCACCGCTGCCGCGCGTGGGCTCAACGAGGCGATCACCTGGAGCTTCCTGCCCGAAGCGCAGGCCGAGGTGTTCGGCGGCGGCGCCTGGACGCTCGCCAACCCGATCAGCGAGGACATGAAGGTCATGCGCCCCTCGCTGCTGCCCGGCCTGCTGGCGGCGGCGGAACGCAACCTCAAGCGGGGCGCGACCAGCGTCCGGCTGTTCGAGGTCGGTCGCCGCTATCTGGCGGACAAGGAGCGGCTGACGCTCGGCGTGGTGCTGGCGGGTCATAAGGCCGCGCGCGGCTGGCAGACCGGCAAGGCCCAGCCCTTCACCGCGTTCGACGCCAAGGCCGAGGCGCTGGCACTGCTCGAGGCTGCCGGCGCGCCGGTCGCCAACCTGCAGGTGATGGGCGAGGCGGGTGCCGCCTATCATCCCGGCCAGTCGGCGACGCTGCGGCTGGGCCCCAAGACCGTGCTCGCCAGCTTCGGCATGGTGCATCCGAGCGTGCTCAAGGCGTTCGATCTCGACGGCGCGGTCGCGGCGGTGGAAATCCATCTCGACGCGCTGCCCGCCAAGAAGGCCGCCGGCTTCACCCGTCCGGCCTTCACGCCCCCGGCGCTGCAGGCGGTGACGCGCGACTTCGCCTTCCTGGTGCCGACCGCGCTTGCGGCGGGCGATCTCGTCCGCGCCGTGAAGGGTGCCGACAAGGGCACCATCGTTGACGCGCGGCTGTTCGATCTGTTCACCGGCCAGGGTGTGCCGGAGGGGCAGAAGTCGCTGGCCATTGAAGTCACGCTGCAACCGGGCGAAAAGAGCTTCACCGACGCGGACCTGAAGGCGGTGGCCGACAAGGTCGTCGCGGCGGCGACGAAGCTTGGCGCAAGCCTGCGAGGATGATGCGATGATCGAGCGGTTCCTACCCGGGCTCGACGCCCTTCTGGCGGAGCCGCTCGACACGCATTCGGTGTCGGTGGCCTTCCCCGGCGACATGGACCCGCACGAACGCGAGGGCCGCTACGGCGTGTTCCTCGATGCCGAGCTGCGCATCGCCGGGCTCGGCACCTGCGGCGGCGGCACCCTCATCGAGACGCTCGACGATGCCGGCCAGTGGCGCCCGGCCTGCGCGATCCTCGACGTGGACTTGACCGATCTCGATCGCGGCCTTGCCTTCTGCCGCGACGAACTGGCGTCGCTGGGGTGCCCGGTGGGCACGCTGATCCAGTATGACGACCGCGAGGACCGCTGGGACGGTGCGACCTGGCACTGCAGCGAGCCGCGCTCGTTCGACGAGGACATGCTACCCTATCGCGATAATTGAGGGGCGGATGCAAAAAGGGGTTGCGCTACCCCCGATCCTCGTTTAGGCGCCGCACCTCACCGCGCGCCCGTAGCTCAGCTGGATAGAGCATCAGACTACGAATCTGAGGGTCGGACGTTCGAATCGTTCCGGGCGCGCCAATTTCTTCCGACATCGTTGGATGACCAAGGCCGCAGATGCGGCTTGATCGTTTTGCCGTCGGAGACGGCTGCGGGTGCAGCCGCCTCCTCGGTTCGTCAGCCGCGCGTGCGTGCGAGTTCGCGCCAGCCGATGTCGCGCCGGCAGAAGCCGGTGGGAAAGTCGATCGCGTCCACGCCCCGATAGGCCGCGGCCTGCGCCGTTGCGATATCCGGCCCGATCGCCGTCACGTTGAGCACGCGGCCGCCGCTCGCCACCAGCGAATCGCCCTGTCGCCTGGTGCCCGCATGGAACACCTGCACGCCGCCGGCTTCCGCCGCCTCGATGCCTTGAATCGTGCCGCCGGTCTCCGGTGTGCCCGGATAGCCGCGGGCCGCCATCACTACGGTCAGCGCGGTGTCCGCGCGGAAGCGAGGCGCGGGGCGGCCGGCGAGTTCGCCGCGCGCCGTCGCCAGCAGCAGGTCGAGCAGGTCGTCCTCCAGCCGCAGCATCAGCACCTGGCATTCGGGATCGCCGAAGCGGGCGTTGTACTCGATCAGCTTGGGGCCATGCTTGGTGAGCATCAGCCCGGCATAGAGCACGCCCGAATAGGGAATCCCCTCGGCCGCCAGCATCGCGATGGTCGGGGCGATGATGCGCTCCATCGCCTCGCGCTCCAGCGCGGGGGTGAGCACCGGCGCGGGGCTATAGGCGCCCATGCCGCCGGTATTCGGGCCGACATCGCCCTCGCCGACGCGCTTATGGTCCTGCGCCGATCCGAAGAGTACGGCATCGGTACCGTCCGTGATGACGAACAGGCTGGCTTCCTCGCCGTCGAGAAACTCCTCGATCACCGCGCTTGCGCCCGCATCGGCGAAGATCGCGGTGAGGGCGCCGATCGCCTCGTCGCGGGTCATCGCGACGGTGACGCCCTTGCCGGCGGCGAGGCCATCGGCCTTCACCACCACCGGCAGCCCGAACGGCTCGAGCGCCGCCAGCGCCTCGTCGAGCCCGTGGACGCGGACATAGCCCGCCGTGGGGATGTTCGCCCGCGCGCAGAGGTCCTTGGTGAAGCCCTTCGATCCCTCCAGCTGCGCCGGCAGGCGGTTGGGCCCGAACACGGGCACGCCGGCCTCGCGCAGCACGTCGCCCACGCCGGCGACCAGCGGCGCTTCGGGACCCACAACGACCAGGCCGACATCGTTCGCCTGCGCAAACGCAAGCACCGCCGCCGGATCGGTCGGCACAAGGTCGACGAGCGTGGCATGCGCCGCTATGCCCGGATTGCCCGGTGCGGCGAAAAGCTGCGTCAGCAGCGGCGATTGCGCGAGCTTCCAGGCGAGCGCATGTTCGCGCCCCCCCGACCCCAGTAGCAGGACGTTCATGGCCGACCCCCTTTTCGAGACTTCATCGACGCGGCTCGTAGCCGAGGCGGTGCCCGGGGACAACGCGGCGCCGATGAGCGTCAGCGAACTCTCCGGCCGGCTGAAGCGGATGGTCGAGGGCGAGTTCGGCCATGTCCGCCTGCGTGGCGAGATTTCGGGCTGGAAGCGCGCCGCCTCGGGCCATGCCTATCTCGCGCTCAAGGACATGGACGCGGTGATCGACGGGGTGATCTGGCGGGGTGCCGCCTCGGCGCTGCCGTTCCAGCCGAAAGACGGGCTGGAGGTGATCGCCACCGGCAAGCTCACCATCTATCCGGGTCGCTCGAAGTACCAGATCGTCATTGAGCGGATGGAACTCGCCGGCGAGGGCGCGCTGATGGCGCTGCTCGAAAAGCTCAAGGCGAAGCTGGCAGGCGAGGGGCTGTTCGAAGCCCAGCGAAAAAAGTCGCTGCCCTATATGCCCAAGGTGATCGGCGTGGTGACCTCGCCCACCGGCGCGGTGATCCGCGATATTCTCCACCGGCTGGAGGATCGCTTCCCCAGCCATGTGCTGGTCTGGCCGGTCAAGGTGCAGGGCGACGGCTCGGCGCAGGAAGTCGCGCGGGCGGTGCGCGGGTTCGATGCGATCCAGCCGGGCGGGCCGGTGCCGCGCCCCGACCTTCTGATCGTCGCGCGCGGCGGCGGCTCGATCGAGGATCTCTGGTCATTCAACGAGGAAGTCGTCGTCCGCGCGGTGGCGGAATGTTCGATCCCGATCATCTCGGCGGTGGGGCACGAGACCGACACGACCCTGTGCGATTTCGCAGCCGACCTTCGCGCGCCCACACCCACCGCGGCAGCCGAGATCGCGGTGCCGGTGCTCTCCGAGGTTCGCCACGGAATCGCGACGCTGGCCCACCGCACCGAGCGCTGTGTCCGCCGCTATCACGAGCGCGCCGGCGAGCGGCTGGCGGCGCTGGTCCGCGTGCTGCCGCGCCGCGATGCATTGCTCGGGCCGCAGCGCCAGCGGCTCGACGATGTCGGTGCCCGGCTCGGCCTCGCGCTCGAACGCCGCGTGGGCGTTGCGCGCGGCCAGCTCGATCGCGCCGGCGCCGCGCTGCGCCCGGCGACGCTCGAACAGCGGCTTGCGACCGCGCGGCAGCGGCTGAGCGGCATTGCGCTAGATCGCGCCGCCGATCGCGAACTGGTGGCGCTCCGCCAGCGCTTCGCCCGCCCGGCCGAGGCGCTCAAGCTCGCCACGCTCGAACGCCGCTTCGCCACCGCCTCGGAACGGCTGGCGGCGATGGGCCGGCATCTCGAACTGCTCGATCCCGAACTGCCGCTCAAGAAGGGCTATGCCTGGGTGGAGGGGCGCGGCACCGGCAAGGTGGTCGCCTCGGCCGAGGATGCGCGCGCGGCGCAGGCCGTGACGCTGCATTTCGCCGACGGATCGGTGGATGCCCGGGTTGAGCGCGGTGCGGGCAAGGCCTATGTTCCGCCCAAGCCCGAACAGCCGACGCTGCTCTAGGGCGCACCCACCACCTTCAAGAGCAGGAATGGCGCCCCCCATGCTGATGTCCAACACCGCCCGCGTCGCCAAGCTGCACTATATGGCCAACGGCTTCCGCGTCCTCTCGCCCGGCGACCACGTGCTGTGCGCGGTTACCGGCGAGCGCATCCCGGTCGACTCGCTCCGCTACTGGAGCGTGGCGCGGCAGGAAGCCTATGCCACGCCCGAGGCTGCCACCAAGGCGCTGCTCGAGGCATGATCGACCGGCGGCGCTTCGCCGCGGCGATGCTAGCAACAGCGCTGTTGGCGCGGACCGCCCGCGCGGGCGGGGACGCTTTCGCGCTCGACGGGAGCTTCGAGCAGGGCGGCATCGCCCGCGGGCAGGTGCCCCCCGGCACTACCGATCTCCAGTTCAACGGCCAGCCGATCCCGTTCGCCGCCGATCGCGGCTTCCTGATCGCCTTCGATCGCGACGCGGCTGCGACCGCACTGCTGGAGGCAAAGACCAGCGACGGCCGCTCGGTGCGCGAGGACCTGCAGATCGCGCCGCGCGCCTGGAACATCTCGCGGCTGGACCAGCTGCCCAAATATCCGGTGCCCAGCGCCGAGTTTGAGGCGCGGCGGCCGGCCGAGCTTGCCCGCATCAAGGCGGCACGGGCGCTGCAGACGGCGGCGCAAGGGTGGCGGCAGCGCTTCGCCTGGCCCGCCACCGGCCGTATCTCCACCCTGTTCGGTTCGCAGCGAATCTATGCCGGTGAGCCGGGTGCCTATCATTCGGGCATCGACATCGCGCTGCCGACCGGCACCCCGGTTCGCGCGCCCTCCGACGGCGTGGTGATTCTTGCTGCCGAGGCACCCTTCACCCTGGAGGGCAATCTGCTGATGCTCGACCATGGCATGGGCCTATCGAGCGCGTTCCTGCACCTTTCGCGGATCGACGTGCGCGAGGGCGATGGTGTGCGCCAGGAGCAGCTGCTCGGCGCGGTAGGCGCGACCGGTCGCGCGACCGGCCCGCATCTGCACTGGGGCATCATGTGGCGAGGTGCGCGGATCGATCCGCTGTTGGTTGCCGGTGCGATGCCTGCCTGATTTCTATGCAAGGCTGCATCACCTTCGGAAATTTTGTAACAATTCGTAACGAGTGTCTCGTAATTTCCTATGCTAAGATGTGACTTTTGGGCGACAGTTTCGCGAAACTGGCCGCTGCGGCCCTAGCTGCGCTTTACAACCTCCAAGATTAGCTGCTTCGTTCTGCATCAAGCTCTTCCGACCGGATTGTTCCGAGCGGGAGGGCCAGGGAGACATGCCGGGATACGCTGCAATTCGTCGCGGCCCGGGGAAAGAGGTAGTTGCATGAAAAACACGCAAATGATGCTGCGGGGAGGCTGTGCCCTTTCCGCAGTTGTTCTTGCTGGCGCGCTGTTCGCGGCGCCCGCGATGGCGCAAGATACGGTTCCGGCGAGCGCCGATACTGCCGCCAGCGGACCCCAGGAAATCGTCGTCACGGGTTCGCGCATTCCGCAGCCGAACCTGGAGTCGGTCAGCCCCGTCACCGTGGTGAACAGCGCAGACCTCAAGCTGCAGGGCACGACCCGCGTCGAGGACATGCTGAACTCGCTGCCGCAGGTGTTCGCCGGCCAGTCGAGCACGGTCTCGAACGGCGCGAGCGGTGCCGCCACGGTCGACCTTCGCGGCCTGGGTCCGCAGCGCACGCTGGTGCTGATCAACGGCCGTCGCCTCATGCCGGGCGATCCGACGACCTCGGCCGCCGACCTCAACTCGATCCCCGACGCGCTGGTGAAACGCGTCGAAGTGCTGACCGGCGGCGCATCGTCGACCTACGGTGCGGACGCGGTGGCCGGCGTCGTCAACTTCGTGATGGACACTGACTTCACCGGTATCCGCCTCGACGGCCAGTACAGCCTATACCAGCACAACAACAGCAACGACATCACGCCGCCGCTGCTCGACGCGCGCACCAAGGCCGGCTTCTCCGGCTTCGGCTATCCCACCGGCAGCGTCACCGATGGCGGCACGGTCAATGCCACGCTGTCGGTCGGCGCCAAGTTCGACGACAATCGCGGCCATGCCGTTGCCTATTTCGGCTATCGCAAGGTCGACGCCGTCGTGCAGTCGAACCGCGACTACAGCGCCTGCACCATCCAGAATGCGAGCGCCACCGCGCTGCAGTGCGGCGGTTCGTCGACCTCGGCGCCGGGCAACATCGTGCTGTACGACGGCGGCACCTCGACCTTCTTCCAGATCGGCAGCGGCCGTACGCTGCAGCCGGGCCGTACCCGCTACAACTTCGCGCCGACCAACTATTTCCAGCGCCCGGACGAGCGCTACACCGGCGGCGCCTTCGTGAACTATGAGGTCAGCGATGCGCTGCATCCTTATCTCGAGTTCAACTTCATGGACGATCGCTCGGTCGCCCAGATCGCGCCCTCGGGCGACTTCGGCAACACGCTGACGATCAACTGCGACAACCCGCTGATGTCGGCGCAGCAGAAGTCGATCGTCTGCGCGAATGAGAATCTGGTCAACGGTTTCCTCGGCAACTACCCGCTGACGTCGGTCACCAACCCGGGGCCCGGCGCGCTCACCTATATCGACCCGACGACCGGCCAGCCCTATAACAAGGCCTTCTTCCAGTTGCTGCGTCGGAACGTCGAGGGCGGTCCGCGTTCGGCCGATCTCGGGCACACCCAGTATCGTGGCGTGATCGGCGCCAAGGGTGCGCTTGGGGAGACCTGGAACTACGACGCCTACTACCAGTATGGCCGTACGACCTACTCGCAGATCTATACCAACGAGTTCTCGGTCCGGAAGCTGAACAACGCCCTTGATGTGGTGAACGTCAACGGCAAGCCGACCTGCCGCTCGGTCACCACCGGTGCCGATCCGAACTGCGTCCCCTATGACATCTTCGGCGGCCTCACCACGGTGACGCCGGCGGCCGTCAATTATCTGTCGGCCACCGGCTTCCAGCACGGCGTCGTTTCGGAGCAGGTGGCAAGCGCGTCCATCACCGGCGATCTGGGCAACTACGGCATCCAGACGCCGTGGGCGGAGAAGGGCGCCGTCGTCAATCTCGGCGTCGAATATCGCCGCGAGGCGCTCGACCTGAAGGTCGACGAAGCCTTCTCGACGGGCGATCTGACCGGCCAGGGCGGGGCGACGCTGCCGATCTCCGGCAATTATCACGTCACCGAATTCTTCGGCGAAACCCAGGTTCCGCTGATCAACAAGGGCTTCGTGTACGATCTGTCGTTCGTCGGCGGCTATCGCTACTCGCACTACGAGATCAGCAACGGTCGTACGTTCAATACCGACACGTACAAGCTGGGCTTGGAATTCGCGCCGATCCGCTCGGTCCGTTTCCGCGGCAGCTACAACCGTGCCGTTCGTGCGCCGAACCTGCAGGAGCTGTTCTCGGTGCAGCATGTCGCGCTCGACGGTTCGACCGATCCGTGCGCGAACAAGGTGCTCACCGCAGCGGACAAGGGCTGCCTGGCGCAGGGGCTGTCCGTCGGCCAGCGCGTCGCCGGCAACCCGGCGGGTCAGTATAACGGCCTGATCGGCGGCAACGACCAGCTGCTTCCGGAAATCGCCACCACCAAGTCGTTCGGCGTGGTGTTCCAGCCCGACTTCGTGCCGGGCCTCAACCTGAGCGTCGACTATTTCGACATCAAGGTGCGGGACGCCATCCAGGGCTTTGGTGCCGATGCGATCCTCGCAAGCTGCACCAATTCGCTGAACCCGACCGCCTGTGCGCTGATCAAGCGTAACCCGGTGAGCGGCTCGCTGTGGCTGACCAATGACGGCTATGTCCAGGACATCTCGCGCAACGTGGGTCGCGTGCAGACGAAGGGCATCGACGTCAACTTCGGCTACAACCGCAAGGTGACGGGCGTGGGCGACTTCAGCTTCACGATGATCGGCACCTATCTGGACAGCTTCCGGATCAACAACGGCCTGACCGAATCGTACGATTGCGCCGGCTATTACGGCGTGACCTGCAGCAACCTGAGCGGCACCCCTTCGGCACCGAACCCGAAGTGGCGCCACAAGGCGCGGCTGAGCTACACGTCGCAGGCGGGCATCGGTGCCTCGCTGCAGTGGCGCTACATCGATCCGGTCAAGGTCGATCTGTCCAGCAACGACAAGACGCTCGCCGGCACCTACTACAACTTCGGTTCGCGTCTGGGCGCCCAGAGCTATTTCGATCTGGCGCTCACCTTCGCCCCGACCAAGCGCTACACGCTGCGTCTCGGCGTGAACAACCTGCTGGATCGCGAGCCGCCGCTCGTCAGCTCGGGCGCCGGCGACGGCAGCGGTTCGGCGTGCCCGACCGGCCCGTGCAACGGCAACACCTATCCGGCCGTCTACGACTCGCTCGGCCGGTACATTTTCGCGGGTGCGACGATCAACTTCTAACGCATCTTCGATTTTACTCTCGAAAGGGGCGGCGCGCCGTTGGAGCGCCGCCCTCTTTTTTTGCCCGACGCGGAGTTCGGGCCTAGGATCTGTCCATGACGTCGCATGCTGCCCCGCTGACCGCCGAACAGGCGTCGGAAATACGCTCCATCCTGTCGCTTGCAGCGCACGGCAATGTTCAGGGCGCCCGCGACCGGGCCGAAAGATTGTATCACGCGGCCGGAGCGCCCGCAGTCCTGGCCGGGCTGCTCGGCGCCCTGTGCTGCCAGATGGGCGACCTGCAAGCGGGCATCCGGTTCCTGCGCACAGCGCACCGTGATACGCCGACGGATGTCGGCGTTGCGGTCAACCTTTTGCGCGCTCTGGCGGATGCGGACGCCTTCGAGGAGGCGCAGGCGCTGGTGGAGACGCTCGATCCCCGCGCCGACCGCTCCGGACGCCTGTGGCGCGTCTGCGGGTATCTTGCACAGCGGCGCGGAGACTATGCCGCGGCCGAAGCATGCTATGAGGCCGTTGTCGCCGCGTTCCCCGACGATGCGGAAAGCTGGAACAATCTTGGCAATGCGCGCGCTGATCGGGGCGACGTGGCGGGCGCAGTGCAGGCACTCACCCGTGCGACCGAGCTCTCGCCCGCGGCGCCGATCCGTCTCAATTTCGCGGCCGCGCTGGTCCAGGCCGGCCGTGTGGAAGACGCCAGCGCGGTGCTGTCGCAATGTGCGCAGGACTTTCCGGGGGACGCCAAGCCCTGGGCCGAATTGGCCGCTATCGCGAAGCAGCAGGGCCGCACCGCCGATGCGATCGCCGCGCTGGAAGAGGCCGTCCGGCGGGACCCTGCGAATGTGGAACTGCACCTGGCCCTCGCCAGCGAGCGTTTCGAGGATTGGGATGCTGATGGCGCGCAAGTTGCGATCGCAGAGATTCTTCGCCTGCACCCGGATCATGCCGAGGCCCTGATCATGCAGGGCTTGCTGCTGGAACACCGCAATCGCGAGGAGGAACTGCCGGCGCTCCTCGACACCGCGCGTGCGAATCGCAGCGGACCCGCCGCGGAAGCCTTTCTGGAGGCGCTGCTCTGTCGTCGCGAAAAGCGGTTTGCCGAGGGGCTGGAGGCGCTCTCGCGGGTTCCGGCGGCGGTAGAGCCCATCCGCAGCGCGCAACTCGCCGGTCAGTTTCACGAAGGACTGGGCGCGTTCGACGAGGCATTCGCGAGCTTCCGGCGGATGAACGAGCTGCAGGCAGCCGATCCGTCCGATCCGCTGGCGCGCGCAGCCGCGACGCGTGCGGCGCTGGCTGCGGACGACGCCTTGCTGACCGCTTCCTGGATCGACTCCTGGGCCCCGCTCGCCCGCGCGCAAACGCGGCGCGTGGCATTTCTCCTGGGGTTCCCCCGATCGGGCACGACGCTGCTCGACACCATGCTGATGGGCCATCCCGACGTGCAGGTCCTGGAAGAGCAACCGCCGCTGCGGTTGGTCGAGGAAGCGGCCGGTGGCCTCGCAGGCCTGGCGATGCTGACCGACGAGGCCGCAGACCGGCTTCGCGACCGCTATTATGCGGAGGTCGATCGGCTGACGCCGCACCGCGAAGGCGCGCTGCTGGTCGACAAGTCTCCGCTCCACCTGCTGCGGCTGCCGCTCATTCGCCGCCTTTTCCCCGACGCACCGGTGATTCTCGCGCTTCGCCACCCATGCGACGTCGTGCTGAGCTGCTTCATCACCAATTTCCGCCTGAACAATGCGATGGCCAATTTCCTGACGCTGGAGGGCACCGCCGCCTTTTATGCGAGTGCTTTCGGTTATTGGTCCAAAGCCGCGTCGCTGCTGCCGGGTCCGGTGCACCCCATCGTCTACGAAGCGATGATCGAGGCGCCCGAAAAGGCGCTGCGGCCGCTGTTCGAGGCGCTGGGGCTGCCTTGGGACGCCTCCGTGCTGGCGCATCGGGACACCGCCCGGAAACGGGGGGTGATTTCTACCGCCAGCTATGCGCAGGTGACCGAACCGCTGTACCGGCGGGCGGTCGGGCGGTGGGAGCACTACCGTCGACACCTGGCGCCGATCCTGCCGACGCTGCATCCGTGGGTCGAGCGGCTCGGCTACTCCGACTGACCCGTCCCACCCAAGGCGGAGTTGCGCGAGCGATGCGCTGGCGAGAAGCGTGGGTGGGGGCACCACTTGGGCATTCGGATCGAAAGCTGAACGCCGCACAGGCTATAAATATTAATGGTTTCCGAAAGGATGTGCCCAATTTTCGAGCACCGTGTTGCTTCGAGTGACGGAATGTTGCGCCGCGAAGGGCGCAGGTGACACGGGATTGCTTCACTGTTGCAAAATGGAGACGTTTCCGTCCCAACGCTTCTGCCAGATGAATGTATGCTTTACGCGCGTGGCATTCCTTGCTTCCTTCATACCATCTCCGCCAGCCGTGCATGGGGCGCGGCCGGTGGAAGGGGAGACAATCTCGGCGAGGGGAACGCAGCCGGGATAAAATGAGGGAAATCCATGAAGAAGATGCAAAAGGGCCTGCGGACCGGAACGGCGCTGTCCGCGCTGGTCCTGGCAACCGCAGGCGCGTTTGCCGGCATGCCGGCTTATGCGCAGGACACTGCGGCTAGCGGTGCGCAGCAAGAAGAGCCTGCAGCGCAGGATATCATCGTCACCGGCTCGCGCATTGCGCGACCCAATCTTGAAGGCGCCACGCCGGTCACTGTGGTCACTGCGGAGCAGCTGCAGCAGACCGCGCGCATCTCGATCGGCGACGTCATCAACGATCTGCCGCAGGTCCGCAGCACCTACAGCCAGCAGAACTCGTCGCGCTTCCTCGGCACCGGCGGCCTCAACCTGGTCGACCTCTACGGTCTCGGCACCCAGCGTACGCTCGTGCTGGTCAACGGTCGCCGCCACGTCGGCGCCGACATCCTGAACAACGCGGTTTCCCCCGACCTCAACACCTTCCCGACCGACCTGATCGAGGACGTTCAGATCCTCACCGGCGGCAGCTCGGCCGTTTACGGTTCGGACGCGATCGCGGGCGTGGTGAACTTCAAGCTGAAGCAGGACTTCGAAGGCCTGCAGATGCGTGGTCAGGGCTCGATCACCGACAAGCAGGATGCCGGCAGCTATTCGGCCAGCCTGCTCGCCGGCAAGAATTTTGCGGGCGGTCGCGGCAACATCGCGGTCGACCTCGAATATGCGCACCAGAACGACCTCTTCGCGTCGGACCGCAGCTATTATGCACGCAACGACACGCTGCTGACCGTCGACAACGACCCGGCGGGCCTCCCCAACGGCTCCGACGGCGTTCCCGACAACGTCTTCTTCCGCGATGTGCGCAGCGCCGGCATCTACAGCGGCGGCCTGGTCTCCTTCTCGCCGTCGACCACGCTCGGCACCGCGCCGTGCGGACGCGACAACCAGACCAGCGCGGCGTTCCCGAACGGCCGCCCGTTCACCTGTAACTACATCTTCGCGTCGAACGGCGACCTGATCCAGCAGACCGGATCGCGCGTGGGCGTCCAGAACGCGACGACGGCCTCCACCTCGGCCTCGGGCGTCACCGGCGTTGCGCCGGGCGGTGCGTTCATCGGCGGCAACGGCAACACCCGCCGCGAGGACAAGCTGGTGCAGCTCCTGCCCCGGCTCGACCGCTACGCGATCAACGTGATCGGCCATTTCGACGTCTCGAGCGCATTCACGCCGTTCGTCGAAGCCAAATATGTGCGCACCGAATCGTTCAGCGCCGGCGGCTCCGGCCCCGCGTTCTTCACGGGCAGCACGATCGACGCGCTGTACGAGCGTCCGCGCCTGGACAACCCGTATCTCTCGTCGCAGGCGCGTACGACGATCACCAACGCGCTGATCGCCAGCGGCGTGCCGGCCGCGAACATCGGGAACGGCACCCGGTTCATCATGCGCAAGAACCTGACCGATCTCGGCATGCGGTCGGAAGCGGCGCGTCGCGAGACCTTCCGCATCGTCGGCGGCGTCCGCGGCGATCTAGGCTCGAACTTCCGCTATGAAGTGGCGGGCAACTACGGCCAGTTTACCGAGCACACCAAGGTGCTCGGCAACGTGAACACCCAGCGCCTCGCGCTGGCGCTGGATTCGGCCCGCAACGGCAGCGGCCAGATCGTCTGCGCCTCGCAGATCGATCCGAACCGCGCCGAGGACTTCGTCGGCAACGATGCCATCCTCCAGAAGGACATTGCCGCCTGTAAGCCGCTGAATCCGTTCGGCGTCGGCAACATCTCGCAGGACGCGAAGAACTACGTCCTGCAGAACACCGTTTCGCGCGGCAAGATCACGCAGCTGGACTTCACCGGCTTCGTCTCGGGCGATACCGGCACCTTCTTCAACCTGCCGGGCGGTCCGGTCGGCGTCGCCGTCGGTGGCGAATATCGCCGCGAGACGGCGTTCTTCAAGGCCGATCCGCTCGTCGAGGCAGGCTACACCTTCTACAACGCGCTGGCCGAGTTCAATCCGCCGTCGTTCGAGGTGAAGGAAGCGTTCGGCGAACTCAACCTGCCGCTGCTCAAGGACATCTTCCTGGTGAAGGAGTTCAGCGCGCACGCTGCGGCCCGCGTCTCCGACTATAAGGGCGGCGCCGGCACGGTCTGGGCCTACAATTTCGACGGTACGTACAGCCCGGTGAAGGGCATCATGTTCCGTGCGGCCTATTCGCGTTCGGTGCGCGCCCCCAACCTGACCGAGCTGTACGCGGCACCGGGCCAGAACTTCGCGCCGGGCTTCAGCGACCCCTGCTCGCAGGCGAACCTGGCCAATGGCACGCAATATCGCCCGGCCAATTGCGCCGCGGCGGTGGGCACCGGGTTCAACTACAACTATGCCCAGTCGCTGGAGACGTCGGCGTCGGGCAACCCGAATCTGCAGGCGGAAAAGTCGGATTCCTACACCTATGGTGTGGTGATTCAGCCGCCGATGATCCCGGGTCTGTCGCTGACGGTCGACTACTACAATATCGCGGTCAACAACGTGATCACGTCGCCGTCGCCGCAGCAGGTCGCCAATGCCTGCTACGACTCGCCGACGACGAACAACCAGTTCTGCAGCATCTTCAAGCGTGACGATGCCGCGGGCTCGGTTACCGGTACGCCGTTCCGCATCCTCGAGGGCAGCCTGCTCGAGCGGCCGCTGAACTACGCACAGCTGAAGGTGCGCGGCATCAATGCCGAGGTCTCGTACCTGTACAAGTTCTCGCCCGAGAACAGCCTGGGTGGCCGTTTCGTTTACACCCACCAGCTGACCAACGAAGCGTTCCTCGACCCGACCCAGCCGGGCTTCGCCGACAATTATCGTGGGGAAGTCGGCGATCCGCGCGATGCCTTCAACGTCAACATCGACGGCAAGTTCGGGAAGTTCTTCTTCGGGTACCAGATGCGGTACCTGAGCAAGATGGCGGCGACGTCGATCGAGGCGCTCGAGTCCTTCCAGGGCCGTCCGGCGACCAACCTCGATTTCGCCGACATCAACTGGTATCGTGCGGTTACCTATCACGATCTGCGCATCGGCGTGTCGATCCGCCCGAAGCAGCAGTTCTTCCTGGGCATCGACAACCTCACCGACGAGCGTCCGCCGCTCGGCTCCACCGGCATCGGTGGCGGTTCGGGTATCTACGACAACATCGGTCGTCGCATGTATGCGGGCTTCAACGTGAAGTTCTAAGCTTGCGGCAATGCTGCTACTGCGAGGGGAGCGGGCTTGCCCGCTCCCCTTTTTTTGAAGGAGTTTGATGGCAACCGGGTATTCCAGCGCCGTCGTCGATCGTCTGCTGCAAGCGGGGGACATGCCCGCTGCCGTCGCCTTGGTGAAGCACCACAGCGCGTCGGGAAATCCCGATGCCTGCTTCCAGCTGGCGATGTGGCTGCTGGTAGGCGCGCCGATCGCGCGCGACCTGCCGCGCGCGATGCTCGCCTTGAACGCTGCGGCGAAGGCCGGCCATGACGACGCCGCGCTCATGGAGGTTGCGCTGGTGGCGAACGGCGCGGGCGGCAACCCCGACTGGCCCCGCGCGCTCGGCTTGCTGCGGGACGCGGCCGCACAGGGTAATGCCATCGCCCGCGACCACCTCGCGCTGGTGGAGGCCATGGCGCTCGACCAGGCCGGCGATCCAATGCTTCTGCCGCACGTGGAGGTCTTGAACGATTCTCCCCGCATCTTCCGGCTGCCGAAGCTGCTGACGCCGGCCGAGTGCGAGCATCTCGCACTGTCAGCGGCTGACCTGCTCCAGCCGGCGCTCGTGTTCGATCCGGCGACCAATCGCATGGTGCACCATCCGGTGCGGACATCCGACAATGCCGTGATCGGTCCGACGCGGGAAAGTCTCGTCGTCCAGGCCATTCTCCGCCGCGTGGCGGCGGCAACGGGCACCGATGTCTGCCAGGGCGAGCAGCTGTCCCTGCTGCGCTATTCGCCGGGGCAGCAATATCGGCCGCATCTGGATGCGATCACCGGATCGGCCAACCAGCGGATCAAGACGGTGCTGCTGTACCTGAACGAAGGCTTTGCCGGTGGCGAAACCCGGTTCGACCAACTCGGGATCGATGTCGTCGCGCGCGGCGGCGATGCGCTGGTGTTCGACAATGTGCTGGAGGACGGGCGGCCCGATCCGCGATCGCGCCATGCCGGCCTGCCGGTGCGTGCTGGCGCGAAGTGGGTTGCGACGCGATGGATTCGCGCGGCGCCCTATTCGCCTTGGAATCCCAACTGAACCACGGGGAAGGGGCCGCCGTCCGACAGCCCCTTCCGTCGCTTACGCCACGCTGAGCGTCAGCGCGCCATCACCTTCGTCGACATGCACCGTCGACCCGTCCTTCACCGCGCCGCGGAGGATCAGATCGGCGAGCGGGTCCTGCAGATACTTCTGCACCGCGCGCTTGAGCGGCCGTGCGCCGTACACCGGATCATAGCCCACCCGGCCCAGCCACTCGCGCGCGGCGGGGGACAGGTCGATGCCCACCTTGCGGTCCTTGAGCAGCTTGGCGACGCGACCGACCTGGATGTCGACGATCGGCGCCATATGGTCCGCGCCCAGCCGGTGGAACAGGATGATCTCGTCCAGCCGGTTGAGGAATTCGGGCCGGAAATGCGCCCGCACCACCTCCATCACCTGCGGCTCGACCTCTTCCACCCCGTGCCCGTCGGGCAGGTTGGTGAGATACTGGCTGCCCAGGTTCGAGGTGAGGATCACGATCGTGTTCGAGAAATCCACCGTGCGGCCTTGGCCGTCGGTCAGGCGACCGTCGTCCAGCACCTGGAGGAGGATGTTGAACACGTCGTTGTGCGCTTTCTCCACCTCGTCGAACAGCACGACCTGATAGGGCCGGCGCCGGACCGCTTCGGTGAGCACGCCGCCTTCCTCATAGCCGACATAGCCCGGGGGGGCGCCGATCAGCCGCGCGACCGCGTGCTTCTCCATGAACTCGCTCATGTCGATGCGCACCATCGCGTTGGGATCGTCGAACAGGAATTCGGCGAGCGCCTTGGTCAGCTCGGTCTTGCCCACGCCCGTCGGCCCGAGGAACAGGAACGAGCCCAAGGGTCGGTTCGGATCCTGCAGCCCCGCGCGACTGCGGCGGACGGCGGTGGAAACCGCCTTCACCGCATCGGCCTGGCCGATCACGCGCTTGCCGAGCTGTTCCTCCATGTGGAGCAGCTTCTCGCGCTCGCCCTCGAGCATCCGCTCCATCGGGATGCCGGTCCAGCGCGCGACCACGCCGGCGATGTCGTCGGCGGTCACTTCCTCGCGCAGCATCGCGCCCTTTGTGACGTTCTGCGCTTCGTCGAGCTGGCGGGTAAGCTGGGGGATCACGCCATAGGACAGCTCGCCGGCGCGCGCGAGGTCGCCCGCACGCTGTGCCTGGTCGAGTTCGATCCGCGCCTGGTCGAGCTGGGCCTTGATCGTCGCCTCGGCGTTGATCTTGTCCTTCTCCGCCTGCCAGCGGGTGGTCAGCTCGGCCGATTGCTGCTCGAGATTGGCGAGATCCTCTTCCAGCGTGGCGAGCCGGTCGCGCGAGGCCTCGTCGGTTTCGCGCTTCAGCGCCTCGCGCTCTATCTTGAGCTGGATGATCCGCCGGTCGAGATTCTCGATCTCCTCGGGCTTGCTCTCCACTTCCATGCGGATGCGGCTCGCGGCCTCGTCCATCAGGTCGATCGCCTTGTCGGGCAGGAAGCGGTCGGCGATGTAGCGGTTGGAGAGGGTCGCCGCGGCGACGATCGCCGCGTCGGTGATCCGCACGCCGTGGTGCAGCTCATACTTCTCCTTGAGCCCGCGCAGGATCGAGATCGTGTCCTCGACCGTCGGCTCGCCGACGAACACCGGCTGGAACCGCCGCTGGAGCGCGGGGTCCTTCTCGACATGCTTCTGATACTCGTCGAGCGTGGTCGCGCCGATGCAGTGCAGCTCGCCGCGGGCAAGCGCGGGCTTGAGCAGGTTGCCGGCATCCATCGCGCCCTCTGCCTTGCCGGCGCCGATCAGCGTGTGCATCTCGTCGATGAACAGCACGATCTGGCCCTCGGCGCCCTTCACTTCGTCGAGCACGCCCTTGAGGCGCTCCTCGAACTCGCCGCGATATTTGGCACCTGCGATCAGGCTGCCCATGTCGAGCGCCATCAGCGTGCGGTCCTTCAGCGTATCGGGCACGTCGCCATTGGCGATGCGCAGCGCGAGACCTTCGGCGATCGCGGTCTTGCCGACGCCCGGCTCGCCGATCAGCACCGGATTGTTCTTGGTGCGGCGGGCGAGGATCTGGATGGTGCGGCGGATTTCCTCGTCGCGACCGATCACCGGATCGAGCTTGCCGGCGCGCGCCGCCTCGGTCAGGTCGCGGGCGAACTTCTTGAGTGCGTCGTAGCGGTCCTCGGCCGATGCGGTGTCGGCGGTGCGGCCGCCGCGCATGCTGTTGATGGCGGTGTTGAGCGCTTCGGGCTTCGCGTTCGCCGCCTGCAGCGCCTTGCCGGCGGCGGTGTTGAGGCTGAGCGCCAGCGCGACGAGCAGCCGCTCGACCGTGACATAGGAGTCGCCGGACTTCTGCGCGATCGTCTCGGCCTGGTCGAGCACGCGGACCAGATCGTTGTCGAGGCCGGGGGTCGACTGCGCACCCGAGCCGCTGACGGACGGAATCTTGGACAGCGCGAGGTCGGTTTCGCCCAGCGCCCGCTTGGCGTCGCCGCCCGCCGCCTGGATCAGGCCGCTGGCCATGCCCTGCTCGTCCTCGAGCAGCGCCTTCAGAAGATGCTCCGGGCTGATCCGCTGGTGGTTCATGCGGATCGCCACGGTCTGCGCCGATTGCAGAAAGCCCTTGGCGCGGTCGGTGAATTTTTCGAGGTTCATGCCTGATCCCTGTTCGATGTTGACAAGCAGATAGTGTTGCAAATGGGCAACACAAGAGGGGCGACGTGCGTCATGGCTATCGTACTGGGACAGCGCTCGACAACGGGAAATCCGGACTTTTCCGAAGCGTAAATCCAAATGTCACGGCAGTGTCATCGAGGAGTCCCGGTAGTGAAGCGTTAACTATCGAATGTTGCAACGCGGCACGGGTAGCGGCCGCGAAGCCGGGCGAGGGGCCTGGCACTTTCCCAAGGGGATCATGCGCATGCGCATTCGTACGCTTGCCGCCGGCCTGCTCGCCGGTACGTCGCTGTTCACTGCCGGCGCGGCCTTCGCGCAGACGGCGCCCGCCGCCACACTCGTCGACGACACCCAGCCGCAGAGCGGCGCGGACGACATCGTCGTGATTGGCCAGGGCGAGACCCGCCAGATCCAGACGCTGACCCAGGCCGACATCGCTTTGCTCGCGCCGGGGACCAGCCCGCTCAAGGCGATCGAGAAGCTCCCCGGCGTCAACTTCCAAGGCGCCGATCCGTTCGGATCGTACGAATGGGCCGGCCGCATCTCGATCCGCAGCTTCAACCAGAACCAGCTGGGCTACACGCTCGACGGGATTCCGCTTGGCGACGCGAGCTACGGCAACGTCAACGGCCTGCACATCAGCCGCGCGATCATCAGCGAGAACATCGCCGAGACGCGCGTCTCGCAGGGTTCGGGCTCGATCGATACCCAGGCGACCAACAATCTCGGCGGCACGCTCGAGTTCCTGTCGAGCGACCCCAAGGAGAAGCTGGGCATCGACGTCAACGCCACCGGCGGCAGCGACAATTTCTGGCGCGTGTTCGGCCGGCTCGATTTCGGCGAGCTCACCCCGGGCGGCACCCGCGCCTATCTCTCCTACCTCCACTCGGATACCGACAAGTGGAAGGGCTGGGGCGCGCAGCGCATCAACCAGGTCAACGGCAAGATCGTCACCCCGATCACGCCGGCGCTGCGCGCGGTCGGCACGTTCGACTTCTCCGATCGTCGCGAGAACGACTATCAAGACATGTCGCTCGATATGATCAAGCGTCTCGGCTACAACTGGGACAATATCTCGAACGACTATGCCAAGGCGATCCTGGTCTCGGACATCGGCGCCAACAACGGCTATACCGGCGTCACGCCGACCAACCCGGCGGCCGGCAAGGTCTATCCGGCGCCGTTCCTCAACCCCGACGATGCCTATTACAACGCCGCGGGCCTGCGCCGCGACTATCTCGCCTCGGCGGGCCTGGAGACGACCGGCGGCTCGGCGGTTCACGGCGTGCTCAAGGGCTATTTCCACAACAACCATGGCCAGGGCCTGTGGTACACGCCCTATGTCGCCTCGCCCAACGGCGTGCCGATGTCGTTGCGTACCACCGAATATGACGTCCGCCGCGGCGGCGTGTTCGGCAATGTCGGCGCCAGGCTCGGCTTCAACGACGTGACCGTCGGCGGTTGGTACGAGCGCAACGACTTCCGCCAGGCGCGCCGCTTCTACGCGCTGGACAGCCGCACCAACCCCGGCCGCGACAGCCTCTCGTTCCAAAGCAACCCGTTCGCCACCCAGTGGTACTGGAAGTACCAGACCGACACCGTCCAATATTATGTGCAGGACAAGATCGAGCTCGGCGCGCTGACCGCAAACCTGGGCTGGAAGGGCTTCGCCGTCACCAACCACGCGACGCCGATCGTCGCGGGCGGGCTCGCCGGCGGCCGGATCAAGGTGACCGACTGGTTCCAGCCGCATGCCGGCCTCAACTACCGCGTGACCGACAATGCCGAACTGTTCGCCGGCTTCACCCAGGTGACCCGCGCCTTCGTCTCGGCCGCCACCAGCGGCCCGTTCGCGACGACCCAGGCGGGCTTCGATGCGCTCAACAGCGGCGCGACCAAGCTCAAGCCCGAAGCGTCGGACACCTATGAAGTGGGCGGTCGCTACCGGAACGGCATCTTCACCGGCTCGCTGGCGGGTTATTACGTCAACTTCCGCAACCGCCTGCTCGCGGTGACGACCAGCGCCGGCATCGTCGGCAACCCGGCGATCCTCCAGAATGTCGGTGACGCGCGCTCGGTGGGTGTCGAGGCGACCGGCGACGTGCGCCTGCCGATGGGCTTCGGGCTGTTCGCCTCGTACAGCTACAACGACTCGACCTATCGCGACGACGTCGTGACGGCGAGCGGCGTCATCCCCACCAAGGGCAAGACGGTGGTCGATTCGCCCAAGCACATGCTGAAGGGCGAAGTCACCTGGTCGGGGCAGGGCTTCAACGCCCGCGTCGGTGCCAACTACATGAGCAAGCGCTACTTCACCTACACCAACGACCAGTATGTCGACGGCCGCGTGGTGGTGGATGCGACGCTCGGCTACAAGTTCGACCTGGGCGGGCGGAAGCTGGAGCTGCAGGGCAACGTGACCAACCTGTTCGACAAGAGCTATGTGTCGACGATCGGTACCAATGGGTTCGGCAATAGCGGCGATAACCAGACGCTGATGGTCGGCGCACCGCAGCAGTTCTTCCTGACGCTGAAGGTCGGCCTGTAAGGGCTTTTGGAAGCTGGGAATAGGGGCGGGGCACCACGGTGCTTCGCCCTTTTTCCTTCCTGTCATCCCGGCGAAGCCGGGATCCAGTCGCCTCTCGGTTTCAGCAGGAGCCGGAACGGAGACCTCAATGGATCCCGGCTTTCGCCGGGAGACGGAGCGAGGGTTCAGCCGGTGACGATCGGATAGGTGATCCGCAGCTCGTCGAGCAGCTTCTCCACCGCCGCGACGTCGCCCGCCGCGCCGCTGGGGGCCAGCGACCAGTTGCAATGCGGGTGCGTCTCGGCGTCGTAGACGCGCACCTTGCCCAGCACCGTCTTCCAGCGCCGCACCGTGCCGCCATGGCGGCGGACGAGCTGGGCGACGATGCGATCGATCAGGTCGGCTGGGGTCATCAGGCCCCGGCGGCCGTGAGGCGATCAAGCTGGTCTCGGGTGAGTTCCACGTCCCAGGCACCGATCAGTTCGTCGAGCTGCTCCACGCTCGTCGCGCTGGCGATCGGCGCGGTGACGCCGTCCTGCGCTGCGAGCCAGGCGAGCGCGATCTGGGCCAGACTGGCGCCGGTCTCGGCCGCCACCTCGTCCATCACCGCCAGCACCGCGCCGCCCTTGCCGGCGAGCAGCTTGGACATGCCGCCGCCGCGCACGCTCTTCGAGAGATCGGCTTCGCTGCGATACTTGCCGGTGAGGAAGCCCGAGGCGAGGCCGTAATAGGGGATCACGCCAAGATTGTGGGTGACGCACAGATCCTGCAGCTCGCCCTCGAACTTGCGGCGGCTGACGAGATTGTACTCGGGCTGGAGCACGCGGAAGTGCGGCAGGCCTTCCTTGGCCGCGAGGTCGAGCGCCGACTTGAGCCGCATCGCGTGGAAGTTGGACGCCCCCAGCGCGCGGACCTTGCCCGCGTCGATCAGCTTGCCGAACGCGGCGAGATATTCTTCCTGCGGCACCTCCTCGTCGTCCTGATGGGCGAAATAGAGGTCGATGGTCTCGATGCCGAGCCGCTGGAGCGACGCCTCGGCCGCTGCCGCGATGCGGGCGGGGGCCAGCTTCGCCCCGCCTTCGCCCGGCAGCATGCCGACCTTGGTGGAGATCAACACCTGGTCGCGCTTGCCGGAGCTGCGCAGCCATTCGCCGATCACGCTTTCGGATTCGCCGCCCTTGTGGCCCGAGACCCAGGCCGAATAGACATCGGCGGTATCGATCATCACCCCGCCGCGCTCGGCGAAGCGATCGAGGATGCGGAAGCTCGCGGCCTTGTCGGCGGTCCAGCCGAACACATTGCCGCCGAGGACGAGCGGCGAAATCTCGAGGCCCGAGGCGCCGAGGTGGCGAAGATGCGGCATGGCTGGTCTCCGAAGGGAAAGGGAGCGCGAGAAACGCGTCAGTCGGTGATCTCGTTGCCGGCCGGGCCGGACGTGTTCGAATAGGCGCTCTCGGCATTGGCGAAGGCCGCGTCTTCCGCGGCATTCACGTCGGCGACCGCTTCGCCCATCGTGTTGCTGTCGCCGGCCATCGCCTCGTTCGCTTCGGCGGCTTCGTTCTTCGCCTTGTTGCCGCAGGCCGACAGGCCGGTGAGCGCCAGCGCGGCGACGGGGAGGAGGAGGAGCTTGCGCATGGGAATGGGTTCCTTCACGGGGTTTGGCTCGGGGCTAGCCAGAGCCGCAAACGCACGCAACCGCGCAGCGATGCGTTGACCTGATATAAAGATATCTTTATATCTCTAAGCCGCCCATGACAGAGCCCCTCGCCATCTTCCGCGCGCTCGCGGATTCGACCCGGTTGCGGATCGTCGCGCTGCTGCGCTCGATGGAGCTGAGTGTCGGCGAACTGGCGCAGGTGCTGGGGCAGAGCCAGCCGCGCGTTTCGCGCCATGTGAAGATCCTGTGCGACGCTGGCGTGGCCGAGCGGCGCAAGGAAGGCAGCTGGGTGTTCGTGGCGCTCGGCCGCCGGGCGGTGACCGCGCCGGTGCTCGCCGCGCTAGACGCCTGGGAACTGGCAGGCGACCCCTCGGTGCTCGCCGACCAGGCGCGGCTCGACGCCGTGCGCGCCGATCGCGCCAGTGCGGCCGAAGCTTGGTTCGAGAGCAATGCCGGCCAGTGGGACGCGATCCGCTCGCTCCATGTTGCCGAGAGCGAAGTCGAAGCGGCGATGGGCGCGGCGCTGGGCGAGGGCTCGCTCGGCACACTGGTCGATATCGGCACCGGCACCGGGCGGATGCTCGAACTGTTCGGGCCGCGTTCGGCGCAGGCGGTGGGGATCGATCGCTCGTCGGAGATGCTGCGGCTGGCGCGCGCCAAGCTCGCCGATCTCGGCCATGCCGAGCTACGCCAGGCCGATCTCTATGCGCTGCCGCTGCAGGACGAGGCTGCGGATACTGCTATATTGCATCATGTGCTGCACTTCGCGCAGCAACCGGCGGCGGCGATCGGCGAGGCGGCCCGCGTGCTCGGCCCCGGCGGGCGGCTGCTGATCGTCGATTTCGCGCCGCACGAGCGCGAGGAGCTGCGCACCCGCGATGCGCATGCGCGACTGGGTTTTTCGGACGAGCAGATGCTCGGCTGGTTCGATCGCGCCGGGCTCGCCCCGGTGCAGGTGCAGACGCTGGAAGGCGGTGCGCTGACGGTGAAATTATGGCTCGGTCGCAAGACCGGGGAGAGCGTGGAAAAGGTGAAGGCGGCATGAGTATCGTAGACCCCATGGCACCGCCCCTGTTCGCCGACGTGGCGGGCGATGTGGCGGTGAGCTTCGAATTCTTCCCGCCCAAGACCGAGAAGATGGAAGAGACGCTGTGGCAGTCGATCGAGACGCTGTCGCCGCTCGGGCCGCGCTTCGTCAGCGTCACCTATGGCGCCGGCGGCACCACCCGCGAGCGCACCCATGCCACGGTCTCCAAGATCGCGCGCGAGACGCCGCTGGCCGCCGCCGCGCACCTCACCTGCGTCGAGGCGACCCGCGAGGAGATCGACCAGATCGCCGAGGAATATTGGGCGGCGGGCGTGCGGCATATCGTCGCCCTGCGCGGCGATCCGCCCCGCGCCGGCGAGAAGTATCGCACCCATCCCGGCGGCTATGAGAATGCGGCGGACTTGGTCGCGGGTCTGCGCCGGCTCCACCCGTTCGAGATTTCGGTGAGCGCCTATCCCGAATGCCACCCGGATTCGCCGAGCCCCGAGGCTGATCTCGACAATCTCAAGCGCAAGATCGACGCCGGCGCCAACCGCGCGATCACCCAGTTCTTCTTCGAGGCCGAGACCTTCCTGCGCTTCCGCGACCGCGCGGCGGCGGCGGGGATCGATGCCGAGATCGTTCCGGGCATCATGCCGGTGATGAACTATGCCAGCGTGGTGAAGATGTCCGCCATGTGCGGGACCGACGTACCGGCCTGGATGGAGAAGGCGTTCGAGGGGCTCGACGACCATCCGGCGGCGCGCCAGCTGGTTTCGGCGACGCTGGCGGCGGAGCTCTGCCGCAAGCTCTATGCGGGCGGCGTGCGGCAGTTCCACTTCTACACGCTCAACCGCGCCGAGCTGAGCTACGCGATCTGCCACCTGCTGGGGCTTCGCCCGCGGCAGCAGGCAGCGGTAGCGGCGGCGTAACCCGCTCATTCCCCTCCCGCTTGCGGGAGGGGCTAGGGGAGGGGATGGGCGCCTCCTCGCCGGACGGTATCGATTTCAGCCCCTCCCCCGACCTCTCCCGCAAGCGGGAGGGGAGCGCAGGCGGCGACGGAAGGACACAACCATGACTGCACGCGAGAAACTGCTGGCCGAAGCCGCCAAGCGCATCCTGATCACCGACGGCGCGTTCGGTACCGAGATCCAGAACTGGAAGCTCGACGAGGCCGCCTATGCCGGTACCCTCGGCCTTGCCCATGACCAGAAGGGCAACAACGACATCCTCGCGCTGACCAAGCCCGAGGTGCCCGGCTCGATCCACCGCGCCTATTTCGAGGCCGGCGCCGACATCGCCGAGACCAACACCTTCTCCGCCAACCGGATCAGCCAGGCCGATTACGGCGCCGAGCATCTGGTGCGCGAGATCAACATCGAGAGCGCAAAGTTGGCCCGCAGCATCGCCGACGAGTTCGAGGCCAAGGACGGCCGCCCGCGCTTCGTCGCCGGCGCGCTGGGCCCGACCAACAAGACGCTGTCGCTCAGCCCGGACGTCAACGATCCCGGCTATCGCGAGATCGACTTCGACTATCTCAAGGACGTGTACCGCGAGCAGATCGACGCGCTGGTCGAAGGCGGCATCGATTTCGTGCTGATCGAGACGGTGTTCGACACGCTCAACGCCAAGGCCGGGATCATGGCGGCGATCGAGGCGGGCGAGGCGCTCGGCCGCGACCTGCCGATCATGCTGTCGATGACGCTGACCGATCTCTCCGGCCGCAACCTTTCGGGCCACACCGTCGAGGCGTTTTGGGCGGCGGTGCGCCATGCGCGGCCGGTGACGATCGGGCTCAACTGCTCGTTCGGCGCCGAGCAGCTGCGCCCGCACGTCAAGACGCTGTCGGCGCTCTGCGATACGCTGATCATGGTCTACCCGAATGCGGGCCTGCCCAACGAACTCGGCGCCTATGACGAGATGCCGGCGACCACCGCCGGCCTCGTCAAGGAATGGGCCGATGCGGGCCAGGTGAACATCCTCGGCGGCTGCTGCGGCTCGACCCCCGCGCATATCGGCGCGATCGCCAAGGCGGTGCAGGGCCTCACCCCGCGCGCCATCCCGACGCCCGAAGTGCGCACGCGGCTCGCCGGGCTCGAGCCGTTTACCATGGCGGCGTGATGACCGCAGGCTGGGCCATACGCGAGGTAGGTGCAGACGACCTCGCCGCGCTTTCCACCGTCGCCAGCGCGACGTTTGTGGAGACGTTCGCGGGCGTGCTGTCCGGCGATGCGGTGGTCCAGCACTGTCTCCACGCGAACAGCATCGACGCCTATCGCCGCCACCTGGATGCGGGCGCGCGTGCCTGGCTGGCGGAAGTGGATCCGGGCAAGGCCCCGATCGGCTTTGCGTTGATGACGGCGCCCGACCTGCCCACGGCAGGCGCCGGCGACATCGAGCTCAAGCGCATCTATGTGCTGTCGCGCTTTCATGGCGATGGCATCGGCGCGGCGCTGATGGCACAGGCGATCGCCGCGGCGGACGGTTTCGACCGGCTGCTGCTGGGCGTCTATGCCGGCAATGCGCGCGCCATCGCCTTCTACGCCAAGCACGGCTTCGCGCCGATTGCGAACCGCCAGTACAATGTCGGCGGCTCGCTCTACGACGATATCGTCCTCGCCCGGCCGCTGGCCGCCTAACCTCTCTCAGACTGTCGGATTTGATGACCAACACCGTCTCCTCCACCAACTTCGTCAATGTCGGCGAGCGCACCAACGTCACCGGCTCGGCCCGCTTCAAGAAGCTGGTGATGGCCGGCGACTATCCCGCCGCGGTCGAAGTCGCGCGCCAGCAGGTCGAGAACGGCGCGCAGGTGATCGACGTCAACATGGACGAGGGCCTGCTCGACGCCGTCGAGGCGATGACCACCTTCCTCAAGCTGATCGCCGCCGAGCCGGACATCGCGCGCGTGCCGGTGATGATCGACAGCTCCAAGTGGGAGGTGATCGAGGCGGGGCTCAAGTGCGTCTCGGGCAAGCCGATCGTCAACTCGATCAGCATGAAGGAAGGCGAGGAAGCCTTCCTGTACCATGCCCGCAAGTGCATGGCGTACGGCGCCGCCGTGGTGGTCATGGCGTTCGACGAGGTCGGCCAGGCGGATACGCAGCAGCGGAAGGTCGAGATCTGCGAGCGCGCCTACAAGCTGCTCACCGGGATCGGCTTCCCGCCCGAGGACATCATCTTCGATCCCAACGTGTTCGCGGTGGCGACGGGCATCGAGGAGCACAACAATTACGGCGTCGACTTCATCGAGGCGTGCCGCGAGATCAAGAAGCGCTGCCCGCACGTCCATATCTCGGGCGGCCTGTCGAACCTGTCGTTCAGCTTCCGCGGCAACGAGCCGGTGCGCCGGGCGATGCACAGCGTGTTCCTCTACCATGCGATCCCCGCGGGCATGGACATGGCGATTGTCAATGCCGGCCAGCTCGACGTGTACGACGCGATCGATCCCGAGCTGCGCGTGGCCTGCGAGGACGTGGTGCTCAACCGCGATCCCGATGCCGGCGAGCGGCTGGTCGCGCTCGCCGAGAAGTATCGCGGCACCGATGCGGTGGCGGAGAAGCAGGCGGCCGAATGGCGCAGCTGGCCGGTCGCCAAGCGCCTCGAGCATGCGCTGGTCAAGGGCATCGACGCGCATGTCGTCGAGGATACCGAGGAATGCCGCCAGATCTTCGCGCGCCCGATCGAGGTAATCGAGGGCCCGCTGATGGACGGCATGAACGTCGTCGGCGACCTGTTCGGCTCGGGCAAGATGTTCCTGCCGCAGGTGGTGAAGTCCGCCCGCGTGATGAAGAAGGCCGTGGCGCACCTGCTCCCCTATATCGAGGCGGAGAAGGAAGAAGGCGCCAAGGGCAAGGGCAAGATCGTGCTTGCCACGGTGAAGGGCGATGTGCACGATATCGGGAAGAACATCGTCGGCGTCGTGCTTCAGTGCAACGGCTTCGACGTGGTCGATCTGGGCGTGATGGTGCCCTGGTCGAACATCCTGCAGGCGGCGATCGACAACGATGCCGACATGATCGGCCTGTCCGGCCTGATCACGCCGAGCCTCGACGAGATGGTGACCGTCGCCGAGGAAATGCAGCGCGCCAACATGACGATGCCGCTGCTGATCGGCGGCGCCACCACCAGCCGCGTCCACACCGCGCTGCGCATCGACCCGGCCTATACCGGCCCGGTGGTGCATGTGCTGGACGCCAGCCGCGCGGTCGGCGTGGCGACGGCGCTGGTCTCCGACACCCAGCGCGATCCGTACGTCGCGAAGGTGGCGGACGAATATGAACATGTCCGCCAGGCACGCGCCGGCAAGGGGCAGAGCGAGCTGCTGCCGCTGGAAGACGCCCGCGCCAACGCCTTCGAGGCCGATATGAGCCTCAAGCCCGGCAAGCCGCGCATGCCGGGCGTGCACACGTTCGACGACTGGGACCTCAAGGACCTGCGCGACTATATCGACTGGACGCCCTTCTTCCGCGCCTGGGAGCTGGCGGGCAACTACCCGGCGATCCTGCAGGACGAAGTGGTCGGCGAAAGCGCGACTTCGCTGTTCGCCGACGCCCAGAAGATGCTCGACAAGATCATCGCCGAGCGCTGGCTCACCGCGCGCGGCGTGGCTGGGCTGTGGCCCTGCCGCCGCGAGGGCGATGACGTGATCGTGCATCTGGAGGACGAGCATGTCCGTCTGCCGTTCCTGCGCCAGCAGATCGCCAAGCGCGAGGGCCGCGCGAACATGTGCCTGGCCGACTTCATCGATCATGACGGCGACTGGATCGGCGGCTTCGCGGTCTCGATCCACGGCATCGAGCCGCACCTCGCCCGCTTCAAGGCGGCGATCGACGACTATTCGGACATCCTCCTGAAGGCGCTGGCCGACCGCCTCGCCGAGGCCTTTGCCGAACGCCTCCACAAGTTCGTCCGCACCGCGCTCTGGGGCTATGCCGAAGGCGAGCAGCTCGACAATGAGGCGCTGGTCCGCGAGCAGTATCGCGGCATCCGCCCGGCCCCAGGCTATCCGGCCTGCCCCGAGCACAGCCTCAAGCCGATCCTGTTCGACCTGCTCGATGCGCACAAGCGCACCGGCATCAGCCTCACCGAAAGCTTTGCGATGCTGCCGACGGCGGCGGTGTCCGGCTTCTATTTCGGCCATCCCCAGGCCGAATATTTCGGCGTCGCCCGCGTCGGGCCGGACCAGCTCAAGGATTACGCCGCCCGCCGCGGGATCAGCGAGGAGCTGGCGACCCGCTACCTGCGGCCCAACTTGGACTGATCGACGCCGCCGGGCGCCTCACAGCGTCCGGCGGATCTGCACGTAGAGATATTGCCCGCGCCGCTGAACGCGCCGCTCGCGATACGCCAGCGGCGTGACGTTGCGTTCGCCGGCGTAGACGTCGCGGTCGTAGATGCGGGCGGGGTTGGTGAGGTTGCCGGCATCGAGCCGGATCGCCAACTTCTTGCTCGGCTTCCAGATGCCGTAGATTTCGAAGGTCGGCTGGATCTCGGTCGTCCGAAACTCGCGGATCCGGTAGAGGTTCGCCCCCGGCTGGCCGCAGCTGCCGTACACGCCATAGGTGAACCGGCCGCCGAACAGATCCTGGCTGAAGCTTCCCGAACAGGTGAACGGCACTTCGTTGGTGTAGCGCCGCCGCTCGCCGGTCAGCGGATCGGTGACGTGGCTGCGCACCAGCTCGGCAGCGCCGCGCAAGCGCGCATCCTTGATGCCCAGCTTGTCGAACGGCAGCGTCAGCGTGCCCGACAGCGTGTCGCGGGTGCCAGTGCCAATATTGCCGATCGCGTCATATCCGCCCTCCAGCGGGATATAGTCGATCACGTGGCGCGTCGCCTCATGCTTGGCGCCGAGCTCCAGCGCACCCTTGCCCCAAAAGCGGTGCTCGACCACGGCCTCGAGGGTCAGTGTCTGCTCGGGGCGCAGATCGCCGTTGCCAGCGCGCACCGTACCGAGGTTGATCTCGGTCGCGGCGACGAAATTGGTGAAGTCGAGCTGGCTGACGCTCTGCTCCGCCCGCAGCCGCAGCTGGTCGTGCGCGGTGGGGCGCAGGGTCAGCTGCACGCGCGGCTTGGGATAGAAGAAGGACCGGCTTCGCTGGGTGTCGCCGTCGGCGCGGATGCGGGACATTTCGGTACGCAACCCGGCCTCCAGCGTCACCGGCGCCGAAGGCTGCCACCGCGCCAGTCCGAACAGCTCGCCGCGCACTTCGCTGACGAACACCTTTTCGTCGGGCAGCGCCACGGGCACGCCCTCCTCGGTATAGGTCGTGCGGTTGTCGAGGAAGTTATAGGCGATCTCGCCGCCGCCTTCGAACGAGAGCCTGGGGTTCGTCTTGTGCCGCAGGATCGTGCGCAGGATCGATTCGCCGGTGCGCGATCGCTGGCCGAAGGTGGACGGGAAATCGCCGATCAGCGTATCCGAATCATAGCCGAGATGCCCCAGTCGCTGCAGCCCGATCACTTCGACTTCGCTCTTGCGGCCGAGCGCCCGCGTCCAGTTGGCGCCGAGTTCGCCCTTCCATTGATGCGTGATATCGGTGGCGAGGGTGTTGTCGCCGCTGCCTTCCACCGTCGTGGCAAGGAAGCTGGTCGGGTAATCGAGATAGTCGAAGCGGCCATTGACCGTCAGCAGCCCGCCGCCGGCGGCGCGCTGGATCGTCGAGCGCAGGATCGCGGTTCGATCCCGGTCCCACAGGTCGAGCGCCTGGCGGACGAGCAGATTGCCCGCAGCGTTGCGGCGGATGCGGTAGCCCTGCGCGGTGCCGCTGGTGCGATCGCTGATCACCTCCAGCGAAACTTCGTCGCGACGGTCGCCGTCGCGGCGGGCATATTGCAGCGTCACATCGGGGCCGACATAGCCGTCGTCATAGATATAGCTCTGGAAGTTGATCAGCGTCTCGGTCGCGGCGGTGCGCTTGAGCACGACATTGGCGATCACCGCGCGGCCCTGCATGTCGATGCCGGGCGCACCGCCGCGGATCAGTTCGATCCGCGCCACGCTGCCCGCGCTGATCCGGCGCAGGATCTCGCCCAGACCGTCGGTCTTCGACGCGGGGGGCTTGCCGTCGATCAGCACGTTGCCGGTGTTGCCGGCGAGACCGCGGGCATCGCCATTGCCGACGTCCAGCGTGAAGCCGGGCAGACGCTGGACCATGTCGAGCGCGGTCGGCAACGCGGTGTTGGCGAAGAACTCTGGGCCATAGACCAGCACCCCCGCGGCGGGCGGCGCGCCGGGGGCACCTGAAGCCGGTTCAGGCTGTTGCTGTGCGAACGCGGTGACAGGGCAGGCCAATGCGGCGGCTGCCAAAACGCACCTGACTTTCATTCGACTCGAAATGTCCCCCCAGGAACAACAAGATAGCTGCCCCTTCCCGCAAGTCTGGCCGAAGCTGCGCAAGCTTTGCAAATGAAAACCGGGCGTTAAGCAACTTTCCGGAGTCTGGCGTGCCGTTCGCGCAACAGCCGGGCGATGCTATAGCGCCTGCGCCGCCGCCCAGCCGCTCGCCCAAGCCCATTGGAAGTTGTACCCGCCCAGCCAACCGGTGACGTCCACCGCCTCGCCGATCGCGTAGAGGCCGGGCACGCGGCGCGCTGCCATGGTCTGCGAGGAAAGGTCCGCGGTGCTGATCCCCCCCACGGTTACTTCGGCCTTGGCGAAGCCCTCGGTGCCGTTGGGGGTGAAGCGCCAGACCGCCAGCTGTGCCTCGGCCTCATCCAGCACGGCATCGCGGCAATTGCCGAGTTCGCTGGGCAGCGCGATGCGTTCGGCGAGGGTGGTGGCGAGCCGATCGGGCAGCTGGCGATGGAGCAGGCTGCGCAGCCCGAGCTTGGGTTCGGCACGCTTGGCTTCGCGCAGCCAGCCCCTGGGCTGCTCTGGCAGGAAGTCGATCGCGATCGACTCGCCATGCTTCCAGTAGGAGGAGACCTGCAGGATCGCCGGGCCGGAGAGCCCGCGATGGGTGAACAGCGCCGCCTCGCGGAACGCCGCCTTGCCGGCGCTCGCGGCAACCGGAGTGGAGACGCCCGAAAGGTCGCGGAACAGCGCCTGGTCCGGGCCGAGCGTGAGCGGCACCAGTGCCGGTCGGGGCTCGACCACCTTGAGGCCGAAGCGGCGGGCGAGCTCATAGGCGAAGCCGGTCGCGCCGAGCTTGGGGATGGCCGGGCCGCCTGTGGCGATGATCAGGGCAGGGGCCTCAGCAATGCCCTTGCTGGTGGCCACCCGGAAGCGGCCATCGGCGTGGTCCACGGCGGTGATGCTCGCGCCGAGTTCGATCGTCACCTCGCCCATCGCGCATTCGCCGAGCAGCATCTCGACGATCTGCCGCGCGGAGCCGTCGCAGAACAACTGGCCGAGCGTCTTCTCGTGCCAGGCGATGCCATGGCGCTCGACCAGCGCGAGGAAGTCCTGCGCGGTGTAGCGGCCCAGCGCCGACTTGGCGAAATGCGGGTTTGCGGACAGGTAGCGATCCGGCGCGGTGCCGAGATTGGTGAAGTTGCACCGCCCGCCGCCCGAGATCAGGATCTTCTTCCCCGGTGCCTCGGCATGATCGAGCAGCAGCACCCGGCGCCCGCGCTGGCCTGCCATGGCGGCGCAGAACATCCCGGCCGCGCCGGCGCCGAGAATGATTGCGTCATGGGTGCCGAGGGAGGTGATCATGGCTGGTCGTTAGCGTGGTTCTGGGCCCCCGAACAGCAAAACGCCGCCGGGGATGCCGGCGGCGTCTGCTTCGGTCCGAACGGGATCGGATCAGATGTGGATCGGCTTGCCGAGCACGCCCATCGCCGCTTCCTTGATCGCCTCGGAATGCGTCGGGTGGGCATGGCAGGTATAGGCAATGTCTTCGGAGGTCGCGCCGAACTCCATCGCCTGCGCGACCTGGGCGATCATCGTGCCGGCCGGCGCGGTGATGATCCAGGCGCCGAGCACGCGATCGGTCTTGGCGTCGGCGATCACCTTCACCCAGCCGGTGGTGTCGTCGATCGCCTTGGCGCGGCTGTTGCCCGCCATCGGGAACTTGCCGACCTTCACTTCGCCCTTTTCGCGCGCCTGCTCCTCGGTGAGGCCGACGCCGGCGATTTCGGGGTGGGTGTAGACCACGCTCGGGATCACCGCATGGTTCACGATGCCGGTCAGGCCTGCGATGTTCTCGGCGACCGCGATGCCTTCGTCCTCGGCCTTGTGCGCGAGCATCGGGCCCGGGATCACGTCGCCGATCGCCCACACGCCGTCGACGGCGGTGCGGAAGCTGTGGTCGGTCTCGATCTGGCCGCGCTGGTTGGTGGCGAGGCCGATCTTGTCGAGGCCCAGACCCTCGGTGTTCGGACGGCGGCCGATCGCGACGAGCACGACATCGGCTTCGAGCGTCTCAGGCGTGCCGCCGGCGGCGGGCTCGATGGTGACGGTCGCCTTGTCGCCATTGACGACGACGCCGGTCACCTTGGTGGAGAGCTTGATCTCCATGCCCTGCTTCTTGAAGATCTTGGAAGCTTCCTTCCGCACTTCACCGTCCATGCCCGGGAGCAGCTGGTCGAGATACTCGACCACGGTCACCTTGGCGCCGAGGCGCTGCCAGACCGAGCCGAGCTCGAGCCCGATCACGCCGCCGCCGATCACGACCATGTTCGCCGGCACCTTCTCCAGCGCGATCGCGCCGGTGGAGTCGACGACGACCTTCTGGTCGATCGTCACGCCCGGCAGCGGGGTGACCGACGAGCCGGTGGCGATCACGATGTTCTTGGCGGTGACGGTGCGCTCGCCCACCTGCACGGTGTGCGCGTCGACGAAGGTGCCGAGGCCCTTCACCCACTCGACCTTGTTCTTCTTGAACAGGAACTCGATGCCGCCGGTCAGGCCCTTCACGGCCTTGTCCTTGTCGGCCATCATCGCCGGCAGGTCGAGCTCGACATTGCCCAGCTTGACGCCGTGCTTGGCGAGCGCGCCCGAGGCGGCTTCGTAGAACAGCTCGGAGGCGTTCAGCAGCGCCTTAGAGGGGATGCAGCCGACGTTGAGGCAGGTGCCGCCCAGCGTTTCGCGGCTCTCGACGCAGCCGGTCTTGAGGCCCAGCTGCGCCGCGCGGATCGCCGCGACATAGCCGCCGGGGCCGGAACCGATGATCAGGACGTCGAAATCATATTCAGCCATTTTCCGCTCCATGCGTGCGCGTGCGGGCGCTTAAACTATCGGCCGTGTCGCCCGGGGCTCTGGGCCCCTGCTTTCGCAGGGGAACGGGCGAGGTCCAGCCATATCAGTGCTCCTGCGAAAGCAGGAGCCCAGGGTTGCGAGGGACGTTCGTCAATCCGGCATCGTAGCGCCGATCACCCGAAGAGCGTCCCGTACAAATCCTTCCACTGCGGGTTGTCGCGTTCGATCAGCTCGATCTTCCACGCCCGCTTCCATTTCTTCATCTGGCGTTCGCTAAGCCGCGCCCCGTCCAGATCTTCATGCGCCTCGTACCAGACGAGGCGCGTGCAGCCTTTGTCCTTGGTAAAGCCCTCGATCATGCCGGTTCGATGCTGGTACGCTCTGGCGGGCAAGTCGCTGGTCGATCCGACATAGATCGTGCCGTTGCGCTTGTTGGCCATGATGTACACGCAGCCGGATTTCGTCGGGCTTCTCCTTGGTTCCGTGCTCCTGCGGAAGCAGGAGCCCAGGGCCACACGCGATGTACTTTCCAACCCTGGGCCCCCGCTTTCGCGGGGGCACAAGATGTATCAGAGGTCGATCAGCAGGCGGGTCGGATCCTCGATCGCGTTCTTGATCGCGACGAGGAAGGTCACCGCCTCGCGGCCGTCGATCAGGCGGTGATCGTAGCTGAGCGCGAGGTACATCATCGGGCGGACGACGACCTGGCCGTCACGGACGACCGGGCGCTCCTCGATGCGGTGCAGGCCGAGCACGGCCGACTGCGGCGGGTTGATGATCGGGGTCGACATCAGCGAGCCGAACACGCCGCCGTTGGAGATGGTGAAGGTACCGCCCTTCATCTCGTCCATCTTGAGCGAGCCGTCCTTCGCGCGCTTGCCGAAGTCGCCGATCGTCTTCTCGATGCCGGCGACCGACAGGTCCTGCGCGTCGCGGATCACCGGCACGACCAGGCCCTGCGGGGCCGAGACCGCGACCGAGATGTCGCAATAATCGTGATAGACGATCTCGTCGCCCTCGATCGAGCCGTTGACGCCGGGGATGTCCTTCAGCGCCATGCACGCGGCCTTCACGAAGAAGCCCATGAAGCCGAGACGGACGCCGTGCTTCTTCTCGAACAGGTCCTTGTACTTGGCGCGCGCCTCGATCACCGCGGTCATGTCCACGTCGTTGAACGTGGTGAGCATGGCGGCGGTGTTCTGCGCTTCCTTGAGGCGCTTGGCGACGGTCTGGCGCAGGCGGGTCATCCGCACGCGCTCTTCCTTGCGACCGCCGGTCGAAGCCGGAGCGGCGGCAGGCGCCGGCGCGGCGGCGGGGGCCGGAGCGGCAGGCTTGCTGCTGGCCGCGGCGATCACGTCGTCCTTGGTCAGGCGGCCGTCCTTGCCGGTGCCCTGCACGGTCGAGGGATCGACGCCCGTCTCCAGCACCGCACGACGTACCGACGGCGACAGCGCAGCGGCATCGGCCGACGGGGCCGGAGCAGCGGCGGGCGCCGGGGCAGGCGTTGCAGCCGGGGCAGCGGCGGCGGGCGCCGCAGCCGGAGCGGCCGCGGCACCTTCACCCGCGATGATCGCGATTACCGCACCCACTTCGACGGTATCGCCGACCTTGACGATCTGCTCGCCCATCACGCCGGCGACCGGCGAGGGGACTTCGACCGAGACCTTGTCGGTCTCGAGGCTGGCGATCGGCTCGTCGACGCGGACGGGATCGCCCGGATTCTTCAGCCATTCACCGACGGTGGCTTCGGTGATCGATTCGCCCAGTACAGGGACTTTGACTTCGGTGGCCATTCTCAACCTTTCCGGGTGCGGCGGATTTCTTCGCGGACATTATGGCCGAGCGCGTCGGCAACGAGCGCGCCCTGCTCTGCGGTGTGGCGCTTCATCAGGCCGGTGGCGGGCGAGGCCGCCGCGGCGCGACCGGCATAGCGCGGACGCTGGATCTTGCCGCCGGCGTCGATCAGGCACTGCTCGATCAGCGGCTCGACGAAGAACCAGTAGCCGTTGTTCTTCGGCTCTTCCTGGGCCCACACCACCTCTTCGAGGTTGGTCATGCGCTTCAGCCGCTCGGTCAGCGGCTCGCCCGGGAACGGGTAGAGCTGCTCGATCCGGACGATCGCGGTGTTCTTGTCGCCCGCCGCATCGCGCGCTTCCATCAGGTCGAAGGCGACCTTGCCGGTGCAGAGCACGAGGCGCTTCACCTCGGTATCCGCCGGTGCGTTGGGGTCCGACAGGATCCGCTTGAAGTGGCTGTCGCCCAGGAACTCCTCGGCGCTGGAAACCGCCAGCTTGTGGCGGAGCAGCGACTTCGGCGTGAACTGGATCAGCGGCTTGCGGAAGTTCCGGTGCATCTGCCGGCGCAGCAGGTGGAAATAGTTCGCCGGCGTGGTGATGTTCACCACCTGCATGTTGTCCTGCGCGCAGAGCTGGAGGAAGCGCTCCGGACGCGCCGAGCTGTGCTCGGGGCCCTGGCCTTCATAGCCGTGCGGCAGCAGCATCACCAGGCCGTTGGCGCGGAGCCACTTGGACTCGCCCGACGCGATGAACTGGTCGATCATGATCTGCGCGCCGTTCACGAAGTCGCCGAACTGCGCTTCCCAAAGCACCAGCGCCTTCGGATCCGCCAGCGCATAGCCATACTCGAAGCCGAGCACGCCATATTCGCTGAGCGGCGAATCCAGCACCTCGAAGCTGCCGTGCGGCACCGTGGTGAGCGGCACGTACTTCGCCTCGGTCTTCTGGTCGACCCAGACGGCGTGGCGCTGCGAGAAGGTGCCGCGGCCCGAATCCTGGCCGGACAGACGCACCGCATAGCCTTCCGAGAGCAGCGAGCCGAAGGCCAGTGCCTCGCCGGTCGCCCAATCGAAATTGGTGCCCGACTTGAACATCTCGCGCTTGGCATCGAGCACGCGGCCGAGGGTCTTGTGGATCTCGATATCCTCGGGGACCGTGGTCAGCGTGCGGCCGAGGCTGTCGAACAGTTTCTTCTCGATGCCGGTCTCGACGTTGCGGCGCGAGCCCTCGCCGTCCGACGGCGCGCCCAGGCCCGACCAGCGACCGGCGAACCAGTCCGCCTTGTTCGGCAGATAGGTCTTGCCCGCCTCGAACTCGCCTTCGAGCAGCGTGGTGAACTGGTGGGTCTTCTCGTCGATGAAGGCCTGGTCGACCACGCCCTCGGCGATCAGCTTCTGGCCATAGATGCTGCTCACACCGGGGTGCTGACGGATCTTCTGGTACATCAGCGGCTGGGTGAAGCCGGGCTCGTCGCCTTCATTGTGGCCGAAGCGGCGATAGCACCACATGTCGATCACGATGTCGCGGTGGAATTCCTGGCGGAACTCGATCGCCACCTTGCAGGCGAAGGTCACGGCTTCGGGATCGTCGCCGTTGACGTGCAGGATCGGCGCCTGGACGCCCTTGGCGACGTCCGACGGATAGGGCGAGGAGCGCGCGAACTGCGGGCTCGTCGTGAAGCCGACCTGGTTGTTGATGACGAAGTGGATGCAGCCGCCGGTATTGTAGCCGCGGATGCCGGAGAAGCCGAGCGTCTCCCACACGATGCCCTGGCCGGCGAACGCCGCGTCACCGTGGATCAGCACCGGCAGCACCTGCTCGTGCTTTTCCAGATCGCCGCGGATCGTCTGCAGCGCGCGCGCCTTGCCGAGCACGACCGGATCGGCCGCCTCGAGGTGCGACGGGTTGGCGACCAGCGACATGTGGACGCTGATGCCGTCGAACTGGCGATCGGTGGAGGTGCCGAGGTGATACTTCACGTCACCCGAGCCGGCAACGTCGTCCGGGTTGGCCGAACCGCCGCCGAACTCGTGGAAGATCACCCGGAACGGCTTTTCCATGACGTTGGCGAGCATGTTCAGGCGGCCGCGATGGGCCATGCCGTACACGATCTCGCGGACGCCCTGCTGGCCGCCATACTTGATGATCGCTTCCATCGCCGGGATCATCGATTCGCCGCCGTCGAGGCCGAACCGCTTGGTGCCGACATATTTCTTGCCGAGGAATTTTTCCCACTGCTCGGCTTCGATCACCTTGGACAGGATCGCCTTCTTGCCGTCGGGCGTGAAGGTGATCGCCTTGTCCTTGCCTTCCATCCGGTCCTGGAGGAAGCGGCGCTCCTCCACATCCGCGATGTGCATATATTCGAGGCCGATATTGCCGCAGTAATTCTTGCGCAGCGTGTCAACCAGCTCGCGAACGGTCGCCCATTCGAAGCCCATCGTGCCGCCGAGGTAGACCTTGCGATCGATATCGGCGTCGGTGAAGCCGTGATATTCGGTCTTCAGGTCTTCCGGAAGCTCGCGCAGGCCCGACAGGCCCAGCGGGTCGAGGTTCGCCGCGAGGTGACCGCGCACGCGATAGGTGCGGATCAGCAGCTGGGCGCGGATCGCGTCACCCGCCGCCTTGACGATGTCGGCGGTCGACGGCGCTGC
>NZ_CAJYHX010000003.1 GCF_913774285.1 uncultured Sphingomonas sp. | reverse complement strand
GTGGTGATCCATTCCAGCGTACGCCCGTCCCAGGGGTCGCCGCTTTCGTCGATCCGGTCTTTCCGCGTCTTGATCGAGACGTAGAGCATCATGACCTGGCACGCGATGCCGGCGGCGATCAGCAGCGCGCCGACACCTGCGACCAGCAGCCACGGATGCCAGCCGGGCACGTCATAATGCTGCATCCGCCGCGTCATGCCCATCAGGCCGAGCACATAGAGCGGCATGAAGGCGACATAGAAGCCGCTGATCCACAGCCAGAAAGCGCGCTTGCCCCAGGTCTCGTCCAGCGTGAAGCCGAACATCTTGGGAAACCAGAAGGTGAAACCCGCAAAGGCCCCGAACAGCACGCCGCCGATGATGACGTTATGGAAATGCGCGACCAGGAACAGCGAGTTGTGCAGCACGAAGTCGGCCGGGGGCACCGCCAGCATCACGCCGGTCATGCCGCCGATCACGAAGGTCAGCATGAACGCGACCGTCCACATCATCGGCAGTTCGAAGCGGATGCGGCCCTTGTACATGGTGAACAGCCAGTTGAAGATCTTGGCACCCGTCGGGATCGAGATGATCATCGTGGTGATGCCGAAGAAGCTGTTCACGCTCGCGCCCGAGCCCATCGTGAAGAAGTGATGGAGCCAGACGAGGTACGACAGGATGGTGATGACCAGCACGGCGTAGACCATCGAGGTGTAGCCGAACAGGCGCTTGCCCGAGAAGGTCGAGGTGACTTCCGAGAAGATGCCGAAGGCCGGCAGGATCAGGATGTAGACCTCCGGGTGACCCCAGATCCAGATCATGTTCACGTACATCATCGGGTTGCCGCCCGCGGTGTTCGTGAAGAAGTGGGTGCCGACATAACGGTCGAGGCTGAGCATCGCGAGCACCGCGGTCAGCACCGGGAAGGCGGCGACGATCAGGATGTTGGTGGCAAGCGCGGTCCAGGTGAAGATCGGCATCTTCATCAGGCCCATGCCCGGCGCGCGCATCTTGACGATGGTGGCGACCAGGTTGACGCCCGAGAGCAGCGTACCGACGCCCGCGATCTGCAGCGCCCAGACATAATAGTCCACGCCCACGTCCGGCGAATAGTCGAGGCCCGACAGCGGCGCCATCGCCAGCCAGCCGGTCCGCGCGAACTCGCCGATGAACAGGCTGGCCATCACCAGCGCCGCACCTGCCGCCGTCATCCAGAAGCTGAAATTGTTCAGGAACGGGAAGCTGACGTCGCGCGCGCCGATCTGCAGCGGCACCACGAAGTTCATCAGGCCGGTGACGAAGGGCATCGCCACGAAGAAGATCATGATCACGCCGTGGGCGGTGAACACCTGATCATAATGGTGCGCGTTGAGATAGCCCTCGTTGGCGCCGAACGCCATCGCCTGCTGGCCGCGCATCATGATCGCGTCGGCAAAGCCGCGCAGCAGCATCACCAGGCCCAGCACCATGTACATGATGCCGATGCGCTTGTGGTCGACGGTGGTAAACCACTCCTTCCAGAGATAGCCCCACAGGCGGAAATAGGTCAGCGCGCCGAGGAGCGCGATGCCGCCGAGCGCGACGCCGAAGAAGGTGGCGACGACGATCGGCTCGTGGATCGGCAGACTCTCGATCGAGAGCCGGCCGAAGATCATCTTCAAAGTGTCAGACATGGCAGTGCTCAAGCCTCGCCCGCCGCCGCGCGACCGGGATAGGCCGGCGCGTCCATGCGGGTCATGTTACGGTTCGAATCCGCGCCGGGTTCGGAGTGGCCGGCGGGAGCGCCGTGCGGATGGGTCAGGTGCGGACTGGTCTTCATCTCGTCCGGCGACTTCATCAGCGCGCCATCGGCGCCTTCGCCCGGCCGGTTGTTTACCGCAGGCGCGACTTCCTGGGCACCCGCACCATGGTGCATCATGCCGTGGCCGCAGGCGGTGCCGGGCTTCACGCACATCTGGACGATGCGATCGAACAGGCCGCCCTCGACCGTGCCGAAGTGCATCGCCGGCACCTTCTCGCTCGGCTTTTCGAGCGTGAGATACTGGGCGGTGTCGAGCGCGCTCGCGGAAGCCTTGGTCTTGGCGACCCACTGGTCGAAGCCCGCGGCATCCACCGACTGGGTCGGGAAGTGCATGTAGGAGAATCCGGCGCCGCTATAGTTGGCGCTCTGGCCCTCGAAGGTGCCGACGCGGTTCATCACCGCGTGGAGTTTCGTTTCCATGCCCGGCATCGTGTAGATCATGCCCGCCAGCGCCGGCACGTAGAAGGTGTTCATCACGCTCGACGAGGTCAGGCGGAACCGCACCTGGCGATCGGCCGGCAGAACCAGCTCGTTGACCGTGGCGACGCCCTGTTCGGGATAGATGAACAGCCACTTCCAGTCGAGCGACACGACCTGGATCTCCAGCGGCTTCTGGTCCGCCGGGATCGGCTTGCCCGGCGCGATGCGGTCCAGCGGCCGATACGGGTCCAGCTGGTGCGTGGTGAGCCAGGTCAGCGCGCCGAGCGCGATGATGATCAGCAGCGGGGCCGACCAGATCACCAGCTCGATCCGGGTCGAGTGATCCCAGTCCGGAGCATATTCCGACTCGGTGTTGCTCGCGCGATACTTGATCGCGAAAACCACCGTCAGGATCATCACCGGCACGATGATGAGCAGCATCAAAAATACCGACCAGAGGATCAGGTCGGCCTGCTGCCGTGCAACATCGCCGGACGGATTCATCACGACAAGGTCGCACCCGCCGAGGATCAGCGGGGCAGCAAGGGTAGCGATCAGGGCCGTCGGCCTGAGGGCACGACGAAACGGGGTCATGGATCGAAACATAGCGGCCGCGAGTTAGGAGGGGTTGTGCGGGTGCGAAATAGGACAATTTGTCCCATGGCTGCAACCCGCGAGTTTCCCTAGGTGCTTTCCCCAAAGCTTTGCGGTAGACATATCCCTATGGCCAATGCTCAGCTTGGTTCGACGCAGATCGAACATGACGCCCGCCTGATCAACACCTCGCACGGTGAGGATCACCTCCGCCCCGGCGATATCGCCATCGGGGTGATCATCGGACGAACATCCGAGTTCTTCGACTTCTTCGTCTACGCGATCGCGTCGGTGCTGGTCTTCCCGGCACTGGTGTTTCCCTACATGGATCGCGTGACCGGCACGCTCTGGTCCTTCGCCCTCTTCCCGCTTGCTTTCATCGCCCGTCCTATCGGCACCCAGATTTTCATGCGCATTGACCGCCGTCATGGACGCGGTGCGAAGCTCACCCTTGCGCTGTTTCTGCTCGGCACGGCGACCGTGACCATGGCGTTCCTGCCCGGCTACGAGCAGGTCGGCATCTGGTCCGCAATCCTGCTGGCGGCGCTCCGCGTGCTGCAGGGCCTCGCCCTTGGCGGCGCCTGGGACGGCCTCGCCTCGCTGCTGGCGCTGAATGCCCCGCCCTCGCGCCGTGGCTGGTACGCGATGGTGCCGCAGCTTGGCGCCCCGCTTGGTCTAATGGTAGCTAGCGGGCTGTTCGCCTATTTCGTCAGCGCGCTCGACTCGGCCGACTTCATGAGTTGGGGCTGGCGCTACCCGTTCTTCGTCGCCTTCGCGCTCAACGTGGTGGCGCTGTTCGCCCGTCTGCGGATGGTCGTGGCGCCCGAATATGTGAAGCTGTTCGAGAGCCGCGAACTGACGCCGTCACGCGTCACCGCGACGATCAAGGCGCAGTGGCGCAACATCATCATCGGCGCCTTCGCACCGCTGGCGAGCTTCGCGCTGTTCCACATGGTCACCGTGTTCCCGCTGTCGTGGATCGCGCTGTACACCAATGAGGACCTCACCCGCTTCCTGCTGATCGAGGTCGGTGCGGCAGCCTGCGGCGTCGTGGCGATCGTGATCTCGGGCATCCTTGCGGACCGGATCGGCCGCCGCTCACTGCTCGGCTATACCGCTGCCGCGATCGCCGCCTATTCTGGCTTCGCGCCGCAGCTGCTCGAAAAGGGCAATGCCGGCGAGACCGTGTTCATGGTGCTCGGCTTCATCCTGCTCGGCCTGGCGTTCGGCCAGTCCTCGGGTGCGGTCGCCAGCAACTTCCCGAAGCGGGCCCGCTACACCGGCGCGGCGCTTACCTCGGACCTCGCCTGGCTTTTCGGTGCCGGCTTCGCGCCGCTCGGCGCGCTGCTGCTGGCCGCCAACTGGGGCGTGATCGCCTCGGGCCTGTACCTGCTCTCGGGCGCTGCCGGCACGCTGATCGCGCTCTACTTCAACAAGGAGCTGGGGCGCCGTCTCGACTGACCCCGGCGCGGCTTGCCTAAGCCGCACGCGACCTTCAAAGGCCTCCTGTCCGCACCCGCGTTCAGGAGGCCTTTTGTATGACGTCCCCCACCGGCATCGACCGCCTGGTCGCCATCATGGAGCGGTTGCGCGATCCCGAGCGTGGCTGCGAATGGGATGTTGCGCAGACCTTCGAGACCATCGCGCCCTATACGATCGAGGAAGCCTATGAAGTCGCCGACGCGATCGAACGCGGCGACATCGCCGAGCTGAAGGACGAGTTGGGCGACCTTCTGCTTCAGGTGGTGTTCCACAGCCGGATTGCCGAAGAGGCGGGGCAGTTCGCGCTGGCCGACGTGGTCACTTCGATCAGCGACAAGATGGAGCGCCGCCACCCGCACATCTTCGGCGACGTGCCGGAGGGCGGGCACCATCTCTGGGAAGTCATCAAGGCCGAGGAGCGCGGCGCCAAGGGGGCGTCGAGCGCGCTCGACGGCGTGGCGATCGGCCTGCCAGCGCTGCTCCGCGCCGAGAAGCTCCAGAAGCGCGCGGCGCGTACCGGGTTCGACTGGCCCGATGCCACGGGCGCGCGGGCGAAGATCCTGGAGGAACTGGAAGAGGTCGAGACCGCCGAGAACGACGCGCACCGTGCCGAGGAGGTGGGCGACCTGCTCTTCGCCGTGGTGAATTATGCCCGCAAGCTGGGCGTGGAGCCCGAGGCTGCGCTGCGCGCGGCCAACGGCAAGTTCGAGCGGCGCTTCAAGGCGATGGAAGAGCGCGCGGGCGAGGCGTTCGTGGGGCTGGATCTGGAGGGTAAGGAAGCGCTCTGGCAGGCAGTGAAACGCGGCTGAGGGCGCTGAGCCCTCACCCCGTCTCCACATGGTCATCCCGGCAAAAGCCGGGATCCATTCGCCTCTCGCTTGCAGCAAGAGCCGCAACGTAGCGCCGATGGATTCCGGCTTTCGCCGGAATGACGGAGTTAGGGTGGAAACAAAGTCGAGAGCGCTTGCGCTCCGGTTATCCCCGCGTGAAGAACCGCTCGTAGTCGCGCGGCGCCATGCGGACTTCGTACACCGCCTGCTCGTCCTCGATATGCTGCTCGATCACGTCGCCATGCTGGTGCAGCCACGCGGCGGCCGCGCCATCGGCGGGATCGAGCCGCAGCGTGTAGCGACGATGCCCCTCGGTCAGTCGTCCGGCAACCGCCTCGACGAGCGCATCGACGCCCTCCCCGGTCAGTGCCGAGATCACCCGTACCTCGTCGGTGCGGCGCGCAGCCATCGCCAGCGCCTCCTCGCGCTGCTCGTCGTCGAGCAGGTCGAGCTTGTTCCACGCCTCGAAGCGCGGCGTCTGCTCGGACACGCCGATTTCCTGGAGCACCTTCTCCACGTCGACGCGCTGCGCCTCCGTGTCGGGATGCGCGATGTCGCGGACATGGATCAGCAGGTCGGCCGATACCACCTCTTCCAGCGTCGCCTTGAACGCGGCGACCAGCTGGGTCGGCAGTTCGGAGACGAAACCCACCGTGTCCGACAGGATCGCCTTGTCGATCCCCGGCAGCGCGATCTGGCGCAGCGTCGGGTCGAGCGTGGCGAAAAGCAGATTCTCCGCCATCACGCCGGCGCCGGTCAGCCGGTTGAACAGCGTCGACTTGCCGGCATTGGTATAGCCGACCAGCGCCACCACCGGCCAGGGCGCGCGCTGGCGCCGGTCGCGGTGGAGCGTGCGGGTGCGGCTAACCTGGTCGAGCTCGCGCCGCAGCCGCGCCATGCGATCGCGGATCAAGCGGCGGTCGGCTTCGATCTGGGTCTCACCGGGGCCGCCGAGGAAGCCGAAGCCGCCCCGCTGGCGCTCAAGGTGGGTCCAGCTGCGGACCAGCCGGCCCGCCTGATAATCGAGGTGCGCGAGTTCGACCTGCAACCGACCTTCCGCCGTGCGCGCCCGCTCACCGAAGATCTCGAGGATCAGCCCGGTACGATCGATCACTTTGCAGCCGAGCGCGGTCTCCAGGTTGCGCTGCTGCACCGGCGTCAGCGACGCATCGAAGACCGCAAGCTGGAGCTCGCCGTCGCGGACCGTCTCGGCCAGGGCTTCCACCTGGCCGGAGCCGATCAGCGTGCCGGGCTTGGGCTGACGTAGTCGGACGGCGATCCGCTCGACCACATCGACGCCGATCGCCGCGGCGAGGCCGGCCGTTTCCTCCAGCCGCGCCTCGGCGTCGCGCGAGCTTCCGCCCATGTCCGGATAGACGACGAGCGCGCGTGCGCCCCGCGCGAATTCGTCGGGGTCGCGCTCGAAACCAGTGCTCATGCGAGGATCAATCCTCGTCGCCGCCGTTGGTTTCCTCGGCGAGGTTCAGCGGGTGCGCGGGCTGCACGGTGGAAACCGCATGCTTGTAGACCAGCTGGGCCATGCCCTCGCGCTGGAGCAGCATGCAGAACAGGTCGAACGCCGCGATCTGGCCCTGCAGCATCACGCCGTTCACCAGGAACATGGTGACGTTTTCCTGCTGCTTGCGGACCGCGTTCAGGAAGATTTCCTGCAGCACCGGGTTCTTGTGCTGATATTCGCCAGCCGCTGTGAGCAGCGCGGCAAGGTCCATCGGGCCCGAGGGCATGATGGTGGAAATGGCATGCTTGTAGATCAGCTGCGACTGGCCGTCGCGGCGGAGCAGCACCGAAAAATTATCGAACCAGGTGACGATGCCCTGAAGCTTGACGCCCTTGACGAGGAACATCGTCACCGGCGTCTTCGACCGGCGCAGTGAGTTGAGGAACAGGTCCTGAAGCGAAGTCTGCTTCTCTGCCATATGGTGGCTCCATTTATTCTTGGCGGGATTTGTCCCGCGGTGCGCCGTTCCCGGCGTCAGGGTCGGCGCCACCCCGGCGCCGGGATCCAATCTAGGGCGTCGCGAGGCTTCCGTCCATAGCGGCTCAGTCTTCCCGCGCGTCGGTGATGCCCAGCAGCTTGAGCTTGCGGTGCAGCGCCGAGCGCTCCATCCCGATGAAGCTGGCGGTACGCGAGATGTTGCCCGAGAAACGGCGGATCTGCACCCGCAGATATTCGCGCTCGAAGCTCTCGCGCGCTTCCTTGAGCGGCGCGCCCATAATCGCGTTGGAGGCCATACCGCTGCCGCCGTCATTCTGGCGACCGAGCACCTCCGGCGGGAGCAGATCGACGTCGATCCGGCCGATCCGGTCGCCGGGGGCCAGGATCACGGTGCGCTCGACGACGTTGCGCAGCTGGCGGACATTGCCCGGCCAGTCATAGCTCTGCAGCGCCACCATCGCGTCGGCGGCGATCTCGGGCGTCGGCACGCGGCGCTCGGAGGCGTAATGCGCCACATAATGCTCGACCAGCGCGGGGATGTCCTCGCGGCGGTCGGTCAGCGCCGGGATCGGCACCGGCACCACGTTGAGGCGGTAGTAGAGGTCCTCGCGGAAGCGGCCGGCGGCGATCTCCGCCATCAGGTCGCGGGCGGTGGCGGAGACGACACGGACGTCCACCTTCACCACACGCGTGCCGCCGACGCGGCTGAAGCTCTGGTCGGTCAGCACCCGCAGGATCCGCGCCTGGGTGGCGACTGGCATGTCGGCGATCTCGTCGAGGAACAGCGTGCCGCCATGCGCCTGTTCGAGCAGGCCGGGGCGAACAAGGTCGCCGCTCTCCTCGACGCCGAACAGTTCCTCGTCGACACGATCGGGCGTCATCCGCGCGGCGCTGACGATCACGAAGGGCGCGTCCGCGCGCTGGCTCCAGCCATGGAGCAGCCGCGCGGCGACTTCCTTGCCGACACCCGCGCCGCCGGTGATCAGCACCCGGCTGCCGGTGGAGGCCACCCGCTTAAGAGTTGCGCGCACCGTGTTGATCGCGGTCGAAGTGCCCTGCAGGTCGGTCCCCCGCCCCGTCACCGCGCGCAGCGAGGCGACTTCGCGCCGTAGCCGCTCGGTCTCGGTCGCACGCGCCACCATCAACAGCAGCCGCTCGGCCTCGAACGGCTTCTCAATGAAGTCGGAAGCGCCGCGGCGGATCGCCGCCACCGCGGTGTCCAGATTGCCATGGCCCGAAATCACCAGCACCGGGATCGAGGGATCGCGCCGCTTGATCTCGTCGAGCAGCTCCAGCCCGTCGAGCCGCGAGCCCTGCAGCCACACGTCCAGCAGCACCAGGCTCGGCCGCCGCTCGGCAATCGCCTCCAGCGCCGAGTCGCTGTCGGCGGCATTGCGGGTGGCGTACCCCTCGTCCTCCAGCACGCCGGCTACCAGTTCGCGGATGTCGCGCTCGTCGTCGACGACGAGAATGTCCAGGCTCATGTTCTGCTTCCGATCCGGGTGAGCATGGCCGGGCGCGCGTCCTTCGCGTCGTCCGGCGTCTCCGTGAGTGCGACGCTAGCCAGCATCGCGGTATCGAAGCACAGCGTCACGAGCGTGCCGCCGCCGGGGCGGTCGGCAAAGCCGATCGTGCCGCAATGTTCTTCGACGATCTTCTTGACGATGGCGAGGCCCAGCCCGGTGCCCCGGCTGCGCGTCGTCATATAGGGTTCAACGATCCGGTCGCGCTCCACCGGCAGACCCACGCCGTTGTCGGCGAGGGTGAGGATCAGCTTGCTGTCCGCTTCGGACTGAATGGTAAGGTGGATCTCGCCCTGCGGCAGGTCCGCCCCCTCCCCGGCCGCCTCGTTGCGCGCCTCAATCGCCTCGACCGCGTTCTTGACGACATTGGTCAGCGCCTGGCCGATCTGGCGGCGGTCGCATACCAGCGAGGGCGCGGGATCGGGCGCGTCGAGCGTGAAGCGCAGCGCGGGATGCGCGACTTCGTGAAGGAACATCGCCTGGCGGGCGATGTCGAGCAGCGACTCGCGGCGGAACATCGGCTTGGGCATCCGCGCGAAAGACGAAAATTCGTCGACCATCCGCCGCAGGTCGCCGACCTGGCGGACGATCGTCTCGGTCAGCCGCGCGAACACGCCGTCGCTCTGGTCGACCTGCTTGCCATAGCGACGCTGGAGCCGTTCGGCGGCGAGTTGGATCGGGGTCAGCGGGTTCTTGATCTCGTGTGCGATGCGGCGCGCGACGTCCGCCCAGGCGGCGCGGCGCTGGTCGTTGAGCTGCTGGGTGATGTCGTCGAAGGTGAGCACCTGACCACCCTCGTCGGTGGTGACCTTCACCGCCAGCGTCCGCGCCTCGCCACCGCTGGCGATCTGGACGATCCCCTCGCGCTCGCCGCTCGCCAGCATCGTCTCAAGCTCGGGGGCAAGCGCCTCCAGTGGCTGGCCGACCGGTTGCTCGGCGGCGTTGCGCAGCAGCGCGATCGCCGAGGCGTTGATGAGCCGCACCCGGTGGTCGCCGCCGATCGCGATCACGCCCGCCGACACGCCCGACATCACCGCTTCGATCAGCGCGCGGCGGCTGTCGAGCTGGGCGTTGGCGGTGACCAGCGCGTTGGTCTGGTCCTGCAGCCGCTCGGTCATGCTGTTGAAGGCGATGCCGAGCGTGGCGATCTCGTCGATCCGCTCCGGCGTCGGCACCCGCGCGCTGAGGTCGCCGTCCGCCACCTGCCCCGCCGCCTGGACGAGCTGGTCGACCGGGCGCACCAGCCGGTCTGCCACCGCCAGCGCGATCCAGGTGGCGATGCTCACGATCAGGAGCGCGACGCCGAACAGCACCGCGTTGAACTGCAGCTGGAGCGAGCGCGATCGGGCGATCAGCGCCGAATATTCGTGCCCGATTCGATCCGAGGCAAGGTTCTGGCGGTTGAGAAAATCGACGTTGTTCGGCGTGGCGACGTAGAGGAACAGGTTCGCCGAGCGGTCGACCGGCGTCACCACCCACACCACCTCGGAATCGTAATTGATGTAGCTGTCTTCGTTGCGCAGCACATTGAGTACCTTGCCCGAGACACGACGCTTGAAGGTCGGGCCCGACGGCGCCTCATAGGCGTAGAGCGCCTCGACCCGCTTGCCGTCGATCACGCGGAACAGCACCGACTGGAAGAACTGGCGGAAATAGGTCTGGCGGAGGAACCAGTCCTCGAAGACGGCCGACCGCTCGGGCACCTTGGGCGAGGTTTCGAGCATGTCGCTTACCATCTGCCGCGCCTCGCCCTTCCACCGCTGGATCACCAGCGCCTTGCCCTCGTTGGCAAGCGCCTGGGTCGAGGTCAGTGCCGCACGCGCCCGCTCCGAACCCCAGAGCTGGATGCCTGACTGGAACATGATCGAGGCGGCGATTACCGCGAGCACGATCGGCACGCTGGCCATCAGCGAGAACACCGCGACCAGCCGCACGTGCAGACGCCCGCCCCCCGCCAGCGCCGAGCGGGCGGTCCGCTTGAGTGCGATCCGCCGGCCGATCAGCACAATCAGCGCGACATAGGGGAGCAGATTGACGAGCAGCAGCGCCGCGGCGACGCCCGGGCTGAACAGCTGCTGGTTGGAATGCTGGCGAACGAACCAGTAGGTGATGACGGGAGTAGCGACGGCCAGCGCGACCACCAGCATCTCGACCAGCCGAAACGCCCGTCCGGGGCGCGACCAATCCTCAGGGCTATCGAGACTCGTTGGAGCTACGGCGACCATTGCCCCCTGTGTACACAGGGATTGTGGCCAAAAGAACACATAATATTGCGGATTTGTCACCCACAAGCATCGGCCTGCCGCAGATTGCGTGTCTTCAGCTTGTCGGATCGTCCCCGCGCGTCGCAATCCCCAGCGTATCCAGACGCTTGCGCAGCGTGTTCCGATTGATCCCCAGCGCCCGCGCGGCGCGCAACTGGTTCTGCTGGTGGCGCGCGAGCATCATCTCAATCAGCGGGCGCTCCACTTCGCTGATGATCCGGTCGTAGAGCGTGCCGTCGTCGAGCGCGTGCGGCTCCTCCAGCGCGATCCGTTCCAGCCGGGCGCGGATCGCCGCCTCGATCCCGGCATCGCGGGCGACGGGCAGCACGCCGCCGCCATCGCCCAGCGCGCGGCGCAGTGCGGCGGCGTCGATCCATTCGTCGCGCGACAGTGCGGCGATGCGGCGCATCAGATTCTCGAGCTCGCGGACATTGCCCGGCCAGTCGAGCGTTTCGAGCAGCGCGACTGCGTCCTTGTCGAGCTGCTTGCGCGGCAGCCCGTCCTCGGCGGCGCGGTCGAGGAAATGGCGGGCGAGCAGCGGGATGTCCTGGCGCCGCTCGCGCAGGGCCGGCAGGCTGATCGGCACGACGTTGAGTCGGTAGAACAGGTCCTCGCGGAACTGGCCGAGCTGGACCAGCTGGGCGAGATCCTTGTTGGTCGCCGCGACGATGCGGACATCCGCACGGATCGTCCGCGCGCCGCCGACGGTGGTGAACTCGCCCGACTGGAGCACGCGGAGCAGCCGCGTCTGCGCGTCCATCGGCATGTCGCCGATTTCGTCGAGGAACAGCGTGCCGCCGGCCGCCTGCTCGAACTTGCCGGCCACCCGCGCCTGGGCGCCGGTGAAGGCGCCGCGTTCATGCCCGAACAGCTCGGCCTCGATCAGCTCGCGCGGGATCGCGGCCATGTTGAGCGCAACGAAGGGCGCACGGCGGCGGGGGCCCAGATCATGGATCGCCTTGGCAACCAGCTCCTTGCCCGTCCCGGACTCGCCGCTGATCAGCACGGTGAGATCGTTGGAGACGACGCGGGCGATCACCCGGTACACTTCCTGCATCGCCGGGGAGCGGCCAATCAGCGAGGGGCCGCCGGTCTGTTCCGCATCGGATTGATCGGCGGGGCGTCGGCGGCCGCGCGCCATCGCGCTCTGCACCGCGTGGGTGAGCGCATCGAGGTCGAAGGGCTTTGGGAGATAGTCGAAGGCCCCGACTTCGGTGGCGCGCACCGCCGTCGCCAGCGTGTTCTGGGCGGAAAATACGATCACCGGCAGCGCCGGATGCTCGGCCATCAGCCCGGAGACGACGTCGAGCCCGTTTCCGTCGGGCAGCACCACATCGGTCACCAGCACGTCGGGCACGCCGGTGGTGAGCGCACGACGCAGCTCGGCGACGCTCGCGGCGGTGGCGACCCGGTGCCCCTCGCGCTTGAGCGCGGCGGCGACGACGGTGCGGATCGCGGCGTCGTCATCGACGACCAGAACCGAGCCCGGCGTCATGCCGTGGCTCGCGGCAACAGAATGCGGAACACCGTAACCTCCGGTTCGCGTTCGCGGGCATATTGGACGATCCCGCCCATGTCCCGCACCAGTTTCTCGACGAGCGGCAGCCCCAGCCCCTTGCCCTCCGGCTTGCCCGAAACGAACGGCTCGAACAGATGCTCGGCGATGTCGGCGGGGGCGCCGGGGCCATTGTCCATCACGCAGATCTCGATCGGCAGCGGCCGGCGCGGCTGGCCGGGACCGGCATTGACCGACATGCCGTGGCGGAAGGCGGTCGACAGGATGATCCGCGGCTGGGCGAGGCCCTTGAGCGCCTCGGCCGCGTTCTTGAGCAGGTTGATCAGCACCTGCAGGAAGGCGTCGCGGTCGACCAGCACGGGTGGCAAAGAGGGATCAAACCACTCCTCGATCACGATGCCGCGCGCGAAGCCGGCCAGTGCGACGCGACGGCCATGGTCGAGCAGCGGGTAGATGTTGGTCGGGGAGAGATCAAGCGGGCGGGTGTCGGTGAAATCCTGCATCCGGTCGATCAGCGCGGCGATGCGATCGACTTCGGTGGTGATGAGGCGGGTGAGCTCGCCATTGGTCTCCGGGTCGCCGCCACTCTGGAGCAGCTGCGCCGCGCCGCGGATGCCGGAGAGCGGGTTCTTGATCTCGTGCCCCAGCATCGCCGCCGCGCCGATCGCCGCCCGCGCGCCGGCGGTGCGATCGAGCCCGTGGTTCATCTTGCGGGCCTGGGGGGCATGATGAAGCGTCACGATCCGCCAGCCGGGGTGATCGGGCACCTGGCTCTCGAGAAAGTCGACCCGCAGCCGCGATCCGCGAACGGCTTCGATCTCCGCGTCAAACGCCGCGAAGCCGCGCCCGTCGCGGCGATCGGCATAATCCTCGGGCGGCAGCAGCACCGCGTCATAGGGCTGTCCGACCATGCTGGTCTCGCTATGGTTGAGCAGCACCTCGCAGGCCGGGTTGGCGTGCGCGATGCGCCCGTCGGGATCGAGCACGAGCACCGCCACCGGCAGCGCGCCGAACAGCTCGGCGAAGCTCGGTCCCTCGACGGTCTGGGGGCGAAACCGCCTCAGGCCGCCGCGCGGGAAAGCCACGGCTCGTAGAACTCCGCCAGCATGTCGAGCACCTTCACCGGATCGACGACCTGGTTCACCTTGTTGCGGAACTCGGCCGAGCCGTGCAGCCCCTTGGTGTACCAGCCGAGATGCTTGCGCATCATGTTGACGCCGACCTCGTTGCCGTAATGGCCGAGCGTCTCGACATAATGCTCGGTGATGACGCGATATTGTTCTTCGATCGAGGGCTCGGGCTTGTCGCCCTTGCCCGTGAGCGCGTCCATCACCTGGCGGAGGATCCAAGGCTTGCCATAGGCGCCGCGGCCGATCATCACGCCGTCCGCGCCCGACTGGGCCAGCGCCTCGCGGGCGTCGGCCACCGAGCAGATGTCGCCATTGACGATCACCGGGATCGACACGGCATCCTTCACCCGGCGCACGAAGCTCCAGTCGGCGCTGCCGCGGTACATCTGGTTGCGGGTGCGGCCATGGACCGTCACCAGCTTGGCACCGAGGTCCTGCGCGATCTTGGCGAGTTCGGGGGCGTTGAGGCTGTCCATATCCCAGCCCATCCGCATCTTGACCGTCACCGGCGCCTTCACGGCGTCGACGCAGGCGCGGATGATCGCGCCGGCATGGTCGAGGTCGCGCATCAGCGCCGAACCGGCATCGCCGTTGGTTACCTTGCGGACCGGGCAGCCCATGTTGATGTCGATGATCGACGCACCGCGATCCTCGTTGAGCTTGGCCGCCTCGGCCATCTCGTGCGGGGTGCAACCGACGAGCTGCATCGAGACGGGCTCCTCGATCGGGTCCCAGGCGGCCTTCTGCACCGATTGCCGCGTCTCGCGGATCGCAGCGGCGCTGGCGATCATCTCGGTGACGTTGAGGCCCGAGCCGAAGCGCCGCACCGCCCGCCGGAACGGCAGGTCGGTAACGCCGGTCATCGGCGCAAGCAGCACCGGGGCTTCGACCGTCACGGGGCCGATCTGAATGGGGGCGAGTTCGCGCATCAATTCTGCCTGAAAATCAGGCAGCGCATGTAGCGATCCGGGGCCGGAAGGGCAAGGTCGCAGAAATCCGCGTTGCCGTGACATAGCATTGCCCAGGCCCGGCGGCCCTACCGCTGCCCCGCAAACTTCGCTAGGCGCTCCGCCATGACCGCGTTCAGGACCGCCGCCATCCTCGTCGCCGCCGGCAGCGGCACCCGCGCCGGGGGCAGTGTGCCCAAGCAATATGCGCTGCTCGGCGGGAAGCCGCTGCTCGCCTATGCGCATCGCGCGCTGAGCAGCCATCCGAAGATCGACGCGGTGCTGACCGTGATCGGCGAAGGCCAGGAGGCGCTGCTCGAAGGTGCGCTGGGGACCACCCCCTTCGTCACCGGCGGCACCACGCGCCGCGAGTCGGTGCTGAACGGGCTGGAGGCGCTGCTTGCCGGCGGGTTCAGCCATGTCCTGATCCACGACGCTGCCCGCCCCTTTCTGCCGGCGCGGGTGATCGACGATTTGCTGACCAGCCTGGGCACCACCGGCGGGGCGATCCCCGCGCTCTCCGTCGCCGACACCCTGGTACGCGGCGCAGGCGCGCTGATCGGCGATACCGTTCCCCGCGACCAACTCTACCGCGTGCAGACCCCGCAGGCCTTCGCGTTCGATGCCATTCTCGATGCGCACCGCCGCTGGCCCGCCGAGGTGGAGGCGACCGACGACGCCCAGATGCTGCGCGCGATCGGCGGCCAGGTCGCGCTCGTTCCCGGAGACCCGATGCTCGAAAAGATCACCCACCCCGCCGATTTTGCTGCCGCCGAGACGCGGCTCGCAGCCGCGATGCGCGTCCGCACTGCCACCGGTTACGATGTCCACCGCTTCGCCGAGGGCGAGGCGCTGTGGCTGGGCGGCGTGCGCATCCCCCACAGCAAGGGCCTGTCCGGCCATAGCGACGCGGACGTCGCGCTGCACGCGATCACCGACGCACTGCTCGGCACGATCGGTGCGGGCGATATCGGCATGCACTTCCCGCCCAGCGACCCGCAATGGCGCGGGGCGGCCTCGGCGCGGTTCCTCGAACATGCCGCGTCGCTCGTCGCAGCCGAGGGTGGCATCCTCGACTTCATCGACGTGACGCTGATCTGCGAGGCGCCCAAGATCGGCCCGCACCGCGAGGCGATCCGCGCCTCGATCGCAGCGATCCTCGGTCTCGATCCGGGACAGGTGAGCGTCAAGGCCACCACCACCGAACGCCTGGGCTTTACCGGCCGCGGCGAGGGCATGGCGGCGCAGGCTGTCGCAACCGTACGCGTACCTGCAAGGAACTGACTCGTAACACCCTTCATCCAATGGCAAGGGGGCGCCGTTATGGACACGATTCTTCCCACCGAGCTCGTAGAAGCCGCGCGTAAGGTCATCGACGCAAACCGCGCTGCCGGCCGCCGCGTCGCCGTCGCCGAGAGCTGCACCGGCGGTCTGGTCTCCGCCGCGCTGACCGAATTGCCGGGTTCGTCCGACGTCTTCGACGCCGGCTTCGTCACCTATTCCAACGATGCCAAGATGGACGTGCTGAAGGTGAGCCTCGACGTGCTCGAAACCTTCGGCGCGGTCTCGATCGCGGTCGCCTGGAGCATGGCGCAGGGCGTGCTGGAGCGCACCAAGGCCGATGTCGCCGTGGCGATCACCGGGATCGCCGGCCCCGGCGGGGCGACCGAGAACAAGCCGGTCGGCACCGTCGTCTTCGCCCAGGCGATCCGCGGCGCCGATCCCAAGCACGTCGTCGCCGACGCGCGCCATTTCGAGAACAATGGCCGCGGCGGCATCCGCCTTCAGGCGGCGTTGTGCGCGCTCGACCTGTTGATGCCGTCGCCCGAGGTGCCGGTCGAGGAACCCGAAGCGGCGTAAAGCTTCGCCGCGCGCTCCTCGAACGCACCGATCATCTTGCGGAGCGCGCGGTCGAACACCTGGCCGGCCAGCATCTCGAACACCCGGTTCTTGAACGCGAAGTCGACGCAGAAATCGACATAGCAGCCGCCCTGCCCGTCCGGCCGGAACTTCCAGTCGTTCGACAGGTGCTTGAGCGGCCCATCGACATATTCGACATGGACGGTCTCGGGGCGCACCTTGGTAACGCGCGAGGTGAAGGTCTCGCGCAGCCCCTTGAAGCCGACGATCATGTCCGCGACGACCTGGGTGTCGCTCGACGAGCGGACGCGCATCGCGCTCACCCAGGGCAGGAACTCGGGGTAGCGCGCGACATCGGCCACCAGATCGAACATCTGTTCCGGCGAGTAAGGAAGCTGCCGGGTTTCGCTGTGCTTGGGCATCAGGCCTTGGCGCTCGCCTTCGCCAGCTTGGCCTCGCGGGCCGCGCGCATTTCGGCGAAGTCCTCGCCGGCGTGGTAGCTGGAGCGCGTGAGGGGGCTCGATGCGACCTGCAGGAAGCCCTTGGCCCGCGCGATCGCGCCATAGGCCTGGAAGTTCTGCGGGGTCACGAACTCCTCGACCTTCGCATGTTTCGGCGTCGGCTGAAGATACTGGCCCATGGTCAGGAAATCGATGTCGGCCGAGCGCATGTCGTCCATCACCTGGTGCACTTCCAGGCGCTGCTCGCCCAGGCCGAGCATGATGCCCGACTTGGTGAAGATCGACGGATCGAGCCGCTTCACCGTCTCCAGCAGGCGCAGCGAAGCATAATAGCGCGCGCCCGGGCGGATCATCGGATAGAGCCTGGGGACGGTCTCGAGATTATGGTTGTACACGTCCGGCCGCGCGGCGACGATCGCCTCGACGGCGGCCTCGTGCTTGTTGCGGAAATCCGGGGTGAGGATCTCGATCGTGGTGGTCGGGCTCGCCTTGCGGATCGCCTCGATCACCTTGACGAACTGGCTGGCACCGCCGTCGGGCAGGTCGTCGCGGTCCACCGAGGTGATGACGATATGCTCCAGGCCCATCTGCAGCGCCGCCTCGGCGACGTGCTGGGGCTCCAGCGGATCGACCTTGCGCGGCATGCCGGTCTTGACGTTGCAGAAGCGGCAGGCACGCGTGCAGACGTCGCCCAGGATCATCACCGTTGCGTGTTTCTTGGTCCAGCACTCGCCGATGTTCGGACAGGCGGCTTCCTCGCACACGGTGACGAGGTTCTTGGAGCGCATCAGGGCGCGGGTCTTGGCGAACCCTTCCGAGGTCGGGGCCTTGACGCGGATCCAGTCGGGCTTGCGGACGCGCTCGGGGCGCGGCAGCGGAGTCTGCTCGTTCATGGGGGGCAGATAGAGCGCCCGGACGCGTTTCGCCAGTCCCGGAAATTGCGCATGGCGTTGCAAGGAGCGTAAGCGGCGCAAGCGCGTTCGCCCCGTCGACAAGCCCAACAAGGACGACTAGGCGACGCACATGGCAGGATTTCGAGAACTCATCGGCGGCTATCACCGCTTCCGCACCGAAGGCTGGAGCCAGCAGCGCGCCCGCTGGGCCGAGCTGTCCGAAGGTCAGAGCCCCAAGGTGATGGTGATCGCCTGCTCCGACAGCCGAGTCGATCCGGCGCAGATCTTCGATACCTCGCCGGGCGAGATCTTCGTGGTGCGCAATGTCGCCAATCTCGTGCCGCCCTTCGAGATGGGTGGCGGTCGCCACGGCGTGTCGGCGGCGCTGGAGTTCGCGGTGACGCAGCTCGAAGTGCCGGAGATCGTGGTGATGGGCCACGGCGCGTGCGGCGGCGCGCATGCGGCACTCACCCAGCGCTTCGCCGATGCCGAGCAAGGCGAAGGCGGGTTCATCGCGCACTGGGTCGACATGCTGGACGGCGCGCGCGAGAAAATCGTCGCCGAGCATGGCGAGGGGCCCGAGGCGGTGCGCGCGATGGAGCAGGAGACCGTCCGCGTCTCGATCCGAAACCTGCGGACCTTTCCTTTCGTCGCCGAGCGCGAGGCAGCCGGTAAGCTGAAGATCCACGGGGCATATTTTGCGATCGCCGATGGCGTGCTTCACGTGATGGGCGACGACGGCACCTTCGCGGCGGCGTAACTTCCTAGATCCTCCCCGGCACGGGGAGGGGGACCATGCGCAGCATGGTGGAGGGGGCTTCCACGAGGGGCAACGCCTGCGGAGATCCCCCTCCACCACGCGGCTGCGCCGCGTGGTCCCCCTCCCCGTTCCGGGGAGGGATTAGGGCTAGAACTTCCCCAGCGCTTCGGTGGCGACCTTCACGACCTGCGGATCGAGCTCGGGCGGCACCATCGGGACATGCTTTTCCAGCTGCTCGGCGATCGCGGTCAGCGCCGCGATCCGTGCCGCCTTCTTGTTGTTGCCGTCGATCACCGTCCAGCGCGCGTGCGGCGTGTCGGTCTCGTGGAACATCTCGTGCATGGCATCGAGATAGTCGGCGCGGCGCGCGCGGTTGCGGAAATCGTCCATGCCGGTCTTCCAGCGCTTCCACGGATGGGTCAGCCGGTCGCGCAGCCGCTTGTCCTGGGTCTTCTGCGTGACGTGCAGGAAGAGCTTGATCAGCGTCGCGCCGTTGTTGACCTGCTGCGCCTCGAAATCGTTGATCTCGGCATAGCCGCGGCGCCAGTCGGTTTCGCTTGCATAGCCCTCGACCCGCTCGACCAGCACCCGGCCATACCAGGTACGATCGAACACCGCGATGTTGTGCTGGGCCGGAAGCCGCTGCCAGAAGCGCCAGAGGAAATGATGGGACAGCTCTTCCTGGGTCGGCGCGGAGATCGGCCAGACCTCGTAATAGCGTGGGTCCCATTCGGCGGTGAGGCGCTTGATCACGCCGCCCTTCCCCGCCGCATCCCAGCCCTCGAACGCCACGATGGCGCGGCGTTTGTGGATGATGTGCGCGGTCTGGATATGGCTCAGCCGCTTCTGGAGCTTGGCGAGTTCGGTTTCGTAATCGCCGTCGAAATGGTCGCCGGTCTCGTAATCGGAAAGATCGATGGTCATGGGGCTGCTCAACGCGGCGCGGCGATCAAGGCTGCATCGACGCGATTGGCAAGCGGGCGCCCGGCTTCAAAATTGGCGATGCTGGCCAGCGTCGTCTCCGCGATGGCGGATAGCGCCTCCTCGGTGAGGAAGGCCTGGTGGCCGGTCACGAGTACGTTGGGGAAAGTGAGCAGCCGCTGGAACTGGTCGTCGGCGATGATCTCGTTGGAGAGGTCCTCGAAGAACAGGTCCGCCTCCTGCTCGTAGACGTCGAGCGCCACCGCGCGGACCTTGCGTGCCTTGAGCCCGTCGATCAGCGCCGCCGTGTCGATCAGCGCGCCGCGGCTGGTGTTGACGATCACCAGCCCTTCGCGCGCTTCGGCAATCACCTCCGCATTGATCAGCCGGTGCGTCTCGGGCGTGAGCGGGCAATGCAGGGTTACGATCTCGGCAGTGCGCAGCAACTCGTCGCGCGGCACATAGCGGACACCGATTGCCTCCAGCTCGGGATCGGCATGGAGGTCGCTCGCCAGCACGGTGCAGCCGAACCCGGCCCGCAGCGCGCGGGCGACCAGCGCTCCGATTTTGCCCGTGCCGACGACGCCGACCGTGCGGCCGTGGAGATTGCGGCCGATCAGCCCATCGAGCGCGAAGTTGTTTTCTCGCACCCGCGACCAGGCACGCGGGATCTGACGGTCGACCGCCAGCAGCAGTCCGACGGTGAACTCCGCCACCGCATGCGGCGAATAGGCGGGCACCCGCACGACCGCGATGCCCAGCCGCTCGGCCGCGAAGAGATCGACATTGTTGAAGCCGGCGCAGCGGAGCGCCAACAGCCGCACGCCGACCCCAGACAGCGCCTCTAGCACCGCCCCGTCCACGCCGTCGTTCACGAAAACGCTAATCGCCTCGTGCCCCGCCGCCAGCGTGGCGGTCAGCGCATCGAGGCGGGGTTCGAGAAAGGTCAGGTCATGGCCGAAGCGCGCATTGGCCTCGGAAAGGAAGCGGCGGTCATAGGCCTTGGTGTTGAACACCGCGACGCGCATGACCGACCGTCGCCCCTCAGCCCGCCTTGGGGCCGTCGACGCCCGGTGCCAGGCGGATGTGCAGTTCCTTGAGCTGCTTGTCGCTCACCGCCGACGGCGCGTGCATCATCAGGTCCTCGGCCTTCTGCGTCATCGGGAAGGCGATCACCTCGCGGATGTTCGGCTCGTCGGCGAGCAGCATCACGATGCGGTCGACGCCCGGGGCCGAACCGCCGTGCGGCGGCGCACCGAACTTGAAGGCGTTGATCATGCCCGAGAAGTTCGTATCGACGTCCTGCTGGGTATACCCGGCGATCTCGAACGCCTTGTACATGATCTCCGGCTTGTGGTTCCGGATCGCGCCCGAGGACAGCTCGATGCCGTTGCAGACGATGTCGTACTGATAGGCGAGGATGTCGAGCGGGTCCTTGGTCTCCAGCGCCTCCAGCTCGCCCTGCGGCATCGAGAAGGGGTTGTGGCTGAAGTCGACCTTCTTCGCGTCCTCGTCATACTCGAACATCGGGAAGTCGACGATCCAGCAGAACTCGAAGCGCTTCTTGTCGATCAGCTCCAGCTGCTCGGCGACGCGGGTGCGCGCCAGGCCGGCGAGCTTGGCCGCCTGCGCTTCCTTGCCCGCGGCGAAGAAGATGCCGTCGTTCGGGCCGAGGCCCATGGCTTCGGCAATCGCCTTCATGCCGTCCTGGCCATGGTTGTTGGCGATCGGGCCGCCGAACACGCCGTCCTTCTGCGTCGCATAGCCGAGGCCGGGGAAGCCTTCGCTCTGCGCCCAGCTGTTCATGTCGTCGAAGAACTTGCGGCTCTTCTCGTGCGTGCCCGGCGCCGGAATCGCGCGGACGACGTCGCCGCCCTCGACGATCGAGGCGAAGCGGCCGAAGCCCGAGCCCTTGAAGAAGTCCGACACGTCGGTGATCACCAGCGGGTTGCGCAGGTCCGGCTTGTCGTTGCCGTATTTGAGCATCGACTCGCGGTACGGGATGCGCTTGAACGGCAGCGCGCTGACGGTGCGGCCCATGCCCTCCCAGTCGGCGAACTCCTCGAACACGCCGTGCAGCACCGGCTCGATCGCGGCGAACACGTCGTCCTGGGTGACGAAGCTCATCTCGAAGTCGAGCTGGTAGAATTCACCCGGCGAGCGGTCGGCGCGGGCGTCCTCGTCGCGGAAGCACGGCGCGATCTGGAAATAGCGGTCGAACCCGGCGACCATCAGCAGTTGCTTGAACATCTGCGGCGCCTGCGGCAGCGCGTAGAACTTGCCCGGATGGACGCGGCTGGGGACGAGATAGTCGCGCGCGCCCTCAGGGCTCGACGCGGTGAGGATCGGCGTCTGGAACTCGGTGAAGCCCTGGTCGATCATCCGGCGGCGCAGCGACGCGATCACGTTCGAGCGCAGCAGGATGTTCTTGTGGACCTTCTCGCGGCGCAGATCGAGATAGCGGTTCCGCAGGCGGATCTCTTCCGGATATTCCTGCTCGCCGAACACCGGCATCGGCAGGTCGGCGGCGGCCGACTGGACCGTCACTTCCGCCGCGCGGACCTCGATCTCGCCGGTCGGCAGGTTCGCGTTCACCACGCTGGCATCGCGGGCGACGACCGTGCCGGTGACGGTAATCACCGATTCGGAACGCAGCGACTCGATCGCGTCGAAGGCCGGGCCGCTCGCGTCGGTGACGATCTGGGTGATGCCGTAATGATCGCGCAGGTCGACGAACACCAGGTCGCCATGGTCGCGCTTGCGGTGCACCCAGCCCGACAGGCGGACGGTCTGCCCGACATCCGTAGAACGGAGCTGGGCGCAGGTGTGCGTGCGATAGGCGTGCATGATGCGGTTCTTCTCACCTTGGCGTCTTCCCGCCACGCTTGGCGGTGCCGGTCCGGGCCGGCGCGACGATATTGAAACACTATGACCGCGCGCATTCCGGTCACACCCCACTTTTGTCAACCCGAAGACCGGTATATGGGCGTTGGATGCACATTCATGGTCTGATCGAAGACAGCGTCACCCTCGCCGATCTCTGCAAACGTCTCGCGAAGTCCGACTTCATCACGGTCGACACCGAGTTCATGCGCGAAAACAGCTACTGGCCCGAGCTCTGCCTGATCCAGGTGGCGAACGACAAGGAGGCCGCGGCGATCGATCCGATGGCCCCGGATCTCGACATGGGGCCCCTGCTCGACCTGCTGGTCGAGAATGAGGACGTGCTCAAGGTGTTCCACGCCGGCGGCCAGGACATCGAGATCGTCTACAACCTCACCGGCAAGACCCCGCACCCGATGTTTGACACCCAGGTCGCGGCGATGGCGCTCGGCCAGGGCGAGCAGATCGGCTATTCCAACCTCGTCGACACCTATCTCGGCATCGTCGTCGACAAGGGCGCACGCTTCACCGACTGGGCACGCCGCCCGCTCGACAAGCGCCAGATCGATTATGCGATCGCCGACGTGACCCACCTCTCCAAGATTTTCCCCAAGATGCTGGAGAAACTGCGCAAATCCGGTCGCGGCGTGTGGCTGGACCAGGAGATGGAGCGCATCTCCGACCCCGAGAATTACCGCAACGATCCCGACCAGGTGTGGCAGCGCGTCCGCATCAACAGCCGCAAGCCCGAGGTGCTCGGCCGACTCAAGGCGCTGGCCCGCTGGCGTGAGCTGGAGGCGCAGGGCAAGGACCTGCCGCGCGGCCGCATCGTCAAGGACGAGACGCTGGCCGATCTCGCCGCCAACCCGCCGCGCAAGCAGAGCGATCTCGCCAAGGTGCGCGGCCTCTCCGCCGCCTGGGCGGGCAATGACATTGGCGGGCGGATGATGGCCGCAATTGCCGAGTCGAAGCCCATGCCGGCGGACGAGATGCCGGGCCGCGAGGAGCGCAAGCCCTCGCTCGGCAAGGACGGCGCGCTGGTCGCCGATCTGCTCAAGCTGCTGCTCAAGATCCGCGCCAAGGAAGTCAACGTCGCGCCGCGCCTGCTCGCCCGATCGGAGGACCTCGAGGCGCTCGCCGCCGGGGTCCGCAAGGACCTGCCGATCCTGGAGGGCTGGCGCTACGAGCAGTTCGGCCGCGACGCGCTGGCGCTGGTCGAGGGCCAGCTCGCCTTCGCCGTGCGCAACGGCAAGCTCAAGATGAGCCGCACCGAGGAGCCCGCATGATCCGCACCCTCATGCTTCTCGCGCTGGCGGGCACCGCCGCCGGTTGCGCCCCGCAGAAAAAGGCCGAGCCGTTGCCCGCGATGGTCGAATGCGACGCCAACCGCATCCAGGACCTCAAGGGCAAGCAGCGCTCACCCACGGTCGAGGCGGATGCACTGGCCCGCTCGGGCGCCAAGCGCGTGCGCTGGATAGAGCCGGGCTCGGCGGTGACGATGGACCTCCGCGTCGACCGGCTGAACCTCCATATCGACGCCGCCGGCACGATCACCGACGCCCGCTGCGGCTGAGCCGCCTCAGCGGACCGCCCTGCCCGCCGCGAGCGCGCGCTCCCGTGCCTCGCGGTGGTCGATGCGCTTGGGCGGATAGGCGGCAGGGCGGCAGCCCGCCGCGTCCGGATCGTGGATCGCGGCGTCGGATAGCTTGGCGAGCTCCGGCACCCATTGCCGGATATAGCCCGCCGCATCGAACTTCTCGGATTGGGTGAGCGGCGCCATCACCCGGCTCCACTGGCTCGAATCGACGCCCGAGCCCGAGACCCATTGCCAGTTGACCGCGTTGTTGCCGTAATCGGCATCGACCAGCGTGTCCCAGAACCAGCGCTCGCCCTCGCGCCAGTCGATCAGCAGGTGCTTGATCAGAAAGCTGGCGGCGATCATCCGCACGCGATTGTGCATCCAGCCGCTCGTCCAGAGCTGGCGCATGCCGGCATCGACGATCGGATAGCCGGTCTGCCCACGCTGCCAGGCGCGTAGATCAGCCTTGGCGGCCTTGCCGGTCCGCCACTCCAGCTTGTCGAAGGCAGGGCGGCCGTTCTTCGCGGCATAGTCGGGAAACTGGCAGATCAGATTCTGGGTGAAGTCGCGCCAGCCCAGCTCGCGCAGATACTCCTCCACCTGCCCGCCGGCATCCTCGACCGCGTGCCAGACCTGCGCCGGCGAGAGCTCGCCGAAATGAAGGTGCGGCGAGAGGCGCGAGCTGCCTTCGATCGAGGGCAGGTTCCGCGTGTCGTCATAGCGCGCGGCATGGTCCTGGAACCGCCGGAGCCGCTGGTGCGCGCCGGCCTCGCCGGGGGTCCATTCCTCGCGGAAGCCCGCGGCCCAGTCGGGCTTGGTGGGGAGCAGGTGCCAGTCTGCCAACGTGTCGCTCTTCGGCCATTTGGACGGAGCGCCAATCTTCTGCGGCACCCGCAGCGGCGGTGCCGGGGGCAGGCGTTCGCGCAGCGCCCGGTAGAAGGGCGTGAAGATCTTGTAAGGCTTGCCCGCCCCGGTTGTCACCGCACCCGGCGGCAGCAGGTAATTGCCGTCGTGGCAGCAGAGCGTCAGCCGCTTCGCCACCGCGCGCTCGGCATTGCGCCACCAGGGCTCGTAATGGCAGATGCAGTGGACCGTGCTCGCCCCGGTCTCCTCGGCGAGCCGCGCCAGTTCCTCGTCGCTCTTGCCCCGACGCAGGATCAGCCGCGATCCCTTCTCGCGCAGTGCCGCGTCGAGCGCTTCGAGGCTGTGGTGCAGCCACCAGCGCGAAGCACCGCCCATCGCGCGATGCTTCGCCGTCTCGTCGTCGAGCACATAGACTGGTATCACAGCCCCCGCCTCCACCGCGGCGACGAGCGCGGGTTGATCGGCAAGGCGAAGGTCGCGGCGGAACCAGAGCAGGACGGGTGCAGTCATAGGCGCACAAACGCGCAAGTGCACACCAAGGCCACCTGTCCGCTGGATCAGGTAGCGTGGACCCGATCGACGACAACAGGCGTTACGCTTCCGTCATCAATCAAGGGGCTCCCATGGCATTTAAATCGGCGGCGATGGTCGTCAACACCAAGTCCCGCCACGGCCAGGACTGGTTCGACCGCGCCTGCGCCCGGTTCGGCGAGCAGGACATGCCCGTCGACGCGCATGCCGTCGACGATCCCGATCGGCTGGAAGCGGTGCTCGACGAAGTGCTGGCGAAGCAGCCCGAGCTGGTGATCCTCGGCGGCGGAGACGGGACGATCAGCGGGCTGGTCGACAAGCTGGTGGGCAAAGGCGTGACGCTGGGCGTACTGCCGCTCGGCACCGCCAATAGCTTCGCCCGCTCGCTCGGCATTCCGCTCGACGTGGACGGCGCGGTGGATGCGATCCTGAGGGGGCAGCCGAAGCGGATCGACCTCGGCATGATCGACGACGACTATTACGCGAGCACCGCCGCGATCGGCCTGTCGCCGCAGATCGCCGAGACCGTGCCGCACAACGCCAAGCGCTGGTTCGGGCGGATGGGCTATCTCAGCTGGGCGGCGCTGCAGTTCGTCAAGTTCAAGCCGTTCACGGTGATCGTCGGCGAGGGCAAGGACGCCAAGCGCCTGCGCGCGGTGGAGGTACGGATCTCGAACGGGCCGTTCCATGGCGGCACCGAGCTGGTCGACGAGGCCGAGGTCGCCTCGGGCGAGATCGTCGTCCAGGTGGTGAAGGGCCCGACCAAGTCCCGGCTGGTCCGCAACTGGGCGGCCTCGGTGCTGCGGCTGGAGGCGCGCAAGGAGGATACGGTGACCTTCCGCGGCCAATCGCTGCGGGTGGCGACCGAGCCGTCGCTGCCGATCTCGATCGACGGCGAGGTGCTGGCCAAGACGCCGGTGACAGCGAAAGTGGCGCCGGCGGTGATTGAGGTGATGGTGCCGGTGGCGGCGGAGTAGCTTGGTAGACTCACCCTCACCCTTCCGCCGCTTCGCGGCTCCCTCCCCCTCCCGCAGGCGAGAGAGGGACCAAAACCCCTCTCCCGCCTACGGGAGAGGGAGGGGCCCATCGCGCTAGCGATGGGAGGGTGAGAGTGAGTCCGGCTAGAGATTACCCCAACCGCGCCAGCGCCGCCGAAAGCCGCTCGGCCTCGGCCGCCTTCTCGGCATGGTCCGCCCGCGCCTTCTCGACCGCCTCGGGCTTGGCCCGCTCGACGAAGCTCGGATTGCCGAGCCGCCCGGCAAGCCCGTCGCGCTCCTTCTCGGCCGCAGCGATCGCCTTGGTGAGGCGGGCACGCTCGGCCTCCAGATCGACCACATCGCCCAGCGGCATCACGAACGTCGCCTCGTCCACCACCAACTGCAGCGCGCCGCCCGCCGCCGCATCCCCCTGCGCCTGATCGACCCGACCGAGCCGCGCCAGCGCAGCCTCCTGCCGCGCCAGACGTGCGACCGTGTCCGGCGAGGCGTCCCGCACGTGCAGCGCCAGCCGCGCGCCCGGCGGCACGTTGAGCTCGGTCCGCGCCGCGCGGATCTCGCTCACCAGCCGGATCAGCCAGTCGATCTCCTGCGCCGCTGACGGATCGAGCGCCCGCGCATCGGCCATCGGCCACTTCGCGACGATCAGGGCATGGTCGCGCGGGCCCATCTTCGACCACAGCTCTTCGGTGATGAAGGGCATGAACGGATGGAGCATGACGAGGATCTGGTCGAGCACCCAGCCTGCAACCGCGCGCGTTTCGTCGGCATCCGCCGCGGCAACGCCCTCACCCTGCAGCACCGGCTTGATCAGCTCGAGATACCAGTCGCAGAAGCGGCTCCAGACGAACTGGTAAATGCTGTTCGCCGCCTCGTCGAAGCGCAGATCGGCCAGCGCCAGATCCAGCGCCTGCACCGTCGCGATGGTTTCCGCGATGATCCAGCGGTTTACCGCCAGTTCCGCAGCCGGCGCCTCAAGCTGCTTGCTGGCCGCGATGCCGTTCGCCTGGCAGAAGCGCGCGGCGTTCCACAGCTTCGTCGCGAAGTTGCGATAGCCCTCGAGCCGCTTCTCATCCATCTTGATGTCGCGGCCCTGGCTCTCCATCGCCGCCATGAAAAAGCGCAGCGCATCGGCGCCATACTTGTCGATCATGCCGAGCGGATCGACCGTGTTGCCCTTGGACTTGGACATCTTCTGGCCGTCCGCGGCGCGGACAAGACCGTGCAGATACAGGGTCTTGAACGGCACTTCCTTCATGAAGTGCAAACCCTGCATCATCATCCGCGCGTCCCAGAAGAACAGGATGTCGAAGCCGGAGATCAGCACGTCGTTCGAATAGCGCCCGCCCAGCGTCGGGTCGCCATTCTCCGGCCAGCCGAGCGTCGCGAACGGCCACAGCGCCGAAGAGAACCAGGTGTCGAGCACGTCGGGATCGCGGGTGAGCGCGACGCCCTCGCCCGCCTGCGCCTGTGCCTCTTCCTCGGTCTCGGCGACATAGGCCTTGCCCTCGGCATCGAACCACGCCGGGATGCGGTGGCCCCACCAGAGCTGGCGGCTGACGCACCAGGGCTGGATGTTCTCCATCCAGTTGAAGTACGTCTTTTCCCAGCTCTTCGGCACGATCTTGGTCGCGCCCGAGCGGACCGCCTCGATCGCCGGCTTGGCGAGGGTGGCTGCGTCGACATACCATTGGTCGGTCAGCCACGGCTCGATCACCTGGCCCGAACGATCGCCATAGGGGGTCTGGATCGTGCGCGGCTCGGCGTCGTGCTCGGCGCCTTCCTTGTCGACGAAGGGCACGAGGAAGCCCTCGTCCTTCAGCCGCGCGACGATTGCCTTGCGCGCCTCGAAACGGTCGAGCCCGATCAGCTCGGCGGGCACAAGCCCGTCCTGCGTCTGGCAGATCGCGGCCTTGGCATCGAGCATGTTGAGCATCTCGCCGGCTTTGATCCCAGCGCGAACACCGACCTCGAAGTCGTTGAAATCATGGCCCGGCGTAATCTTCACCGCCCCCGAGCCGAGCGCCGGATCGGCATGCTCGTCGCCGACGATCGGGATCAGCCGGTCGGTGATCGGGAGCCTAACCTGCTTGCCGATCAGCGCCTTGTAGCGCTCGTCCTCAGGGTGCACGGCGACCGCCATGTCGGCGAGCATCGTCTCGGGCCGCGTCGTCGCGACCTGGATGAAGCCCGAGCCATCCGCCAGCGGATAGCGCAGGTGCCAGAAACTGCCGCGGACTTCCTTGGTCTCGACCTCGAGGTCCGAAATCGCGGTTCCGAGGCCCGGATCCCAATTCACCAAGCGCTTGTCACGGTAGAGCAGGCCCTGGCGATAGAGCTCGACAAACACCTTGAGGACGGCCTTGGAGAAGCCTTCGTCCATGGTGAAACGCTCGTTCGCCCAGTCCATCGAGCAGCCGAGCCGGCGCAGCTGGCGGGTGATCTGCCCGCCGCTCTCCGCCTTCCATTCCCAGACCTTGTCGACGAACGCCTCGCGGGTGAAGTCGGTGCGCTTGCTGCCGGCGGCATTGAGCTGGCGCTCGACCACCATCTGCGTGGCGATGCCGGCATGATCGGTGCCGACCACCCAGCGCGCGTCCTTGCCCTTCAGCCGCGCATGGCGGACGAGGATGTCCTGCAGGGTGTTGTCGAGCGCGTGGCCGATATGGAGGCTGCCCGTCACGTTGGGCGGAGGGTTGACGATCGTCCAGGGCTCGGCGCCCTCGCGCTCGGGGCGGAACAGGCCTTCGTCTTCCCAATGGGCATACCAGCGGGATTCGATTTCGGCGGGGTCGAAGGTCTTGGGGAGTTCGGTCATGATGACAGGGGCTTTAGCGTCGCCCCCGCCCTGCACACAACCCTTGGCCGTCAGCTGAGCGTGCTGAGCACCTTGTCGACGCGATCCAACGTGAACGGCTTGGACAGGACCGGCCGATCACGGTGCAGCGGCGCGATGCTGTCGTCGGCGCCGCCGGTCGCGAGCACGAAGGGGATGCCCAGCTCGGCGAGCTTGTCGGCGATCGGCCAGCTCTGCTCGCCCCCGCGCAGGTTGACGTCGAGGATCGCAGCATCGATGCCGCCCGCCCCGATCCGGTCGAGCGCCTCGGCGACATTGTCGGCGGTGCCCGCCGGCACGCGGTCCAAAGCGTCGAGGAAATCCTCGAGCATCATGGCAATCAACGGCTCGTCTTCGACGATGAGAATGTTACGCGGACCCTGCATGCTGCCCCCTTTGCAGGAAAAGTTGTTTCGTGCCAAGCACTTATTTGGCCACCAAGATCTCCTGAACCGCTTCTGCAAGTTGTTGCACGGAAAAGGGTTTAGGGAGAAAGGCGACATTGTCCAGATCGATTGAACGGCGCAATTGTTCCTCGGCATAGCCGGACATGAACAGGATCGGCAGGTCGGGCCAGCGCTCACGGACCTTGCGCGCCATGCTGGGCCCATCCATCACCGGCATCACGACGTCGGAGACGAGCAGGTCCGGCTTGTCCATCGTCTCGATCGTTTCGAGCGCGACCTCGCCATTTTCGGCGGTAACCACCGAATAGCCCTGACGGGTCAGCGCGCGTTCGGCGATGGCGCGGACCATATCCTCATCTTCGACGACGAGGATCGTGCCGGTACCCCATAGATCGGCGGGCTTTTCCTTCACCACCGGCAGCTTGGCCACCGCCGCCTCGGGTGCGGCATGGACCGGCAGGTAGATGGTGAACGCAGCGCCGCCGCCAGGATTGTTCTCGGCGAAGATATAGCCGCCCGACTGCTTGATGATGCCGTAGACGGTCGAGAGGCCCAGCCCGGTCCCCTTGCCCACCTCCTTGGTGGTGAAGAAGGGCTCCCAGATCTTGGACAGGATCTCCGGCGGGATGCCGGTACCGGTGTCGGAAATGCGCAGTGCCGTATAGTCCCCCACCGGCAGGACGTCGTCGTCCATCCGGCGAACGTCTGCGGAGGAGACCGCCAGCGTCTCGATCGTCAGCGAACCGCCGCCGCTGGGGTTCCTGCTGAGCATCGAATCGCGGGCATTGACCGCGAGGTTGACCACCACCTGCTCGAGCTGTCCCGGATCGGCGCGCACCGGCCCCAGGTTGCGGCCATGCTTGACGTCGAGCGACACCGTCTCGCCGAGCAGCCGCTTAAGAAGGTTGGAGACTTCGGAGATGATGTCGGGCAGCTGCAGCACCTGCGGCCGCAGCGTCTGCTGGCGCGAGAAGGCGAGCAGCTGGCGGGTCAGGCTGGCGGCGCGGTTCGAATTGGCGCGGATCTGCTGGATGTCGTCATAGTCGCTGTCGCCGGGCGAATGGCGCATCAGCATCAGGTCGCAATGGCCGATGATCGCCGTGAGGATGTTGTTGAAATCATGCGCGACGCCGCCGGCGAGCTGGCCCACCGCCTGCATTTTGGTCGCCTGGGCGATCTGGCGCTTGAGCTTGCCCTCCTCGCCCGAATCCCGCAGACTCAGCAGCACCGCCGCATCGCCCAGGCCGCGCGCGCCGGCGATGGTGATCGCCACCGGCTCTTCCGACGCGTCCTTCAGGCGGACCGTGATCTCGAGCGATTGCGGCGCGCCGCCAGCGAAGCGGCGGACGGCGTCGGCCAGCGTCGCCTTGTCCTCGCGCACCACCAGGTCGCCCGGATAAAGCGGCGGCGCCGCGGGATTCACCCGGGCGGTGCGGACGAACGCCTCGTTCATCGTCAGGAAGCGACCGTCGCGGTCGATCAGCGCGAGGCCGGTGGGCAGCAGCGAGATCAGCGAATGGACGTGCGCCGAAGCACTGCCTGCCAGTGCCGGGCTCGCGATCGCCGTCGGCTCCTCGTCGAGCAGCGCCACCAGCAGCGGCGCCTCGTCGCCTTCGAGGAAGGGAATCTGCAGCACGCGGAGCGGCGTGCCTTCCATGCCTTCGCGCTCGAACCGCACTTGGCCGATCGAGTCCGTGATCAGCAGCCCGGCAAAGTCGCGGCCGTCGGCGATCGCATCGGCACTACCCAGCGCGCGGTGGCGGAAAACGCGATTGGCCGAGCGGATGCGGCCATCGGGTGCGACCAGCACCACCATCACCCCTGCCCCGCCCAGCCGGTCGCCGGTCGGGCCGGCGAGCAGCCCCTGTACCTGGACGGCGAGGTCGAGCGCGTGAATGCCGATGAACCGCCACACCAGCGACTCGTCGCCGACGCGGACGACGCGGACCGCCACCTGCGCGCCGAACACCTGAACGTCGCTGCAGCGGCTCTCGCCGTCACGCCAGGCGGCACGAGCACAGGTGCCGAGCGCGCGCTCGCCCTCGTCGCCGATCGGCAGGTTGGGCGGGGTCGGCCAGCCGCCGAACAGCGCTTCGTAGCGCGGATTGGCGCAGACCAGGCGGCCGCTACGGTCGGTCACCGCCAGCGCGTCGTCGCTGGCCGAGGCAAGCGCATGGGCGATCGCCCAGTCCGTATAGCGTTCGATGCTGGTCGTCGGCGACCGGAAAAGGCGGCCCATCGCCAGCATCACCCCCGCCGCAAGCAGCGCCGCGGCAAGAAAGCCCATCGCGATCGCGCGATCGTTGAGGCTGGCGAGGATCACGCCGGCGGCCGCGACGCCGGTAAACACCACCGCCACAATCGGCAGCAGCAGCGACGGCTTGGGCAGTTCGGCGTCGGGCAGACTAGCCATGGTTCACCGATGTTCCGTCGCCGCCTCAGCGTCAAGCGCCGATCGCGTCACTTCGGATGCGGCCTTGCGCGAGATCAAGCGCCGGCGCGGCGGAGCTGCAGCCGACGCTTGCGCTTGCGGAGGATCCACCAGCGCCACAGCAATCCGCTGCCGAAATAGCCGATCACGGCAAGCACCACCGCGAGGGTGACCAGTCCGGTCAGCGTTGCGGGGCCCGCCTGGTGCAGCAACCAGTCGAGCCACCCCGGCGCGTCGTTCGCCAGTACCTTTTGCGCAGCACGCGGGCCAAGCATCCAGCTGCCCAGCCAATAGGCGGCGACCCAGAGCGGGGGCGTGGTGAACGGATTGGTCAGGAAGGTCGTCGCGGCGGCGGCCGGGATATTGGCGCGCAGGGGCAGGGCGAGAAAGGCCGAGGCAGGAATCTGGCCCATCGGCACCAGGATTCCGGTGAGCATCCCCAGCGCGACCCCGCGCGGCACCGATCGGCGGGTGAAACGCCACAGCGAGCTGTGCATCACCCGGCTCGCCACCGGCTTCAGCCAGCGATTGGTCTCGATCGATTCCCGGCTGGGGATCGCCCTGTCCGCCAGGCGACGCAGGCGGCCCGGCGCAGCCATCTCAGCCGCGGTCGCGGAGGATGCGCGACTGCTCGCGCTTCCAGTCGCGTTCCTTGATCGTCTCGCGCTTGTCATGCGTCTTCTTGCCCTTCGCCAGCGCCAGCTCGACCTTCGCACGCCCCTTGCCGTTGAAATAGACCGACAGCGGGACCAGCGTCATGCCCTCGCGGGCGACGGCACCATGGAGCTTGTTAATCTCGCGCTCGTGAAGGAGCAATTTACGCGGGCGCTTCGCCTCATGGTTGAAGCGATTGCCATGGCTGAATTCGGGAATGTTGGCGTTGACCAGCCACACCGCCTCGTCCTTCACCTCGGCATAGGCCTCGGCGATCGAGCCCTCGCCGAAGCGCAGCGACTTCACCTCGGTGCCGGTCAGCACCAGGCCGGCTTCGTAGGTCTGCTCGATGAAATAGTCGAAGCGGGCGCGCCGGTTCTCGGCGACGGTCTTGACTTTGTCGAAGGTAGCGGGACGCGGACGGGCCATAAGACCGCGCGATGTAGGGATGCTCGGCCCGGAGCGCCAGACGTTTGTTGGCGCCCCGGTTCGAAGCTTAGAGAAGCCCTGCGAATTCCAGGGCGGCGTCGACCGCCTTGCGGCTCGCCTCGCCCGCCTCGGTCATCGGCAGACGGAGCTCCTGCGGGAAGCCCTCGCGCACCCGGCCCATCGCATACTTGACCGGGCCCGGCGAGGCATCGGTGAACATCGCGATGTGGAGCGGGTAGAGCTTGTCGTGGAGCGCCAGCGCCTTGACATTGTCGCCCGCCGCCCAGGCCGCCTGGAAATCGGCGCACAGCTTCGGCGCGACGTTGGCGGTCACCGAGACGCACCCCACCCCGCCCATCGCGTTGAACGCCAGCGCCGTCTCGTCATTGCCCGAAAGCTGGACGAAGCCCGTGCCGCAACCCGCGCGCTGCTCGGAAACGCGGCTGAGGCTGCCGGTCGCGTCCTTCACGCCGACGAACGTCTCGGGAAACGCCTTGACGATCCGCGCCATGGTCGCGGGCTGGATGTCGGTCACGGTGCGACCGGGCACGTTGTAGAGGACGATCGGCAGGTCGGTCGCCTCGGCCACCGCGGCAAAGTGGCGGAAAATGCCTTCCTGGCTCGGGCGGTTATAATAGGGCGGCACCATCAGCGCGGCGTCGGCCCCTGCATCCTTGGCGGCATGGACATTGTCGATCGCCACCTTGGTGTCGTTGGATCCGGCGCCGGCGAGGATCTTCACCCGGCCTTTCGCCTGATCGGCACAGACCCGCACGATGTGGAAATGCTCGTCCTTGGGCATGGTTGCGGCCTCGCCGGTGGTGCCGCAGGGAACCAGCGCCGACGAGCCTTCCCCAATCTGCCATTCGACGAGCGCGCGGAAATCCTCCTCCGCGAACGCGCCGCTACGGAACGGCGTCACGAGCGCAGGGATCGATCCAGAAAACATCGCGCGGAATCATCCTCTTTTTCGGTAGAAACGGGGTGGCAGATACGGGCGGATCTCCTATCATGTCCAGATGGTCGGTACGGTACTCAAAGGCGCGTTGGTGTTCGCCGGTGTTTCGGGACTGGCAGCCTCCTCGCAGGTGACCCCTGCGATGCTGGCGGCCCTGGCAGGCGGCTTCGTGCCGCAGGCACAGGCCCAGTTCGATCCGGTGAGTAGCGCGCTGGTCGAATGGAAGCGGCTGCAGCAGTCGGACAATTACGCCTTTTCCGACTACGCCAATTTCCTGCTCGCCCACCCGGGTTGGCCCGGCGAGAAGAGCCGGCGCGCGGCCGCCGAGACGATCCTCGACAGCGGCGCGACCATGCCGGACCTCGCCGTTCGCTTCTTTACCCGCTTCCCGCCGATCACCCCTGCGGGCCGCCTCCGCTATGCCGAGGCGCTCGCCGCTACCGGCCGCCGCGCCGAGGCAGAGGACCAAGCCCGCCGGGCCTGGCGCGCGGGCATCCTGCGCACCGTCGACGAAAGCAAGCTGCTCGCCTCGTTCGGCACCACGCTCCGCCCCGCGGACCATGACGCGCGCGAAGACATGCTACTCTGGCAGGGCGCGACCAGCATCGCGACGCGGCAGCTGGTGTACACGTCGCCCGAGCTGCGCCCGGTGTTCGACGCGCGGATCGCCTATCGCACCAATGCCTATGACGCGGCGACCAAAGCAAGCCTCGCAGAGGCGCGCGGCGGCTCCGACCACGGCTATATTGCCGATCGCGCGCGCTGGCTGGGGCAGACTGGCCAGACGCAGCTCATGCGCTCCTATCTCGCCCAGCCGCGCCGCATGGCGGGTTTCCCGGGCGATCCGGAGAAATGGTACGAGGTGCTGCTCTCTGCCGCGCGCGGCGCGCTGGCGGACGGGCAGTACGACCTCGCCTATCGGATCGCCTCGCAGGTCGACGATGCCTTCCCCTCCGGCACCGACGTGAGCGAGCTGTCGCTCGGCGTGCGCGACGATTATACGAGCCTCACCTGGCTCGCCGGGACGGTGGCGCTCTACAATCTCGGACGACCGAACGACGCGGTCGGCATGTTCGCGCGCTACGGCCATGGGTCGAAGACGCCGGGCACGCAGTCCAAGGGCCTCTACTGGGCCGGGCGTGCCGCCGAAGCCGCAGGCAATACGACCAGCGCGCGCACCTATTTCGCGAGCGCCAGCGGCTTTCCGGACCTGTTCTACGGCCAGCTCGCGGTCGAACGGCTTGGCCAGCCGCTGCGGGGTCCGCGCGATCTCACCGGCAAGACGGCATCGCCCGGCGCGCGCGAGGCCTTCTACCGCAGCGAGCTCGTCCGCGCCGCGCAGCTGCTCGGCCAGATGGGCAACCGCAGCGATCAGAGCCTGTTCCTCCGCAAGATCGCCGAGGACGCGACGACCGAGGACGACCATCTCCTGGCCGCCGATCTCAGCCGCACGCTGGGGCGGCCGGACCTGGGGGTGATGGTCGGCCGGAGCGCGCTCCAGAACGGCCTGTCCGACTATAGCGCTGCCGGTTATCCCTCGGTGAAGGTGCCCGAGGGCCAGCGCGATTACTGGACGATCATCCACGCCATCGCCCGCCAGGAAAGCCAATTCAACCGCGACGCAGTCAGCCGCGCCGGTGCTCGTGGCCTGATGCAGCTGATGCCCGGCACCGCGCGCGAAACCTCGCTCAAGATCGGCAGGAGCTACGACCCCGGCGCGCTCAACGCCGACACCGATTACAATATCGAGCTCGGCTCGAGCTATTTCCAGCGGATGCTGAACTATTATGGCGGCTGTTACCCGCTGGCGGTCGCGGCGTACAACGCCGGGCCGGGCAATGTGAACAAATGGCTCAATGCCTATGGCGACCCGCGCCTGCCCGGCGGCGACATGGTCCGCTGGATCGAGCAGATCCCGATCTTCGAGACCAAGAACTATGTCCAGCGCGTGCTGGAAAATGCCGTGGTCTATGATCTGATGAACCCCTCCTACGCGCGCAGCAAGGGGACGGCGAACCTCAGCTGGTATCTGGGCAAGAGCCGGCCGGGCTGATAGCGCGGGTCGATCATGAACGATCGCCCCAACTATATCACCCCCGCCGGCTATGCCGCGCTCAAGGCCGAGTACGACCAGCTGTTTGCACAGGAACGCCCCAAGCTGGTCGAGACGATCTCCTGGGCGGCGGGCAATGGCGATCGCTCGGAGAACGGCGATTACATTTACGGCCGCAAGCGCCTGCGCGAGATCGATCGCCGGCTGGGCTTTCTCGCCCGGCGGATGAAGGCGGCGAAGGTCGTCGATCCCAGCCGGCAGGAGGATCGCAGCGGCGTGTTCTTCGGCGCCTGTGTGACCATCGCCGACGAGGACGACAACCACCGCACGCTCACCCTGGTCGGCGACGACGAGGCCGATGCCGCCAAGGGGCTGGTCGGCTGGAACGCGCCGCTTGCGCGTGCGCTGCGCGGCGCGCGCGTCGGCGATCTCCGCCGGGTGACGCTGCCCGCGGGCGAGCGCGAATATGAAGTGATGGCGATCACCTATCCCTGACGCGCCGGGGTCTGCCCCAGTTGCGGCGGACCGTTCCCCTGCCCCGCTTCCCATCTGTGCCAGACTGCTACAGGTAATCGCGGCCCGACAGCACGGGCGTGTACAAAGGGAGCGTATGGCGCAGCAGCGAATCCTGGTTTCGGGACGGGTACAGGGGGTCGGCTATCGCGACTGGGTGGTGCGTACCGCGCAGCGCGGCGGGCTGACGGGTTGGGTGCGCAACCTGCGGGACGGCCGCGTGGAAGTGCTCGCCGCCGGGGAAGACACCGCCCTCGGCCTCTTCGTCGAGGCCTGCCGCGAAGGCCCGCCCATGGCGCGGGTCGAGCATGTCGAGAGCGTCGCCGTGCCCGAGGACAAGCCGCACAAGGGCTTTACCAAGCGGTTCACCGCCTGATCCCGGGGATCATGGTTCGGCCAGCGCGCTGCAGTCACCGCCGAGACGCTGGCCGAACATCGGGCTTTCCGTGCCGAGTTCCTCTGGCGGGTTCTTGCCGATCAGGTAGCGTACCGTCTGGCCGCCGCCGCCGGTTTCGACGTCCACGCGCCAGGCGGAGCGCCCGTCCACCTGTTCGCTTCCCGTGACCTCCAGCGCGAAGCGGCCGAGGCCCTTGTCGTACTGGAAGAAGGGCACCGTATAGCTGCCCCCTTGGCGGAGCGGAAGCGCGGCGAAGGTGAGGCCCCACAGGTTCCCGTCCCACACCTTCCCCGAGGCGCGGAAGCGGGTGACCTCCTGCCCCGGACGCGCGACTTCGATATCAGCGCCGTCATAGCGAACGGCCACATGCTCCACGCCGTTGCGGCGGCTGTCCATGCGGATGGGGGTCAGGTCGGTGCGGCGCAGCACGAAATGGTCGCGCATGTCGAACCTGCCGTCGCCCACGCGCTGGTGGACGATGATGTCCCAGACGGGGGTCGAACCCTCGATCGCGGCGCGGACCCGCTGCCAGGTCTGGCCGATCGGCTTGCCCTCACGGGTCAGCGCATAGCAGGCGCTGCCTTCGCGGAGCCTTGACCCGTCGGGCACCGACACGTCCGGCATCGTCGTGGCGGCGATCAGCATCAGTGCAAGCATTCTAGGGCTCCCCTCTAGTCGAGAGGCGTACTATAGCAGCAATACACCGTGAAAAAGCAAGCGCCGGATCAAGCCCTTCGGCTCGACCCGGCGCATTCAGGCTCAGCGCGTCAGCTTCTTGTAGGCCAGCGCGGTCGGACGATCGGCGGCATCGCCCAGGCGACGACGCTTGTCTTCCTCATAGGCTTCGAAATTGCCCTCGAACCATTCGACATGGCTGTTGCCCTCGAAGGCGAGGATGTGCGTCGCGAGACGATCGAGGAAGAAGCGATCGTGGCTGATCACCACGGCGCAGCCCGCGAAATTCTCGATCGCCTCTTCCAGCGCGCCCAGCGTTTCCACGTCGAGGTCGTTGGTCGGTTCGTCGAGCAGCAGCACGTTGCCGCCGCGCTTCAGCATCTTGGCGATGTTGACGCGGTTGCGCTCACCGCCCGACAGCTTGCCGACGTTCTTCTGCTGGTCCTGGCCCTTGAAGTTGAACGCACCGACATAGGCGCGGGTCGACTGGTCGTGGCCGTTGATCTTCATGTAATCGAGCCCGTCCGAGATTTCCTCCCAGACGTTCTTGCTGTCGTCGAGGTGATCGCGGCTCTGGTCGACATAGCCGAGGCGCACGGTCGAGCCGATCTCGATATCGCCCGAGTCCGGGGTTTCCTGGCCGGTGATGATCTTAAACAGCGTCGACTTGCCCGCGCCGTTCGGCCCGATCACGCCGACGATGCCGCCCGGCGGCAGCATGAACGAGAGGTTCTCGAACAGCAGCTTGTCGCCATAGGCCTTGGAGATGTTCTTGGCCTCGATCACCTTGCCGCCCAGGCGCTCGGGCACCTGGATGACGATCTGGGCCTTGCCCGGCGTGCGGTTTTCCTGGCTGGCGACCAGCTGCTCGAACTTGGCGATACGCGCCTTCGACTTGGTCTGGCGGGCCTTGGCGCCCTGCCGGATCCACTCGAGCTCGTCCTTGATCGCCTTCTGGCGGCCGGTGGCTTCGCGGTCTTCCTGCTCGAGGCGCTTGGCCTTCTTCTCGAGATAGGTCGAGTAGTTGCCCTCGTACGGGAAGTACTTGCCGCGGTCGATCTCGAGAATCCAGTCGACGACATTGTCGAGGAAGTAGCGGTCGTGGGTGATCATCAGCACCGCGCCGGCATATTCCTTGAGGTGGTTTTCCAGCCAGTTGACGCTTTCGGCGTCGAGATGGTTGGTCGGTTCGTCGAGCAGCAGGATTGACGGCTTCTGGATCAGCAGGCGGGTCAGCGCGATGCGGCGCTTTTCACCGCCCGACAGGTTCTCGACCGGCCAGTCGGACGGTGGGCAGCGCAGCGCTTCCATCGCGACTTCGAGCTGGTTGTCGAGCGTCCAGCCATCGACCGCGTCGATCTTGGCCTGGAGCTCGCCCATCTCCTCCATCAGCGCGTCGAAATCGGTGTCGTCCTTGGGATCGCCCATCTCGGCCGAAATGGCGTTGAAGCGATCGACCATGTCCGCCACTTCGCGCGCGCCGTCCTTGACGTTCTCGAGCACGTTCTTGGTGGGGTCGAGCTGCGGCTCCTGCGGCAGATAGCCGACGGTGATGTTCTCGCCCGGCCATGCCTCGCCGGCGAAATCCTTGTCGATGCCCGCCATGATCTTCATGAGCGTCGACTTACCCGCACCGTTGGGGCCAACGATGCCGATCTTGGCGCCCTGGTAGAATTGCAGGTTGATGTTGTTGAGCACCGGCTTGGGGGCGCCGGGGAAGGTTTTGGTCATGTCCTTCATGACGAAGGCGTACTGCGCAGCCACGGTGGCGGATCTCCGTTGCGAGAATTCTGGATGCTGGAAAGACGCGTGGCATGTAGCGATGCGGGCGCGGGTTGGCAACGCGGGGGTTGGCGGAGGGGGTGTGTCTCGCAGAGACTGACCAGCGTTCTGGCATCCCTCCACCCCAAGCCCTCCTCCGAGAAGGAGGGGCTTAAACATGCTTCACAAACCGCTCACCCCCCATTGCAATCGGTCCACCGCTGGTTAGCATCCGCAGCATGACCAAGCGCCTCCTGCTCGCGGCCGCTGCCGCGCTCGCCCTTCCCCTCCCCGCCCTTGCCCAGACCGCCGCGCAGGTGGCCAAGGTGCGCGACGTTGCGCTGCAGGACACTGTTGCCTGGGACGTGACGGAAGGCCTCACCACCGAGGTTGGCCAGCGCCTCGCCGCCACCGAGGCCGAGGCTCGCGCCCGCGCCTGGGGCGTCAAGAAGCTGACCGCGCTCGGTTTCCAGAACGTGCACATCGAGACCTATCGCATGCCCGTCTGGATCCGCGGCGCGGAGACCGCCGAGGTGCTCGGCGGCTCGGCGCAGAAGCTGACCATCGCCGCGCTCGGCTATTCGGGCTCCACCGGCGCGCAGCCGCTTGAGGCCGAGGTCGTCTATTTCGCCTCGCTGGCCGATCTCCAGGCCGTCCCCGCCGGCAGCCTCAAGGGCAAGATCGCCTTTATCGACCATGCGATGGTGCCGACCCAGGACGGTTCGCAGTACGGCTATTACGGCGCCGTCCGCCGCGCCGGGCCGAGCATTGCCGCCACAAAGGGTGCCGCCGCGGTGCTGATCCGCTCGATCGGCACCGACCATCATCGCAATCCGCATACCGGCGTCACCACCTGGGCAAAGGGCGTGTCGCCGATCGCCGCCGCCGCGCTGTCGGTGCCCGATGCCGAGCAGCTGGTGCGCCTCGTCAAGCGCGGCCCGGTCAAGCTGCGGCTGAGCGTGACGCCGCAGTTCAAGGGCGAGGCCGAGTCCGGCAACGTGATCGCCGACATCCCGGGCAGCGATCCGAGCGCGGGCATCATTGTCGTCGGCGGCCATCTCGACAGCTGGGACCTCGGCACCGGCGCGATCGACGACGCCTCGGGCGTGGCGATCACCACCGCCGCCGCGCTGCACGCCGCCAAGCTCGGCCAGCCGCGCCGCACGATCCGCGTCGTCTGGTTCGGCGCGGAGGAAGTCGGCGGCTTCGGCGGCGCGGCCTATGCCAAGGCGCATGCCAAGGAGCGCCATGTGCTCGCGATGGAATCCGATTTCGGTGCCGACCGCGTCTGGAAGTTCGAGACCAACCTGCCCGAAGGCGCCAAGGCGATCGGCGACCGGCTGGAAACCGCGCTCTACCCGCTCGGCATCGAGCGCGGTCGCGGCACGGCGCATGGCGGCACCGATGTCGAGCCCATCCTGGCGCTCGGCGTCGGCACGATCGGGCTCAACCAGGATGGCTTGCGCTATTTCGACCTGCACCACACGCCCGACGACACGCTCGACAAGATCGATCCGGCGCAGCTGCGCCAGAACGTCGCGGCTTGGGCATCGATGCTGGCGATCGCGGCCAACGCACCGGAAGACATTGCTGCCGTTCCCGCCGAAAAGGGCGAGTGACAGCGCGTCCCGAATTCGGGCGGAAACATGGCAAAGTCACGGCGATGCGACATATTTGCGTTTGACGCGTTGCTCGCCGTGCCCCATGCAGCGGGCTGACGCGCAGCTTCTTTCGGCTGCGCAACGGATTTGGACGTAGGAGCAACCGGATGACCAAGCTTCGCCTGATGGCCGCGGCAGCCCTGCTGACGCCGCTTGCGGCATGCGGCGGCGGCGAAGGCAATCTGTCCGACGGCGCGAACGTCGCGCCCGAGGCCAATGCGATGATCTACCAGAACGACGCCGAGGATCGCGCCAATGCCGAGGCCGAGGCGATGATCGGCAACGCCGCGCCCGACAACGGCGCCGATATGCCGGCCGCCAACGCGCAGTAAGCCGTACCGGCCGAACCCACCAGGGGCGTCCCTAGGGGGGCGCCCCTTTTTCGTGGCTCAATAGCCGGCTTCGATCGCCATCCGCACCGCATCCGCCGCGGTCCGCACGCCCAGCGCGCGGAACATCGCCGCGCGGTGCATCTTGATCGTCCGCTCGGTCAGGCCGAGATCGTAGGCGATCTGCTTGTTGAGCTTGCCCGCCGCCATTGCGATCAGCACCGCGCGCTGGCGCGGCGAGAGCGCGCCGATCTTGTCGCGCGCGATCGTGGCGCGGTGCGCGGTGCCGTCCTTCGGCCCTTCGACTTCCATCTGCGAGCCGAGGAAATATTCGAGCTCGCCGTCCTCGCCGAAGATCGGCGCGACCAGCAGCGCGTTGCGAAACGGCGTGCCGTCCTTCTTGTAGTTGAGGATCTCGACCATCACCGGCCGCTTCTCGCGCACCCCGGCGCTCAGCGCTTCGCTGAGCCACGGCTCGGTCTTGTCGCCGGCGAGGAAGCGGCAGTTGCGGCCGAGGATCTCGTCGCGTTGGTAGCCGGTCAGCGCAACGAAGGCGTCGTTGCAGTCGATGATGGGGTTGTCGGGTAGTCGGGGGTTGCTCAGCACCGCGGCGACGGCGCTTCCGGCGATCATGTCGGTCAGTGGCATTGGTCGGCTTTCCGCATCCTTTTGGGGCCGCAAATCTGCATACCCTTTTGTCCATGTTCCCGGTTTCCCCCGGATTCCTCATGTGGAGGACACTCGATGCCGGCGCGCCACGCTAATTGCTGCCGGTGAAACGAAAGGTAGGCCCGATGAACTTCTTCTGCAACGATATAGAACGGGCCGACAACGAAACAGGCGCCGATTTGGTCCCCGACGAGGTGCAGGAGGCGGTGCGGACGCTGCTGCGCTGGGTTGGCGAGGACCCCGAACGCGAGGGTCTGCGCGATACGCCGATGCGGCATGCCAAGGCATGGCGCGAATATTGCGCCGGCTACGAGGAAGATCCCGGCATGCACCTCGCCCGCACCTTCGAGGAGGTGGCAGGCTATGACGAGATCGTGCTCCTGAAGGACATCCCCTTCCAGTCGCACTGCGAACACCATCTTGCGCCGATCACCGGCAAGGCCTCGATCGCCTATCTGCCCAAGGATCGGGTGGTCGGAATCTCCAAGCTCGCCCGCGTGCTCCACGGCTATGCCCGCCGCCTGCAGATCCAGGAGCGGCTGACCGCGGAGATCGCCCAGGCGATCTGGACGCACCTTAAACCCGCCGGCGTCGCGGTGGTGATCGAGGCGCAGCATGGCTGCATGACCGGGCGCGGGGTGAAGACCCACGGCGTGGGCATGGTGACCAGCCGGATGCTGGGCTGCTTCCTCGAGGATCGCAGCAGCCGGGCAGAGCTGATGTCGCTGATGGGCTATTGAGCGGGCGCGCGACGATGGACGTGGTGATCCTCGGTGCCGGCATTGCCGGCCTGGCCTGTGCCGATCAGTTGCGTGCCGCCGGGCACCAGGTGACGCTGTTCGACAAGGGGCGCGGGCCCGGCGGGCGGATGTCAACGCGGCGGGTGGAACTAGACGGCGAGACTCTCCAGTTCGACCATGGTGCGCAGTATTTCACCGTCCGCGACGAGCGCTTCCGGCGCCTCGTGCAGCATTGGCAGTCGCAGGGCGTAGCCAGCCCGTGGGACGAGGCCGGTCCGGATGCCTGGGTCGGCACGCCGACGATGAATGCGCCGGTCCGCCACATGGCGTCGGCGCATCAGGTGCATTTCGGCCACCACGTCGTCGGCCTTACCCGCAACGCGCAGGGCTGGCATGTGCGGCTGCAGGAGCAACAGCACGGCCCGTTCGACGCGGCGATCATCGCGCTGCCGGCCGAGCAGGCAGCGGCCATTCTCGGCACGCACGACCTGATGATGGCGGCCGACGCCATGGCAGCCCGCTCGCAGCCCTGCTGGACGGCGATGATGGCGTTCGAGGGCCGGGTGCCGATCGCCGCCGACAGCATCCGCCAGCACGGCATCATCGGCTGGGCGGCGCGCGACGGCGCCAAGCCCGGGCGCCACGCCGGGGAGACGTGGGTGGTGCAGGGCCATGGCTCCTGGTCGACCGCGCATCTCGAAGACGCTCCCGAGACGGTGGCGCAGGCGCTGCTCGACGCGCTGCTCGCCCATGCGAACGGGCCGGTGCCGCCGGTTCGCTATCTTGCCGCGCATCGCTGGCGCTTCGCGATGACGCCGGGGGTGGACAAGGGCGCGCTGTGGAACGGCAGTCTCCGCCTCGGCGCCTGCGGGGACTGGCTGCAGGGGCCGCGGGTGGAACTTGCCTGGCTATCCGGGCACCATCTCGGCACGATGATCGGCAGCGCGGCGGCAGCCGCCTGATTAGAGCAATGCGAGCGCCAACGTCAGCGCGCCGAGGCCGGTAGAAAGCTGGAGACGCAGCGCGATCCAGCCTTTCGGTACCGACTGGCCCCGCGCAAGGATCAGATCGACCACCGGGGAGACGAGGATCGCGATGCCAAGCGCCAGAAGTGCATCCGCCGTGGTCCAGCCGAGCAGGCGAAGGAGCATCAGCCCCCAGGCGACCAGCGACGGCATTACGGCGACGATGAACAGCGTGGGGGACGCCTTGCCACGCGCGACGCCCTGCCCCCACCAGAGCCCGCCGAGAAAGCTAAAGATCAGCGCGGCATAGCCGAACCCGGCGTCGAGCAGCAACGCATGGTGCATCGGCAGCAGCACGAGGCCTGCCGCACAACCAATCAACGGCAGCAGTCCGGCATAACCGAGGAGGCGCGCGGCGGGGGCTAGCGAGGCAGGCTCTTCCATTCGATCGGGATCGCCTGCACCTCGCCAGCGCTCAACCTGTCCGAAAAGACATCGGGTGCCCAGACGGCCCCTGCCCCACATGACCTTGCATGCCCCGCCTGATCCTCATCCTCGGCGACCAGCTCAGCGCTGGCCTTTCCTCGCTCGCGGAGGCCGATCCGGCCGAGGATATGGTGCTGATGGCCGAAGTCGCCGAAGAGGCGGGCTATGTGCCGCATCACAAGAAGAAGCTCGCCTTCGTCTTCTCGGCGATGCGGCACTTCGCCGAGGAACTCCGCGCCGAGGGCTGGCAGGTCCGCTACACCCGGCTCGAGGATCCGGAAAATAGCGGCAGCCTTGTCGGCGAGGTCGAGCGCGCGCGGGCCGAGATCGAGGTGGACGAGCTGCTCTGCACCGAGCCTGGCGAATGGCGCCTCCGCAATGCACTGGCGGCGGTGCCAGGCCTCACACTGCTCCCCGACACCCGCTTCCTGATCGATCCCGCAGGGTTCCGCGCCTGGGCGCAGGGCCGCAAGCAATTGCGGATGGAGTATTTCTACCGCGACATGCGCCGCCGCACCCGGCTGCTGATGGACGGCGAAAAACCCGCTGGCGGCGAATGGAACTACGATCACGACAATCGCGGGACCCCGCCCCCGGGCACCGAGCCGCCGGGGCTCCCGGCATTCGAGCCAGATGCGATCACCCAAGAAGTCCTGAAGCTGGTAGAGCGGCGCTTCCCCGATAATTTCGGTGATCTGCAGCCTTTCGCGCTCGCCGTCACCCGCGCCGATGCCGAGAAGGCCCGCGACCATTTCCTCGCCCATGCCCTGCCCCGCTTCGGCGACTATCAGGATGCGATGCGGCGCGGCGAGCCGGTGCTGTTCCACGCGCACCTGGCGCTCTACATGAACATCGGCCTGCTCGATCCGCTCGACCTCTGCCGCCGCGCCGAGGCGGAATGGCGCGCGGGCCGGGTGCCGATCAACTCGGCCGAGGGGTTCATCCGCCAGATCCTCGGCTGGCGCGAATATGTCCGCGGCATCTACTGGCTGCACATGCCGCGCTATGCCGATGCCAACGCGCTGGAGGCTCGGCGCCCACTCCCGGAGTTCTACTGGACGGCCGAGACCGACATGGCCTGCGTCCGCGACGCGGTGGAGCAGACCCGCGCCCATGCCTATGCGCACCATATCCAGCGGCTGATGGTAACCGGCAACTTCGCCTTGCTCGCGGGCATCGACCCCTATCTGGTCCATATCTGGTACATGGCGGTCTATGCCGATGCCTATGAATGGGTGGAGATGCCCAACACCATCGGCATGGCCTTGTTCGCCGATGGCGGGATCATGGGCTCCAAGCCCTACGCGGCCAGCGGCGCCTATATCGACCGCATGTCCGACTACTGCGCCAGCTGCCGCTACAAGGTGAAGCTGAAGGCCGGGCCGGACGCCTGCCCGTTCAACTATCTCTACTGGGACTTCGTCGCCCGCCACCGCGAGCGCTTCGCGCGCAACCAGAGGATGGGTCCGATCGTCCGCAACCTCGATCGGATGACCGACGACCGCAAGGCCGAGATCCGCGCGGATTCCGCGCGCTTCCTCGATGCGCTGGTGCCCGCCGGGAGCCGCTGGAATGGCTGAGCCGCTCACCGTCTGGTATGATGGCGGCTGCCCCTTGTGCGTCCGAGAGATCGCGCTGATGCGCCGCCTCGACCGACGCGAACGGCTGCGCTTCGTCGATGTCAGCGACGACACGAGCAGTTGTCCGCTCGATCGCGGCGACCTGCTCGCGCGCTTTCATGTGAGTGACGCGCAAGGCCGCTTCTACAGCGGCGCAGCGGCCTTCGCGGCGATGTGGCGCGCGATCCCGCTGCTGCGGCCGCTGGGGATGCTGGCGCTGCTGCCGGGGATGACTTGGGCACTCGAACGGCTCTATCGCGCCTTTCTGCGCGTTCGACCCACACTCCAGCGCTGGATGCGCGAAAGGGAACGGCATGGCGGATGAAAGTGGATATGACGGCCGCTCGCGCGCGGTACCCAGAGGACGGATCGCCCGGTTCGGAGTGATGGGCCGGCTGGCCAGCGGAGTTGCGGGCAACGTATTGGCGGAGGGCGCCAAGCGCCTTGTCGCCGGCGAGCGGCCGCAGTTGCGCGACCTCGTCCTGACCCCCGGCAACGTCGCCCGCGCGACCGAGCAGCTCGCCCAGCTGCGCGGGGCGGCGATGAAGCTGGGGCAGATGATCTCGCTCGACGCCGGCGACGTGCTGCCCGACGAGCTCACCCAGATCCTCGCCCGCCTGCGCGACCGCGCGCATCACATGCCCCCCGCCCAGCTCCAGCAGGTGCTGGCGAAGGAATGGGGTGCCGACTGGCGCCGCCGCTTCGCGCTATTCGAGGCGCACCCGATGGCCGCCGCCTCGATCGGCCAGGTCCACCGCGCACGGCTGCCCGACGGACGGATGCTGGCGATCAAGGTGCAATATCCCGGGGTGCGCGAGAGCATCGACGCTGATGTCGACAATGTCGCGACCCTGCTCCGCCTCTCCGGCCTGCTCCCCAAGGGCCTCGACGTCGCGCCGCTGCTCGGCGAGGCCAAGCGCCAGCTTCACGACGAGGCGGATTATGTCCGCGAGGCGGCGATGATGACGCGCTATGCCGATCATCTCGCCGGCGACAATCGCTATCTGGTGCCGCGCCCGGTGCCCGAGCTGTCGACCACCAATGTGCTGGCGATGGACTATATCGCCGCCAAGCCGATTGAGACGCTGGAAGCGGCGAGCCAGGACGAGCGCAACCGCGTCACCACCGCGCTGATCGACCTGGTGCTGCAGGAGCTGTTCGCCTTCGCCTTCATCCAGACGGACCCCAATTTCGCCAATTACCGCTATCAGCCCGAAAGCGGTCGGCTGGTGCTGCTCGATTTCGGCGCCGCCATGCCGGTTTCGGATGTCATTACCGATGGATATCGCAATCTTCTGAAGGCTGGACTGAACAGTGATCGTGCTGCCGTACGCGATGCCGCGCTGGAGCTCGGCTTTTTCAGTGCAGCCGCGCTGGAGCGACACCCTGCGGTGATCGACCGGATGATCGGGCTGATCCTCGAACAGACCGACCGCGCCAACGATTTCGACTTCGGCGACCGCAGTTTCCTCCAGGCCGTGCGCGGCGAGGGCATGCAGATGGTCGAGGATCGCGCGGTGTGGCATGTGCCCCCCGCCGACACGCTGTTCGTCCAACGCAAGATCAGCGGCATGGCGCTGCTCGCCGCCCGGCTTAAGGCGCGCGTGGCGCTCCGCGGGCTGGTCGAGACGCGCCTCGCTCAATAGGGGATGCGGGCACCGTCCCAAGCGAACAGGCCGCCGGAGTCCTCGGGCGTCAGCTTGCTGAGAACCTCAAGAAGATGACCAGCGCTTCTATCTGGTCCAAAAAGCTTTTCCGGCGCGACACCGCGCTGGAACGGCGCTGAGAGTCCGGTATCGACCGTGCCTGGATGCAGCGCCGCGACGATCGCCTGCTGGTGGGTCCGCCGCAGCTCGATGGCGAGGTTGACCATCAGCATGTTGAGCGCCGCCTTGGACGCGCGATAGCTGTGCCAGCCGCCGAGCCGGTTGTCCGCGATCGACCCCACCCGCGCCGACAACGCCGCAAACACGCCGCGACGATCCCGCGGCAGTAGCGGCGCGAAATGCTTGGCGATCAGCGCCGGGCCGATCGCGTTGACCGCGAACAGCTCCGCCATCGCGGCGCCGTCCAGCGCCCGCAACGCCTTTTCCGGCGAAGGGCCGCCGGGGCGGTGCAACATACCCGTCGCGACGAAGACCAGGTCCACCTGCCCATCGATCCCGGCTGCCGCGGCGGCGATGCTCGCCTCGTCGGTCAGGTCGAAGGCGAACGGCACCAGCTTCGGGTCCGCCGCAGCACAGGGGCTGCGGCTGCCGGCGAAAATCCGTCCGATCGCGGGGTCCGCGGCAAGCCGCGCCACGAGTGCGCCGCCGATCCCGCCCGAGGCCCCGAACACCACTGCCTGCTTTTCCATGGGCACCATCGTCTGCGCCTCCCCACCGCGCCGCAACCTGTCCGCACGGCCGCCGCTGAGCCCATGCGTGGTAGAGATGCGACCGCCTGCCCTTTTTGCGCCGCGAAATCATGGCTAGGACGAACGTGTGATGCGTGCCCTACTCCTCGCCTTTCCGCTCCTGCTCGCGAACGCCGAGGATCCGCCGATCCCGCCGACGATCAAGGCGATGCTCGATGCGGCGATGAGCTCGGGCAACGAGGCCGATGTCGCCGTCATCGTCAAATATGCCAAGACCGCGGATCCGGCGAGCGCGCCGCTGGTTGCCAAGATCGCCGGCGAGTGGCGGTCGAGCCGCCGCGAAGTGGCGCAGCAGGCGCTGCGCGAGGCGCGGTTCCTCCAGCTGGTGAAGGGCCATGTCGAGCTGGGCGGCTATGTGCAGACCGGCAATTCGGAGAATATCGGCGTCACCGCCGCCGCCGAGGTGAAGCGCGAAGGCATCGAGTGGCGCCACAAGGTCCGCGTCCAGGCCGATTATCAGGAGAGCCTGGGCCTCACCACGCGCGAGCGCTACCTCGCGGCTTACGAGCCCAACTGGAAGTTCGACAATCGCGCCTATATGTACGGCGCGGCGCAATATGAAAGCGATCGCTTCTCGGGCTTCGGCGACCGTGTCTCGATCTCGGCCGGTGCCGGCTACAGCGCGATCAAGACCTCGGCGATCAAGCTCGATGTCGAACTCGGCCCGGCCTATCGCTACACCCGCTTCATCGGCGCGCCGACCGAGAATAATATCGCAGCACGCGGCTCGCTCGATTTCTCGTGGCGTTTGTCGCGCGGCATGACGATCACCCAGCAGGCCTCGGCCTATGTCGAGAAGGACAACAGCACCGTCGCGACCAAGTCGGCGCTGCTGGCCAGGCTGATCGGGCCGCTCTCGGCGCAGTTCAGCTATACGGTGCAGTATGAAAGCTCGCCGCCGCTCGGCCGCCTGACCACCGACACCACCAGCCGCGCGGCGCTTGTCGTCGATTTCTGATCGGCAGGTCGCCGGGGGTGTTCAACCGCCCCGGTTCCGCGCTACCACGCCCCCATGACCATGCTATCCGCGATCGAACGGACGGCGATCGAGCGCGCACAAGCCGCGCCGATGCTGGAGAGGACCTTGGAGTGGGCGGCGATCAACAGCGGCACCCGCAACCTGGCGGGGCTGTCCGCCATGGCGGGGACGCTGGCGGACGCCTTTTCGGTGCTGCCGGGCGCGCTGGACCTCGTCGAACCCGAGCCGGTGGAGACGGTGACCCCGGGGGGCGCCGCCGAGCCGCTGGCCCATGGCCGACACCTGCTGCTGACGGTGCGGCCCGAGGCGACGGTGCAATTACTGCTCACCGGCCATATGGACACGGTGTTCGCCGCCGATCACCCCTTCCAGCAGGCGCAGTGGCTGCAAGATGGGCGCCTCAACGCGCCGGGTGCCGCCGACATGAAGGGCGGCCTGTCCCTGATGCTCGCAGCTCTCGAAGCGGCCGAGACGAGCCCGCTGGCCGAGCGCTTAGGGTACACGGTGCTGATCAATTCGGACGAGGAGACGGGGTCGCTCTCCTCCCGCGCGCTGATCGCCAAAGTCGCTCAAGGCAAGACGGCGGCGCTCACCTATGAGCCCGCATTGCCCGACGGGACACTGGCCGGGGCCCGCGGCGGGACGGGCAATTTCTCGCTCGTCGTCCATGGCCGTAGTGCTCATGCGGGTCGCAATCCCGAGGACGGCCGCAACGCGCTCGTCGCTGCAGCAGCGCTAGCGGTGATGCTGGCGGATGCCAAAGCGCCCGGCCTGTCGGTGAATCCCGCCCGGATTGACGGCGGCGGCCCGAACAATGTCGTGCCCGATCTTGCCATTCTGCGGGTGAACTTCCGCCCCGGTAACGCGGCCGCCACCGCCCGAGCCCAAGCCGCACTCGACGCGGCAATCGCGCAGGTCTCAGACGCGCATGACGTCCGCATTGACCTGCACGGCAGCTTCAATCGCCCGCCCAAGCCGATCGACCCCGGCGCCGCCCGCCTGTTCGACCTCGTCCGCGAGGCCGGCGCCGCTCTCGGCATCCCGATCGCCTGGAAGGCGACCGGGGGCGTGTGCGACGGCAACAACATCGCCGCCTGCGGGGTGCCGGTGGTCGACACCATGGGCGCCCGCGGCGGCGCCATCCATTCCACGGAGGAATTTCTGATCCCCGAAAGCCTGCCCGAGCGCGCCGCGCTCTCGGTCCTCACCATCCTCCGCCTCGCCGAACGGGGCCGGCCATGAGCAGCTTCCGCATCCGCGCTGCGCGCGACGAGGATCTTCAGCATCTGTATGAAATGGCCAAGCTAACCGGCGGCGGTTTCACCAATCTGCCACCGGACAAGCCCGCCCTGCGCGCCAAGCTCGATCGCAGCCACGCCGCCTTTGCGCGCGGCGAGGATGCCGAGGTAGCCGACGACCTGTTCGTGCTGATCCTCGAAAATGTCGAGACCGGCGAAGTGCGCGGGACCTGCCAGATCTTCACGCGTGTCGGCGACAAATGGCCGTTCTACAGCTACCGCATCGGGACGGTCACCAAGCATAGTCAGGAACTTAAGCGCACCTTCCGCGCTGAAATCTTAAGTCTGGTCAACGACCTCGAGGGCTGCAGCGAAGTCGGCGGCCTGTTCCTCCACCCGGGCGAACGCGCGGGCGGGCTGGGGCTGCTGCTCGCACGCTCGCGCTACCTGTTCATCGCCCAGCACCGTACGCGCTTCGCCGACCGAATCCTCGCCGAACTGCGCGGGGTGATCGACGAGGCCGGCGGCTCACCCTTCTGGGACGGCGTTGCCGGACGCTTCTTCGGGATGAATTTCCAGCAGGCGGACGAGTTCAACGCCACCCACGGCAACCAGTTCATCGCCGACCTGATGCCCAAGCATCCGGTCTATACCGCCATGCTCTCGGAAACCGCACGCGCGGTGATCGGCCTGCCCCACCCCTCCGGTCGCGCGGCGATGCGAATGCTGGAAAATGAGGGGTTTGCGTTCGAAAGCTATATCGACATCTTCGATGGCGGCCCGACCATGACCGCTCGCACCGACCAGGTGAAGACAGTGCGCGAGGCACAGCGCGCGACCATTACGGCGATCGCCGGCGGCGGCGAGCCGGCGCTGGTTGCCGCGGGCACGCTGTCCGATTTCCAGTCGGCGCTCGCGCAGATCACCCCGTCCGACGGCGGAATCGTGCTGGACCCCGTCTCGGCCGAGGCGCTGGGCCTGTCGGTGGGCGACAGCGTATTGTGGGTGGCGCGCTGATGCTGGTGGAAATCAATTTCGACGGCATCGTCGGGCCCAGCCACAATTACGCTGGGCTCAGCCCCGGCAACCTCGCTGCGACGCGCAACCGCGGCGCCGTTTCCCACCCGCGTGCCGCCGCCTTGCAGGGCATCGCGAAGATGCGCGCCAATCTCGCGCTCGGGCTGCACCAGGGCATCCTCCTGCCGCATGCCCGCCCCGATCATCGCTGGCTCGCCCAGCTCAGGCTCCGCTACGAGCAGGCGCCGCCGCACAGCCAGGCACAGGCGCTCTCCGCCTCGCCGATGTGGGCCGCCAACGCCGCCACCGTCTCACCCGCGCCCGATACTGCCGACGGCCGCTGCCACCTCAGCGTCGCCAATCTGGTCACGATGCCCCACCGCAGCCATGAGTGGCCGGAGACGCTGGCACAGCTCCGTCTCGCCTTTGCCGATCCCGCCTTCGCCGTCCACGGCCCGGTACCCGCCCCCTTCGGCGACGAGGGCGCGGCCAACCATATGCGGCTCGCGCCCGCACACGACGCGCCGGGCGTGGAAGTGTTTGTCTATGGCATCGCCGGCGGCCCCTTCCCGGCGCGCCAGCATCCCGACGCCAGCGCCGCGGTCGCGCGGCGGCACCTGCTCGATCCGGATCGCACGCTGTTCGTCCAGCAATCGGAGGAAGCGATTGCCGCCGGCGCGTTCCATAATGATGTCGTCGCGGTGGCGAACGGCCGGGTACTGTTCGCCCACGAACAGGCCTTTGCCGACAAGGAGCGCTTCTACGACCGACTGCGCACGGCGATGCCCGAGGTCGAGATCGTCGAAGTGCCCGCCGACCGGGTGAGCCTCGCCGACGCGATCGCCTCCTATCTATTCAACGCCCAGCTCGTCACCGTGCCCGGCGGCGACACCGTGCTGATCGTGCCGAGCGAGGCCCGCGACACGCCGAGCGTGTGGCACTGGCTGGAAGCCCATGTCGCCGGCAACGGACCGATCCGCCGCGTCGAAGTGGTCGACGTCCGCGAGTCGATGGCCAATGGCGGCGGACCCGCCTGTCTCCGCCTGCGTGTCGTCGCCGATCCGGCGACCGTCGATCCGCGGTTCCTGGTCGATGCTGCCAAGCTCGACCGCATCGCCGCGGTCATCGAAGCACACTGGCCCGAGGCGATCGACCCGAGCGCCATTGCCGACCCGGCGCTGATCGCCCGCATCGAAGCCGCCCGCGCGGCGCTGCTCGAAGCGCTCGACCTTGTCGGGTTAATTGACAGCTTACCATGACCGCCGGCTGAGAACCGACGCTTTTCCGGGACTGGCACGCGGCTTGCTGCGTGGCGGCCATGCTGTACCGCATCGGCCGCCTCTTCGTGATCAAGTCGAAGTTCGAAGCGTTCCTGGTGATCTTCGGGCTCGCCAATGGCGCGGTCGAGCGCGGCTTCCATTATATGACCCTGTATCCGGGTGTAGGCGGCAAGCTGCTGTTCGCGGTGTGCCCGATCGCGGTGTTCATGGCCGGCGGCAAGATCCTCGACAGCCTCGAGGCCCGCGCCTAACCCCGGAAACACAAACCCCCGCCGAGCTAGGCTCTGGCGGGGGGTATGGCGCGCCCGGAACGATTCGAACGTCCGACCCTCAGATTCGTAGTCTGATGCTCTATCCAGCTGAGCTACGGGCGCTTGGTGGAGGCGAGCGTTTATCGGCGGAAATCGGAGAGCGCAACCCCGTTGCGCCAAGTTTTCCACAAGCATATGGCAAGCCCATGCGATCGCTCCCCCTTCTCGCCGCTGGCACCGCGCTGCTCGCCGGCTGTGCCCAGCCCGCCACGCGCTATCCCTCGCTGCTGCCGCGCGCGAACGAAGGGTTGAACTTCACCGAGCCGGAGCGCCCCGCTCCGCAAGCTACGCCCGATGCGGCGCTCGACGCGCGGATCGCGGCGCTCACGGCGAAGATCGATTCGGCAGATAGCGAGTTCCAGACGGCGGTGAAGGATGCCGAGGCGAAGGTCGCGCGTGCTCGCGGGCAGGCGGCGGGTACCAGCCCGTGGCTCGATGCGCAGACCGCGCTCAGCGTGCTCGACGGCATCCGCTCGCGCACCGCGGTGACGCTCGCCGACATGGACCAGCTGCGGATCGAGCGCGCCCAGACCGGCCAGCCCGACTACCCGGCGCTCCAGGCTGCCATGGACCGCGCCGGCGACATCGTCGCCGCGCAGGAAAGCCGCGCGCGGGCGCTGGAGGCGGCGATCGCCCCCAGCTGAGCCCGGTCAGGGCTTGGCCGCGTCCTTGGCGGCGTTGTCGTTCGCTGCCACCGGCGTGGGCGTCGGCGGCGGACCCTTGGCGATCGTCGCGGCGAGCGTGGTCGCATCGGCGCAGCCCGTCTTGCAGATCGTCTTGATCTTGGCGAGATTGTCCTTGGCGCGCGTCATCGCCCCCTTGGCGACCATCGCCTCGCCCTGGCCGCGCAGCGCGGTCACGTCGTTGGGATCGAGCTTGAGCGCCTCGCCATAGAAGCGGATCGCCTTGCCGGGGAGGTTCTGCGTCCGCGCGATGTCGGCGATCAGCACGAACGCCTCGCGGTTGCGCGGATCGACCGCCAGCGCGCTTTCGAGCAGATCATTGGCCCCGCCGAGATTGCCCGCCGCCTGGGCACTGCGCGCCTGGCGCACCAGCTCGACCGAGCGGGGTTCGAGCTGGCTGTCGGGCCGCTGCGCGCTCAGGCTGGTCGAAACCGTCAGCACCAGCAGCGCCGCCGCCACCGAGATCGTCGTGAACCGCATCAACATCTCCGAAACTCCATGGCCACGGGCTAGCATTGCCGCACCAGCTTCGCGACAAAAAACCCGTCGGTGGTGTCGTGCAGCGGCGTGAGCCGCAGCCCGTCGCCGCGCGGACGCCCTGCGGGGGCATCGAGCGGCACCGCAGCCCAGCCGGGTTGCGCCGCCACGAACCGCTCGACCTGCCCCGCCCCCTCGGCATCGAGCAGCGAGCAGACGATGTGCACCAGTGCCCCGCCCGGCCGCACCAGCCGCGCGGCGACGTCGAGCAGATGCGCTTGGGTATCGACATAGCGATCGAGCTGCGCCGGTGTCAGCCGCCAGCGCGCCTCCGGGTTGCGCCGCCACGTGCCGGTGCCCGAGCAGGGCGCGTCGACCACCACAAGATCCGCCTGCTCGCGCCAATCCGCAAGTGCTTCGGCTTCGCGACCAGGATTGAGCAGCAGCGTCTCGGCAATAGTGACGCCCGCGCGCGCGGCCCGCGGCATCAGCTTCGACAGACGCGGCCGGTCGACGTCGCAGGCGAGGATCCTGCCCTGGTTGGCCATCGCGGCCGCCAGCGCCAGCGTCTTGCCGCCGCCGCCCGCGCAGAGATCGATCACGGTCATCCCCGGCGCCGCCCCCGCCAGCGCGCTGACCAGCTGACTGCCGGCGTCCTGCACCTCAAAGCCGCCCTCGGCATAGGCCTCGCTGCGATCCACCGGCGTGTCCTCGAGCAGTCGCAGCGCGTCGGGCGCGAGGGGGAGCCGCTCGGCGCCGTCGAACAGGGCGGCGACGGCGTCGGGGTCCGACTTGAGCCGGTTGACCCGCAAGTCGAGCGGGGCACGATCGAGCAGCGCCGCCCGCTCTGCGCCATCGAGCCCCGAGGCCTCGAAGGCTGCTTCCAGCCAGGCGGGAGCAACTCCCTGTCCTGCCACCGGTTCGCCCTCGGCGATCACAGCAGGGCCGTAGCGCGAGCCGTCGAACAGGTCGGCCAGCGCCGGCTGCGTCTGTACGAGCGCCAGCATCGCGGCGCGGCCGGAAACCGGCACCTCGCCGCAGCGCCGGATCGCCTCGTAGACGAGTGCGCGGATCGCCCGGCGATCCATCGACCCGGCGAAGCGCCGCTCGGCAAACCAGCGTGAGAGTACTACATCGGCGGCAGCGCCGCGATTGCGGGCGGCCGCGATCACCTGATCGAGCAGGTCAATCGCCATTTGAACACGTGCGGCAGGAGTCATGGCAGCAGCGCTAGGCCCAACGCCTGCGGAATGCAAAGCAGCTGCGTTTCGCGGCGGATAGCCAGAAAGGGCAATCCTTTGTACATGCGGAGTTTCGCATGGGGTGCGATGTGGGGATTGTGGGGAAGCGTTCGGTGCGTGGCGTGGCGGCGTGGGTGTTTCTTCGCGGGTGGCACGTGCTGCTGCTCGCGTGGATGCTTGGGCCGGTTGCGGCCCATGCGGTTCCGATCCCGCTCGATTCGCGTGTATGTCACGCCGTAACGCCGATCGATGGGCCAAGTGCCGAGCCACCCGCGATGCGCTCCCGCTGCGGGGACAAGCCCGCCGGCTATCAAGCTGCCCGGTTGTGGCTGCAATTGGAGCCGCAGCGCTACGGCATCCGTGGCGTGGCCCCAACGCTGCTCGTCCACCAGACACGGTTCGACCGGCTCGCGGTTGCGTTCCACTATACCGATGGCAGCACCGAGTGGCAGGAGGTCCGCGCCGGTGCCTTCGGGGACCATTGGCGCCCCGGCGCCCAGATCACCTTCACGCCGAGCGACCAGAAGACCCGCCTGCGATCGGTCACGCTGCGCGTCGATCGCCTCGCCAGCTACCCGTTGCTGCGGCTGCGCCTGGTGCCCGCAGGCGAAGCCGGCATCGAAACGGCGGTGCTCGGCGCGCTAATCGGCGCTGCGCTCACGCTGTTGCTGGCCGGTGCGGCATACAACCTTTCGCTCGCCATCGGTACGCGCCGCGCCTATCTCGGCTGGCAAGGCGCCTGGGCCGCCACCGTGTTCCTGTGGGGCGCGATCTGGTCGCAGTTCGGCCTTCTGGTCGCGCCCGGCATGGCCGGAACGCTGGCCGCGCAGACCAGCACCGGTCTGTCCGCCCTCTCCGTTCTGCTTGCCGCGCTGAGCGCGACGAGCGCGCTGGAGAAAGGAAGAATCCCCGGGTCGCTACGAGCCACGGCGCTCGCGCTAGGCGTCGCCGTTGCAGTGCTCGGGGTCCCCGCGACGCTGGCGCGGGGCGCCTTGATCGAAACCATCGGGCCCCCGCTTGCCGCTGCGGTGCTGGGCAATCTGCTGGCGGTGCTGGCATGTCTGATCGTGGGCGCCCGCCGCGGCAGCGAGGAGGCACGCGACCTGATCGCGGCCTGGTCGGTACCGATGGCCGCGCTCGGGCTCACGCAGCTGGTCGATCTCGGCACGCTGTTCTGGGGCGGAGGGCCACAGATCCTGGTGCTGTTCGCCTCGGCCTGGCAGACGCTGTGGCTGTCCTTCGCCGCCAGCCGCCGGCTTGCCCGTCTGCGCACCGAGCGTGACCTCGCGCGCGCGGCCGAGGCGCGTGCCAGCCGGCTCGCGGAGCACGATCCGCTGACGGCGATCCGCAACCGCCGTGGCTTCCTGGATGCTGCCGACGCGCTGATCGCGACGGCGGCGCGGACTCAGGCGTCCGTGGCGTTGCTGCTGTTGGACATAGACCGTTTTAAGGCGATCAACGACGACCATGGTCATGACGCGGGGGATATCGTGCTGTGCACGATCGCCGCGCGGCTGGCGCGGTGGGAAAGTGCGCACTGCACCGTCGCCCGGCTGGGTGGCGAGGAGTTCGCGCTGTTGACCATTTCCCCCGACCTGCCCGCTCTCGATTTCGCGGAGCAGGTGCGCGCGGAGATCGCCGCCTGCGATCATCGCGCGACCATCGGCGACCAGCGGGTGACGATTAGCATCGGCGTTGCCGAAGGACGCCCCCGGGTCGACCTCGCGGAGCTGTATCGCAACGCGGACCGTGCGCTGTATGCGGCCAAGCGCGGCGGTCGCAACCAGGTTCGTCATGCCGACAAGGTGCCGGCGCCGGTCGCGAGCGAGCAAAGGCCCGCCGCGACCGGCTAACGCGCTCAGCGCGTCGGGTAGTTGGGCGCCTCGCGGGTGATCGTCACGTCATGGACGTGGCTTTCCTTGAGGCCCGCATTGGTGATGCGCACGAAGCGCGCCTTCTTCTGGAATTCCGGCAGCGTCGCCGCGCCGACATAGCCCATCGACGCCTTCACGCCGCCGACCAGCTGGTGGATCACGTCGCGCGCCGGGCCCTTGTACGGCACCTGGCCCTCTATGCCTTCGGGCACCAGCTTGAGCTGGTCCTTGATGTCCTGCTGGAAGTAGCGGTCGGCCGAGCCCTTCGCCATCGCGCCGACCGAGCCCATGCCGCGGTAAGACTTGTAGGCGCGGCCCTGGTACAGGAAGGTCTCGCCCGGCGCTTCCTCGGTGCCTGCGAGCAGCGAGCCGATCATCGCGGCGCTCGCGCCGGCGGCGAGCGCCTTGGCGATGTCCCCCGAGGTGCGGATGCCGCCATCGGCGATCACCGGAATGCCCGACTTGGCGGCTTCGTTGGCCGCATCCATCACCGCGGTAAGCTGCGGCACGCCGACGCCGGCGACGACGCGGGTGGTGCAGATCGAGCCTGGGCCGATGCCGACCTTGAGGCCGTCCGCGCCCGCGCCGATCAGCGCGCGCGCGGCCTCGGCGGTCGCGATGTTGCCGGCGATCACCTGGACGCGGTTGGAGAGCTTCTTCACCCGCTCGACCGCGCGGCTGACGTCCTTGTTATGGCCGTGCGCGGTGTCGATCACGATGAGGTCGACCTCGGCATCGACCAGCGCCTCGGTACGCGCGAAGCCCTTGTCGCCCACGGTCGTCGCCGCGGCGACGCAGAGGCGGCCGCCGGCGTCCTTGGTGGCGTGCGGATAGGTGACGGCCTTCTCGATGTCCTTCACCGTGATCAGGCCGACGCAGCGATAGGCGTCGTCAACAACCAGCAGCTTTTCGATCCGGCGCTGGTGGAGCAGCCGACGCGCTTCTTCCTGCGCGACACCCTGCTTCACCGTGGCGAGGTTCTGGTGCGTCATCAGCTCGGAGACGAGCTGGTTGGGGTTCTCGGCGAAGCGGACGTCACGGTTGGTCAGGATGCCGACCAGCTTGCCATCGGCTTCCACGATCGGGATGCCGCTGATCCGGTGCCGCGCCATCAGCGCCTGCGCCTCGGCGAGCGTGCCGGTCGGCGCCATGGTGATCGGGTTGACGACCATGCCGCTCTCGAACCGCTTGACCAGGCGGACCGCCTCGACCTGCTCTTCCACTTCCATGTTGCGGTGGAGCACCCCGATGCCGCCGAGCTGCGCCATCACGATCGCCATGTCGGTTTCAGTGACGGTGTCCATCGCCGAGGACAGGATCGGGATGTTGAGCGCGAGGCCCTTGGTCACCTGGGTGCGCGTATCCGCCATGCTCGGCACGATTTCGGATTCGCCCGGATAGAGGAGGACGTCGTCGAACGTGAGGCCGAGAGGGATTTCCATGGGGGTGCGCCAAATCCTTGAGTCGAATGTTGGCGGCCCATGTAACCGCAAGGGTGCGGATGCGCTAGGGGGGAGCGTCAGGCGTCGATGCGCGGCAGTGCCGGGTAGAGGAGCGCGCGCTCCACCTCCACCTGCCGCCGGATCACCGCGGCGAGCCTGCGCGACGCCGCGACATAGGCCGGCCACTCCGCGACGGCACGCGCCGTGGGCCAGGCGATGGTGTGATCGGTGTAGAACATCCGCATCTCGAGGTTGCCGGCGCGGATCGACTGCACTGCCACCGCACGGGCACCGCCTTCCGCCATTGCGCCATTGAACAGCAGATCCATCGCGCGGCGGCGGGCCGCCACGGCACGGGCTGTCTGGTAGCGGATGCGGGAAAGCGCGGCGACGTCGCAGCAGGGCAAGGCGAGCAGCGCCTCGATCGCGCCGATGGCCTGGAGCAGCGTGCTGTCGAGCTCGTGCAGATTCCCCATACAATAGACATAGAAGAACCGCAGACGCGGCGGTTGCGGGAAGTAGGATTTATTCGGCGTCCCCAGCACGTTGCAGAAGAACGCGGGCTTGCGCCACGTGCATCGCCTCGATCATCCGGTCGCGGAACCGCTCCGCACCACCCTGGGCCGCGGCAAGCAAGGCGCGCGCGTCGGCGATCTCGTCGGCGGTCGCGCCAAAGGCTTTGGCAGCGATCGCGATCTGCCCTGGGTGGATCAGCGTCTTGCCGTCAAAGCCAAGCGCGCGGCCTTCGCGGCATTCGGCGGCAAGCCCCTCTGCATCGGCAAGCGCGTTGAACACGCCGTCAAGCGCCCAGGCGTTTCCGGCACGCGCAGCCAGCACTACCGTCTGCAGCGCCAGCGATAGCCCGCCCCGCCCTGCCGCGGAAGGGATGCCGAGGCTGGACTTCAGGTCGTTCGTGCCGGCGATCAGCCCGGTGACGCCCGGCTGGGCGGCGATGGCCACGGCGGCGAGGACCCCGGCCGGCGTCTCGATCATTGCCAGGATCGGCTTGCCGACTGCCTCGGCGACCCTCACGGCGCAAGCGGCATCCTCCACCTTGGGTACGACGATCAGATCCGCCGCCGAACGGGCGGCAGCGGCAAGATCGGCCTCGTGTTCTGGCGTGTCGACCCCGTTGATGCGGATGGCAGCGATCCGCTCGCCAAAGCCCTCCGCCATTGCCGCGACCGCGGCCTGACGCGCGGCATCCTTGTCCTCGGGCTTCACGGCATCCTCCAGGTCGAGGATCACCATGTCGCAATCGAGCGTCCGCGCCTTGGCGATCGCACGCGCATTCGATGCGGGCAGGAACAGGGCGGTACGGGGAGCGAGAGCCATGCTGGTCATCGCGCCTCTCTATGCTAGCACTAGGCCCCATTGCGAGGGGAGTCGGGGCGTATGGACGTGCTTTTCGTGTTTCTGGCCGGTCTGGTGGCACTGGTGCTGTTCTACCTGCTGGTCAGCGTGAAGATCGTGACCCAGGGCTATCAGTACACGATCGAGCATTTCGGCCGCTTCACCACCGTCGCCGCGCCCGGCTTCAACTTCTACCCCGCCTTTTTCTACCGTGTCGGCCGCAAGGTGAACATGATGGAACAGGTGATCGACATTCCGGGACAGGAGATCATCACCAAGGACAATGCGATGATCTCCACCGACGGGGTGGTGTTCTTCCAGGTGCTGGATGCCGCCAAGGCCGCCTATGAGGTGTCGGACCTCTATGTCGCGCTGCTCCAGCTGACCACGACGAACCTGCGCACCGTGATGGGGTCGATGGACCTGGACGAGACGCTGTCCAAGCGCGACGAGATCAACGCGCGGCTGCTCTCGGTGGTCGACCATGCAACGACGCCCTGGGGGGTGAAGATCACCCGCGTCGAGATCAAGGACATCCGCCCGCCCGCCGACATCGTCAACGCGATGGGCCGCCAGATGAAGGCCGAGCGCGAGAAGCGCGCCAACATCCTCGAGGCCGAGGGCAGCCGCCAGTCGGAGATCCTGCGCGCCGAGGGGCAGAAGCAGGCGCGGATCCTGGAGGCCGAGGGGCGCCGCGAATCCGCCTTCCGCGACGCCGAGGCTCGCGAGCGCGCCGCCCAGGCCGAGGCGGAGGCGACCCGGCTGGTCTCCGACGCGATCGAGTCCGGCAGCGCCCAGTCGCTCAACTATTTCATCGCGCAGAAATATGTCGAGGCGGTCGGCAAGTTCGCCACCTCGCCCAATGCCAAGACGATCCTGTTCCCGGTCGAGGCGACCCAGCTGATCGGCACGCTGGGCGGTATCGGCGAACTCGCCAGGGACGCGCTGTCCGGCGGCGCACCCAAGCCCCCTGCTCCGCCAGCGCCCCCGGCCCGCCGTCCGGGCCCGTTCGACCAGCAGGATTGATCGCAGCGTTGGACTGGCTGCAGCACCCGCCCCTGCTCTGGTTGATCGCCGCGGTGACGCTGGGGATTGCCGAACTGGTGGTGCCGGGCGTGTTCCTGGTGTTCCTCGCGGTGGCAGCCGCGATCATGGGCGCGCTGGCCCTGCTGTTCCCGGACCTACCGCTTGCCGGGCAGCTACTCGGCTTTGCCGGCTGGTCGGCCGTTGCGGTGCTGATCGGCAAACGCTGGTATCACGACTTTCCCGTGCAGAGCGCCGATCCGCTGCTCAACGATCGGATCGCGCGGCTGGTCGGCGAGGTCGTCACCGTCGTCGAGCCGGTGAGCGACCATGGCGGCCGGGTGCGGGTCGGCGACGGCGAGTGGCCGGCGCGCGGACCCGATGCCCCCATCGGCGCCCGCGTTCGGATCACCGGCGCCACCGGCGCGACGCTGCGGGTCGAGCCGCTTCCCACCCTTCCCCAGAAATGAAAAAGATCGAGGTCGAATTGATGCAACCTACCCGTCGCGACGTGCTGCTCGGATCGAGCGCCCTGCTCGCCACCTCCGCGGCGGCGCGCCCCGCGCTTGCCGCCGCGCCCGCCGCCGAAGCGCAGGCCCAGGCGCTGATCGACCGCACCGCCGAGGCGCTGCTCGTGCTCAACCCGGAAGGCGCGACCGGTCTCGGCATCGACAAGGGTGCGCGGGCCGCGCTCAAGCACAAGCTCGGCGACCGCACCCCGGCCGGCGTCGCCAAGATGGCGGCACACCTCAAGGCAACGCTCGCCGAAATCGAACGGATCGACGTGAACGCGGTCAGCCCCGAGATGCGCGTCCATCTCGACGTAATCCAGACGGCTTACGAAAACGGCCTCAAGGGCATGGCCTTCCCCTATGGCGATGTCGCGGTGGGGAGCTGGCGCAACACGCCGTACGTCGTGATCCAGAATGTCGGCGCCTATATCGACGTGCCGAAGATGCTCGACAGCGATCATCAGATCGCCACGCGCGACGATGCCGATGCCTATTGCGACCGGCTCCAGGCCTATGCCGGTGCGCTCGACGGCGAGACCGTGCGGCTGCAGCAAGCCGCAAGCGTCGGCGTGATCGCGCCGGATTTCCTGCTCGACAAATGCCTCAAGCAGATCCGGCTTGCCCGCAGCGGCGATCCGGCCAAATGGGACGTGGTGACCTCGCTCGCCAAGCGCACCACCAAGATGCCGGGCGGGTACGAGGCCCGTGCGACCAGGATCGCCGCCGAGCAGATCGCCCCCGCGCTCGACCGCCAGATCGCCGAGCTGGAGAAGCAGCGCGCCCGAGCGACCTCCGACGCGGGCGTGTGGAAGTTCAAGGACGGCGACGCCTATTATGCCTGGGCACTGAGCGCCGGCACCACCACGACCATGTCGCCGGACGAGGTCCATGCGATGGGCAAGGCGCAGCTCGCCGAGCTGCAGGCCGAGATGGACACGATCCTCAAGACGCTTGGCTACACCCAGGGTTCGGTCGGTGCGCGGATGCGCGGGCTGGCCACCGACAAGCGCTTCGCCTTCCCCGAGAACGACGCGGGCCGCGCCGAGATCATTCAGATCCTGCAGAAGAGCATCGACGACATGCGCACCCGCATGCCGCAGGCCTTCCACACGCTGGTCCCCGGCAATGTCGAGGTGAAGCGCATTCCCATCGTCGAGGAGGAAGGCGCGGCGGGTGCCTATGGCGGCCCCGGCACGATCGACGGCAAGGTGCCCGGCCGCCTCTGGGTCAATCTGCGCTCGACCGGCATCTGGACGCGGTTCAGCCTGCCCGACCTCGCCTATCACGAGGCGATCCCCGGCCATGCCTGGCAGGGCGAATACACGTTCAAGATGCCGCTGATCCGCTCGCTGCTGCAGTTCAACGCCTATTCCGAAGGCTGGGCGCTCTATGCCGAGCAGCTGGCGGACGAGCTGGGCGTCTATGCCGCGAACCCGGCGGCGAAGCTGGGCTACCTCCAGTCGCTGGGCTTCCGCGCTTGCCGGCTGGTGGTCGACAGCGGGCTCCATGCCAAGCGCTGGACGCGCGAACAGGCGATCCGCTGGTTCGTCGAGGCCAACGGCTCGTCCGAGGACGAGGTGCAGGGCGAGGTCGATCGCTACTGCTCCTGGCCGGGCCAGGCCTGCGGCTACAAGGTGGGCCACACCGCGATCAACCGGCTGCGCACGCACGCCAAGACCGCGCTCGGCGACAGGTTCGACTTCCGCGCCTTCAACGACGCGCTGCTGCTCGGCGGCAACGTGCCGATGACGGTGCTCGGCCATGTGATCGACCGGCACATCGCGCAACGGAAAGCGTAAAGCCCTCCCCTCCATTGGTCATCCCGGCGAAAGCCGGGACCCATTGGGGTCACCGCTGCGGCTCTTGCTGATAGGAAGAGGGCGACTAGATCCCGGCTTTCGCCGGGATGACGGCTGAAAAGGCTGGCGCTCGACGCGCCTACGCGTGGCGCCAGCGCCAGAGCAGCATCGGCCGGGCGAGCGCCAGGCCTAGCAGGAAGCCGCCGATATGCGCCCAGATCGCGACGGTCACGCCGCCCTGGAGGAAGGCAAAGCCCATCAGCAGGTTGACGCCCACCCAGGCCGCAGCGAGCCAGGCGATGTGCACCACCTGCGCCGGGATCGGCCCGATCGCCTTGGCGCGCTGGCGGCCGTAGAGCAGCGAATAGGCACCGACCACCGCCGAACTCGCCCCGCTCGCCCCGATCATCGGCGCGGTCGACATCGGTCCTGCCAGCCACTGCGCGCCGCACGCGGCATAGGCGCCGATCAGGTAGAGCGTCACCAGCCCCTTGGCGCCGATCGCCCGCTCGGCCTCACGCCCGGTGAAGCCGAGCATCAGCATGTTCATGCCGAGATGGGCGAGGCCGCCATGGATCAGCGCCGAGCTGAGCGGGGTCACCCATACCGGCACCACCGGCCCCGGCAGGATCAGCCCGCCGGAAAGCCGCGCCGGGATGAACCCCGCCGCATACTGGATCTGCGCCGCATTGGGCGCGAAATTGGCGATCAGGCTCACCGCCACCGTGACGGCGACGATCACCGTCGTGGCGCTGAACGTCCGCATCGCAGGCCTCAGATGAATTCGACCTTCGAAACCAGATAATAGCGGTCGCCCGCCGGCACCGACACCTCGACCTCTTCGTCGACCTTGCGCCCGATCAGCGCCCGGCCGATCGGCGAGTTGTACGAAATGCGGCCCTTGCTGGCATCCGCCTCGGTCTGGCCGACGATCTGATACTTCACCGGCTTGTCGTCCTCGTCGAGCAGCGTCACGGTCGCGCCGAACACGATCTTGTCGCCCGAAAGCTCCTTGGGATCGATGATTTGGGCGCGGCTCAGCTTGTCCTCGATGTCGGCGATGGTCGCCTCCACCTGGCCCTGGCGCTCCTTGGCGGCGTGGTATTCGGCGTTTTCGGAGAGATCGCCATGGGCGCGCGCTTCCTCGATCGCGTCCACGATCAACGGCCGCTCGGCCTTCAGCCGCTTCAGCTCCTCGCTGAGCTTCTGATAGCCTTCCGCCAGCATCGGCATCTTCTCGACGGTCGCCATAACGCCCTTGTCCTTCAATACGCCCCCGGTACCGACCGTCGCCCGAAAACGACGTCCGCACACTTACATCGGTTGGGGAAATCCATTGTGCGAACGCGAATAGTAAGTCGCGGCACGAAAAACATCAAGGCGGGGGGCAGAAATGCAATAAATTGCCGTACACCCAAAGCTTTCGCCCCCCTCCCGCTTGCGGGAGGGGTGGGGGGAGGGATCGACGTGGAAGAAACGCTGAACCGTCTCAGCCCCTCCCCTAGCCCCTCCCGCAAGCGGGAGGGGAACGCAGCCCCCTCCCCCACGCGGCAAACTCACCCCCGCGAGGCGAAATACGCCTGGATCGGCTGCACCTCGATCGGGTTGCTCCGCATCGCCGCGATCGCCCGCGCCGCCGCGACGCTGCCCGGGGCCGTGGTAAAGTACGGCACCTTCTGCGCCAGCGCCGAGGCGCGGATGCTCATCGAGTCCTTGAGCGACTGCCAGCCTTCGGTAGTGTTGAAGATCAGCGCGACGTCGCCGTCCTGGATACGGTCGACGATGTGCGGGCGGCCCTGCGCCACCTTGTTCACCGTCTCCACCGCGATGCCCTCGGCCGCCAGGAACTCTGCCGTGCCGCTGGTCGCGATGATCTTGAAGCCGAGATCGGCGAGGATCTTCACCCCCGGCAGCACCACCGCCTTGTCGCCCTGCTTGACGCTGACGAATACCGTGCCGCCGTCGGGCAGCACCGTGCCCGCGCCGAGCTGCGACTTGGCGAACGCCGTCGCGAAGTCGCGATCGATGCCCATCACCTCGCCGGTCGACTTCATCTCGGGCGAGAGCACCGGGTCGACCCCCGGGAAGCGCGCCCAGGGGAACACCGCTTCCTTGACCGCGATATAATCGATGTCGCGGTCGATGACCGGCAGGTTCGCCAGCTTCTCGCCCGCCATCACGCGGCTGGCGATCTTGGCGATCGGCGCGCCGATCGCCTTGGCGACGAACGGCACCGTGCGGCTGGCGCGCGGGTTAACCTCGATCAGATAGACCTCGCCGTCCTTGACCGCGAACTGGATGTTCATCAGCCCCTTGACCTTGAGCGCGCGCGCCAGTGCCACGGTCTGGCGCTCGATCTCGGCGATGATCTCGGCAGGCAGGCTGTAAGGCGGGATCGAGCAGGCGCTGTCGCCCGAATGGACGCCGGCTTCCTCGATATGCTGGAGCACGCCCGCCACGACCACATCGGTGCCGTCGGCGATCGCGTCCACGTCCACCTCGATCGCGTCGCGCAGATACTGGTCGATCAGCACCGGCGAGTCGCCCGAGACCTGCACCGCGGTCTGGATATAGTCGTCGAGCTGCTGGAGGCTGTCGACGATCTCCATCGCCCGGCCGCCCAGCACATAGCTCGGCCGCATCAGCACCGGATAGCCGATCCGCTCGGCCACCCGCACCGCCTCGTCGCGGCTGCGCGCAATGCCGTTCGCAGGCTGCTTGAGACCCAGCTTGGCGACGAGATCGGCGAAGCGCTCGCGGTCCTCGGCCAGGTCGATCGCGTCGGGGCTGGTGCCGAGGATCGGGATGCCCGCATCCTCCAGCGCCTTGGCGAGGTTGAGCGGGGTCTGGCCGCCGAACTGGACGATCACGCCGACCAGCTCGCCCTTCGACTTCTCGACCTCGAGGATCTCGAGCACGTCCTCGGCGGTCAGCGGCTCGAAATAGAGCCGGTCCGAGGTGTCATAGTCGGTGCTCACCGTCTCCGGGTTGCAGTTGACCATGATCGTCTCATAGCCCGCATCGGCCAGCGCGAAGCAAGCGTGGCAGCAACAATAGTCGAACTCGATCCCCTGCCCGATCCGGTTCGGACCGCCGCCGAGGATCACCACCTTGCGGGCGGAGCTCGGCTCGGCCTCGTTCTCGGGCTCGCCGAAGCTCGGCGCCTCATAGGTCGAGTACATATAGGGCGTCTTCGCCTCGAACTCGGCCGCGCAGGTGTCGATCCGCTTGAACACGGGCCGCACGCCCAGCCGGTGGCGCAGCTTGCGCACCTCGGCCTCGGTCACCCCGCCGGAGATGGCGTTGGCCACCTCGCCGATCAGCCCCGAGCTGCGCGCCATGACTTCGCTGCCCGCGCGGAGGTTGACCGACTTGAGCGCCAGATAGGCCAGCCGCTTGTCGCTGAAGCCCATCGCCTTGAGGCGGCGCATGCCGGCCGCGTCCTGCGGCAGGCCGTTGGTGGCGACGTCCTTCTCGGCGTCGAGGATCTCGGCGATCCGCTCGAGGAACCAGGGGTCGTAGCTGGTGAAGCGCTGGACGTCCTTCAGGCTGAAGCCCTCGCGCATCGCCTGGGCGGCGATCAGCAGCCGGTCGGGCGAGCGGACGGTCAGCGCCGCCTCGATCACGTCGCGCGGCGCGCCGACCAGCCGGTCGACATCGTTGAAGCCGCTGAGGCCGGTCTCGAGACCGCGCAGCGCCTTCTGGAGCGATTCGTGAATCGAGCGGCCGATCGCCATCACTTCGCCGACCGACTTCATCGCCGTGCCCAGCACCGCCTCGGCGCCCTTGAACTTCTCGAAGGCGAAGCGCGGGATCTTGGTGACGACGTAATCGATCGTCGGCTCGAAGCTCGCCGGCGTGGCGCCGGTGATATCGTTGTCGATCTCATCGAGCGTATAGCCCACCGCCAGCTTGGCGGCGACCTTGGCGATCGGGAAGCCGGTCGCCTTGGAGGCGAGCGCCGAGGAGCGGCTGACGCGCGGGTTCATCTCGATCACGATCAGGCGGCCGTCCTTCGGATTGACCGCGAACTGCACGTTGGAACCGCCGGTCTCGACGCCGATCTCCCGGAGACACGCGATCGATGCGTTGCGCATGATCTGGTATTCCTTGTCGGTCAGCGTCAGCGCCGGCGCGACGGTGATCGAATCGCCGGTGTGCGTCCCCATCGGATCGATATTCTCGATCGAGCAGACGATGATGGCATTGTCGTTCCGATCCCGGACGACCTCCATCTCATATTCCTTCCAGCCGAGCAGCGATTCCTCGATCAGCACCTCGGTGGTCGGCGACAGGTCGAGGCCTGAGCGCACGATCGCGATGAATTCCTCGCGATTATAGGCGATGCCGCCGCCCGAGCCGCCCATGGTGAAGCTGGGGCGGATGATCGCCGGCAGCCCGACATAGTCGAGTGCGGTCAGCGCCTCGGCCTCGGTATGCGCGATCGCCGAGCGGGCGCTTTCGAGCCCGATCTTGGTCATCGCGTCCTTGAACTTCAGCCGGTCCTCGGCCTTGTCGATCGCATCGGCATCGGCGCCGATCATCGTCACGCCGAACTTCTCCAGCGTGCCGTCGCGGAACAGGGCGAGCGCTGTGTTGAGCGCGGTCTGGCCGCCCATCGTCGGCAGGACGGCGTCGGGCCGCTCCTTCTCGATGATCTTGGCGACGACCGCGGGGGTGATCGGCTCGATATAGGTCGCGTCGGCCAGCTCGGGATCGGTCATGATCGTCGCCGGGTTCGAATTGACCAGGACGATGCGATAACCCTCTTCCTTCAGGGCCTTGATCGCCTGCGTGCCCGAATAATCGAACTCGCACGCCTGACCGATGACGATCGGGCCGGCGCCGATGACGAGGATGGAGGAGATGTCGGTGCGCTTGGGCATCAGTGTTTCATTCCAGTTTCTGCGACGCAGCCCCAGCCGTCATATTCCAGGCCGAAATACGCCTCTATCCGCAGGCAAAGCTCGGTTAGAGCGCGTATCGATGCTTCGTCGGTGCGTTGTTCTCGTTCAAGGAAGAGCCAGAGGCCTCCGTCTTCGCTTCGCTCGTCACCCAGCACGGTGAAACCCAGCTCTTCCGCAGCCTCTTCGAGCGCGGCAAGCGCCTTGCCCGAGCCGTGGAAGCTGACGTCCACGGGGCGGGAAATCGCCGGGTTGTCGCCGTTGGCAGCGAGACTCTGCAGCACGTCCTGATCCTGCGCCCATTCTTCCTCGAAGCGGGCGGGATCGAACGGCGGCAGGTTCACGCCATCATCCACACGAACCGCTCGAACAGATAGAGGCTGTCCTGCGGGCCCGGGCTGGCCTCCGGGTGGTATTGCACGCTGAACGCCGGACGGTCGGTGAGCTCGATGCCGGCGTTGGAGCCGTCGAACAGCGACACATGCGTCTCGCGGGCATTGGCGGGCAGGCTCTCGCGCTCGACGGCGAAGCCGTGGTTCATGCTGGTGATCTCCACCGCGCCGTCTTCCAGCCGCTTGACCGGATGGTTGGCGCCGCGATGGCCCTGGAACATCTTGGTGGTCTGCGCCCCCACCGCGAGGCCGAGCAGCTGGTGGCCGAGGCAGATGCCGAACAGCGGCTTGCCGGTCTCGAGCAGCTGGCGGATCACCGGCACGGCATATTCGCCGGTCGCCGCCGGATCGCCCGGGCCGTTGGAGAGGAAGAAGCCGTCCGGGTTGAACGCCATCACCTGCTCGAAGGTCGCGGTGGCGGGCAGCACGGTCACGTCCGCGCCGGCCTGCACCAGATTGCGGAAGATGTTGCGCTTGGAACCATAGTCGATCGCGACGACCTGCGGGCGCTTGGTCTGCGGGCGGCTGGTGTCATAGCCGGCGCCGAGCTTCCACACGCCGCCTTCCCAGCCGAAATGCGTCTCGCACGACACGGTGATGGCGAGGTCCATGCCCTCCAGCCCCGGCCAGCCGCGCGCCTTCTCCAGCAGCGCGTCGAGGTCGAACTTGCCCTCCTTCGAGTGCGCGATCACGCCGTTCGGCGCGCCGCCCAGCCGGATGCGGCGGGTGAGCGCGCGGGTGTCGATGCCCGACAGGCCGATCCGCTTGTGCTTCACCATCCAGGCATCGAGATGCTCGGTGCTGCGGAAGTTCGACGGCTCGGTCACGTCCTGGCGGACGATCATGCCCAGCGCATGGGGATCGTCGGCCTCGATGTCGTCGGGGTTGGCGCCGACATTGCCGATGTGCGGGAAGGTGAAGTTGATGATCTGACCGGCGAAGCTCGGGTCGGTCATGATCTCCTGATAGCCGGTCATCGCGGTGTGGAAGCACACCTCGCCGACGGCATCGCCTTCGGCACCGAATCCTCGACCCCACAATATCTCGCCGCTCGCCAGAACCAGAACGCCCGTGGCTCCAACGGGCATGGACAAGGGTTTGGCGTCGGCCATTTGGGGCGGGCACTCCTGCTTTGGGTTTTGCGATGTTGCTAAGGGCCGCCCGCTAGACCCCATGGGCGGGTGCGTCAATCTGTTAAGTTTTGTGGCATTCGGCTATGTCTCCGCGCTTTCCCGGACAAGATCGAGAGACCACGAATGATTCGCGACGACATCAAGGCTGCGCTGGTGACCGCCATGAAGGGCGGCGACAAGGCGTCGACCGCCACGATCCGCCTGATCCAGAGCGCGATCAAGAATCGCGACATCGAGGCCCGTACCGGCAAGGCACCCGAGGACGACGACGTGCTGGTCGTCGAGGTGCTGCAGAAGATGGTCAAGCAGCGCCGCGAATCGATCGAGATGTATGAGAAGGGGGGACGGCAGGAACTCGCCGACGCCGAGGCCGCCGAAGTGGTGGTGATCGAACGCTTCCTGCCCACGCAGATGAGCGAGGCGGAGACGACCGCGGCGATCGAGGCGATCAAGGCCGAGTTGGGCGCGTCGGGCATGAAGGACATGGGCCGGGTGATGGCCGAGCTGAAGGCGCGGCATGCGGCGCAGCTCGACATGAGCAAGGCGAGCGCGCTGGTGAAGGCGGCGCTTTCCTGACGATCACAACCTGCGCTCCCCTTCCGCTTGCGAGTTTCAGGTGCGATCATGCCCCCGGCATGATCTAAACGATGCGGGGCATCGTTTACCTGAAACTGGGTCGGGGGAGGGAATGGAACCAGGCACCCACGCCCGCCACATGCGAAACAACCCCACGGATGCCGAACTGGCGCTGTGGCAAGCGTTGAGCGCGCGGAAAGTTGGCGGAGTGCGGTTCAACCGGCAGGTGAAGGTCCCGCCCTATGTATGTGATTTCGTGGCGCGGAGTTTGAAGCTGGTCGTCGAGGTTGATGGCGGGCAGCATGCAGTGAACGCCGCAGAGGACGCGCGACGGACGCGATATCTGGAAGCGAAGGGGTATCGCGTGGTGCGGTTCTGGAACAACGACGTGCTCGGCAATTTGGGCGGCGTGGTCGCCGAGATAGAGCGGGTGATCGCGACGATGGCGCAGGCGCGGCCATCGCGACAGCCAGTACCAAGCGACGCCGTCCCCTCCCCCAACCCCTCCCGCAAGCGGGAGGGGAGCGATGGAGCCGAAGCGTCGCAGCCTGCGCACCCCTTCCGCTTGCGGGAGGGGTCGGGGGAGGGGCTGAGCAAGCGCCCCCGGGGTAACAGGTAATGTCCCTCACCCCCGCCTTCCTCGACGAGCTCCGCGCCCGCACCACGCTCTCCACCCTCATCGCCAAGTCGGTGAAGCTGCAGCGCGCGGGCAAGGAGTTTCGCGCCTGCTGTCCGTTCCACAACGAGAAGACCCCCAGCTTCTACGTCAACGACGACAAGGGTTTCTACCATTGCTTCGGCTGCGGGGCGCATGGCGATGCGATCCGCTGGATGACCGACCAGCGCGGCCTGCCCTTCATCGATGCGGTGAAGGAGCTGGCGCAGGCCGCCGGGCTCGACATGCCCGAACAGGACCGCCGCGCCGCCGAAAAGGCCGAGCGGGCCAAGGGCCTGCACGAGCTCATGGGCGAGGCCGCCACCTGGTTCACCGAGCGCCTCAACGGCATCGAAGGCGCCGAGGCCCGCGCGGTGCTCCAGCGCCGCGGCATCACGCCGGAGACCGCCCGCAGCTTCGGCCTGGGCTTCGCACCCGATTCGCGCGGCAAGCTCAAGGAAGCGCTCAAATCCTACGGCGATCCGATGCTGGTCGAATCCGGCATGCTGATCGCCGTCGAGGGCAAGGAGCCGTACGACCGGTTCCGCGGCCGGCTGATGATCCCGATCCGCGACGTGCGCGGCCGGACGATCGCGTTCGGCGGCCGCATCATCGGCGACGGCGAACCCAAATACCTCAACTCCCCCGAGACCCCGCTCTTCGACAAGGGCCGCACGCTCTACAATCTCGATCGCGCCCAGGCCGCCGCGCGCAAGGCCGACCGGGTGATCGCGGTCGAGGGCTATATGGACGTGATCGCGCTCGCCCAGGCCGGGTTCGGCGAGGTGGTCGCCCCGCTCGGCACCGCGCTGACCGAACACCAGCTCGAGCGGCTTTGGCGGCTGTCCGAAGTCCCCCTGCTCTGCTTCGACGGCGACAGCGCCGGGCAGAAGGCCGCGCTGCGTGCCGCCCATCGCGCACTGCCCATGCTCGCGCCGGGCCGCAGCCTCGCCTTCGTCACCCTGCCCCAGGGCCTGGACCCGGACGACCTCGTCCGCGCGCAGGGCCCCGCCGCGTTCGAGGCGCTGCTTGCCCGCCCCGAGCCGCTGGTCGATCGCCTCTGGGCAAGCGAAGTCGCCGCCGGTCCGCTCGATACGCCCGAGCAGCGCGCCGGCCTCAAGCGCCGCCTCACCGAACTTGCTGAGCAAATTCAAGACCCGAACGTAAAGCACGAATATATCGCGGAATTCCGCACCCGCGCCGACCAGCAGTTCGGCCGCGGCCCGCGCGAGTTCCGCAAGGACCAGCGCGGCCCCGCCCCTGCCCGTCCGCAGCAGCGCGGCAGCCGCAACGCCCGCGGCGGCTGGCAGCCGCCCGAGGCCCCGCCGTCACACTTGATCAAGGGCGTGCAGGCGAGCGGGCTCGATCCCATCTTGGCACGCGCGGTCCTCGCCGGGCTCATCCGCCACCCGGTCGAAATCGCCCGGCACATGGAGATCCTGGGGAGTCTGCGTAGTGCGTCGGGGGCACTCGGCCGGCTATTCGAAGCCGTTGTCGAGGTGGCGCTCACCAATCCGGCGTCGCGTCAGCTTGATAGCGAGGATTTCCTCACCATATTAGCATCGTCCGGTTTCGATTCAGTGGCAAGCGAGTTGCTCCGCGCAGACACGCTCCCCTTCTCCTTCACGCGGCCCGCGGCCGACGTGGCGAAGGCGCGCGAGGATCTGGGCGAGGCGATCGCGGTGATGGCGGCGCAGCCCGCCGTCGACGTGGCGCTCGCCGAGGCGACCGCTGCCCTGATGCGCGACGGCACCGAGGAAGCGTTCGCCCGCCAGGTGGCGCTTTCACGGCAACGGCAGGAGCTTCAGGATCGGCTTGCCAATCTGATGCTTGCGGAAGACGGCGTTTTTGAGGAATAGAGGCGGTGTAAAATTGCCGCCATCTGAGTTTCGAGGGATTTGATGGCGAAGGCGAACATGGCAGACGTCACCGACACGACCGACACGAGTGACGCGCCGCTGATCGATCTGAACGAAGGTTCGATCAAGAAGCTGGTCGCGCGTGCGAAAAAGCGCGGCTACATCACCGTCGACCAGCTCAACGAGATGCTGCCCCAGGACCAGATGTCCTCGGAGCAGATCGAGGACGTGATGGCCGCGCTCAACGACATGGGCATCAACGTCGTCGAGAACGAGGACGCGGGCGAGGATGCCGAGACCGAGGACGACTCGGCGGACGACGCCGAGACCGCGGACAGCAACGACGATTCCGCACCCGCCTTCGAGATCGCGAAGAAGAAGGAAACCGTCGATCGCACCGACGATCCGGTGCGCATGTACCTGCGCGAGATGGGCGCCGTCGAGTTGCTCAGCCGCGAGGGCGAAATCGCCATCGCCAAGCGCATCGAGGCCGGCCGCGACACGATGATCCTGGGGCTCTGCGAGTCGCCGATCACGTTCAATGCGATCATCGGCTGGTCGACCGCCCTCAACGAAGGCACGATGCAGCTGCGCGAGATCCTCGATCTCGACGCCATGCTCTCCAAGGGTCCGTCGGCCGAGCAGGTCGAGGGTGCCGAGGACGACAATGGCGAGATCAGCGAATCGAGCACCGGCCCGAGCTTCAAGGAAGAGGAAGAGCCGGAGGAGGTCGCCTCGGACGACGATGACGAGCTGACCGAGCGCCGCGCCCGCCGTCCGTCCGATGACGAGGAGGAGGACAACACCCTCTCGCTCGCCCAGATGGAAGAGCAGCTGAAGCCCCAGGCGCTCGAGAAGTTCGCCAACATCACCGCGATCTACAAGAAGTTCGGCAAGGTCCAGCAGCAGCGGCTCGACACCATGTCGGCCGGCGAGGATTTCCCGGCGGCAGAAGAGAAGAAGTACAACAAGCTCCGCGAGGAGCTGACCGCCGAGGTGGAGAGCGTCCAGTTCCACCAGGCGAAGATCGAGTATCTCGTCGACCAGCTCTACAGCTTCAACCGGCGCCTGACGGCACTGGGCGGCCAGATGCTGCGTCTCGCCGAGCGCCACAAGGTCAGCCGCAAGGACTTCCTCGATCGCTATGTCGACCACGAGCTCGACGAGAACTGGCTGCCCACGGTGGTCGGTCTCGACAAGAAGTGGAAGGCGTTCGTCGAGAACGAGGGCAGCTCGGTCGATCGCATCCGCACCGAGATGAGCGAGATCGCCCAGCAGACGGGCATGACGCTCACCGAGTTCCGCCGCATCGTCAACATGGTGCAGAAGGGCGAGCGCGAGGCACGCATCGCGAAGAAGGAGATGGTCGAGGCCAATCTCCGCCTCGTGATCTCGATCGCCAAGAAGTACACCAATCGCGGCCTGCAGTTCCTGGACCTCATCCAGGAGGGCAATATCGGCCTGATGAAGGCGGTGGATAAGTTCGAATATCGGCGCGGCTACAAGTTCAGCACCTATGCAACCTGGTGGATCCGCCAGGCGATCACCCGCAGCATCGCCGATCAGGCGCGCACCATCCGCATTCCGGTGCACATGATCGAGACGATCAACAAGCTGGTCCGCACCAGCCGCCAGTTCCTCCACGAGCAGGGCCGCGAGCCCACGCCCGAGGAAATGGCGGAGCGCCTGAGCATGCCGCTCGAAAAGGTGCGCAAGGTGATGAAGATCGCCAAGGAGCCGATCAGCCTCGAAACGCCGATCGGCGACGAGGAAGACAGCCATCTCGGCGATTTCATCGAGGACAAGAACGCGATCATCCCGGTCGACGCGGCGATCCAGGCGAACCTCAAGGAAACGGTCACCCGCGTCCTGGCGAGCCTCACCCCGCGCGAGGAGCGCGTGCTGCGTATGCGCTTCGGCATTGGCATGAACACCGATCACACGCTGGAAGAAGTCGGCCAGCAATTCTCGGTGACGCGCGAGCGCATCCGCCAGATCGAGGCCAAGGCGCTCCGCAAGCTCAAGCACCCGAGCCGCAGCCGCAAGATGCGCAGCTTCCTCGACCAGTAAGCGCATCGGCCACGAACAGGAACAACGGCTCCGGGCATCCCCCGGGGCCGTTTTCTTTTGGGACAAGGATGCGTGGGGAGCCGAAATCCTGTCTTTCAAGATTAATTTTGGCGTAACCATCTTTCTATGCGCTTCGGTATGGTCGCTGTGCGATCCCCTCCGGACCGGCCGATGGCGGGCGGCACTGTCCAGATGAGGAAGGTCATGCTCGTGGATACCGCACCGATGGAGCATTTGTCGGGCGCTTGGGGCCCGATGGGCGCACTGGCAGGGACCGACGGCAGTGCCCGCCACCTCCATCTGCGTGCGCTGCGCGCCGACGCCCTGCCCCGCCGCGATCTGGCGGACGCGGTCCACCACATTGCGCGCCTCCATGGCCGCCATCCGGGGCTGGTCGACTATGCCGCCGGCCATGGACGTCACCCGATCGAATGCGAGTGGCTCGAGGCCGCCGCCGATGCCTTCGTCGCCGAGCGCGCCTATCTCGTCCGCCTTGTCGCCGCTGTCGGTCCCCTACCCAGTACGCCGGGCCATGCCGAGAGCGAAGCCGCCGCCGCAGCGCAGCGCCACGCGCTCGACATGCTCGCCCAGTCCGATCGCGCCGGCTGCGCGACCGGCGCGGCGATCGCGCTGGCGATCGAATGGGTGGCGATCCGTGCGGTGCTCGACCGAGCCGCGACCAGCTTCGGGGTCGACCCCAGGCCCGCAAGCCTGCCGATCCCCGAGGAAACGGTGAGCGTGGTCGACGCCCTCGCCCGCGAGGCGGCGCATGAGCGCGCGATGCTGTTCGGCGCACAACAGGTCTTCGCCCAGCATCGCGGGCTGTGGGACCTGCTCGAAGCCCGTGCCGGCGCCCGCAGCCGGGGCTGACCCCCGCCACATCACCATCGTCATCCCCGCGAAGGCGGGGATCCATTGGCGCTGAAGCCGCGGCTCTCTCCCCCAGCGCCCTGGCAAATGGATTCCCGCCTTCGCGGGAATGACGGCAAAAAGGGGGGAACCAATGCCCTCCCCCTGCCCCTCGGGATGGGTTGCATCCCGCCACCGTTCGGCCCACCTTCATGCCCATGCGCTTCGAAGGTACCCAGAGCTATGTCGCCACCGCGGACCTGAAGGTCGCGGTCAATGCCGCCGTCACGCTGCGGCGCCCGCTGCTGGTCAAGGGCGAGCCCGGCACCGGCAAGACCGTGCTCGCCACCGAGATCGCCAAGGCGGTGAACGCCCCGCTGATCGAGTGGAACGTCAAGTCGACCACCAAGGCGCAGCAGGGCCTCTACGAATATGACGCGGTGGCGCGGCTGCGCGACGGCCAGCTCGGCGACCCCCGCGTCCACGACATCGCCAACTATATCCGCAAGGGCAAGCTGTGGGAGGCGTTCACCAGCCCCACCCTGCCCGTGCTGCTGATCGACGAGATCGACAAGGCCGATATCGAGTTCCCGAACGACCTGCTCCAGGAGCTCGATCGCATGGAATTCCATGTCTACGAGACCGGCGAGAATGTCCGCGCCGCCGAGCGCCCGATCGTCGTCATCACCTCGAACAACGAGAAGGAGCTGCCCGACGCCTTCCTGCGCCGCTGCTTCTTCCATTACATCAAGTTCCCCAATCGCGACACGATGCAGGCGATCGTCGACGTCCATTTCCCCGGCATCCAGAAGCTGCTCGTCTCCCGCGCGATGGACCTGTTCTACGAGATCCGCGAAGTGCCCGGCCTCAAGAAGAAGCCCTCGACCAGCGAGCTGCTCGACTGGCTCAAGCTGCTGCTCCATGAGGAAATGCCGCTGGAAGTGCTCCAGTCGCGCGATCCCAGCAAGGCGATCCCGCCGCTCCACGGCGCGCTGCTCAAGAACGAGCAGGACGTGATGCTGTTCGAACGGCTCGCCTTCATGGCGCGGCGGCAGCGCTGACGATGCGCCCGGCCGACGCCCTCCGGCGCCTAACGTAATGGACGGGCTCCACCCCCTGGGCGTAGGTTAGCGCCATGTTCCTCGCCTTTCTCGACGAACTGCGCGCCGCGGGCATCCCTGCCAGCCTCAAGGAACATCTGCTGCTGCTCGAAGCGCTCGACGCGCAGGTGATCGAGCCCACCCCCGAAGCCTTCTACTTCCTCGCCCGCGCCACCTATGTGAAGGACGAGGGGCTGCTCGACCGCTTCGACCAGGTCTTCGCCAAGGTCTTTCAGGGGATCACCAGCAATTACGGCGTCGCGCCAGCCGAGATCCCCGAGGAATGGCTCCGCGCGATCGCCGAGAAATATTTGACCGACGAGGAAAAGGCGCAGATCGAGGCGATCGGCTCGTGGGAGAAGCTGATGGAGACGCTCCAGCAGCGGCTGAACGAGCAGCATGAGCGCCACCAGGGCGGCAGCAAGTGGATCGGCACCGGCGGCACCTCGCCCTTCGGCAATGGCGGCTACAATCCCGAGGGCGTGCGGATCGGCGGCGAAGGCAAGCATCAGCGCGCGGTGAAGGTGTGGGAGGCGCGCGACTATCGCAACCTCGATTCCACCCGCGAGCTCGGCACCCGCAACATCAAGGTGGCGCTGCGCCGCCTCCGCCGCTTCGCCCGCGAAGGCGCGGCGGAAGAGCTTGACATCGACGGCACCATTGCCGGCACCGCGCGGCAGGGCTGGCTCGACGTGAAGATGCGGCCCGAGCGGCACAATGCGGTCAAGCTGCTGCTCTTCCTCGACGTCGGCGGGTCGATGGACCCCTTCGTCAAGCTCTGCGAGGAGCTTTTCTCGGCGGCGACCAGCGAGTTCAAGAACCTCGAATTCTTCTACTTCCACAACTGCCTCTACGAAGGCGTGTGGAAGGACAATCGCCGCCGCTTCACCGAGCGCACCCGCACCGCCGACCTGCTCCACAAATATGGCCAGGATTACAAAGTGATCTTCGTCGGCGACGCGTCGATGAGCCCCTATGAGATCACCCAGGTCGGCGGCTCGGTCGAGCATCTGAACGACGAGCCCGGTGCCACCTGGCTCCAGCGCGTGACCGACACCTGGCCGGCCACCGTCTGGCTCAACGTGCTGCCCGAGGCGCAATGGGGCTATTCGCACTCGATAACGATGATCCGCGAACTGATGCGCGATCGCATGTATCCCCTCACGATCGCAGGGATCGATGCGGCGATGCGCGAGTTGAGTAAAAAGCGATGACTACGATCCGCGACATGCTCCACCGTTGGCGCCGGCGCCTGTTCGGCAGCTACACGATCGCCGATCCCCGGCCGATGGCCGAGGCCGCGCCCTATACCTTCTTCCTGCCCAGCGAGAACGAGGTGCTGGCGCTGCGCCCGGGCGACCTCGCCAAGCTGATCTTCCAGTCCGCCCCGCCCTCGCGCGACTATGCCGCCGAGCGGATGTGGGTGGAGATCACCCGCGCCGAGGGCGAGAAGCTGTGGGGCCGGCTCGACAATGTGCCGCTCGACATCCCCCAGCTCCGCCCCGGCCGCGAGGTGGCGTTCCGCCGCGGCGACGTGATCGACCTGCGCTGGGGCGAGGACCGCCCGGTCCGCCCGCCCTCGGCCCCGGCGCGGCGCCACTATGACGCGCGCTGCCTGGTCGACAGCTGCGTGCTCGAACAGGGCGCGGCGGTCCATTATCTCTACCGCGAGCTGCCGCTGCCCCCGAGCGTCGGCGATGCGCCCGACAGCGGCTGGCGCATTCGCGGCGACTATCGCGGGCTGGAAGACGAGGCGATCGGCGCCCGCGCGATCGAATGCGTGGCGCTTGGCCGGGTGCTCAACATCGACGACAGCTGGGTCCACCTGATCGATGCGCCCACCGGCTCGGCCTATGTGCGGAACTGGGAGAAGGATGTGTTCGAGCCGGAGTCTGCCGCGGCGGATTGAGGCGCGGTGATCGGAAGGTGTCCGCTACACCTAGTAGCGGACATAGTCTTGCACTGATAACCTACTCGGATGAACTGGCCGGCTCTCGTCATCGCCGCAATCTGTGGTGGATTGCTATGCTTTGGATTCGGGACAGGCACTATGCCGTTCCCCGTGTTGGGGGGCTCGAGCACTGATCGAGTCGACAACCCTCGGGAGTTCTGGATTCTAGCCGCTCTGTACGGGGTTCTGATTGCTCTTTCGCTCAGCGCGTTCGTTGGAGTGCTGCGCTAACTGCGGAGAGCCCCCTTTCCACCCAGTTTGAACCGTTCGACGATCCGCCGGAACGTACCGCCTGAGACCCCAGCGGCTCAAAGCTTCTCCACCGCCTTATCGATCCGGCGCAGCAACGCGCCGTCCTGGGCGCTGCGGCGCACCGCCTCTTCGGCCAGGCCCATGAGGCTGGTCGCGCCGAAGCTGCCGGCCAGGCTCTGTAGGCGCAGTGCTGCGCCGGCCCATTGCTCGGCGCCCTTGGAGGTCTTCATCATGTCGACCGAACGGTTGACGCTTTCGAGAAATGCGTCGCGCAGTTCGGCGATCAGCGCGGGGTCGTCGCCCACGGCGGCGGCAAGGCTCGTATCGATTGCACCGGGATCATAGGCCATGCAGGAACCCTAGTACGCGATCGTTAACCGTTCGTTGCCAACCCGGTCTTGGTCCGCGCGGCAAAGCTGGTACAGTGGCCCGATGACTGGGGGCTCCACCGCTGAATCCGCCGTATCGTTCGACACCCACGCCGCCGAGCCGCCCGTGCTGGCGGAAAGCCTGGTGATCGACGACCCCGCGCCCGTTGCACCCGACGCGCCGATCGAGGCGCCGCGCCTCGGCTGGATCCTCACCCTGCTCGCGGTCGCGGCCGGGGTCGGCGCGACCTATGGCATGGCGAGCCTCGCGCTGCCCGCCTGGGACGAGCCGCTGAGCAACTTCCAGCGCGTCCAGCTGCTCGCCTCGCTCTGCGTGCCCGCCGCAGTGGTCGCGCTGCTCTACCTGATCGCGGTGCGCACCAGCACCGCCGAGGCGCGCCGCCATGCCTATACTGCCCAGGCGATGCGCGTGGCGGCCGAGGAACTCGAAGCGCGCACCGCCACGCTCACCGATCGCCTCCTCGCTCAGCACAATGCCCTCGCCGAACAGGAAACCAACCTCTCGATACTGAGCGAAGCCGCTGCCGAGCGCCTCGCCCATGCCGCCGCCAGCGCGCAGCGCCAGGCGGAGACGGTCGCCGCGAGCACCCAGCAGCTGAGCGCCGTGACCAGCGCCGCCGAACACAGCGTCTCCGTCATCCTCGCCTCGTTGCCCAAGGCGCACGAGGAGATGCGCGGATTGGCGGACCGCGTCGACCAGGCCGGGCTCCAGGCGGGCCAGACCGCCGCCGCACTCGACATCCAGCTCACCGTGCTCGCCGAGCGCGGCCGCGAGGCTGATCGCATCGCCGGGGGCGCCGCCGAGCGGCTCGCCGCGCATATCGCCCGGATGGAGGCGACCAGCGAGGCCGCCAGCAGCCGGCTCGAACAGGTGACCGACCAGATGTCGGCGCAGGTCGATGCGGTACTCGATCGCGCCGCCGCCGCCATCGACCAGTCGCGCCAGGGCATCGCCGCGCAGGGCGACGCGATGCTGGCGATGCTCGGTGCCAACCAGGCCGCGCTCGAACGCGCCACCGAGGACAGCAGCGCCGCGATGGCGCAGCGCATGGCGCTGATCGAGGATGCGATCATCCGCATCTCGTCGCGGCTCAGCGAGGAGCAGCGGCGCGGCGACGCGCTGTTCGCCCGCCTCTCCGAAGGCGCCGCCAATTTCGACTCCGAGCTGGAGGTCCTCCACGCCGCCGGCACCCGCCGCACCGAGGCGCTGGCCGCCGCGATCCATGGGCTACACCAGTCGATGGACGGCATGACCCAGTCTATGCGCACCGGCGAAGGTACCGCGCGCGAGGTGATCGCCACCGCCGAGAATTTGCTGACCGCGCTTGACGCCGCCGCGCGCGAACTCGACGAGACCATGCCTGCCGCGCTCGGTCGCCTCGATGAGCGGATCGACGCCACCCGCAAGCGCATCGCCGCCTCCAAGCCCGAGCTGCTCGGCCTCGTCACCGCCGCCGAGACCACGCACGATGCGGTGGCGGGGATCGCTGCCTCGGTCACCCACCAGCAGACTGCGCTCGAACGCGGCCGCGCCGCGCTCGCCGAGACGCTGGCGACCGCCGCCGACCAGGCCGAAACGCTCAGCCGTGCGGTCGACGGCGCGATCCTCCACGCCAGGAGCTTCACCAGCGACGCCGCGCCCGAGCTGATCGAGACGCTGCTCCGCGTCCGCGACAGCGCCAACAAGGCCGCCGACCATGCCCGCGAGGCGATCGACGGCATCGTGCCCGCGGTCAACCGCGTGCTGCAGGAGGCCACCGACCAGGTGATCGAGCATGCCGTGGAGCTGTCGGTCCGCCGTCAGGTCGAGACGCTGACCAAGGCCGCCGACGCCGCGATCGGTGCCGCCGCCCGCGCCGCCGAGCATCTCCGCGCGCAGATGTCCGTGCTGGAAGAAGCCAACCAGCTCGCCGAAACGCGCATCACCGAGGCGCAGGACGCGCAGGAACGCGCCGACAGCGACGGCTTCGCCCATCGCATGGCGCTGCTGATCGACGCGCTCCACTCGACCTCGATCGACATCGCCAAGACCTTCTCGACCGAAGTGACCGACGGTGCCTGGGGCGCCTATCTCAAGGGCGATCGCGGCGTGTTCACCCGCCGCGCGGTGCGCCTGCTCGCCCCCCACGAGGCGCGCGAGATCCACCGGCTGTACGAGCATGACGGAACGTTCCGCGAGAACGTCCATCGCTATGTCCATGATTTCGAGACGATGCTGCGCCAAGTGCTGAGCCTGCGCGACGGAAATCCGCTGGCGGTGACCCTTCTCTCGTCCGACGCGGGCAAGCTCTACGTCGCGCTCGCCCAGGCGATCGAGCGGCTGCGCAACTGAGGGTCGGGGGGCTGCAACGCCCCCCCAAGAGCCGTCATCCCGGCGAAGGCCGGGATCCAGACGCCTCTCGCTATCGGCAGGAGCCGCAACGGTGACCCCAATGGATTCCGGCTTTCGCCGGAATGACGGGACTGGTGGTGGCCCCTACCGCGCCGGCGGGCGGCGGGTGGAGTCGCGGACGATTAGCGTCGACGGCAGCACCACCGGCTCGGCCGAGGCAGGCGCACGGCCGGCGCACGCATCGATGATCCGCTCGACCGCCTTGGCGGTGATATCGGCGATCGGCTGCGACACCGCGGTCAGCGCCGGGCTGGCGAACCGCACGATCGGCGTGTCGTCGAAGCTGACCAGCGACACGTCCTCGGGCACTCTCAGCCCCCGCCCCCGCACCGCCGCCATGGTCGCCAGCGCGGTCTGGTCGTTGGCGGCGATCACCGCGGTCACGTCCGCCCGGTCGAGCAGCGTGCGCGCCGCGATCAGCCCCGCCTCATAGGAGAAGTCGCCGGTCTCGAGCAGCCCGTCCGACGACAGCCCCGCCGCCGCCATCGCCGCACGCCAGCCCTCGACGCGCCACGCGCTCAGCTCATATTCCGCCGGCCCCGCGATGAACCCGACGCGCCGGTGCCCCAGCGCCAGCAGATGCTCGGTCGCCAGCCGCGCGCTGCCGCGATCGTCCTGCACCAGCATATGCCCCGGCCCCTCGGCGACCGAGCCGATCCGGGCGATCTCGATCCCCTTTTCGGCAAGTAGCTTGAGGATCACCGGGTTCTGCGAATGCGGCGGGGTGAGGATGGCGCCGTCGGGCTGGAGCGCGGCGATCGCGGCGGAGATTTCGCGCTCGATCTGGTCGCTCTGGGTGTCGACCAGCTCGACGATCATCCGATAGCCGTGCGCCGCGCAGGCGAGCATGCCGCCGAGCAGCATCTGGTCGACCCAGTCGCGCCCCTCGCGCGCGCGCCAGTCGGCGATGGTCCGCTCGCGATCGTTGAGCGCGAGGATCAGATAGGAGCGCGACCCGCTCATCCGCTGCGCCGCGAGCGAGGGCACATAGCCGAGCTTGGCGATCGACGCCTGCACACGGTGGAGCATCTCCGGCCGCACGCCGGGCTCCTTGTTGATGACGCGGCTCACCGTCTGCAGCGAGACGCCGGCATCGGCCGCGACATGGCGGATCGTCACGGACTGGCGCCTACGAGACATGCAACTTCCTCTCCTGCATCGTTTTTGCCTAGCGGCTGAGCTGGCGCAACAGATAGGCGCGCAGCTGCCCCGCCGTTTCGGGGGTGAGCGGATCCAGAATGCCGCGGCCGCCCTCAGGGATATGCGCGGTTACCGCCGCGCCGGGGGCAAAGACATAATGATCGAACACCTGCCGCCAATGCGCCCGCTCCGCCGCCGGCAGGTCGCGGATCGCGAGCAGCGCCGCCAGCAGCGCGTCGCCCGGCTCGGCGAGCCATGACGGCCGCGTCCGCCACCAATAGTTGATCATCACGTTGAAGCCGTCGAGCGCCTCGACATGGTGCCACCAGAGGCTGGGGACGCGCAGCGCGTCGCCAGGTGCCAGCACTACGGTGCGGGCATGGCGCAGCGCCTCGCGGAACCTGGGGAAACGCGCGAAATCGGGTGCGTGGAATTCTACCATGCTGATCGCACGGCCGCCCGGCGTGTTGTCGAGCGGGCCGGGATAGAGGTTGGCGAACTGGTCCGGCGGGAACAGCGTGAAGCGGCGATGGCCGACCGCGGTGCAGACGAGATTGTCGGGCTCGTCGCAATGCGCGGCGACGCGCGTGGCGGTGCCGATCCAGATCGTCGCGGCGAGGCCGTCGCGCGGGCCCAGCGGCATCGGATTGGCCTCGGCCAGGCCGGGGAAGAAGCGCGGCACGTCGGTGGAAGCGATGTAGCGGAGCGGCGCGTCCGCCTGCCCCTCGTCGGCTTCCATCGCGGCGAAGATCTGGCCGATCCGCGCGCGGCGGGTGCGGTGGTTCATCGCCATCGTGTCGTCGTAGAAGATCCGCGCGCCGGCACCGCGCGTGCCCTCGGCATAGGTGAGGTCGGTATCACGCGCGAAGCCGGCGAGATAGGCGCGGGTGGCCGCCGCACCCTTCCCGCCCTCGGCGACCAGCGGCCAGTCGGCGACCAGCCCGCGCACGACGAACGGCTCGGCCGAGGCGGCGAGCGCATGGTCGAGCGCCCAGCAATCGGCCGCCGGAATCTCGGGCACGGGTCGCAGTCCGTCAAACAGGTCGGCGGGATCAGGCATCGGCACCCCGGCGCTGGAGTCGCCCGATCAGCAGCGGCAGATTGGCGAGCGAGGCCAGCGCCATGGTGATCGGCAGCAGATGGCCGTCGCGGTGCAGCTCGCCCAGCGCCTCGCCGTCGAGCGCGGCGAACCGCTCCTCATGGATGCCGTGGAAGTCGACGATCTGCCGGGCATTGCCCTCGGCATCGTCGAAGCGAATCGAGACGGGTTCCAGCAGGTCATGCCGCTCCAGCGCGTCGAAGAAATCGGGCGCGGCGCGGTAGCCGTGATCGAGCTGGGCGAGCCCATCGAGTACGGCGGAGAGATAGGTGCTCGGCGTACCGTCGTCCTCGAACAGCGGCGACGCCTCGGCATAGCCGGGATCGCCCGGCGCTAGCACGCGCGGGCTCGCCGCCGAGAGATGGAGCTGCGGCACGTCGCCACCCGCCGGCGGCGGACCGATCAGGAACGGACGCGTCGCCATCGCCAGCGGCAGATAGGGCGCGTCCCAGCAATCGCCCTCCAGATAGAGATTCTCCTCGGGCGCGAAGCCGAACAACGCGACCGCCTGGAACCCGTCGCGCGCGGCGGTGCGCTGGAACAGGATCGGATAGGCGTTCTGCACCTGGCGGAACTCGCCCGGCACGACGAGGCAGAGCTGGAGGGCATCGCCGAGCGCGGCGCCGCGTCGCCGGTCGATGCGGACCGCACGGTGATCGTCGATGGTCACGAGCTGTTGGTCGTTCATGTGTGGCAATCCCCGTTCCCCGCCCGCGGCGTTGGCACGTCGCGCGGCGGGCCGGAGGGGCCTTGGGGTATAGGCTCCCCAAGGCCCCATCGTCAGAAGCGGTAGCGGACGCCCACCGTGTAGCGAGCATAGCCCGGCGCGGTGACGGTCACGTACCGATCGGTCCGCTGGTGCGCGCGGCGGCCTTCGCCGGTCAGGTTGATACCTTCGAAGAACAGGGTCGTGCGTGGCAGCGCCTCCCAGCTCGCGCTAGCATCGATCTGGCCATAGGGCTCGGTATAGCTCGGGTTCGACCCCGCGCCCGACAGGAACTCGGCACGCCAGTTATAGGCGACGCGCGCCTGGATGCCGTTCTTGTCGTAATAGCCGATCACATTGGCCGTATCGCTCAGGCCGACCAGCGCGAACTGGTTGACCGTGGCGGGCTGGTCGTTGCGATAGTGCACGTCGCCGTCGACGATCGTGTAGTTGAGGATCATCCCCAGCCCGGTCTCCCAGAAGCTGTGCTGGACGGCAAATTCCCAGCCATGGACGTTGGCGGTCTGGTTGTTGTTGACCGGCGTGTTGACGGTGAACACCACCGGGGCGTCCTCGGGCAGCCCCAGGATGTCGCCGGTATAGGCGCCCGGCGTGCCGCCGGTGATCTTCACTGAACCCGGATAGTTGGCGAAGATATACTGGCGAATGTCGTTCGAGGTCGCGCCTGCGCCGAGGGCCGCCAGCGCCGCCTTGTAGCGCGGGCCGTCGGCGGGGTTGGTCAGGCCGAACACCGGCTTCTTCACCTGGCCGGTGCCGATGAAGTTGACCACCGACTTGTGGAAATAGCCGACCGAGATGTAGCTGTCCGGCCGGTAATACCACTCGGCCGAGAAATCGAGGTTCTTCGACTTGTACGGCAGCAGCCCCGGATTGCCCTGGCTGCCGGTGCCGCCGTCGACGCGGAACAGCGAGTCGATCGTCTGGCCGCCTTGCAGGCTGCCATAGTCCGCCCGCGCGATGGTGTGGCCATAGGACGCACGCAGCTTGACGTTCTTCAGCGGCGAGATGTCGAAGTCGAACGACGGCAGCCAGTTCTGGTACGCGCCGCTGAGGGTGGTGAAGTCGCTCTTGCCCGAATAGACGACGTTGAGTTCGTTCGCCGAGACCCACTTGGTGCCGGTGGCGACGGGCACCAGCGCCGCGCTGTCGATCCAGGTCTTCTCGTAGCGGACGCCGGCATAGAGGTGCGCCGGGCGGCCGAAGGCGTCGAACTTCACGTTCGCCTGGAGGAACGGCGCGAGCGTCTTTTCCGAGATGTGACGATCGACGGTGTACTGCGCCAGGCAGGTGTCCGGGCCCAGCGGCGTGCCGCTCTGCGGCTTCGAGCACATCTTGTAGAGGCGCTCGAGATTGCCGACCAGCGTCTCGAAATTCTTGGTGTAGATCTGCTGGATCAGCAGGCTGCCGTCGGTCTTCAGGCCGGGATATTTGTCCGGAATGGTCGCCAGGGTAAACAGGCTGTCGGGCAGGTCCGAGGCAGGACCGGCGCCGCCCCAGGTGTTGTTCTGGAGATAGCCATAGGCCGAGCGGACCTTGTTATCGACATAGGAGATGCCGAAGTCGACGCTGTCGAGCAGCCCGCCATGATCGTAGCGGCCCTTGAACTGGACCTGGTTGATCTCGTCGCGGAACAGGCCGTTGCGGAAGGAATTGCCGGTCGCCTGGATGCGCGAGGCGTCGGTCAGGTCGATGCCCGGCTGCATCTTGATCGAGAGCACCGGCATGTAGTGGGTGAAGTCGATCGTCTGGCTCGCCGCGCCGAAGATCGCGGTGCTCACCGAGGTGCTGGTGCCGTATTTGTTGGTCGGGCCCGACTTGGCGGTCGAATGATGGCCGTCGAGCTCGAAGGAAAAGGCCCCCTCGGGCTTCCACTGCAGGTTCGCGCCGATCGAGTTGTTCTCGCTCTGGTTGGCGCTGAGGTTGCTGACGTAGGAAACGTCTTTGCCTTCGCTCGCCTTGAACCGCTCGGTGTAGAAGATCGGGCTCGCCACCGCGCCGCCGGTCCAGCTGCTGACGGTGTCGTTGTTGTTGAAATAGACGCCGATGCTGTTGCTGCGCATCGTCACGCGGTTGCGCGAATAGGTATAGTCGATCGTGCCGGTCAGCGTGTCGGACGGCTTGAACTGCAGCACCGCTTGGCCGTTGATCCGCTCGCGCTCGATGTCGTTGATGCCAATGCCGGCATTCTGCGGCACGGTGTAGATCTGGTCGCCGGTCGGGCGGTTGGTGATGTTGGCGTAGCGCGGATCGCCGGGTTGGGCGAGCTCGCCGGTCTTGTCCGAACCGGTGCGGCCGTTCTTCCAGCCGACATAGGCTTCGTTGTTGCCCGCCTTGCGCTTCTGGTAGGTGCCGGCGATCAGGATGCCGATGCGATCGTCGAGGAAGCTGTCGCTGACGATGCCCGACGCTTCCGGGGTGATCGGCGTGTTCTTGGCGTTGCTCGAGCTGTCGTACATGCCCGAGACCGCCAGGCTGCCGTGCAGGCCCGGCTTGTCGAGCGGGCGCGGCGTGCGGATGTTGATCGTCGAGCCGATGCCGCCCGATTCGATGTCGGCCCGGCCGGTCTTGTAGACTTCCACCGCGGCGATACCGTCGGAGGAGAGGTTGGCGAAGTCGAACAGGCGCGAGGTCGGCGCGGTGGCGCCGCCGTCGAGCGTCGAGGTCGGCATCTGGCGGCCGTTGAGCGTTACCAGATTGTAGTTCGGGCCGAAGCCGCGGACGGTGACGGTCGAGCCCTCGCCGATCGAGCGATCGATCGACACGCCGGTGATGCGCTGGAGCGATTCGGCGAGGTTGGTGTCCGGGAACTTGCCCATGTCCTCGGCGGTGATGCCGTCGACCACGCCCTGCGCGTCGCGCTTCAGTTCTAGCGATTCGCGCAGCGAAGCGCGGATGCCGGTGACGACGATGTCGCCATTGGCTTCGGTTTCGCTTCCGCCATTCGCGTCCTGCGCCGCTGCGATCCCCGGCAGCGCGAGCAGCGCGAGCGCGGACACGCCCGCGCGCCACAGCATCGACCTGCCTGCATGTACCCCTGTCATATTGGCTCCCCGCATGTTGGATGAATCATGGTCCGCCATGATGTGAACGTTCACATACAAAGATCCGTTACGCGGTCAACAAGTCACATTTTTGTAGTTTTTTGCGGGGGATCGTTCTCAGGACTGTCATCTTCACGCGGTCAAGTTGCAGCATCGGCAGTCGCTGACCGCCGCACCAAAAGCGGCAGGAACAACGTTGGCACATGGGGCGCCAACCTCTATTCGAACCGCTGCATGCACGCGCCGACGCCCCCCGTATCCGCCCAAGGCGCCGCGCGGCACTGGCGCTTCCTGCTGCTGTTCGCGCTGGCCAATGCGGGCGGGACGATCGGCTATCTGCCGCTGTTCACGGTGTTCCTGCCGATCAAGGTGGAGGCGATCGCCGGCGCCGACCGGCTCAACCTGTTCACGCTGGTTGCCGCGATCGGCACGGTCGCCGCGATCGCCGCCAATCTCGGCTTCGGCTGGCTGAGCGATCGCTCGCTGGCGCGCGGGCGCGGACGTCGCGGCTGGCTGCTGCTCGGCACGCTCGGCCTAGCGCTCGCCTATGCGCTGTTCGCCCGCGCCGAGTCGCCCGTCGGCGTGACCTTCGCGGTGGTCGCGGTGCAATGCGCCGCCAATGCGGTCTTGGCGCCGCTGCTCGCGCTGATGGCAGACGAGATTCCCGATGCGCAGAAGGGCTTCACCGGCGGCTTGCTCGCGCTCGCCAACCCGATCGGCGCAGCAACGGCCTGGGGGCTGGTCCAGCTGCCCGGCGCCAGCGAGACCCTGCGGCTGGGGCTGCTCTCGCTCGGCATCGCGCTGCTGGTAGCACCGCTTGCCTTTTCCGCCGCGCGTCGCCTGCCGCCGCAGCCTGCTCCCCTGCCCCGCGTCCAGGCGCGCCGCAACCTCGCCGCCGCATGGGTCGCGCGGCTGCTGCTCCAGTCGGCGGGCAACGGGCTGACGCTCTACCTCTATTATTATTTCGCCGACTTGCCCCCGCGCCAGACCGCTGCCGAAGCTGCGGACTTCGTCGGGCGGACGCTGGTGCTCGCCACGCTCCTGCCCCTGCCCTGCACCCTGCTGCTCGGCCGCCTCTCGGACCGGATCGGACGCCGCAAGCCCTTCCTGCTCGCGTCCGCCGCGGTGACGGCAGGCGGGCTGCTGGTGATGGGCCTGGCGGGCACGCGCAGCGTCGCGGTGGCGGGGTTCCTCGTCTACGGCGTCGGCGCACAGCTGTTCATGGCGCTCCACGGCGCGTTCTGGATGCAGGAGCTGCCGAGCGAGCGCCATCGCGGCCGCGACCTGGGCATCCTCAACCTCACCAACACGCTGCCCGCACTGGTCGGCACCGCGATCGCCTGGGTGGCGGCGACGCCGGGCAGCTTCGCGCCGCTGCTGTTCCTGCTCTCCGGCCTCACCCTGGCGGGCGGGCTGGTGATGCTCGCGGTGCGCGAGCCCGCTCAAGGGTAAGCGAGCAGCCGCTGCAGCACCGCGCCCGGGCGCGCCGCCGCGCCGGTATCGTTCACCAGATGCGCAATGGTGCCGACCCCGCCCCCCAGCGACATCGTCGTCACATGGCGGAAGCGCACGCCCGGCCGCCCCGGCGCCTCGATCGCGCTTTCGAGCACGACCTGCGGATTGGTCCGGAAATAGACATAGACCCCCAGCGCCACCGCCTCGTGCGCGCGCACCCGGTCATCGACCTTGTAGGCTGCCCAGCCACGGGTGGGGCCCGCCATCCAGGCCGTCTGGGTCGGCGGATCATAGGGCAGCTCGTTCTGGTAGAAATACGTCCGCCCGCGCTCGCCGCGCCACCAGGTCTGGTAGCGCTGGAAATGCTCGACGAACAGCGCATGCACGGTCACGTCGTCGCCGTTGACGACCAGCCCCTGGTCGCCGGTGCTCTCCTCCCAGCCGACATGGACGCGCGTGCCGTCGACATCACCGTGGTCGGCCCGCCAGATCCACAGATGGTCGGCAAGGACATGGTGGCTGTTGATCTCGAGGCAGGTCTCCACCTTCCCGACCTCCACTCCGCCGACGCGGAAGAACAGGTCGGCGAGCAGCACCGGGTTGTGGCGATGGTCGCCGCTGCAGCCCCGTGGCCCCACCTGCACGAGCACCGGCGAACGGACGACACCCGCATCGATCATCAGCCCGGCGATGGTGACGCCGGGGACATCGTCGATCTCCAGCACCGCATTGCCCTGCACCGCCTGCAGCGTCGCAAGGCCGATGCCCAGCAGCACGCGATTGGCCGCAGCCACTCGCAGCGGCGCATCGAGCCGGTAGACGCCCGGGGTGAACAGCAGATGCTGGCCGCGGGTGAGCGCGGCGTTGAGCGTGGCGGCGTCCATTTCGGGCCGCGCGAGAAAGAAATGCGCGAGCGGCAGCGCGCTGCCCGGCGTCGGTCCGTCGGCCCAGCTCGTCCCCTCCGCGTCCCGTCGCAACGCGGGCACGAACACGGACCAGCTGCCGGCGGCGTCGACCTGGAGGAACGGCTTCTCGCGGAGCAGCGGCACGCGGAGCAGCGTCGTCACCGCCGGCTGCGGGAAGCTGGTGGCGGGCGCGCCCTGGACCCCCTGGAACATCATGTTCCAGTTGACGCCCTGCCAGCCGCCGACGCGGCTGCTGCGGCTATACCATTGCTGCTGGCTCCCCGCGCGGATCGTGCCTTCGATCCGGCAATCGGCGAGGAAGCCGCCGCTCGAGGAGCCGCCGTCGTCGAGCACCAGATCGCCGAACATGTGGATACGCCGATAGGGCGCCGCCTGCGAGACCGCCCAGCGGTCCCACCCCTCGGGCGGGCGGGCGGTGAGGTTCTCGGCCCCGCGCCAGAAATTGGCGAGCGCGTCGCCCTTGAGCCAATCGGCATTGACGCGGACATGCCCGTCGATCGTCACCGCGCCCGGCATCGTGCCGAGCCCCAGCACCTGGGTGAAGAAGCCCACCCGCACGTCGGTGGTGTAGCGACCCGGCTTGAACAGAATGGCGAAGCGGCGATCGGTGAAATGCGCCGCTTCCTGCTGCGCGAAGATCGCATCGATCCGCGCCTGGATTTCGCCGCCGGGCATTGCCGGATCGACCACCAGCACGTTCGGCCCGAAATCGGGCGTGGTTTCCGGCGCCATCGCTTCCCCCGCGCGAACCGGCAGCGGCGCCCCCGCGACCACTGCCATCGCCGCCAGCCCGGCATCGCCAGCGCGACGGATCGCCGTGCGCCGGCCTGCATCGGGCAGGCAGCCCCCCTTGCCTTCGTCCAATCGCTGTCCCCGTCAGGCGAAATCGAGCTGGGCCCGGCCATGGGAGACGATCGCGGTGCGCGCGGTCTTCACCGGCGCGCCGGGCTCGCTGACCGTGTCGACGGTGCGGAACTGCGCCTGCCACTGGTCGCGAGTGACGTCGCACAGCAGATAGCCGCGGCGATCGTTCATGTACTTCAGATACGGATTGCGGCCGAGGATCTTGTCGCTCCCCGCGCGGACATCCGCCCCGTCGCCGCCCGAGCTGATCGAGGTGGAGACGAACTCCACCGCCACCGCCTCGCCCTGGCCGGCGCGGGTGCGCAGCTCGCCGGCGTAATTCTGGTGCTCGTCCCCGGTCAGCACCACGACATTGCCGTGCCCTGCGAACTTCGAGAACAGCCGCTCTCGCGGCAGGTCATAGCCGCCCCAGCTGTCCATGTTGCGGATCGGCGCGGGCTCGTCCCCCATGCGGCGATCGAGCGGCATCATCATCACCTGCTGGGCGATGGCATTCCACCGCGCCTTGCCCTCGGCGAGGTTTCGGGCCAACCACGCCTCCTGGGCGGTGCCGAGTACCTGCGCATCGGCCGCGTCCCAGCCGGCGCACTTCGGCTTGAACCCGTCGTCGCAGGGCTGGTCGGTGCGGAACTGGCGGGTGTCGAGCAGGTGCAGGTCGATCAAGTCGCCGATGCGGGCGCGGCGATAGGCCTGGATGCTGTCGCCCTTGGGGATCGACGTGCTGCGCACCGGCATATGCTCGTACCAGGCCTGGAAGGCCGCGGCGCGGCGGAGCAGGAAGGCCTCGGGCGGGGTGCCGTTCTGGTCGCGATCGCTAACCCAGTTGTTCTGGATCTCATGATCGTCGAAGGTGGCGTACCAGCCTGTCGCGGCGTGCGCGGCCTGGAGATCGGTGTCGGTCTTGTACTGGGCATAGCGGCGGCGATAGTCGTCGAGACTGAACGGCTCCTCGCCGGCGTGCGCGCGAATGAACTTCTTCGGGTTGCCGCCATAGTCGAACGCCACCGGATTGCCGCGGCCCTCGTAGATGTAATCGCCGTAATGGAAGAGGAAGTCCGCATCCTCCCGCGCGGCATGGGCATAGGCGGTGTAGAGCCCCTGCTCGTAGTGCTGGCAGCCGGCGACCAGGAAGCGCGCCTTTTCCACCGAAGCCCCCGCAGCGGGCAGCGTCTTGACCCGCCCCCGCATCGAGCGCTCGCGGCCGCAGGTGAAGCGATACCAATAGGGCCGATCGGGCTGCAGCCCGGCGACCTCGACATGCACCGAATGGCCGAGCTCGGGCCGGGCCAGCGCCTCGCCCTTGGCGGCGATCGTCTTGAACGCCGGGTCGGCGGCGACTTCCCATTGCACCGCGATCGGCACCATCGGCATGCCGCCATGCGGCTCGAGCGGTTCGGGGGCGAGTCGCGTCCACAGCACGAAGCCGTCGGAAGAGGCGTCACCCGCCGCGATGCCGAGCGTGAAGGGATAGGCGCGGAACGCCTGCTGTGCGCGGACGATACCCGGCGCACCCAGCACCAGCAGCGATCCAGCGGCGCCCAGCAACAGCTCGCGTCGTGTAGTGTGCATCCTTCGTCTCCCTAGCGCGGTGCGGCAGGCACCCGGCCACCGCCTCAGCGGGGAGATGCAAGCTTCATCCGCAGCGCATGGCAAGCGAAGATGACAAAAATGTGAACGTTCACATAGCAGGCGTAAAATGCGAAGCGAGCACCGCAACTTCGCGCTCGACTTCCCGGCGGAGCGCCGCGCGCATCGCGTTTGACGCGCGGACATAGCCGGGCCAATCGGCGACCACCTGGCGCAGTGTCCAGGTACCGATATGACTGCTGGAGGTGCCCCGCGACGCATTGGTCGCGTCGCGCAGGGCCTTCAGCGCGGGATCGCCCGCCCCCGCCGCGATCAACCGCTCGCACAGCGCGACCACCTCACGCCGCCGCGCGCTGCTGGCGCGGGTCAGGCGATAGCGGACCGCCGTTACGACCTTCTCGTCGCAATCAGGCGCTTGGGTCAACTGCTCGAGTTCGTCGAGCGCGGCGAGCATCTGGGCGTGGTGGCGGCGCAGGTCTTCCATCCGGTTCTTATAGGCGGCCGGATCGCCAATTAAGCCAACAAAAGCTTGTTTTGCTAATGCTTACCGCGTCCAGTCGAGCATGTCCGCGGTCACCCAGCCATAGACATAGTTGAGATAGAAGGCGCCGAACAGCACGGCCGAGAGGATCGTGGTGCGCACCACGATCTTCGTCGGGTTGAAGCTGTGCGGCGCGCTCGGCGCCTGGCCGGGGACGAGCGGCACGCCCGCCTCCTCGCTGGTCCGCACCCCGAAGGGCAGCACGAAGAACACCGACATCGCCCAGAAGAGCGTATAGATCGCGAGCGCCGACTGCCACTTCATGGGTGCAAGGTTACGCCTCGATCAGCAGCACGTCCACCACCGGCTTCTTGCCGGTGAAGCGCACCGCGACCCGCCGCACCGCCAGCCGCAGCGACTCGCGCAGCTTCTCGCGATCGCGCCAGTCCTTCTTCACCGCCTCGGCGGCGGCATCGGCGGCGGCTTCGATCAGGTCCTCGCGGTCCTCTTCCACCGGTACGCCCTGGACGCGGATCTGCGGCGCACCGAGCAGCTTGCCCTTGCGATCGATCGCCACCGCGACCGACATCTGGCCGTAGAGCGCGATCCGCCGCCGTTCGCCCATCGTCGCGCCGTCGGCGGGCAGGATCACGTCGCCGTCGAGCACCAGGCGGCCGACATGCGCATGACCGATCTTGGCCGGGCCGTTCGGCGCGAGGCGGATGATCTCGCCATTCTGCTGCTTCACCGCCTTGGGCACGCCCTGCTCCAGCGCGAAGCGGGCCTGTTCGTGCATGTGCCGGATCTCGCCGTGCACCGGCACGATGATCTCCGGCCGGATCCACTTGTACATCTCGGCCAGCTCGGGGCGGCCCGGATGGCCGGACACGTGCACAAAGGCCTGGCGGTCGGTGATGATGTCGACGCCCTTGTCGGCGAGCGTGTTCATGATCTTGCCGATCGCGATCTCGTTGCCCGGGATCTGGCGCGAGGAGAACACCACCAGGTCGCCCTGATGGAGCTTGAGCACATGGCTGCCCTCGGCGATACGATTGAGCGCGGCGCGCGGCTCGCCCTGGCCGCCGGTCGCCACGATCAGCACGCGCGAGGCGGGCAGAGTCATCGCCTTTTCGAAGTCGATCAGCTCGGGGAAGTCGCGCAGATAGCCGGTCGCCTTGGCGACGCGGATGATGCGGTCGAGCGAGCGCCCGGCGACGCATAGCTCTCGGCCGGTGTCGCGGGCGACCTCGCCTAGCGTCTGCAGCCGCGCCGCGTTCGACGCAAAGGTGGTGACGAGCACGCGGCCCTTGGCCCCGGCAACCACCTCATCCAGGCCCTTGCGCACATCCGCTTCCGAGCCCGAGGCTTCGGGGTTGAACACGTTGGTCGAGTCGCACACCAGCGCTAGCACGCCCTTGTCGCCGATCGCGGTCAGCTCCTCGGCCGTCGCCGAACCACCCAGCGAGGGCGCTTCGTCGAGCTTCCAGTCGCCGGTGTGGAACACCTTGCCATAGGGCGTCTCGATCAGCACCGCATTGCCCTCGGGGATCGAGTGGGCGAGTGGCGTATAGGTGATCGTGAACGGGCCGATGTCGAACGGCCCCTCTTCCTTGACCACGTTGAGTTCGACGCGGTCCTCGATGCCTTCTTCGGCCAGCTTGCCGTGGATCAGGCCCGCGGTGAACGGCGTCGCATAGAGCGGCACGCCGAGATCGGCGGCGAGATAGGGCAGCGCGCCGATATGGTCCTCATGCCCGTGGGTCAGCACGATGCCGAGCAGATCGTCCACCCGGTCCTCGATGAACTGGAGGTCGGGCAGGATCACGTCGATGCCCGGATAGCTGGCGTCGCCGAAGGTGATGCCGCAATCGACCATCAGCCATTTGCCGTCGCAGCCATAGAGATTGACGTTCATGCCAATCTCGCCCGAGCCGCCGAGGGCGAGGAAGAGCAGTTCGTTTCTTGGGGTCACTTAATTTCCTTGCTGGCTGCGTTCCCACAGCATCGCCAAGCCCTGAATGGTCAGATCGGGCTCGATCGTATCGAAGACAGATGTATGCGTTTCAAAGAGAATCGCCAGCCCACCCGTCGCAATAACCTTGAGCGGCCTGCCCACTTCGGCCTTCAGCCGCGCGACCAGCCCCTCGATCATCGCGACATAGCCCCAGTAGATGCCGATATGCATCTGATCGACCGTGTTGCGGCCGACCACGCTGGCGGTCTCGGGCGCCGAGATGGCGATCCGCGGCAGCTTGGCGGCGGCGGTCACCAGCGCGTCGAGCGAGAGGTTGATGCCCGGCGCGATGATCCCGCCCTTATAGGCGCCGCGATAATCGACCACGTCGAAGGTGGTCGCGGTGCCGAAGTCGATGATGATCAGGTCGCCGGCGTGCCGCGCATGGCCGGCGAGCACGTTGAGCGCACGGTCGGCGCCGAGATTCTGCGGCTCGTCGACATCGAGCGCGAAGCCCCATTCGGCGCTGCCCTTGCCGGCGATCACCGCCTCGGTCCTGAAATATTTGCTGGCGAGCACTTGGAGGTTGTGGAGCGCACGCGGGACCACGGTGCCGACGATCACCCCGCTCACCGCGCTACGATCGAACCCCTCCAGCGCCAGTAACTGGCTGAGCCACACGGCATATTCGTCGGCGGTGCGGCGCGGATCGGTGGCGATGCGCCAGCGGGCGCGGATCTCGCCGCCGTCCACCAGCGCGAACACGACATTGGTATTGCCGGCGTCGATCGCGAGCAGCATCGCCCTTCCCTCTTCCTCGTTACAGCAGGAACACGTCGCCCGCGTGAATGGCACGGGTCGTGCCGTCGGCCAAGCGCAGGATCAGCGCGCCGCTCGAATCCAGCCCGCCGAACAGCCCGTCGAAGCTCGACCCGTCGGCGAGCCGTGCGGTGAGCGCGGTGCCCTCGGGATGCGCCTTGGCGAGCCAGCGCTCGTGCACCGGCCACATACCCTCGCCCCGCCAGCGTTCCAGCCAGCGGCCGAAGCTCTCGGCGAGCACTTCGGCGAAGATCTCGGGGTCAACGGTCACACCGAGCGCTGCCAAGCTCGTCGCCGCGCGATCGAGCCCCTCGGGCGCCGCGGCGAGGTTGACGCCGATGCCGACCGCGATCGCATCCCCTGCCCGCTCGAGCAGGATGCCGGAGAGCTTGGCGCCGTCCACCAGCAGATCGTTGGGCCATTTGAGCATCGGCGCAACGCCGAACGCCCGCACCGCTTCTTCGAGCGCAACGGCCGACAGCAGCGCCAGTGTCGCCGGCGAGGGATCGGTCGGGCGCACCCGGACCAACGTCGAAATGTAGAGATTGCCCGCAGGCGAAACCCAGGCGCGCCCCTGCCGGCCCTTGCCGGCGGTCTGGCGTTCGGCCCGTAGCCACAGCCCTTCCCCGGCGCCCGTAAGCGCCAGGGAAAGGATGTCGGCGTTCGTCGATCCCGTCTCGGCGACGGTTCGGATCGTCGGTGTCAGAACAGCGCCTTCGCAGCAACCAGCGACCAGGTGCCGAGTGCACCGAACACCAGCCAGCCGATCGGCGAGATCACGACCGCGCTGATCGCGATCAGGCCGCCCTCGACCAGGTTGGTCTTACCGGCAAAGGCCGGCGCCGGCTCGTCGAAGTACATCGTCTTGACGATCTTGAGGTAGTAATAGGCACCGATGGTCGAGGCTGCGGCACCCACGGTGGCGAACGCGATCAGGCCCGAGTGCATCGCGGCGATGAACACGCCCAGCTTGGCGAAGAAGCCGAGCAGCGGCGGGATACCGGCAAGGCTGAACATGAAGATCGCCAGCGCCAGCGCCAGGCCCGGCCGCGTGCGCGACATGCCGGACAGGCTGGCGATGGTCTCAACCTGCTCGCCCTGCTCGTCCCGCATCTGCAGTACCACCAGGAAGCTGCCGATCGTCATGACGACGTAGATCGCCATGTAGACGAGCACGCTCGCCACGCCTTCCTCACCGCCGGCAGCAAGGCCGATCAGCGCGAAGCCGACATTGTTGATCGACGAATATGCAAGCAGGCGCTTGATGTTGGTCTGGCCGATCGCCGCCACCGCACCGAAGATGATCGAAGCGAGCGAGGCAAAGATCACGATCTGGCGCCATTCGAGGATCGCCGGGCCCATCGCATCGACCGCGACCCGCACCGCCATCGCCACCGCCGCCACCTTGGGCGCCGAGGCGAAGTATGCGGTGACCGGGGTCGGCGCGCCTTCGTACACGTCCGGCGTCCACATGTGGAACGGCACTGCCGAGATCTTGAAGGCGAGACCCGCGAACACGAACACCAGGCCAAACAGCAGGCCGGTATGCTGGCTGCCCGTCGCGCCGGCGCTGTAGGCGTCGGCGATGCCGCCGAACAGCGTCGTGCCGGCGAAGCCATAGACCAGGCTGATGCCGTAGAGCAGGATGCCCGAGGCCAGCGCGCCGAGCACGAAATACTTCAGGCCCGCTTCCGCCGAGCGCGTGTCCCGCCGCATGAAGCTGGCGAGGATATAGGCCGAGAGGCTCTGCAGCTCGAGGCCGACATAGAGGGTCAGCAGATCGCCCGCCGATACCATCATGCCCATGCCCACCGTGGAGAGCAGGATCAGCACCGGATATTCCGGACGCAGATCCTCCCCCGAGGTCCGCTGGAAGAAGTTCGGCGCGATCAGGATCGACACCGCGGCGGCGACATAGATCACCACCTTGGCGAAGGTCGCGAAGGCATCCGCGCGGAACAGGCCACCGAATGCGACGCCGCCGGTCGAGGCGGGGCCGGCCAGCGCGATGCCGGCACCGGCGAGCAGCGCCACCGAGGCCCAGCTCACCAGCTTGGTCGAGGCCTGGCCGCCAAAGGCAGCGACCAGCATCAGGACGATCGAACCAGCCGCGAGCACCAGCTCGGGCAGCGTCATGAGGAGTTGCGTGGAATAGGACATCAGTGCGCCCCCTCGTGCGCGGAGGCTTCATGGGCGGGTGCCGCCTGCGGCGAACCCGGCGTGGGCTTGGAGTCGCTGATCGAGGCGGTGTGCGCGGCGCTGTCGAGGCGCTGCGTCAGCCGCGCGACGTCGGCGCGCATCGGTGCGGTGAAGCTGGTCGGGTACACACCCATCCACAGCACCACGGCAGCCAGCGCGACGAGCATCGCGACTTCGCGACCGTCGAGATCCGGCATCGCCTTCACATCGTCCTTGGTCAGGTCGCCCCACACCACCCGACGGAACAGGTAGAGCATATAGGCGGCGCCAAGGATGATGCCGGTCGTGCCAATCAGCGCGGTTGCGGTCGAGACCTGGTACACGCCGGCGAGGCTGAAGAATTCGCCGACGAAGTTGCTGGTGCCCGGAAGGCCGATCGAGGCCATGGTGAACAGCAGGAACAGCACGGCGTAGCGCGGCATGTTGATCGCCAGGCCGCCGTAGCGGTCGATCTCGCGGGTGTGCAGGCGATCATAGATGATGCCGACGCACAGGAAGAGCGCGCCCGAGACCACGCCGTGGCCCAGCATCACCATCATCGCACCGTCGATGCCGTTCGCGTTGAAGGCGAACAGACCCATGGTGACGATCGCCATGTGCGCGACCGACGAATAGGCGATCAGCTTCTTCATGTCGCTCTGCACCAGTGCCACGAGCGAGGTGTAGACCACCGCCACGCAGGACAGCGCGAAGACCAGCCCCATGAACTGCACCGACGCAACCGGGAACATCGGCAGCGAGAAGCGCAGGAAGCCATAGCCGCCGAGCTTCAGCAGCACGCCCGCCAGGATGACCGAGCCTGCGGTCGGCGCCTGGACGTGCGCGTCGGGAAGCCAGGTGTGGACCGGCCACATCGGCATCTTCACCGCGAACGAGGCGAAGAAGGCCAGCCACAGCCAGGTCTGCCAGCTTGCCGGGAAGTCGTGCGCCATCAGTACCGGGATCGAGGTGGTGCCGGTGCTCAGCACCATCGCGATCATCGCGATCAGCATCAGCAGCGAGCCGAGCAGCGTGTACAGGAAGAACTTGTACGACGCGTAGATGCGGTTCACGCCGCCCCAGATGCCGATGATCAGGTACATCGGGATCAGGCCGCCTTCGAAGAAGACGTAGAACAGGAACAGGTCCTGCGCGGCGAAGGTGCCGATCATCAGCACTTCGGTGGCGAGGAACGCCGCCATATATTCGGGCACGCGCTTGGTGACCGAGAGCCAGCTGGCGCCGATGCAGATCGGCATCAGGAACAGCGAGAGCTCGATCAGCAGGAAGGCGAAGCCGTCGATGCCGAGCGCCCAGGAGAACTCGACGCCGCCCATCTTGAACAGCGTGACATGCTCGACGAACTGCCATTGCGGGGCACCGTCGCCATGCTGGAACTGCGTCCAGAGCCAGGCACCGAGCGCCAGGTTGACGAGCGTCGCGAGGAGCGCCGTCCAGCGGGCGCCTTGGGCGCCCACGAACAGGCAGAGCACTGCGGCAACCGCAGGCACCGCGAGCAGGACGGAAAGGATCGGAAAGCCGGTCATTATTCCATCACCTCGCAATGACCCAGGTGAGCGCGGCCGTGAGCCCGATCAGCATGACGAAGGCATAGGTGTAGAGATACCCCGATTGCAGCTTGACGGCCCCGAAGCTTCCGAACTGCACCAGGCGCGCCGCGCCATTGGGGCCGAAACGGTCGATCGTCTGCTCGTCGCCGCGCTTCCAGAACAGCCGCCCGATGGCGAATGCGGGACGCACGAAGAGCAGGTTGTAGAGCTCGTCGAAATACCACTTGTTGAGCAGGAACAGATACAGCGGACGCACCTGCTCGGCGAAGGCCGCCGGGAAGCCCGGCGAAACGATATACGCGAACACCGCGGTGCCCAGGCCCAGCAGCATCGCCACCGTGGCCGAGAGCTTCACCCACACCGGCACTTCATGCATCGCGTGCATCAGGTGCTCGTTGAAGGCGAGCGCGCCGTGCCAATAGGTCTCGCCCGCGCTCGGCTCGATGAACGCGCCGTGGAAGACGAAGCCGGCCAGCACTGCGCCGATCGACAGCAGGATCAGCGGGATCAGCATGACCAGCGGGCTCTCGTGCGGGTGATAGCCCGCCGTGCCCTCGGCCTCGTGCGCGTGGAGCGCATGGGTGCCGTGCGGGGTGTGGCCCGCATCTTCCTGCGCCGGCGCATTGGCATGCTCGCTGCCATGGCCGTGCGTGTCGTGCGCATGCTCGTCATGATGGCCATGGCCGTGCGCGTCGTGCACCGCGTGCTGGATGTGCTCGGAAGCGGCCCACCGCGGCTTGCCGTGGAAGGTCAGGAACACCACGCGCCACGAGTAGAAGCTCGTCAGCAGCGCGACGACCACGCCGACCCAGAACACGCCGGTGTTGCCCGAAGCGAAGGCCGCCTCGATGATCGCGTCCTTCGAGTGGAAGCCGGCGAAGCCGAACGCGACGGGATTGCCGAACAGCGCGGGGATGCCGACGCCGGTGATCGCAAGCGTGCCCGCCATCATCGCCGTGTAGGTCAGCGGGATCTTCTTCCAGAGGCCGCCATAGTAACGCATGTCCTGCTCGTGGTGCATCGCATGGATCACCGAGCCGGCGCCGAGGAACAGCAGCGCCTTGAAGAAGGCATGCGTGAACAGGTGGAACATCGCCGCGCCGTACGCGCCGACGCCCGCTGCGAAGAACATGTAGCCGAGCTGCGAACAGGTCGAATAGGCGATCACGCGCTTGATGTCGGTCTGCGTCGTGCCGACGGTGGCGGCGAAGAAGCAGGTCGCCGCGCCGATCACCATCACGACATGCATCGCGACTGCGCTCTGTTCGAACAGCGGCGACATGCGGCAGACCATGAACACGCCCGCGGTCACCATGGTGGCCGCGTGGATCAGCGCCGACACCGGGGTCGGGCCTTCCATCGCGTCCGGCAACCAGGTGTGCAGGCCGAGCTGCGCCGACTTGCCCATCGCGCCGACGAACAGCAGCAGGCAGAGCACGGTGATCGTGTCGAAGCGGTGGCCGAGGAAGCCGATCGTCGAGCCGGCATGGCTCGGCGCCGCCGCCAGGATCGTCGGAATGTCGACGGTGCCGAACACCAGGAACACCCCGAAGATGCCGAGCATGAAGCCGAGGTCGCCGACGCGGTTGACCACGAAGGCCTTGATCGCGGCGGCATTGGCGCTGGGCTTGCGGAACCAGAAGCCGATCAGCAGGTACGACGCGAGACCCACGCCTTCCCAGCCGAAGAACATCTGCACCAGGTTGTTCGCGGTCACGAGCATCAGCATCGCGAAGGTGAACAACGACAGGTACGCGAAGAAGCGCGGCTGGTCCGGCTCCTCGCTCATATAGCCCCAGCTATAGAGGTGGACCAGCGCGGAGACGCTGGTGATGACCACCAGCATGACCGCGGTCAGCGCATCGACGCGCAGCGCCCACGACACGTCGAACGTGCCGGAGGTCATGAAGTGCAGCACCGGCGTGACGGTCGCTTCGCTGCTGCCCGCCAGGAAGCCGATGAACACCGGCCACGACAGCGCGCACGACACGAACAGCGCGCCGGTGGTCACCACCTTGGGCAGCGTCGCGCCGAACGACTTGTTGGCGAAGCCGGCGACGATCGCCGCGACGAGCGGCACGAAGACGATGAAGAGGATCGAAGGCACCGGAATTTACCCCTTCATCCGGCTGGGATCGTCGACCGAGATCGAGCCGCGGCCGCGGAAGAAGATGACGATGATGGCCAGGCCGATCGCGGATTCGCCCGCGGCCACCGTCAGCACGAACATCGCGAACACCTGCCCCACCAGATC
>NZ_CAJYHX010000002.1 GCF_913774285.1 uncultured Sphingomonas sp. | reverse complement strand
CGGCGGCGGCGGCATGGGCAACGGCTGCTTCCAGCGTGCCCGACTGCTCGACCACGGGGACCTTATCCTTCAACAGGTCGAAGAACAGCGGGGCGGCCTCGCCGATCGTATAGGCCGCGACGACATGGGTGAGATGCGCGGCGCAGGCGTCGAGATCGTCGCCCTTGCGCTTGCCGCCGACGATCCAATGGACGCGGGGGAAAGCCGCCAGTGCGGGGGCGGTCGACTCCGGGTTGGTCGCCTTGGAGTCGTTGACGAACGCCACGCCGTTCCGGACCGCGACTTGCTGCATCCGGTGCGGCAAGCTGGTGTAGGTACACAGACCCGCTTCGATCGCATCCTCGCCGATACCCAGCGCGCGAGCGACAGCGATCGCCGCCCGCGCATTCTGAGCATTATGCGGACCTTGCAGCGCGGGCCAGTGGCTCTGGTCAATCGCGTCCGGTGCGATCGGTACAAGATCGTCGGTCCGCCCAGCGAGCCCCTGCGCGATATTGGCCGAGGCTTCGTCACCTGTGCCGACCACCGCGACCTGGCCAGCCGACTGCATCGCAAACAACCGCGCCTTGGACGCAGAATAGCTCGCAAAGCCGTCATAACGGTCGAGATGATCGGGTGTGATGTTGAGCAGCACCGCAACGTCGCAATCCAAGCTCTGCGTCAGGTCGATCTGATAGCTGGACAGCTCCAGCACATAGACCCCACCCTCGGGCAGAGGCTCCTGTCCCAGGATCGGCAAGCCGATATTGCCGCCCATCAGGGTCGGCACGCCCGCCGTCTTCAGGATGTGATGGACGAGAGCGGTGGTGGTCGACTTGCCGTTGGTGCCGGTGATGCCGACCACCCGGTGCGCCGGCAGAACGGCGCGCGCCTGCGCGAACAGCTCGATATCACCGATCAGCGGCACGCCCGCCGCGCGTGCATGCGGCGCGATCGGGTGGCGGTTGAGCGGCACGCCGGGGGAGACGACCATGCCGGCGAAGCCGGTAAGATCGGATTCCAGTGGATCAGCGAACGCAAGATCCTCCCCGGCACGGGGAGGGGGACCAGCCGCAGGCTGGTGGAGGGGGTCATCCACAGGGGACGTCGCTCGTGGAGCCCCCCCACCACCGCCGCCTTCGGCGGTGGTCCCCCTCCTCGTGCCGGGGAGGATCTGGAGCCGCTTGGCCTCGTCGCTATCCCACGCCAGCACCCCCGCCCCGCTCGCCAGCAGCGCGCGCACGGTCGCTGCGCCCGAGCGTGCGAGCCCGAGCACCGCGAAGCGTTTGCCGCGCCAGGCGGGGCTGGTGATCACCGCAGCTTGAGCGTCGCGAGACCGGCAAGCGCCAGCACGAAGGCGATGATCCAGAAGCGGATCACCACGGTCGGCTCGGACCAGCCGAGCTGTTCGAAATGGTGGTGGATCGGCGCCATGCGGAACACCCGCTTGCCGGTGCGCTTGAAGAAGAACACCTGGATGATGACGCTCAGCGCTTCCATCACGAACAGGCCGCCGATGATGCCTAGCACCAGCTCATGGTGCGTCGTGACGGCAATCGTGCCGATCGCGCCGCCCAGCGCCAGGCTGCCGGTATCGCCCATGAACACCGCCGCCGGCGGCGCATTGAACCACAGAAAAGCCAGCCCCGCCCCGATCATCGCGCCGCAGAAGATGGCGAGGTCGCCCGCGCCGGGCACGTGCGGGATGCCCAGATAGGTCGCGTAGATCTTGTTGCCGGCGAGATAGGCGATCAGCATGAACGCCATGCCCGCGATCACCACCGGCATCGTCGCCAGCCCGTCGAGCCCGTCGGTGAGGTTCACCGCATTGCCGAACGCCACGATCGTGAACGCCGCGAAGGCGATGTAGAAATAGCCGAGATCCGGATGCACCCAGCTGAGGAACGGCACGTAAAGCTGGGTATTGCCCTCGGAAAAGATGATGATCGCGCTGGCCACGCCGGCGATCAGGAACTCGCCGATCAGCCGCACCTTGCCCGACACGCCCGCGGTCTTCTGTTTCCGCACCTTGTCGTAATCGTCGAGGAAGCCGATCATGCCGAAGCCGAGCGTCACGAACATGCACGCCCAGACATAGGCGTTGCGCAGGTCCATCCAGATCAGCAGCGCCAGCGTGAGGCTGGTCAGGATCATCAGCCCGCCCATCGTCGGCGTGCCGCGCTTGGCGAGGTGGCTCTGCGGCCCGTCGGTGCGGATCGGCTGCCCCTTGCCCTGGCGCAGCCGCAGCCAGCCGATGAACTTCGGCCCAATCAGCAGCCCCAGCAGCAACGCGGTCGCCACCGCCCCGCCGGTGCGGAACGAGAGATACCGGAAGAGATTGAGAACGCCGGGGAAGCCCAGCTGCTCCGCGATCAGATAGAGCATGATTGCCTTTCCGCCAGCGCCGCGACGATCGTCGCCAGCCGCACGCCGTTCGACCCTTTGATGAGAACCGCGTCGCCGGGTGCGAGCATCGATTCAAGCGCGGCCTTCGCAGCCGCAGCATCGGCCACATGGACGAAATCCAGCCGCCCCTCAAGCGCGGCGGCGAGCGGCGCCATCGCCTCGCCCACCAAAATGGCACGGCTCACCCCGGCCTCAGCGATCGGATCGGCCAGTTCGGCGTGGAGCGCATCCGCGTGCACGCCCAGCTCGCGCATCTCGCCCAGCACCGCGATCTTGCGGCCCGCCTCGGCGGCGAGCACCTTCAGCGTCGCGCGCATCGAGCTGGGATTGGCGTTGTAGCTTTCGTCGATGACGAGCGCGGTGCCGTCGCCTACCGGCACGGTCATCCGCGCGCCACGCCCGGCAAGCCCGCCCAGCTCGGCCAGCGCCAGGCCCGCGACTTCGAGGTCGCCGCCCACCGCATCGACCGCGGCGAGGATCGCCATCGCGTTGGACACCCAATGCTCGCCCGGCTGGGAAATGGTGAAGCTGAGTTCGCGGTCGCCGAAACGCGCCATCACGAAAGTGCCGCCGCTTCGCGCCCGCATCGTCTCGACAGCGCGATAATCGGCGCCCTCGCCGAGCCCGAAGGTGACGATCCGCGTCGCATAGGGCCGCGCCGCGTCGAGCAGCCGGTCGCGATAGGGGCTGTCGAACGGCACAATCGCGGTGCCGCCCGCGCCGAGGCCCTGGAAGATCTCGCCCTTGGCGTCGGCGATGGCTTCCACGCTGTCGAAGAAGCCGAGATGTGCGGGGGCAATGGCGGTGACGATCGCCACGTGCGGGCGCACCAGCCGGGTGAGCTGCGCGAGCTCGCCGGCATGGTTCATGCCCATCTCGAACACGCCGTAGCGGCTCTCGCGCGGCATGCGGGCGAGGCTCAGCGGCACGCCGGTATGGTTGTTGTAGCTCTTCACCGATCGGTGCGCGCAGCCCGGGTCGATCCGGTCGAGCGCGGCGAACAGCGCCTCCTTGGTGCCGGTCTTGCCGACCGAGCCGGTGACGCCGATGATCTTGGCCGAGGAGCGCTTGCGGGAGGCGGCGCCGAGCGCGTTCAGCGCGGCGGTGGTGTCGGCGACGCGAACGCTCGGATGGTCGGTTGGATCGGATACTACCGCACCGGCCGCGCCCTGCGCGAAGGCCTGGTCGAGGAAGCGATGCCCGTCGGTGCTCTCGCCCTTAAGCGCGAGGAACAGGTCGCCCGGGCCGACTTCACGGGAGTCGAAGGCGACGCCGGAGACGGTGAAATCAGCGGAGGCGGTGCCCTGCGTAGCGGCAGCGATTTCCTCAGAGGTCCAAAGCATCGAAGTCATCGCTCCCCTCCCGCTTGCGGGAGGGGTCGGGGGAGGGGCTGAAAATAAGAGTGCAGGACAGACGCAACGGCCATCCCCTCCCCTAGCCCCTCCCGCAAGCGGGAGGGGGATTTAAGAAGAAGCCCCTTCACGCCGCGCACTCCCGCGCCACAGCGACGTCGTCGAACGGCAGCACCATCTCGCCGACAATTTGCCCCTGCTCATGCCCCTTGCCGGCGACCAGCACGATGTCGTGCGGCGCAGCCATTGCGATCGCAGCCCCGATCGCGGCGCGGCGGTCGCCGATTTCGGTCGCCCCCGGCGCGCCCTTCAGGATCGCGCGGCGGATCTCGGCCGGGTCCTCGGTGCGCGGATTGTCGTCGGTGACGATCGCCACGTCTGCACCCGCAGCGGCCACCTGCCCCATCAGTTCGCGCTTGCCCGGATCGCGATCGCCGCCCGCGCCGAACACCAGGATCAGCCGACCCTCGGTGTGCGGCTTGAGCGCTGCGATCGCCGCCTCCAGCGCGTCCGGCGTATGGGCATAGTCGACATAGACCGGTGCGCCATTGGCGGCGATCACCGCCCGCTCCAGCCGCCCGCGCACCGGCTGCAGCCGCGCGCAATTGGCCAGCGTGTCGCCCACATCGCCGCCGGTCGCGATCACCAGCCCCGCCGCGGTCAGCGCGTTCGCGGCCTGATAGGCGCCGATCAGCGGCAGGCGCACGGTGTGGAGCTTGTCTTCCGCCTCGATCTCCAGAGTCTGGCCCAGCAGCGAGGGCGTGCGCGACACGAGCCGCAGCGTCTTGCCATGCTCGCCCACCGTGATCAGCCGGTTGCCGCGCATCCGGGCCAGGTCCTCGACCTGCGGCGCATGGGGGTCGTCCGCCCACACCACCGCGGTGCCGTCCTCGGCCAGCACCTCGGCGAAGAGCCGCAGCTTGGCGGTGAAATAGGTCGCCATGTCGCCGTGATAGTCGAGATGGTCGCGGCTGAGATTGGTGAACGCCGCCGCGCGCACCGGCAGCCCCTCGGTCCGGTACTGCGACAGCCCGTGCGACGAGGCCTCGAAGGCAACATGCGTCACGCCCTCGCGGGCCAGCCCGGCGACGTTGGACAGGAACGTCACGATGTCCGGCGTGGTCAGCCCGGTCGAGACGCGCTCGTCCGCCGTGGTCACCCCCAGCGTGCCGATCGAGGCGGCGTGAAAGCCCGCCATCCGCCACAGCTGGCGGGTCATCTCCACGGTGGAAGTCTTGCCGTTGGTGCCGGTGACGGCGGCGGTCACCCCCGGGAACGGCGCGAAGAACTGCGCCGCGAGCCCCGCGAAACGCTGCCGCGGATTGGCGTCGGCGATGTGCAGCGCGCCCGCCACCTTGGCCTCAGGACGCGCCACCACGGCGATCGCCCCCGCCTGCACGGCCGCGTCGATGAAGTCCTCGCCGTTCACGCGTGCGCCTTCGAACGCGCCGAAAATCGTGCCCGGCGCCACCTTGCGATGATCGATCGCGAATCCGGTGACGACCGCGTCATCCGCGGTGCCGAGAAGTTGACCCAGTTTCATTCGGCGCTCGCTTTCGGCTCCGGGGAGCGATCGACCAGCGGCAGCAGCTCGCTTTCGTCGATGTCCTTGGCGTTGTCGGGCGCGATGCCCAGAAGGGCGCCGGTCCGCGCGATCAGGCGCGAGACGACCGGCGCGACGGTCCAGGCCGCGGTGGTGCGCGGCGTATTGGCATTGGCCTTGGGCGAGTCGAGCATGGCGACCACCACATAGCGCGGCGCATCGACGGGGAAAGTCACCGCGAAGGTCGAGACGTTGCGGTGATGGTCGTAGCCGCCCTCGCTCGCCGCCTCCGCCGTGCCGGTCTTGCCCGCAACGCGATAGCCCGGCGCGTCGCCCTTGCGGCCGGTGCCCTTGAGCACGATCAGCCGCAGCAGCTGGCGCATGCGGTAGCTGGTCGATTCCTGCAGCACGCGGCGGCCCTGCACCGGATGCTCGGCGTCCACCTTCATCAGCGTCGCCGGGTGCCACACGCCGCCATTGACCATCGCGGCATAGGCGGCGGCAAGGTGCAGCGGCGTCACCGCGATGCCATGGCCATAGGCGGTGGTCATCACCGTGATCCGCCCCCAGTTCGCGGGCCAGAGCGGGCGAACCGCACCGATCTCGATGCTCGGCCGCTGGTCGAAGCCGAAGCGGCGGAACATGTCCTGCATCTTCTCCGCGCCCAGCTCGTCGGCGATCCGCGCCGTCGCGATGTTGGACGAATAGATCAATGTTTCCGGGATGTTGAGCCAGCGGAACTGCTCGTCACCGCGGTCGTCATGAATGGTGAAGCGACCGACCTTCATCGGCGCGGTCGCATCGAAGCGCCGCGACATCGAGGTGATCGTGCCCGAATCGATCGCCGCCGCCACCGCGATCGGCTTGAAGGTGGAGCCGAGCTCGTAGACGCTCTGCGTCACGTTGTTGCGCGGCGGCGGCCCGCCCAGCTGGTTCGGGTTGAAGCTCGGCAGCGAGGCCATGGCGACGACTTCGCCGGTGTGCACGTCGAGCACCACCGCCGCGGCACCGCGCGCCTGCAGGTCCACCATCGCGCGGCCCAGCTCGCTTTCCAGCGCCGCCTGCACGCGCGCGTCGAGCGACAACGTCACCGGCTTGCCGCGCTGCGCCGGATCGGTGAGCCGCGCCTCCAGCACCTTCTCCATCCCGGTGACGCCGTGGCCCTTGTCGTCGAGATAGCCGAGCACATGCGCGGCCATGTCCGACTGCGGATAGAGCCGGTCGGTCTCGCGCTGGAACTCGATCGCCGGCTCGCCCAGCGCATTCACCTGGTTGACCAGCTCGGGCAGCGCGCGCCGCTTGAGGAAGGCGAAGCCGCCGCCCGCCTTGAGCAGGGCGTAATATTGCTGCTCGCTGCGCTCGGGCATCAGTTCAGCGAGCTTCTGCGCCAGCGCCGCCTTGTCGCCGATCACCTGGTTGGGGTGGATCGCGATCGTCCAGGCATCGATGCTGCGCGCGAGCGGCGTGCCGTTGCGATCGACGATGTCGCCGCGCGCCGGGACCAGCGCGTTGGACAGGTCGCGCGGGCTGGCGGGGCCGGCCGACAACGCCAGAAAGGCGAGCTTGACGAGGATCGCCAGCACGCCCGCCCCGAACAGGATCGAGAGGATCATCAGGCGCAACTGCGCCACCGCGACGAGCGCCTCGCGCCCCCCGCCCGAACCCCGCGAACGCGCGGGAGGGGCGACGACGACGATCATCGCTGCGCCGTTTGCTCGCGCTTCGCCACCCGGCGCAGGTCGCTGATCGTCGCGGCGCTGAGCAGCGGGCGATCGGGCTGGGCCAGCCGGGACTTGTCGATCTTGCGGATCAGCCGGTCGAGATCCTGCACGGGCTTGGTATCGGCCTGCGCCACGCGCACGACGGTCGACTTGACCGGCGCGGCCTTGACCGGCGCCGCCGAAGCCGTCGCCACCGGCTTGGCCGCAACAGCCTTGACCGGCGCAGCCGAAGCCGTCGCCACCGGCTTGGATGCCACCGCCTTGACCGGCACGGCCGCAGCCGTCGCCACCGGCTGGGCGGCCGCTGCCGTTTCCACCGGGCGCTGGCCAGTCGGGATCACGAGCGCGGCGGTCTCCACCTTGGCGTCGCCGGACGCTGCCTGGGCAGGCTGATCGAGCGCGGCCAGCCCGCTGGCGCTGGCCAGGTACTGCTGCGGCTGCGGTGCGTTCATCGCGAGCACGTCGCCGTTCCAACGCTCGATCTGGGCCATGTTGGCGCGGGTGTCGAATTCGGTTTCGAGGCCACGGATGTCCTTGTGCGCCTGGACGATGGCGGAGTCCATCGCGCGCAACTTCGCCCGTTCCGCCGCGCCGTGCGACGTCACCATATAGCAGGTCGGCGCAACGATGACGCCGCACAGGAACCAGCCAAGCCCCCTGAAGCCATACACAGCCATCACACCTTATCCTCACCGGACCACGGCGCCGCCTCGGTCCGCCGCGCGGCGCGCAGCGTGGCCGATCGGGCGCGTGGGTTACGCACCAACTCCGCCTCGCCAGGGCGCACGGCCTTGGCGGGCGTTTCAAAACTCGGTTCCGCCCGCGGACCCACCGCCGGGCGATGCCGCGAACCCGCCGGCGTGCTGCCGCTGCGTTCACGGAAGAAGCGCTTGACCAGCCGGTCCTCGAGGCTGTGGAAGGTCACCACCACCAGCCGGCCGCCGGGCTTGAGCACGCGCTCGGCAGCGACCAGCACGTCGGTCAACTCGTCGAGCTCGCGATTGATGTGGATGCGCACCGCCTGGAAGGTCCGCGTCGCGGGATCCTTCTTGTCGTGCGGGCGATGGCCGAGCGCGCGGCGCACCACCGCCGCCAGCTCCGAGGTACGGGTCAGCGGCCGGGCCTCGACGATGAACTTCGCCACGCGGCGCGCGCGCGGTTCCTCGCCATAGTGGAACAGCACATCGGCGATCTCGCCCTCGTCGGCGCTGTTGAGCCAATCGGCCGCGCTCATCCCCTCCCCCGCCATGCGCATGTCGAGTGGCCCGTCCTGCTGGAACGAGAAGCCGCGCTCGGCCTGGTCGAGCTGCATCGAGGAAACGCCGATATCGAGCACGACGCCGTCCACCGGCGCCAGCCCGCGAGCCTCCAGTTCCTGCGCCATGCTGCTGAACGGGGCATGGATGAGGGTCAGCTTGCCGTCGCTTTCCGCGACCAGCCGCGCGCCATTGGCGATCGCCGTCGGATCGCGGTCGAACGCCGCAACCTTCGCACCGGCACCGAGCATGGCGCGCGTATAGCCGCCGGCACCGAAAGTACCGTCGACATGGGTTTCGCCGGGCGCAATGGCGAGCGCGTCCAGCACTTCATCGAGCAGCACGGGGATGTGGGGCGCGTCGGTCACATCGCCCCCTTTTGCTGCATCAGGTACAGGCAGATTTCCTTGAGTTCGGGATCGGCGGTCTCGCTCGCGAGCAGTTCGTCGGGCGCCCAGATGTCGAACGTGTCGCCGCTGCCGACGAAGAAGGCCCATTTCTGGATCTTGGCCTTGGCGCGGAAGAAGGGCGGCAGCACGAACCGCCCGCTGTCGTCGTAGGGCGCCTTTTCGACCATGCCGAAAGCGCGGCGCTTGGGGCGCACGCTGGGCTGCTCGCCACGATCGAGCGCCTGCTGGTCCAGCTTGTCGATGCGTTCATACTTAGTCCGCGACCAGCCGGTATCGTGCGCGGAGAGGCACGGATCCTCCGCATGCACGCCGACGACGATCTGGCGGACGTCCGAATTGCGCTCGGCGGCAGCGCGCAGGTCTGCGGGTATGGCGACGCGACCCTTCTGGTCGACCGCCTGGAGCGCAAATCCTTCGAAGAGCTCCCTGTCCGCCACGCCAAACCCCAAGCCGGGCACGACTCTCCCGCCGCCGGAATCACGCGAAATCGTGCTCCTGCTGGTGCTGTTCGGGAAAAAGGGTTCGTGCCCCCCTTTAGTGTGCCCTTTTAATCACATTATAGGGCGGGAGACAACGGGACAGATGGGGACAGCACGGGAATTTCAGCCACTGATCGCCACCGCTGACCGCTTTTCGCGATAATGTCCCTTTTTGTTCATGCTTTACCCCTGAGGTACGCGACCCTGGTCCGGAAAAATGCTTAATGCGCAGGAAATCGCCCCCGGCACCGGGAACCAAGTTCAACCGAGCCGAAACTGACATGCAGCTCCCGCAAACAACGGAAACTGCGGCATTTTTACAACTTCATCGAAAGTCCGGAGGTCTGTCGACCCACCCTTCCCCCAAAAAGTGGGGCGATTTCCCCGGCGATCCCCGTGCGGCGAATCCGGTGGGGGCACCTCCCCGGCGGCGCCCGAGTCCCGCGGCTTATTTGCCCGCGGCGGCGTCCTGGCGGTGGGCCTGTTCGCGCGCCTGTGCCGCGGCCGCGGGATCGTCGGTGCTCGGCGCGACGCCGAGTTCGGCAAGCGGTTCGTCGCGGGTGCGATCGGCGGCGACATTGTCGACCCCGGTCAGATTGGCGACGACCGACGCGTTGGAGGCACCCGCCGCACTCACCGGCGCCTCGCGGTTCACCGAGGAGAAGAACGCGAAGGCAAGCATCATCAGCAGGATGACGACCGCGAGTCCGGTCATGCCAACGCGGATGCGCTGCATGGCCTGGGCGTGATCCTGGGGTGGGCCGAGTTTCATGACTGTGGCATAAATGTAACGCGCCCGCGGGCGCTTGTCGAGCGGTGCCGCCGCGCGGGGCTCATGCGGCCGGCGCCGCGAGCCCCTTCGCCGCCAGCCATTCGTCGTTGTAGAGCGTCGAGAGGTAGCGGAAGCCGGTGTCGCACAGGATCGTGGCGACGCGCTTGCCCGGCCCCAGCGCCCGGGCGAGCCGCACCGCGCCGGCGACGTTGATGCCCGAGGACAGGCCGAGGCACAGCCCTTCCTCCTTCAGCAAGCGGCGCACCCACACCATGCCTTCTTCGTCGGAGATGCGGAACTGGGTGTCGATCGGCGCGCCTTCCAGATTGCCGGTGATCCGCCCCTGGCCGATGCCCTCGGCAACCGACGAGCCTTCGCTGCGCAGCTCGCCACAGGCATAATATTCGTAGAGCGCCGCGCCATGCGGGTCGCTGAGCGCGATGGTGACGTTGTCGTCCTTGGCCTTCAGCCCGAGCCCCACACCGGCGATGGTGCCGCCGGTGCCCGCCGCGCAGGTGAAGCCGTCGATCCGGCCGTCCATCTGCGTCCAGATCTCCTCCGCCGTACCGTAGATATGGGCTTTGCGGTTGGCGGTATTGTCGAACTGGTTGGCCCAGATCGCGTTCGGCGTCTCCTCGGCAATGCGGCGGCTGGTGTGGACGAAATGGCCGGGATTCGAATAGGGCGCCGCCGGTACCAGCACCAGCTCGGCGCCCAGCGCGCGCAGCGTGTCCATCTTCTCGCGCGACTGGGTTTCGGGCATCACGATGATCGTGCGATAGCCCTTGGCATTGGCGACCAGCGCCAGCCCGATACCGGTATTGCCCGCCGTCCCCTCGACGATCGTGCCGCCGGGCGCGAGCAGCCCGCGCTCTTCGGCATCGTTGACGATGTAGAGCGCGGCGCGGTCCTTCACCGAGGCGCCGGGATTGGCGAATTCGCACTTGGCGAAGATGTCGCAGCCGGTCTCATTGCTGGGGCCGTTCAGGCGGACGAGCGGGGTATTGCCGATCAGCGCGAGCGTGTTCTGGGAAACGTGCATGGCCGCTAGATAGGGGGGCGCCCGGCCCCCGCGCAAGCAACGCTATCTATTGCGCGACGCCGGCCTGCTTCAGATGCGGCCCCAGCCGCCCGCCGATCCACAGGAAGAACATCCGGTAATCGGAGGCGAGCGACCAGAGCGGATAGGTGAAGGTCGCCGGCCGGTTACGCTCGACCCCAAAATGCGCGCCCCAGGCAAAGCCGTACCCGGCCAGCGGGATGGCGATCAGCCACCAGGTGTTGAGCGCCAGCCCGGCGGCGAGGGCCACGAAGGTCAGCGCGGTGCCGATATAATGCAGCCTGCGCGTCGCGGGCTTGGCGTGCTCGCGCAGATAATGGGGCCAGAAATCCCGATAGCGGGTGATCGTGCGGGCCATAGCGCGAGCATAAACGCTTTCGATGATCGCGGGAAGGGCCGGCGCATCGCTGCCCCGGCCCGCTATGCGATCAAGCGAAGCGGACGCGAACCTGCGTCCGGTGTCGGAGCGCCGCGCCCAGCATGCCGAACCCGAGGACCAGCATCGCCCAGCTGGCCGGCTCCGGCACCGCCGATAATGTGGCGCTGAACCGCGCCGAGGCGTCGTCATCGTTCGAGAAGATCAGCGTGCCGGCACTGGTCTGGAACGCCGTGCCGAAATTGAGGAAGTCGATCGGCAGGTTCGACGCGGAGGTGATGCCGGTCTTCAGATCATAGCCCAACAGCCCGGAATCGCGCACGTCGATCAGGTCGTTGCCGAACTGCTCGGCCTCGGTGAAGCCGACCAGTGCGCGCTGGCTGGGACCGCTGCCCAGCGTCACGCTGAACGCGTTGAACTGGGTCGCGAAGGTCCCCGAGACGCCGTTGATGGTGAAGGACAGCGTCGCCGGCCCCGAATTGTACAGGCTGGGCCGGAAGCCGGGCCGCGGCTGGAACACGGTGTCGGTATCGGTCGCGAGCGACAGGACATAGTCGCTCAAGCTGAAGGCCTGCCCGTTCAGCGTACCACTGATCTGCCCGGAGAAGCTGTAGAGGATCGGTGCGGCCTGCGCGGTACTGCCAACCATCAACAGGCCGAGTGCCGCCGCCATTAATGCCGTGCGCATGTCATTTCCCCTCATCCTAGGGCCGGCTTCGCCATTGCGGAGAAGCACTGTCGCCCGCGACAACAATTGCGCGAAAGACACGGAAATCACGAAGCTTTTTCTTGAAAGTGAAGCCATGCGGTGCGCGAAATACGGTGAAGCTGGGAGGGCATCGTTTGCACATCCGTCGCGGGATTGCTGCTAAAGGCCGGCCCATGATTCGCTCGTGCACCCTGGCCCTGCCCGCCCTCGCCCTGCTGCTGACTGCCGCCGCGCCCGGCCTTTACACGCCGCCGCCCGGCAGCGCCGAGCGCAGCGCGATCGTGAAAGTGCTCCACCACGGCGACGATCGGCCCGAGGCGCGCTTCACCTTCCGCACCTTCAAGGTTTTCCATCAGGGCCAGCGTGCGCTCGCCTATGTCCAGGGCAGCGGCGAGGTCGGTGACTTCGAGGCGCTGCTCGAGCAGAGGGGCACGGATCGCTGGCGCAAGGTGTGGGGCGTAAGCGACGGCGGCAGCGACAGCTGCGAGGCCGGCGCGCGCCATTATGCCTGGGCAGTCCGCCTCATCCAGGGCTATGACCTGGCGCCCGACACGCTGATCCCAGGCATCACCGGTCTGTCACGCGATCTGGCGCGTCAGGCAAAGACCGAGCCCGAGCTGCAATGCGTCGGCGATCTCGACGGCGGCCCCGACGGCCCGGGCGATCCGGACGCTTGACGCGGCGCCGCCGCGGCCTATCGATCGGGCATGGCAGAGGCCATCGGCACCTTCGACCAGATCGTCGCGCTCGCGCCCCGGCACGACGCCCTGCTGCGGGCACTGCGGGCGCTGGCGTTCGATCTCCACCCGGGTCTCTTCGAAGTGTCCCGTCCCGGTGACCGCGCGGTGAGCTGGGGCTGGGGACCCAAAAAGATGTCCGATGCCTATGCCTGCGCGCTCCCCTATCGCGACCATGTGAACCTGGCTTTCTACCGCGGCGCCGACCTGCCCGACTTGGCGGGCCTGCTCCGCGGCACCGGCAAGTCGATGCGCCACGTCCCGCTCACGGCGCCGGAAGAGGTGGACGCGCCAGCGATCCGCGCGTTGCTGGTCGCGGCACGCGAGGAACGCCGCCTTGCGCTGGGCCTCGACGCTCCTGCCGCATGATCGAGCGCAAGCACAGCTTTCCGCCCGTCGTGGCGCCCGACACGCGGCTGCTCGTCCTTGGTTCGCTGCCCGGCGAGCGCTCGCTGGCGGCGGCACGCTACTATGCGCATCCGCAGAACCAGTTCTGGCAGTTGATCTCCCCCGCGGCCGGTCGCGATCTGGTGTCGCTCGCCTATCCCGAGCGGCTCGACGCGCTGCGCGCCGCACGGATCGGACTGTGGGACGTCGTCGCCAGCGCGACTCGTCCGGGCAGCACCGATGCGGCCTTGCGCGACATCGAGGCGCACGACATCGCCGCGCTCGCCGCTACCCTGCCCGATCTCCGCGCGATCGCGTTCAACGGCGGCACCGCGCAGCGACACGGGCTGCGGCAGCTTGGGACAGTGGCCGCGCGCTACACGATCCTGGGCTTGCCTTCGTCGAGCCCGCTCCATACCGTGGGCCTTGCGGCCAAGGCGCCGGCCTGGGCTGCATTGTCGGCCTTTTCGCAGCCGCCGCACTCTGCGAACGCTTAGCAATAGCATCGCCGCGCGCGACTGTCTCGCAATAGACTGATAGTCAGTAGCAATACGGAATGGCCGCCTCACAGGCCGAGGCATAGCCCTGTCGCACCATCATGCTGAACCGCCGCAGTGCCCTTTTCCGCTCCAGCGGCCCGGCCACCGACACGGCGGAGGATGCCCCCTCCTATCGTTTCCTCGAGCTACTCGCGGTGAGCGCCAGCGACCTGCTCCAGGCCGTGGATCTCGCCCCGGCGCTCGATCGCATCTTCGGGCTGATCCGCAGCGAGGTCGAGCTCGACGTGTTCTTCCACTATGCATTCGACGGCAACGGCCTGGATCTCGATGCCTGGGCCGGCATCACCCCCGAGCAGGTGACCGACTGGAGCCATGTCCCGATCGGCATCGCGATCTGCGGCGGGGTGGCGGAGAGCCTGACGCCGATGATCGCCCGCGACATCCAGCAATCGGACGATCCGCGGCTCGCCTATGCAAAGGGCATGGGGCTCGATGCCTGTTTCTGCATGCCGCTGCTCCACAACAACGTGCTGCTCGGCACGCTGGCCTTCGGGCGGCGGGGACGCGCCACCTTCACCGACGCCGAGATCCAGTTCCTCCAGACGCTGGCTAGCTATGTCACGCTGGCCAAGCACCGTATCGGCGTTGACCAGGAACTGCGCGCGCGGTTGCAGGAGCGCGACCGGATGCTCGCCGAACGGGTTACGATCGAGCGCCAGATGCTCGAACTCACCCGCGCAAGCGCGCTCGGCTCGATCGCGGCGACGGTGGCGCACGAGCTCAACCAGCCGCTGTCCGCCGCCGCCAACTATATGGCAGCACTCCGCCTGTCGCCAGCGAGTGACGAGCGCACCCGCGACCTCACCGCCGCCGCCGAGCAGCAGCTTCAGCGCGCCGGCGAGATCATCCGCCGCATCCGCCGCATGGTCCGCCAGAACGATCTCGTGCTCGAGAACCGCCCGGTGACCACCAGCATCGAGGAAGCGCTCAACCTCGTTCGCGCTGCCGCGCCGATGCTGCTGCCGCCGGTGACGATCCGGGTTGCGTCCGAGGCCGGTCGCGGCCGCTTCGACAATGTCCAGATCGTCCAGGTCCTCGCCAACCTGCTGCGCAACGCCGGCGAGGCCTGCCAGCAGCATGCGGATGCCGCGATCCACATCACCGCCGAGCGACACGACCCGGCCGAAGTCACCATCCGGGTCATCGACAACGGCCCCGGCGTGCCGATCGAGCAACGGCACATGTTGTTCCAGCCAGGCCTGGGCAAGGGCGGCCACCATAGCGGGGGGGGCCTAGGCCTCGGCCTCGCCATCTCGCACCATCTGATCGAGGGCCATGGCGGGCGGATCTGGGCGGAGCAGACGCCCGGCGGGGGCGCGACCTTCGCCTTCACCATCCCTGCCGCAGACGATGCCCAGGCCTACGCCTGACCAGTCCCTTCCACATCGTCGACGCCAAACCCCTTGATGCAGGCGATGCTCGAATGGTAGCGCTATCGCGATAGCAGCACGAGCTGCACATCAGGACGAGAGGATAGGCTGTTGCGTCTTTCGCTGACATTTTCGACGGCTGCGGCCGCCATTGCGCTGCTGGCCGGCTGCTCGGGCGGCAAGGCCCCGCAGAACGAGACCGCGGCGAACGGCGCCGCCACGGCCAACGCCTCGGACGAGGCCCGCAGCCCGGACGGCAAGCGCTACCTCGCCCAGCCGCTGGTCAAGGACCTCTATTTCGCCGATCCTTCGGCGCACGTCTTCAACGGCAAGATCTATATCTATCCCAGCCATGACGTCGACATGGGCATCCCCGATGACGATCTCGGCAGCCAGTACGCGATGCACGACTATCAGGTGCTTAGCATGGACCGCCCGGGCGGTCCGGTGACGGTGAACCCCGTCGCGCTCGACCTGAAGCAGGTCCCCTGGGCCTCCGAAAAGGCCTGGGCGCCCGACGCGGCGTTCAAGAACGGCACCTATTATCTCTATTTCCCCGCCAAGGATAAGCAGGGCGTGTTCCGCATCGGCGTCGCCACGTCCACGTCGCCGGTCGGCCCGTTCAAGGCCGAGCCGCAGCCGATCCAGGGCAGCTATTCGATGGACCCGGCCGTCTTCACCGACGACGACGGCCAGAGCTATCTCTATCTCGGCGGCATCTGGGGCGGCCAGCTCCAGCGCTGGGCGACGGGCAAGTACGATCCCAATGCCGGCGACACCGATCTGAAGAAGGACGACCAGCCCGCCCTTTCCGGCAAGGTCGCGCGCCTGGCGCCCGACATGAAGAGCCTCGCCGAGCCGCTCCGCGACGCGGTGATCCTCGACGAAAAGGGCAAGCCCGTGCTCGGCGGCGACCATGACCGCCGCTTCTTCGAGGCCGCCTGGATGTTCAAGCGCGGCGGCAAATATTACTATATGTACTCGACCGGGGACACGCACTTCCTCGCCTATGCGATCGGCAGCAGCCCCTATGGCCCGTTCAAGTATACCGGACGCATCCTCGATCCGGTGCAGGGCTGGACCAGCCATGGCTCGGTGTTCGAGTATCAGGGCAAATGGTATCTGGCGTACCACGACACCCAGCTGACCAATAAGAACCACCTCCGCTCGGCCAAGATCACGGAGCTGACCTTCCGTCCGGACGGGACGATCGTGACGCTGAAGCCGTTCAAGGATTGAGGCGCGCGCTGCCGGTCCTTTCGGGAGCCGGCAGCGGCCTGCGCGGCGGCGCCGACAACGCCTTGTTAAGCCGAGGCGCCTAGCAAGGGAGCATGACCGGGAATGCTCCGCCGCGCCGCTTCACCCATCACGCGCTTGCCGTGCTGGCCGCGGCGATGCTCGGCGCGACGCTGTTCGAAGTGCTGTGGACGACGATGCTGGGCATCCACGCCGGCGTCCGGTCGCCGGGACCGACCTGGCTGGCGATGCTGGCCATGCTGTGCTGGCTCAGCACCTTCGCGATCACGCTACCGAGCGCGGCCATCGTCTTCTCGCTGCTCTGGCCGGTAACGCGTAGGCGGACGGTCGCTGCCGGCTGGATCTGCCTGGTCGCGGGCGCAGCCACGGGAATCCTGCTGGCGCCCCTGGCGAGCCCGCAGCTGCAAGGCACCACCCTGCTCCAGCTCCTTACCTTCGCGCTGATCGGCGCGGGGGTCGCCGCGCTCTACCGGGTCCTGCTCCACCGGCTCGGTCGGAGCAGCTGATGGATCGACGCCCCAAAATGCCAGCTGCGTTCGTGAGCAGTCGGCGACGCTTCGATCGTTTGCACCAGACACGCGCGGCGTCTGCTAACCGCTTTGTAATCAAACGGTGACAAGCAGTCGTAATGGTCTCCTCGGTGCCAATTGTCACTTTGGTCGGAAGCCGATGGAAGCTTGCTCCTCAAGCAATTGTCTTACCGGCCTTCATTCTTCCCCTCGGATTTGTGGGAGCTGGGCTCCCGTTCGCTATTATCCGCGAGGGCCCGACGCTGACCTTGATCAGCGGGTCCGCGCTGATACTGACGGTCTTGGCCTCACTCATCTGGCTCGAACTGCTTACGCTGAGGCGAATGGCGACGCCCGATGTCCTCATCCTTGCCTCAAGCGCCCTTCGCATGACCGTCGCTGGCAGGACGCGCACCATTCCATGGACAAGATTAGGGACGCCGTCCGTACAGAGACTTAGTGGTAGAAGCGCGGCCCGGTCCGTCGTGGTGCCTGTCGTCGGCGGCCGCGACTTGGTGATCGCGGCAGAGGAATATACGATAGAGGCGCAAGCTTTGCTGAAAACCCTAACGCAGGCGCAAGCGGGGCTCCCGATCGACACGCCTCCGCGTTCCTCCCAGGCGACTTATCTGTATATCGCCATACCTGCCTCCACACTTGTCCTCGGCATTGTGGTTTTCGGGTTGGCAGCCATTCTAATTAACTGACCCGGTCCGGGAGCAAGTTTCGTTGCGACGGCGAGCACCGCTACTCCGCGCTGCTGTTGATCCCCGCCTCGTACGGCACCGCCAGCGCTTCGTTGTACATCTCGCGGCGGACGTCATCGATGTGCATCTTGTGCGCGCAGCCCTTCAGCAGCTGCGCCCCGATCCGCACCTCGGCCGCCAGCGCCGCGCCCTCGGCGCAGGGCCCCGGGCGCAGCGTGATCGTCACCGGGGCGCCGTCGGGGGTCTGGGTGGGATAGGTCGCGATCCCTTGCGCCAGCCGCGGCGAGACCGGGTAGAAGGGCATCTCCTTCGCCCCCTCCTGCTGGAACTGGATGCGGCCGGGGGCGAGGTCGAGCGCCCAGTCGCGGCCCTCCAGCGGGCGGATCTGCAGCGGGGTCGACAGGTCGACGCCGCCCAGCATCGGGCCGGGCTGCACCGCGGCATTGGCGGGGTCCTCGGCGGCATTCTCGGTGGGCGTGCCGCCACAGGCCGCGAGCAGCGCCAGCGGCATCAGGGTCCAGCCCCGCTTCCAGCAGATCCTCGGCGTCATCGGCATCCTCTCCTCGGTCCTTCTCCCTGCGCAGTCGAAGGCGGCGGGTCAAGCACGGTAAACGTCCCCTTTCCGATCCCCTCTGCAACCTCCACGACTGTCGACGATGTCCGATACCGCGCAATCATGCGTCTGTTTCGTTGCGGCGCACCATTTCGTGTGACTCTATCACCCCTTTTCACTTGACGATGATTAGCACCTAAGGAAAAGCAACCTACGCTATGAAAAACCCCTCCCCGATCGCACTCTCCGCCGCGGCACTGCTTTCGCTCGCCGCTTGCAACAACAAGCCCGAAGTGGTCGACAGCCGCGCGCCGGATCCCATGGCTTCGCAGCTTGCGAACGCCGCGCCGGTCGAAACGCCGCCGACGATCGAAAGCTCGGTGAGCTTCCGCTGCCAGCCGGGCAACACCCTGCTGTTCGTGGACTTCTTCAAGGAAGGCAAGATGGCCTCGCTGCGCGAGAAGAAGGACTCGATGAAGTCGGTCCTGCTGCGCGCGCCGGAAGCCGGCAAGCCCTTCACCGCGGACGGCGGCTACAAGATCGACGGCAACGCCAAGGCGGCCAAGATCACCCTCGCCGACGGTTCGGTCCACACCTGCAAGGCCTGAGCCTGCACCTCCTCCCCGAAAACAAGGCCCGGCGGCTATTTCCGCCGGGCTTTTTTCATGCCAGCTAGGGCCCGGAGGTAGCGCGTGGCAACGATCGCAGTGTACAGCCTGAAGGGCGGCGTCGGGAAAACGACGCTGACGGTCAACCTGGCCTGGGCCTCCGCCATCCGCTCCGCCCGCCGCACCCTGCTCTGGGACCTCGATCCGCAGGCGGCCGCCACCTTCCTGCTTGGCGGGGACGCGGCCGGGCGCCACCAGGCACAGGCGATCTTCTCCAAGGACGTCGCCGCCGCCAAGCTGCTCCGCGCGACCGAAATCGATCGCCTCGCGCTGCTGCCCGCCGACACCTCGCTGCGCCAGCTCGACCACCTGTTCCACGCGCTCGACAAGAAGAAGCGGCTGAGCAAGCTGCTCGAGGACCTGACCGCGGACTTCGACCGCATCCTGCTCGACTGCCCGCCCGGCCTTACCGAGACGAGCGAGCAGGTGATGCGCGCCGCCGATCTGATCGTGGTGCCGGTGGTGCCCTCCCCGCTCTCGCAGCGCGCCTTTCAGGAGGTCGCGGCGCACCTCGCCCAGCGCGGCGCCAAGGTGCCGCTGATGCCGGTGCACGCGATGGTCGACCGCCGCCGCAAGCTCCATGCCGAAGCGCTGGCGCGCCAGCCCGACTGGCCGGTGATTCCGATGGCGAGCGTGATTGAATCCGTCGCGGTGCAGCGCGCGCCGGTGGGCGCCTTCGCCCCGCGCAGCGCCGCCGCCAAGGCGTTCAACGACGTGTGGCAGGCGATCGAACGAAGCTTGGCCACAAGCGTTCGCTGACCATGGTCCACCGCCGCTCGCCCCCCAAGGAACTCGATCCCGCGCTGGTGCTGCGCGCCTATGCCATGGGCGTGTTCCCGATGGCCGATGCCCGCGACGCCGGATCGGTCTATTGGGTCGAACCCAAGCTGCGCGGGGTACTGCCGCTCGATGGCTTCCATCTGTCGCGCTCGCTGCGCAAGGTGGTGCTGTCGGACCGCTTCACGGTGACGGTCGACCGCGATTTCGCCGGCATGATCCGCCTGTGCGCCGAAAGCGCCCAGGACCGGCCGGAGACCTGGATCAACGGCGCGATCGAACGTGCCTTCATCGAACTCCACCGGCTAGGCTATGCGCATTCGATCGAATGCTGGGAGGGCGACCAGCTCGCCGGTGGGCTCTACGGCCTGGCGCTCGGCCGCGCATTTTTCGGCGAATCGATGGTCACCCGGGTGCGCGATGCGTCGAAGGTAGCGCTGACCCATCTCGTCGCGCGGCTGCAGGCCGGCGGGTTCCGCCTGCTCGATTGCCAGTTCATCACCGATCACCTCGCCTCGCTCGGCGCGATCGAGATCCCGCGGGACGATTATGTCGCGTTGCTGGGCGCGGCGCTCGGCGATTCGACCGGCGCGGTGTCGTTGCCGCCCTCGGCCTCTGGCGACCTCTTCGCGCTCGATGCACCGGGCGACGAGGCCGGCACCGTGTCCGCGCCGCTCTCGCGGAAGGTCATCGCGCAGCTCTTGGGCCACACGTCGTAGATCGGGTTCTGGACGACGTTGAGCGCCGGCTGCTCCTTGTAGAGCCAGCCGGAGAAGACGCGGTGCCAGCGCTGGTCCTCGCGGCGCACGTCCATCTGCACGAAGGCGCCGGTCAGCCGGTCCTGCTCCCAGGGGGCGGTGCGCTCGCAGGCGCGCAGGCGGACGGTCACCTGCCCGTCGATGCGGGCGGCCTGGCCGGGCTTGAGCGTGATCTCGCGCTCGACGCCGTTGCGCTTGTTGAGCACGCCCAGCACCGCGACGCGCTCGCGCATCGGCGTTGCCGCGGCCTCGACGACGGCATTGTCGGGCCCGGTCGAAACGGTATCGACACCCTGCGCGTCGCCGCCGCCGGTAATCACCAGCTCGTCGCCGGCATTGTCGCCGCCGGCAGCACCGTTGCCGCTTCCGCTACCCGAACATCCGGCCAGCGCGAGCGCGAGCAGCGCCGCCGCAGCCTTCATGCGTCGGGGGTCCAGGCCTCGTAATCGCCGGTGGCCTTGACCCGGCGGGCACCCTTTTCGAGCGCACCCGGCGGGCGATAGGCGAGTTCGGTGCCGGTGTGATTCGGCTCGGCGGGCTTTTCCCAGGCGCGGACAGGCGGCAGCGACTCATCGGGCGTGCCGTCGATCTGGTGCGACAGCCAGCTGAACCATTCCGGCGGAATGCGGCTGGCGTCGTTGGACCCCTTATAGATCACCCAGCGGCGCGGAATGCCGTTGGGATCGCGCCCGCCCTCGAAATAGAGGTTACCGAGCGAATCCTCGCCGACGCGCTTCTTGCCGCGCAGTCCCATGCGAGTGCCAAACGTGGCGCCGTTCCACCAGGTGAAGATCGGAAAAGGAAGTCCCATGGCTCTGCCCGATACCGCCAAGCGCAGCGCTCGGCAACTCCCCTCAGCGGCTCAGAGCGGTCTTTCGACCGCGACCGCGAGCGGGCCCTTCTCGCCATCGACGATGCGGGCGCGCAGCGGCTGGCCAGGCTCGACTTCCTCGACGCCGGCGCGGCGCAGCGTTTCCATGTGGACGAAGATGTCGGCGGTGTCGCTCGCGCGGACGAGGAAGCCATAGCCCTTCAGCCGATTGAACCACTTCACCGACACCGGCTCGAACGGCCCGGCCTCGCCGATCAGTTTGAGGCGCTCCACCCGCTCGGTCGGGCGCTTGACCGGCTCGACTGCGGTGCTGAGGTCGATGGAAAGGATGGTCTTCGCCTGCAGCCCCCGCTGCCGCTGCACCGCCACGCATTCGATCCGCGCGCCTTCCGGCACGCTGCGCCGGCCATGGTCCTGGAGAACCGAGAAATGGATCAGGATGTCGCCGACGCTGGGATCGTCCGCGACCAGAAAACCGAAGCCGCGCGTCACATCGAACCATTTGATGACGCCGCGATAGACCCGTTCGTCCATCTCGGTATCGCCCCCGAACCGAACTTCGCCTTCGGATGCCTCCGGATAGTGTTCAGACGCTAGCTGTTGTTCAGCACGCATTATCGTTACCCCCACACCCGTAACATTAACACAGCATTAGCGGGGAGGGGAATCGCTTTGTGCGATCAGGAATGTCCCGCCCCGGGCAGGTCCTCCGGCTCCTCCCCCGGCGCCATCTGCAATATTCTATGCACAATCTCAGGCGGATGGCCCGCCCGTAAAAATGCAGCGACTTGCTTTTTGCGAAGATCACGATCCGCAGGGGTCGCAGCGAAAGGTCCGAATCGGCGGCGACGAGCAAAAATGATCGCATTGCGGAAGGCGTCGGCCTCGATCGCCTCGGCGAGATCGGCGCTGTCCTCGGCATCAATGCCGTCGTGGCGCAGCGCCATCTCTACCCGGCGCCCCCCCAGTCCGCGCCGCCCCATGGAGCGCACCCGCGCCTCCGCGAAGCTGCGATCGTCGACATAGCCGCGTGTCGCCATCCGTTCGGCCACCGCCATCGGATCGGGCGGGCCCTCCCCTTCCCATCCGCGCTCGCGCAGCTTACGGGTGAGGTAGGCGGCGAGGCGCGCACGCGTGGTGGCGAAACGCTCGACATAGCGCAGCGCCAGCCGATCGAGATCGGCGGCGACGAGGGGTGGCTTGGAATGGGACGGACCGGGCATGCGCCTTGATTGTGCCACACTGCCAACCGATTTTGAACGATACTGCGTAGCAGAGCGCATACGGAAAACTGCGTTGTGGGGGCACAACGACCTGCTACCTCACAGGGGCATGAGAAAAAGAATGGTATTGGACGAAACGGGATCGCTCGAAACGGTGGATATGGCAGCGCTTACGCCCACGCCCACGGAAGACACGCTCCCGCGCCGTTTCGCTGACTTCGAAACGCTGGGTGCCGCGCTCGATTACGCGGCCCAGGGTGTGCGCGGCTTCAACTTTCACGATGCGCGGGGCAAGCTGGTGCAGCCCTATCGCTTCGCCGAACTGCGTGCCGACGCGCTCGAACAGGCGCGCCGCCTGATCGCCGCCGGCATCCAGCCGGAGGATCGCATTGCGCTGATCGCGGAGACCGGGCCGGAATTCGCCTCGCTGTTCTTCGGCGTGATCTATGCCGGTGCCTGGCCGGTGCCGCTGCCGCTGCCGACCAGCTTCGGCGGTGCGCAATCCTATATCGACCAGCTCCGCGTCCAGCTCGAAAGCTGCGACCCCACGCTGCTGATCTACCCGCCCGAAATCGGTGCGATGTGCGCCGAGGCCGCGCGGCTGACCAATGTAGACGCGACCGACTGGCAGGCCTTCGGCGAGCGCGCCGCCCCCGAGGCGCCGCTGCCGCAGGCCAAGCCGGACGACATCGCGTATCTGCAATATTCGAGCGGCTCGACCCGCTTCCCGCACGGCGTCGCGATCACGCACCACGCGCTGCTCAACAATCTCGCGGCGCACAGCCACGGGATGGAGCTGGTCGACGCCGATCGCTGCATCTCCTGGCTGCCTTGGTACCATGACATGGGCCTGGTCGGCTGCTTCCTGTCGCCGGTCGCCAACCAGGTCTCGACCGATTACATGAAGACCGAGGATTTCGCCCGGCGCCCGCTGGCGTGGCTGGATCTGATCAGCCGCAATCCCGGCACCAGCATCTCCTATTCGCCGACCTTCGGCTACGACATCTGCGCCCGCCGCATGTCGAGCCAGACCAAGGCAAGCGACCGCTTCGATCTCGCCCGCTGGCGCATCGCCGGCAACGGCGCCGACATGATCCGCCCGGACGTGATGCAGCGCTTCGTCGACGCCTTCGCCGATGCCGGCTTCAAGGCGACCGCCTTCATGCCGAGCTACGGCCTGGCCGAAGCGACGCTGGCCGTGTCGATCATGCCGCCGGGCGAAGGCATCGTCGTCGAGCTGGTCGAAGAGACCCAGCTCTCCGGCGGCGTCGCCCGCGCCGATCGCCCGCAGCGCTACCGCGCGGTGGTGAATTGCGGCAAGCCGGTGCGCGACATGACGATCGAGGTGCGCGAGGAAGACGGTACGCCGCTCCCAGAGAAGGCGATCGGCAAGGTCTGGTGCAAGGGCCCGTCGGTAATGGTCGGCTATTTCCGCGACGAGGCCGCCACCGAGGCGTGCATGGTCGATGGCTGGCTGGATACCGGCGACATGGGCTATATGTCGGACGGCTATATCTACATCGTCGGCCGCGCCAAGGACATGATCATCGTCAACGGCAAGAACCACTGGCCGCAGGACATCGAATGGGCGGTGGAGCAGCTGCCCGGCTTCAAGCAGGGCGACATCGCCGCCTTCGCGATCACCACCCCCGGTGGCGAAGAGACGCCGGCCGTGCTGGTCCAATGCCGCACCTCGGACGAGCAGGAGCGGCTGCGCCTGCGCGAGGAGATCCGCGAGCGCGTCCGCTCGGTCACCGGCATGAACTGCGTCGTCGAGCTCGTGCCGCCGCGCACGCTGCCGCGCACCAGCTCGGGCAAGCTCAGCCGCGCCAAGGCGCGCAACCTCTATCTGAACGGCGAGATCAAGCCCTACGCGGTCGCCGCCTGAACTGCCGCTCCGGCCGGGTGCAGTGCCCGGCCGGCAGCCTGCCCAACGGTGGCCCCGGCGCCCCCCCCCACCCCACGCCTATCGTCATCCCCGCAAAGGCGGGGATCCATTGGCGCTGATGTAGCGGTTCCTTCCCCCAGCGCCCAGGGCAACGGATTCCCGCCTTCGCGGGAATGACGCGCAGTTTTGACGCGGGACACGTCCATGCCCCCACCCGCGATGGTAACGCCGGGGACCGCACCGCGAAAATGGACCTATTCACCTCCATTTTAGCGGCACCCTAACTTCTCGCTAACCTGACGCCGCTATGTAACCGGCGTGAGCAGCTCCTCCACGACACCGTTGATTCAGCCGCGAGTCGACGCGCGTGCGCTGCTGGGCCTGAGCGACCCCAGCGACACGATCGACTGGCCACGCATGCGCGCCGCGCAGCTGCACGCCGGGCGTCGTTCGGCGCTGCTGTTCTTCTCCGCCAATGTCGGTGCCGTCGCCATGGCGGCGCTCGCGCTTGCGCCGCTTGCGCCGCACACGCTGCTCGTCTGCTGGATGGCGCTGGCGCTGGGTGCAGCCCTCTGGATTACGCTGCGCCGGCTCGGCTGGCGCGACGACAGCGGTCTCACCGCAACCGTCCAGGACATCCGCCGCACCGCGCCCGAAGGGATCGCGATGGGGCTGGCCTGGTCGATCCTCCCGCTCGCCTTCGGCGCGATTGCCACGGCAAGGGCGAGTCTCGATCTCTGGGCGGCGACAAGCTTGGTACTGATCGCCTCGGCGGTGACGATGGGAGTGCTGCCACTGGCCAGCCTTTCCTTCATCGGGTTGCTGGGCATCACCTGCATCGTCACGCTATTGCTGGTCGGCGCCCCCTTCCTCGCCGCCGCCGCCGCCTTCCTCGTCCTGCTGCTCAGCGTCAGCAGTTACTGCCGCGCCCGTACCCTGGTGCTGCTGCGCGCCAATGAAATGGCGCTGGCCGAGCGCGACCAGACGGTGAGCCTGCTGCTCCGCGAATTCGAGGACGCCTCGTCCGACTGGCTGTGGGAAGTCGATGCCCAGCGCCGCGTCGTCCGCGCCAGCCCGCGGCTCGCCGCATCGCTCGGCCTGGAACCCGGCACCCTCGCCGGACTGCCGCTGCTTCAGCTGCTCGCCGGCCCCGGCTGGGAAACTGGCCAGTTCACCCAGGAACTGCACGACCTCGCCGACAAGCTGAAGCGCCGCGAGCCCTTTGCCGACCTTGCGATCCCGATCGACCTCGAGGGGGACCGCCGCTGGTGGCAGATATCGGCCAGCCCCAAGTTTGATGAGCGCGGCGCATTTGCCGGGTTCCGCGGAGTCAGCTCGGACGTCACCGAGCAGCGCCGCGCCACCGACCAGATCCACCGCATGGCGCGGTTCGACACGCTGACCGGCCTGCCCAACCGCCTGCACATCAACGAAGCGCTCGCTACGGCAATGACCGAGGCCGACAAATGGGGCGCGCGCTGCGCCTTCATGATGATCGACCTCGATCGCTTCAAGGCGGTCAACGACACGCTCGGCCACCCGGTCGGCGACCGGCTGCTCCAGCGCGTCGCCCGGCGGCTGCGCAGCCTGGTGAGCGAGACCGAGATGATCGGCCGGCTGGGCGGCGACGAGTTCGCCGTGGTGGTCCGCGACGCGCGGGATACCGCCCGGGTGGAGGCGCTTGCCCAGACGATCATCGACACGGTGTCGCGCCCCTATGAGCTCGACCAGCACACCCTCTATATCGGCGCCTCGGTCGGCCTGGCGCTGGCGCCGCGCGACGGCCGCACCGCGGAGACGCTGGTGCGCTCGGCCGATCTCGCGCTCTACCGCTCGAAGGACAAGGGCGGCGGGGTGTTCCACGCCTATGAGCCCCAGCTCCACGTCGCCGCGGAGGAACGCCGCGTGCTCGAAATCGCGCTGCGCGGCGCGGTCGAGAAGGGCGAGATGCAGTTGGCCTACCAGCCGGTGGTCAATGCCCGCACCGGCGGTCTGCTCGGCTTCGAGGCGCTGCTGCGCTGGACACATCCGGAGCTGGGCGCGATCCCGCCCGCCAAGTTCATCCCGCTGGCCGAGGAAGCACGGCTGATCGGCGCGATCGGCGAATGGGTGCTGCGCACCGCCTGCGACGAAGCCGCGCGCTGGAGCGCGCCCGCCCGCATTGCGATCAACGTCAGCTCGGAACAGCTCCACAATCCGGCCTTCGCCACGCTGGTCGCCCAGGCGCTCGCCGCCTCGGGCCTGGACCCGGACCGGCTTGAGCTGGAAGTCACCGAGAGCGTGTTCCTGCGCGAGGGCACCGCGGCGGTGAGCGTGCTGGAACAGATTCTCGATCTCGGCGTGCGCCTCAGCCTCGACGATTTCGGCACCGGCTATTCGTCGCTCGGCTATCTCGCCCATACCCGGTTCAACGCGATCAAGATTGACCGCAGCTTCGTCCAGAACGCCGCGCGCGGCACCCGCGAGGCGATCGCGATCATCCGCGCGGTGGTCGCGCTCGCCGACAGCCTGGGCATGGCGACGACCGCCGAGGGGGTGGAAACGGAGCAGGAGCATGAGATGGTGCAGGCGCTCGGCTGCACGCGCGCGCAGGGCTATTACTTCGGCCGCCCGCTCCCCGTGCACGAAGCACGGCTCATCGTGTCGCGAAACGGTAACGAAACGACCCGCGCGCGCGCGTGAGTTGCGGTGACACGTTCCCGGATTGGGACATAACCCGTTTTTTTCATTTGGAACTTTGGAACCCGCCAAGGGTCTCGCCTGCACTGCAATGGTTCACTTGCCGTTAAGGGAGACACCCCGAATGTATCGTACGCTTATGGCGGCGGCTGCCACCGCCGCAGCGCTTGTCGCTGTCGCACCTGCCCAGGCCGCAACCTATTTCGGTCCGGCCGACATGAATATCTCGACTGACGCCGATGGCTCGATCTCGACCAGCTTCGGTCAGTCGGGCATCAAGGCCGGCAACTTCACCCACATCTACCAGTTCACCCTGCCGACCGACGGCATGGCGAGCGGTTCGATCATCACCAGCGCGGTGAAGTTCAACGGCCCGACCGACCTCGACCTCAAGTCGGTGTTCTTCAACGGCGTGCAGCTGACCGGCTTCTTCGGCAGCGGCGTCAACGAGTTCGTCTTCGCCAACGCAGTGCCGATCAAGGCCGGCGTGCAGAACGAAATCACCATCAACGGCTTCTCGCGCGGCAATGGCTCGTACGGCGGCCAAGGCGTGTTCGTGCCGTCGGGCGTGCCCGAGCCGGCCGCCTGGGGCATGATGATCGGCGGCTTCGGCCTGGCCGGTGCAGCCATGCGTCGTACGCGCCGCACGCGCGTCACCTACGCGAACGCCTGAACCAAAAAAACATCCTCGCCGTTGCAGAGGGGGCGCCGCCACGAAGGATCGTGGCGGCGCTTTCTTTTTTGGTGGGGCGTTCGCATCTTGGCTCTTGCCCGAAGCGGAATCGGCCGATAAAGGGGCGGACCGCACAGGGGTGTAGCTCAGCTGGTTAGAGCGTCGGTCTCCAAAACCGAAGGCCCTCGGTTCGAATCCGAGCTCCCCTGCCATCGCTTCCGCTGCTGATCCGTCGCCGGGGCGTTTTCCTTTTCGAGCGTTCGGGGCATTCCCCCTCTACCACGCTGCTGACGCAGCGCGCCCCCCCCCGCAGGCGGTGGTGGAGGGGGCACCTCCGCGCCCCGCCCCGATCAACCCGCGCGTAGCGCCCGCAGCACCACGCTGCCCCCAAGCAGCGGCTCGGCCCGCGCACCGTCCGCGATCGCGGCGACGGTGATCGTCCCCGGCCGTCCGGTCGACTGCACGATCACCTGCGCCAGCCCGTTGAACAGCGAGCGACGCGGTTCCTTGTCGCTTTCCAGGCAGTTGGGGTCGCCATTGCCCACACCGATGATCGCGCCCGGCCCGGAAACCGTGAAGGCGAGCTTGTCCATCGCTATCGGCACCGGCCGCCCGCGCGCATCGAGCAGCTCGGCCTTGAGCAGCGCCAGGTCGCGGCCGTCGCCGGCGATGGTGGTGCGATCGGCGGTCAGCCGGATGGTGCGGCCGGGGCCCGTGGTCTCGCGCCGCTCGGTCAGCACCCGCCCGCCCTTGCGCCCGCGCGCCTCGATATATCCCGGCTGATAGGGCACCTTCCATTCGAGATGCCCCAGCGGCGGCACCTGCTGGCTGCCCAAGCTGCGGCCGTTCACCACCAGCTCCACGCTGTCGCAGTTGGAATAGACCCACACCGACACCGTCTCGCCCTCGCGGCCTTCCCAGTTCCAGTGCGGGAAGACGTGGAGCGACGGCTCGGACCGCCACCAGGCGCGGTAGTAATAATAGCTGTCCTTGGGGAAGCCGCACATGTCGACGATGCCGAACTGCGAGCTGATCGACGGCCAGCCATAGGGGGTCGGCTCGCCGCGATAGTCGAAGCCGGTCCAGGCGAAGCCGCCCGCCGACCAGGGCTTGCCGCCATAGAGCTTCCACCACGCCTCGGGCGACTGCCCCCAGGGCACCACCCCGTCATAGCTGTTGACCAGGTTGCGCGCCGGATCGCTCACATATTCGCCGCGCGTGGCGATCGCGCTGGACGTCTCCGAGCCGTAGATCGGCCGGGTCGGGTGCTTGGCGTGGAAGCCCTCGGGATACTGGATCTTGTAGTTGAAGCCGATGATGTCGAGCGCGTCGCTCACCCCCTGCTCGTTGTCGCCGTTGACCGCGGCGGAGACCGGCCTTGTGGGGTCGAGCGCGTGGCAGCGGCGCACCATCGTCGCGGCGATGGGCTTGCCCTGCTCGGCCATCTTGTCCTGGAGCAGCCATTCCTCGTTGCCGATCGACCAGAGGATCACCGCGGGGGAATTGCGGAAGCGCTTCACCATCACCTCGAGCTGCGCCATCGCCTCCGGGTTGGCGCTCATCTGGCGCGTCTCGCACATCACCAGCACGCCCGCCCGGTCGCATTCGGCGATCCATTCGGGTGTCGGCATATTGTGGGTGGTGCGCACCGCGTTGCAGCCCATCTCGCGCAGCACGTTCAGCCGGTAGCGCTGGAGCGCATCGGGCAGCGCCACGCCGACGCCGGCATGGTCCTGGTGGTTGCAGGTGCCCTGGAGCTTCAGGGGCTTGTCGTTGAGGAAGAAGCCGCGATCGGCATCGAAGCGGAAGCTGCGGACGCCGAAGCTCATCCGATCGGCATCGCGCACCGCCCCGCCCGCCGCGAGCCGCGCGGTGGCGGTGTAGAGCACCGGCGTCTCGGTCGACCAGCGCTGCGCCTGGGGCAGCGGCGCGCGGACCTGGGTTTCGGCGGTACCGCCCGCCGCTACCGTCACCGCCGGGGCCGAGGCGCGGGCGACGACCGTGCCGGCGGCATCGGCGATGGTCCATTCCACCACCGCCTGCTGCGCGGCGTCGCCGTCGTTCGCGATCACCGTCGCTAGGTTGAGCGTCGCGCCCGCCCCCTCCGGCGTTGCGCGTACCACGCTGTCCCATTTGCCGAAATGGAGCGGGTCGTGCTTGGTCAGCCAGACATGGCGGTAGATCCCCGCCCCTTCGTAAAACCAGCCGTCGCCCAGCGAGGCGTCGACCCGCATCACGATCACATTGTCGCCGCCATAGTGGAGGAAGTCGGTCAGGTCGAAGCGGAACGAGGTGTAGCCGTCATTGTGGCGGCCGATGTAACACCCGTTCACCCACAGGAGCGCGTCACGCATCGCGCCGTCGAACTCGATCCAGATGCGCCGGCCGCGGTCGCCGGCGGGTATGTCGAAGCGGCGGCGGTACCAGCCGATGCTGGTTGCGGGATAGCGGCGGCCGAGCGGCTTGAAGCCATGGCCGCGGTTGCTCGCATCGCCCTCGCCGCGATCATCGCGGACGAAGGGGAGTTCCACCGCCCAGTCGTGCGGCAGGTCGAGCGCGCGCCAGTCGGCATCGTCATAGTCGGTCTTGGCGAGCTTGAAGTCGCCGGTCTTGGCGAAATCGCCCTGCCCCATGCCGAAGCCGAAATCCTTGGCCGGATCGCTGCCATGGCCGAGGCTGAACCGCCAGCCGCTATCGAACGGCAGCACCTCGCGCGGCGCGAGACCCGGCGCGGACAACGGCGTGGGATCGGCGGGTGTCGCGGCGCGCACCGCCTGGGGCAGCAGCGGGGCAGCGGCGGCGAGCGCCAGCACGGAACGGCGCAAGGGATCGGGTAGCGTGTCGGTCATGATAGGTCCCCCAAATGGGCGGCCCGCCAAGGCCGCGAGACAACGGCTTCGGCACGAAAACTACGACAATTTGGCGCTTGTCACATGAAAATCGGTTTGCAAATATGCTAGTAACAGGCGCGCGCTAGTCGCGTCGGGACACGACAGGAGGAGCGGATGACCAACTTCACCAAGCGCGAGATACTGGCCGGATCGTTCGCGACCGCGCTGGCCGTGAAGGCGGGCACCGCCCGCGCCCAGACGGCGCCGGCCAGGCTGCCGGGCGCGGACGTCACGCCAGTCGCGGCGCCGGGGCCGTTCAAGCCCACCGACGCCTCGCTCTCCACCTACAAGACGCCCGACTGGTTCCGCGACGCCAAGTTCGGGATCTGGGCGCACTGGGGCCCGCAGGCGGTCGCCGGCCAAGGCGATTGGTACGCCCGCTTCATGTACGTGCCCGGCCATCCCCATTACGAACACCACCTCAAGACCTGGGGTCACCCTTCCGAAAAGGGCTACAAGGACATCCTTCCCCTCTGGACCGCGGACAAGTTCGATCCGGAGGCGCTGGTGACGCGATACGAAGCCGCGGGCGCAAAGTATATAGTATCCATGGGCGTCCACCACGACAATTTCGATCTGTGGAACTCGCGCCATCACCGCTGGAACGCAGTGCAGATGGGCCCGAAGCGCGATATCGTCGGGAGCCTGCGCGCCGCCGCGCGGCGCCGCGGCCTGCGCTTCGGCGTGTCCGAGCATCTCGGCGCCAGCTACAACTGGTGGTATCCGAACCAGCTCTACGACCAGTTCTGGCCGAAGATGGGCGTGCCCTATGACGGCGCCGATCCGCGCTTCGTCGACCTCTATCACGGCAACCACGACGAGCCGTTCCTCAACCGGCCCGAGACCTGGTACACCAAGAACCCCGAATACCAGCGCCACTGGTTCGCGCGCATCCGCGACCTGATCGACAACTACCAGCCCGACCTGCTCTACACCGATGGCGGCGTGCCGTTCGGCGAGATCGGCCGGTCGATGGTCGCGCATCTCTACAACAGCAGCATCGCGCGCAGCGGCAAGCTGGAGGCGGTGTACAACCACAAGGCGCTCGGCTCGGGCGAGTTCAACAAGGCCTGGGGGGTGCAGGATGTCGAGCGCGGCGTGCTCGACGGCATCGATCCGCTCCCCTGGCAGACCGACACCTCGAACGGCGACTGGTTCTACAACGAGAACGACCGCTACAAGTCGACCGACGAGGTGCTCACCATGCTCGCCGACATCGTCGCCAAGAACGGCAACATGCTGCTCAACGTCGTGCTCCGCGCCGACGGCAGCCTGCCGCCGCAATCGGACCAGCTGCTGACCGAGCTCGCCGCCTGGATGGCGGTGAACGCCCCCGCGATCCATGGCACCCGCCCCTGGCACATCTATGGCGAGGGCCCGACCAAGCCCAAGCAGGGCGCCTTCCAGGAACGCGCCGCCTACACCCCGCAGGACATCCGCTTCACGACGAAGGGCGAGACGCTCCACGCGATCACGCTCGGCGAGCCCAAGGGGCCGGTGGCGATCACGTCGCTCGCCCGCGGCAACCCGCACGAGCGGCGCAAGGTGCGAGGCATCAAGCTGCTCGGCCATCGCGGCGGGATCGCCTTCGAGCAGACCGACCAGGCGCTGGTGATCACGCCCCCGGCCAGCCTGCCGACGCGCCACGCCAGCGTGTTCGCGATCACCTTCGCCTGAGGCGCCTCAGGCGGGCTGGTAGCCCAGCCGCTCGGAGATCCGAGCGCACGCCGCGCGCAGCTTCTCGCGCGCGGCGTCGCGATCCATCACCTGCGATCCGTCGATCAGCGCGAGGAAGGGGATGGTCAGCGCCGCGACGATGCGGCGGTCGAAGCCGAACACCGGAAAGCTGATGTCGGTGACGCCGAAGGTCACCGGGCTTTCGCGACTGTCATGGCCCTGCCGCTGCACCGTCGCCAGCCGCTCGGCGAGCCAGTCGCGATCCACCGGCGCCCCCTGCTCCGCCTCGGCAGCGGCGATCATCCGCGCGGCCAGCTCCGGATTGGAGAAGGCGAGCAGCACCTGCCCCGAGCAGCTGCGCAGCAGATCGATATGCGCGCCGACCTTGAGCGCGAAGCCGCGGGTGGCGGTCGACTCCTCGCGCGCCACCACCAGCCCGTGCCCGTCGCTCGCGACGACGAGATGGCACGATTGCACCGTGTCGCGCGCGAGCATCTGCATCTCGGGCAGCGCAGCGCGGACCAGGTCCTGCGAGGGCGTTGCGCGCAGCGCCACGTCGAGCAGCTTGTACGCCACCGCATAGCGATCGGTCGCCTCGGAGCGGCGCAGATAGCCGAGCTGCTCCATCACCACGACGATGCGGAACAGCTCGCCCACCGAGCGCCCGAGATCGGCCGCCATCTCGCTGACCAGCGCCCCCTCGGGCCGACCGGCGAGCAGCTCGATCACTTCGAATGCCTTCTCGATCGCGGGAGCAGAATAGGTCTTCTTCGACCCGGTTCGCGCCATGAGGACTCCTGTTGCGTGGCCGTCTTCCCTCGCGCGAAAGCGGGCCTCGCGCAACGGGGCTCGGTTCGTCCCCGAAAGCCACGGCCTCGTCGCGACCGTGTTGTTCTCGCGCAGGGTGCGCGCATTATCGCCAGCCATCGCCTCGAAGCAGCACAAATGGCTGGAAACTTTCGATGAAGCGAACGTTAGATCAAGGTTAGTTCTGGGGAATGGATTTGTCGCAAGATGCCTGAAGGGGAACCCGTGGTGGCCGTAGCCCTTCTCACCGAACGCGACATCGAGCGGTACGGCAACAATCTCAGCCGTTGCTACCGGATCGACAATAGCAGCGAGTTCGACGGCCTGCTCCGCATGATCGACAAGGCCGATGCCGCGCACCTGGCGCGCACGCGGGAGCGCACCGCCTAGCTTCCGACTGTCACGCCAGCTTCATCCAGAGCCGCTAGCCCTGCGGGAAACGCGGGCGATCTCAGGATGAAAAGGGGGCGAATCGCCATGGCGACGAGCGGGTTGTGCGCCGAGCCTCTGCCCTTGGGCGAGGCGGGGCGATGAACGAGCTGACCAGCCTGGCCGCGCACCGCCGTGCGGTGTCGGAGGAAGTCGCGCTGCGCGAGGCGCTGTTCCGCTTCGTCCAGGCGCGCCTGCGCGATTCGCACGAGGGCGAGGACATCGTCCAGGAAACCTATATCCGCCTGTACGACTATCGCCGCTCGCGCAGCGTCGCCGATGTCGGCGCCTTCTGCTTCGCGGTTGCGCGCAACCTGGTGTTCGATCATTTCCGCCGCCTGCGCGCCGCGCCCCGCCCGGCCGAATTGGCCGAGGACATTCCCTGCGCCCAGCCGCGCGCCGAGGAAGTGCTCGACTATCGCCAGCGCGTCGACATCCTGGTCCGCGCGCTCAAGGTGATGCCGCCGCTCCGCCGCGAGATCTTCCTGCGCCGCCGGCTCGACGGCGTCGCGGTGGCGATCATCGCCGCCGACCTCGACATGACCCCCGCCGCGATCGAGAAGCACTGCGTCCGCGCGGTCGCCGATCTCCGCGCCGCGCTCGAGCGTCGCGGCCTGCCGGGAGGCGCCGCGCGATGAGCCTCAACCCCGCCCGCCGCAGCGCGCTGCACGCGGCCGCCCGCTGGGCGATGCGCGAGGACGAGGGCGTGCTGCGCGAGGCCCCGCCCCCCGCCGCCGCCGAGGTGCAGGCGATGCTCGACGATCGCGCGCTGTCCGACGCGATGGCGCAGCTGCCGCGCCTGTCCGACGCCGACATCCGTGCGATGCGCACCCGCCGGCGCACCGCGATCGGCACCGGCGGCCTGCTCGGCATCGCCGCGGTGCTCGGCATCGGCGGCTGGCAGGCGGGCTGGTACCGCGCCGCCACGCCCGCGCCCCTCCATTACGAGACGGCACGCGGCCAGATGCTGGACGTAAAGCTGGCCGACGGCTCCTCGGTCCACCTCAACGGCGCGACCAGCCTCGACGTGACCCTCGAGGACCGCCGTCGCAGCGTGACGATGCAGCGCGGCGAGGCCTATTTCGACGTCGCGCATTTGCCCGATCGGCCCTTCACCGTGCATGCGGGCGGTGCGGCGACCCAGGTGCTCGGCACCGCCTTCAACATCGACATCGCCGCCGGCGGCGTCCGCCTCGCCGTCTATCGCGGCAAGGTGCGCTTCGGCGATGCGGCGGCGGCGGTGATCGTCCCCGCCGGCTGGCGGACCCGCTTCGCCGATGGCCGCGCCCAGCCGCCGACCCGCTTCGACGCCGCGCAGAAGGACTGGCGCGACGGCTGGCTCGACATCGACGCGATGCCGCTCGGCGACCTGGTCGATGCGCTCAACCGCCGCGGCGGCCCGCTGATCGCCCCGCCGCCGCCGAGCCTGCGCGGCCTCTCCGTCTCGGGCCGCTTCCGGCTGGATTCGCCGCAGGCGCTGCTCGACGCGATGGGGCTCGCCTATGGCTTCCGCACGGCACGCGCGGGCGGGCAGTTGCGGCTCGAACCCACCGCCGGCGACGACGCCAATCCGTCACGTCCATGACATTGAACCGTTACAAAATTCTTTTGTCCGGAAGCTGATCTGCCCCCGTCTTCCTCGCTAACGGCGCACCCGCGCCGGAGCGGAGGGAAGACCAACCATGACACGCATCCAGGGGATTTCACGCATGGCACTCGCCATCCTGCTGGCAGCGCCCGCGATCGCGCAGGCACATGCCGCCGACGCGACGATGGCGGCGCAGCGCCGGTTCGACATTGCGCCGACCGACCTGCGCACGGCGATCTCGCAATTCTCGCAGGCGACCGGCCTGCAGGTCGTCGTGGCGCCGAGCGCCGTCGCCGGCCGCCGCACCGCCGGCGTGCGCGGCGCCCTCACCGTCCGCGCCGCGCTCGACCAGCTGCTGCGCGGCTCGAACCTCAGCGCCGCGGTGCATGGCGGCATCGTCGTGCTGACCCCGTCACGCGCCGCCGCCCCGGCCGCGCGCCGCGTCGCCCGCAGCGAAGCCCCTGCCCCCATTGCCGCAGCGCCGGTGCAGACCGCCCAGGCCGACGCGCAGGATCCGGACAATGCCGAGATCGTCGTCTCGGGCTATCGCGAGAGCATCACCGCCGCGCAGGAGCTCAAGCGCCGCGCAGTGGGTGCCGAGGACGACATCGTCGCCACCGATATCGCCGCCTTTCCCGACCTGAACCTGGCGGAATCGCTCCAGCGCGTGCCGGGCATCACCATCACCCGCGACACCGGCGAAGGCCGCCAGATCGCGCTGCGCGGCCTCGGCGCCGACTTCACCCGTACCCAGCTCAACGGCATGGAAGTGCTGGGCAACACCGCCTCGGGCATGGACAATCGGGGCTCGGTCAGCCGCTCGCGCTCGTTCGACTACAGCCTGTTCGCCTCGGAACTGTTCAACCGCATCTCGGTGCAGAAATCCTATGCGGCCGAGCAGGATGAAGGCGGCCTCGCCGGCACGGTGCAGCTCACCACCGCCAAGCCGTTCGACTATAGCGGCAACAAGTTCGTCGTCTCGGCCAAGGGCCAGACCAACAGCAACGCCCCCGGCGTGACGCCGCGCGCGGTGGCGCTCGCCTCGGTCCGCTCGGGCGATTGGGGCGCGCTCGTCTCGGTCGCCTACAGCAAGATCAAGAGCAACGAATATGGCTATCGCAACTGGGGCTGGGGCCCGACCAAATATACCGCGAAGAACATCGGCCCCGAGATCGATGCCGACACCCGCGCCAAGCTGCTCGCCGGCGTCTACCAGCCGACCGCCCAGTCGCCCTCGACCTGGTACACCGATCGCCAGCGCCTCGGCGTCACCTCCTCGGTCCAGTATCACCCGGGCGACAATTTCAAGCTCGACGTCGACTTCCTCTATGGCCGCCTCTGGGACCACCGCGACGACTATGCGCTAGCCACTGCCGGCAGCAACCCGCTGACCGGCTCGTCGGTGTCCGGCACCCAGGTGATCCGCAGCGCGGTGATCGACAGCACCAACACGCTGCGCGCAGCGAGCTTCACCGGCATCGACCTGCGCTCCGAGCACCACATCGTCGAGAACCACACCGATTTCTATCAGGGCGTCGCCAATCTCAGCTGGAAGCTCGGCGACCGGCTGACGCTGCGCGCACTCGGCGGCTATGAGGAATCGGATTTCGGCCAGCCGGTGTTCGACAAGGTCTTCATGGAGGCCAAGCAGACCGCGTTCAGCTACGACACGCGGCCGCAGATCCCGGTCAACACCTATGGCATCGCGATCACCGATCCCAACCTGTGGACCGTCCAGCGGCTCGACGTGCAGGAAAACAAGATCGTCAACCGCTACAGCAACGGCAAGCTAAGCGCCGATTATGCGCTGGGCGACGGGCTGATCCTCAAGGCCGGCGGCGCCTACAAGCACTTCACCAACAGCGGCTACACCTGGGCCAACAAGGTGTTCCACAACGTGCCGGCGAACATTCCGGTGTCGAACGACCTGAAGCAGCTGGTCGGCCCGAAGACGCTGCTCCAGTACATCGTCGGCAACGTCGACGGCGTCTATGCCGCGATCGGCGACAAGCGCGACCTCACCGCCGCCAATCTCCAGGCGGGCAGCGACTACAAGGTAGACGAGGAGACCTGGAACGGCTTCGCCCAGCTCGATCTCGACACCATGGTGGGCGGGATGCGGCTGCGCGCCAATGCCGGCGTGCGCTATTATTCGACGGACCTAATCTCGTCGGGCAATCTCGCGGTCGGCACCGCCTTCGTGCCGGTGGTGATCAAGGACAACAGCCATGGCTGGCTGCCCGCCGCCAACCTCGCGCTCGACCTGACCAGGACGCTGGTGTTCCGCCTCAGCGCAGATCGCAACATCAACCGCCCGGGCCTGGGCGACCTCGCCGCGGCGGGATCGATCACGACGCGCCCCAACGGCGGCAGCCTCAGCCTCGGCAACCCGTTCCTCAAGCCCTTCAAAGCGACCTCGGTGGAGACCTCGCTCGAATGGTACATGGACAGCAAGGGCTTCGCCTCGGTCGGCTTCTTCTACAAGAACATGGACACCTATATCTCGCCGAGCACGACGACGATCCCCTATGGCCAGACCGGCCTGCCGCTGTCGCTGCTGATCCAGGGCCAGGACGCCAACACGCCCTATGACGTGAGCCAGCCGATCAACGGCCCGGGCGCGGACATCAAGGGTGTGGAAGTGGCCGTGCAGCACGACTTCACCTTCCTGCCCGCGCCGTTCGACCATCTGGGCGTCACCGCCAACGGCACCTGGTTCGAGGGCAAGCAGCAGGGCAAGGTGGGCAATAGCTTCGTCACGCTGCCGCTGTTCAACCTCTCCAAATGGGCGGCGAACGCGACGCTCTATTATGAGGATCAGCGCTGGGGCATCCGCGTCTCGGACGCCTATCGCAGCAAATATTACACCGGCCTCGGCACCATCGGGAATGTCGGGGACTGGATCCGCGGCACCCACAATATCGACGCCCAGGCGCATGTGAACCTGCGCCCGGGCATCCGCCTGATCGCCGAGGGCATCAACCTCACCAACGTGCCGATCGAGCAGTTCGCCGGCGGCGCGATCGCCCGCCGCGTGGTCTACACCACCAGCGGCCGCACCTTCACTTTAGGCTTCAGCGCGGAGTTCTGAGGCACCCCGCCCCGCCCCGGTACATGCCGGGGCGGGGCGCGACGGTCAGGATCCCGCCTCGATGCGGAAAATGTCGCCGCCCGCATCGACCAGGAACAGCTGGGCGTCGACCGAATAATAGAGCACCACCGGGTGCGTCAGCGTGCCGATGGTGGGCGCGAAATCGGCGTCGCGACGTTCGAACACGTCGCTGACCAGCGTCTTCCCTGCGGCGATCGCGCTCGTCTTGACCGTGAAGATCGCGCCGCTTTCGTCGGCGAACAGGAACTGGTCGCGCAGCGACGCCACCGCGCCCGGCCCCAGCGCCCCGCCGATGATCGCGTGGCCCGTGCGCAGCCCGCCGGTGCGGTAATATTCGAGCACGGGATCGGTCAGCCCGGCCGGCGGCGTGCCTGCAACGCTGCGCGAGCCTTCCTTGTACGGCCAGCCGAAATTGGCGCCGCTGGTGTTCAGCGGGAGCAGGTCGATTTCCTCGGCGAGGTCCTGCCCGCGATCGGCGAAGACGGTGCCCGCGAAATAGCCCATGCCGCCGCGCGGCCGATGCAGCCCCTTGGCCACGGTGGAGACCAGATAGGGGGCAGGCGCCGCTCCCGCATAGGGATCGGGGTTGGTGACGATGCGCAGCAGCTTGCCCAGCATCGAGGAATCGTTCTGCGCGCTGCCGCTGGGATCGCCGATGCCGCCGCCGTCGCCGATCGCGGCATAGAGCGCTTCGGACGCGTAGATGAGCGCACCGCCCCCGGCATAGTTCGGCGCGTTGATCGCAAGCACCGGCCGCGCCGCGTCCTCATAATAGGTGCCGCTGCTGTTCCGCGCGAAATGAGTGACGACGAGAAAGCCGGTCTGCGTGGTGTACATCACGAAGAAGCTGCCGTCGATGAAGGCCCCCGGCCCGTAGGACATCGCGACGACGCCCACCGGGCCGACATTGCCCAGCTGCAGCAGCAGCGTCTTCACGCCGGTGACCATGTTGAGGCTGTAGATCGCCCCGGCCTTCTCCGCGACCAGCATCGTCGCCGGGTCCTTCGAGGCGATCGCCACCGGGTCGGTGAAGCCCGTGCCCAGCCGGTGCAGGTACACGCCTTCCTTGGAATTGGTGACCGTCACCGCCACGGCGAGGGTGGTGGAGGCCTTGCCGTCGCTGGCGCCGATCTGCACCTCGTAGACGTTGTTCCGGTCCGCATCCGCCGGCAGATCGTAATTGGGCGGATCGACGAAGGCGAGCTGCCCCGTCGCGGAGAGGGTGAAGCGCGCGGCATCGGCACCGCCGACGATCGCATAGGTCAGCGCATCGCCGTTCGGATCGCTGGCCACCGCCTGATAGACAGGGCCGGTGACGTTCTCGGCGACGCTGGCGCTGGCCGCAGAGCTGAACGCCGGCGGCTGGTTCGCCGGTTGGGCCGGCATCGAGGATCCGCCGCCGCTGCAGCCCGCCAATGCTAGTGCGAAGGCGGAGGACGCACTGCCCCCCGCGCGAAGCAATGCGCGCCTGCCGATTATCATTCATGCCCCCCAGGTTGATCTGTACGGCCCAGCTATTCACCGGGGGCCGCACGCGTCAATCGGCGCGGCGGGATGCGCCGCGGCGGCTGTCCTCCTCCGGCACAGACGGGGCGGCCGCAGGGCTCAGCCGCGCGGCGGCGCCGGGGTGACCGCGAGGCGGATGTGGAACAGGTTCTCCGAAATCTCCTCCATCTGCACCGGGCCGGTGGCGGCATAGCCCGTCGCCGCCGCTTCGCGCGCCAGCCCGCCGAGCAGCAGCTCCTGCCGGGTGGCGAGGAACGCCTCGTCGGTGGGCGGCGGGATCGTCGCGGTGACGGCGCATCCGCGCGCGTCGCAACGGAAGGCCACGTCGCGCAGCAGCGAATAGGCGCGGCGGACCCGCGCCTCGACCTGCGCGGGTGCAGCACCCGTCGCGACCGGTGCCGCTGCCGCCGCCGGTGAGACCGGGGCCGGCCGTACGGCGATCATGACAACGCCCTGCGCCGTCGGTGGCGGCGACGACCCCGCACTGCCGAACAGCGCAGAGCCCGCGAGCAGCGCCCCCAGCGCGGCGCCTGCGACCAGCAGCGGCAATTTCTTCATGTCCTGCACTCCCATGTCGGAATTCCCCGCGCCGTCCGAAGCCGACGCGGGGACCGTGGCGATCAGCAGATCGTCGAACCGGCCGGGCAGCCGGGCGAGTCCGCCCCGGCATCGACGTCGGGGTTGAAGCCCGGCGTGATGCCGGTGTTGAGCGCCGCCTTCAGCGACCCGGCAAAGCGCGCATCGCCGATCTCGAAATTGCCGCTGCCGAAGTCGTAGTTCGCCACCGCGTTGCGCACCGCGAGCGAAGGATAGCCGTTCCAGCCGACCAGCGGCTGCACCACCCAGCTGCCGGTGCCGTTCTCGGGCGGCTCGTCCCCGCCATCGGTCTTCGAGAAGCGGAACAGGTGCGAGAAGCCCAGCGTCTCGTAGTGATAGACCATCTTCACATGCTGGTTGCCGGTCGCATCGCTCTGGAAGCGGAGCTGGCCGTCCCTGGTGGCGCGCGTCTCCCATTTGCCATGCGCGCCGCGGGTGACGCCAACGACATTGCTATTGGCGCCGGCATCGGTGGTCCAGACGATGATCGTCTCCCAATCGTACGCGTGCGAGAAGTCCGCCTGCCAGAAATAGGCATAGACCCGCGCGCAATAGCCGTTGTTGCAGCGGGTGCGCACATAGGCATTGCTGGTGCGCAGATAATCGGGGTTACGGCAGGAGGCAGGCGGCTTGGTCGCGTAGGTCGAGGCCTTGGCGCTGATCGCGCCCGAGGCGTTCACCGCGGGCACGTTGAAGCAGACGTCGGTGTCGAAATCGAGCGCGGGCTGGAAGCGCTTGTCGAGCGCGGTGGCCCGTTCGGGCAGCGGCGCGACGGGGGCCGGCCAGCCCTGCGCGTGCGCCGCCTGGAACGGCAGCAGCACGAGTGCGGTCAGCGCCGCCCTGGGCAGAAGAGGACGGGTGGTGGCGGTTGTACGTCCCTTTGTCATACGATCTCCATGCAGGTCCCAGAGCGGCTGCGCGTTACATGCGTCCAGTGGCCGCGAGGGACCGCCCGCGACCTGGAGATTCTTCAAATCGGGCGAGAGGATCGCGGCGCGGGCCACGCTCCGTGTCGACGTTCAGCTAGGAAGACGCAGGGGGCGGCAGAGCCGGACAAATTTTTGTTGGTGACCTGCCCCCGCCGGTGCAGGCGGCAGTCGGATCGGGCGGAACGCTTGATCGCGCAGCGTCCCGAGATTCACCAAAGTTAGCGACAACTGCATCGATTCGCCGCACTTTTGGTAAACAGCGAATCGACGATGTGCATACAGGCGCAATCCCCAAGCTCGCCATCCGGGTCCAACTGATCGAACGCGGCACGAGCGTGCCCGACCAACCTGCATTTCCCCAGGGGGAACCATGGCAAGAAAGCTCTTGGCACTGCTGCTGCTGGTGTTCGCGACGCCGGCCTTCGCAACCACTTATGTCGGAACCGTCCCCGGCTTCGACTATGTCTCCGTACCCATCCCGTTCGGGCCGGGGAAATATCAGCTGAGTTTCGCGTTCAGCGCGCCCGTCGCGTTCGATGTGACGATCCACACCGAACTTCATTACAACTATTTCGATATTGCGACGGGAGAGTATCTCGGCGGCAACGACGGCTATTACGACGATACCCGCGAATATTACACACCGACAAGGTCCGGTTCCGTGCAGTGGACGGTAAACCAACCCTATACGCACGTCTTCGGCGACATCGTCGAATACGGCTATTACAATGGGGTCGGTGCCGATTTCAACTTTTACGGAGACCCGGATACGACGGTGACATATTATCTGGGGATCACCGCGGTGCCGGAGCCCGGGCAATGGGCGCTGCTGATCACCGGCTTCGGCCTTGCCGGTACCGCGTTGCGGCGTCGCAGCCGCATCCGGCCCGGCGCGATGGCGACCGCCTGAGCGCGCGCCGCGCCGGGCGGCCCGAGGCTGCCCGGCGCGCGCGTCGCCGCGTCAGGCCCGTGCGGGCGCGAGCTTCCAGTAGGTGGCGTAGCGCTCATGCGCGATGCGGTGATAGGGGATCAGCCGCACCGGCGCGCCGTCGGCTGCGGCGAGGGTGAACTCCAGCGGCTTGGCACCCGGCCGGATCGCCGCCGCCAGCGTGGCCGGATCGCCCGCGAGCACCGGCACCTGCACCGGCCCGTCATTGTACCGGCCATATTCCCGCTCGTTGACGACGATGTCCGCGCCCGGGGCGAGCCCCTGGCGGCCCAGCGCGCCCGCCAGCACCAGCGGACCATAGGTGAACGCAACCACGTCGGGCGCGGCGGGGGCGCGCTCGAAGCCGGGCTCCATCACCAGCTGGAGTTCCACCGTGTCGCCGTCACGCCAGCTCCGCGCAACTTCGACCCGGCTGCCGGGCGCCACCGAGCGCGCCGCGACCTGGCCGTTCACCCGCACAATGGCGGTGCGGCTCCAGCGCGGGTGGCGCAGGTTGAGCGTGAGATCGGTCGGCCGGGCCAGCTTCCAGCGCAGCGTGGTGCGCGGCTCCTCGGGGAAGCGGGTCTCCTGCACCAGCTCGGCGCCCTTCTCCCGCCAGCGCACCGTCGAGGGCAGGAACAGGTTCACATAGAGCACGCGGTCGTCGTGGAAGTAGATCGAATCCCGGTACTTCACATGGTTTTCCATGCCGGTGCCGGTGCAGCACCAGAAGCTGTGCTCGGGGGTGTGGTACAGCTTCATGTAGCCCGGCCGCGCGCCCTGGAAATAGGTCGCCATGCCGCTGTCCGGGTCCTGCGAGGCGAGGATGCCGTTGAACAGCGTCCGCTCGTAATAGTCGGCATATTCGGGGCGCGGTTCGTGGAGGAACAGGCTGCGGGTGAGCTTGAGCATGTTGTGCTGGCAGCAGGTCTCCGATCCCTTGGCCGAGAAGACGTGGCTCTCGAAGTCCGCCATTGCGAAGAAATGCTCGTTGTCGCCGTGCCCGCCGGTGGCGAAGGAGCGGGTTTCCGCCACCGTCTTCCAGAAGAAGGCCGCGGCGTCGCGATAGCTGGCGTCGCCGGTCGTCTCGTAGACGCGGTGGAAGCCGACCACCTTCGGCACCTGGGTATTGGCGTGGAGCCCGTCGAGATGGTCCTGCGCCTTGGCGAGCGGGGTCAGCAGCGCCTTGTGCGAGAAGCGCTCGGACAGCGTGCGATAGTCGGCCTTGCCGGTCATCGCGTAGAGATCGGCATAGACCTCGTTCATCCCGCCATGCTCGGTTTCGAGCATCGCCTCGAACTGCGCGTCAGTCAGCGGCCGGCACGCCACCACGCCCCAATCGGCCAGCCGCAGCAGCGTCGTGCGGGCGGGGGCGCTGTCGGCGAGCAGCGCGCCGTCGCGCAGGCCCGCATAGACCTTGTGCAGCGTATACCAGGGCACGCCGCTGATCTTCTCGCCGCGCAGATGCGCCGCGACCACTGCCGCGCCATCGGGGAAGGCGGTGACGAGGCCGCTCTTCGCCGCGTCCTGGCAGCCGCCGAGTTCGGTCGCGATATAGTCGATGCGCTTCTTGTATTCGGGCTTGGCGGTCGAGCGGAAGGCGAGCGCGCAGGCCGAGAGATAATGGCCGAGCGTATGCCCCTGGCAATGGATGTCGGCCCAGAGCGGATCGGATTCCCAGCCGCCATAGGCGGGGGCCTTGGGGCTAAGGCCGGCATTGACCCGGAACTGGTGGAGCAGCCGATCGGGCTCGAGCCGGAGCAGATAGGCCTCGGTCGCGCGCTGGGCGTGAAGGAAGGGCCCCTCGCCCAGCGTTACGTCCGCCATGTCGAACGGCTGGAGCTTCGCCGTCGCGGCGAGCGCCGGGGCGGTCTCCGCTGTGGCCGGAAGCGGCACGCCCAGTCCGCCGATCGCGACCGCGCCGCTGCCCGTGCCGGCGAGAAATCCTCGCCGCGACGTTTCGATCGTCATTCCCGATACCCTCTCCGCTCGGTCGATTTACTCCGGGTTATCAGAGCCGTTCCTCGCCGCCAACCCCGCACGGCTTTCGCTGCACCGCGCAAAAAAAGCGGCTTCCCAAACGCGCCCGCCTGCCCCAACCAAGCGCGCATGGTCGAAAAGATTCTGGGCATCCTTGCCACCTTCACCATCTGGGTCATCTCGAGCGGCGGCTATCTCGGCATCGCCGTGCTGATGGCGATCGAATCCGCGTGCATCCCGCTGCCGTCGGAGATCATCATGCCGTTCGCCGGCTATCTGGTCTCGACCGGCCGGTTCGATCTCTACCTGGCGGCCACTGCTGGCGCGATCGGCTGCAACCTCGGCTCGATCGTCGCCTATGAGGTCGGCAAGCGCGGCGGCCGGCCGCTGGCGCTGCGCTGGGGCAAATATGTGCTGATCGGCCCGGGCGAGATCGACGCGGCGGACCGCTTCTTCGCGCGCTATGGCAGCATCGCGGTGCTGATCGGCCGGCTGCTGCCGGTGATCCGCTCGTTCATCGCCTTCCCGGCCGGCGTCGCGCGGATGAAGCTGGTGCCGTTCCACGTCTATACCTTTATCGGCAGCTGGCCCTGGTGCTTCGGCCTTGCCTGGGTGGGCATGACGCTGGGCGAAAAGTGGGACAGCGATCCGCGGATGAAGGCCGCCTTCCACAGCGCCGACGCGCTGATCGGCGTCGTACTGGTCGGGCTGGTCGCGTTCTACATCTGGCACCGCGTGCGGGGCATGAAGCAGCGGTAAATATCACGATCCTCCCCTGTAAGGGGAGGTGGCGCGCGCAGCGCGACGGAGGGGTGTCAACGCTGATAGCGCGTACGCCCCATCAACCGGGACACCCCTCCACCACCGCCTTCGGCGGCAGTCCCCCTCCCCTTCCAGGGGAGGATCGGGAAGGGCCAACCCCCGCTTGCACAACTAGCGCCGATCCTCTAGATACAGCCCCCTAGCCAAAAGCGTGGGTGGATTGCACCGGTTCCTGGGAAGGACCGGGCAGCGGACCCATGCCCGAAGCGCCATTTTTCACACGAGGATAGCCCCAGTGGCGAAGACCAGCCCCGTCGAATTCGTGAAGCAGGTCCAGACCGAGACCCGCAAGATCGCCTGGCCGACCCGCCGCGAGACGATCATGACCGGCGTGATGGTGATGATCATGACGACGCTGCTCGGCAGCTTCTTCCTCGGCATCGACTCGCTGTTCGACCTGATCGTCAACGCCCTCCTCCGCCTCGCGCAGTAAGAGAAAGACCAACACCCATGTCGCGCTGGTACATCATTCACGCCTATTCCGGTTTCGAGGGCAAGGTCCGCGACCAGATCCTGGCCGACGCCACCCGCCTGGGCCTCGATCGCCTCGTCGAGTCCGTCGAAGTGCCGACCGAGACGGTCACCGAAGTGCGCCGCGGCAAGAAGATCCAGTCCGAGCGGAAGTTCTTCCCCGGCTACGTGCTCGCCAAGCTCGAGATGAACGACGACGTCTATCACCTGGTGAAGAACACGCCCAAGGTGACCGGCTTCCTCGGCAGCTCGGGCAAGCCCCAGCCGATCAGCGAGGCCGAAGCCGCCCGCATCCTCAACACCAAGGAAGAAGCGGCCACCGCGGCGCCCAAGGCCAAGCTGAAGGTCGATTTCGACATTGGCGACACGGTCAAGGTGATCAGCGGCAACTTCGCCACCTTCTCGGGCGTGGTCGAGGAGCTCGACTACGACAAGAACCGGGTGAAGGTCTCGATCTCGATCTTCGGCCGCGCGACCCCGCTGGAGCTGGGCTTCGAGGACGTCGAACGGGTCAAGTGATCCGCCGGGCCGATCGGCCCGTGCACTGCCAACACGAAGAGGCCGGGGTGCGAACCCCGGCTTTTTTGTTGCGCACGGCGATGCCTGCGCCACCAAGCCTCCGTAAAAACCCCTAAGCCTTCAAAGCTGCATCCCGGCGCGGATCTGCACGTTCAGCGTTCGTATACCAAATTGCCGCGCGCGGGTTCATGAGCATCGACCATCCCTCCATCGACCTTCCTCAACTCCGTCACATCATCTCCGGGCTGCGCGAAGGCGTGATCCTGGTCGATACCGACCAGAAGATCCGCTGGGCCAATGATGCGGCCCTTCGGATGCATGGGGTGGAGACCGTCCCCGAGCTGGGCGCCGACGTCGACGCCTATCGCCAGCGATTCCAGCTGCGCTATCGCAACAACCACCGGCTCGACCGCGGCGACTATCCGCTCGATCGGGTGCTGGCGGGCGAGAGCTTCGACGAGGTGGTGGTGGAGGTCGTCCCCGCCGGCGACGAGGACGCGCGCTGGATCCACGAGGTGCGCAGCCTGGTGATCGGCGATGCCGAGGGCCGGCCCGACCTGCTCGTTCTCGTTCTCCAGGACGTGTCGCAGCGCTTCGAGGCCGAGCAGCGCTTCGAGCGCACCTTCAACGTCAACCCGGCCCCCGCGGTGATCCTGCGCCTGTCCGACCAGCGCTATGTGAAGGTCAACCAGGGGTTCCTGGACCTGACCGGCTATGCCCGCGACGAGGTGCTGGGCCGCTCGCTCTACGACATCGATGTGCTCAAGGACGCAGCCGACCTCGACACCGCCAAGGAGCGCATCCGCGAGGGACGGACCGTGCCGCAGATGCAGGCGGACCTGGAGCTGCCCGATGGCGGGCGCAAGCTGGTGATCGTCGCGGGCCAGCCGGTCGAGCTGGACGAGGAGGCCTGCATGCTCTTCTCCTTCGCCGACCTGGAGCCGCGCCGCCAGGCCGAGAACGAGCTGCGCCACAGCGAGGAGCGCTTCGTCACCACCTTCCGCCTCGCGCCGGTTGCGATGGCGATCACCACGCGCGACGACCTTGCGCTGTGCGACACCAACGATGCCTTCCACCAGCTGAGCGGCTGGTCGAGCGACGAGGCGATGGGGCAACGCATGGCGGCGCTGCGCCTGTTCGAGGACAGCGGCTTCCTCAAAAAGGCCTGCGCCGAGCTGGACGAGCGTCGCGACTTCCGCAGCGTCGATGCGCGCGTCCGCACCAAGGAGGGTGCGATCACCGATTGCCTGATCTCCGCCGCCGCCATTCCCCTGCGCCGCGACACCTGCATCCTGTGGGTAGTGCAGGACATCCATGCCCGCCGCCACAACGAGCTCGAGCTGATCGGCGCGATCGAGGCAGTGATGCAGGATACCAACTGGTTCAGCCGCTCGGTGGTCGAGAAGCTCGCCAATCTGCGCAACCCGCACGGGTCGGCACGGCCGGTCGAGACCAGCGAGCTCACCCGCCGCGAGAAGGAAGTGCTCAGCCTGCTGTGCGAGGGCGGCGACGATGCCACCATCGCCCGCGAGATGGGCGTCTCGCGCAACACGCTGCGCAACCACGTCGCGCGGGTCTACGCCAAGATCGGCGTCAACCGCCGCGCCCAGGCGATCCTGTGGGCGCGCGAGCGCGGCTATCCCCTCCAGCGCCCGATAAAATGACGTGATCTGGTCCGGAAGCACCACATGAATTGGTACTTCCGCATCTCTTTTTACCCCGCTTGCCCTGCCATTTCTTCGTCATGGACGCGGGGCCTTCCCCGCGCCTCGATCAGGAGGACCAACCAAGTGAACGAGACTCGTATCAAGGGCGAAGCCCATGCGCTGAAGGGCTCGATCAAGGAGGCGATCGGCAAGATCACCGGCGATCGCCGCGTGGAAGCCGAAGGCGCTGCCGAAAAGCTGGCGGGCAAGGCCGAGGCCGGCGCCGGCAAGGCTGCGGACACGGTGAAGAAGACGGTGGCGGGCAAGTGACCACCGCCTTCCCCCCAAGTGCAGGAGATGCCGCGATGGCAACCGCAATCTACGATACCCGCCTGGCCGTTCGCCCGGTCCCCCGTGTCAGCTGGTCCGCGATCCTCGCGGGCGCGGTGATCGCGCTGGCCGTCGAGCTGATGCTCGCGCTGCTGGGCGCGGCGATCGGCTTCTCGACGATCGATCCCGCTCAGAATAGCGGCCCGAGCGCCGGCGGGCTCGGCATCGGCGCGCTCGCCTGGTGGACGATCAGCAGCATGATCGCGCTCGGCGCGGGCTCCTACGGCGCCGCCCGCGTCGCCAAGCTGCGCCGCAAGTTCGACGGTGCCGCGCACGGTCTCGCCATCTGGGCGCTGACGCTGCTGCTCACCTTCTACCTGCTCACCTCGGCGATCGGCGGGCTGGTCGGCAGCGCCTTCCGCACCGTCGGGACTGTGGCCTCGACCACCGTCGCGGGTGCCGGCGCAGTGACCCCCACGCTCGCCAAGGCGGCGGGTGTCGATGAGTCGGCCGTGGACGCACAAGTCTCCGCGCTGCTCGACAGCACGCCGGACAATCCCAAGGACATGACGCCCGAACAAGCGCGCAAGGCAGTGATCGCCGAGCTGCCGGCCATGGCGAAGGGCGGCGCCGAGGGTCAGGCCGCCGAGCAGCGGATCGCCCAGATCATCGCGGTGCAGGACAGCGTGAGCGAGCAGGAAGCCATGGCCCGCGTGGAGAAGGCGCGCCGCCAGTTCGTCGCGACCAAGAACGATGCCCTCCAGACCGCGAAGAATGCGGGCAGCGCGGGCGCCAGCGTCGCCGCCGGCAGTGCCTTCGCCCTGTTCCTGGTAATGCTGCTGGGCGCGGGTGCCGCGATCGGGGGCGGCGTCGTCGCCGCCCGCCGCACCACCGAAACCGAAATCTGAAGTCCAGTCGTCAAGGAGAAGAAGCATGGATACCCATCGTATCGCAGGTGCCGTGAAGGAAGTCGTCGGCGGCGCCGAGGAAGGCCTCGGCAAGATCGCGGGCGATCGCGAGACCGAGGCACGCGGCGCTGCCCGCAAGGTCGAGGGCGGCCTTGAGCGCCGCTTCGGCGAGACGCTCGACCAGGTCCGCAGCGCGGTGCGCGATCACCCGCTGCTCGCTTTGGCCGCGGCCGGCTCGGTGGCGCTGCTCGCCGGCGCCGCGCTGATCGGTCGCCGCGACTGAACCACCCGCAATCAGAACAAGGAATTTCGCATGATCCGCAAGACCCTTCCCCTCGTCGCCGCCCTCAGCCTGCTGACGCTCGGCGCCTGCAACACGGTTAACGGCGTCGGCAAGGACGTCCGCTCGGCCGGCACCGCTGTCTCGGACGCGTCGGGGCAGAACCACAAGAAGTAAGCGATCCGGCATCGCGGGCACCTCGCCCGCGATGCCGCCCCTCCCGGAGTTGCCCCGTGAACGAACCCGACCCCGACTATCTGCTGAAGCGCCTCGCCCAATCTCGTCGTGCCGCAGCACGGGCGGCGGAGAGCAGCGCCCGCAGCGCCCATCTCGCCATGGCGGACCATTATGCCGCGCAGCTTCGCGCCGCCGGTCACGCCGTTCCGGCCGATCCGGCGATGGCGGCGGAAAGCTGATCCCGGCCTAGCGCTCCCTACCGACGGCAAGGGCAGACAAGAAAAAAGCCGGGGCGCGAACCCCGGCTTTCTCATGCGTACGGCGTTGCCCGGATCAGAGCACCGTCGGCTCGCGATAGGCGCTGCGCTCACGCTCGATCTCGTCGCGGGTATAGGCCGGCGCCTTGTCGTCGAACGCCGTCCAGCCCGACTGGCGATAGGCCGCACCGCGCGTCGCTGCCGTCACGCCGCGACGGTTGAGCACCGCCTCGGCTTCCGGCGCCAGCGAGTCCTCCACGCGCGCGCTCACCAGCGTGCCGCCGCGGCGGACGCCTTCGGAATAGACGTTGGCGTCCTCCTCGCTCTCGCCGGCGTTCTTGAGCGCACCGACGATGCTGCCGGTGGCCGCACCACCGACGCCGCCGATCGCCGCGCCCGCCGCGGTCGAGGCGAGCCAGCCGGCCGCCACGATCGGGCCGAGGCCGGGAATCGCCAGCAGGCCGAGGCCCGCGAGCAGGCCGCCCACGCCGCCCAGCGCCGCGCCGGTCGAGGCGCCGCGGCTGACGTCGCCATGCGCGTTGACGTCGCTCACGTCATGGTCGCCGTGCGTGTTGTTGGCGACGATGCTGAGGTCGCCGTGCGGCACGCCCAGCCGCTCCAGCTCGTTCACCGCGGCCTTGGCATCCGAATAATCGTCGAACAGACGGGTAATGGTCCGGCTCATCGCATTTCTCCTGCAGAATTCATGGGGTTAGCGCGCGGTGATGTTGCCCTTGTAGTCGAGCGTCACAGTCACCTTCTTGCCGTTCTTGGTCGCCATGCCCTGCCAGGCCCCGTTCTCGGTGCCCTTGAGGCCGGTGATGTCGGTATAGCCCGCCTTGGCGAGCCGGCCCTTGGCCTGGCTTTCGGTGAAGGAGCTGTGGCCCTTGGCCGGCGCGGCGACGTGATGTGCCGTGCCGTCCTTCACCACCGGGTTGTGCGAGCCGGCCTGGCCGCTGCTCTGCGCAGCCGCGCCCGTCGTCGCGAGGCCAAGCGCCGCGACGGCCATGATGATGCGTTTCATGCCCATTCCTCTCCAAAAATGACGCTCCCCGCGCGCCGATCCCTCCCGGCGGCGTGGAGATTTGCTAAACCCCTGAAGGACTTGATTGGTTCATCGGCGCCGAACACGGCCCGCCGCTTGCCAGCGCCGCAGCACCTCGCCACTGTCCCCGCCGACCACCCAGGGGAACCCGATGCAGCACACGACCAAAGCCCAGACCCGAGCGCGCATCGTGCTCGCCGCCGTCATCGCCGCTGCCGCACTGTGGATCGGCATGGCATTCGTGCCGGCGGTGCTGTGGGCGGGCGTGCTGGCGATCGGGGTCGAGCCGGTGCGGGTGTGGCTGAGCGCCCGCCTGCCCCGCCCGACGCTGGTCGCCGCGCTGCTCACGCTGGGCGTGCTGCTGATCGTGCTGATCCCGCTGTCGATCGCGATCAGCCAGGCGCTGGTCGAGGCGCAGTCGGTCGCCGCCTGGATCGCCGATGCCCGCCTCCACGGCGTGCCGCTGCCCGACTGGGTCGCGCGCCTGCCCTGGGGTCGCGAGCAGGTCACCGCCTGGTGGAGCCTCCATCTCGCCACCCCGGAGGCCGCCGCGGCCGAGTTCGGCAAGCTCGATAACTCGTTGTGGCGCAGCCATTCGGGCGCGCTCACCCACACGGTGATCCGCCGCGTGGTGGTGTTCGGCTTCACCCTGGTCGTGCTGTTCTTCCTGCTGCGCGACCGCGACAATATCGTCCGCCAGCTCGAGCGCGGCGCGACCCGCGCGTTCGGCGATGCGGGCGACCGGCTCGGCCGCCAGATCTTCGCGGCGGTGCGCGGCGCGGTGGACGGCATGGTGCTGCTGGGGCTGGCCCAGGGCATCCTGATGTCGATCCTGTTCGTGATCGGCGGGGTGCCGCACCCGATCCTGCTCGGGCTGTTCTCGGGCTTCGCCTCGATCATCCCGTTCGGGCTCGCGGCGGTGCTGGTGCTGGCGCTGCTGCTGCTGCTCGCCAAGGGCGCGGTGATGGCCGCGATCATCGTCGGCGCGATCGGCTATGCGCTCAACTTCGTGATCGACCATTTCCTGCGCCCGAGCCTGATCGGCGGCACGACGCGCCTGCCCTTCGTCTGGGTGCTGATCGGCATTTTGGGCGGCGTGGAAACGATCGGGCTGCTCGGCCTGTTCGTCGGCCCGGCGGTGATGGCGGCGCTGGTGCTGCTGTGGCGGGAGTGGGTGGCCGAGGGCGATATCGGCGGGGCCGAGGCCGGGCATACGGCGGAATTGCGGCCGTGAGTTTCAGGGCTTGGGGAAGCTGCTGGCAACCAGACACGGTCGTGGCGACAGCCAGCGTCTAAAATGATAATCTCCGGATCTTTCCAGAGCGATAGGATCTATTCGATGCACAACCCGCTGGAACGCCAAAGAGAACTGATTGATCAACTGTATCATATCATGAAGGACAGCTGTCCTGATCATGCCTCCTCGGCCAAATGTCAGTTTACATATCGACATGGATCCGACGATGGTAGCTTCAGCGTTGAGGAAACTTTTGGGTACGTGATAAATGGCGCGCCAGTTTCGGCCCTTTTGAGGGAGGATTTAGCGCCCCCTGTGCACCGTATCATTCCCGAGCTACATGCACTGATGAAGGCCCATACCGGAGGCGATTGGGCGGAATGCACGGTTAAAATAAACGAAGATGGAACAGTGGCGGCAAGTTTTGATTATTCTGCGCAAACACAAGCTTAACGCCTTGAGCATTTAATCAGCGAGTGGATCGCATACACCTCACCGCCAAAAGGCGGCCTGCTAAAAGCGGAAAATCTAAATGACACCCGCGCAGCTAGATATGCTCATTCAGGAGGATCTTCAGCAGATAGAAGATCGCGAAGGGGGGGGTCGGAAGGTGGATTCATGGCTTGTGGCCGCAGAATTATGAGATCTCCTTCAATGAGAATCGGGAGGTATTCCTTCACCTTATCCGCGTTCTGCTAGATAGCGGCAAAATCTATTTTCAAGAGCCGGCAGCGGCACCGTACGGAGAGAGGCGGGTGTTGAATACCGACGTCTGGGCGGCGCCACATGACTATATCATAGAACATATAGATCAGCGCCTGCCGAAGGACCTTACCGACCATCACGACACGCGGTTGACGGACTTCTGGTACGACATCCATTGCCCGCGTCTTCTCTGGTACGACCCGGAAGACAATAGCTTGTTCGGAAGCTGATGCGCGCTGCAGCCCAGGCGTCACACGCCCCCGGAACCTCCCCCGCACCTCGATAGTCTACCCCCCTCCTCCCGGGGCGCCCGCCACCGCCCGCCCTTGAACGCCGCGGCCGGGCCGGGCACAGGGCGCGCGCGGTGGTGCAACGGTCTTTTCTCCCAAGGACTTGGAGCCCCATCCTGTCAGTAACCAGAGTGAGGTGTATTTCGTGTTCAGGAAATTGCTCTGCGCCACGGCGCTCCCGGCCTGCGTGCTCGCGCTCTCCGCGTGCGGGACCAAGGGCGGCGACAACGCCAGCGCGCCGACGTCGGCCGCCGACCAGAGCGAGATGCAGAAATACAATGCCTATGTCGAAGCCGCCAACACGGCGCGCACCTCCTTCGCGGAGATCGGGGCGACCTATCAGCGCGACATCAAGCCCAAGCTCGACAGCGGCAAGAACCTGGACGACCTGTTCTTCCCCTCCGACCCCGGCATCGACCGGATCAAGGAGCAGCTCGACAAGGCGCTCGCGCTGAGCCCCGCCATGCCGGCGATCGACGGGCCCGCGCGCACCTATAGCGCGGCGCTCGCCAAGATCGCGCCGCTCTACCGCGACATGGAAAACTATGTCGATGCCAAGCGCTATGTGAGCGACAAGGGCGCGCATGGCCGCGAGGTGCAGCCCGCGCTGCTCGCCGCGCTGGGAGAGGTCGCCACGGCCCAGGCCGCCTATGCCAAGGCCATCGACGACGCCGACCGCGCCCGCGTCAAGGCCGCGTTCGAGGCGACCCAGAAGGGCACGCTCGACCATTATCGCAAGGGCACGGTCTATTACCTCAAGGAGAGCATGGACCATGCCGGCGGCGTGCTCGACGGCAAGGGCTTGGGCGATCAGAAGGCAGCCTTCGCGGCGTCGCTCGACCAGTTCAACACCATGGCCGTGCAGTTCGACGCCAAGGTCCGCGAGAAGGACAAGACGGCCTGCGCCAGCTTCATGACGCATGCCAATTCGTATCTGGCGGCGGGGCGCGACATCCTCCAGCGCACCGACGACGGCACCTATGCCAAGGATCGCAATGGTTCGTCGTTCCAGATGATCAAGCCCAAGGCGGTGCAGGATGCCGAAACGCTGCTGCAGGCCTATAACTGGGTCATCAACGACCTCAACGTCGGCCGCTGCTGAGATAGGCTAGGTCCCGGCAAGGGGTTGCAGGCATCTGCGCCTGGCCCCTTGCCCCGCGCGCCGCATTCGGCTAAGGCCGCGCGCTTCCAAGCACACGGCTCGGGAACCATGCGGGAGGCGGCCTTAGGTCGTCGCTTGTACCGCTCGACTTGAAAGAGAGTGACATGGCTAAGAAGATTACCGGCTATATCAAGCTGCAGGTGGCTGCCGGCGCCGCAAACCCCTCGCCGCCGATCGGCCCTGCCCTGGGTCAGCGCGGCGTGAACATCATGGAATTCTGCAAGGCGTTCAACGCCGCGACCGGTGACGTCGAGAAGGGCACGCCCCTCCCCACCGTCATCACCGTCTATGCGGACCGTTCCTTCTCGTTCGAGACCAAGACGCCGCCGGCGACCTATCTGCTGAAGAAGGCCGTCAACCTGAAGTCGGGCTCGAAGGAGCCGGGCAAGGCGGTCGCGGGCAAGATCAAGCGTTCGCAGCTGTCGGAAATCGCCCAGGTCAAGATGAAGGACCTGAACGCGAACGACATCGAAGCCGCGACGAAGATCATCGAAGGTTCGGCCCGCGCGATGGGCCTCGAAGTGGTGGAGGGCTGATCCCATGGCCAAGCTGACCAAGAAGCAGAAGACCTGGACCGTCGACGCGACCAAGCTGCACGGCGTCGATGAAGCGATCGCGCTGGTGAAGCAGTATGCGACCGCCAAGTTCGACGAGTCGATCGAAGTCGCGCTGAACCTCGGCGTCGATCCGCGCCACGCCGACCAGATGGTCCGCGGCGTCGTCACGCTCCCGGCCGGCACCGGCAAGACCGTCCGCGTGGGCGTGTTCGCCCGCGGCGCCAAGGCTGAGGAAGCCCTGGCTGCCGGCGCAGACGTCGTCGGCGCCGAAGACCTGATGGAAGCCATCCAGGGCGGCAAGATCGATTTCGATCGCTGCATCGCCACCCCGGACATGATGGGCCTGGTCGGCCGCCTCGGTAAGGTGCTGGGTCCGAAGGGCCTGATGCCGAACCCGAAGCTCGGCACCGTGACCATGAACGTCGCCGAAGCGGTGAAGGCCGCCAAGGGCGGTCAGGTGGAATACCGCGTCGAAAAGGCCGGCATCATCCACTCCGGCATCGGCAAGGTGAGCTTCTCGAACGAAGACCTGCGCCGCAACTTCGACGCGCTGGTCGACGCGGTCGTCAAGGCCAAGCCGGCGGGCGCCAAGGGCAAGTACCTCCAGAAGGTCGCCCTGTCCTCGTCGATGGGCCCGGGCGTGAAGGTCGACACGGCGGAAGTCGCCGCGGCCTGATCCTTCGGGACACAAGCAAACGGAAAGGGCCGGGGAGCGATCCCCGGCCCTTTTTGTTTGCCCGCTCCCCTGCGCCACCGCGGGTCTGCGTCCGGCATGGAAATCCGGTTTCCGCCGGCTATAGTGACCCCAAGCAGGGGAAGGCTTGGGGGTTCATGAACAAGGTACTGGTTGCGCTGGTCTCTACGAGCGCGTTCTCCACGGTTGCGCACGCTGCGTCCGACGCACCGATCATCGCGCCCGCGCCCGCCTGGGTGAAGCCGGTCGCGCCGGCAGCCGCGCCCCCCGCGACCGACGAGACCCCCGTCCGCCTCCTGTTGGTCGACCAGCAGGTGGCGCTCGAGCCCGGACGCACGACCGTCTATTCGGAAACCGTCTTCCGCATCCAGACCGCGCAGGGGCTCGGCGCCGGCAACATCTCGCTGCCGTGGCGGCCGGAGATCGATACGCTCACCGTACACAAGCTGCTGATCCGTCGCGGCGACCAGACCATCGACGTGCTCAAGTCCGGCCAGACCTTCACCGTGCTGCGCCGCGAGCAGAATCTGGAGAGCGCAACGCTGGACGGCGTGCGCACCGCCAATATCCAGCCCGAGGGCCTGCAGGTCGGCGACACCGTCGAGATCGCCCTGTCGGTTGCGTCCAGCGACCCCACCCTGAAGGGGCATGTCGAGCAGTTCGCCGCCGACTGGAACGGCATGGCGATCGGCCGCGCGCATCTGCGCATGCAGTGGCCGTCCAGCGTGAAGGCGCGCATCCGCCAGACGGCGGCGCTTCCGGTGCTGAAGCCGGTGACCTCGGGCACCACCACCAGCGTCGAACTCTCGCTGAACGATGTCCAGCCGGTGCTGCCGCCCAAGGGGGCGCCTGCGCGCTATCGCCTCGGGCGGCTGGTGGAGGTGACCGACTTCGCCTCCTGGGCGGATCTGGGCGCGCTGATGGCGCCGCTGTACGAAAAGGCGGCGACGATTCCCGCGCAGGGGCCGCTGCGCACCGAGCTGGATCGCATCCGGAGCCTGTCTGCCGATCCCAAGGCCCGCGCCACCGCCGCGCTGGCGCTGGTGCAGGATCGCATCCGCTATGTGGCGCTCGCCATGGGCACCGGCGGCTATGTGCCCGCCGATGCGGAAACCACCTGGGCGCGCCGCTTCGGCGATTGCAAGGGCAAGACCGCGCTGCTGCTCGCCCTGCTGCACGCGCTGGGAGTTGCGGCCGAACCCGTTGCCGTGAACACGGCCGCCGGCGACGGCCTCGATGCGCGGCTCCCCATGGTGGCGATGTTCAACCATGTGCTCGTCCGCGCCACCATCGACGGCAAGACCTATTGGCTGGACGGCACCCGCACCGGCGATACCAGCCTCGATCGGCTGACGACGCCCTATTATGGCTGGGGCCTGCCGCTGGTCGCCAGGGGCGCCGCGCTCGTCGCCATGGTGCCGGAACCGCTCACCGTCCCGACCAGCGATGTCGCGATACGGATCGATGCGAGCAAGGGCATTTCGGCCCCCGCCCCGGTCACCATCGAGACGATCCTGCGCGGTGACGACGCCATCGGCATCCAGAAGGCCCTGGCGACGCTGGCCGGCGAGGCGCGCGAGCGTGCGCTCAAGGAATATTGGAAGGCGCAATATGATTTCATCGAGGTGAAATCCGCGACGATGCGCTTCGACGCCCCCACCGGCGAGTTGCAGCTCTCGATGGCGGGGGACGCGAAGCTCGACTGGGCGAACGGCAACTACCAGACCGATGGCACCAATGTCGGCTATCGCGCCGATTTCAGCCGGGAAGCCGGTCCCGACCGCGATGCCCCCTTCGCCGTGGCCTACCCCTATTATCTGCGCACGCGCGAGACGATCGTGCTGCCCCGCGGGCGGGGCGAGTTCAAGCTGGGCACTGGCATGGAGGTGGACCAGACGGCCGGCGGCATCGCCTATCGTCGCCACGCCAGCATCGTCGACGGCGTCTTTTCGATCGAGAAGACCGAGCGCAGCGTGAAGCCCGAGTTTCCCGCAAAGGATGCGCCTGCCGAACAGGCTGCCCTGCGCATGCTCGCCGATCGGGCCGCCTCGGTGCGGATGCCGTCGAGCTACAAATATTCCGGGGCGGACGTCACGAGCGTGGAAGCCGATGTGCCGACCACCTCGGCCGGGTTCGTCACCCGCGCACGGGCCTTTGTCGATCGCGGGATGCGCGAGGCAGCACTTGCCGACTATGACCGGGCCGTCGCGCTCGATCCGAACAATGTCTATGCCTGGTCCAATCGGGCGATGACCCGGATCCAGGCCGGCGACCTGGCCGGGGCGAAGGCGGACCTCGCAAAGGCCGACGCGGTGGACCCCACCTTCGTCCAGAATGCCCTCGTCTACGGGATGCTCGCCGACGCCGAGCAGCGCACGGCCGATGCCGCCGCTGCCTATACGCGGGCGCTCGAACGCGAGCCGGACAACAGCTATGCGCTGTACAACCGGGCGCAGGCCTATGCGCGCCTAGGCCTCCGCGATCGCGCGATCGCCGATCTCAGCCGCTCGATCGCCAAGGATCCCGAGGCCGCCACACGCTATGTGGCGCGCGGCAACGCCTATCTGGACATGGGCAAGCTCGACGCGGCCATCGCCGATTTCGACAAGGCCCATGCACTGGAACCCGATGACGAATGGGCGCTCGCCGATCGCGGCCTCGCGCATGCCCAAAAACGCGACTTCGCCGCGGCGACGGCGGATTTCGATGCCGTCCGCAAGATCAATCCCCGCAATCCGGTGCTGTATCGCGGGCTGGGCATCCTCGCCGAGCAGCAGGGCAAGCCGGAGGACGCCATCGCCGCCTTCACCGAGGCGCTGGCGATCGACCCGGCCAGCGGCTTCGCACTCGGGCATCGCGCCAAGGCGCAGCACGCGGCGGGCCATGACGATGCGGCGCTGGCCGATGCCGCGGCCGCGCTTGCGCAACAGCCGCGCTGGGCGGAGCTGTATCTGCTCCGCGCCAACATCTACCGCATCCGCGGCGACCGCGATCGGGCGCTGGCCGAGGCAGCCACGCTGAGTGCGGCGAGCCCCGACGACAGCTATGCCCAGGTCGCGGCGGCGAACATCTATGCCGCGTTCCAGCAGAATGACGCGGCGATGCAGGCCTTCGATCGCGCGCTCGCGCTCAAGCCCGAAGCCTATGTGTATATCAACCGCAGCGAGCGCCGGCCAAAGGCCGATCTGGCCGGGCGCCGCGCCGATATCGACGCCGCGCTCCGGCTCGAGCCCGACCTGGTCCCCGCCCTCGCCGAGAAGGCGCTGCTGCAGGCCGAAGCGGGCGATCTCGCGGGCGCCATCGCGACCTACACCGCCGCCGCCGCCAAGGATCCGAACGATGCCGGGCTGCTGACGGCGCGCGGCATCGCCTATCTGCGCATGGGCGACGCCGCGCGTGGCGAGGCCGATTTCCAGCGCGCGCGGCAACTGGCGACGGAGGCCGCGCAGCTCAACAACATGTGCTGGGCAAAGGCCACCGCCGGGGTCGGGCTCGCATCGGCGCTGGCGGATTGCGATGCGGCGCTCGCCAAGGCACCCGGCAACGGCGCCTTTCTGGACAGTCGCGCGCTCGTGCTGCTGCGGCTCGGCCGGATCGACGACGCGATCGCGGACTATGGCCGGGCGCTGGCGAAGAACCCGGCAATGGCGTCGTCGCTGTTCGGCCGCGCGCTCGCCTGGGCGCGCAAGGGCGACCAGGCCCGGGCGGAGGCGGATGCCGCCGCCGCCCGCGCGATCGAACCCGATATCGCCCGGCGCTTCGAGGACTATGGCCTGAAGCGCTGATCGGGGCGGACCTTTCAGGCGCGGCCGTCACGCGTCTGTAACGAACACCCCCGCCAATTTCACGGCGTTGCAATGGAACCGCAACGGTCGCGTTCGCGCGCGTCGGTAAGCGCGCTCCCACAAGACCAATAAGGGTCCAGGGAGAATCCAGTCATGCAACCGACCTCCGCGCTGCTTCGCGCGACCTCGGCGCTCGCCCTCACGCTGGCGACGCTCGCCCCCGCTTACGCGCAGACGACCCCGCCGCAGGACGACACGTCCGGCAATGAAGAGATCGTCGTCAACGGCAGCTATGCGCGCAGCCTCGCCGCCGCGACCGAGGCGAAGCGCCGCGCCGAATATGGCCTGGATTCGATCAGCTCGACCGACATCGGCAAGTTCCCCACCCAGAACGTCGCGGAAGCGCTCCAGCTCGTCACCGGCGTCGCGATCACCCGGCCGCGCGGCGAGGGCCTGTACGTCTCGGTGCGCGGCCTCGGGCCGCAGTTCCAGAGCACGCTGCTCAACGGTCGCCCGGTCGCGCTCAACGACCTGATCGAGAATGGCGGCGCCAATGGCCGCCAGTTCCGCTTCGAGATGCTGCCCGCCGAGTTCGTCGCCAACATCGACGTGGTGAAGACCCCCACCTCGGACATGACCGAGGGCGCGCTGGGCGGCAATATCGACGTGCGCACCTTCCGCCCGTTCGACGTCGGCAACAAGGTCACCGCCAATCTGCGCGGCACCTACACCTCGCAGACCAAGAAGGTGAAGCCGAACGCCACGCTGATCGGCAGCCACACCTTCGGCGACACCTTCGGCATCCTGGTCGGCGCGCAATACTGGGGCAAGGAGGTCCGCAACGACCGCTTCATGAACTTCGGTTGGAACCTCGACAAGTTTACCAAGCCCGCCCAGGGCGGCCTCCAGTCGGGCCTCTACACCCCCACCCGCACCCGCCCGACGATCGAGACCGAGGACCGCAAGCGCATCTCGGGCCTGGTCTCCGCCCAGTGGCGCCCGACGCCGGAGCTGGAGACGACGCTCGACGTGCTCGCGACCCGGCTCGACGTCGCCTATGACGAGTTCGGCCTCGACATCTATCCCGACGACACCAGCGTCGCCGGGCACACGCCGAAGATCGATCCGACCACGGTCAAGCTCCAGGGCAACACGGTGGTCGGCGCGACGATCAACGACGTTCGCTTCATGGCCAGCCGTGAGTACAGCCTCAACCGCCACGACCTGCTGACCATCGGCCTCAAGCAGAGCTGGAACCATGATCGCTTCCACGTGACCGCGAACCTCAACTGGTCGTCGGCGCACAGCTTCCATCCGAGCAACGCCGAGGGCACGGTGCGCAGCCGCGCGATGTTCTTCGCGCCGTTCACCTATGACGCCTCGGCCGGCTACAAGGTGATGCCGACGATCACCACGCCGGTGGATGTCAACAATCCCGCCAACTACCAGCTCTACACCTTCAACATCGCGCCGAAGAACAGCAAGGACTGGGACAAGTTCGCGCGGGCAGACGCCGCCTATGACGTGGGCGGCTTCCTCCGCAAGGTTGCGGTGGGCGCCGAGTACCACTGGCGCAAGCGCGACTATTGGCGCCGCGATTTCACCGTAAACCCGCCCGCGGGCACCCCGCTGAGCTCGCTCGGCGCCGGCGCCTCGCAGCCGCTGCCCTATGACGACTTCCTCAAGAACGTCGACGGCAACACGCCGCGCACCTGGCTCGCCCCGGTCACCTCGGCCTATTACAATGCCTTCTTCACCAGCGCCGTCGCCAACGCCCCGCTGACGCCGAGCGACCAGGCCGCCTCGTTCAAGACCACCGAGAAGACCGCCTCGGCCTATGCCCGGCTCGATTACGGCACGATGCTGGGCGGCGTGGACATCCTCGGCAATGTCGGCATCCGCTATGTCCATACCGACCAGAACGCGACGGGCTTCCTGCGCGCCGGCAACGTGATCACCCCGGCCGCCTTCCCCAAGACCTTCAACGACTGGCTGCCGAGCTTCAACCTCAAGGCCGATCTGACCAAGACGCTGGTCGCCCGCTTCGCCGCGAGCCGGGTGCTCACCCGCCCCAACGTGACCGACAGCGCGCCGCGCATCACCCTGTCGACCGACGCGCCGACCGCGAGCGGCGGCAACCCGCAGCTCCTCCCCTTCCTCGCCACCCAGTTCGACGGCGCGCTGGAATGGTATTTCAACCCGCGCGGGGCGCTGACCGGCGCGGTGTTCTACAAGGCGATGGACGACTATATCACCGCGCAGAACATCAACACCGAGATCCCCGGCCGCGGCACGGTGCTGCTGTCGACCCAGGTCAATGGCGGCAACGCCAAGGTCTACGGCGTCGAGGCCGGCTACAACCAGGTGTTCACCTTCCTGCCCGCGCCGTTCGACGGCCTCGGCATGCAGGCGAGCTACACCCACACCTCGGTCAAGGCGAACTACACCGCCGGCGCGCGCCCGATCGTCGACCAGCTGATCGGCCTGTCGAAGAACAGCTTCAACGTGGTCGGCTTCTACGAGAAGGGCCCGCTGTCTACCCGCCTGTCCTATGTGTGGCGCGGCCGGTACCTGTCGGGCACCGGCAGCACCACCCAGGCGCCGACCTATACCGCGCCGTTCGGCACGCTGGACGGCAGCATCGGCTACAAGCTGCTGCCCAACGTGCAGCTGAGCGTGGAGGCGATCAATATCTCGGGCGCCAAGCTCTACACCTATAACGACGCGTCGAACCGCTTCGGCGAGATCAACTATTGGGGCCGCACCATCCTGTTCGGGGTGCGCGCCGAGTTCTGATCGAGCACGCGATCGGCGAAAAGCGAAAGGGCCGGGAGCGATCCCGGCCCTTTTCGTGGCGGCCCCACAAAGGGCCGGCGCCGCATCATGTCCCAAATTCGCGCCGATGTTGCACCGGTGAAACATTGACCCCGATCAGCGGCCCCGACAAAGAAAAGGCGCGATCAACGGGGACATCTCACATGAAGTTACGGTTGCTGGCAACGGTGCCGCCGTGCCTGGTTTTGGCTGCTTGCTCCGGCGGCGGCGGCGGTGCGGGTCCGGCCATCACGCCTCCCGTCGCTCCCGCGCCGACCCCTGCGCCCACACCTGCGCCGACCCCTGCGCCGACACCCGCACCGACACCCGCGCCGACGCCGACACCTGCGCCGACGCCCACGAATGCGTCCCTTACCGGAGCGCTGATCAGCGAAAGCTTCGCCGCGGATTCGGCGCGCGGGGCGGCGACCTTCACCGATACGGGCGCAACCGGAGGAACGGCGAACGGCGGCGATCTCCAGATCCGCTACGACGCGACGAGCGGCAGCTATACGCTTACGAGCGGCGCGCGCAGCCAGACGTTCGGCGCCAGCGCCAGGCAGGTCGGTACGAATGCCGCCCTGTACACGCTCACCAACGGCAACACCGTCGACACGCTGACGCTGACGCTGAACGGCACTTCGGGCGCGGGCGCTTATCGGTATGTCGGCGCCGGCGTGTGGCTCCGGGCGGTGGCCAACGGCAACAGCGTGGACGGCAGCCTCGATTCGTTCACCTATGGTGTCACGACGCCGCTCGCCGCCCTCCCCCGCACCGGCACGGCGACCTATGCCGTCGACGCCATCGGCCTGTACAGCGGTCCGAACGTGCTCGAGCCCAACACCCTGAACGGTACCGGGACGCTGACGGCCGATTTCGCCAGCGGCCGGATCGATACCGCCGGCACCTTCAACACGATCGGCTATCTCAAAGAGAACGCCGTCCGACCCGTCGGACGGTGGTCTGGCAGCGGCGCGATCGCGGCGTCGACCAACAGCCTGTCCGGTTCGATGACGGTGCGGGTTTTAGAGCCGACCACCGGCGGCTTCAGCGGGCGCTTCTACGGTCCCGCCAGCGACGAAATCGGGCTGTCTTTCTGGGGCACCAGCAGGATCGGGGAAGCGATTGCCGGGTCGCTGCTCGGGCGTCGCGGCGACGCTGCCGCGAGCCCGCAAAAGCTCACCGAGCTGAACAAGGATGCCAGTTTCACCGGGCGGACCGCTGCCGTGGTGATCTACGAGAGCAACGCGTCCGGCCCGATCAAGGACGCGAATGGCAATCTGCGCCTGACCACCCAGAGCGGCGTGGATGCCGGCCTCGACTATGCGGCGGCGGCGGACCGCTATGCGACGAAGGTGCAGAGACTGTCCATCGGCGGAACGTCTGAGGTGATATTCGATCAGTTCGGCGTCGGCGCCGCAGAGAAACTCGCCGCGCAGGCCGATCCGCAGTTCACCGCCTACCGCACGAAGACGGCCCTTGGTGATCCGGTAGACATCAAATTCTATCGCCCGGGAGGCAGCAACAGCGAGCTCGCGCTGTCCTATCTCAGCTTCTACTGGACCGACAACACCGTTCCCTCGGCACCCGGCGGCGTTACGACGCGACGCGTTGCCTATGTTCCGTTCGGATATGAAACGCCGCTAAGCCAGATTCCGCTCACCGGCAGCGCGACCTTCAACGGCGTGTTGTATGGCACGGGCGTTTCCAGCGCCGGACAAGGCAGCCTGTATGCCTTGTCCGGAACGTCGAGCCTCCAGATGAACTTCGCCTCCGCAAGCGGCACGCTGACACTAAGCCCGGTCGGCAAGGATCTGGCCACGGGCGCGAGCGTGAATTTCGGATCGTTCAGCCTGTCGATACGGGAGTTCGACGGCAAGCTTTCCGGCTTTGTCTCCGGCGGCGGCGGGACCTTCACCGGGCGTTACTTCGGCCCTACCGCACAGGAAGTGGGCGGCGCGTTCAATCTCCTGCCCCAGCTCGTTGGCAATGGTACCACGCTCACCGGCGTCGCCCTCGGCAAGCGGTAATCGCATCGCGAGCCCGTCGGGACTGGCAGGAAGGGCCGGGAGCGATCCCGGCCCTTTTCGTGTCGGCGGCGCCGTTGCCCCAAGCCCCTACGAACCTGCGCTCGTCCCGGTTCGCCATGTTCCATGGTCCGCCCTGGTTTCTCGCCGGAAGCCTGGCTTATGCACTGCCACCGCAGGCGAATCGTTCGACCCCCGGGGCATCGTTCGACTCGCCACGTCCGCGACGGGGTGCGAGCTGCGGCGGAAGCGGGGAGCGATCGATAGGCTCCGCGCCGCAACGCTTGATTTGGCAGCGGATCCCGCGCCACACTGGAAGCGCACAAGGGGGAGTGGCGGATGGCGTGGATCATGTTGGTGGCACTGGCGTTGGGGCAGGCCGGCGAAGTGCCGAAGGGGCCACTTGCCACACCGCTGAAGCCGAAGACGGCACCCTCCAGCTGGGTAACCGATGCGGATTACCCCTCCAGCGCAGTCGACAAGGGCAAGGCCGGCCGGGTAGACTTCATCCTGACCGTGGACACGACGGGTACGCCGGATGGCTGCCATATCACCGCGACATCCGGGTACCTGCTGCTCGATCAGCATAGTTGCGCCATTCTGCTGAAGCGCGCCCGGTTCAGCCCGGCACGTGATCCTTCGGGAACGCCAATCCGCGCGACCTATTCCAACAAGTTCGGATGGGCGGCGTCGGACGGTTCGACACCGGGGGAAATTCCGCGAATTGACCTCATCGTTGACGTGGCGAAGCTGCCGGCCGGCTATGCCAGACCCGCGCTGACGCGGGTACATTTTGCAAAATCAGGCTCACCGGATGCGTGCCGGGTAGAGGTGACCAGCGGCGTCGCCGCGATCGACAAGGTGGCGTGTGCGCAGGTGATGCTACAGGCGCCGACGCCAACACAAGGGATCAAATACGGGCCGATATTCGACACGCGCATGGTCTCGGTATCGTTCGAGCAAACGCCTGCGAAATGAGGCAGCGGCGTTGAGGCAAGGGGCGTTGCGCTGACCGCACCAGGCCCTGCACGCGCCAGGAGCAGCCAACCTCTTGCTTAGCCGGGGTTCACATGTTCGGGTGCCCTCACCCCCCGAACATGCCGCGCAGCAGCTTTATCCCCACCTTGTCCCGCCGGGCCAGCGCGGTGTCGATCAGGGCGATCCGCGCATTGCAGATCGCAACCTGCGGCCCCTCGCGATTCAGCGCCGCCTCGAACGCCGCGCGGTCGAGCCGGGCGCGCGTCATCGCTTCCTCCAGCAGGGTCGGCGGAATGGTGTAGCGGCCGGTATCCTTGACGTCATTGGCCGGCGGGGTGCCGGTGCGGATCGCGCGGGCAAGCAGGTCGTAGCGCCTATCGTGCAGCTCGTTCGGCCCCGCCCCGCTGGGCCCGCCCTCCAGGAAGGTGACGCATTCCTCGGGCGAGGCGCGCTCGGCCCAGCGGAGGCGCGCCTCGTAATAGGCCGCGTAGTCGAGCAGCAGCTTGTCGTCCCCGTCACGCAACACCCGGGCCATCAGCTTGGAGAAGATGCCGCCTACCCTTTCTGCCAGCACCTCGAATGACAGGTGCGAGTCGCTGCCGCGCGTCGCCTGCGCCGCCTGCCATTCGCCCAACAGCCGGTCATAAAGCCGCGGGTTGATCCTTTGCAGTTCGGCACGGGTCAGCGCGCCGTTGGTGAACCGGTCGAGCAAAAGATCCAGATCACGATCGAACAAGACCAACAGGGGGTTGTACCTGGCCCGCGTGTCGCCGGCACGGTCGACCGAGGCGTAGCGGCGATGGCGGGAGGAGGTCCCGTCGTCGGTGACGCCAAGAACGATCGCGCCCAGGAAGAAAAACAGGAGGAGGATCGGGCCGATTCCCGCCATGGTTGCCCGGCCGGCCTGCTCGACCGGTTTGGCAAATACGGCCTTGCGCCGAACATTGTAGAGATAGCCGATCGGGAATGCGGCCTCGCTCTGGTGCTGGATGCGGTCGCGCCACCAGTCGACGGCAGCCGCGTTCAGCCCCGTGACGACCGTCGGGTGATAGGTCTGCAGATAGCCGAGCACATATTCGACCTGCGCCCCGGCGACCCAGCCGTCGATCCAGCCGCCCAGCCCCGTCGGCGGCGGCAGCCGCAGCCGCCGCAGGAAGCGATATAGCGGCTGGTTCTGAGTGCGAAGCTCGATCTCGAAATAGCGGTCCTTCGCGCGCTGGAGGATCCAGGTCAGCGCTTCCGAGCGTTGCAGTTCGGTATCGGGCGCGCCCCATCCGAAATAGGCAATCGCGGGATCGACCATCGGGTCGCTGCGCGGCGTGCCCCGGACGATGGTGTCGATGAAGAAGCGTTCGACATGATCGGCATGGTCGAGATTCTGCATCGCCGGATCGGCGAGGACGCGTTCGACCAGCGCGCTCATCTCGGCCTGTGAAATGCGGCGCGTGCGATCGTACACCATCGCGTACAGCGCCTGCAGCGCGCCGAAATTGGCTTCCCGCCGCAGGTCGAGCGGCGGTGCAGGCGGCGCCGCAGCAGCATCGGCCTGCGCCATGCGTACGGCCTCTTCGGACGGCTCCAGCGACGGCGGCGGGGCGGCGGCGGGCGGCATGTCCTCGGGCGGCGGGGTGGCCGCGCTTGCGTCCACAGCCTCAACCTCGGCCTGCTCGGCCGCTGCCTCCGGGCCCGGCGGCATGTACACGATCTCGTCGGATGCCAGTACGACCATGGGGGTGGACGGATCCGCGACCTCAGCGTGCAACTCGGCCAGTCGCATCGCCCAGTCGCGCGCCTGACGAAGCGCGGTGAAGCCCGCGACGTCGCTGTCCGGATCGATCGCCTTCAGCCGCTGTGCATAGGCCCTGCGGACCGCCTTCACGTCGCCGGTCGGCTCGATACCCAGCGTCTCCCAGGGACTGCTCACAGGTAGCGCTCTCCTTCCAGCGCATCCAGCCGTGCAGTGATCATCGCCGTCGCCTCGGCGATCGCATGGGGATCCTGCGTCGCGAGCACGCTTTCGAAATGGGCGAGCAATTGCCCGATCGCGGCGCGCTGGTCGCCCAGAAAGGCTTCGTAGCAGCGCTCCGCGCGGGCGATCAGCGCCTGGTTCACCGCCTGGTCGCGCGGGTGGATCTTCAGCGCCGCGAGCGCGCTGCGGCGCGCCTCCGCCTCGCCCGCATCCATTCCCTCATCGGCGATGACGAGCTGCCGGGTCTCGCCGGTCTCCGGTACGACCACGTCGACCTCGAGCAACCCGCTCACATCATAGGTGAAGCGGCAGTCCACTTCGACTTCGCCGGCGCCGCGCGGCGGCACCGGGATCTCGACATCGCCCAGCTTGATGTTGCCCGCCACCATCCGCGCTTCGCCCTGGTAGATGCAGAACTTCACGAAGCGCTGCTGGGCATGAACGGTCTGGAAGCGGTGCACGCGACTGGCGGGCAGCACGGTGTTGCGCTCGAGGATCGGCGCAAACCGCCCGCCGTGGAGCCCGCCATTCGCATCGCGCGTCATGGTCTCGACGCCCAGACTGAACGGGCAGACGTCGGTCAGCCGGATTTCGTCCAGATCCGCCTTGCGTTCGCGCAGGCCCGCCTGCACCGCGGCGCCCAGCGCGATGGCATGGTCGGGATGGACGGTGGCGTTGGGGAAGCGCGCAAACATTCGCGTCACCGCCTTGCGGACGATCGGCATCCGCGTGGCGCCGCCGACCAGCACGATCTCGCTCAGCGTGTCGGCGCGCAGCTTGCTGTCGCGCATCGCCCGCAGCACCGGCTCGCGCAGCCGGTCGAGCAGCGGTGCGGCGGCCGCCTCGAACTGCTCGGCGGTGATGGTGGTCGACAGCAGCTCGTCCTGCCAGACGATGTCGAAAGTGGCGGCCTCGGCGTCGCTCAGCGCGCGGCGGGTGCGCTCGGCGGCGGCGCGCGCCTGTTCGCGCAGCTTGGGATGCGCCGGCCCGAGCGGCAGCCGCAGCCGCTCCTTGGCGATGCCGACGATCACCTCGTTGAAATCCTCGCCGCCCAGCCGGTTGTCGCCGGCCGAGGCGCGGACCTCGATCACCCCGTCGAAGATCTCGACGATCGAGACGTCGAAGGTGCCGCCGCCCAGATCGAAGACGAGGAAGGGATCGCGGTCCTCGCGGTCGGCGATGCCATAGGCGAGCGCGGCGGCAGTGGGCTCGTTGACCAGCCGCTCGACCTTGAGCCCGGCCAGCTCGCCCGCGCGGCGCGTCGCCTTGCGCTGGCGGTCGCTGAAATAGGCGGGCACGGTGATCACCGCGCTGGTCACCGCCTCGCCGCAGTGCCGCTCGGCATCGGCCTTGAGGCTCTTGAGCACCAGCGCCGAGACTTCCTCCGCGGTGAACGACGTGCCGCCGAGCTGGATCGGCTTCTGCGTGCCGATCAGCCGCTTGAATGCGGTGGCGGTGCGATCCGGATAGACCGGCTGGCGATCGCGCGCCGCCCGGCCGACGAGCACCTCGCCATCATCGGTCAGGCTCACCGCCGAGGGGGTGAGAAACTCGCCCAGGCTGTTCGGAATCAGCTCCGGCCCGCCGTCCCCCCAGCGCGCGATCGCGCTGTTGGTGGTGCCAAGATCGATACCTACAATCACGAAATCCCCCCGCGCCGCCCCGACGAACAGAGCTATTCTAGGACGATTCCGCCGCGAGAACCGCGATTTGGCGCCGCTATCTCGACACGTCGCAGGACCGGTCGTGCATGCGCGGGCGCCGGGCCTAATCGATTCGTTGATGGGGCGCCCGGACAAGGCGTCGTATCAGCACGTCTTCCGCAGACTGGAAGAGTAGGTCCGAGCATGTTGCAAGCCACCGCAGCCACGCGCACCGGCAATGAAGGTGCGCGCAGCGCACCGCCGTCGACGCCGGAGACGGGAGCCCATCCCCTCGATCGTCTGATGGCAGGCGGCTCGCCGCTCGACCGGCTGGCGCCGCCGCCGAGCTACACGGTCCGGCACGGCGACACGCTGTCCAGCATCGCGACGGCGCTCGGCACCGACTGGCAGACGCTCGCGCGGATCAACGGGATCAGCAACCCGGATCGCATCGCCACCGGCCAGACCCTTCGCCTGCCGGGCGGCGCCACCGCCGCCGCCGCGACGCACACGGTGCAGCGGGGCGAGACGCTGTCGGGCATCGCGGCGCAGAGCGGCACCGATGTCGCGACGCTGGCCCGGATCAACGCGATCGACAATCCCAACCGCATCCAGCCGGGCCAGGTGCTGCGCCTCGGCGGCAGCGGGGCGGCACCGGTCGCCCACCCGCCGCGATCCGCCCCGGCCGCAAACGCCGGCGACACGCAGGCCGGCACCGGCGGACCGGTCCGCCTCGGCAGCGTCTCCGAACGCTATGAAAGCGGCGGCCGCGGACCGGGCACCGTCTCCAACGGCAGCGGCGACCCCGGCGGCGTGTCGTACGGCGTCTACCAGCTATCGTCCAAGGCCGGCACGCTCCAGTCGTTCCTGCGCCACGAAGGCGCGCGCTGGTCGGCGGAGCTGGGGTCGAACATCGGCACCAAGAGCTTCAACGACCAGTGGAAGGCGATCGCCGCACGCGATCCGCAGGGCTTCCGCGACGCACAGCACGCGTTCATCGAGCGCACCCATTACGACCCCGCCGTCAACAAGGTCCGCGACGCGACCGGGCTCGACCTCAGCACCCGCCACGTCGCCGTCCAGCAGGCCGCCTGGTCGAGCGCGGTGCAGCATGCCCGTGCGCCGCAGCTGCTCGAGGCCGCGGTTCGCCGCACCGATCAGGAGGTCGGCCGCGCCTCGCCCGACTATGACCGCGCGCTGGTCTCCAACATCTATGCCGAGCGCACGACCTATCTGCAGGGGCTCGCGGCGAGCGGCAACTACAGCCCCGCCGAGGCCAGCCAGCTGCGCTCGATCACCCAGGAACGCTATCCCAACGAGCGGCGCGAGGCGCTCGCCCTGTTCGATCGCCCGGCGTCCGCGACCACCGGCGGCACCGCACCGATCGCGGGCAAGGCGGCCGGCGAACCGCGCACGGGCGCGGACTTCGCCGCCGTCATCAACCGCTCGGGCGATGCGCAGGCCCGCGCCGACCTCGCGGCGGGGCGCAAGGTGCTGGTGGCGGTGCGGCATGACTCGTCGCTGCAGGCCAATGGCGGCCGCGGCGAATATAACGACACGATCGCCTTGGTCTCGCGCCAGGCCGATGGCAGCTACCGCGCGCAGGTCTTCCAGGGCAACACCGAGCCGGCCGGCGTCTACGCGGCACGCGGCTACGGCGCCGACGTCAATGGCGACGGCCGCAAGGAACTGGGCCGGCTGGTCGAGGGCAATTACCGCTACGAACTGCAATCGGGCACCTTCGCCGGCAACCGCTTCTTCCGAGCGACCGAAACCCAGACGGCGCTGCGCGACAGCAACCATGACGGCCGCTTCACCGGCGCCGACACGCTCGACCGTCGTGGCGCCGGGCGCTCGATGCTGATCCACCAGGGCGGCAACAGCTCGACCGGATCGGCCGGCTGCCAGACGCTGCGGCCGAGCGACTTCAATGCGCTGCTGGCCGGCCTTGGCCGCCAGTCGTCGTTTAGCTATGTGCTGGTAAACGCCAGCCAATAAGGACTTCGCATGCGTCTCGTCTTCGCTCCCCTGCTGTTGCTCGCGGCCTGCGGCGCGGCGAATGGCGACGGCGCCGGGGAGCGCCAGCCGGCCGCCCCCGTCGCCGCGGCAAACGACGCCCGGCCGGTGGCGGCGAGCCCCGCGCCGGCGACGCCCCCGGTCGCTTCGTCCCCGGCGGCCGCCATGGCGGATTGCGACCCCGGCGCACCGGAAAGCCCGTGCCAGATCGTCGGCAAATGGCGGGTGATCAAGGTGTACAATCCCGGCAACCAGGATCCGCTCGAGGACGAGATGGGCATGGTCGGTTCGCGCCTCACCGTCACCGGGAACAGCGACGCCTCGGGCGCGATCCGCTGGGACGGGCCGGACAACGGCCAGTTCGACCATAGCGACGTCTGCACCGGCCCCTATCTGAGCCCCGCCGCAACCCCGCGGCCCGCCGCCGCGCGGGCGACGCTGGCCGCGGCGCTGAAGGCCTGGGGCATCATCGGCGATGCCGGCAAAGCCCGGCATCTCGGCTGCGACGAAGGCCATTGGGCGGTGCCGAGCGACGCCAGCGGCAAATGGTTCGGGCTGGTGCTGCCGATGGGCCGCCAGATGGCGTTCGAATGGTTCGACAAACGCATGGTGCTGGCCGAACGCACCGACTGACGTGCCGCCCGGCGCTCCGCCCTGACCGCGCAAGCGCGGTTGCCCCGCCGGAGCGCGCCGATGCCGCGACATGCCGCACACAAGCTGACCGGGCGAACGCCCGAAGAAACGGCCGGGGCGATCCCGGCCGTTTTTTTTCCTGCGTGCCGCCTTGGCACAGCGTGTCGAAGCGGCGCGGCGCCCTTTCGCTATTCCCCCGCCCGCGAGTGAGGACGGGCAGCTCCCCCCGAACCTGCTCCCGCGTATCCGGATGAATTCGTACTTGCGAAAACAGCTTCAACCTAACATTTGTTATATCTAACTTTTGTTAGATCACCGAATCTTGGGGGCATTTCCACGTGAGCATATTGACCGCGCGCCTGCGCGCAGGGACTTCGTTCGTTCTGGCGATGGCGCTCGCCAGCTGCGGTGGCGGAGGGGGCGGCAGCGGCAATGTGGTTGCGCCACCCGTCGCGCCGACGCCGACACCGACGCCGACCCCGACGCCGCCGCCGATGCAGTCTCTGACGTCGATCACCAAGACCGCGGTCACGACGTTCGACGCGCCCTGGGGGCTGACCTTCCTTCCCACCGGCGAGATGCTGGTGACCGAGCGCCCGCTCAACAAGGACGCTAGCGGGGCGACGCTCCTCAACCCTACCTCGCCCGGCGCCATGTGGCTGGTGACCCAGGCCGGGGTGAAGACCGCCATCGACGGCTTGCCGGCCTCCAACGTCGGGATTCTCTGCGTCGCGCTCGATCCGCAATTCGCGACCAACAAGCAGGTCTACATCACCTATCTGGAGCGTGATCCCGCCGCCGCCCGATTTGGCCGCGCCGCGGCCAATACCGCGATCGATCCCGTCGGTCTCTCGCTGTTCAAGGCCAAGCTGACCACCGACGGCACCGGCACGCATCTGGTGGGCGGAACGACGATCTGGCGCGGCACCAAGGTGGTGAGCGATCCCGGCTCGGGCGAGCCCGGCGGCTACCTGACCTTCTCGCCCGACGGCGCCTATCTGTTCGTCGCGGTCGGTGACCGGCAGGAATTCACTCCGGTCCAGGACCTGAGCAATACCCTGGGCAAGATCATCCGACTCAATCCGGACGGCACCGCGCCGGCGACGAACCCGTTCGTCGGCACCGCAGGCGCGAAGCCGGAGATCTGGACGCTCGGACATCGCAATCCGTACGGCCTCTCCTTCGATTCCGCGGGCACCTTGTGGGAGCACGAGATGGGTCCGAAGGGCGGCGACGAGCTGAACATCATCCTGCCCGGCAAGAATTACGGCTGGCCGAACGTGTCGTACGGGGACAATTACGACGGCTCGCCGATCCCGAAGCCGGCCGCAGGCGATGGCTTTGAACCGGCCCAGGTCTGGTGGGTTCCCGTCATCGCGCCGGCCGGCATGGTCATCTATTCGGGCAACCTGTTGTCGGCATGGAAGGGATATGCCGTCATCGGCGGGCTGCAGTCTCGCGGGCTCGTCCTGGTCAATCTCACCGGTGCCCGCGCAACCGAAGCAACCCGGATCGACTTTGCCGCCCGCGTACGCGCGCTCGCCCAGGCCCCGACCGGCGAAGTCTGGGTGCTCGGCGACGGTCCCAGCGGCAATCTGTGGAAGATCACTCCGGCCCCCTGACCCGCGGGCGCCCCGGCATCCTCCTGCTCGGCCGCTGCGCGCACAAACGCGCGCGGCGGCCGATGCGCGCGCTTCCCATCTCCCTCCCCGCTTGCCATCCCCGGCCAAGCTTGTAACACCGCGCGCGTCCTTCACCCACGGAGCCGCTCGCCATTCGCCAGATCGCCGCCCTGCCCTATCGCACCCTTGGTTCAGGCACCGACGCGTCCACCCAGGTGCTGCTGGTCACCTCGCGGGGGACCGGGCGCTGGGTGATTCCCAAGGGCAATCCCGGTGCCGGGATCAGCGCACATGCCGCCGCGGTCCTGGAGGCCGAGGAGGAAGCGGGCGTGCAGGGCGTGATCTGCCCCACCCCGCTCGGCTCCTATCGCTACCGCAAGAAGCGCGGCAACGGCGCCTCGCTGATGGCCGATGTCGAGGTCTTCCCCTTTTCGGTCACCCGCGAGCTCGATAGCTGGAAGGAACAGGACGAGCGCCAGCGCCGCTGGTTCGATCTCGCCGATGCCGCCAATGCCGTCGACGAGCCCGACCTGCGCGACCTGATCCGCTCCTTCGGGCCCGAGGAATTTCGCGCCGCCACCCGGCGCATGGGGGTGCTCGGCACCGTCATCCAAACATCAAAGGTCAATCGCATGTTCGCGTGGTTCCAACGCCTGTTGCCCAAATCGGGCAATTTCTTCGAGATGTTCGAGGCGCATGCCGCCACGGTGGTCGCCGGCGCCGATGCGCTCGCGCGGGTGCTGCAGAATGGCGGGCCCGACCATATCCGCGAAGTGATCGAGCGCGAGCATGACGCCGACGAGATCACCCGCCAGGTGCTCCAGACGGTGCGCGTCACCTTCCTCACGCCGTTCGATCGCGGCGCGATCACCGCGCTGATCGGTTCGATGGACGATGCGATCGACGAGATGCAGGCGACGGTGCGCGCGATCGACCTCTACGAGATCCGCCATTTCGAGCCCGAGATGAAGGACATGGCCGGCATCGTCATCGATGCCGCCCGTCTCACTCTGGAGGCGATGCCGCTGCTGCGCGACGTGGCGAAGAACGGCGCCCGGCTGCACGAGCTGACCGAGCGGCTGGTCCGCATGGAAAGCCATGCCGACGACATTCACGCCGCCGGCCTCAAGCGCGCCTACAAGGAACTGGGCCCGCAGGACCCGCTGCAGTTCGCGGTGATGCGCGAGCTGTACAAGCATCTCGAGCGGATCGTCGACGCGTTCGAGGATGTCGCGAACGAGATCGACGGCCTCGTCATAGATCACGCCTGATCCATCATGCACGAACTTGCCCTGCCGCTGCTCATCGGGCTGATCCTCGTCGCGCTGGCGTTCGATTTCCTCAACGGCCTGCACGATGCGGCGAACGCGATCGCGACGGTGGTCGCGACGCGCCTCTTGAAGCCGGTCCATGCGGTCGCCTTCGCCGCGTTCTTCAACTTCGCGGCCTATTTCGTCACCATCGCCTTCCCCAGCATGCACAAGGTGGCGGAGACCATCGGCAAGGGGCTGATCGACCAGGATCTGGTGACGCCGGGCGTAGTGTTCGGCGCGCTGGTCGGCGCGATGTTCTGGAACGTGGTCACCTGGCTCAAGGGCATCCCCTCCTCGTCCAGCCACGCGCTGGTCGGCGGCATGGTGGGCGCGGGCGTGGCGCATGCCGGGTTCGAGGGCATCCAGTGGACCGGTCTCAACAAGACGCTGCTTGCCATCGTGCTTTCGCCGACGCTCGGCATGATCCTGGCGATGGCGATCATGCTGCTGACCAGCTGGCTGTTCCGCCGCGCCTCGACGAACCGGGCGGAGCGCAGCTTCCGGGTGCTGCACCTGATCTCCTCGGGCGCCTATTCGCTGAGCCACGGGCTCAACGACGCGCAGAAGACGATGGGCATCATCACCGTGCTGCTCTATTCGACCGGCTATCTGCACGGCAAATTCGAGGTGCCGCACTGGGTGGCGATCAGCTGCTATGTCGCGATCGCGCTGGGCACGCTGAGCGGCGGCTGGAAGATCATCGAGACGATGGGCTCGCGGATCACCAAGCTGTCGCAGCACCAGGGGTTCAGCGCGTCGATGGGCGGCTCGATCATCCTGTTCGGCGCGTCGTGGCTGGGCATCCCGGTCTCGACCACCCACACCATCACCGGCGCGATCATCGGCGCGGGCACGGCTCGGCGCGCCTCTGCAGTGCGCTGGGGCGTGGCGAGCAACGTCGTGATCGCCTGGGTAATCACCATCCCCGCCTCGGCGGCGGTGGGCGCGCTGTTCTACGCGCTGACCCGGCTGTTCTGACGCCGGTCTTGCGGAAAAAGGGGCCGGGATCGCGCCCGGCCCCTCCTCCCCTCCTCAGAAGCCGAAGGACAGGCGCAGATAGCCGAACTGGCCCGGCAGGTCGTAGGTCGTCGGGTCGAAATTGGCGCTCTGGCAGGTGAAGCAGGCGGGCGGCGAACGGTCGAACAGGTTGTTCACGCCCACCGTCAGCCGGGTGCGATGGTTCATCCAGGCCGGCGAGAAATAGGCCTGCAGGTCGCCATAGAACACCGCGCCCAGCCGGTGCACGTCGTCACGCTCGTCGACCCCGCTGATGTAGCGCGCGGTGAACGCGATGCCGTAGCCCGGGCTCGACCAGTCGAGCGTCGCATTGCCCTTGAAGCGCGGATAGGCCTGGTCGGGGCTGCCGCGCTCGGTGCCGGCATAGCGCAGCGCCGGCGCGCCGAGGTCGGCGGGCGGCACCACGTCGTAGCGGAGCAGATAGGCGGCGTTGGCGTTGAGGCCGATCGTGCCCTCGCCGATCTTGTGGGTGCGGAAGGTCAGCGTGCCGTCCAGCCCGTCGGTGCGGATGCCGTTGAGGTTGAGCAGCCGCCCGCTGATCCCGGCGATGGTGCCGCTGCTGGTCCGGCGGATCGCTGCGCAGCTGACCGGATCGGCGTTGAACGCGCAGCGGCGCAGGGTGAGGGTCGCCGGCACCGAGTCGATCGCGTTGTCGAGCTTGATGTTGTAGTAATTGACCTCGAGGCTGAACGCGCTCGACCAGGCCTTGGCCCAGTCGGGGCTGTAGACGCCGCCCGCGGTCCAGGTCTTGGCGGTCTCGGGCTTGAGCGCGGTGTTGCCCTGCGAGAAGACGCCGAGCTGACCGCCGGTCGGCTCGTTGTAGCTGCCATTGGCCGGCACGCCGTTGGCGATGCAGTTGGCCCGCACCGTCGCGTCGCTGGTGAACGCGCCGCCCGCAGCACTCGTGCACGGATCGTCGATCGTCGCGTCGAAGCGCGACAGCCCCGCATAGAGCTCGCCGATGCTGGGCGCGCGCAGGCTCTCGGCATAGCCGCCGCGCAGCAGCAGGTCGGCCACCGGCTTCCACAGCCCCGAGGCGGTGAAGGTGGTGTTGCTGCCGAACGACGAATAGTTCGAGTGCCGCACCGCGCCGTCGAGCTCGAGCTTGTTGAAGAACGGCGTGTTCGCCAGGATCGGCACGCGCAGCTCGCCATAGATCTCGTCGACGTTGAAGCCGCCGCGCGCGGGGCTGGTCGGCACGTCCGCGCCGAGCCCGGCGGTGATCACCGGATCGGGATCGTAGCTGGCATATTGGTCGCGATGCTCATAGCCGATCGCGACCCCCACCGGCCCCGCCGGCAGGTCGAACAGCGTGCCCGAGAGGTTGGCGGTGGTGTCCCACATCTTCTGGGTGCTGCGGTCGCGCTCGTCGAACGCGACATAGTTGACCATCGCCGGGGTGATCGAGCCGAGCCCGCCGAAGATGTTGAACGGCACGCACGTCCCCGTGCACGCGCTCACCGGCCCCAGCGCCTGCGCCAGCCGCGCCGCGTTGAGGTTGCCGGTGAACAGCTGCTTGGCATCGTTGATCCCGAAGGTGCCGTTGACGTCCCAATACCATTTGCGCCCGCCGACATCGAACGACCCGTCGAAGGTCAGCGTGCCCGACATGGTGTCGACATTCTGGGTGAACACGCGCTGCCCGGCCTCGACCATGCGCCGCGCGATGAACGAATAGTTGGCAGCGCTCCCGTCCGCCCCCGAGGACAAGGTCACCCCGAACGGGTTGTACGGGTTGGTCACGTCCACCGAGATCGTGTCGAGCAGGTTGCCGTTGCCCGCATCCGGCCCGATGTTGAGCGGCAGATAGGCCGCCTGGGTGCGCGAATAGCGGTGGTTGTACAGCAGCTTGACCCGCATGTTGATGCTGTCGGTCAGCGCCTGCTTGAAGTTGACGAAGCCGCCATAGCGCTCCGACGGGGTCAGCAGATAGTTGAGCGGCGCGAAATTATAGCGGTCCGCCGAGGTGAACGGCTTGAAGTCCGCCGGATAGCTCGGCCGCCCGGAGACCGGCGCGCGCAGCGCCAGCGTCTGCCCCAGCACCGCGAAGCGGCCATTGGGCGGCGTGCCGCTGCACCCGCCGATCGGATCGGTGCACGCGGTCTGCCCCGGATTGGGGAAGCGCGAGATGGCGCGGTCGCCGGTCGAGACGCCGCCCTGCTTCACATAGCTCGCGCCGAACACCAGCGAGGTGCCGGTATCGCGCGACTGGATGCCGTAGCTCGCCTCATATTGCTGGGTATCGCCGTCCCCCTGGCGATAGAGGCCGTACTGGGCCGAGGCGCGCAACCCTTCCTGCTGCTGCTTGGTGATGATGTTGATCACGCCGGCGACCGCGTCCGAGCCATAGAGCGGCGACGCGCCCGACTGCAGCACCTCGACCCGCTCGATCAGATTGACCGGCAGCGTGTTGAGGTCGACCGAGGCGGGGATGCCGCCCGCCGCCGAGCCGTTGACGAAGCGCAGGCCGTCGACGAGGATCAGCGTGCGCTTGGCGGCGAGATAGCGCAGGTCGACCTCGGCCGAGCCCGAGCTGACCCCGGTCCCGTCCGGCGGCCCGCCGACATTGCCGGCATTGTTGACCTTGGTGTTGAGCCCGCCCGCGGCGCTGGGCAGCCGCTGGAGCACGTCGGCGATGGCGGTGAGGCCGGTGCGCGCAATCTCCTCCTGGCCGACGGTGACGACGGGCTTGTCCTGATCGAGCAGGCTGCGCCGGATGCGCGAGCCGGTGACGACGATGTCGTCCTGCGGCGCCGCGGCGGAAGCGCCGGCGGCGCCGTCCTGGGCATAGGCGGGCGCCGCTGCCATCCCCATGGCGAGCGCGAGTGCGGCGAGACTGCAGGCGGTTCGTCGGTACGATACGTGCATGTGGTTCCCCTCGATCCAAGCCGTTTCCGTGGCGCACCCTCTCGGTTCTGTTTGCAACAAAACTGACGCATGGGGCGGGCTTGGCAAGGGGGCGATTGCGCAATTCGGTTAAAGATTGAAATTGTGTTGCTGTGGGGACACGCCGAGGTGGATCTGACCGCGGGCGCGCGTTGAGCGAAGCGATCGATCCACCAATCGGCGTCAGGATTAGCTAATCTTCCAAAGTTTTTGTATTTTCCTGCGGGCCATTAGAATCCAAGAAGAAAGTTAAATCATCTACATCAGGCAGCATCGATCCGCTGTCACTCGACCGCAGATCATCTATAAATACGCGCAGCTTATGCTCCTGAGATGGCGCACGTATCTCCTCAATTTTCTTCGCCACCTTCTGAACGTATTGCTCATCTACGTGCAAAAGAGTCGTTAGCAACTCGGTGCTACGATCATACTCGTAATCTATACCCTCGACAGCGGACAGAAAATCCGTGACTCGGGCAGGGCTGTCTGCATAAACTCGAGCCAGCCCTTGCACCACCTCAATAAGAACTTTATCCCACGTAGCCAGTATATAACCACGCTCACTATCATTTATCAAATTTGTACAGACAGCAGCGTCGTGATCCAGAATATGCTTAGCTTCATGCGGAGATTTTTTGTCCGCGATCTGCAGCCTAACGTCAGCATCGTAATATGAATTCATTCCCGTATTTATCGAATGACTCTCTAGCAACGACAACATCCTGTTTTCTACTCTACGAAGGGAAACATCCTTAGTAAGGCCAAAGGCACGTAGAAATTCTGACAGCGTGAGCTTCACACCAGATCGCGCCATTGCCCCCTCGATATGAGAGAAATGGCTAAGAAACGCATTTCCTGAGCCGCGGAGGAATGGCCTAAGATCCTCAGGCAAGGCATCGTAGCTCTCTAAAAATTCCAATGCACGGATCCCATGCGAAGCCATCTCGTTGACATACGGCCTCGGTACCATCATCGGAATCTCGTGAGATCTACAAACCTCCAGCAGCGTGGAAGCACCGACAGAATATCGAGACGTTACAGCTTTAAATTCCAGGCCAAACAACATTGGCAAAGCCACACTTGTGTCCAGAACCATAGTTAAGTTAGTTCTGTTACCAAGCGCTCTATATATGTCAAAGGTATTGGTGCTGAATATTTCCCGCATGGTACCAGCATACTGAAATTGTTTAGCAATAGAACATTCCGACAGCACTTTGTATATTTTGCTTTTATTGCGAGACAGGTTTTTCTCAGCTAGGTATGACCGGACCATTTCTGCATTAGATTCCTCGCCAGATAAATCACTCCCCTCTAGCAAAATTTCCGTTGCCAGGTCCAATAAATGGGAAGAATCCTCGTAGCTCAATCCAGTCACGCCTTGAATCGCTAAAACGTCAACTTGCCGAGCTAAAAGAAACTCGTCCTCAGCGCTCTGCATTTTAGCAAACTCATCGCTGCTTAGATTTATTTTTTCCTTATTACCCACAATCTGAGCTGTCGTTCTAAGCCTGCTAACAGCAGACATCACCGCCTTAACGGGACTGGCACCAGGAAGAACTCTAGACACCTCGTCTACAAGAACATCTTCCGAAGAACCTGGGTTTTTAAGGAGCCATGCACGCACATTAGCATCAATTATCTCCTCTCGGAGCTCCGATGCCTCTTGTCCAAAAAGCAATAAGGAGCTCACCGCTACTTCAGCAACGGTGGCATGACTCGAGGGCGACACGCTAGCGCCTAACATCTCGTAAGCGCGCTTTATCCGACCAGGGCGAGCAAGTGCAGTAGCAATTCGATTGAGATCGTGAATCGTCACCTCAACTTGGCCAGAAAATTTGTACTTCGAAGCACGAAACGCCTCTTCGGCTCGAGGCATGATTGTTCGATTTGTAACATATAAGAGATGAGACTGACCAAGGCTTGCAGCATTTGCAGCCTCCTCATTTATTTTATTCTCCCAGTCCTTTCTTACGCTAAGCTGAATCCTGAGATCCTTTCGGGAGCAAACAACATCTCTACCGCCATCTCCGGTGCCATCAACGATGGAGAGCTCCCTATACCTCTGCACACTGAGATATAGGATAGCCACATCATAGAACCGAGTTTCCTCGACACTTCCTAAAAGCTTCCGGAGTCCGGAAAAATACATTGCTTCACCCCAAATTTGACAAGACAACTGTATTTACGATGAGCGCCTCGCGTCGAGCATGGCGAATAATTGGCGATGGGGCAATCTGCGTTACCGGATCACTAACAACATAGCTTTGTGCTTGAACCTTTGGATCGGCCTGCCATGAGCCAATGTTGACGCTCGCCTCCCAACCTTCTTCAAGAGGCAGTCCATCTTCGCGTTCGCCCAGATGGCCCGCTGCTCGGCGATAGTGCGCCCGAAACGTTCCGCCTTTGGCCTCTGACTAAACCTAGCATTCTTATGCATAACCCCCGACCCGACATAAGCGATGGCGTCTTCCAGCCCGGCGGCGATCTTGTCGTCTGCAGACTTCGACGTGTAACACTTCAGTCACCTAATATCACACGAATAAACGGCAGTGCCGCACCCCTCGCAAGGGGGACCCTGCGGCACTGCCGGAGACGCGACGCGCCGGGCCCTGCGCGCCGCCCCTACCCCCCATCCCGCCGCAACCGCCGCTCCACCCGGTCCAGCTCGCGCGACAGCCGCGCCAGCGCCTCCTCGCGGGAGACGCGCTGCACGCCAAAGCCGGTGTGGGGCCGCCCCTCGACGATCTCCGGGCGGCGATAGCCGAGCAGCAGCAGCGCCTCGCGCGGGGTCATGAGGGTGAGCGGGTCGGTCTCGTCGACGGTCTCGCACCACGCGCCCAAATCCTCGCCGGTGGGGTCCAGCGAGCGCAGCGCATTGTCGAGCAGCGCGAGTTCGAGCCGTTCATAGCCCTCGGCCAGCGCCGCCTCCATCGCGCGGGCGAAGGCCGCCGAGCGCCGGCGCCGGGCGTAGATGGCGTTCCAGCCGATGCCAGTCGCCTCGGCCGACAGCCGCACATTGGCGGTGGCGGCGAGATGGGCGAGGAAGCGGCGCTCACCCTCGGTGGTCAGCACCCCCTTGGGGGCGCGGCGCACCTGCACCATGCGGCCGCGCGAGGCGCGCACGCTATACTCGCCGCCGCCGGTGCGCGCGGCCTCGCCCTCGGGGGTGGGCGACGGCGCACCCGTGGCGAGCTGCGCCTGGGCATAGGCTAGGGCTGCGTCCCACTGGCTCGCGAAATCGGGGTTGCGCGCGCGGCGCTTCTGGAAGGTCTTGCGCGTCTGCCCCGCGGCCTCGGCGGCGAGGGTCACGTTGGCGGTGCGGCGCAGCGCCTTCAGGAAGCGCTGGTTCTCGCGGGTACGATCGGCCTTGGTGCCGCGCATGGGCATGCCCTCCCCCCTGGGTGTGACGGACGTTGGGGGAAATGGGTGTTCCTGTTTTGTTCTGCAAGGGCTCCCCACTTGCGCTCCCCTTCCGCTTGCGGGAGGGGTCGGGGGAGGGGCTGACTTGCCGCCTCTTGCCGCTCCGTTCGCCCCCGGCGATCGGTCCTCCCCTCCCCCAGCCCCTCCCGCAAGCGGGAGGGGAGCGCAGGTGGCAGCGGCTCGGCATGGCTTGTCCCCGACCCTACCCTTGACTCCGCGCCCGAATCCGCTATTGGGCGCGCTCCTTCTTCGGAAGGAATCCGTCCGAGACAGCGAGGGACCGGAATCTGCCGGTCTTGAAAAACTCGCCTAGACGGGGACAGAATTTACCGGCGGCTTGGCCGGCTCTCTTGGCGCAGATGCGCGGGTGGGTCCAAGCGTTCCGGGTCACGCCCCAGGGACACGCGCCCCGGCCTCGTGACGATCCTTCCCCTCGGACAATTTGAGCCTGGCCCGCGTTTCGTGCGCGGGTCGTGAACCGGGGTTGCACCCTTGCCCGCCTCGTGCGGGGAACGGGCAGCCTCATGTATGAGGAGACCGGCATGGATCGTTCCCAGAAGGCCGACGCCGTTGCCGAGCTGAACCGCACCTTCAACGAGGTTGGCGTGGTGGTTGTCACCCGCAATCTCGGCATGACCGTCAAGCAGTCGACGGACCTGCGCAACAAGATGCGTGCAGCCGGCGCGACCTATAAGGTCTCGAAGAACAAGCTCGCCAAGATTGCCACCCAGGGCACCGATTATGCGGTGCTCGCGGACCTGCTGACGGGTCCGACGGCACTGTCCACCTCCGTCGATCCCGTGGCTGCGGCCAAGGTGGTCTCGGACTTCGCCAAGACGAACGACAAGCTCGAAATCGTCGGCGGCGCGATGGGCAATGTGCTGCTGGATCCGGCTGGCGTGCAGGCACTCGCCTCGCTGCCGTCGCTGGACGAGCTGCGCGGCAAGCTCGTGGGGCTCATCGCAGCACCCGCGACCAAGCTCGCCACGATCACCCAGGCACCGGCGGCGCAGATCGCCCGCGTGCTTGCGGCGTACAGCGAAAAGCAGGCTGCCTGAGCTTCGGCTTCGAGCGACCTTTATATTATCCCGAAACTATTGAACTGATTGGAGTTTATCATGGCTGACCTTAACGCGATCGTCGACCAGCTTTCCGCCCTGACCGTGCTCGAGGCCGCTGAGCTCTCGAAGCTGCTCGAAGAGAAGTGGGGCGTTTCGGCCGCCGCTGCCGTCGCCGTTGCCGGCCCGGCCGCTGGTGGCGCCGCTGCCCCGGCTGCCGAAGAGCAGACCGAGTTCGACGTGATCCTCACCGGCGACGGTGGCAAGAAGATCAACGTCATCAAGGAAGTCCGCGCCATCACCAACCTCGGCCTCACCGAAGCAAAGGCGCTGGTCGAAGGCGCTCCGAAGCCGGTCAAGGAAGGCGTGTCGAAGGACGAAGCCGAGAAGATCAAGAAGCAGCTGGAAGAAGCTGGCGCGACCGTCGAGGTCAAGTAAGCGCTTCCCAGCCTGTTTCAAGGCTTGGATATTGGAAGGAGGCGGTCCGGCAACGGGCCGCCTCTTTTCTTTGAACCTTTCGATTTCAGAATCACGCCGGCAGATAGCGGATTGCCGCAATAGCAGCTGGCGCTGGCCGATCGAGCCATATTGGCCCTGGCCGGGCACCCCGCCCGGCAGTCCCCAGCAGAAAATCGGCACCAAAGTGATGTAGACTCAGTCCGGCCCGCCAGCGGAGGTCGCAGAGCAGCATACTGACGAACATGTTCCTGCCACCGTGCCCCACCACGTGCAGCTGCTCCCGCCGGAGCGTAAGCCGTGCGGGCAACCGCAATCGGCCGCCCGGCGCGAGGTCCACCGGGGCTACCTGGTTCTGCGCGGGCGCAGCGGCATGGAACGCTGCGCGCCAGCGATCCTGATCGGGGCTGGCGCTAATCAGCGCGAGCGCGGGCCGCAGCCCCTCGACCGCCCGGGCCTGTGCGTTGACCACATCGATTTCGAGGTCGAACGCCACCGCGTCCGCCAGGAAGACCATGTTGGCGGAGACGATCTCGACCGCGAAAGGCTCGGCGACGACGGGAGTCTGCGGCGCCGGGCGCGCAACCGGCCGCGCAGACGCCGCAATCGCGCGCTCCGGCACCGGCATCGCCGGTTCGGGCGCTGCCGCGGCACGCCGTCGGCGCCACCCCCACCCCGCGCCCGCCAGCGCTGCAACGCCGGTCGCCGCCAGAACGAACCACGGCCAGCCGGGAGGAGCATCGCGCGGCGCCGTCGGCACCTGCCGCGGCGGCGTAGCCGCCGGCGACGCCGACGTCCGTGCCAGCGGCGTCGGCACGGGCGCAGGCGCGGTGGGCTGCGGCACGGGCACAGGCGTTCGCACCGGGCTCGGCGCCGCGGCGGGCGTCGGACGGGGCCGGACGCCGGGGAGCGGGACGATCACCGGCTTCACCAGCCCGCCCGATGTCGGCGCCTGCGTCGGCGCGGGCGCAGGCGTCGGCGTGGGCGTGGGCGTGGGCGTGGGCGTGGGCGTGGGCGTAGGGCTGGGCACCGGCGTGCCGGGAAGGCGAAACCGCTCCGGCAGCACGCCGGGAATCGCCTGCGGGCCAGGATCGGCGGCCGGCACGTCCTGCGACCACGCGGGAGCCCCGAACGCCCCGACAATTATCATTCCAAATGCTGCGCGATGCCTAGCCCCGGTCACGCATCGGGATTGGCCCGCAAAAGCTGAACGCCGGCTGCACCCGAACAAGCCGCGCCGGCGCCGTGCGACGACCCGTTCGCCGCCGGCGCCGGGCCGCGCGGTGTTCGCGGCGGATCAGTTCTTGTTCCGGGAGGCGCGCGTCTCGTTGCGGATCCGCTCGGAACGCGCGCGCTCCATCCGCTCGATCCGCTCACGTTCGAGACGCTCACGGTCCTCCCGCGCCAGCTCGTCGCGCTCGCGATCTTCGCGCGCCATCCGCTCGGCAATTCGCAGGCGGATGGCTTCCAGTTCGGGCGAGGCTTCCTCGCCGGTCGCCTGCTTGCGCCGGGCATCGTGCCGCCCCACCGCCTCTTCGGCGGCGATGCGATCGGACCAGTGGCGGACGGGCAACGGCTTCTTCTTGCCCTTGGGCGTGCGGTTCTGAAACCGCAGCATGGCGACGCGATACATGCGGAACATCTTGCCGGCGTGGAGGCCGGTCAGCAGCGCCGCGAGCAGGGCCACACCGATATAGATGCCGCTGTTCGGCTGCGGCGCGCGCAAGACCAGCAATACCATCAGATAGCTGAGCAGCGTCATCAGCACGCAATAGGCACCGAACTCCAACGACATCATCAGATATTGACGCACGGAATCGGACTTCATGAACGCAATCCCCATCGACGGCCCCCCGCACGCGCCCCACGCGTCGTCGCCGTTCTTTGGCACTGCATCATGAAGCAAGCGCGTTAACGAATCCTAACCGAAGGTGAAACGACCGCCCCTTAGTTCCGGAAGATCGGCGGACGCGCGCTCTCCTCTTCGGCCATTTCCTTCTTGAGCATGCGGTCCGCAATCCGACTGCGGATCGCATCGACTGTCATGTTGGGGTCGATCGTGAACGCCCCGCCCTCTTCGTCGGGATCGATCCCCAGCGCGGCACAGCGCTCACGATAGGCGCGTTCCAGCACTTCGAGCCGCTCGAGCAACCGGACCCGCTCCGCATCGCCGCCCCGCGCTTCGAGCCGCTCCGCGGCGATCCGTTCGGACCAGCGCAGCGCTCTTCGCTCCTCCTCGGTCATCTGGGCCAGCTCGACGATCAGGTCATCGGGCAGCATCGCCAGGCGCCGCATCGCGCGGCGGTAACGGCGGTACATCCGCACGGCATAGATGCCGCTGAACAGCGCCATGCCGATGCAGGTGTTGATGTACCAGCCGGAGTTGGCCTGCGGCGCATAGGTGACGAGCACGTACATCGCCGCGCCGATCCCTGTCATGAACACGAAGTAGACGAAGAATTCGATCGTCTCGCGAAGATAGCCCCGGATAGCCGCGACGTTCATGGCCCTGCTCCTGAAACGCAGCGATGGCGTGGCTGTTGTTTCGGGGCCAAATCAACCTCAATAAACTTAATAAAATGATGCAGATACGAAGAGGACGCTTCCGGATTTCTACGTAAGCATAAGTAGTTGCCCGTAGATCGGCCTTGACCAAGGCAAAGGCCCGTCTTCGCAAATGCGAAAACGGGCCCGTGGCTTACCGCGCCTTGGCGGCGCTCTGGCCGACCGGCACCACCGGGAGCAGTACCGAACTCGACTGCTTGCCGCCATACAGGATCGTCACCGTAGCCTTCTGGTAATCCCCCGGCTTGGCGAAGAAGATGTTCTCGACATATTTCTGCGGGTTGCGATCATAGACCGGGAACAGGGTCGACTGGATCTGCACCATGATGCGGTGGCCGGGCAGGAAGGTGTGGTTCACCACCGGCAGCCGGAACTTGTATTCCTGCACCTTGCCCGCCGGGATTGCCGAAGGATGTTCGAACGAGGTCCGGTAGCGGCCGCGGAAGATGTCCATCGCGATCGGCAGCTGGAAGCCGCCCATTTCCTTGGTAGTGGCGATCTCGTCCGGATAGACGTCGATCACCTTGACGACGAAGTCCCCGTCCGTGCCCGTCGTCTTGGCGAAGATGTCCGCCAGCGGCGTGCCCGACAGGCGCACCGGCTCCTTCAGCACCGGCGTTGCATAGGTCAGCACGTCCTGACGGCCGTCGACGAAGCGCTGGTCGGTGACGAGGTAGGTGCTCCAGCGCCCGTCATTGAAATTGATCGGCCGCGGCAGGTACGGCACCGGCTTGGCGGGATCGGAGACATAGCTGTCCTCCCCTGCCCCCGGCTTGTCGAAGCCGGCAGCCTCGCCCGCGCCGAGATAGAGCGGCGTGAGCTGCGCCCCGAGCGGCCACTTGTTCAGGAAGTCCCAATGGTTCTCGCCGGTATTGTAGATGCTGGCAACCGGCGGGGTATAAGCCGGGGCGCCGTCCTTCAGATGCGCGTTGAAGAAGGGCAGCAGGATGTCGCGCCGCGCCTGCAGCGCGGTGTCGCCCTCGAAGTTCAGCTCGCCTAGCTTCGAGCCGTTGTAGTTGAAGCCCGAATGCCGCCACGGGCCCATCAGCAGGAAGTTGTTGGTCGCCTGGGGAGTCTTCTGCAGTTCCTCCCAGGCGTGGATCGCGCCGTACATGTCTTCGTGATCCCACAGCCCCTGCTCCCACAAGGTCGGTACGTTGGACGGATTGGCGGCGAGGATCTTGTCGAGCGCCTGGCCCTGCCAGAAGGCGTCGTAGGAAACGTGCTGGCTCAGCTTCTGCCAGAAGGGCAGCTGGTCATAGCCGTACTGTTTCGCCCAGTCGCCCGCCGAGCCTACCTTGCGGAAGGTGTCGTAATCGTCCCAGCCGCCATTGGGCGGGGTCGGGCCGCCTGCCTTGTAGCCGGTGATGCCCGAGATCCAGCCGATATTGGGCAGGCGGAAGGCGCCGTGGTGGAACCAGTCGTCGCCCATCCAGCCGTCGATCATCGGGCTCTCGGGCGCCGCGACCTTCAGCGCCGGGTGCGGATGGAGCAGCGCCATCACCACCGTCCAGCCTTCGTAGGAAGAGCCGAGCATGCCGACCTTGCCGTTCGATTCCGGCAGGTTCTTCACCAACCAGTCGATCGTGTCCCAGGCGTCGGTGGTGTCGTCGACCTTGGTCGGGTTGAGCGGCCCAACCGGCGGCCGGGTCACGACGAAATCGCCTTCGGACCGGTTCTTGCCGCGAATGTCCTGGAACACGCGAATATAGCCCGCCTGGGTGAACACCTCGTCGCCCTGCGCAAGCACGGAGAGCATCTTGTTGCTGTCGGTGCGGCGGACACGGTTATACGCGTCATAGGGAGTGCGGGTGAGCAGGATCGGCGCGTTCCTGGCCCCCTTGGGGATCACGATGGTGGTGAACAGCTTGGTGCCGTCGCGCATCGGCACCATCACTTCGCGGCGAACATAGTCCTTGGCGCCCTCCGGCAGCACGAACTTGGCGGGGATGTCGTTGAACGGCTGCGCCTGTTGCGCGTGCGCTGCCGGGATCAGCGCGCTCGTCGCGAGCGCGGCCAGGAGGAAGGTACGAAGCTGCATAATGTCTCCCCAGAGAACCGATGCCAGGGGTGATAGTGTTACATTTGCAGCATGGGAAGCAGGCGCATGGAAAAGGCCCGCGCTCCCTTTTCGGAGAGCGCGGGCCGGTGGAAGTTCGGCCGTTCAGGCGTGGGCGGGCGTGCCGAGCAGTTCGGCCTCGAGGTCCTCGACCAGATGCGGGCGGGTGGCGCCGATCGGGCCCACACCCTCCGCGGCCGGCGCGGCACGACCGATACGGAACGCGGCGCTGGTGCGGCCTTCGCGACCGTCGGGCAGACGATAGCGCGCCTCGGCAACGACGACCGGGTTGAAGGTGCGACCCAGTTCGCCCTTCGGCACCGCCAGATGGGCATCGACGCGGGTACCATCACCGGCATCGATCGTCACCGGCGGCACGTCCGCGGCCGGGCCGTGGCTGGTGAGCAGCTGCTCCATCTCGCTGGTCTCGGCGTCGGCCAGCAGGAAGGTGGAGATACGCACGTCGCGGGCCGGCGTGTCCCCAGCATTACCGACCGTCAGCTCGATATCGACCAGCGCCTCGTCTTCGCTGGTGCCGGCACGCACCGGGCGGAGGCCCAGCTCGAGCCACGGGCGATTGGCAACCGGCGCGGGCGCATCGACGACATGTTCGAGCACCGCCTCATCCGCCTCGGCCAGCTTGGCCTCGACATGCGCTTCGGCAACCGGCTCGGCGATCGGGCGGCGATCGGCGACCGGGGCCATCACCGGCGCGGCAGCGGCGGCGGCAAGACCGATGTCACTGCGCGGCGCCATCGGCTGCGGAATCGGCCGGTGTGCGACCGGATCGGCGGTCGTCGCCGTCTCGCGTACCAGCAGGTCCTCGTCCGTGCGGCGACGGCGGAGCAGGAAGATCGCCGCGGCAGCAGCCAGGATCACGGCGAGGCCACCAAGGATCCAGGGAACCAGCGAGGTCGATCGCGTCGTCTCGGTGGTGGTTTCGGTGGTCTGCGTCACCTCGGCAGCGGGCGCTGCGGGCTGCGCAGTCGATTCGGCAGGCTGCGGCTGGGTTACCGGTGCGGGGGCCGGCGCTGCAGCTTGCTCGGCCGGCGTCGCAGCGGGCTGCGCGGCGGGCGCTGCCTGGCGCGGCTCGGCGGCGGCACGCGCTTCAGGGCGCGGGGCGCGCCGCTCGGTGCGGGCGGTCCGGGCGGGCGCGGCATCGGTGGTCGACGGCGCCTGGTTGGCGCTGCCCGCCATCTGCTGCTCGACCGACGGCACCGCCTGCACGACAGGCGCTGCCGGCGCCATGCGGACTTCCGGTGCCGAGGCGGCAGCCTGCGGGGCAGGCGCTTCGACCGCAGGCGGCGGCGTCACCGTCTGCTGGGGGGCGGCCTCCTGGGCGAAGGCGGGGGTGGCAAGGAACGCGGCACTGATCAACAGTGCGGCGCGGGGGCGGAGCGGGGTGGGACACTGTTTCATGACGCGGGTTCAACGGACGGAACCGAGGATTCGGCCCCCATGTGTGCGACCAAGCGTGACGCGTACCGGACGAGGCGAGCCATTCACTGGTCGTTCAGGCACGGTTCTTGCCCTCGCGCGGGCCTGAAACACCGCAGCAACGCATTGAAAAGAAAGGGCTTGCTTCCCACTGGCAGCAAGCCCCCTTCCCTGTCGCTACCAAAGCGGAACGATCAGAAGCGACCGGTCAGCTGCAGCCCGTAGAAGCGCGGCTCGCCCGGGATATAGGTCGGATCGTTGAACCCGCCGCCGGTATTGCCGGCGTCGAGCAGATACTTCTCGTTCGCGGCGTTGCGGACGAAGCCCGCGATCTCGTAGCGGCCCTCGGCGAAGCTCATGCCCGCCTTCACGTTGATCAGCGTCACCTTCTCCTGCGAGATCGCTTCCTTGTTCGGGATCTCGAAGTAGATCTTGCTGCGATAGGTCACGCTCGGGGTCGCGAAAACGCGCATGCCGTTGCCCAGCGGCGCGTCGACCGTGAAGCCCGCCGCCCACTGGAGGCGCGGCTGGAGGCGGAAGCGGTTGCCGGCATAGATGCCGTTCGCCTTGGTCTTGTCGATGCCGCCGTCGATATAGCCGCCATTGGCGAACACGGTCAGCCAGTTGGTCGGGCGCAGCTGACCCTCGGCCTCGAAGCCGAGATTGCCCGCGGTGCCGGCGCTTTCGGTGACGCTGCTGCCCACGGGGCGGCCCGAGGGATCGTTGGCGTCGGTCACCGTGCGGCTGATCTGGAAGTTGCGGTACTTCTGGTAATAGACACCCAGCGAACCGGCGAACATGCCGCTCGACAGCTTCACGCCGCCTTCATAGTTCCACACCGTCTCCTCGGGAATGATGCCCGTCGAAGTGGCGGTCTGGTTGACGACCGGCGAACGGCGGCCCTTCGAGATGGTGGCGTAGAGATTGACTGCGTCGTTCAGGCGATACAGCACGTTGAAGCGCGGCAGGAAGGCTTGGAAGCTGTCCTGGCTCCACAGCGTGCCCTTGGTGGTGACCTGGCCCGGGATCAGCGGCGCCTTGGAGAGCACCGAGTTCGGCGCGACCGAGACATAGCCGGACTTGCGCTGCTCGATCAGCGCGCGGATGCCGGCGGTCACTTCCAGCGCATCGACGGGCATCCAGGTCACTTCGCCGAACATCGAATATTGGTCGTTGATGCCCTTGTTGGTGAAGATCGAGCTGTACGGAATTTGCGTCGCCGCGCCCTTGGTGAGGATCGAGGTCGCCTGCGCGGCCGTCACCACCCCGGTGGGCGAGATGCAGGCGAGGCCCGGCACCACGGCGGCGGCGCACTGGAGATAGATGCCCTCTTCGGTCGAGAAGGGCACTTCCTGGCGGTTGTTCTCGTGGAACACGTTCCAGCCGAAGCTGGTGCGGACATGGTCGCCGACATAGGCGAAGCGCGATTCATGGCTGATCTGCGAGCCATAGGCGCCTTCGGCGAACTCCAGCCACCACGCGGCCGACCCGTCCGCGTCGAACACTTCCAGCGAGTCGAACGAACGATAGCCGTTGACCGTGGTGAAGCTCCAGCCGTCACCCAGATCGTAGCGCGCGGTGAGGTTGACGTCATAGACGTCGCGGGTCAGGCCCAGCTTGTCCTTGCCCAGCACCTGCTTGGAAAAAGGCGAGCCGGAAAGATTGGCCGCGCCGAACGGATTGCCGGGCCCCTGCACGGTGGCGAAGCGCTTCGAGATGAACGGCGTGCCGCTGTTGCGCTGGCGATCATAGGTGCCGATCAGGTCGACGGTTAGCGCCGGGGTCGGCGTGTAGCGCAGCGAGGCGCGCAGGCCGAGTTGGTTCTGCGCATAGAGGTCGTCCTGCGTTGGCGACAGGTTCTCGACATAGCCGTCGCGCTTCTTCCACTCGCCCGCTACGCGCGCGGCGATCACGTCGTTGCCGACGTTGAGGTGTCCGCCCACCAGATAGGCGTTGTAGTTGCCGTAGCCGGCGGTGAGTTCACCCGACACGCCCGGCTTCGGCCGCGCGGAAAGGATGCTGACCGCACCGATCGTCGAGGCGGTGCCGAACAGGGTCGCCTGCGGTCCCTTCACGACTTCGATCCGGTCGACGTCGTAGATCGCCTGGTACGCGCCGCGGGATCGTGAGATGTCGACGCCGTTATAGTAGAGCGTGACGCGCGCCGCCTGCTGCGCCGAGCCGCTGTCCGAGGTGATGCCGCGGATCACGATGCCCGGGTTGTTGGCGCTCTGCTCCTGGATGTTGAGCCCCGGCACATAGTTTGACAGCTCGTCGAGATCGTCGACCCCGATGCGCTTCATCTGCTCCTGCGTCACCGCGGTGATGGTGATCGGCACGTCGCGCAGCTTCTGCTCGAACTTCTGCGAGGTGACGATGATGTCGCCGCCCAGCGCGCCTTCCTGCGCGGCGTCCTGCGCCGTGTCCTGCGCATGCACCGCCGTCGCCGATACGGTTGCGAGGAACGCGACAATGAGACCCGATTTCTTCTTCATGGTTTCCCTCCCTGGTTCGGGAGGGCGGTTGGGCGGAGATTGTTAAACCTTCACTGCACAGCGGGAACAAATTTGTTGCAGCGTCGAGACCATGGCTGACTTTTATCGCGCGCGGCTCAGCCGAACTGCCGTTGCGGCAGCCGCAGCCCGTGCAGCGATTTTCGCAGCGCCTGCGCCGGCTTCTCGATGCAGTGCCAGGAGAATGCCGCGAACGGCAGGACTGCAACCAGCGCGACGATCGCGAGCAGGTGCGGCTCGATCTGCGGCGTGAGGATGCGGAAGACATCCGTGACCGGCATGCTGTAGATGTAGATGCCGTAGGAATAGTCCGGAATTCTGTGCAGATTCGGAAAGGTCTTGGCGGTCAGGAAGCCAAGGCACAGCACCCAGTAGCAGACGGCTACCGCCCGAACGAAATCCTCGAAGAACAAGCCCCGCGTGACATAGGCGACCGTGAAGGCAAGGGCAGCGCCCGCCCAGGACAGCGGAATGCGGTCCCGATAGAGATAGGCGCCTGCCCCAAGTGCAAAGGCGGTCCACAATCGCGCAGCGCGATCCAGGAAATAGAGGTGGCTACCGAACTTCGCCGCCAGCCAAGACTGGGCCGGCGGATAGGCAAAGATCAGTGCATAGAGCAGGATTGCCGGAAGAACGAACAGGGTGAAGCGCCGCCGGGACAGCATGCCGGTGGCGGAAAGCAGCGCGATGAGCACGTAGCAGCTCACCTCCCAGCGGATCGTCCATAACGACCCGTTGATGACGCAGAGACCACCCCATGGCTCACCGCAATAGACTCCGGTCAGGAAGTAGCTGGGAGAAAGAATCTGCGTCCGGAACACATATGACAACGTTTCGCGCCCGAACACATAGTCTGCGATCGGAACCGTCGTGAACGCAGCGAAGCAAACTGCCACGATCCCGCACATCGCGAACATTCCGGGCCAGATCCGGAAGAATCTGGAAAGCGCAAACTGCCCGATGGACGAATTTCGCTCCAGGCTGCGCACCATCAGAAATCCGGACAACGAGAAAAATCCGTTTACCGCTACCCATGCGACCGGAATACCGAAAATCGCAGCGGTCTCGTCCACGTGCCCCAACAACTCCATCGCGTGCGTGTAGATCACGGCGCTCGCCAGAAGCAGCCGCACCATTGTGAGATTGTTGCGATCCGCCCGCAGCAGCTCGTCGGTTACATTCAGCACCATGAATATTAGCCCCCAACCGACTCCCCCCTTCGGAGTCGGGCCCGCGCTTTTCTAGCACCGATCTCGATTAACGCGAATTATTTCGCGAGCGTTAACCACGCCAGCACATCGGAAACGGATCATTCTCACTCGGCGAGCGCCACTCCGCTCGACCGGCTTTGACATCCCCTCCCCTGCGCCCTATATCCCCGCTCTGGCCCTCCGATCGGGAAATGACGCGCCGTCGCGCAGCGTGTCGTAGGAATGGATCGGAACGGCTTGTCAGACGCCCGCAGAGCTGCCGAATCCCGAGCATCGGGGGTCGCGCGGCCTTTCGGCGTCGATTTGCACGTCCTGGCTCCCGGACAGGGGCACCGAGTTTACGGCTGACGAGGCAACACACACCTATGGCTACCAAGGCAATCGAGGGCGGCACGCTGAAGCGCCGCATCCGCAAGGTGTTCGGCGACATCCACGAAGTGGTGCAGATGCCGAACCTGATCGAGGTTCAGCGCGAATCCTACGAACAGTTCCTGCGGTCGGACCCCTCGATCGGCTATGTGTCCGGCCTCGAGAAGACGCTCCGCAGCGTGTTCCCGATCCGCGACTTTGCCGGCACCGCCGAACTCGACTTCGTGACCTACGAGCTCGAGGATCCGAAGTTCGACGTGGACGAGTGCCGCCAGCGCGGCATCACCTATGCGGCGCCGATGCGCGTAACGCTTCGCCTCATCGTGTTCGAGGTCGATCCCGATACGGAAGCCCGGTCGGTGCTCGATATCAAGGAGCAGGACGTGTACATGGGCGACATGCCGCTCATGACCGAGAACGGCACGTTCTTCATCAACGGCACCGAGCGCGTCATCGTCAGCCAGATGCACCGGTCGCCGGGCGTGCTGTTCGATCACGACCGCGGCAAGACCCACGCCAGCGGCAAGTATCTCTTCGCCGCGCGCGTGATCCCGTATCGCGGTTCGTGGCTGGACTTCGAGTTCGACGCCAAGGACATCGTCAACGTCCGTATCGACCGCAAGCGCAAGCTGCCGGTCACCAGCCTGCTGTATGCGCTGGGGCTGACCTCGGAAGAGATCCTCAACTATTTCTACAACCGCGTCACCTTCCTGCGCGGTCCGAACGGCTGGCAGATCCCCTTCCAGGTGGAGAACTGGCGCGGTTCGAAGCCGATGTTCGACATCGTCGACGCCAAGTCGGGCGAGGTCGTGTTCCCGGCTGGCCAGAAGATTTCCCCTCGCGCAGCCAACAAGGCGGCCAAGGACGGTCTCGAGACGCTGCTGATCCCGACCGAGGAAATCTTCGGCCGCTACAGCGCCTATGACCTGATCAACGAGGCGACCGGCGAGATCTACATCGAAGCCGGCGACGAAGTCTCGGCCGAGAACCTGGAGAAGCTCGACAAGGCCGGCATCGACCGGATCGAACTGCTCGACATCGATCACATCGCCACCGGTCCGTGGATCCGCAACACGCTCAAGGTCGACAAGGCCGAAGAGCGCCAGCAGGCGCTGTCCGACATCTATCGCGTCATGCGCCCCGGCGAACCGCCGACGCTTGAGACGGCAGAGTCGCTGTTCGCCGGCCTGTTCTTCGATCCGGAGCGCTACGACCTTTCGGCCGTGGGCCGCGTGAAGCTCAACATGCGCCTGGGCCTAGACACGCCCGACACCGTGACCACGCTGCGCACCGAGGACATTCTCGAGGTCGTCAAGACGCTCGTGAACCTCAAGGACGGTAAGGGCGAAGTCGACGACATCGACAATCTCGGCAACCGCCGCGTGCGCTCGGTGGGCGAGCTGCTCGAGAACCAGTACCGCGTCGGCCTGCTCCGCATGGAGCGCGCCGTGAAGGAGCGCATGTCGTCGGTCGACGTGTCGACGGTGATGCCGAACGACCTGATCAACGCCAAGCCCGCGGTCGCCGCGGTGCGCGAGTTCTTCGGTTCGTCGCAGCTGTCGCAGTTCATGGACCAGACCAACCCGCTTTCCGAAGTGACGCACAAGCGTCGCGTCTCGGCGCTCGGGCCGGGTGGTCTCACCCGTGAGCGCGCAGGCTTCGAAGTCCGCGACGTGCATCCGACGCACTATGGCCGTATCTGCCCGATCGAAACGCCGGAAGGCCCGAACATCGGTCTGATCAACTCGCTGTCGACCTTCGCCCGCGTCAACAAGTATGGCTTCATCGAGACGCCGTACCGCAAGGTGATCGACGGCCGCGTCACCGACGAGGTCGTGTACCTGTCGGCGATGGAGGAGCAGAAGCACACCGTCGCACAGGCATCGGCCGAAACCGACGCCGAGGGCCGCTTCACCGAGGAGCTGGTGTCGGCGCGGCAGGCCGGCGAATTCCTGATGGCGCTGCCGGAAACGGTGACGCTGATGGACGTCAGCCCGAAGCAGCTGGTCTCGGTAGCCGCCTCGCTGATCCCGTTCCTGGAGAACGACGACGCGAACCGCGCGCTGATGGGTTCGAACATGCAGCGCCAGGCGGTGCCGCTGGTCCGCGCCGAGGCGCCGTTCGTCGGCACCGGCATGGAAGAGACGGTGGCGCGCGATTCGGGCGCGGCGATCTCGGCGCGGCGCGCCGGCATCGTCGACCAGGTCGACGCCAGCCGCATCGTGATCCGCGCCACCGGTGAGGTCAGCGCGACCGAATCGGGCGTGGACATCTACACGCTGATGAAGTTCCAGCGTTCGAACCAGTCGACCTGCATCAACCAGCGCCCGCTGGTGAAGGTGGGAGACGTGGTGCGCGCCGGCGACACGATCGCCGACGGCCCGTCGACCGAGTTCGGCGAGCTGGCGCTGGGCCGCAACGCGCTGGTCGCGTTCATGCCGTGGAACGGATATAACTACGAGGACTCGATCCTCATCTCCGAGCGGATCGTGAAGGACGACGTGTTCACGTCGATCCATATCGACGAGTTCGAAGTGATGGCCCGCGACACGAAGCTGGGGCCGGAGGATATCACCCGCGACATCCCGAACGTCGGCGAGGAAGCGCTGCGCAACCTCGACGAGGCGGGCATCGTGTACGTCGGCGCCGAAGTGGAGCCGGGCGACATCCTGGTCGGCAAGATCACGCCGAAGGGCGAAAGCCCGATGACGCCGGAAGAGAAGCTGCTGCGCGCCATCTTCGGTGAGAAGGCGTCGGATGTTCGCGACACGTCGCTGCGCCTGCCGCCGGGCGTGGCGGGCACGATCGTCGACGTGCGCGTCTTCAACCGCCACGGCATCGACAAGGACGAGCGCGCGATGGCGATCGAGCGCGAGGAGATCGAGCGCCTGAAGAAGGACGCCGACGACGAGCGCACGATCCTCAACCGTGCCACTTGGTCGCGCCTGCGCGAGATGCTGCTGGATCAGGTCGCCACCGCGGCCCCCAAGGGCGTCAAGAAGGGCGTCACCATCGACATGGACGTGCTCGACAGCGTCGACCGTCACGAATGGTGGAAGTTCGCGGTCCAGGACGATGCCGTGCAGGCGAACCTGGAGGCCGTGAAGGGCCAGTATGACGAGGCCGCCAAGCGCATCCGCGACAAGTTCGAGGATCGTCGCGAGAAGCTGGAGCGCGGCGACGAACTGCCGCCGGGCGTACTCAAGATGGTCAAGGTGTTCGTCGCGGTGAAGCGCAAGCTGCAGCCGGGCGACAAGATGGCCGGCCGCCACGGCAACAAGGGCGTCATCAGCCGCATCCTGCCGGTCGAGGACATGCCGTTCCTCGCCGACGGGACGCCAGTGGACCTGGTCCTCAACCCGCTGGGCGTGCCGAGCCGCATGAACGTCGGGCAGATCTTCGAGACGCACCTGGGCTGGGCGGCGCGCAACCTGGGCATGCAGGTCGCGCGGCAGCTGGAGGACTGGCGCGAGGCCAATCCCGACGCCAAGGCGGGCGAGATGCCCGACGCGGTCAAGACGCGGCTCAAGGAGATCTACGGCGACCATTATGTCGACGAGATCGAGGCGCGCGACGGCGAGGAGATCGCCGAGCTGGTCCATAACGTGCGCACCGGCGTGCCGATGGGCACGCCCGTGTTCGACGGCGCGCGCGAAAGTGACGTGTCGGAGATGCTGGAGCTGGCCGGTCTCGATACGTCGGGCCAGTCGGTCCTGTACGACGGGCGTACCGGCGATGCGTTCGACCGGCGCGTGACGGTGGGCATCATCTACATGCTGAAGCTGCACCACCTGGTGGACGACAAGATCCACGCGCGTTCGATCGGGCCGTACAGCCTGGTCACCCAGCAGCCGCTGGGCGGCAAGGCGCAGTTCGGCGGCCAGCGCTTCGGCGAAATGGAGGTCTGGGCGCTCGAAGCCTATGGTGCCGCCTACACGCTGCAGGAAATGCTGACCGTGAAGTCGGACGACGTGGCGGGTCGCACCAAGGTCTACGAGTCGATCGTGCGTGGCGATGACGCGTTCGAGTCCGGCATTCCCGAGAGCTTCAACGTTCTCGTCAAGGAAATGCGCTCGCTGGGCCTCAACGTCGAGCTGAAGAGCCAGGAAGAAGACGACGGTCTCGCCGAGGGCGACCTGCAGATCACCGCGCTGGGCCGCCGCTACGTCGATGGCGCCCACGCGCTGCGCCAGGAGCTGTTCGGCCAGCAGCTGATCGCCCACGTGCCGCTGATCGCCCAC
>NZ_CAJYHX010000001.1 GCF_913774285.1 uncultured Sphingomonas sp. | reverse complement strand
AGACGGCATACGCGATGTATCTTTGTGACTGGAGTTCAGACGTGTGCTCTTCCGATCTGAATCCGAAGCCAAGGAGCTGTCGGAAGACGTCATGCTCGGCGCGGTGATGTTCGCACACAAGGCGTCGCAGCAGGTGATCGACGCGATCATCGATCTCGCCGAACAGGCCGCCAAGGATCCGTGGGAGTTGAAGGTCGGCGACGACCAGAAGACGGTCAAGGCCGAGCTTAAGAAGCTGATCGGCAAGGATATCACGGCCGCCTACAAGCTGACCGACAAGCAGCAGCGCCAGACCGCGCTGGGCGAGGCGCGTGCCAAGGCGAAGGCGGCGATGGCCGACCGTACGCCGCAGGAACAGCTCGCCGCCGCCAAGCTCGTCAAGAAGCTGGAAGCCGAGATCGTCCGCACCGCGATCCTGAAGGATGGCCGCCGCATCGACGGCCGTACCACGACGCAGATCCGCCCGATCGAATCGGAAGTCCACTTCCTGCCGCGTGCGCACGGGTCGGCGCTGTTCACGCGTGGCGAGACGCAGACGATCGCGACCACCACGCTCGGCACCCGCGACGCGGAGCAGATGATCGACGGCCTCAACGGCCTGTCGTACCAGAACTTCATGCTCCACTATAACTTCCCGCCCTATTCGGTCGGTGAAGTCGGCCGCTTCGGCGCGCCGGGTCGTCGCGAAGTCGGTCACGGCAAGCTCGCCTGGCGCGCGCTGCACCCGGTGCTGCCGTCGAAGGAGGAATTCCCCTACACGATCCGCGTCACGTCGGACATCACCGAGTCGAACGGCTCGTCGTCGATGGCCACCGTTTGCGGCGGTTCGCTGTCGATGATGGACGCGGGCGTGCCGCTGAAGCGCCCCGTCTCGGGCATCGCGATGGGCCTGATCCTGGAAGGCAAGGACTTCGCCGTCCTGTCGGACATCCTGGGCGACGAGGATCATCTTGGCGACATGGACTTCAAGGTCGCCGGCACCAGCGAGGGCATCACCGCGCTGCAGATGGACATCAAGATCTCGGGCATCACCGAAGAGATCATGAAGGTCGCCCTGAAGCAGGCCCACGAGGGCCGTGCGCACATCCTCAATGAGATGGCCAAGGCGCTGGGCGAGACCCGCTCGGAGCTGTCGGCGCACGCGCCGCGCATCGAAACCTTCACGATCGACAAGTCGAAGATCCGCGAAGTGATCGGCACCGGCGGCAAGGTGATCCGCGAGATCGTCGCCACCACCGGCGCCAAGGTCGACATCGACGACGAGGGCGTGATCAAGGTCAGCTCCTCGGATCCGGCGCAGATCGAAGCCGCGATCAAGTGGATCAAGGGCCTGGTCGAGGAAGCCGAAGTCGGCAAGATCTACAACGGCAAGGTCGTCAACCTCGTCGATTTCGGTGCGTTCGTGAACTTCATGGGCGGCAAGGACGGTCTCGTCCACGTCTCGGAGATCAAGAACGAGCGCGTCGAGAAGGTCTCGGACGTTCTGAGCGAAGGCCAGGAAGTCAAGGTCAAGGTCCTCGAGATCGATCCGCGCGGCAAGGTCCGCCTGTCGATGCGCGTCGTCGACCAGGAAACCGGTGCCGAGCTGGAAGACTCGCGCCCGGCCCGCGAACCGCGCGAGCCGCGCGGCGATCGTGGTGACCGCGGCGATCGTGGCGGCGACCGTCGTCGCGAGGGCGGCCGTGGCGGTGAGCGCGGTGGCGAGCGCGGCGAGCGTGGCCCCCGCCGCGACCGTGGCGACAAGCCGCGTGGCGAGCGCAGCGAAGGCGGCAAGAACGATGGCGGCGACATCGGCCTGCCCGCGTTCCTGACCGGTGATCGCGACTGATCACCGCGTTACGCGCAAGAAACGAAGGGGTCCGGCGCTGCCGGGCCCCTTTTTTCATTAACCCATTCCATCGTTCCACTTTGCGTGAAATCGCGCTATGCAGACGCGGGGGAACGAACGGAGCAGACGACGTTAAGGGGTGAGGGTAGAGCGATGATGGCAACGACGACGATCGCAGAATTGCGGCACGATCACGAAATGATCGACATCCTCGCGCGGCGCCTGTCGGGCCTTCTTGAAAGCGAAGCCGCTCCGGTCGAGCTTTCCACCGCGCTGGATCACCTGCTCAACTGCGTCGCCGAGCATCTCGCCCGCGAAGACACCACCATCTACACGCTGGCGCTGTCGGCACAGCCGGGCATCTCGCGCACCAAGGTCGATCAGGTCCGCGAGGATTTCGAGCGGCTCAAGGCCAACTGGCAGGACTATCTCCAGTTCTGGACCCCCGAGCAGATCGCCGCCGACCGCCAAGGCTTCGCCGACGCCAGCCGCGCAATGCTGCCGCGCCTGCGCAACCGCGTAAAGCTGGAGGAAGGCCTGCTGGTCGCCGCCGCACTGCAGGGCGAGCCGAGTTTTCAGACGAAGCACTGAGGTGCCAGCGGCGTCCGGCAGGTCCGTTGCGGGGCGTACCCGCAGCCGCCGGAAGCCGCCGTTCGCGCATCGCGATCTTCCCCCCATCCCGCCTCTTTGAGAGCCGCTTCGGGCAAGAGCCATCGAGAACGGTGCCTATCGTGATCCGAAACGGGCCTTTGCAGCATCCGTGAACGGCGTGAAGATGCTGATCGCCGAGCCTTCCGGATCACGAACTTGAAACGTGCGATTACCCCATGGCAACAGCTTGGGCGCATGCACCAGCTCGGACTTGCCGTTTAGCCGATCGAAGACGGCGTCCACATCCTCGACCATGAATTCGAGGATGACGGTGCGATTGGCACCTGAGGTCGCGCTGTTCTCGGCAAAAACAGCCACCGTTTCTGCGCTTCCGATGGCGAGCGTTGCACCCGGCGTGACGATTTCTGCGAATTGCGGTGCGAGCCATTCGGCTGCCTCACCCGTCACCAGCTCGTAGAATGCAACCATGGCGTTGATGTCGGCAGCGATCAGGCGGACGGAGGCGAATTTCATGATGATATCCCGGTGGTTGTGGCTTGCGTAAGCCGGGCACGTATCGCACCGCTGCTGACAGCGTCGTGTCAGCAGGAGTCATCAGACGGTGCCTCGCGCCGATCGCCTCTTTCAAATCATCCAGCTGCTTCGGCGATCGACACGTCCGGTAACCGGCGCTGCCCTGGCCGCCGAACTGGAGGTGTCGACGCGTACCGTGTACCGCGACATCGCCGTCCTGATGGCACAGCGGGTGCCGATCACCGGCGAACCCGGCTTCGGCTATCTGCTGGATGCCGACTATGACATGCCGCCGCTGATGCTGACCCAGGTCGAACTGGAAGCCATCGTGCTGGGTGCGCAGTGGGTCGCCGGGCGCGATGATCCGCTTCTCTCTCCCGCCGCGAACGATGTTCTGGCGAAGATCGTCGCGGCCGTCCCTGCGCATCTCCGGCCGTTCGTCATGGCACCGACTACGGGCGTGCCGCCGCGCTTGGTTCCCGTCGAGGATATCGTAGACGCGGCGATGCTTCGGAATGCGATTCGCGCCCGTTCGAAGCTGCGCCTTGTCTATCGCGATCGAGACGGCGAGCAGACCGAGCGCACGATCTGGCCGATCCTGCTCGGGTACGCCGAGGCAAGTCGCATCCTGATCGCATGGTGTGAAACGCGGAAGGGATTTCGTCACTTCCGCACAGATCGAATAGTGGCTGCCGAAGCCTTAAATCAGCGCATTCCGCACTCGAAGGCGGATTTGCATCGACGATGGGAAGAGTGGCGGGCCCTGGAGCTTTCCCGAAGCTCGTGACTGTTCCCGGACCACCATCCATTTATGCCGCCATGCCGCCATGCCGCTAATAGGCTTGCGCGCGGGCCCCCACGCGACGGTCACCTACTCCGCCGCAAGCAAGCTCGTCGCCCCGCCCAGGTCCACCGAGACCAGCCGGCTGACGCCGCGCTCGACCATCGTCACCCCGAACAGCCGGTGCATCCGCGCCATCGTCGCGGCATTGTGGGTGACGATCAGGTAGCGGGTCGCGGTTTCGCGGGTCATCGCTTCCAGCAGGTCGCAGAAGCGATCGACATTGGCATCGTCGAGCGGCGCGTCGACTTCGTCGAGCACGCAGATCGGCGAGGGCTTGGTGAGGAACAGCGCGAAGATCAGCGCGACCGCGGTCAGCGCCTGTTCGCCGCCCGAGAGCAGGGTGAGCGACTGCAGCTTCTTGCCCGGGGGCTGCGCGAGGATCTCCAGCCCCGCCTCCAGCGGATCGTCCGAGTCGATCAGCGCGAGATGCGCCTGGCCGCCGTTGAACAGCGTCGTGAACAGCCGGCGGAAATGCTGGTCGACCGCCTCGAACGCGGCAAGCAGCCGCTGCCGTCCCTCGCGGTTGAGCGTCCCGATCGAGCCGCGCAGCCGGTTGACCGCCTGGAGCAGCTCGTCGCGCTCCTTGGCGTTGGTGCCGAACGCGGCCTCGATCTCGGCCAGCTCGGTCTCGGCGACGAGGTTGACCGGCCCGAGCCGCTCGCGATCAGCGGTCAGCTTTTCGAGTGCTGCCGATTCCTCCTGCGGGGTGCGCACGCTGTCGGCGTCGAAGTGCAGCCGCGCCGGGAGTAAGGGCGGCGGGCATTCGAACCGTTCGCCCGAGAGGCGCCCCATCTCCACCCGCCGCACGTCCTGGTTCTCGGCACGCGCCGCAGCGCCCGCACGGCGTTCGCGGGCCTCGGAAAGCGACTCGCTCGCCTTGCGCAGCGCCGACTCTGTGGTGCGCAACCGGGCGTCGGCCTCGCGCTCGGCGACCTGCGCGGCGGCGGATTCCTGCTGCATCCAAGAATCGGCGGCCTCGGCATCCGCGAGCTGGGCGGCGATCTGCGCGGGGCGGGCGGCGATCGCCTCGCGCTCCTGCGCCAGCGTGGCGGCGCGCTCATCCATTTCGGCCGAGCGGCGGGTGGCATCGGCGGCGCGCGCGGACCAGCTCTTGGCCTCGGCCCCGGCGGCCGCGAGCCGCTCGCGGGCCTGGGCGAGGTCGCGGTCGAGGCTCGTGCGTTCGGCGCGGGCGCTGGCGACCGCGGCGCGTGCATGATCGGCCTCGCGGGACAGTGTCGCGACCTTGGCGCGGGTTTCCGCCCCGTCCGGCAGCGCTGCCTTGGCCGCCTCGGCACGGGCGAACTCGGCAGCGGCCTCCTCGGCTTCGGCGGCGATGCGGGCGCGGCGGGTTTCGAGATCGGCGCGCTGCGCCTCCAGCCGCTCGATCTGGTTGGCGGCGCGATCGTCGGCCCGCGTCGCCTCGCGGGCGGCGAGGTCGGCCTGGTCGAGTCGCTTGCGGTTCTCGGCAGCGCTGCGGCGCGCCTCGGCGATGCTCGCCTCGATCCGGCTGAGTTCCGCCGCGGCGGCTTCCAGCGCCGCCTGTGCCGCGGGGCGCGCCTGCTCCAGCGCGGCGAGACGGTTGACCCGCTCCAGCCGCTCGGCCGCCGCCGCGCCGCCCGAGCGCGCGCGATAGCCGTCCCAGCGGCGCAGCACGCCCTGCAGCGTCACCAGCCGCTGGCCGACCGCGAGCGGCTGGCCGTCATCCGCCTCGCACACCAGCACCTGCGCGAGGCGGCGGGCGAGTTCGGGTGGCGCGGTTACGTGCTCGGCCAGCCTAGTCGTGCCGGGCGGCGGCGAGGGGTCGGTGGGCGATGCATCGGCGCCGCCCCAATGGCGCTCGGCGCTGGCATCGAGCCCGGCCTCGAGATCGTCGCCCAGCGCAGCGGCGAGCGCGCGTTCATAGCCCGCGGCGACGGTCACGCGGTCGAGCAGCCGGTCCTTGCCCGAGGGCCTGGTCGCCTTGGCGAGCGCGGCCGCCTCGCTGTCGATCTGGGCGAGTTCGGCATGCGCCGCCGCGCGCGCCGCCTGGGCACCGTTGCGCGCCTCGATCGCGGCGCGCTCCTCGGCATCGGCGCGGGCGAGGGCGTCGCGGGCGGATTCGGCCTGGCGCTGCGCCTCCGCCCGCGCGTCGCTCGCGTGCTGCCGCTCGGCGTGAAGCGGTGCGGCATCACCGAGCGCGCGGGCCTCGGCTTCGATCCGCGCCTGGTCGCGCTGGCTGCGTTCCACCTGGCCGCGCGCGGCGGAGAGCGCTGCATCGGCGACGCGCACTTCCGCCGCCTCGGCCGCCTGCTGGGCCAGCGCCTGGGACAGCGCGACCTCGGCATCGCGGGCGGCGCGTTCGGCATCGGCGAGCGCCGCGTCGAGCAGCGGCACGCGCCCGGCGGTTTCGGCGATCCGCGCGTCCAGCGTCGCCTGTTCAGCGGTCAGGCGGGCGATGGCCTCGGCAGCGTCCCGCGCCAGCGAGGCTTCGCGTGCGCGATCCGTCTCCAGCCGACGGCTCGCCTCGGCCAGTTCGGCAATCCGCCGCTCGACGCCGTGCCGGGCACTCCGCAGCGTCTGGAGCCGGTGCTGGGCGTCGCTGGCGGCATCGCGCAGCCGCAGTGCCTCGGCGCGCAGCGTGGCGACCGCCTCGGCGGCCGCCATCTGTGCAGCCTCCGCCTCGGCCTGCGCGGCGGTGCGCTCAGCGACCAGCGACTCGGCCTCGGCGGCCTCTTTCCGCGCAATATCGGCGGCCAGCGCCGCGTCGCGCCAGCGGGCGAAGATCATCCGCGCCTCGGCGACGCGAATGCGGTCGGAGAGTTCGCGGTAGCGCTCGGCCTGGCGCGCCTGGCGCTTGAGCGCGGCGGCGCGCTGCTCCTGCTCGCCGATCAGCTCGTCGAGGCGTGTGAGGTTGGTCTCGGTCGCGCGGAGCTTCTGCTCGGCGTCGCGGCGGCGGACATGGAGGCCGGCGATGCCCGCCGCCTCCTCCAGCATCGCGCGGCGCTCGCCCGGCTTGGCGGCGATGATCGCGCCGATCCGCCCCTGGCTGACCAGCGCGGGCGAATGTGCGCCCGTCGCGGCGTCGGCGAAGGCGAGCGCCACGTCCTTGGCGCGCACGTCGCGGCCGTTGATGCGGTAGGCGGAACCGGCGCCGCGCTCGATGCGGCGGATGATCTCCAGTTCGTCCTGCTGGTCGTCCAGATCGGCGACCACCGCCACTTCGGCGAAGTCGCGCTGCGGGCGGGTCGCGGTGCCGGCGAAGATAACGTCTTCCATGCCGCTGCCGCGCATCGACTTGGCGCTGGTCTCGCCCATCACCCAGCGCAACGCTTCGAGCAGGTTGGACTTGCCGCAGCCATTGGGGCCGACGATTCCCGTCAGCCCCGGTTCGATCCGCAGATCGGCCGGGTCGACGAAGCTCTTGAAGCCCGTCAGCCGCAGCCGTTTTATCTGCACGAGGTGTCGATCAGCGTGCGCCGGCCTTCTGGAGCAGCGGCTCCAGATCGGCCCAGGTGTTCACGTCGGTCTTCTGGCCGTTGATGAAGAAGGTCGGCGTCGAGTTCACGCCGTAGACGTTCGCGCCGTCGGCATTGACCTTGGCGATCGTCTCGATCTGCTTCTGGTCGGCGAGGCACGCCTTGGCCTGGGCTTCAGGAAGCCCACGCTGCTTCATGAAGTCGACCATGCCCAGCGCCTGGGCGAAGCCCGCCGCGGCCTGGGGCGGCGGCATCTGCTGGATCTGGTCGAGCACCTGCGGGTTGGTCTGCTGGAGCGCCATGATCTTCTTCTCGAACTCTTCCTGACCGGCATAGATCTGGTCCAGCGTCGGGAAGAAGGCGTCGGCAGGCACGCACTGGTTGAGCAGCGCGAGCGCGAGGTCGGGCGCACCGTGGATCAGGAAGTCGCGATATTCATAGCTGACCTTGCCGGTCGCGATGTACTTTTCGCGCAAGGGGCCGACGCCGGTGGTGCCGAACTGTGCGCAGAACGGGCACATGCGCGAGCCATATTCGACCAGCTTGATCGGCGCGTTGGGGTTGCCCTGGCGGAAGCCGTTGTCCTTGGTCTTCTCGACCACGTCGGTCCACTGCTTGCCGGCCGGCGCCGCCGCGCCGGCGACGGGCGCCGAGGCCTGGACGGGCGCGCTGCTGTTGCCGCCGGTGCCGCCGGCCTTGTTGCCGCCGTTGCAGGCGGCGAGCGCCAGGATGGGAAGAAGCGCGAGGGCGAAACGCATGGAAGTCTCCGGGTTACGAAAGGGTCAGGCGCCGGCGGCGCGCAGTTCGGGCTCGAGATAGGGCCAGGTAAAGGCGCGCACCTTGCGGCCGTTGACGAAGAAGCTCGGCGTGCCGTCCACCTTGTATAGGTTCGCGCCGTCCGCCTGGGTCTTGGCAATGCGGGCGATCGCCTTGGGATCGGCGAGGCACTGGCGCGCCTTGGCCTCGGGCAGGCCTTGCGTCTTGAGGAAGGCGATCATGCCCATGTTTTCGGCGAAGCGCGTCGCCATCTGCGGCGGCGGCAGCTTCTGCCAGGCCTCCAGCGTCGCCGGCGTCTTCTCCAGCGCGATCAGCTTCTCTTCGAACTTGGGCTGGTTGGCGTAGATCGCGTCGAGCACCGGGAAGAAGCGCTGGGTGCCGACGCACTGGTTGAGCAGCGCCAGCGCCAGGTCCGGCGCGCCGTGGACCAGATAGTCGCGATACTCGTAGCTGACCTTGCCCGTGGCGACATACCGGTCGCGCAGCGGCTTCACGCCCTCTTCGGCGAAGCGGCCGCAGGTCGGGCAGGTGCGCGAGCCATATTCGACCAGCTTGATCGGCGCGTTGGGGTTGCCCTGGCGATAGCCGCCCTCGGGCGTCGCCACCACGGTGGTGAGCCAATTGGCCTGCGGGGCAGGGGCGGCGCCGAGTGCGAACAGCGGCACCAGCGTGAGCATCAGGGTGAGGAGTCGCTGCATCATCTCAATCGATCCGGCCGAACACCGGCGTTTCGTCCTGCGCCGCGACGCCCGCGGCAAGCGATTCGAGCACCGCGCGCAGTTCCGGATCGGCGATGCCGCGCAGGCTGTCGCCCATCGCCTCGGGGATCGGCTTGAGGCTAGGCGGGGGCGCGGGCTTGGCCTTGGGGGCGCGGAGGTCGCCATGGCGGATCGCCAGCTTGGCGACGGCGGGATAGCCGAAGAAGCGGTTCACCCGCTCGATGATCTCGGGCGCGATATGCTGCATCATCGGCGCGAAGGCGCCCGAGACGGTGAGCGCCAGCACGCCCTCCTCGCGCTTGCCGCGCGGGAAGCGGATCGATTCGGGCGCGGAGACGCGAGCATAGCGCTCGCCGACGATCTCGCCCCAGCGGCTGACCACGGCGGACTGGACGAAGCCGAACTTGCGGAACGCGGCGCCGCCCACGTCCGGCAGCAGCTCGGACACCGCACGGACGCGGTTCGAGCGCTGCGGCTCGGGGCGCGGCTGGCGGGTGGTGGCACGGGGGGGCTTCGTCATATCGGGTCCCCCATGCCATAGGCGGGGCGTGCCCGACAACGCTCCTGAATCGATCGCCCCCGCGCTCCTCGCCTGGTACGACGCCAATGCCCGCCGCCTGCCCTGGCGCGCGCCGCCCGGCACCACCGCGGCCGACCCTTACCGGGTTTGGCTTTCCGAGGTGATGCTGCAGCAGACGCAGGTCGCCACGGTGATTCCGTATTTCGAGAAATTCACGGCGCGCTGGCCGAGCTTCGCAGCGATGGCGGCGGCCGAGGATGCCGATGTGATGGCCGCCTGGGCGGGGCTCGGCTATTATGCCCGTGCCCGCAACATGCTCGCCTGCGCCCGTGAGGTCGCGCGGTCGGGCGCACTGCCCGACACCGAGACTGGGCTGCGCGCGCTGCCCGGCATCGGGGACTATACCGCCGCCGCCATTGCCGCGATCGCCTTCGGGCGGCGGGCGGTGGTGGTCGATGCCAATGTCGAGCGGGTGGTGACGCGGCTGTTCGCGCTTGCCGATCCGCTGCCGGGGTCGCGCCCCACGATCCGCCGGCTGACCGACACGATCACCCCCGATTCCCGCGCAGGCGATTTCGCCCAGGCGATGATGGACCTCGGCAGCGGCATCTGCACCGTGCGTGCTCCGAAATGCCTGCTCTGTCCGATCGCGTTCGGGTGTAAAGCGCGGGCGCAGGGCGATCCCGAAACCTATCCGGTGAAGGCGAAGAAGGCGCCCAAGCCCCAGCGCCACGGCACGATGTTCTGGCTGGAGCGCGACGACGCGGTGCTGCTCGTCCGCCGCCCGGACAAGGGGCTGCTCGGCGGCATGCGTGCGCTGCCCACCGGGCCGTGGGCGGAGTCGCCGCCGGGCGTGGTCGACGCGCCCGCCGCCACGCACTGGCGGATGCTGAACGAAACCGTCCGCCACGGTTTCACCCATTTCGATCTCGAAGTGGCGCTTGCGACTGCAACAATCCCTCGCCATGCAAGCGCACCCTCCGGCGAATGGTGGCCGATCGCCGACATCGAGTCGGCCGGTCTGCCCACCGTGTTCGCCAAGGCGGCAAAAGCGATACGGAGACTGCGATGACGGCCAAGCGCGTATTCGGACTTTTCGGGGCGGCTCTGTTGCTCCAGGCGCCTGTGGTGCACGCCCAGACGGCCACTAGCCAGGTCCAGAGCTTCGCGCGCCAGACCGTCGCCTCGGGCAAGGTGCCCGGCATCGTCATCACCTATGCCAAGGGCCAGGCGCCCACGACGATCGTGGCGGAGGGCCGCATGGCCGACGAGCCGACGTCGCCGAAGGTCAATGGCGACACGCTGTGGCGGGTCTATTCGATGACCAAGCCGATCACCGGCATGGCCGCGATGATCCTGATCGAGGAAGGCAAGCTCAAGCTCGACCAGCCGATCAGCGACTTCATCCCGGCGTTCAAGGACATGAAGGTGCTGGTCGATCCGAACAAGGACCTGACCAGCCGCCCCGCGACCAAGCCGATCACGGTGCGCAACCTGCTCACCCACACCGCGGGGCTCGGCTACAACATCATCACCAAGGGGCCGCTGCTCAACGAGTATAACCGCCTGGGCATCAACCCGGCGCAGGTGAGCGATTCGTTCGAGGCGACCGCGCGCCCGGTGCGCCCGGCGACGCTGGAAGAATTCGCCAACCGCACCGCGACGCTGCCGCTGATCGCCGAGCCCGGTGCCAAGTTCAGCTATTCGATCGGTCTGGACGTGCTCGGCCGGGTGATCGAGGTGGCGAGCGGGATGCCGTTCGACAGCTTCGTCAACACGCGCATTCTCGCGCCGCTCAAGATGACGTCGAGCTACTGGACGGTGCCGGCCGGGGAGGCGGGGCGTCTGGCGACCGAATATGCGATTGCGGGCGGCAACCGCCTGCCGATCGACCCGGGTGCAACCTCGGTCTATCTCAAGAAGCCGAGCTTCCCCTATGGCGGTGCGGGGCTGGCGATGTCGGCGCGCGATTATGACCGCTTCCTCCACATGCTGCAGAATGGCGGCGAACTGGACGGCGTGCGCATCCTCAAGCCGGAAACGGTGGCGCTCGCCATGTCCGACCTGCTGCCGCCCGGCGTCGACAAGACCAACCTCGCGGTGATGGCGCGCGACACCGGCGTGCCGATGGGCTTCGGCGCGGGCGGATCGGTGTTCCTCGCCGACCAACCCGGCGGCGCGGGCAAGGGCACGTTCGGCTGGTCGGGTGCTGCGGGTACCTTCGCCTGGGTCGACCCCAAGAACCAGGTCCGCGCGTCGATGATGGTCAACATCCTGCTCGCCGAGCTGGGCCTCAAGGTGCCGGTGCGCACGGCCGTCTACGCCGACCTCGCCAAGTGATCGCGCCCGGTTTTACGGGCGGTACGCTCGGCCGCGACGACCGCGTCCGCCACGAGCCCGACCTGCTGGCGGCAGCGCTCGCCGATCCGCGCGCGCGGCTGCTGGTGATGGACGGGCTGGTGCCGACGCTGGACGGGGAGGGGCGGCTGGTCTGGACCGGGCTCGACGCCGCGACCCAGCCCTTGCTCTTCCTCGGCTTCATCGACGGCGAGCCGCGCTTCGTGCAGACGCTGGCGCCCGGCACGCCGCTGCCGCCGGGCCGCCCGCCCGAGCTGTCTTCGATCCTCGACGCCTTCCGCCCCGAGGATGCCGCCAATTACGCCGCGGCGCGCAGCCTGATCGACTGGCACGCGCGCAACGGCTTCTGTTCGCGCTGCGGCACGCCGACCGACATCTTCCGCGCGGGCTGGGGCCGGCTCTGCCCGAACTGCGGCACCGAGCATTATCCGCGCGTCGACCCGGTGGTGATCATGCTCGCCGAGCATGGCGACCGGGTGCTGCTCGGCCGCCAGCCGAGCTGGCCGCCGGGGCGCTATTCGGCGCTCGCCGGGTTCCTCGAGGTGGGCGAGAGCATCGAGGATGCGGTGCGGCGCGAGACGCTGGAGGAATCGGGCGTGCATGTCGGCACGGTCCGCTATGTCGCCAGCCAGCCTTGGCCGTTCCCGTCGCAGCTGATGATCGCCTGCATCGGCGAGGCGCTCGACGAGGACATCGCCATCGACGCGCACGAGCTGGAACATGCGGCGTGGTTCGATCGGGCGCAGGTGCGGCAGGCCCTCGCGCGGGATCCGGACGCGCCGTTCCTGGCACCGCCGGGGTACGCGATCGCCTACACGCTGCTCAAGGCCTGGGCCGAGTGGGAGTAACCCAACCTTCATCCTCCCCCTGGTGGACAGGGCTATCGCATATGATGGCTAGGGCAAGCGGCATCTCAAGAAACCTTTGTCATTCCCGCGCAGGCGGGAATCCATTGCCCTGAACGCTGGGGGCAAGAACCGCAGCATCAGCGCCAATGGATCCCCGCCTTCGCGGGGATGACGACGTATTTTGGCCGAATGCGATTGCCCTGCCCTGGTGGGGTAGGGAACAGCTTTTGCGACCTTACGGCCGCGCGCGTGCCTGCGGGTACGTTCCCAGCAGCCGCACCCATTTCGAGTGGAAGCCCAGTTCCTCCAGCGCGCGGAGTACGCCTGCGTCGTCGGGGCTGCCGACGATATCGGCGTAGAATTCGGTCGCCGAGAAGCTCGCCTCGCGCTGGTAGCTCTCCAGCTTGGTCATGTTGACGCCGTTGGTCGCGAAGCCGCCCAGCGCCTTGTAGAGCGCGGCGGGGATGTTCTTCACCTCGAAGATCAGCGAGGTCATGAACGGGCCCTCGCCGCTCACCCCAGGCGCATCGCGCGAAAGCACCACGAAGCGGGTCATGTTGTGCGCGGCATCGGCGATGTCGCTGGCGAGCACGTTCAGGCCGTACAGCTCCGCCGCATGGGCAGGCGCCAATGCCGCCACCTTGGGATCGGCCAGCTCGGCGACCATCGCCGCGGCGCCCGCGGTATCGGGATAGGCGACCTGCGCGATGCCGTGCGCCTTCAGCCAGTGGCGGCACTGGCCGAGCGCCTGCGGATGGCTCATCGCCTCGCGCACGTCGTCGACGCTGCCGGTGCCCATCAGCGTGTGGCGGATGGCGAGGAAATGCTCGCCGATGATCGAAAGCCCGGATTCGGGCAGCAGGAAATGGATGTCCGCCACGCGCCCATGCAGAGAATTCTCGATCGGGATCATCGCGCGGTCGGCGCGGCCTTCCTTCACCGCATCGATCGCGTCGTCGAACGAGAAGCAGGGCAGCGGCAGCGCATCGGGAAAGGCCTCGCGCACCGCGACATGCGAATTGGCGCCCGGCGCGCCCTGATAGGCGACCGCGCGCGCCGGTGCCGCCTCGGCCTCGGCGAGCATGCGGGCGACGATCGGGCGGGCGGGGGCGGCGAAATTCTCCATGGGCGGCGGCGCTAGCCTCCGTAGAACTCCGCCGCAAGTCTGCTTGCCTTCCGCCGCGGGCGCGCTCTAAAGATGAACCAAAGCACAGGTGGGAGCGGATGAATGCAAGATCGCTTCAATACGATCGCAGGTTGGGCGCTGGCGGGTGGTATCGCCGCCCTGGGACTTTCGATCGCGAGCGCGAAGTATTTCCACTCCGAAAAGCCTGAACGCCCCGGCTATGTCGTCGAGGCGGTAGAAGATGCGGCCGGCGGCGCCGCCGCGGCCGAGCCGCTGCCGGTGCGCCTCGCCAAGGGTGACGTCGCCAAGGGCGAAAGCGGCTTCAAGCAGTGCGCCTCGTGCCACACCATCGCGCAGGGCGGGGCCAACGGCATCGGCCCGAACCTCTATGCCACGCTGGGCGAGGGCATCGCGCAGGGCAAGGGCGGCTTCGCCTTCTCGGATGCGCTGAAGGGCGTGGGCGGCAGCTGGGACCTCGACAAGATGGACGCGTGGCTCACCAACCCGCGCAAGTTCGCGCCGGGCACCAAGATGACCTTTGCCGGCATCTCGGACCCGCAGCTGCGCGCCGACGTGATCCTGTACCTCAACAAGCAGGGCTCCAACCTGCCGCTGCCGGCGGCACCTGCCGCTGGCTCGCAGCCGGACAATGCCGGGGTGCAGAGCAACAGCGCCGCGGAAGGCGCCGATGTGTCGGTGAACGTCCAGCAGGCGACGCCGGCCGAGGGCGCACCGTCCAAGGATCCACAGGCGGCGGTGCAGGCCGAGAAGAAGAAGTAAGGGGCCTAACCTCCCGCCCTTCTTAGTCCCCCTCCCGCTTGCGGGAGGGGTTAGGGGAAGGTGAGTGAGGATCGCCGGCGACCCCGTCGCAGAAAGAACCTCCACGTCGCACCCTCCCCCATCCCCTCCCGCAAGCGGGAGGGGGAGTTGGGGTGTTACCCCTGCAGATCATACGCCTTCAGCAAATCATACAGCGTCGGCCGGCTGATCCCGAGTAGCCGCGCCGCTGCCGACACGTTGCCGTCGCTGCGTGCGAGCGCATGCCGGATCGCCTGGCGGTCGGCCGCCTCGCGCACCGCGCGCAGGTTGATCGCGGCAGCATCACCCGGCGCGAGATCCAGGTCCTCGGCGTGCACCGTCTTGCCCTCGGCCATGATCACCGCGCGCTTGATGCGGTTTTCCAGTTCACGGACATTGCCCGGCCAGCCCCAGGCGTCGATCGCGGCGAGCGCGTCGGGGGCGAAGCTCTTCTGCCCGGCCTTCATCTGCTCGGCGTAGCGGGCGAGGAAGTGGCGGGCGAGCAACCCGGCATCGCCCGGCCGTTCTGCGAGCGAGGGGATCCGCACCACAATCTCGGCCAGCCGGTAATAGAGATCCTCGCGAAACCGCCCCTCCGCCACCATCGCGTCCAGGTCGCGGTGGGTCGCGCACACGATCCGCGTATCGACGGGAATCGGTTTCCGCCCGCCGATCCGCTCGATCACCCGCTCCTGCAGGAAGCGCAGCAGCTTGACCTGGAGCGGCAGCGGGATGTCGCCGACTTCGTCGAGGAACAGCGTGCCGCCCTGGGCAAGCTCGATCTTGCCCTCGGTGGTCTTCACCGCGCCGGTGAAGGCGCCCTTCTCATGCCCGAACAGCTCGGATTCGAGCAAAGTCTCGGGGATTGCCGCGCAGTTGATCGCGACGAAGCTGCCTCCAGAGCGCGGGCTCGCCTCGTGCAGGCCGCGCGCGAGCAATTCCTTGCCGGTGCCGCTCGCGCCCAGCAGCATCACCGAGACATCTGCACCCGCCACCCGCTCGATCGTTCGCGTGACCTTGAGCATCTCCGGCGCGCCGGTGATCATGCCGCCCAGCACCGCCTTGGCCTCAGCCTTGTCGGCGAGGCGGCGATTCTCCGTCTCCAGCGCGTGGACGTGGAAGGCGCGCGCGACGATCAGCCCCAGCGCGTCGATGTCGATTGGCTTCTGGTAGAAATCCCAGGCACCGAGCTCGATCGCGCGGCGCATCGACTCGCGCTCGAAATGACCCGAGGCGACGATCACCTTGGTCGCAGGCGCGAGCTTGAGGATCGCCTCCAGCGTCGCGAAGCCCTCGCTGGTGCCGTCGGGATCGGGCGGCAGGCCTAGATCGAGTGTCACCACCGGCGGCTCTTCGGCGCGCAGCATCGTGATCGCCTCGTCGCGCGTGGTGGCGGCGAGCACGGTGTAGCCTTCATAGGCCCAGCGGAGCTGGCGCTGGAGCCCGGCATCGTCCTCGACGATGAGCAGCTTGGGTAGCGCGTCGCTCATGCCGCCGCCTCCACCGCCGGCGCGGCGCGCAGCACCACGCGGAAGCGCGTGCCCTGGCCCTCGCGCGAGCTGACCTCGATCCGCCCGCCCATGCCCTGCACCAGCTGCTGCGCTTCGAAGGTGCCGAGCCCGAAGCCGCCCGGCTTGGACGAGGTGAACGGCTTGAACAGGCGGGTGCGGACGAACCCGGGCGACATGCCGCAGCCGCGATCGATCACGTCGATGATGGCATTTTCCTCGTCGGTGGCGAGCGCGATCGTCACCGGCGCGTCGGCCGGGCTCGCCTCGATGGCGTTCTGGATCAGGTGGACGAGCAGCTGCTCGAGGGCGGCGGGCTCGGCGATCGCGATCGCGGGCTCGGCGCCCGACACCAGCCGCACCTGTTCGGGCTGGCGCGCGACGAGTCGTTCGAGCAGCGGCAGCAGCGCGGTGGGGCGCGGCGGCTCGCTGCGCCCGCGATGGTGCTGGCCGAGCCGGGCGAGCAGCGCGTTGAGCCGGTCGGACGAATCGCGCAGCGTCGCGATCATGTCGGCGCGGAATTCGGGGTTGTCGGCATGGCGCTCGGCATTGCGCGCGGTGAGCGCCAGCTGGCTGACCAGGTTCTTGATATCGTGGAGCAGGAAAGCGAAGCGGCGGTTGAACTCGTCGAAGCGCTGGGCTTCGGCCAGCGCTTCCTGGGCGCGCGCCTCGGCGAGATAGCTCGCCACCTGGCGGCCGGCGGCCTTGAGCAGATCGAAATCCTCCCAGTCGAGCCGCCGGGCGAGCGCCGGGCGACCGAGCAGGATCGCACCGACCAGCGCGCCGCGGTGGAGCAGCGGCACCACCACCCAGGCGGTGTCGGCGTCGCGCATCCAGGCAGGGGTCACGTCGGCGTCGGCGGGTTCGGCCTGGCCGAGGCGCACCGCATCGATCTCGATGATCCGTCCGGTGGTTTCCAGATGTGTCGCGAGCGGCTGGTCCGCGGTCAGCGGGAGCGTCGCGCGGTCCCAGTGCCAGCCGGCACCCGCCACCAGCCCGCCCTCCTCGGCGACGAGCAACAGGCCGGCGGGCGAGGCGGTGAGGTCGGCGAGCGCGCGGACGATGCGCTGCTCGAGCGGCGCGGCGCCCGGCGCGCCCAGCGTCTCCGTGAAGCGCAGCCATTCGGCGCGATAGTCATAGCGGTGCCGGAACAGGTGCTTGGCGAGCTTCACCTTCACCCAGCCGCGCAGGCTGGAGTTGGAGACCAGCGCCAGAATCGCGGCGGTGGCGCCGAACACGAAGGCGGTCTGGAGCAGCCGCGCATGCTGGCCGCCGAGCGTCGCGAGCGCGCTCGTCGCCAGCGCGAGCAACACGAAATAGGCGCCGACTGCGACCAGCGTCAGGGATTGGTAGGCGACGGTGCGCGACATCCGCACCCGCCAGTCGCCGCGCCGCTGCAGCCCCAGGCCCATGGCGGCGGCAACACATACCAGCGCCGCCCCGCGCGCCACGAGCAGCAGACCGGTCATCGGTACGCCGAGATAGGCGAGCGTCAGCACCGCAAACTCGACCAGCCAGAAGCCGCCCAGCGCGGCAACGGTCCAGCGCAGTCCACCGCCGGCGGTATGCGCCAGCGCCGCGTGGAGCGCCTGCACCATCACCAGCGCACCGACCGCGACGAGCAGATGAAGCAGCAACGCCACCGCGCCGGCCTCGCCGGCGATTTGCGAGGGGGTGGCAGCGATCGTGTCGAGCGCCATCGCTGCCACCGTTACCATCGCCACCACCCCGTAGACGGTGCCGAGCGCAAGCGGCGGTCGCGGCTCGCCGGCGCGGCGGTGGAGCAGCAGCAGAAACGCCAGCCAAGCCAGGGTGCGCAGCGTCTCGGCGAGACGGGTGGCGATCTCGTCGGCGCCAATGCCGGCCGTGGTGAGCGCGGCGAGCGCGGTCATCGCCAACGCCACCGCAAGCGCGCGACGGGACGGTGCGTCGCCGCCGGTGCGCAGGGCGGCGAAGGGCAGCATCGCGAACAGCAATGCCGCCAGTGCGTGCAGCCACAGGCTCAATGCCGCGCTGAGCATCAGCGCGCGCCGCTGGGGAACAGGATGACACGGGCCGTCTGCAGCAGGATCAGCAGGTCCAGAAAGGGCGAATAGTTCTTGGCGTAGAACAGGTCGTATTCGAGCTTCTGGCGGGCATCGTCGATCGAGGCGCCATAGGGATAGTTGATCTGCGCCCAGCCGGTGATGCCCGGCTTCACCATGTGTCGCTCGGCATAATAGGGCAGCGCCTGCTCCAGATCCTCGACGAACTTCGGGCGCTCCGGGCGGGGGCCGACGAAGCTCATCTCGCCCTTGAGCACGCTCCAGCATTGGGGCAGCTCGTCGATGCGGATCTTGCGGATGATCCGGCCGATGCGGGTGACGCGCGGATCATTCTCCTCCGCCCACACCGCCTCCCCAGGCGCCTCGGCATCCTGGCGCATCGAGCGCAGCTTGAGCACGTCGAAGGCCTGGCCGTAGAGGCCGACACGCTGCTGGCGGTAGAGCGCGGGCCCGCGGCTTTCCAGCTTGATCAACACGGCGGTGACGATCACCAGCGGGAAGGCGAGGACCAGCAGGATCAGGCTGGCGAGGATGTCGAACAGCCGCTTGAACAGCCCCGACATCCGGCGGCCCGAGGAGAAGCCGTCGGAGAAGATCAGCCAGCTGGGATTGACGCTGTCGAGGTCGACGCGGCCGGTCACCCGCTCGACGAAGGTCGAGAATTCGTTGACGTGGACGCCGGTGGTCTTGATCCGCAGCAGGTCCTTCAGCGGCAATGCGTTGCGGCGCTCCTCCAGCGCCAGCACCACTTCGCTGGCGTTGAGCAGCACGACGTGATCGGCGAGATTGTAGATCGCGTCGCGCGCGATCGCTTCCGGGATCACCCGGTTGGCGTCGCTCATCGCGACATAGCCGACGATCGCGAAGCTCGCGCCGGGTGCCTTGGACAGCTGCTTGAGCCGTGCCGCGCGCGGGCCGGCACCCAGCACGACGATGCGCCGCTTGAACGCCGCGCCGCCCAGCGTCTTGCCGAGCAGTACCCGCATCAGTAGCAGGAGCACGAAGGCGCTGACCGCCGCGTAGAGCAGGTTGGAGCGCCAGAAGCCGATCGGGGGCACCAGGAAATAGAGGAAGCCAAGCCCCAGCACGCCCAGGCCGATCGAGACGAGCAACCGCACCAGCGCATGGCGCAGCGATTGCAGCGCCTCCGCGCCGTATGCGCCCAGCGCCACCAGGGCGGTTTCGAGCACCAGCGCGAAGCTCGCCAGCTGCGGCACGCGCTCGCCGATCGGCCCCGCATCGATACCCGCCTGGTGCGCGCGCAGTTGCCAGCCCAGCTCCCCGGCGGTGACCAGCAGGAGCATGTCCAGCAGGCCGAGCAGCAGCACGGTGTTCGGGACATAATGCTTGAACAGGCGGATCATGGCGCCGCCCGGTGTAGCGCAGAAGGGTAAACGAACGGCCAAGCCCGCGCGGTCGCATCAAATTTGCGTCGTATCGCAACCGTTTCGGCCCATCCTTGTTTCAGAGGGCAAGACCGCCCAGCTATTCTCCACAGCACCGAACCAGGGAGCCTTTTCCGCATGCCGGATTCGAAGCCGATCACGCCTGTCATTCTCTCGGGCGGCTCGGGCACGCGCCTCTGGCCGATGTCTCGGCCCGAACGCCCCAAGCAGCTCTTGTCGCTGACGGCCGAGGAGACGATGCTCCAGCTGACCGCCAAGCGCGCCTCGGGCCCGCGCTTCACCGCGCCGATCGTCGTGGCCAATGCCTTTCATGCCGATCTCGTCGAGGAGCAGCTCGCCCAAGTGGACTTGGCAGTGCGTGCGCTGATACTCGAGCCGATCGGCCGCAATACCGCGCCGGCGATCGCCCTTGCCGCGATGGCGGCGGGCAGCGGCAGCGAGCCGATCCTCGTCATGCCGTCGGACCATGTGATCTCGGACGTCGATGCCTTCCATGCCGCGATCGACTCGGCGCTGCCGCTCGTCAACGAAGGCTGGCTGGTCACCTTCGGCATCACCCCGGACTCGCCCGAAACCGGCTATGGCTGGATCAAGATCGGCGAGGAGGAACTGGCGCCCGGCGTCCACCGCGTCGATCGCTTCGTCGAAAAGCCGCCGCGTGATCGGGCGGAAGCCATGCTCGCCTCGGGCGACCATGCCTGGAACGGCGGCATCTTCCTGTTCCGTGCCGACATGTATCTCGGCACGCTCAGCGTGTTCGCGCCGGAGATGCTCGTCGCTGCGCAGCAGGCAATGGACAAGGCCCGGCGCGACGGCGCGCGGATCTTCCCCGACGCCGAGAGCTTCGCCGCCTGCCCGTCGGACTCGATCGACTATGCGGTGATGGAAAAGGCGCCCCGTGTCGCGGTGGTGCCGGTGGCGATGGGGTGGAGCGACGTCGGCAGCTGGGATGCGCTGCATGCGATCAGCAACCCCGATGCCGGCGGCAATGTGGTACGCGGCGACGTGGTGGCGATCGAGGCGACCAACTGCCTGGTGCAGAGCGAACCCGGCAAGCGCGTCGCGCTCGTCGGCGTGCAGGACCTGATCGTGGTGGTCTCCGGCGCGGATGTGCTGGTGCTGCCGCGGGGACGTAGCCAGGACGTGAAGAAGCTGATCGATGCGATGAAGGACTGAAGCCGCGCGGCCGGGGGCCGGGCACCGATCTTGATGGCGACGCAGCCGATCTTCCGGACCGGCTGCGTCGCGATCGGATCGAGACGATCAGCTGCTGAAGCGGACGCGGACGGTCACGTCGCGGCGACGACGGACCATTGCGCCGAGCGCGCCGAAGCCCGCCAGCAGCATCGCCCAGCTCGCGGGCTCGGGAACCGCCGTGATGCTGAGGGTATAGGCCGGTTCGGGCGTGTTCGGCGTGAGCGTGAAGGTGCCCAGCTTGAACGTCGGCGCAGCCTCGGTGCCCGTGAACAGGCTGACACCCGTCGAGACGAAGCCATTGCCGATCGTGTTGTTGATCAGACCGAAATTGAAGATGTAGCTCGGGCTGCCGAAGCCAAGATCGAACGTCGTGGCGACGTTGTTGATGGTGCCGCTGACCCCACGGAGCACAAAATAATTGCCCGGATCGACGACCGGCGGAGTCGGTGAGGCATCGAGAACGAACTTTACCGTCTGGCTGCCGGTGATCGAGAACTTGTACTGCGCGGCATTGGCCGGCGATGCAGCTGCGACCGCGGCAGCACAGCAAGCGCTCAAGAAGAGCGTGCGTTTCATGCAATCCTCCACTAAGTATTTGTATTTACGAGATCGTACGCGGTACAAGCGTAAAAGCCACGTAACCATAACAGATTTGAGTCGGAATTGGCAACAAACGCCGCAGCGGTTGCGGCCGTTCTGGCGCAGTTGTTCGCCGTCGCGGGGATGTCGCGTCAGTTCTTGCCGCCGCGATAGGCGGGCAGACCCCATTTCCAGATCATCGCCGCGCCGCGCAGCGCGAATCCCGCGGTGGCGGAGGCCAGCCCCGCGACATAGGGTGGAAGCCCGAGCAGGCTGAGCAGCACGTACAGCGACGCGGTAAGCGCGGCCGCGGTAACATAGAGCTCGGGGCGCATCAGGATCGACGGCTCGCCCGCCAGCACGTCGCGGATGATGCCGCCGACGCACGCGGTCACCACCCCCATCACGGCTGCCGGCACCGGCGGGATGCCGTAGCCGAGCGCCTTGGCCGCGCCGAACGCGGCATAGGCGGCCAGCCCCAGTGCATCGAGCCAGGCGAAGGTGCGATCGCTCCACCAATGCTCGGGCGTGATCCAGACGATCGCCGACATGCCCAGACACAGCGACGCGACCGAGGCATCGTGGACCCAGAAGACCGGCGCGCCGATCAGCAGGTCGCGCACCGTGCCGCCGCCGACGCCGGTGATCAGTGCGAAGAAGGTGGCGGTGACGATGGTCTGCTGGTGCCGCGTCGCGGCCAGCGCGCCGGTGGCGGCGAACACGGCGATGCCGAACAGGTCGAGCCAGGGCAGGATGGGACCGATCTGGGCGGCGACCGAGCTGTTCATCCCCTCGCTTTGCCGCGCAGGCGTCCCCCAAGTCAAACGCGGCCCCTTGGCGAGGCCCCTGCGCTTGGGGCAGAGAGAGGCCATGCAACGTACCGAGTCCCCGCTGATCGCGCTTGCGATCCTCCTGGCGGCGCTCGCCGGCTTCGTCGATGCGCTCGCCTTCACCAGCCTGGGCGGCTTCTTCGCCTCGTTCATGAGTGGCAACTCGACGCGGCTGGGCGTCGGCCTCGGCAGCGGCTCCGGTTATGATGCGGCGATCGCCGCGTCGCTGGTGATGAGCTTCGTGGCGGGCGTGATCCTGTCGAGCGTTATCGGCCGCGCCCGTCCGCACCGCCACCAGCCGGTGGTGATGACGGCGGTGACGCTGCTGCTGACGCTCGCCGCCCTCGTCGCGACGCTGATGCCCGGGCCGGTCGTGCTGCTGCTGCTCGCCGCCGCGATGGGGACCGAGAACGGCGTGTTCCAGCGCGACGGCGAGGTGACGATCGGCCTCACCTACATGACCGGCTCGCTGGTCAAGCTGGGGCAGAAGCTGGCAGGCGCGCTGATGGGCGATGCCGACCGCTTCGGCTGGATCCGCTATCTGGCGCTGTGGCTCGGCTTCGTCAGCGGGGTGGTGATCGGCGCCGAGAGCCAGTTCCGCTGGGGCTGGAACGCGCTGTGGCTGGCGCCGCTCTTCGCCGCGGTGCTGACGCTGCTGCTGACGAGCATGACCCGGCCACGGCGCCGGCCCGACCTCACGCCGGTGCGCTGACCGGCTCGGCGGGCACCAACCCCGCCAGCGCCTGGAGCGCAACGACGTGCCGTTCGAATGCCGCGCGGCCGGCGCGAGTCACCGAGGCCCAGGTCCGCTGCCGGCCATTGGTCGTAGCCTTGCGCAGCTGGACATAGCCCGGCTCGGCCAGCGCCGAGAGGTGCTTGGACAGCACCGAGTCGCTCACCTTGGTGAGATCGCGCAGCGTCGCGAACTCGGCTTCCTGCACGTTGGTCAGCACCGCCATGATCTGCAGCCGGGCGGGCGGGTGAATCACCGCATCGAACTCGGCGGTGCTCACAGGCCATCCTCGAGTTCGCGCACGAACACGCGCTGCCAGACGATGCTCATATAGGTCGCGATGCCGAACATCACCGCGGCGAGCAGCAGCGACGGCCAGATTTCCTGCTTGGCGAAGACGAAATAGACGCTGGCGCCATAGAGTGCACCGAGCACCGGCAGGAAGGCGGCGATCACCCGGCGCGTGCGTCCGCGACGATAGCCGTTGATGAACATGCCCAGGCGCTGGCGATCCCAGCGCACGATCAGCACCAGGCCAAGCACGAGCGGCACCAGCGCGACAAGCTGGTACGGTGCAGCGGCCGGCGAGGCGACGAGCCCGGCCTCCAGCGCGGCGAATGCCAGGTGCCGCGCGGGCGGACAGTGCGCAACGCGGGCAAGCTGGGCGCGGCTGGCGTGGATTTGCGCCAGCGCTTGCTGGGCTTCGGCGACGCTCGACATGATGATTCTCCCTTTCCAATGTGGAAAGAGATAGCATCGTTTTCCGAATTGGAAAGCGATAACTTTCCCGATTGGAAACTAGCGGAATGCCCAGCGCAGCGTCTCCGCTACGCCGCGGGTGCCCAGCCGCACGGCGGGGGCGGCGAGCGGCGGGGTGGATAGGTGGTGCATCTGCCGCGCCCAGCCGGGCAGCAGGTCGATCGCGGCGGCGAAGGTCATCGCCTGGAAGGGCTTGGTCGCGAGGTTGGGCGCGGGCTGCTCTAGCAGCAGCCGGGCAACCTCGCGGGTGCGATCGTCGTAGCGCAGCTCGGCGCGCATGGTCGCGATCAGCGCCATCGCCTCGGCGCGGCTGTGCGGCACCGGATCGGCACCCAGCGCCTCGGCCACCCGCGCGAACTCGGCGAAATAGCGATCCTGGTCGGCACGCGTCATCCCGGGCTCGGCATAGCGGATCCACCCGTCGAGAAAGCTCACCGCCTCCGTCACATGCACCCAGGCGAGCAGCCGGGGATCGTCCGCGCGATAGGGAGTGCCGTCGGGCAAGGTGCCGTGGACATGCTCGTGAATGCGCCGCACGCGCGCGATTGCCGCCTCGGCTTCGTTGCGCGCGGCATAGCTGGTCTGGGCGATGAAGCGCGCGGTACCGCGCAACCGGCCGAGCATGTCGTGGCGGAACTTGGAATGGTCCCACACGCCTGCCAGCACTGCGGGGTGCAGCATCTGCAGCAGCAGCGCCGCGACGCCGCCGACCATCATCGTGGTCACGTCGCCATGCACCCGCCACAGCACCGAATCGCGCGTGAACAGCGCGTCGTCGCTTGGCTGCACCGGCGTTTCGCCGCGCGCCGCATCGTTGAACACGGCACGTACCTGGCCGATCATCGCGCGCCGTACGCTGTGGGTTGCAAATGCAACGAAATTCATCTTGCTAAGCTAGGTACTTTGGTAGCGCGAACAAGTTGACCGAGTCCGCTTCGCAGTGCAGCAATCGCGCCCATGGCCACACTCGCGATCACCAACAACCCCGACATCCGCTTCCTCGGACGACTGCTCGGCGACGTCATTCGTGCTTATGGCGGCGAGGAACTGTTCAAGCGGATCGAATATATCCGCGCGACCTCGGTCGATAGGCATCGTGGCGTGGCCGGGGCAGGCGCGATCGATTCCGGGCTGGACCGGCTGAGTCTCGACGAGACGCTCGATTTCGTCCGCGGCTTCATGCTGTTCTCGATGCTCGCCAATCTCGCCGAGGATCGCCAGGGGGTAGCGACAGAGAAGGACGCCGACGTCGCCGCTGCGCTGGAGCGGCTGGCCAAGGCCGGCATCGGCCGTGAGCCGGTGAGGGCGCTGCTCGACCATGCACTGGTCAGCCCGGTGCTGACCGCGCACCCCACCGAGGTGCGCCGCAAGTCGATGATCGACCACAAGAACCGCATCGCCGAGTTGATGCGGCTGCGTGACCAGGGCGTGACCGAAACGCCCGATGGCGACCAGGTGGAAGAAGCGATCCTCCGCCAGATCGCGCTGCTCTGGCAGACCCGCGTGCTGCGCCGCGAAAAGCTGGGCGTGCCGGATGAGGTGGAGACGGCGCTTTCCTATTTCCGCGACGTGTTCCTGCCCGTGCTGCCGGCGCTCTACGCCCGCTGGGACCGCGCGCTGGGCGACCGCGCGCCGAGCTTCCTGCGCCCCGGCAGCTGGATCGGCGGCGATCGCGACGGCAATCCCTTTGTCACCGCCGAGTCGATGCGCTTTGCGCTCGCCCGCGCGGCCGAGACGGTGCTCGAACATTATCTCGACTCGGTCCATGCGCTGGGCGCCGAGCTGTCGATCTCGACCGAGCATGCCGAGGTGCCCGAGGCGGTGCTGGCACTTGCCGATTCCAGCGGGGATACCGGCAAGAGCCGCAGCGACGAGCCCTATCGCCGCGCATTGACCGGCATCTATGCCCGCCTTTCCGCGACGCATGAAAAGCTGGTCGGCAAGCAGCCCGGCCGGCCCTCGCCGATCCCGGCCAAGCCTTACGGCCATCCCGCCGAGTTCCGCGAGGATCTCGTCGCCATCGCGCGCGGGCTTGCGGACGGCGGACCGCTCGCCACCGGCGGCGCGCTGGGCCGGCTGATCCGCGCGGTGGAGACGTTCGGCTTCCACCTCGCCACGCTCGACATGCGCCAGAACAGCGCGATCCACGAACGCGTGGTCGCAGAGCTGCTCAAGTCGGCGGGCGTGTGCGACGACTATGCCGCGCTCGACGAAGACGCCCGCATCGCGCTGCTCCGCCGCGAGCTCGCCAATGCCCGGCCGCTGACCAGCCCCTATGCCGTCTATTCGGAGGAGACCGCCTCCGAGCTCGCCATCGTTCGCGAGGCGGCGGCGGCGCATGCGCGGTACGGCCGCAACTGCATCCGACATTATATCGTCTCGATGGCGCAGTCGGTCTCGGACCTGCTCGAAGTGCACATCCTGCTGAAGGAAGCGGGGCTCTACGTGCCGGGGGAGACCCCGCAGGCGCACATCATGGCGATCCCGCTGTTCGAGACCATCGCCGACCTCGAAGCCGCGCCCCCGATCATGCAGGCCTGGCTGGGCCTGCCCGAAGTCGCGGCCATCGCGGCGGCACGCGGGCACCAGGAAGTGATGATCGGCTATTCCGATTCGAACAAGGATGGGGGGTACCTCACCTCCACCTGGCAGCTGAGCCGCGGCTCGACCGCGCTCAAGCCGGTGTTCGAGGAAGCCGGCATCGCAATGCAGCTGTTCCACGGTCGCGGCGGCGCGGTGGGGCGCGGCGGCGGATCGAGCTTCTCGGCGATCCTTGCCCAGCCGCCGGGCACGGTGCAGGGCCGCATCCGCATCACCGAACAGGGCGAGGTGATCGCCGCCAAATATGGCAGCCCCGAAAGCGCGATGACCAACCTGGAGGCGATGACGTCGGCGACGTTGCTCGCCAGCCTGGAACCCGAGCAGCTCGCACCTGCCGATGCCGAGCGTTTCGCGGCGGCCATGGACCGGCTCTCGGACAACGCTTTCCTCGCCTATCGTGGGCTGGTCTACGAGACGCCGGGCTTCACCACCTTCTTCCGCCAGATGACGCCGATCGCCGAGATTGCCGGCCTCAAGATCGGCTCGCGCCCGGCGAGCCGCAAGAAGAGCGATGCGATCGAGGACCTGCGCGCGATCCCCTGGGTGTTCAGCTGGGCGCAGGCCCGGGTGATGCTGCCGGGCTGGTACGGCGTCGGCGCGGCGCTGGAGTCGTTCGAGGACAAGGGACTGCTGCGCGAGATGGCCACCGCCTGGCCGCTGTTCCGCGCGACGCTCGACAATATGGAGCAGGTGCTCGCCAAGTCCGACATGGGCATCGCCAGCCATTATGCCGCGCTGGTGGAGGACGAAGCGCTGCGCGACGCCATCTTCGGGCGGATCAAGGACGGCTGGCAGCAGACCCAGGACGGGCTGCTTCAGGTCACCCGCCAGACGCGTCTGCTGGAAAAGCATCCGCTGCTCGACACTTCGATCCGGCTGCGCCTGCCCTATATCGAGCCGCTCAACCTGCTCCAGATCGAGCTGATGAAGCGGCATCGTGCGGGCGAGGCGGATCCGCGGATCGGCGAGGGCATCCTCCTGTCGATCAACGCGATCGCCACCGCGCTGCGCAACAGCGGGTAACCGCCCGGAGCCGGGCCGAAACGTCCGGTTAACCATGGGGGCCTAGCGCTGATGGGCATGGGTCCAGGGCATCTCCGCAGCATACGACGCGATTCGCTTCTCGCGATCGGGCTCGCGTTGCTGATGGGGATCGCCTGGACGGTGCGCGATCATGTCGCGCTGGGGGCCTTGCGGCTGCCCGATACCGACGACCTGATGCGCCTCCAGCAGATCCGCGACTGGCTGGGCGGACAGGGCTTTGCCGATCTCGCCCAACACCGGCTGGGGCCTCCGCCGGGGCTGGAGATGCATTGGTCGCGGCTCGCCGATCTGGTGCCCGCGGCGTTGATCCTGACGCTCACCCCGCTGCTCGGCGCGCAGGCCGCAACGGTCGTCGCCGTCATCGTCTCGCCGCTGCTGCTGTTCGCGGCGATGCTGATCGTCATTGCCGCGATCGCGCGTCGCCTGGGCCAGTCCGGTTTCGTCGCGGTCATCCTCGGCGCGCTCGCCTTTCCCGCGATCACCCTGTTCACGCCCGGGCGGATCGATCACCATGCGCTGCAGATCGTGCTCGTGCTCGCGCTGCTCCATGCCTGTGTCGGGCGGGGGACGCTGGGGCAGGGGGCGATTGCCGGCAGTGCGACCGTGCTGTCGCTGGTCGTCGGCATGGAGACGGCGCCGCTGCTCGCCGCCGGCGGTGCGGCCATCGCGCTGCGCTGGCGGCTCGATGGCGCTGCCGGCCAGGCGCGGATGGCAGGTTATGCGACCGCGCTGCTGCTCGGCCTGAGCGCCGCGGCGGTGCTCTTCCGCACGAGCGGATGGAACATCGACGCTTGCGACGGCTTCACCGCGATCCTGTGGCGCGCGGCGATGCTGGCGGCACTCGCACCCGCGGCGATGGCCGTGGCGGGCTTCGCCACCCAGTCCGTCGCCGTGCGTACCGCCGTGCTGCTCGCTACCGGTGGGCTCGCGCTGGCAGGTGCCGCTGTGAGTGCGCCCGCCTGTCTCCATCCCTATGGGCAGGTCGATCCGCTGCTTGCCCGGCTCTGGCTCGCGCATGTCAACGAAGCGCAGCCGCTCTTTGCAATGCCGCTCGGCAAGGCCATCGCGGCGGGGGGCATGGCGCTGGTCGGCCTCGCTGCCGGAATCTGGTTCGCCTGGACAACGCGGACCGCCGCGGCGTGGATCGTCCTCGGCTTCCAGGCGACCGCGGTTGCGGTGACCTTGGTGCAGGTGCGCGGGGCGCCGCTGGCGGCGTTGACCGCGGTGCCAGCGCTGGCCGCGATGATCGCCGCTGCCCGGCCGCGCGGACCGCTGGCGCTGGTGGTCGCCTGGCTCGCGGGCAGCGGAATCGCCTATGCCGGGCTCGGGGACCGGCTGACACCCGCCGCCCCTGCCGCTGCCCATGGCTGTACGGCTGCCGCCGCCGCTGCGCGCCTCGCCGCGCTGCCCCCCGGCCTGGTCGCCGCGCCGATCGATTTCGGCCCGACGCTGCTCGCCACCACCCGCCACCGGGTCCTTGCCGGACCCTATCACCGCGACACGCAAGGAAATCGTGCCATGTACGACCTGTTCCTCAGCCCCTCCCCCCAGGCGGAAGCGCTCGCGCGGCGCTGGGGGGTCGACTATGTCGCGCTCTGCAAGGACGGCTTTGCCGAACTGGGCGAGCGTTCGAAGGACCGCCAAGTGCTCGCCGGCAGCCTGATGGCCGGCCAGGTGCCGCCCTGGCTGCGCCAGATCTCTCCGCCGGGTGGGAGCACTCGCGTCTACACCCTTACCCAGCCCGCGCGGCGCACCACCCAGTGAGCGATGGCCGCTGGTGGGAGCGGCGCTGGTTCGCGCTGGTGGCGGTGCTCCTCGGCGCGGTGCCGCTGCTGTCGCCCGCACTCCCGCCGCTCGTCGACCTGCCCGGCCATATGGCGCGCTACCGGGTGATGCTGGACGGCGGCACGTCGCCGCTGGCGACATGGTATGATTTCCACTGGCGGTTCGTCGGCTATCTCGGCGTGGACCTGCTCGTCGCGGCGTTCGCTCCTTGGTTCGGCCTTGAGCCGACGGTCAAGGTGATCGCGGTCGCCATCCAGACGCTGACCATCACGGGCATGTTGTGGCTCTCGCGCGAGGCGCATGGCCGGGTGCAGCCGATGGCGCTACTTGCGCTGCCGCTCGCCTACACGCTCCCCTTTCTCTACGGCTTCCTCAACTATACGCTCGCCATGGCGCTGGCGCTCAACGCCTTCGCACTATGGCTGCGGCTGACCCGGCAGGGCCGCTTCCGCCTGCGCGCCGCGCTGTTTCTCGCCATTGCCTGGCTGGTCTGGACCGCGCATCTGTTCGGCTGGCTGACGCTGGGCGCGATGGTCTTCGCCGCCGAAGTCGCGCGGTACCGTGCTTTGGGACGCAGCTGGGCGCGCGCGATCCTCGGGGCGGCTGTCGCTTGCCTGCCGCTCGCCCCGCCGGCGCTGGTGCTGCTGCGCTGGCATCCCGGGGACGGCGCCGGGGGCAGCGACCTCTGGACCCGCTTTCCGATGAAGCTCGGCTGGTTCGTCACCTTGTTCCGCGACCGCTGGCAGTGGATCGACCTCGCCTCGCTGCTCCTGCTCGTGCTGCTGCTCTATGGCAGCTGGCGACGGCGCGGACAGGCGCGATCGGCGAGCCTTGCCGCGGCGGCACTGGCGATGGCCGCGCTGTTCCTGCTGCTGCCGTTCGGCACCGCCTATGTCGATGCGCGGATACTGCCCTATGCGGTGATTCTTGCGCTGCTCGCGGAGGGAACCTTGCCCGACCGTGGCCGGCTGCTCGCCTGGGTCGGCCTTGGCTTTCTGCTCGTCCGTACGCTGGCGGTCACCACGGACCTCGCCATGGAGGGGCGAGACTGGCAGCGGCGGCTGGTGGCGCTGGAGCATCTGCCGGTCGGCGCGCGAGTCGCGGCGTTCGTCCTGAACCGATGCGAGGCGGGCTGGGCGATCGCGCGGCTGAACCACCTGCCGAGCATGGCCGTTGTCCGCCGTTCGGCCTTCGCCAATGACCAGTTCGATCTCGGCTCGACCGGCCTGATGCAGGTGCGGCGCGATGGTTTCGGCGCCTTCGCCAACGATCCCTCGCAGATCGTCGTCGAGGATCGCTGCGCCGCCACTGCGGGAATCCCGACGCTCCGCACAGCGCTGGCGCGGCTTTCGCGGGGCGCCTTCGACCATGTCTGGCTGATTGATCCGCCGGCCGATCTGCGTGTCGCGGGTGCCGCCCGCGTCTGGAGCGATGGCAGGGACGCGCTCTATCGGCTTGAACCGCAAGGGGGCATAGCTGCGCGCTAGCCGCCGCGGCGCTCCACCGACAAGCGCTTGCCGTACCGCCCGCTCGCGCACTAAAGCGGCGCGATGGATAAAGGGGTTCCGCTGCGCTGGTGGCAGACGCGCTGGTTCGTATTGTTCGCGACGCTGGTGGCGACGGTGCCGCTGCTGTGGCCGGACATCCCGCCGCTGGTCGACCTGCCCGGCCATATGGGCCGCTACCGGGTGCAGCTGGTCTATGACCAGGTGCCGTGGCTGCGCCAATGGTATGATTTCCGCTGGCAGCTGATGGGCAATCTGGGGGTGGACCTGCTGGTCTTCCCCATGGCCAAGCTCTTCGGGCTCGAGTTGGGCGTGAAGCTGATCGTCATCGCGATCCCGGCGATGACCGTTGCCGGCTTCCTGATGATCGCGCGCGAGGTGCATGGCCGCATTCCGGCGACCGCGCTGTTCGCGCTGCCGCTCGCCTATGCCTTCCCCTTCCATTTCGGCTTCGTCAATTTCGCGCTGTCGCTCGGCATGGCGATGCTGGCGTTCGGCTGGTGGCTGCGGCTGGCTCGGCTGGGCAAGTTCCAGTTCCGCTCGATGGTGTTCGTGCCGCTGTCGGTGATCATCTGGATCACCCACACCTTCGGCTGGGGCGTGCTGGGCGTGCTCGCCTTCTCGGCCGAACTGATCCGTCAGCACGACCTGCGGCGCGACCGCGCGCTGCCCTGGTACAAGGATCTGGTGGGCGGATGGCTCGCCCCGTGCTTCCACGCCGGCGTGCAGTGCCTGGTGCTGGCATTACCGGCGGTGCTGATGGTGATCTGGCGCGGCGGCGAGCATGTCTCGGGCCAGACCTTCGACTGGTTCAACTGGCGCGCCAAGACGCTGTGGGTGACGCAGGTGTTCCGCGATCGCTGGCAGCTGTTCGACATCGCCAGCGTCGGCGTGATCTTCCTGCTGATGCTCAAGGCGGTGCGCGACCCGAACCTTCAATACTCGCGCAACCTCGGCCTCTCCGCGGCGCTGCTGCTGCTGGTCTATCTCCTCCTGCCGCGCGTGGTGTTCGGATCGGCCTATGCCGACATGCGGATGGTGCCGTTCCTGATCGCCATCGCGATCCTGGCGATTCGGCCCAAGCCGGGCCTGTCGATGCGCGGCGCGACGCTGGTGGCGGTGCTCGGCCTCGCCTTCTTCCTCGCCCGCATCGGGGCGACGACGGCGAGCTTCTACCTCTACGACAAGGCCTATGACCGCGAGCTCAAGGCACTGGCGCATGTGCCGGTGGGGGCGCGGCTGGTGAGCTTCGTCGGCGAGACCTGCTACAACGAATGGGCGATGACCCGGCTGCAGCACGTTCCCGGCCTCGCGCTGGAGCGGCGGCTGGCCTATACCAACGACCAATGGTCGATGGCCGGCGGCCAGCTGATGACGGTGCGCTACCGCGCGGCCAAGCGCTTCGCCCACGACCCGTCCGAGCTGGTGACCAACGTCCAGTGCCCGCGCGAATGGTGGCGCCCGATCGCGCGCAGCCTGGCGCTCTTCCCGCGCGACGCGTTCGACTATGTCTGGCTGATCCGCCCGCCGGCCTTCGACAAGCGCTACGAGCAGGGGCTGGTTCCGGTGTGGCGCGACGGGCCGAGCGTGCTCTACCGGGTCGACCATGATGTGCCGGGTCCCGGCCTCAACCCCGGCGACCTGCCGATCCCGCGGCCCGAAGCCGTGCTGATCCGCGAGGCCGAGGCGGCGGGTGAACTGCCGGGGAATGGCACCGCGCCGCCGTCCTGACGATCTCCGCTGTTGGCGAGCGCAGTCAACCGCGATAGCGTCTTCGAGGAGATGTCTATGCGCGGTGCGAAACTGGCTTTCAGCTTTGTGAAGGGTGCTGCCGCTGGCGCCTTGCTGGTGCATGTCGGGCTGCGACTGGCAGCTGCTTTGGCGTAACTGTGGGCCCAAGCGAGCGCTCGACTACTCCGCCTTCTTGAACGGCGTCAGTTCTTCCAGATATTCCTGCTCGCGCTCCACCGCCTGCTGCTCGCGCACCAGGAAGTCGGCGACGGCGCGGCGGAAGCCGGGGTCGGGGAGGTAATGGGCCGACCAGGTCGTCACGGGCACATAGCCGCGGGCGAGCTTGTGTTCCCCTTGCGCGCCCGCCTCGACGCGGGGCAGGCCACGCGCGATCGCGGCGTCGATCGCCTGGTAATAGCAGAGCTCGAAATGGAGGAACGGCACGTCCTCGACGCAGCCCCAATAGCGGCCGTACAGCGCATCGGCGCCGATCAGGTTGAGCGCGCCCGCGATCGGCCGTCCGTCGCGCTCGGCGAGCATCAGCAGCACCTTATCGCCCAGCGCCGCGCCGAGCATCGAAAAGAACGGCCGGGTGAGATACGGGCGGCCCCACTTCCGGCTGCCGGTATCCTGGTAGAAGGCCCAGAAGGCGTCCCAGTGCGCCTCGGTGATCTCGGCGCCGGTGAGGTGGCGGATCGTCAGCCCCTCCACCGCGGCGGCGCGCTCCTTGCGGATCGCCTTGCGCTTGCGGCTAGCGAGCGCGCCGAGGAAATCGTCGAAGCTGGCATAACCGTCATTCTGCCAGTGGAACTGGGTGCCGGTACGGATCAGCCAGCCCGCCGCCTCGAACAGCGGCACCTGCGCTTCCGCGACGAAGGTGGCGTGGGCGGAAGAGAGGCCGTGCTGGTTCACCACCGCCTCGATCGCGGCGATCAGCGCGGGTGCCTGCGTCGGATCCCGCAGCAACAGCCGCGGGCCGGGGACGGGCGTGAACGGCACCGCGATCTGCAGCTTGGGATAATAGCGCCCGCCCGCGCGCTCCCAGGCGTCGGCCCAGCTATGGTCGAACACATATTCGCCCTGGCTGTGGCTCTTGGCATAGGCGGGCGCGATCGCGGCGGGGGTGCCGTCCGGTCCGTCGACGACGATCGGCAGCGGCTGCCAGCCGGCCTGTGCGGTGGCGGAGCCCGAGGATTCGAGAATCGACAGAAAGGCGTGGCTGAGAAACGGGTTGTCGGGTCCCGCACAGGCATCCCACTCCGCCGCCGGGATCGAGGCGACGCCGTCGGCGAGGCGAGCGGTGATGGATGGGGATCGCACGGGGGACAAGATAGTGCGTCGCGCGTTGGGTGCCAGTGGTTTGTTCCCTCTCCTGCCTTCTGGTCCCCCCTCCCGCCTGCGGGAGGGGTTAGGGGAGGGTGAGTGAGGGTAGCGGGCGAGCTGTCGCGATTTGGCCGCACCGCTTCATTGCACTTTTTCTCTGACAGCCCTTTCCTCCCTCTCTCACCCTCCCCCGTCCCCTCCCGCAGGCGGGAGGGGGGCGATAGAGGCGCGAGGTGGTGGCTTGCTGTCGCCGTTCTACAGGCAGGCCAGCGTTGCCGCGTCGATCGCGCTCGCCGCGCCCTGCAGCGTGTAGCCGTCGACGAACGGCACGCCGCCTGTATCGACGCTCTCCACGCTCAGCGCGCGGCCGTCGCGCATCGCCGCGACGATTGCCGAGTCGGTCCGCGCATCCGGCGCCCAGGCGTCATGCCGGCTGGCCGTCAATTCAAAGCGCCGCTCGCCCGCCACCAGCATCACCCGCGCATGGTCCGCGCGCGCCCGGCTGAGGCGGACATAGAGCTGGTGCCGCACCCCGCGCCCCGGCCAGCTCGCGATGCTGAGATAGGCCTCGCCGCGCCGGGCGAGGTCGGTCGGTCGCGCCACCGCGAAGCAGCGCGTGGGCGCGGTGTCGCGGAAGGCGCCCCAGCGCTCGAAGATGCCGATGGTCTCGCGCGGGCCCGCCAGCACGAGCAGCGCCAGCGCCAGCATCATGCCGGCGCCGCGCCGCGCCCGGTGCCGAGATGCACCACCGTCTCCACGCCGCCCTCGATCCGCACGATAGAGCCTTGCGGCAGGTCCGGTGCGACGGGCGCGTCGAACTGGGGCAGCACGTCGCGGCCGGTCATCACCCCGCGCAGGATGCGGCTCGACATGCCGTGCATGATCACCAGTCGGTCGCCGGGATCCTCGTCGGTATCGGCCAGCCAGCCCGAGACGCGCGCGGCGATCGCGTCATACCATTCGCCGCCCTCCGGCGGCCGCGTGTAGAGTCCGTGCTCGGGGTCGAGGAAGCTGCCGACCTCGCGCTCCAGATCGGCATAATAACGCCCGCTCCACGCGCCCATGCCGATCTCGACCAGGCGGTCGTCGGTGCGCGTCTGGTGCCAGTCGAGCTCGAGATGCTCGGCAATGATCGCCAGCGTCTGCAGGGCACGGCCGGCGCTGGAGGCCCACAGCGTCAGCTTGGCGCGCGGGCCCAGCAGTTCCCGCAGCGCCGCGCCCATCGCATCCGCTTGGGCGAAGCCGGCGCGGGTTAGCGGGGTATGGGGATGGTCGCCCTGCATCCGCCGGGCGATGTTGAACACGGTCTCGCCATGCCGCGCGATGAAATCGCGGCCTTTCCGGGTGCTGGCCATGTCAAGTCTCTCCCGCGAAACCGCCGGAAACGCAATGTCCCAATTTGGCCCTGATTCGTTCATGCGGGCGACAGGCCCGGGGGTGCATCCGTCCCCTCGCTCGCGGAGCACGCCGGGAGCGAACGGGAGGAAGAACAGGTCGCGGCGCCCATGGCGGGCCGCCCCTTCCCCTCGATACCGAGCGTCCAGCCGAAGCCCCTCGGGCTTGCGGCTGAAGTCAGGCCGCACCCTGTCGGTGCGGCTTCAGTGAGGAGTAATCGTTATGCGTACCAAGCTTTCCATCGCCGCGCTGATCGCCACCACGGCCTTCGCCGCGCCGGCTTTCGCCCAGTCGCAGGACCAGAGCTTCAACGGCTCGCACGCCGAAGTGATTGCCGGCTGGGACCGCGTGAACGACAAGTCGTCCTATGACGCGTCGCGCGACGGCGTCACCTATGGCGGCAATATCGGCTATGACATCCAGCGCGGCAGCACCGTGTTCGGCGTCGAAGGCGAAGTGACCGGGTCGTCGATCAGCGATCGCAGCGGCGATGTGCTCACCGCGGGCGACCGGCTGCGTGTGAAGGCGGGCCGCGACCTCTATGTCGGCGGTCGCCTCGGCTTCCTCGCGGGTCCGCGTACGCTGATCTACGCCAAGGCCGGATATACCAACGCGCAGTTCATCACCGACTATGATTCGCCGGCCACCGCCACCGCGCCGGCGCTGTCCTTCCGCCAGCGCGACAATTACGACGGCTGGCGCCTCGGTGCGGGTGCCGAGTTCAAGCTGACCGACAAGGTCTTCGCCAAGGCGGAATATCGCTATTCCAACTATGGCTCGCAGGCGGGCGGCGTCGATCCCGAGCGTCACCAGATCGTCACGGGGCTGGGCGTCCGCTTCTGATCGCCGAAAAGGCAGTCTGACTGTGGAAAAGAGGGTCGGGGCAGCTTGCTCCGGCCCTTTTTCGCGTTAAGGGTACGTCATGGCGCATTGCCACCGGCCGGGTCGCGCCGGGTAGAAAGCAGGGCGACGGCCCGGGGGTTTGAGGTACATGAAGGCGACGATCGAACGCGCAACTCTGTTGAGGGGCCTGAGCCACGTCCAGTCCGTGGTCGAGCGGCGCAACACGATTCCGATCCTGTCCAACGTGCTGATCGATGCGCAGCTGGGCGGCACGATCCGGCTGATGGCGACCGATCTCGATCTGCAGATCGACGAGACGATCCCGGCGGCGGTCGACCAGGTGGGTGCTACGACGGTGTCGGCGCACACGCTGTTCGACATCGTCCGCAAGCTGCCCGAGGGTTCGCAGGTGGTGCTCACCGCCGCCGAGGGCAAGCTGACGGTGGTGGCCGGCCGCGCCCGCTTCCAGCTCGGCACGCTGCCGCGCGACGATTTCCCGATGATCGCCGAGGGCGAGCTGCCGACCACGTTCGAGCTGCCGGCGGAGACGCTCAAGCAGATCATCGACAAGACCCGCTTCGCGATCTCCACCGAGGAGACGCGCTATTATCTGAACGGCATCTTCTTCCACGTGACCGACGATGCCAGCCGCATGCTGCGCGCGGCGGCGACGGACGGCCACCGGCTGGCCCGCGTCACTGTGCCCTGCCCGGACGGCGCCGACGCGATGCCGGGTGTGATCGTGCCGCGCAAGTGCGTGGCCGAGCTGCGCAAGCTGCTCGACGAGGTCGACGGTTCGGTGGGCGTGTCGCTCTCGCCGTCGAAGATTCGCTTCGACCTGGGCCAGGCGATCCTCACCTCGAAGCTGATCGACGGCACCTTCCCCGATTACAGCCGCGTGATCCCGACTGCGAACGACAAGCTGCTCAAGCTCGATCCGAAGAGCCTGATGCAAGGCGTCGACCGCGTCTCGACCATCGCGACCGAGAAGACCCGCGCGGTGAAGATGGCGCTGGAGCGCGACAAGGTGGTGCTCTCGGTGACCAGCCCCGAGAATGGCGTCGCGGCGGAAGAAGTGCCGGGCGAATATGCCGCGATGGGTTTCGAGATCGGCTTCAACAGCCGCTACCTGATGGACATTCTCGGCCAGATCGAAGGCGATCTCGTCGAAGTACATCTGGCAGATGCGGCGGCGCCGACGCTGATCCGCGAGAATGATTCGTCGCCCGCGCTCTACGTATTGATGCCGATGCGCGTCTGATCCCGCACCGGTTTTTCTTGGCAGCAAAGCGGCTTGTCCATGGTTGACGGCCGCTTTCGAGCGCACCCCGCGCTTTCCCCGGCTATGTCGGCACTTTCTTTGCGACCATAAGCAGGGCCAAGCCCCGAGGGTCGCACTTTACGGGACTTGGGTCGGGCGGCGGATCTCCCTGGATCCGTCGTCCGCCTCGGTCGAATGGTCGCGCGCGTTGAAAAGGCCGGGCGTCTCTGCTATTAACAGCCGTGTCAGTTAGTGGAATCGGACTGCATGGCGACCAAGGCTCCGCAACCGTTGCTCAACCCCGGGGTGCCGCTCAAGCGCGAATGGGGCACCGCATTGTCGGCGCTGCGCAAGCTGCTCGCCAATGGCGACGATACCGAACAGGTCTTCAAGATCATGCGCGCGCTGAACGGGGACGTCAGCCAGCGCAATTATCGCAAGCTGCTCACCATGCCCGGCGGCGGCAAGCTCGCCTATCGCCGGCTGGAGCTGTCGCAGCGCCTGTCCGACCGAAGCTGGATCGACAGCTTCGCCCCCGGTACGCTCGGCGCGGCGTACCGCGACTTCCTCGATTCGACCGGCTATTCGGCCGACGGTCTGGTCCAGGTCAGCATGGTCGAGGGCGGGTTCCAGGGCATCGAGGTCGAACACCCCTATGCCTGGATGGGGCGGCGCGAGCGCGACATCCACGATCTCTGGCACGTGCTGACCGGCTACAAGGCCGACGAGCATCTCGGCGAGCTGTGCCTCGTCGCCTTTTCCTATGCGCAGACCGGCGGCACCGGCTGGGGCTTCATCGCCGTTGGCGGGGCGCTCAAGAGCATTCGCACCACCGGGCGGCTCGACTGCGTGAAGGCGATTTGGGAAGGCTATCGCCACGGCAAGCGCGCCGGCTGGCTGCACGCTGAGGATTACGAGAAGCTGCTCGAGGAGCCGCTGGACGCGGCGCGGGCGCGGCTGGGGATTGCCGAGCCGAAACGGTATCGCATCGCCCAGACGCGGCTGGCCGAAGCGGGAATCGGGGCGCTTTAAGGGGTATCGCCCCAGTTCCGCTTTTCCTCCTGCCGCTTCTCCTCCATCTCTTTCGCGATGGATCGCAGCGCCTCGGGGCTGGACAGATCCTTGGGGACGGCGAAGCGGGCAGGGGCGATCGGCCCAAAGTCGACCGCGAGCAACTGCACGGTCTTGGCGTCACCGATCATCAGCGGCGCGCCCTTTTCCGCCATCGCCACCAGGGCCGCGCGGAACTGGCCGCGCTTGTCCAGGGGACCGAACGTATCAAAAAAGCCGCGGGCCGCCGATCGGAGTGCGCGGTTCACCGGCGCCAGCTTGGGCGAGTCGGTGAACGCGGCTTCGATGCTGTCGGCCGGGTCGCTCTTGCCGGCAAGCCAGAGCCGCCAAACCTGCCCCTGCAACCCCAGCACCTCGACTGCGCGCAGCGGTTCGAGACGCGGGGCGGCCGTAGCCGGTGCGGAGGGCGGCGGCGTCCTCCCGGCCGCGTGGAACAGTACGCGGACGAACTCCAGCATGTCGTCGCGGCGGCCGGAGATCGCCATGCCGTCGAACTTGCCGAACGTGACATAGTCCTCGCCGCCGTGCCGGACATAGATGACGTCGTCGATCTGGACACGTGCATCGCCATTGTCGGCCACTTCCACGATCAGCCGGTCGATGCCGGCCTTGTAGGTCGCGGTGACGTCCGCCAGCGCCGGCCACGGGGCCAGCGCCAGCAGGATCGGCAATGCGCGTGCGAGACGCTTGCGCATTACTTCGCGGCCGGAGTCGCTTCCGGTGCGGGAGCAGGTGCGGCAGGTGCTGCAGGCGCGCCCTGAGCCGGTGCTTCGCCGGCCTTGTCGCCGGCGGCCTTGGCGGCTTCGAGCGCCTTGTTGGCCTGGTCCTCGATGCGCTTGCGGAGCGCCGCGCGGTCGAGCACCTTCGGCAGCGCGAACTCGCTGGCGGGGATGGCACCCGGCTTGATGCTCTGCAGCGTCAGCGCTTCGCCCAGGCGGAGCACGGCGCCCTTGGCGATCACGTCTTCCAGCACCTTCTCGGCCTTGGGCACGCTGGTGAACACGGTCGCCATGCGCGCGCCGGTCAGCTTGGTCTGCATGCCGATTGCGGCGGCGATGTTCTTCAGGCGGCTGTCGTCGCTGACGACGATGCGGATCGAATCGCCCTGCGGGTTGCCCTTGGGCTGCACGCTCCAGATCGTGCCCTTCTGGTCGCCGACCTTCTCCTCGCCGACCTGGACCGCCTCATAGTCCGGGTCCTGCGGCAGCGCCTGGGGCTTCATGCCCTTGGCCATGGCCATGTCCTGCGTCGCGCCGACGAAATCGGCGAAGCTGGCGGCGAACTTGTCGTTGCCGTCGGTGATCACGACGTAATCGGTGCCGCCCTTGTGGATCAGGGTCTGCGGGCCGGCTTCCACCTTGGCGTCGCCATTGGCGGCAGCCTTCACGGTGATCGTGCCGCGGCCGCCGGCGGCGGCGTAGGTCGCGGTCACGTCCTCGGGCGCCTTGGAGCAGGCCGCCACCAGCGCGAGCGCGGCAATCGTAACAGTCTTGCGGATCATGTGTTTCTATCCCTTCGCCCTGATCTATCGGCCAAGCGGTGTTCGTGGGCAAGGTGCTGCGCTACAGCCCCTTTCATGGCCGTCAAGCGTCTCCTGCTCACCGACTTCCGCAACCACGAGGATGCCCTGCTGACCCCGGGGGCGGACTTCGTCGTGCTGAGCGGCGAGAATGGCGCGGGCAAGACCAACATCCTGGAGGCCGTCTCGCTGCTCGCCCCCGGCCGGGGCTTGCGCGGCGCGCCGCTGAGCGAGATGGCGCGGCAGGGCGGGGCGGGGGGGTTCGGCATCGCGGCTACGCTCGACGAGGCCGAGATCGGCACCGGCACCCGCGCCGACGCGCCCGAGCGGCGGATCGTGCGTGTGAACGGTGCGACGGCGGCGGCGACCAGCCTCGCGCAGTGGCTGGTGGTGTTGTGGCTTACGCCCGCGATGGACCGGCTGTTCCTGGAGGCGCCTGGGGACCGCCGCCGCTTCCTCGACCGGCTGACGCTCGCGCTCAACCCCCGTCACGCCCATGAAGCGACCCGCTATGAAGCGGCGATGCGCGAACGCAACCGGCTGCTCGCCGACGAGCTGCCGCCCGACCCCGCCTGGCTTGACGCGCTGGAGGCGCGGATGGCCGAGCATGGCGCGGCGATCGACGCCGCCCGCCGCGATGCTGTGGCGGCACTGGGCGCACGTCTGGCCGACCAGCCCGCGGGGCCCTTTGCGCGTGCCGGGCTGACGCTGGAGGGCTGGCAGGGCGACGCCCCCGCGCTCGCCGCCGCGCTGCGCGAGGGCCGCCGCCGCGATGCCGCCGCCGGGCGCACCCTCACCGGCCCGCACCGCGCCGACCTGCAGGTCATGCATCTCGACAAGGCCCAGCCCGCGCATCTCTGCTCGACCGGCGAGCAGAAGGCGCTGCTGCTCGGCATCGTGCTGGCCCATGCCGAGCTGGTGGCAGACCGGGTCGGTACCCCGCCGATCCTGCTGCTCGACGAGGTCGCCGCGCATCTCGATCCGGGCCGCCGCGCGGCGCTGTTCGAGCGGCTTGCGGGACGCGGGCAGGTATGGATGACCGGCACCGAACCCGCGCTGTTCGAGGCGGTCCCCGCCACCGCCACCCTCTACCGGGTAGCAGACGGCAGGGTGGAGCCCGCCTGAGCCTCACTCCTGCTCGGCATACGCCTTCACCAGATCGAACAAATAGTCGCGGCCGGTATAGAGCGAGCGGACCTCGATCCGCTCGTTCAGCCCGTGCACGCCGTTGCCGTCAGGATCGCCCCAGGCGCCCGGCACGCCATAGGTCGGGATGCCCACGGCGGCGAGGAAGATGCCGTCGGTCGCGCCGGTCGACATGGTCGGCACCAGCGGCACGCCGGGGAAATATTTGGCGACCAGCTTCTCGGCCGGGCCCACCACCTTCGGATCGAGCGCGGGCGACTTGGCGATCGGCCGCACCGGCGGGACCATGGTGATCGTCACCTTCGCGTCGCCGATCGCCGTGGCCAGCGCCTGTTGGATTTCTTCGCTGCTGTGCCCGGGGAAGATCCGGCAATTGATGTTCGCAGCAGCCCGCTGGGGCAGGGCGTTGTTGGCGTGGCCGCCCTCCAGCAAGGTTGCGACGCAGGTCGTGCGCAGCATCGAATGGTAGATGCGATCGGTGTTGAGCAGCGTCTCGGCACCCTTGTCGGCCGGATTGGCGGCGATCGCCACCATCGCCTTGCCCATCGCATCGCTCCGCGCCGCACCCGCCTTGGCGAAATAGGCGCGGGTGGTGCCGGAGAGCTCCAGCGGGAAATCATAAGCGCGGATCTTCACCAGCGCGTCGGCCAGTTCGTAGATCGCATTGTCCGGCACGGGGATCGAGCTGTGGCCGCCGGGGTTGCTCGTTTCCAGCCGGAAGTTCTGCACCGCCTTCTCGCCGACCTGCATGCTCTGGACGAGCACCTTGCCATGCCCGTCCGACTTGCCGCCGCCGCCTTCGTTGAGCGCGAATTCGGCGTCGATCAGGTCGCGCTTGTTCTTGGCCAGCCATTCGGCGCCGTTGAACGCCCAGGTCGTCTCCTCGCCGCAGGTGAGCGCCAGCTTCACGGTGCGCTTGGGCTTGTACCCCGCCTGCTGGAAGCGGATCAGCGTGTCCGCCCAGGTGGCCGCCATCGCCTTGTCGTCGGCGGTGCCGCGGGCGTAATAATAGCCATTCTCCTCGACCAGCTTGAACGGATCGCGGGTCCAGTCCTCGCGCTTGGCCGCCACCACGTCGAGATGCGCGAGCAGCAGGATCGGCTTGGCCTTTTTCGACGTGCCCGGATAGACCGCGACCAGCCCGCCGTCCCTGGGATGCTCGGGCGTGGCGAACAGGGTGAGCTGGTCGTCCTTGAACCCGGCAGCTTTCAGCCGCGCGGCAATCTGCTCGGCTGCCTGGGTGCAACTGCCGACATTCACCACGGTGTTGGTCTCGACCAGTTCCTTGTAGAGGTCGAAGAACTTGGCCTGATCGGGCCGCGTCTGCGCAGCGGCGGGTGCGGCGATCGCGACGGCGAGCGCGGCGGTGGCGAGAAGCATCTTCATCCGGTTTTCCCCATTTGCCCTGCGCGCAATGGAGCATGGGAAAGGGGAGAAGGGAAGCGCCTCCACAGACGCTTCCGCGCTCCCTACATAGGGCTCGTGCCCGCCGATCTCCCCGCACCTCTGGCCGACTGGTTCACCGCGCGCGGATGGGCGCCGCGGCGGCACCAGTGGGACATGCTCGCGGCCGCCCGGGCGGGGCGGCATGCGCTGCTCGTCGCACCGACGGGGGCGGGCAAGACGCTCTCCGGCTTCCTGCCGACGCTCGCGGATCTGATCGAGGCGCCGGTCGAGGGGCTGCACACGCTATACATTTCGCCGCTCAAGGCGCTGGCGGTGGACGTCCAGCGCAACCTGCTCACCCCGATCGAGCAGATGGGGCTGCCGATCCGCGTCGAGACGCGCACCGGCGACACCCCGCACGAGAAGAAGGTCCGCCAGCGCGCCCGCCCGCCGCAGGTGCTGATGACCACGCCCGAATCGCTCAGCCTGCTGCTCTCCTATGAGGACAGCCTGACGATGTTCGCCGGGCTGAAGACGGTGGTGATCGACGAGATCCACGCCTTCGCCACCAGCAAGCGCGGCGACCTGCTGGCGCTGGCGCTCGCCCGGCTGGAGCGGCTGGCGCCGGGGTTCCGCCGCGTCGGCCTGTCCGCGACGGTCGCCGATCCCGACGGCTATCGCGCCTGGCTCGCCCCCTATGGCGACATCGATGCGGTGACGCTGGTGCAGGGCGAAAAGGGCGCCGATCCGGACATTGCGATCCTGCTCCCCGAAGGCCGCGTGCCCTGGGCCGGGCATTCGGGCATCTATGCCATCCCGCAGGTGATGGCCGAGATCGAGACGCACAAGACGACGATCGTCTTCTGCAACACCCGGGGCCTGGCCGAACTCGTCTTCCAGCAGCTGTGGAAGGTCAACGAGCTCAAGCTGCCGATCGGCGTGCACCATGGCAGCCTCAGCCTGGAGGCGCGGCAAAAGGCCGAGCAGGCGATGGCCGACGGGCGGCTGCGCGCGCTGGTCGCCACCGCCAGCCTCGACCTTGGGGTCGACTGGGGCGATGTCGACTGCGTGATCCAGATGGGGGCGCCCAAAGGCTCGTCGCGGCTGCTCCAGCGGATCGGCCGCGCCAACCACCGGCTCGACGAGGCAAGCGAGGCGGTGCTGATCCCCGGCAATCGCTTCGAATATCTCGAGGCACGCGCGGCGCTCGATGCGGTCGAGGCGGGCGAGCTCGATCCCGACATCTTCCGTCCCGGCGCGCTCGACGTGCTCGCCCAGCATGTGATGGGCTGCGCCTGCGCCGCGCCCTTCCGCGCCGCGGATATGCTGCAGGAAGTACGTGCAGCATTGCCCTATTCGGCGCTGACCGAGGAGGTGTTCGACCGCGTCCTGAATTTCATCGCCGATGGCGGCTACAGCTTGCGCGCCTATGATAAGTTCAAGCGGCTGACCCAAGGCAAGGACGGCGTCTGGCGGGTCACCCAGCCCAATTTCATTGCGCAGCATCGGCTCAACGCGGGCATTATCGTCGAATCGCCGATGCTGGAGGTGCGGTTCAAGAACGGCAAGCGGCTGGGCAAGGTGGAGGAGGGGTTCGCCGCCTCGCTTTCGCCGGGCGACACCTTCTTCTTCGGCGGCCTCGCACTGGAAGTGGAGCGGGTCGAGGCGACCGACCTGATCGTCCGCGCCACCGCCAAGCAGGCGCGGGTGCCGAGCTATATGGGCGCGCGGCTGGCGATCACCGCCAACCTTGCCGACCGCGTGCGAACCTTCCTGTTCGATCGCAGCCAGTGGACCCGCTTCCCGGCGGACGTGCGCGAATGGCTGGAGACACAGGACCGGCGCTCGACCTTGCCAGCACCGGGCCAGCTGCTGGTCGAAACCTTCCCGCACGAAGGCCGCTACCATCTCGTCATCTACAGCTTCGAAGGCTGGAACGCGCACCAGTCGCTGGGCATGCTGGTCACGCGGCGGATGGAGGCGATGGGGCTCAAGCCGCTCGGCTTCGTCGCCAACGACTATGCGCTGGCGGTATACGGGCTGGAGAAGATCGTCGATCCGCGCCCGCTCTTCTCGCCCGACATCCTCGAACATGAGTTCGTCGACTGGGTGCAGGGCTCGGCGCTGCTCAAGCGCGCCTTTCGCGAAGTGGCGATCATCGGCGGGCTGGTCGAGCGCCAGCATCCCGGCAAGAAGAAGACCGGGCGGCAGGTCACCTTCTCGACCGACCTGATCTACGACGTGCTGCGCAGATACGAGCCCGACCACCTGCTGCTGCGCGCCGCCTGGGAAGATGCGCGCGCCAAGATGACCGATGTCGGTCGACTCGCGCGGCTGCTCGACGAGGCGCGCGCGCGGATGCTCCATGTAGACCTGGAGCGGGTGAGCCCGATGGCCGTTCCGGTGCTGATCATGATTGGTCGGGAGTCGGTCGCGCAAGGCACCACCGAAGATGCGCTGCTCGAAGAAGCGGAGGCTATTGCTGCCGAGGCGATGCGGCTCGACTGACCCCGTTCTTTTGCGGGATTGCTGCGCAACATGGACAGGCATATTTTCGCGCAATGTTCGGAGTCTCGTCCTCGCTTGTCCTTTGGGCCCTGCCGCTCGGCTTGCTGGCGAGCGGGCCTCTCGGCGTGCGTACGGACCCGGAAACGGCACCCGCCGCCGGCCAGCCCGACGCGATCCAGCTGGCGCTCGGCGAGACCAATGCGCGGCTCACCGTGCCGGTGGCGATCACCCAGCAGGGCCCGTACAACTTCATCATCGATACCGGCGCCGAGCGCACGGTGGTGTCGCGCGAGCTGGCGGCGCGACTCGGGCTCGCCGCGGGTGCGTCGGTGCACGTCACCTCGATGACCGGGCGCAGCCTCGCCACCACCGTGATCGTGCCGGATCTCAAGATCGAATCGATCGGCACCGCGCACCAGATCGTCGCGCCTGCCTTCGATGCCGCCAATATCGGCGCCGCCGGGCTGCTCGGCATCGACACGCTGCGCGATCACGAGGTGACGATCGACTTCGATACCGCGACCATGGCGGTGCGCCCCAGCGTCAAGCGCAAGCGGAACGAGAAGCACGATCCGGACGAGATCATCGTCTCGGCGAAGGACCAGTTCGGCCAGCTGATCGTCACCGATGCCTATTATGGCAATGCCCGCGTGCAGGTGGTGCTCGATACCGGCTCGCAGGTGACGATGGGCAATGAGGCGCTGCGCCGGAAGGTGGGCAAGAGCGTGGGCGTGCTGCAGACGATCGAGCTGACCAGCGTCGATGGCGGGAAGACGCTGGCACAATATGGCCATGTGCCGGACATGCGGGTGAGCAACGTCGCATTCGATGCGCTGCCGGTCGCCTTTGCCGAGGCCGAGCCGTTCAAGCGTTTCGGGCTCACCAGGCGGCCGGCGATCATGCTCGGCATGGACGCAATGCGGAGTTTCCGCCGCGTCGAGATCGACTTTCCCAACCGGCGGGTGCGCTTCTTCCTGCCGCGCGGCACGCGGGACAAGCGCGCCAATTTCGAAGCGCCGCTGCTGCCGCCCGGCTTGCGCAACCCCGCGCGCGATTGACTTTACCCGTCGGGTCTGATTGGCCTGACCATATGACCACGCTCTCGCGCGCGACGCTGGCCGGCCTTCCTGCCGGCATCCTCCGCCCCGGCCACGACCTGGCCGCGATCCGCACCGGCATCGTCCATTTCGGCCCCGGCGCGTTCCACCGCGCCCACCAGGCGGCCTTCATCGATAAGGTGCTTGACAGCGATCCGCGCTGGGGCATTGCCGCGGTGTCGCTGCGCAGCGGCACCACCACCGACGCGCTGAAGGCACAGGACGGGCTCTACACGCTGGCGGTGATTGACCGTGAACCCTCCACCCGCATCATCGCGGCGCACTCGGATGCAATCGGCCCGGGTGAAGGCGCCCGCCTGCGCGCGCTGCTCGCCAGCCCGGAGGTCCGCATCGCCACCAGCACGGTGACCGAGAAGGGCTATTGCCTGGGCGGCGACGGCACGCTCGACATGAATCATCCCGACATCGTCCATGATCGCACGCGCCCGGAAGAGCCGGCCAGCGTGATCGGCTGGATCGTCACCGGCCTTGCCGATCGCCGCGCGGCGGGCGTGGCGCCCTTTGCGATGCTCTGCTGCGACAACATGACCGGCAATGGCGGCAAGCTCCGCGCCGCTTGCGTGGCGCTGGCCCGCGAATGGGATTCGGGCCTGGCCGACTGGATCGCGGCGGAGGTGGCGTTTCCGGATTCGATGGTCGATTCGATCACGCCTGCCAGTGACGCGGCGTTCCTCGGCAAGGTGGCGGACGAACTCGGCGTCGAGGACAAGGCGGCGGTGCAGCGCGAATCCTTCACCCAATGGGTGCTGCAGCGCTTCGACATGGCCGACGGCCCGGACCTCGCTGCGGCGGGCGTCACGCTGACCAATGACGTGCGCGGCTATGAGCAGGCCAAGCTGCGCATCCTCAACGGCAGCCATTCGAGCCTCGCCTATATCGGGCTGGTGCTCGGCCATGAGACGGTGTTCGAGGCGATGTCGGACGGGGTGCTCGGCGGCTTCGTGACGCGGCTGGCGCATCAGGACATCGCGGCGTCGCTGGGGCCGGTCGATGGGCTGGATTTGCCGGGCTATGTCGACGCGGTGCTGGACCGCTTCCGCAACCCGGCGATCCGGCATTTGCTGGCGCAGATCGCCTGGGACGGGTCGCAAAAGCTGCCCTATCGCCTGCTGGATACGACGGCGGCGGCGCTCGATGCCGGGCGGCCGGTGGAGCGGCTGGCGATGCCGGTGGCGGCGTGGATCGTGTTCCTCGCGGCGAAGGCGAAGGCCGGCGAGAAGATCACCGACCCGCTGGCGGATGTGCTGGCGGCGGCGGCGACCGATGCGGCGCCGGTGGAGGCGATCCTTGCGCTGCGGCAGGTGTTCCCGGCAAGGGTGGCTGAGGATGCGCGGTATCGCGAGGCGCTCGGCGCTGCATTCGCGGCGATCCAGGCCGGCAAGATCGGCGAGCTGCTGGCCGGGTGAGGCTTAAAGATCCTCTCCCGGAGGGGGAGGGGGACCGCCGCCGCAGGCGGTGGTGGAGGGGTGTCCCCGTCCAAGCGGCTGGCGCCATTTCAGCGCTGACACCCCTCCGTCGCGCTGCGCGCGCCACCTCCCCTTACAGGGGAGGATCAGAGAATCACCGCGCCTGTCGCCGCGTGTAGAGATACAGCCCCGCCGTGATCGCCAAGAACAGCGCCGTGCCCCCTGCCAGCGCCACACCCGCGAACCCAGGCCCCACCAGCGCCAGCGGGGACTCGCTCCCCGTCTCGTACACCACGCCGGCGTAGAACACCCCGAACAGGCTGTCGCCGACGATCATGCCCGTCGCCATCAGCACGCCCATCCGCTTGACGAACTCGGGGTCGCGGGCGCGCTCGGCGGCGCGGTCGTAGAACCAGCCGATCACCGCGCCGACTACCACGGTCAACGTCACGCCCATCGGCAGATAGATGCCGAGGCCCACCGCCAGCGGCGGCAGGCGGAACCTGGTGGTGCGGGCCAGCAGCTCGTCCAGCAGGATCACGCCCGCGCCGATCAGCGCACCGATCCCGATCAGGTCCCAGCGTAGGTCCCCGCCCAGCACGCCCTTGGCGAGCGACGAGATCAGCGCCGCCTGTGGGGCGGGCAGCGCATCGGCGCTGGCACCCGGCACGCCGGCAAAGCCAAACGAGGCGTTGAGCACGCTCAGCACCGGCGGGATGACGAGGCTGCCGAAGATCACGCCGAAGATCAGCGCGACCTGCTGCTTCCACGGCGTGGCGCCGACCAGCTGGCCGGTCTTGAGGTCCTGGAGATTGTCGTTGGAGATGGTCGCCACGCCGAACACGATGCCGGTGACGATCAGCGCATAGGCAATCAGGGCCTGGGTCGTGCCCGGATCGAGGTTGCGCCCGAACATGCCGACCAGCATCAGCGAGGCAGCGACGACCGACAGGATGCCGATCCCCGAAACCGGGCTGTTCGACGCGCCGATCAGGCCCGCCATGTATCCGCACACCGAAGCGATCACGAGCCCGACGACCAGCACGAACACCAGCGACCCCGCCACCAGCAGCCCCGCCGAGGCGGAGAGCGGCCCGCTCGCCAGCACGCTCCACAGCAGCCAGCCGATCGGCAGCAACATGCCGAGCGTTACCACGGCAACGATCCCGATCGGCAGGTCGCGTTCGCCGATCGCCACCTCCGCGCCGCTCCGCGCGGCGGCCGAGGCGGCGAGCGAGGAGCGAATGCCGCCGATCACCGGGCCGATGATCTTGAGCAGCGTCCAGATCGCCGCCATGCCGATCGTGCCCGCGCCGAGGAAGCGCACGTCGCTGCGGAACACGGTGTTGGCCACCGCCTCCGCCGCGCCGGGCATGCCGGCGCTGAGGATCGGCAGCGCGATCCACCAGCCGATCGCCACGCCGACCAGGATGGCGATGCCGACGGTGAGGCCGATCAAATGCCCCGCGCCGATCAACGCGAACTGCAGCCCGCCGATGATCCCGGTCGAGCCCGCGCCCGCCTTGAAGAACACCGCGCCTTCCTCGGCCGCCAGCTTCATCCGCGTGACCAGCGCGAAGCCCGCCGAGGCGAGCGCGTTGACCACGATCACCTTGAGCCCGCGCGCGCTTTCCTCCGCGCCCTCGCGGCTGCCGGCGCCGACCTGCAGCACTTCGGCGGCGGCGCGGCCTTCGGGATAAGGGAGGTCGGGCGAGTCGACGACGAGCGCGCGGCGCAGCGGCACCGAGAACATCACGCCGAGGATGCCGCCGAACATCGTGATCGCGGCGGTCTCGACATAGGGGAAGCCGTTCCACCAGCCGATCATCACCAGGCCCGGCAGCACGAAGATGATCGCCGCCAGCGTCCCCGCTGCGCTGGCGACGGTCTGGACGATATTGTTTTCGAGGATCGTCGAACCGGGAAAGAAGCGCAGGATCGCCATCGAGATCACCGCGGCGGGGATCGAGGTGGCGAAGGTGAGGCCGATCTTGAGGCCGAGATAGACATTGGCGGCGGTGAACAGCAGCGTGATCGCGCCGCCGAGCAGCACGCCGCGCAGCGTGAGTTCAAGCGGCGCGCGGGCAGGGGCAGTAGCCATGCGCTAGAGGCTCCGAATGGGGGTGGGGGCGGGGCGTGCGAAACCGCGCCACTGCAGCACGCAGTGGTCCATCCGGATCAGCATGGGCATCCTCGCCATCGCATTGCCGGCACCGTGGCACCGGCAATCGCGAAAGGACAGGCTTTTCCGGGCGATCAGCCCCGGAACAGCCCGCCCAGAACGCCGCGCACGACCTGCCCCAGCACGCCGCCGCCGCCCTTGCTGCCGAATACCGCCTTGCTCACCTCGTTCGCCACCGCGCGCCCCGCCGCCGACGAGGCCGAGCGGGTGGCGGAGCGGATCGCGCGGTTGAGTGGGTTGTTCGCGGCCTCGCGCTCGGCGGCGATACGGGCGCGTCCCTCCTCCTTGGCGCGGCGGGCGTCTTCCTTGGCCTGTGCGGCGGCGGCCTTCTCGGCGGCATCGCGTGCCTGGGCCTCGGCGGCGGCGGCGCTCGCCTCCGCGCGCTTGGCGGCGAGCAGTTCCTCGGCGGATTCGCGGTCGATCGCCGTGTCGTATTTGGTGCCGATCGCGTCGGTCTCGATCAGCACCTTGCGCTCGTCCGGCGCGAGCGGCCCGACGCGCGAGGCCGGCGGGCGGATCAGCGTGCGCGATACCGGCGCGGGCGATCCGTCTGCCTGGAGCAGCGAGACCAGCGCCTCGCCCACCGCCAGCTCGGTGATCGCGGTCGCAACATCGAGCCCCGGACTCGCCCGGAAGGTCTCGGCGGCGGCGCGGATCGCCTTCTGGTCGCGTGGGGTGAAGGCGCGCAGCGCATGCTGAACGCGATTGCCGAGCTGCGCGGCCACGTCCTCGGGGATGTCGATCGGGTTCTGCGTGACGAAATAGACGCCCACGCCCTTCGAGCGGATCAGCCGTACCACCTGCTCGATCTTCTCGAGCAGCGCCTTGGGGGCATCGTCGAACAGCAGGTGCGCCTCGTCGAAGAAGAAGACGAGCACCGGCTTCTCCGGGTCTCCGATCTCCGGAAGCGTCTCGAACAGCTCGGACAGCAGCCAGAGCAGGAAGCTGGCATAGAGGCGCGGGCTTGCCATCAGCTTGTCGGCGGCGAGGATGTTGATCACGCCGCGACCGCTGTCGTCCTGCGCGAGAAAATCCTGGATGCTTAGCGCGGGCTCGCCGAAGAAGTGCGTGCCGCCTTGGGCCCGCAGCTGGAGCAGCTGGCGCTGGATCGCGCCGACGCTCTGCTTCGAGACATTGCCGTAGGTGGTGCTCAGTTCCTCGGCACGCTCGGCGCAGTGCGCCAGCATCGCCTGCAGGTCGTCGAGGTCGAGCAGCAGCAGCCCCTCGGCATCGGCGACGTGGAAGGCGATGGTCAGCACGCCTTCCTGCACCTCGTTGAGATCCATCAGCCGGGCGAGCAGCAGCGGGCCCATTTCGGAGACGGTGGCGCGGATCGGGTGGCCCTGTTCGCCGAACAGGTCCCACAGCTGCACCGGCATCGCCTGGTATTTCCAGTCGCCATCGCCGATCGTCTGCGCCCGCGCGGCGAAGGCGGCATGCGGTTTGGCGAGCGGCGATCCGGCCATGCCGAGCCCGCCCAGATCGCCCTTCACGTCGGCCACGAACACCGGCACCCCGGCGGCGGCGAACCCCTCGGCCAGCCCCTGCAGCGTCACCGTTTTGCCGGTGCCGGTAGCCCCCGCGATCAGCCCGTGGCGATTGGCCCGGCGCAGGTTCAACTCGATCCGCGTGTCTCCGGCTGCACCAACGAAAAGACCCGTTTCTTCCGCCATTTCCTGCTCCTCTATGGAGGGGCAGGCATAGGGAAGAAACGGGCCTTGGTCAGCCGCTTTGCGGCGGATCAGTTCCCGGCGAGACCCACCGGGATGTAATTGCCGACATTGCGGCGCTGGACGTAGAGCACGACCTGCTTGCGACCGGCGGCCTTGGCGGCGGCGGCGGCCTTGGTCAGGTCCGCGATCGAGCGTACCGGCTGCTGGTTGATCGAGACGATCACGTCGCCGCGCTGCAGACCCTTGCCGGCTGCGTCGCTGCTGGGGTTCACGCCCAGAATGACGACGCCGCCGATCGAGGGGTCAACACCGATCGAACGCGCGATCTGCGGCGTCAGCGGCGTGACGCCGATGCCGAGCAGTGCAGTGGGCGCGGCCGCGGCGCTGCTGCCGTCGTCGCCGTCATCGCCCTGCGCGCCGTCCTGGTCGTTCGGATCGAACTGGGCGAGCTGCTCTTCCGGCGGGCGCGTGCCGACGGTGACGGTGACGGTCTGGCGCTTGCCGTCGCGGATCAGCTCCACCGGGATGCGCGTGCCGGGGCTTACATTGCTGACGATGTAGGACAGCGTCTGCTCCGGGGTCACGTCCTTGCCGTTGACCTTGACGATCACGTCGCCCTGCTTGATCCCCGCCTTCTCGGCCGGCTGGCCGGGCTCGACGCGTGCCACCAGCGTGCCGCGGTCAGAGGGCAGGCCGAAGCCGGCCGCCAGATCCTTGGTCAGGTCCTGCATCGCGATGCCGAGATAGCCGCGCGTGATCGTCTGGCCCTTCATCAGCTTGTCGATGATTGGCTTGGCTTCCTCGGCGGGAATCGCGAAGCCGATGCCGACATTGCCGCCGGTGGGCGACAGGATCTGCGAGTTGATGCCGATCACGTTGCCGTTCAGGTCGAACATCGGGCCGCCCGAATTGCCGCGGTTGATCGAGGCATCGGTCTGGATGAAGCGGTCATAGGCACCGGTGCCGGTGACGCGGTGCGTTGCCGAGATGATGCCGGCGGTGACGGTGCCGCCCAGGCCGAATGGGTTGCCGATCGCGAGGATCCAGTCGCCGACGCGGGCACGTGCCGAATCGCCGAACTTGACGAAGGGCAGCGCGGTACCGTCGATCTTGAGCACGGCGAGGTCCGACTGCGCATCATGGCCGATCAGCTTGGCCTTGAAGTCGCGGCCGTCGGCCAGCGTGACGGTGATCGATTCGACCACCGCGCCCTGCGCGCCGGCCGAGATCACATGGTTGTTGGTGACGACATAGCCGTCGGCCGAGATCACGAAGCCCGAACCCAGCGACTGCGCCTCGCGCGTCACCGCCTGGCCCTGGCCTTGGCCGAACATCTCGAACGGCGTGCCGGCGAACGGATTGGCGTTCACCTTCACGCGCTGCGTGGTCGAGATGTTGACGACGGCGGGCTGGAGGCGGGCAACCAGGTCGGCGAAGCTCATCGGCGCACCGGCCTTGGGGGCCATCGCCTGGATGGTGCCCGGCTCGTTCTGCGCGGTCTGCGCGCCGGCCGGCTGGTTGAGCGACAGTGCGGTGGCAGCGCCACCCAGCAGGATCGCAGTAGTCAAGGCGTAGGCGTAACGCACGGGGTCATTTCCTCTCGAAAGGAACGGTATTCGTCTCGAACCGCGCTTCTACCCAGCGCGGCTGAACCAAGTTTGAATATGAACGAGCGGACAGACTCATCGTTGCCCGGTGAACTCCCGCAGATATTCATTGTTCGGCGACAGGATGATCTGGCTCTCGCCCTTGGCATCCGGGCTCAGGAAGGTGGTCCGGTACGACTGCATCGCGCGATAGAAGTCGTAGAATTTCGGATCCTTGTTGAACGCTGCCGCATAGATCTGCGCCGCCTGCGCCTGGGCGTTGGCGCGGATGATCTGCGCGTCCTTCAACCCCTGCGCCTTGATCGTCTCCGCCTCCTGGCGGCGCGCGGTGGCCATGCGCGTCAGCGCGCTGGTCAGCGGAGAGCCCGAGGGGAGCTCGGTCTGCTTGATCCGCACGTCGACGATCTGCACGCCATACTGGCTGGCGAGCCGCTGGAGCGAATCCTGGACATTGTCCATCACCTGGCCGCGCTCGGGGCTGAGCAGCGTGCTCGATCGGCGCTTGCCCAGTTCGTTGCGCAGCGACGAGCGCAGCAGCGGCTGGAGCTGTTCGCGCAACCGATCCTCGGTGCCGACGGTCACCACCATCCGCAGCGGATCGGTAACGCGATAGCGGGCATAGGCGTCGATCTCGAGCCGCAGCTGGTCGGTCGACAGCACGGGTTCGTCGGGCAGGTCGACGTCGAGCACGCGCTTGTCGACCCACACCAGGCGGTCGACGAACGGGATGCGGAACACCGGGCCGGCATTGGTGCGGCCGAAGCCTTCCCCGGCCTTGTAGGCGTTGACCGTGCGATACGGCTTTTCCAGCCGCAGCACGACGACCTGCTTGGTCTCCGGCACGATCGCCACGGTGCTCATCAGCACGATCAGCACCACGATCACGCCGACGACCAGCGCGATCGGATTGCGGGCCCAGGCCATCACTTGGCGCCTCCCGAGGTCTGCGCATCGGCAGGCGCCGTGCCCCGCCGCAGCGCCGGCAGCGGCAGGTAGCTGTTCACGCCCGGAGCCTCGACGATCGTCTTGTTGGTGTTGGCCAGCACGGCCTCCATGGTTTCGTAATAGAGCCGGCGCTTGGTCACTTCGGGCGCCAGCTTGTACTGTTCGTAGATCTTGTCGAACTCGGCCGCCTCGCCCTGCGACGCGGCGATCACGCGCTGGGCATAGGCATTGGCGTTGTTGCGGTTCGATTCGGCTTCCTGCTGCGCGGCGGTGACGGCCTTGAAGTCGTCGTCGACCTGCGCGGGCGCGGCGGCCTTCTGGATCGCGACGCCCTGGATGCGGATGCCCGCGCCATATTCGTCGAGGATCTTCTGCATCGCGACCTGGGCCTCGGCCTCGATCTTCGAGCGGCCCTCGCCGATGGCCTCGTTGAGCGTGGTGTTGGCGATCACCGCGCGCATCGCGCTCTCCGCCGTGGCGCGCACCGTCTCGCGCGGATCGGCGATCTGGAACACATAGGCCGAGGCGCTGCGCACGTCCCAGCGGACCGAATAGGCGAGATCGACGATGTTCTGGTCGCCGGTCAGCATCAGATTCTCGCCGCTGTTGGGGAAATTCTCGGTGCGGATGTTACCGACATCGACCACGTCGACCAGCTGGAAGGGGGCGGGCAGGGTGAACTGGATGCCCGGATCGAGCGTCCCCGAATAGCGGCCGAGGAAGGTGACGACACCTTTCTCGCGCGGCCCGATCGGATGGATCGAGGTGTAGAGCACCCAAACCGCCAGCAGGCCGGCGAGGATCAGCAGCCAGAGCCGCGCGCCGGTGGGCACGCCGGGCAGGCCGCCGCCGCCGCCGCTCCGCGCCCGCCGCCACAGCTCGTCGAGCGCGCTGGGCGAACCGGCGCGGGCACGCCGGCCCTCGGGCGGGACGGACCACGGGTTGCGCGGGCCCCCGCCATTGCCGTCATCCTTGTCCGAGCCGCCGCCCCAGGGGCTTTTCGGCGGCTCGTTGTGGAAGGTGCCGGACAGCGCGTCACGGCCAGAACTATTCACCATGCCGACCTTTATAAGCAGGGCGACGCGGATTTACAGTGGCGTCGGACGATTGTGTACCTATGTGCCGCGGGATGACTGACCCGCAGGACCTTTCCGCCGCCCTCGCCCCCGTTTCCGCCGGCCGCGCCACCGTGCGCCTCGAAGGCGGCCGCGCCAATGTCGTGCTCGACGTGACCGGCCTCGCGCCCGAGACCCGCGACGCGCTCGAAGCCGAAGTGCGCGATGCCGCCGCCGCGCTGCCGGGGGTGGCGGAAGTGCGCGTGCTCCTCACCAGCGAGCGCCGCACCCGCCGCATCCTCGCCGTCGCCAGCGGCAAGGGCGGGGTGGGCAAGTCGACCGTCGCCGCCAATCTCGCGATCGCGCTCGCCCGGCGGGGGCTCAAGGTCGGGCTGGTCGATGCCGATATCTACGGCCCCTCGCAGCCCAAGTTGCTGGGCGTCGAGGGCGTGAAGCCGCAGGCGCGTGACAAAGTATTGCTGCCGATTCAGACGCCGTTCGGGCTCAAGATGCTGTCGATGGGCGGGCTCGTCGCCGAGGGGCAGGCGATCGCCTGGCGCGGGCCGATGGCGGGCGGGGCGCTCGGCCAGATGGTCGATGCCGATTGGGGCGATACCGAGCTGCTCGTGCTCGACCTGCCGCCCGGCACCGGCGACGTCCAGCTGACGATGATCCAGAAGCACAAGCCGGCGGGCGCGGTGATCGTCTCCACCCCGCAGGACCTCGCGCTGATCGACGCGACCCGCGCGGTCGACCTGTTCAACAAGGCCGGGGTGCCGATCGTGGGCCTCGTCGAGAACATGGCCGGCTATTGCTGCCCGCATTGCGGCGGCGTCTCCGATCCGTTCGGCAGCGGCGGCGCGGAGAAGGCGGCGGGGGCGCTCGGTATCCCGTTCCTCGCCCGCATCCCGCTGGCGATGGAAATCCGCGCCGCTTCGGATGCAGGCACGCCCCCCGCTGCCGGCGATACGGACTCTACCGGATCCTTTGTAACGCTCGCCGATTCGGTCTATGATTGGCTAAAGAGGTGATGCATGCCGCTTACGCGTGACGAAGACATCCGCGCTCTGCTCGAGGAAACGCGCACCATTGCGATGGTCGGCGCGTCCGATCGTCCCAATCGACCCAGCAATGGCGTGATGTTGCTGTTGCAGCGCCACGGCTATCGCGTGATCCCGGTCAACCCGCGCATTACGGGCGAGCACATCCATGGCGAATTCGTCTTCCGTGAGCTCGACCAGATCGGCGTGCCGATCGACATGGTCGACATCTTCCGCAAGTCGGCGGATGCCGGCGCGGTTGTCGACGCGGCGATCGCGGCGGGTGCCCGGTCGGTGTGGATGCAGCTCGACGTGATCGACCACGAAGCCGCCGCGCGCGCCGAGGCCGCCGGGCTCAAGGTGGTGATGGACCGCTGTCCGGCGATCGAGATCCGCCGCCTCGGCCTCGCGCCGCTCGCCGCCGCCTGATCAAAGCGCGGCGAGCGCCTCGCGCAGCCGCGCCACGTCGCGCGCATCCTGGTAGAGGCCCAGCCCGATCCGCAGCACGTCGCCGCGTACGTCGGTGACGATCTCGTCTTCGAGCAGCGCCTTCTGCCAGTCCGCCGCGTGCGGGCTGCGCAACGCGACGAAGCGGGCTTGGGGGGCATCTGGTGCGGCGGGGTTGATCCGCTCGGCGTCGAGGGGGAAGTCGGCCAGCAACTGTGCCCGCAGCGGCGCGACATGGGCGTTGATCGCCGCCGTCGTCAGCCCCTCGCGCGCCAGCATCTCGCGTACCGCGACGAAGCGGTAGAGCCCCGACGGATCGAAGGTCGCGCCGAGGAAGCGCCGCGCGTCGGGCGCATAGGCGATTCGGCCCGGCGGCAGCGCGAGGTCTTCGAACTCGGCATACCAGCCGGTGATCTCCGGCCGCGGCCCGAAGCCCGGGGGCGCGTGGAGGAAGCCGACGCCTTCGCCCGCCATCGCATATTTGTACCCGCCCGCGACGTAGAACACGCGGTCCGCCACCGCCGACAGGTCGGTCTCGACGGCCATGAAGCCGTGATAGCCGTCGATCAGCACCCACGGCCCCTCGGGCTGCGCCACCGCGGCGAGATCGGCGACGCCGTCGAAGATATGGCCGGTGCCGAACTGGACATGGCTCGCCACGATCAGATCGAAGTCGCCGTTGCGGGCGGTGGCGACGATCTCGCCCATCGGTACCCGCGTGACCACCGCCGTGCCCGCCTCCTCCCAGCGCAGCGATTGGCGGCGGAAGCTGTGGAACTCGCCGTCGGTGGCGAGGATGCGCAGTGGCCGGCGCGGCGCCATGGCGGAGACGATCCGCAGCAGCAGCTCGTGGGTGTTGGACGCGAACACCACCGTCGACGGATCGGGCAGGTGCAGCTCGGCGGCGACATGGGCTTGGGCGGCGGGCCAGATTTCGTCCATCACCCGGCCCCATTTGCGGTCGGCGAGCCGGGCGGCATCGTCCCACGCCGCCTGCTGGCCGAGCCACGAGGCGTCGGGCCAGAGGTGATGGCTGTGCGCGGCGAAGTGCAGCCGGTCGGGCGCCGCGGCCAGCGACCGCTGGAACAGGTGCTTGAAGCTGCTCACAGGTCGGTCCGGAGCGACCAGAGTTCGGGGAAGGCGCGCTTGGCGAGCGTCGATTCGAGATAGCTCACGCCCGGCGTGCCCCCGGTCCCCGGCTTGCCGCCGATCACCCGGCTGACGGTGAGGACATGCTTGTGCCGCCACGTCGCCATCGCATCGTCGATGTCGACCAGCTTCTCGGCGAGCTGGTAGAGGTCCCAGTAGCGATTGGTGTCGCGGTACACCTGGCCCCAGGCGGCGCGGACGGCGTCGTTCGGCTGATAGGGCGTCGGCCAGTCGCGGTGCAATACGATCTCGGGCAGGTCGAACCCGGCGGCGGCGAGCGCGGCATTGGCATCGTCCCAGAGGCTGGGCAGCGCGGCAGCCTCATTGGTCAGCGGCCCCGGCACCCCGCCGCCGCGCAGCCCCAGCATCGTTTCGACGGCGCGGAACTGGTCCGATTGGAAGCCCGAGCTGCCGCCGAGCACCGAGCGGAAGCGGGTATAGTCGCTGGGCGTCATCGTCGCGAGCACGTCCCAGCTCAGCGTCATCACCGCCTGGATGCGGCTCACCCGCGCCAGGCCCTTATAGGCCTCGATCAGCTTGCCGTCGCGCACCAGCCCCTTGGCGAGGTGCAGTTCGGCGAGGATCTGCTTGAGCCACAGCTCCTTGGTCTGGTGGATGATGATGAACAGCAGCTCGTCATGCCGGTCCGACAGCGGATGCTGGGCGGCGAGCAGCTGGTCGAGGGCGAGGTACCGCCCATAGGTCATGCCTTCGGTCATGGGCGCGACGCTAGCAGCGGGGCGGGAAACGGCAATGGGGGCGAGGCTGAACGTCGCCAAGGCGCGACCGCATAAAGAGCGCGCCGGCCACGCTCGCCGAACGGCCTGCATTGAACGGCTTAGCCCGGAGGCGTGTTGCCGTTTATCGGCGACTGCCGAACGATGCCACGATGTCGATCCCGGCCACATTACCCGCGGATGTGGTCACGGAAGTGCTCGTCATCAGGCTGCCCGACAGCTCTTCCGCTGCGGGGCCGGCGAGCAGTCCCAGGAACCCCGCCGGCGATCCATTGCCGGGAAAGGTCCCGGTAAAGCGCCCCAATGCGGCCGGCGTCCCATCCTGGACAATCGACTGCGTCCCCAGTGCAACATTGCTGTTGATGCCGTCATTGCCCACCAAGGTGACGCTCCCGCTGAAGGTGCGGGTTGCCCAGTTGATCGTCACCTGGATCGTGCCGGTGACAGCATATCGCGGCGCCAAATCGGTGACGGAAGGGTTGGCCTGCCCGATGACGCGACCCGTAAAGGTCGATGTACCGGTTCTAGGAACGCCGGTATCGGGTGTCGTCACCCCATAATAGGCAAAGGCGCGATAATCATGTCCGGTCAGTGAGCCGTCGGTATATGTAAAGTCTGCCAGGCCGAAGCTAGAATAAACAAGCGCTAATAGATCGTTCGCCGATCCAACATTGAATAGCGTCAACAGATTGCGCGGAGGTGTTCCGGGAGGAGCAAGCGGATCTCTGGGCGCATCATAATAGGTGGTTCGCGCATCCGATTGCGAAGCAACGACGTCGCGGGGCAGGAAGCCCGCTTCGAAGGCGAGCCCCATCAAGGGGTTTCCAACGTCGTAGAAATAGCCGCGGGTCGCGCTGTCATACCGGAAGAGCGCGCCGGACGTCGGCCCGGTCCGGTTCGTCGACCCGCTGACACGGCCGGGGCGATTCAACGGCGACTGAAGACCCGCACTGGTCGTCACAAAGATTTGGCTGGCGACCAGGTTGATTAGCGACCCGCCACTGCTTGGCGTTGGGGTCGGCGTGGGCGTTGGTGATGGCGTCGGACTCGGTACCGGCGTGGGGGTGGGTGCGATCACAACCGGCGAGGACGCGCCGTCGCCACCACCGCTGCAAGCGCCGACGAGAATACTCAAACCGACAATCGCACTCGCCTTGACTCGCATTCAACCTGTCCCCGAAGGAGTTTTCGTCGCTCTGAATATTCGTATTATTCGGTCAATATCATTACCCTATTTTTGCAGGCAAGGCGTTTTCTGCCCTCCAATACGCTTTTCTAGCTTGCGCGCACTTTGGAGGGGGCGCTGTTGGCATGCAGAGCGACCATGCACTGTTTAATCTATCGCCGAAGGCGGTTACCGCTACCACCACCTATTCCCCTGCCAACGTCCCCTTTCCCTCCCCGCAACACCGCGCTAAGGCCCCTCGCGAATCTTCGCATTCGCAGCACCCCGGCGGTGCGCCCGCGTGGCCTATAATGGGCTGCGTCCACCGAGCGCCCGGCGGACCTAATTAGGGAAAGGACCCCGCGCCTCATGACCGCCATCGGCAACGATACGCTCGGCACGCGTGACTCGCTCACCGTCTCCGGCAAGACCTACAGCTTCTACTCGCTTCCCAAGGCGGCGGCGAAGCTCGGCGACGTCAGCCGCCTGCCCTTCTCGATGAAGGTGCTGCTGGAGAACATGCTCCGCTTCGACGACGGCGTGACCGTCACGCCCGAGGACGCCCAGGCGATCGTCGACTGGCAGAAGAACCCCAAGGCCCCCAGCCGCGAGATCCAGTATCGCCCCGCGCGCGTGCTGATGCAGGACTTCACCGGCGTGCCCTGCGTGGTCGACCTCGCCGCGATGCGCGACGCGATCACCAAGCTCGGCGGCGATGCGGCCAAGATCAACCCGCAGGTGCCGGTGCACCTCGTGATCGACCACTCGGTGATGGTCGACGAGTTCGGCACGCCCCAGGCGTTCGAAGACAACGTCAAGCTCGAATATGAGCGCAATGCCGAGCGGTACGAGTTCCTCAAGTGGGGCTCCAAGGCGCTCAACAACTTCTCGGTGGTCCCGCCGGGCACCGGCATCTGCCACCAGGTGAACCTGGAATATATCGCCCAGTCGATCTGGTCGTCGCAGGCGCCCGATGGCGCGACGATCGCCTATCCGGACACGCTGGTCGGCACCGACAGCCACACCACGATGGTCAACGGCCTGGGCGTGCTCGGCTGGGGCGTGGGCGGCATCGAGGCGGAAGCCGCGATGCTCGGCCAGCCGGTGTCGATGCTGATCCCCGAAGTCGTCGGCTTCAAGCTCACCGGCAAGCTGCCGGAAGGCATTACCGCGACCGACCTGGTGCTCACCGTCACCCAGATGCTGCGCGCCAAGGGCGTGGTCGGCCGCTTCGTCGAGTTCTACGGCCCCGGCCTGCATGCGATGACGCTCGCCGACCGTGCGACCATCGCCAACATGGCGCCGGAATATGGCGCGACCTGCGGTTTCTTCCCGATCGACGACAAGACGCTTGATTACATGCGCCTCACCGGCCGCAGCGAAGAGAATGTCGCGCTGGTCGAAGCCTATGCCAAGGCGCAGGGCATGTGGCACGGCGAAGATGCGGTGGAGCCGATCTTCACCGACACGCTCGAGCTCGACATGTCGACCGTCCGTCCGTCGCTCGCCGGCCCGAAGCGTCCGCAGGACCGCGTCAGCCTCGACAGCGTCGACGAAGTGTTCAACGGCGACCTGACCAAGGTGTACAAGAAGGAGCAGCCCGCGCGCGTCGGCGTAGAGGGTCGCGACCATGACATCGGCGACGGCGACGTGGTGATCGCCGCGATCACCAGCTGCACCAATACCTCGAACCCGTCGGTGCTGATCGCCGCCGGCCTCGTCGCCCGCAAGGCGCGCGAAAAGGGCCTGACCCGCAAGCCCTGGGTGAAGACCTCGCTCGCCCCGGGCTCGCAGGTCGTGACCGACTATCTGAACAAGGCCGGCCTCACCGAGGATCTCGACGCGATCGGCTTCAACCTGGTCGGCTATGGCTGCACCACCTGCATCGGCAACTCGGGTCCGCTCGCCGAGCCGATCAGCCAGGCGATCAACGGCAACGACATCGTCGCCGCCTCGGTGCTGTCGGGCAACCGCAACTTCGAGGGCCGCGTCTCGCCGGACGTGCGTGCCAACTTCCTCGCCTCGCCGCCGCTGGTCGTCGCCTATGCGCTGAAGGGCACGGTGACCGAGGACATGTACGAGACGCCGATCGGCACCGGTTCGGACGGCAACCCGGTGTTCCTCAAGGACATCTGGCCCTCGAACGAGGAAATCCAGGGCCTGATCTCGGCCAACATCGACGACGAGATGTTCCGCTCGCGCTACGGCAACGTCTATCTGGGCGACAGCCACTGGCAGGGCATCTCGGTGACCGTGTCGGACACCTATGCCTGGCCGACCAGCTCGACCTACATCCACAACCCGCCGTACTTCGACGGCATGTCGATGACGCCGGCGCCGGTGCAGGACATCGTCGACGCCAAGCCGCTGGCGATCCTGGGCGATTCGATCACCACCGATCACATCTCGCCCGCCGGCAGCATCAAGGCGGATTCGCCCGCCGGCGTGTTCCTCCAGGAGCACCAGGTGGCGAAGAAGGACTTCAACAGCTACGGCGCGCGCCGCGGCAACGATGAAGTCATGGTCCGCGGCACCTTCGCCAACATCCGCATCAAGAACGAGATGGTGCCGGGCGTCGAAGGCGGCATGACCAAGTACGCCGGCGAAGTGATGCCGATCTACGACGCCGCGATGCGCCACAAGGCCGACGGCACCGCGCTGGTTATCGTTGCGGGCAAGGAATATGGCACCGGCTCGTCGCGCGACTGGGCGGCGAAGGGCACCAACCTGCTCGGCGTGCGCGCGGTGATCACCGAGAGCTTCGAGCGCATCCACCGCTCGAACCTGGTCGGCATGGGCGTGCTGCCGCTGCAGTTCGCCGAGGGCGTGACCCGCGAGACGCTGAAGCTGGACGGTTCGGAAACCTTCACCATCACCGGCGTCGCGGGTCTCCGCCCGCGCCAGGACGTGGAAGTGAAGCTTACCCGCGCCGACGGCTCGTCGGAAACCTTCCTCACCCGCTGCCGGATCGATACCGTCAACGAGCTGGAATATTTCCTCAACGGCGGCATCCTGCATTACGTGCTGCGCAAGCTCGCGGCCTGATCCGTCGCTACAAGCAAAAGGCCGGCGTCCTCCGCAGGGAGGGCGCCGGTTTTTTATGCCTGCTCGAAGTATTCACCAACGTGAAGATATGTGATGAACTTGTGACACAAGGTTTCACCAAAACAAAAAATCGTAACATTTCTTGCTTGACCCCATGCCGTCGGCTCCATCACCTTGGTTAACGATCGGTAAACCGGGATTCGGTGCGATCGAAGTCATCGACCAAAATGGGGGTTCGGATGAAGACGACGAAGATGAAGGCGCTGCTCGCGACTGCCACGGCATTCGGGCTGGCGATTACTGCCGCGGCACCTGCGGCGGCACAGACGAAGATCGTGCTCAACGACATTGGCGGCGTGAAGGGTTCGCCGGCAGAACTCGGCTTCAGGATCGCCGCGAGCTACTGGGAAAGCGTCCTCACCAGCAACGTGACGCTGCACTTCGACGTCGGCTTCGCGCATCTCGGTGGGAACATCCTCGGCGGGACCAACAGCAACCTGCTGACCAACATCTCGACGAGCAGCTATTACGACGCGCTCGCCATCAACGGCGCGTCGGCGCTCGACGCGAGCGTGCTCTCGCATCTCGCGCCGCTGAGCGCCACCGGCAGCGTCTCGGCGATCGTGCCCGCTTATGCCAAGCCCGCGACGCTCGACGGCATCGCCACCAGCGGCACGCGCCTGACGCCGGACGGCAAGCCGATCAGCAACACCATGGCGCTCAGCACCGCCAACGCCCAGGCGCTCGGCGCCACCGCCGCGACCGTGGACGCGGTCATCCAGTTCTCGAGCGACTTCGCCTTCGATTTCAATCCCAATGACGGCATCAAGGCCGGCACGGCCGACTTCATCGGCGTGGCCATCCACGAAATGGGCCATGCGCTGGGCTTCCTCAGCGGTGCGGACGATTTCGACTATTCGGCCGGCTCGGGCTTCAAGACCGACAATTACTGGTGGGCCTATGCCGCCGATTTCTTCCGCTACAGCGGTGACGGCAAGCTGAACTGGGCGTTTGACCAACCCTCCTATTTCTCGATCGACGGCGGCAAGACCGTGTTCCAGGGCAAGGATTATTTCTCGACCGGCGAGAATAACGGCGATGGCTGGCAGGCTTCGCACTGGAAGGCGAACAATACCTGCAGCGGCTATGTCGGCGTGATGAACCCGTACACCTGCGGCGGGCAGATGGACGTGGTCACCTCGGCCGATCTCGCACTGCTCGACGCGATCGGCTGGAACGTGAACGTCGATGTGCTGGCGAACGGCGGCTACAAGTTCACCACCAAGGACGTGGCGCAGGCCTGGATCGCCGCCGGCGGCGCGGTGCCGGAGCCGGAAAGCTGGACGATGCTGATCCTCGGCTTCGGCGCGATCGGCGGCGCGATGCGCTATCGCAACCGCACGGGACGGATCAAGCTCGCCTGAAACTCTTACGATACTTCTCTGGACGGCCTCGCTTTTCCAAAAGCGGGGCCGTTTCGCGGACGGCCTCACCCGGGCCAGTCCGTCCATTTCGCACCTAGCTTCGCTTCCCCATCGTCCTTCTCGCAAGGCAAACTAGCCGCCGGTCAAAGCGCGCCCGACCGAACCGCGATAAACCGACGTGGGGAGAGAGCTCCGATGCTTGTTGGGAAGATACGGCTGCTCGTTTGCGGCGCAGTGGCGCTGTTGGCGTTTTTGGGACCGCAAGCGGCCTCGGCACAGACTCACATCGTGTTGCACGATATCGGCGGAGTAACGGGATCACCTGCCGACAGGGCGTTCAGGATCGCGGCCAGCTATTGGGAGTCGGTTCTCACCAACAACGCCACGATCCACATCAATGTCGGGTTCCAGGCGCTGGATCCGGACGATCTGGGGGGCACGAGCTTCCGCTATTTCGACGGCATCACCATCGCCAGCTACCAGAATGCGCTCGCGGTCACCGGCACCAGCGCGCTCGATGCGCAGGCCGTCAGCCATTTCCAGCCGCTGAGCAGTGCGGGCACGCCCTCAGTGCTGATCCCGGCCTATGACGATCCGGCGCATCATGACGGGATCGCCACGTCGGGCAGCCGGATTCCTCCCAATGGCAGCAACATCGGCAGCACCGTCGCCCTGACCAGCGCCAACCTGAAGGCGCTGGTGAACAATGTGAGCGGGCTGGACGCGGAAATCATCTTCTCCACCGCCCAGGCGTTCGACTTCGATCCTTCGGACGGGATCAGCGTGGGAAGCTATGACTTTATCGGCACCGCCATCCACGAGATCGGGCATGCGCTGGGCTTTACCAGCGGCGTCGATACTTTCGACACCGCGGCGGGTCCGACCTGGCACATCAACGATGCCACCGTCGCGTACGGCTTGGACCTGTTCCGCTATTCGGCGCCTGGCCAGCTTAACTGGCAATTCAACGTGCCCGCCTATTTCTCGATCGATGGCGGCGCGACGCCGTTCGGCGGCAACGCCTATTTCTCGACCGGGGAGTATTTCGGGGACGGCTGGCAGGCGTCGCACTGGAAAGTTGTTGGTGGTTGCACCGGGTTCATCGGCATGATGAACCCCTATTCGTGCGACGGCGTGAACGACGTGGTGACGGCAGCCGATTTGGCGGTATTCGACGCGATCGGCTGGAACCTGAATGTCAACGTGCTGACGACCTCCAACTATCACATGTCGACAGCACAGATATATCAGGCATACAATATTGCACACCCGTTCGCATCTTTTGCGCCCGTGCCGGAGCCGGCGGCGTGGGCGACGCTCATCGCCGGCTTTGGATGTGTGGGCATGGCAAGGCGGTTCTCGGTTTCCAAACTCCGATATTGGCTTTTGGTTCCGGGGATTCCGCTGGCTTTTCTCGTGCCGATCGTGGCCGGGCTGCTGCTGGGAGGATTCTAGCCGGCGCGTGCCAGATGCGGGCGGCGCCGTGAATGGTTGCACCCTTGCGATGGGGGGACAGGGGGCTCGCGAACGATTGGCGAGCCCCCTGCCGCTCAGCCGCCGATGCCGAGCAGCTCGATCTTGAACAGCAGCGTTGCGCCGCCGGGGATCGGCCCCTTGCCCTGGAAGCCATAGCCGAGCTCGGCCGGTACCGCGATTTCGATCGTGTCGCCCACGCCCATCAGCGGCACCGCGATCTGCCAGGCGCGGATCAGCCGATCGAGCGGGAAGCGCGCGGGCGGGCCGCCATAGGAGCTGTCGAACTCGGTGCCATCGACGAAGGTGCCGGCATAATGCAGCGTCACCATGTCGCTGACGTTGGGGTGCTGGCCCGCGCCGTCGCCCTTCACGCGCCGCCAGCGCAGACCGCCTTCGAGCACGCGCCAGCCCTGTGCCGAGCCGCGGCTGGCCAGCGCCAGCGACTGGGCGCTCTGCCACCGCAGGTCCTGCGAGCGATCGACCGGGGCTTCCTGCGCGATGGCGGGGACGGCGAACAGCAGCGCCGCCGCTGCGAGGATTGCGCGCGCCATCAGCCGAACACCCGGCCAGCGACGGCGTCGAGCTTCGCCAGCAGCTGCGGATCCCGCGCGGAAGGCGCCGTGATCAGCGCCATATCGAGGCAGGTGTCGATCGGCGACGGCGTGCGCTCGGCCGGCAGATTGCGCAGCAGGTGCATCACCATCTTCCGCGCCTTCTCCGCATTGCTGGAGAGCTGGGCAATCACCTGCGCCACGTCCACCGCTTCCTCGCCTTCGCGCCAGCAGTCATAATCGGTGACCATGCCGACCAGCGCATAGGGCAGCTCGGCCTCGCGGGCGAGCTTGGCCTCGGGCATCGCGGTCATGCCGATGATGTTGCAGCCCCAGCTGCGGTAGAGGTTGCTCTCGGCGCGGGTCGAGAATTGCGGCCCCTCCATCGCCAGATAGGTGCCGCCGACATGGGTGGTGGCCCCAGCGGCCTGCGCCGCCTCGGCCGCCAGCGTGGAAAGGCGCGGGCAGACCGGATCGGCCATCGAGACATGCGCGACCATGCCCTCTCCGAAGAAGCTCGACGGACGGCCCTTGGTGCGGTCGATGAACTGGTCGGCGATGGTGAAGGTGCCCGGCGCGCGCTCTTCCGCCAGCGAGCCGACCGACGAGACGGCGAGCACGTCGGTGACGCCCAGCCGCTTCAGCACGTCGATATTGGCGCGGACGTTGAGGTCGGAGGGGCTGATGCGGTGGCCGCGGCCGTGGCGCGGCAGGAACACCGCCTTCACCTGCCCGACATGCCCGACGAAGCAGGCGTCGGACGGCTGGCCCCAGGGGCTCGCCACTTCCACCCATTCGCCGCCCTCGATGCCCTCGACATCGTAGAGGCCCGAACCGCCGATGATTCCGATCGTCCAACCGCTCATGCGTCACCCTTTGCTGCGTTGCGGCGGGCATAGGCGAAATAGACGACGAGACCCAAGAGGTTCCAGCCGCCGAACCACAGTTGCGTCTTGGTCGGCAGGCTGAGGAACAGGTAGAGGCAGCCGAAGATCGCCCCGAGGCCGACGACCCAGGCGGCGGGGGTGCGGAACGGGCGGACGAGCTCGGGCGCGCGACGGCGCAGCACCAGCAGGCACAGGCCCACGGCGGCGAATGCGGTCAGCGTGCCGGCATTGGCAAGCGCGGCGATCTCGTCGATCGGGAGGAAGGCGGCGAAGACGCTGACGATGGCCGCCGTGAACAGCGTGATGCGCACCGGCGATCCGCGCCGCGAAACCTTCGCGAGCGACTTCGGCAGCAGCCCGTCGCGCGCCATCACGAAAAAAATGCGGCTTTGGCCGAACAGGAAGCCGAGGATCACGGTGGGCAGCGCCACGATCGCGCTCAGCGCGAGGAACTTGGCAACGCCCGGCTGGCCGATCTCGCGCAGGATCAGCGCCAGCGGCTCGGGGCTGTCGGCGAAGCGGGTATAGTGGAGCGCGCCCACCGCAGTCAGCGCCACGATCATGTAGATGGCGACGCACGCCACCATCGATCCGACGATCCCGATCGCCAGATCGCGGCCGGGGTTCTTGGCTTCCTCGGCGGCGGTGGAGATCGCGTCGAAGCCGTAAAAGGCGAAAAAGATGATCGCGGCGGCGGCCATCATGCCCCGCTCGACCCCGCCGCTGGCATGTTTGGCGAAACCGAAGGGGGCGAAAGGATCGAAATTGGCGGCATCGAAATAGGGCAGAGCGACTGCGACGAACACGGCAAGCGCGACCAGCTTCACCGCCACCAGGATCGCGTTGAGTGTCGCGCTTTCGCGGGTGCCGAGGATCAGCAGCCCGGCGACCAGCCACACGACGAACAGCGCGGGCACGTTGACGCCCCAATGCGCCACTTGGCCCGAGACCATCTGCGGACCGTGGGTTAGCTCGGGCGGGACGCCCAGCCCAAGCAGGAAAGGCGTCGCATAGCCCGACCAGCCGACCGCGACGGTGGCGACTACCAGCGTATATTCGGCGAGCAGGCTCCAGCCGACTACCCAGGCGACGATCTCGCCCAGCGCCACATAGCTATAGGTATAGGCGCTGCCCGAGGTGGGAATGCTGGTCGCCAGCTCGGCATAGGCGAGCGCCGCGCAGGCGCAGATCGCCCCCGCCACGACGAAGGACAGGATCACGGCGGGCCCGGCCCGGTCCGCGCCTACCCCGATTAGGGTGAGAATGCCCGTGCCGACGATCGCGCCGACCCCCAGCGCGACCAGATGATACCAGCTCAGCGTGCGCGCCAGGCGATGCCCGTGCGGCTGGTCCTCCGCGGCGGTGATGGGTTTCAGACGGAACAGACTGGCCATGGATCCTCCCCTTTGTTCTTGGCCCGGCGGTGATAGCGGGGTTGGGGGAGGGGGCAAGCCTGACGCCCCTCCCGCTTCTTCACTCCCCTCCCGCTTGCGGGAGGGGCTGGGGGAGGGTGTGTCGTGGAGGCTCTTTCTTGGACGGTGTCGCCCGCTACCCTCACGCACCCTCCCCTAACCCCTCCCGCAAGCGGGGGGGGGGAAGAAGGAGGGACGGGCGCCGCTTACTGCTGGCTGCAGCTCGTCAGCTTCACCGCCTCGGACGACTTGGCGACCGTGTCGCCTTCCTTTACCTGGTAGAGCTGCGGCCAGCGCTTGCCGGTGACGAACAGCCGCTTGGTCGCCGCGTCATAGGCGATGCCGTTCGCCACATTGTCGGTGCCGCGGTCCTTCGGCCCCAGATCGCTCACGTCGAGGAAGCCGGTGACCTTGCCGCTGACGGGATCGATCTTGGCGATCAGGTTGGTCTGCCAGATGTTCGCGTAGATCTGCCCGTCGACCCATTCGAGCTCGTTCAGGTTCGCGACCGGGCAGCCGTTCGCGGTCACCCGCAGCGTCGAGGTGACCTGCATGGTGTTCGGATCGAGGAAGCGCAGCACGGGCGTGCCGTCGCTCATGATGATGCCCTTGTCGTTGCGCGTCAGGCTCCAGCCCTCGCCGGTGTAGGAGAAGGTGCCGCGCGGCTCGAACTTGTCGAGGCCGTAGATGAAGCCGGTCTTGTCCTGCCAAGTGAGCTGGAACAGCCTGTCGCCCCAGGCGACGATGCCCTCGCCGAAATAGGGGGCGGGGAGCGAGGTTTCCTGCTGCACCTTGCCGGTGGCGGGATCGAGCTTGCGGATCACCGACTCGCCCACCTGCCCGGTGCTCTCGTACATCGCGCCCTTGTCGAAGAAGAGGCCCTCGGTGAACGCGCTGGTGTCGTGCGGCAGCGTCGTCACGGCGACGGCGCGGACCACGGGAATGCCGCTCGGCTTGATCCGGGTGAAGGCGAAGGCGGCGCCTCCGACCAGCACGATCGCGGCCAACACCACCAACAGGATGCGCTTCATCGGAAACCCTTCTTTTGCACGTCGGGCTACCCAAGCCGAAGCCGGGCCGCCGTGTAAACCCCTAGCGCGCCAGATCGCGGCGGACATAGACGAGGAGATGGCTTTCCTCGCGGGGGCTGCGCAGTTCGAGGCGATAGTCGCGCGCGAGCAGCGGTGCCATCACCGCGAGACTCTGCCGGTTCCAGGGCGAGAGCGGCGGGTCCATCGTCACGACCACCGGCGGGCGGGCGGCCATGATGCGGCGGACTTCGGCGGCCTCGTCGATCCCGGTTGCGCCCTGCTCGGCTTCATAGGCGAGGGTGGAGGGGAAGGCATAGGCGGTCGGCACGCAGGCATGGCCGAGCAGGTACAGCACCGAATCGCCCGCGAAGACATAGGGGCAGCCCTGGTGGGCATGCGTGGCGACGATCCGTGCCGCGGCGCGGGCGGTAGCGCGGTCGTCGGGCTCGATCTGCCAGTGGACGACAAACAGGATCGCCGCGGCGATGGCGCTCGCTCCGAGGACGATCCGGGAGCGCCCGAGCGCGGGAGCGGCGACGATCGCGAAGGGCACCAGCAGCGGCAGGGCGTAATGATCGAAGAAGGCGCCGATCATCGCGAAGCCGATCAGCGCCGCGGCAAGCCAGCCGAACGCTACCCGCACTTCGGCGCGATGCTCTGCCGGATGCCACCGCCAGCTGAGGGCGGCGCAGACGAGGAAGGGGGAGAGCTGCGCGGTGGTGCCTGTCAGCCGGCTGACGATCTTGGCGGCAGGATAGCTGCGCCGCAGCGCCACCGATGCGAAGTTGGAGAACCAGAAGCTGTCGAACGCCGCGGGCCCTTGGGCATGATACCAGGCAATCGCCGCCAGCGTCGGCGCGAGGCCGAGCAACGCCCAGATTGCGCCTGCGCCGAGGAGCAGTCGCAGCTTCCCCCCCGCGCGATGCAGGTACCAGAGGTGCGCCAGCCCGAAGAATGCGCCCTCCACCACCGGCGTGTACTTGGTCTGGATCGCCAGCCCCGCGAGCAGGCAGGCGGCGGCGCCCTGCAGGACGATCCGTCGCCGGTCGCGGGCGTCGGCGAGCGCGGGCAGCTGCAGCGTCAGCCAGCCGGCTGCTGCCATGAACAGGTTGTAGAAGACCGGCGACTGTCCGCCCCGTCCGCTCAGATAGCCGAGCCAGAGCAGATAGGCGCAGCCTGCCGCCGCGGCGCCCAGCGTACTTGCGCCCAGCCGCCGGGCGGACAGTGCGATGAATCCGGCGGTAAGCGCGGCGAAGATGGTCGCGGTCAGCTGATAAGCGAGGATGCCGTCGCCTGGCAGCAGCCGCATGCCGGCGAACAGCAGGAACAGCCCCGGCGGCTTGCGGTCCCAGAAATCGACATAGGGCAGCGCGCCGTGCAACATGCGGTCGCCGACCAGCAGATAATATTGCTCGTCGACATGGATCACCGGGTTGCCGAAATCATGCGCCCGCAGCGCCACCGCCACCGAGGCGAACAGCAGCAGTGCCAGTACGATACGGTACCACGCCCGTGCCGGACGGGCGGTGCGAACAGGCGTCCAATGCTCCACGGGGGAGACCAACTAATCGGCGCGGACGCCCCCGTCATGCGCGAAATTTCTGCGGGCGAAGGTGTGGAATCCCGCCGCCATATCGTCGCAGGGACCAGGCTTAACCGCTTCGAAATTTTTATCGTCCGGGCAGTGTGGATCGGCCGCGAAGGCGTCGTCTTTCGATCGGGTGGGGAGGCACTGACCAAGCCAGGAACCGGCCGGAGGCAAATACTTAGCCGCCGCGCTGGTTCTGGAGTCGGTCCCCTGCGCCCATTCGAATCGATGGGATGCTCGCAGCGATGTTTCTGGATCTTTCGAAGGACCCGTTCGACCGCCAGCCGCAAGGCCCGGACCTGCAATGGACCGTGTTGATCCCGTTCTTCAACGAGCGCGACTATCTGCCGGCGACGATCGAGAGCCTAGCCCAGCAGACGACCAGGTTCATGCTGGTGCTGGTTGACAACGGCTCGACCGACGGCAGCGCCGACGTGGCCGAGGCATTCTGCCGGGCCTATAAGCTCGATTATCTCCTGATCACCGAACGCACGCCCGGCAAGGTCGCGGCGCTGCGCGCCGGGCTCGCCTGGGTGCGCACCCGCTGGGTGGCGACCTGCGATGCCGACACCGTCTACCCGCCGCACTATCTCGCGGCCGCGGAGGCGATCCTGTCGCGTCCCGGCCATGTCGTCGCCGGCGCCTATTTCATCGCGCCCGAGACCGACGAGCGCGCCCGGATCATCGAGGCGCGACGCTTCCTCGCGGCGGCGCGGCTGCTACCCCGGCAATGCCATGCGGGCGGCGCGGGTCAGGCCTTCTGCACGCGCAGCCTGCGCGCGGCGGGCGGCTTCGATGCAGCGCGCTGGAACTTCGTGCTCGAGGATCACGAGGTGATCCACCGACTGATGCGCAAGGGGCGCATGGGCTATTCGGGCGAGCTCTGGTGCACGCCTTCCCCCCGCGAGCGCGACCGCGATTCGATCCGCTGGACGCTGTTCGAACGGCTGCTCTACTCCGCCGCCGCACCCGCTGCCGGCGACTGGTTCTTCTACACCTTCCTCGCCCGCCGGCTGCAGCGCCGTCGCCTGCTGAGCAATCGCATCCGCGAGCGCCAGTACCAGCATCTCGAAGGACCGGTGCTTGTCGCGTCTCATTCTCTGCTCTGACGATTTCGCCTATTCGCCCGCGATCAGCGCCGCGATCGTCACCCTCGCCCAGGCCGGCAAGATCAACGCGATCAGCTGCATGGCGGTGATGCCCGGCTGGGGAGAGGATTCGCGGCTGCTGGCGGACCTGCCGGCGCATGTCGAAATCGGGCTGCACCTGACGCTGACGGAAGAGGCGCCGCGCACCGCGATGCCGCGCTTCGCGCCGGGCGGTCGGATGCCGGCGATCGACCCGCTCACCCGCGTGGCGGGGCGATGGGCAGTGCCGCTCGACGAAGTGGCGATGGAGGTCTCCGCGCAGTTCGACGCGTTCTTCGCGGCGATGCGGCGGCCGCCCGATTTCGTCGATGGGCACCAGCACGTCCACGCGCTGCCCGGCATCCGCGACCTGGTGCTCGCCGAAACCGTCGCGCGCGCGCCGCGCGCCTGGGTGCGCGACTGCACGGACCATCCGCTGGCGATTCTGCGACGCCCTTTTTCCGGGAAGGCGATCGGTAGTGCCTGGCACAGCCGGGGCTTGCGCAAGGCAGCGGCGGCGCTGGGACTGCGCACCAATCGCGGTTTCGCCGGCCATTATGACTTCGGGGGCGATTACGCTGCGCTGTTCCCGGCCTTCCTCCGCCAGCCGGGGCCGATGCATCTGGTGATGTGCCATCCCGGGGCGGGCGAACGCGCCGGCGACACTATCGCCGCGGCGCGCATTGTCGAAGCCAAGGCCTTGCACCGGCTGCCGATCGCCGACATGGCTGGTGCCGAGGGACTGGCGTTTCCGGCCTGACCCTCGCGGGGATCGGAAAGGCGTGGGCGACGACGGTCTGAAGGCGGTGTTTCTGGCGCAGCGGCCGATGCTGCTGCGGCTGCTCGCCGCGCGGCTGGGCAATCGCGACGATGCGGAGGATGCGCTGCAGGACATGTGGCTGCGGATCGACCAGTTGGCCGAGCAGCCGATCGCCCAGCCTGCTGCGTTTCTTTTCCGCGTCGCCGCCAACCTCGCCACCGATCGGCGGATTGCGGCGGGCCGCCGCGGCAGCCGGGATGCGGGCTGGATGGAAACGCAGCCCGGTGCGGAAGAAGTGCCCGATGCCGAGCGCACGTTGGTCGCACGCAGCGAATGGCAGGCGGTGGAAGAAACGATCGCCGACATGCCCGAACGGATGGCGACGGCATTGCGGCTATTCCGGCTGGAGGAGCAGCCCCAGCGCGCAATCGCCGAGCAATTGGGGATCACGGTGAGCGGCGTCGAAAAATTGCTGCAACGCGCCTACAAGAAAATTCAGGAGCGGCTCGATTCCAATGGTGCGGATTCGGCCGGCCTGCGTCGTCTCGATTATGAAAGGGGTTCCGACCGTGCAGGTTGAGACGACAGATGCGATCGAGACGGCGATTGCCTGGCAGCTGCGGCTGGCGGAGGCAGACGAAGCCGTGTGGGCCGCGTTCGTCGCCTGGCTTGAGGAAAGCCCCGCGCATGCCGCAGCCTATGACCGCGTCGCGGCGGCGGACCGGCTGATCGCTGAGGTTCGTTTCCCCGCGCCTGCTCCGGCGGGCGAAAACGACAACCTGCCCGCACCGCGCCGCTGGCTCTGGTGGACGGGCGGCGCCGCGGCTGCGGCAGCGCTCGCGCTCGCGGTCGTTCCGACGATCCAGCCGCGCGCGCAGACCTATCAGGTCGCCACCCGCGATGGCGAGCGGCGGACGGTAGCGCTTGGCGACGGCACCCGGATCGAGCTGAGCGGCGGCACCCAGCTGACGCTGGATCGTGCCAATGCCCGCGTCGCCACGCTCGATCGCGGCGAGGCGCTCTTCCATGTCCGCCACGATTCGGCGGCGGCGTTCACGCTCAAGGTGGGCGACGTCGCGGTGCAGGACTTGGGCACGGTATTCAACGTCACGCATCTCGACGGCCGCATGAGCGTCGCCGTGTCCGAAGGATCGGTGGCGTTCCAGCCGGGCAGCGCGGCGGTGACCTTGCGCGCGGGTGACGCACTTTCGGCGCGCGGCGATGGCGGCGAGGTCGCGCGCACCCGCGTGGCGCCGGCATTGGTCGGCGGCTGGCGCAGCGGGCGTCTGAGCTTTGCCGGTCAACCCTTGCATGAGGTTGCAGGGGCGTTGAAACGGCTTTACGGCACCGATATCGCCCTGCGGGGCACCTTGTCGGAAAGGCCGTTCACCGGTGTCGTTCATTTCTCGGGCGTCGCCGATCGCGATGTGCCGCGTCTTGCCGAATTGATCGGGGCGACGTGGCGTCGTGACGGGGGGCGGTGGATTATGGCGGAGCAGGGGCCTAGCGCCCCTTAGCCTCGCGCTTGCCCTGGCGCTGCCGGGGGCACCTGCACGCGCCCAGCGCAGCACGATTTCGCTCCCGGCCACCACGCTCGACGTCGCCATAGGCCAGCTGGCGCGCCAGACCGGTGCGGACATCGTCAGCACCGACGCAGAGCTGCGGTCTGTCCGCACGTCTGCCGTTCGTGGCGCATTGAGCATCGATGCCGCGCTGAAACAGTTGCTGCGGAACACGGGGTATCGGGCCCGACGCCTTGCGGGCGGCGGCTACAGGATCGAACGCGGGCCGCTGCCCACCGTGCGCAAGCCGACGCCGGCCTCGCCGCGCGTCGCCCCGCCGCCGCCCCCGGCCCCGGATCCCGACATCGTCGTCACCGCCAGCAAGCAGCGCATCACCCTGCTCCGCTACCCGGGGAGCTTGACCCAGGTTGCGGACCGCACCGCGCTGCCGGGCACCGCCGCCGGTACGCTGAGCGACGCCGCCCACCAGGTACCGATCCTGCAGAGCACGCAGTTGGGCGCCGGTCGCAACAAGGTGTTCATCCGCGGCATTGCCGACAGTAGCTTCAACGGCAGCACCCAGGCACCGACCAGCGTCTATCTCGACGACGTCCAGCTCAACTATTCGGGCCCCGAGCCGGGCCTGCGGCTCTACGACATGGCCAGCGTCGAAATTCTCGAAGGGCCGCAGGGTACGCTGTATGGCTCGGGGGCGATCGGCGGCGTCATCCGGCTCACCTCGAACCCGGTGAACCTGCACGAGGTCGCGACGGCTGCCACGGTGGGCATCACCGCAACAGGCGGCGCCGAGCCCGGCTATGACCTTGCCGGCATGCTCAACCTGCCGCTGCTGCAGGACAAGGCAGGGGTGCGGCTGGTGGGCTATCACATCCGCGACGGCGGCTATCTGCGCGACGAGGACCGCAGGATCCGTGACGTCAACCGCAGCAATACGGGCGGCCTGCGCGCGGCGATCCGGGTCGCCCCCGGCGACAGCTGGCAGGTGGAGGCGAGCGGGGCAGGGCAGTGGATCGACGCCGCTGACGGCCAATATGCCGAGCGCGCCGAGGGCATGCTCGCGCGCCGCACCTTGCTTGCCCAGCCGTTCGACAACCGGCTGCTGTTCGGCCGGCTGGTGGTCAGCAAGGATTGGGACAGCGGCCTCCGCTTCGTCTCCGCGAGCGGGATCACGGGCTATGACACGCGCGAGATCTTCGATGCGACCCAGCGCAATGCCCGCGGCGCGGTGCTGGGGCCGCGGACGATCTACCGCGCCAATCACGACAAGCAACTGCTCAGCCAGGAGGCGCGGCTGTCGCGCTCGCTGACCAACGGCAACAGCTGGGTCGCCGGCTTTACGCTGGTCAGCGACCGCGACGTGCTGACTCGCAGCGTCGCCCAGACCGGGCGCGACGTCAGCATCGTCGGCGTCACCAACGTCACCAATGCGGTCTCCGGTTTCGGCGAGGCGACCTTTGCGCTCACGCCCAATCTGTCGATAACGGCGGGAGGGCGCTATTCGAGCGCGCGCACCGATGGCGATCCCTCGGCGCAGGCCCGCCCGTCCAACTTCGTCAAGGGACGGCTGACGCAGCGCTTCGACCCCACCCTCGCCGCCTCGTGGCGGCTGGCATCCGACCTCGCGCTGTTCGCGCGCTTCCAGACCGGCTACCGCACCGGCGGTCTCGCGGTGGCGCCGGGAATCGGCCGGGTGGCGGACTATAAGTCCGACGCGATCACGGTGGCGGAGGGAGGAATCCGCAAGCTGCGGCGTGGTCCAACGGGGCTCGCCGCCTCAGGCAGCATCTCCGCCGCCTGGTGGGAAAATGTCCAGGCCGATCTGATCACGCGCTTGGGCCAGCCCTATACCGCCAATATCGGCAACGCGAAGATCGTCACGGTCGAAGGCAATCTCGATTGGGTGCCGGTGCGCGGCCTGCGCGCGCAGGCGTTGTTCCTGTTCACCGACAATCATGTCGAAGGGCCGATCGCGGACCTCTCCAAGCGCAATAACCGGCGCCTGCCCGAGACGCCGCCCTTCGCGGCGCATGCGGGCCTTTCCTATGCGTGGGAGGAATCGCGCGTGCAGCCGCGGATCGGGCTCTCGGCCGATTATACCGGTCGCTCGGTACTCGGCACGGGAGACTTTCTCGACGTGAGCCAGGGGCGCTACTGGACTGCCGACGCCTTCGCTGCGCTGCGCATCGGAAGGGCCGAGCTGAGTGTAACGCTGAACAACCTCGCCGATCGCCGCGCCAACCAGTTCGCGTTCGGGAATCCGTTCAGCCTCGGCCTGCGCGATCAGCTGACCCCGCTGCGGCCGCGCAACGTGCGGATCGGGATTACGACGGGCTGGTGACCGCCGCCTCGGGGGCGAGCGGAAAGCGTAGCGAGACGCGAGTCCCTTCGCCGGGCCGGCTCTGCACCACCAGCCTGCCATGGTGCACGTCCATGATCCGGCGGACGATCGACAGGCCGAGGCCGGCGCCGTCCGAGCGCTGATGGTCGGCCCGCCAATAGCGTTCGGTAGCATCTTGGGGGTTGGACGCGGCGATGCCCGGTCCATCATCGCTCACCATCAGCACGCCGTCGGGCGCGACCAGCACCTCGATTGCGGTGCCGGCGGGCGTGTGGCGGCTGGCGTTGGTAATGAGGTTGGCCAGCGCGAGCCCCGCCAGCACCCGGTTGCCGCGGATCGACACCGGGCGGGGCGGCGCGTCGAGCGCGATCGAGTTGCCCGCGGCGAAGATCTGCGGTGCGTGCAGTCCTATCGTTTCCTGCGCGAGCAGGCGCGCATCGAAGGTCTCGAAGCTGTCCTCGGCTGCCACCTCCAGCGCCGCGAGATCCTGCAGCTGGGCGACGACATGGCCCAGCCGATCGACCGAGTCGCGCAGCCGGGCATGCAGGACGGGGTCCGCCACGCCTTCGAGCTCTACCCGGTGCACGGTAAGCGGCGTGCGCAGTTCATGCGCGACATTGGCGACGAACTCGGACTGATTGCGGAAGCTCGCCTGGAGGCGCGCAAGCAGATCGTTGGTGGCATGGGCCAGCGGCGCCACTTCCAGCGGCAGGCCGGCTTCTTCGATGCGAACATCGAGATTGTGCGGGCCGATCGCCGCAGCCTGGCGCGAGGCGCCGCGCACGGCGAAGAACAGTCGGGCGATCAGCGCGCTGTTGATCAGCGGCAGGAGCAGCAGGATCGAGATCAGTACCGGATCATAGCGGCGGATGAAGCCATGGATGACATCGTCGAGAATGGCGCCGGGGCCGGTGCGGTCTTGCGTCACGATGACCCAGATGCGGGTAGGGCCCACCCGCACCGGCTGGCTGACGCCCACGAACGCGCCTGCGCGGAACGGAACCTGCTCGGCCGCGCGCGGCGCGTTTCGCCAGGGCACAAGATCGGCATAGGGGCTCTCGGCGAGCGTCCGGCCTGCCGCATCGACGACGACGAAGGCGCGGCCGTCATAGGGCGAGGCATAGAGGCGGACCATTGCGGGAGCGAGCCGGACGGCGGGGCCGTTCGGGCCGCCGCCGATGCCCCGGGCGATCGCCCGCGCCTGCTCGGCAAGAATGCGCTGTTCGTAGCGGTGGGCCTCGGTGCGGAGGAAGGACGTGAGCAGCATCGGCAGCGTCACGGCCGCAATCGCGATCGCGCCCAGTTCGAGCAGCAGGATGCGGGCGATCAGCGAGCGCGGCCAGAATTTCATTGCGCCGGTCTATCGCATGGCCGGCTGCCCCGCCATCAGGCGGCGATGTCGCGCATCATGTAGCCGACGCCGCGGATCGTCTCGATGCGCAGCGTCGCGCCCGCCGCCTCCAGCTTGCGCCGCAGCCGATAGGCCTGCACCTCGAGCGCGTTCGAGCCCACGGGTTCGGTGAGGCCGTAGAGCTGGTCCTCGGCGAACTGCTTGCTCACCACTTGGCCGAAGCGGCGGAGCAGCAGTGCGGCGAACTGGCGCTCGCGGGCGGTGAGCAGAACGGCGGCATCGCCCACCGTCAGGTCGCCCGAAACCGTGTCGAAGCGGACATTGCCGAAGCGCAGCTCGGCGCCGGCCAGCGCACCCTGCCGCCGCAGCACCGCGTGGAGCCGGGCGGTCAGTTCGTCGACATCGAACGGTTTGACCACATAGTCGTCCGCCCCGGCGTTCAGCCCGGCGATCCGCGCATCGAGCGCGCTGCGGGCAGACACCGCGATCACCGGAATCGGGTCGTTCTGCGCGCGCAGGCTGCGGATCAGCGCCAGCCCGTCGCCGTCCGGCAGCCCGAGATCGAGCAGCAGCGCGGCATAGCGTGCCGCTTCCAGCATCTGGCGGCCGTCCGCGATATTGGCAGCGACATCGCTCTGCACGCCCCGCCGCTTCAGCGCTTCGGTCAGCGCGGTGGCGAGCGGCTGGTCGTCCTCGATGATCAGCACCCGCACGTTTTCATCTTCCCGTAAGCTTCCTGTCAGTCGGGTCCAATAATGGCGCGGTGCAGCATCGACCGCAACGGATGTGTGTCTGCTATATTGCACCCGAGAGGTGGTTCTGGTGACTGGACATAATTTGGAAAGCAACCCCCTGCCCGAAGCGCGCCGGATGACGACGCGCTCGCAAGGGTTGCTGGTGGGTGCGATCGTGATCGCGGTGGTGGCGATCCTCGTGGCGGCGATGGTCGTGAAGGCGGCGCTGACCCCCAAGCCCGTCCCCGAAACACCGGTGCCGTCGGGCGCCTTCCGTCCGACCCGGCAGCAGCTTGCGCAGCTGCAGTTCGCCACCGTCCAAGGCGGCGCCAATGTCGAGCTGGTCCGCGCCAGCGGCTCGATCCAGGCGGACGGCGACCACAGCACACCGATCGTGCTGCCCTTCTCGGGCCAGGTGCTCCAGGTACTGGTCGAGCCGGGCCAGCGTGTGACGCGCGGCCAGCCGCTGCTCCGCATCGCTTCGCCCGAGCTGATCGATGCGCGCAATACCCTGCTCGCGGCAAGCGCCCAGCGCGCCAGCGCGGCCGAGGCGCTGCGCATCGCCCAGGGCAACGTCACCCGGCAGAAGGCGATCTACGAGACCGCCGGCGGCGCGATGAAGGACTATCTCCAGGCGCAGGCCGACTTCGTCGCCGCCCAGTCCGCTGCCCGCCAGGCCGAGTCGGCCCAGCGCGCCGCGCAGGACCGGCTCGCACTGTTCGGCAAGACCGAAGGTGTCGGCACCTCGGCCTATACCGTGTACCGCGCGCCGGTCTCGGGCATCATCGCCGATCGCAACGTCGCGCCGGGGCAGTTCCTGAGCAGCGGCAGCGCAACGCCGGTGATGACGATCACCGATCCCGCGCGCGTCTGGCTCGTCGCGCAGCTCGCTGAAAGCGAAGCCGCGAGCATCCGCGTCGGCGATCAGGTGGTGGTCACCACTCCGGCGCTGCCCGGCCGCGAATTTACCGCGACGGTCGACAATGTCGCCGCCGGCCTCGATCCGACGACGCATCGCCTGCCGGTGCGCGCGACGATCGCCAATCCGGGCGGCGAGCTGAAGCCGCAGATGTTCGCGTCGTTCACGATCCGCCGCCCGGTCGACAACGGCAAGGGCGTGCTCGTGCCCGCGGTCGCGGTGATCCATGAGGGTGACACCACCCGCGTGTGGGTGAAGGCCAAGGACGGCCTGATCTATGGCCGGCCGGTACAGATCGGCGAAACCGACGGCGGGCTGACCCGCGTGCTCAGCGGCCTCAATCCCGGCGACAGGATCGTCGCCAAGGGCGCGCTGTTCGTCAACGAGGCGGGTCTCGGCGAATGAACCGCCTCGTCGAAATGGCGCTGCGCCAGCGGATGCTGGTGCTCACCCTGCTGATCGGCATGATCGCGGCAGGCGTGCTCGGCTTCCTCAACCTCAACATCGAGGCCTATCCCGACCCGGTGCCGCCGATGGTGGAGCTGGTGACGCAGAGCGACGGCATCTCCGCCGAGGAGATGGAGCGCAACGTCACCACCCCGATCGAAGTGGCGATCGCGGGCTTGCCGCACCTGACGGCAGTGCGCTCGATCTCGCTGTTCGGCCTGTCCGACGTGAAGATCCAGTTCAGCTATGACGTGACGCACGAACAGGCCCAGCAGATGGTGCTCGGCCGCCTGTCCCAGCTCGGCAACCTGCCGGGCAACGCGCAGCCGCTGATCTCGCCGACCAGCCCGATCGGCGAGATCTACCGCTATCGGCTCACCGGCCCGAGCGGCTATTCGGTGATGGACCTCAAGACCCTCCAGGACTGGGTGCTTCAGCGCCGCTTCAAGCGCATCCCGGGCGTGATCGACGTAACCGGCTGGGGCGGCAAGCTGCGCTCCTACGAAGTCCAGCTCGATCGGGACAAGCTGACCGCGCACGGCATCACCGTGCCGCAGGTGCTCAGCGCCATCGGCAAGAGCGATTCCAATGTGGGCGGGCAAACCGTCAATTTCGGCGAGCAGGCGGCGATCGTCCGCGGCGTGGGCCTGATCCAGTCGGTCGACGCGATCAACAACGTGCTGGTCGGCACCGCCGGCACCACCCCGGTGCTGCTGCGCGACGTCGGCCAGGTGAAGATCGGCAACCTGCCGCGCCTGGGCGTGGCGGGCGAGGGACAGGACGACGACATCGTCATGGGCATCGTGCTGATGCAGCGCGGCGCCCAGTCGCTGCCGACGATCAACCGCGTGAAGGCCGAGATCGAGGCGATCAACACCAGCGGCGTGCTGCCGCCGGGGGTCAAGATCGAGCGCATCTATGATCGCTCGGACCTGATCGGCGTCACCACCAAGACGGTGATGCACAACCTGCTCGAAGGTGTGCTGCTGATCTTCATCCTGCAGTGGCTGTTCCTCGGCGACCTGCGCAGCGCGCTGATCGTCGCGATCACCATTCCGTTCGCGCTCTCGGTCGCGGTGCTGATCCTGGTGATCCAGGGCGAATCGGCGAACCTCCTGTCGCTCGGCGCGCTCGACTTCGGCCTCGTGGTCGACGCCGCGGTGATCATGGTGGAGGCGATCTTCCGAAGGCTGGCGGACCGATCGACCGCGATCTCCGAAGGGCGGATCCATGCGAGCCCCGCCAACCGCTTCTCGGCGATCCTGCACGCTTCCAGCGATGTGAGCCGCGGCATTTTCTTCGCCGCCGCGATCATCATCGCCAGCTTCCTGCCGCTGTTCACGCTGACCGGCGTGGAGGGCCATATCTTCGGCCCGATGGCGAAGACCTATGCCTATGCCATCGCCGGCGGCCTGCTCGCGGCGTTCACCGTCTCGCCGGTGCTCTCCGCGCTGCTGCTGCCGGACAAGCTGAAGGAGGTCGACACGTTCGTGGTGCGGCAGATCCGCCGCGTGCTGGAGCCCGCCATCTCCTTCGCCATCGCCAATCGCGTGCTGACCTTCGCGCTCGCCGGGCTGCTGGTGCTCGGCTCCTTCGCAACGATCCGTGTGCTCGGCGTCGAATTCCTGCCGCATCTCGAGGAAGGCAATCTCTATATCCGCGCCAGCCTGCCGGCGTCGATCTCGCTGGAAGCGGGCGAGGATGCGGTGAACGGCATCCGCAAGATCATCGCCAGCTATCCCGAGGTCGATCGCGTCGTCTCGACGCATGGCCGCCCGGATGACGGCACCGACCCCACCGGCTTCTTCAACGCGGAATTCTACACTCCGCTCAAGCCCTTCGACAGCTGGCCGAGCGGGGTGACCAAGGAGAAGCTCACCGCCGAGCTCCAGGCCCGGTTGCAGGCGAAGTACCCGGGCGTCGAGTTCGAATTCTCGCAGTACATCCAGGATAACGTCGAAGAGGCGTCGTCGGGGGTGAAGAGCTCCAACTCGCTCAAGATCTATGGCAGCGACCTCGAGACGCTCGAATCGATCGCCAACCAGATCAAGGCGCAAATGGCGCAGGTGAAGGGCGTCGCCGACCTCGGCATCTCGGATTCGCTCGGCCAGCCGACCGTCCGAATCGACGTCGATCGCGCCGCCGCTGCCCGCTACGGACTGACGCCGGACGACATCAATTCCACCGTCGCTGCGGCGGTCGGCGGCCAGTCGAGCGGCGATCTGTACGAGAAGTCGACCGACCGGCATTTCCCGATCGTGGTCCGGCTCGATGCCGCGCAGCGCGACGACATCGAATCGATCCGCCGCATCCAGATCGGTGCACCGTCGCCGACCGGCAACGGCATCATCCAGGTCCCGCTGTCCGAAGTGGCAACCGTCAAGCTCACCTCCGGTGCGTCGTTCATCTATCGCGAGCATCAGGAGCGCTATGTCCCGATCAAGTTCAGCGTCCGCGGACGCGATCTGGGCAGCACGATCGGCGAGGCGCAGGCCCGCATCGCCAAGCATGTCCAGCTTCCTCCAGGCTACCATCTCGAGTGGGCCGGCGAGCTCGGCAACCTGACCAACGCGGTCAACCGGTTGGAGGTGGTGGTGCCGATCAGCCTGGTGCTGATCCTCGTCCTGCTGTTCGCCAACTTCGGCTCGATCCGCGACACGCTTCTGGCGTTCAGCGTCATCCCGATGGCGATGGTGGGCGGGGTGCTGGCGCTGGCGCTGACGGGGACGGCGTTCAGCATCTCCGCCGCGATCGGCTTCGTCGCGCTGTTCGGAATCGCGGTGATGGACGGCATCCTGGTGGTCAGCACGTTCAACCAGAACGTCAACGAGGACATGGATCACACCGCCGCGATGGCGGCGACGGTGAAGCATTCGCTGCGCCCGGTGATCATGACCTGCCTCGCCGCCGCGATCGGCCTGCTGCCTGCGGCGATGTCGACCGGCATCGGCAGCCAGGTGCAGAAGCCGCTGGCGCTGGTGGTTGTGGGCGGCATGACGCTTGCGCCGCTGCTGATCCTGCTGGTGCTGCCGCCGCTGATCCTCAAGTTCTCGCGCCACCAGGGTGCGCATGGCCACACCGTCCGTCGCCACCATGTCGACGGCACCCCGACGGAGCAGGCATGATGCGCCGCACTTCCATGATCCCGCTCGTCCTGCTCGCCGGCTGCACGGTGGGCCCGCACGACCTGACCAACCCCGTGCCGACGCCGCCTGCGCAGGCGCCGGGAACGATCGCGCCGGTGAGCGGTGCTGCGCAGCAGCTGGTCGCCGGTGCGGCAGTGGTGCCCAACTGGTGGCAGGGCTTCGGCAGCGCCAGGCTCGATGCGCTCGTCGCGCAGGCGCTGGCGCACAACAACGACCTTGCCGCCGCCGAGGCCAATCTGCGCCAGGCGCAGGAGCTGGCCAAAGCCGCTTCGGGCAGCACCGGGCCGCAGGTGGATGCGAACTACCAGGCGCAGCGCACGCGGATATCGAAGGCGCTGTCCGGCCCGCTCGCCGATCAGAACGACTATCTCTACACGCTGCACACTGCCCAGCTGACCGTCGCCTATCCGCTCGACCTGTTCGGTGCCGGGCGCAACAAGGTCCGTTCCGCGCGTGCGGCGGCGGACGTGGCGGCGCACCGGCTGCATGCGGCGCAGGCCACCGCGATCGCCAATCTGGTGCTGGCGGTGATCCAGCATGCCGCGCTGCAGGCGCAGATCGAGGCGACGCAATCGGCGATCCGCGACAATCGCGATCTGGTCGACCTGCTCGAGAAGCGCCGCAAGCTCGGCGATATCGGCGAGGCGGACGTCGGCGCGCAGCAGACCGCACTCGCCACGATCGAGGCGACCCTGCCGCCGCTGCTCCGCCAGGCGCAGCATCAGGCGGGGCTGATCGCGACGCTGACCGGCCAGGCGCCGGGCACCGCGGGCGACCTGCCGATGCTCGCCGAGCTCCAGCTGCCCGCCAGCCTGCCGGTCGCGCTGCCGGCGGACATCGTCGCGGCGCGCCCGGACGTGCGCGCGGCCGAGGCGCAGGTGCGCGGTGCCGCCGCCGATGTCGGCTCGGCGATCGCGGCGCGGCTGCCGTCGATCACGCTCAGCGGCAATGCCGGCGGCTCGGCGACCAAGTTCCTCGACATGTTCCAGGACGGCAACCCGTTCTTCTCGATCGTCGGCGGCATCACCCAGCCGATCTTCCATGCCGGCCAGCTCAAGCACCAGCAGCGGGCGGCGGAAGCTGCGCTCGACGAGGCCAAGGCGCAGTATCGCGCAACCGCGCTGCAGGCGTTCCTCGATGTCGACGATGCGATCGCAGGCCTGCGCACCGATGCCGACGCGCTGGATGCAGCCGCGCGCGCCGATGCAGCGGCAAGCCGCACGCTGGCGATGACGCGGCGGCAGGTGGAGCTGGGCGCGCTCGGCACGCTCCAGCTTCTCAACGCCGCGTCGGCCGCGTCGCAGGCGTCGGTGCAGCTGGTTCAGGCGAAGAGCGCCCGGCTGGCGGACAGCGTGGCCTTGTACCTGGCATCCGGCAGCACGCCGGCGGACCTGCAGTCCGCCGGCCGCTGACTTATTTCCCCGTCGCGGCGACGTTGGCGGCGTTGACGTTCCAGCCGCGCACCGCGAGGTGCGCCGCCGCGGTTACGCTCGCCGGATAGCGCACGCTCAGCACGCGGTGCTGGCCGGGGAGCAGCGAGACATAATTGTCGCTGTAGAAGGCGGGCAGGATGCGCTTGCCCTCGGCATCGACCAGGGTGAGCTTGGCGTTCAGCACCGGCACGGTGCCCTTGTTCGCAACGGTGACCGCGATCACCTTGTCCTCGCCGTCGACCTTGGGCGTGCTTGCCTGCACGTCGAGCGGCACCGAGGCGAGGCTTTCCAGCGCGCGATAGGCGGTATCGTCGCGGCCGCGCCAGTAGAAGTTGCGCGATAGCTGAATGCCCTTGGCGTCGGTCAGCGTCAGCTCGACGAGCAGCATCGGGCTGGCCGCATAGAGCCGGTCGAGCGGCACGTCGTCCAGCGTGGTCACCCGGTTGGCACGCGCATCGACCTTGTCGGTGCGGGCGAACAGCTGGACATTGTCGAGGCTGACCACGCGCGTCTTGGCGGTCAGCCCGCGCAGATCGTCGCGGGTGGTGTTGAGCACCACCAGCTGGTTGTCCGGCAGGTTGAGCTGGATGTGCACCGGTTCGGCCGCGCTCTTGGCGCCGTAATAGGAAGCCTGGGTGTCGTAATCCCAGCTGTAGATCTGCCAGGTGTTGGACGGCCAGGCCGGGTGGGTCATCCACAGCAGCCGGCCGCTGTTCTTGGTCCAGAGATGGCCCAGGAACCCCTCGAACATCGCCTTGTGCGTCTCGAGGTTCATCATCTGCGCCTTGCGCTCGAAATCCTCGAAGCTGAGCGGCTGGCCGAACATCCCGGTCAGCGCGGCCATGAAGGTCTTGGTGTCGCCATTCCCGCCGAAATGCCAGTCGTGATAGGCGAGCGTGTCCGACAGCGGCCAGCGATCCTTGGCCGGCATCGTCGCGGCGACGGACTCCAGCGTGGAGAGCGAGGGCGTGCCGGTCTCGACCGAGAAGCCGGTGGCGAGATCGGTGAAATACCCCTCGGGCTTGCGGTAGTTGTAGGGGCCCGAGCCCTGCAGGTTCACCTCGTTCGAGCTGCCGGTGTACCAGCGGGTGCCGTCCAGCTCGCGGATCAGCTTGTCGAGCCCCTCGTTGAGCGTGGGATAGGGCACGCCTTCGTTGCGACCGAACCAGACGACGATCGAGGGGTGGTTGCGATAGCGCGCCACCACGTCGCGGGCGTTGGCCAGGAACAGCGCGGCGTCGTCGGGCTCGACCTGGAAATTCTGGGTCGACTGCCAGAAATCGTTGAGCACCATCATGCCGTTCTCGTCGGCAAGCTCGTAGAATTCCTCCTCGTCGTTGTTGCCCATCCAGTTGCGGATGATGTTCATGTGCGCCTCGCGCTGGAGGCGGAAATAGGGGGCGAGCCGCTCGCGGCTGACCTGCTTCATCGCATCGTCCATGCCCCAGTTGCCGCCGCGCGCGGCGATCTTCACGCCGTTGACGCGGAGTGCCAGATGCGGCTCGGGCAGCGTCTCGTCGGGAATGGCGGTGACCGCCTTGGAGGTCTCGCCGGCGAGGGTGAGCGACTCAGCCCAGCCGGTGGGGCTGCGCTTGAGCGCCTCGTGGCGGACGTCGATCAGTTGCTGGCCGGCCAGGCCGCCATCGGTGGTCTGCACGTTCACCCGGCGGAGCTGGCCGAGATGGTCGAACAGCGAAAGATCGTAGCTCACTTCGCGGATACCGAAGCGGAGCGCGCGCGTGTCGCTCGGCTGGCCGCTCGCGGTGAGATCGATCTTGAGGTCGTGCAGCGCCGGGTCGCCATAGCCGTTCGGCCACCACAGCTTCGGATTGCGCACGGCGAGCTGGCGGAACTCGGCGGGGGTGAAGCGGACTTCGCCCTTGCCGGGCTGCGCGGTGACGGTCTTCTCCACGGTCACATCGTCGAACGCCGCGCGGATCGTCACCGGCTGCGCAGCGCTCCCGCGATTCTCGAACGGCACGGTGATGTAGATATCGGCGCTGTCGATGCGCGGCAGCGGCAGGTCGGTCACGACATGTGGGTCGCCGATCTTGACGTCGCCGGTCGCGACCAGCTCCACGGGCCGCCAGATGCCGGTGTTGCGATCGCGGATGCCGGGGATCCAGTCCCAGCCCTCGGTCGCGACGAAGGTGGGGCCGTCGATCGCGAGCTGGCCGCCGTTCTCGCCGACGCCCGCCGCGACCGACTGCTCGTGCGGGATGCCGGGGTGCGGCGGTGGCGAGACGCGCACCGCCACGACATTCTCGCCCGCCACGGGCGTGTAGGCGAACTGCAGATCGGAAGAGCGTCGTGTAGGGACAGAGTGTATCCTGGG